>NZ_JANJZD010000060.1 GCF_024623325.1 Acetatifactor muris
ACCTCGGTCACGCAATCCGGGCGGCGGGCGGTAGTGGCGGTGCTTCTGTTGGGGGTGTCGGTCATAGGCTCTCCTTTCTGTTCAGCAGCGTTTTAAGCTGTTCCATTTTCTCCCTTGCTCTGGCTTTTCTGAAATTCTCCCCGGTAATGCGGACGGGGGTACACATTTCCGTAAGGCGGTCATATATCCGGGCATGGGCGGTGTCCTCCGGGTTCTGCAATTCTTCCAGCGTCAAATTTGTTGTCACGATTAAGGGCTTGCCGCTTCGGTATCGGCTGTCTATCACGTTGTAAACCTGTTCAAGCCCGTATTCCGTGCCACGCTCCATGCCGAAATCGTCAAGGATAAGCAGCGGGAAGCTGCAAAGGCGGGCTATGTACTCGTTCCTGTCCTTATAGCTGGCGGCAAGGTCGTTGAGTATCAAGGCAAAGTTTGTCATGCACACGGAAACCTCTTTCTCCATAAGGGCATTGGCAACACACCCGGCAAAATAGCTTTTGCCTGTGCCGACATTCCCCCACAAAATCAATCCATAGTTCCCGGTGCTTACCCGTTCCCATTGCTCCACATAGGAATAGGCTTTGTGCATTTGGGGGCATTTCCCGTTGTCGTTTTCAAACGTCCATTCCCGCATAGCCGGGTCTGTAAATCCCTTTCGTTTCAGCCGTTCCACTTCCTCCCGGTGCTTGTATTCCCGGTGGCTGGCTTCCAGCGTTTCCCGGCGTTTGCGCTGGCAGTCACATTCTTTCGGGTGGCGGTCACGTCCGAAAAAGGTATTGCCCTCCGGGAAGTAGGCTTCTTTGGGCTGGCGGCAGCTCCCGCAATATAAAAGCCCGTCCTCGCCTATGTAGTCCTCCGGCTCTGCTCCCTGTGCCGTGGCAAGCCGGAAAATGGCGTTATCATAATCACTCATAAAATCTTCCTCCTTGTTCATGGTCTTTTACGCCCTGTTTACGGGGCGTTGTGTCTATGCGGTCAAAGGCTCTCGCCCTCTTTGTAGGAATAATCGGGGATTCCCTTTTTCGGGTTCTCCTTTTTCTCCCGGTTTAACCAGCGGCGCAATGCGGCGGCATGGCACACATAATCATTCCCGGTGGCAGCTATGAACTCGCTCATTTCCTCAATGAGCCGTTCCAGCCTGTCCGGGTATTCCTCTTTCAGCTCCGCATATTCGCTTTCAGAGAGTAAAACATTCTGGTATCTGCCAAACGGGGCGGGCGGCTTCCCACTCGCTCCTTTTAGTTGGTTCTCTTTTAGTTTGTTTATAGTAAGTTGGTTAGGGGTCGGTTTTCCGTCCAACGCAAAGGTCGGTTTTCCGTCCTTATGAGGGTCGCTTTTCCGGCTATCAGAGGGTCGGTTTTCCGACTGTATGGCGGTCATATGGTCGGAAAACTGTACCACTGGCACTTGCGGCACTTTCACATAAAGGCGGTTCGGTGCGGAAAAGCCCCGGCGTTCCCTCACCAGAAGCCCGGCAGCGTCCAGCTCGTTCAGTGCGGCTTTTATGGCGGTGCTGCCTTTATCCAGCATTTCCGCTATCTCCGCAACAGGGTAGACAATGTATGTCCTGCCCTCGCTGTCCTGCCAGCCGTTCTTCTGTGAGAGTTCGGAACGGTCAAGGAGCAGCGAATAAAGCAGCTTTGCGGTCTGTGACAAGTCCATTTTCAGCAGAAAACGGGGGTATCGGAAAAACGGCGGCATGATGGTGTCGGCTGTGATGTATTCGGTTATGGTTCTCACCTCCTGTCTGTGGCTTCTGTTACGCAGTTAAAACGGCATTTTCGGGGATAAAGGATAAATGTATCGCATACCCTTTGAGGGCGGTCAAAAAAGCCTTGATTTACGGGGGTTTGGAATATCCTAAAGCGTGACATTTATCCCTCTGTTTCTGCTTGCGCTGTGCGGCTTTGATTCTTTTCATGCGTCCGGCGCAATCTGGGCAGTATTTCCCCCGGTTTGATTTGGGGAGAAAATACCCGCCGCACTCGGTACAGCGTTTCCTGTCTGCCCGGTGGAGTAGGGCGGCTTCCAGTTTCCCGTCCAATGGCAGCACGGCGGCAATGAACCAGCGGCATAAAAGGGAATAGCTGATACTCTGGACGCATACGCAAGGCTCGCCGTTATCCAGCAAGATACAGTTGCCGTTATCGTAGTTGCAGCACTCATGCACAAGGCGGCGGGCGGCTCTGTACTGTGGGTAGTCCATGTAGGGGCGTTTACCGTTCATTTTCCCGCCCCTTTCCCCGTTCCGGCTCACGGCGCAAGATTTTGTCAAGATTGCTTTTCACGGTCTGCAATTCCCGGACGTTCTCTTTCTTCTCCCGGTACTCGTTGTAAAGGGCGTTTTTCGCTTTGGTAAGCTGCTCAATCTCCGCTTGTAAGGTCTTGGAAGCTGGCAGCTTTTGGATTCCCTGTGCCTTGAAATACCGGGCGGCAGATTCGGAAATGATAAACTCGCTTTCGTGCTGCTCCCGGTAGCTCTTGCGGGCTTTCTCTGTTTTCTGCGCCCGCAACCCGTCACGGGCTGGCTTGGTCTTGATGTACGCTAATAGCTGCTTCTGCAAGTCCTTTTTCTCCCGCAAGGTGCTTTCCACGGCTTTCAGTTTCCCGGTCACTTCATGCAGCCCGGCACTGGCGGCGGCAAGGGCGGCTTCCAGTTCTTCCGGGGAAGAAAAGCCGGATTCCTCGTAAACGCTAACGGTAGCCGCCATTTGCTTCAGATTGTGCAAGGTCGCCCATTTCTCATAGCCTTTCCCCTTGCCCTCGGCTTTCTTGGCGGCTATGTCTACCATGCGCTGTACGCTGTCTTGTTTCGGGGCGTTTACGGTGGCTTTATTGCGCTGTAAGCGGTCTTTTATGCTCCGGGGGTATTTCTGTTTAGGTGCGGGTGTTTCGGCGACTCTGGCGGCGTTCTGTGCGTTTATGGTGAGTGCTTCCAGTATGGCGGCACGGTCAAAATCATCACCTAATTTCCGGGCGGTGATTGGCTTCGTCCTGTCCGGCGTGAGATACGATAATCTCCCCCGGCTCTCCTTGACGGTCACGCCCTGTTGTAGCAACTTCCCGGAAAAATCCTCAAAGGAAACAGCAGAGGACAGGGCGGTGCGGATTGTGCGCCGTAGCTTCTCCTTGTCGGTTTCAAATTTTGTGACTTTGGGCGGGTCATCTGCGGCGGCAAGGGAAGCGTTCTCTTTATCCAGTGCGGCTTGTCCTTTCCGCTTCGCCCAATACTCACGCTCGGTAACTCGGTTCTTGCTCCCGTTCAGCAAGTCAATCTGATAGAGGTTTTCCCGGTGGCACATCTCCATGACTTCCGCTTTGAAGTATTCCATAGCTGCGTCTGTACAGCGGTGCTTGCAGCCCTCCCTTGTGTCGGCTGGTCTTTCCATGTATGGCAATAGTGGCACTTCCGCAATCCGCAAGCTGTTTATGACGATATGCACATGAATGTTGCCGCTGTGGTTATGCCCGTCCGGGTGGGTGCATACAAGGGCTTGGTGTCCGGGGAAATGCTCTTTACAGAACTGCTCGCCTAACTGTTGCGCCCGGTCTACGGTCAAGCCGTTGTCCTGTGCGTCACGGGGGTCAAAACTGATGATGTAATGATGGCTCTTTACGTCCTCCCGCTTTTGGTTCTTGCCGTATTTCAGATTGGAGCGCATACACGCTATGGCGAAATCTTCCCTGTCACAATTAAGGGAAGCTATGCGGTAATCGTCACGGGGAACAAGCCGCCCGTTCCCGTCCAATGTGGGCTTCATGGTAAATTCATCATGCTCAAAAGTTAGGTACTGCTCGGCAGCTCCATAGTCGGCATTTTTAGAGCTGATATGTTTGAACGTTGCCAACGGCTTCACCTACTTTCTGCAAGACTTCAAACTTCAAGGCGGCAAGTTCCGCTGTGGCGGCTCGTACCTCTTGGGAGAGGGCGTTATAAGGTGCGCCGTATTCGTTCAGACAGCGGGCAATCTGGTTCAAGTTGCCGCCTATCTTTCCATACTCGGCTGTGAGTTTCCCAACGGCAGAGAGTAATTCATCATTGACCGGGGAAACGGTAATGACCGGGCGTATGCTTGACTTGATAAGGGCTTGTCGGATAAATTCGGCTTGGCTCATTTTGCAGAGGGAAACACGCTCGGAAAACTCGGCGTATTCTTCCTCGGTCAAGCGTGTTTTGATTACCCGGTGGCGGTGGGGTGTGTTGTATCTTTTCATGGCTGTGAACCTCCTTTCGTGGGTAGATTTTTTCAAGCGGCGCAAGCCGCAAAAGGCGGGCTTGGGGTGGCAACCCCAACAAGATTCCCGCAGGACAAAATTGAGCGATTAGCGAAATTTGGTACTGTGGTAGAATCTTGCTTTTAGAAAGTAACGGCTTCCTCTATGTGGATTTTCCGCTGATACCCTCGGCGGGCGGGGATTGTGCCAACTCTGAGGCGGCATTTCCCCCTCTAATACCTACAAAACCGCAAAAGCCAAAATGGACGGACATTTTCAGAAATTTTTTCATTTTCTACGCCACATAAAAGAGAAAACTGCCTGACAAAGCGGCAGTTATTTTCCCCCTATACCTTACTACGCACGGCAAACGCAAACAGGCAAGGTTTTATATCTTTTGTTGGAATTTCTTTTCGCAATAATATACAAACGGTTACAAAAAACGCCAAACTGTCCGGCGTTTGTTTTCCCCTCTATTACCTACTACGGGAAAAAATGAAAATTTGGCAATGTTTTGAAAAACCTTTTGAAATTTTTTAGTGCGGCGTAAAATTTCCCCCGCTTTTGGACGCAAAAAAACAGGAAACCTTTTCTTGATTTCCTGCTTCTGTGTTGCCGTTAATAGCGGCGGTTATTCAGTTGTCATTCCCCAGAAGCAAACTTGTAGCCCATGCCTAAAACGGTTTTTATGTAGGTGGGGTTTTGGCTGTCCGGCTCTATCTTTTTCCGCAAGTTGTAAATCACATTTGTCACGCTTGACTG
The DNA here is from genome assembly GCF_024623325.1 of Acetatifactor muris. Taxonomy (GTDB): domain Bacteria; phylum Bacillota; class Clostridia; order Lachnospirales; family Lachnospiraceae; genus Acetatifactor; species Acetatifactor muris. The sequence goes on from NZ_JANJZD010000060.1 coordinate 4,978, forward strand.
GCAGCTATCGCTTTCCATGCTCCATACGGCTTCAAAAATCTGTGCCTTTGTGAATACTCGCCCCGGACTGGCGGCAAGGTAGCAGAGTGCGCCGTATTCCAAACGGGTTAGGCTTATGTCTGCACCGCCTTTCAGTACCCGGCGTTGGTGTGGTCTGATTTCCAATCCCGGAAAAATCAGCATAGGGGAATGTGGCGGCTGTATGGCTTCCAGTGGTATCATATCGGCAAGGGCGGCTATGGCTTCCTCGACTGCTTTTTCTTCTGCGTCATTGAACGTGAGTATGATTATTTTAGCGACAATTTCCACCTCCTGTTATTGAAAACATACATGATATGTTCTTTGTATTCGTATGAACATATCATAGAAAATTTTTTCTAACGACATAAAGAGTGTTGCTTTTTATTATTCGGAGGAGTATAACATTTTAGACTATCACTTCTCATTTACTACCTCAAAATAATACTTATTTATTAGCTTGACTTGTTTTGTTACTTGATTGGTCTTTTTGAAATTCTAATATATCTCCCGGTTGACAATCCAATACATCACATATTGCATTTAATGTAGAAAATCGAATAGCACTTACCTTTCCAGTTTTTATTTTAGATAAGTTTACATTTGCAATTCCTACTTGTTCAGCTAAGTCATTCAATGAAATTTTTCTATCTGCCATAACTCTATCTAATCTTAAAATAATAGCCATATTTATCACACCTATAATGTTTCGTCTACTTGATTTTGTAATTCGCACCCATACTCATAAAGTTCTATGATCCCCCAAAATGTAAAACCAGAAATAATGCCTAATCCGATACTGTTTTTTAAAATTAGTAATGTAGTTAATAACAAAACAATTTTTATATCTTTTACAATTTCGGGTAAAAATGGCGAATAATCATTACAAATTTTTTTGAATATTTTGACAATAAAGTGCATGATTATTGTCAAAATTAACGAAAACAATATTCCTGATATTAAAAACACAATACTGGCTTCCGCTACCTTACCTTCACTTGCTAATTTTTTAGTCCAATACCCCATATTGCTAAAATCAAAACTTGTTTGAGATTCAACAATCATCGTATTGAGTGTACTACGCAGTACAAACAGTATGATAAGAGAAATCAAAAACATTCCTGTAAATATTCCAAATACTATTTGAAATACTTTTCCTACTTTTCCAATGAGATAGCTTGCTTTTTTAATGTTTTCTATCCTATCCATAATTGATACTCCTTTATTTTGTTTTTTATATTATATCACATAATGGAATGCTTGTCATTATATTTTTGATGTTTTTCGTTAAATATTATATAAAATAGATAAATTAGAGTAACGCCATAGTCGGCATTCGTGGAAATGTGTATAACTGGCTATGGACATTTCCATAATGCTTGTCTTTTGGTCTTTGGTTCGGAATAGTGTGGTGCTGGCGGTTTATCTCTTGTTTTCGGTTGCTTGCTTCTTTACCGTACATGAGCATTCGCACCAGGGTTATCATTGCCGTAACCTTCCAGCAGGTTGATGACGCCCCAGATTCCAAGGCCGGCTCCGAGTGCGATCACGAGGGTCTGCAAAACGTCGATTGCGCTGTTGAAAAATTCCATACTTTAATTTAGCCGGAATCGCTTTGTGGTTAGTGTTGGTTCATAGGCATACAAAAGCCGGACAACAAAACCGCCCTGCGTTTTGGGCGGCTCGATTCCGGCTATCCTCCTTCTTCATTTTTTTGTTGAGCTGTCCGCTTTGTACGCCAATGGCCTCAACCGAGGCAGGTTTCAGGGACCCTGGCGGGTAGATAAGATCACTCCTTTCTCGCGGAACGGGATTATTCGCCCTCGGTGTCTACGTCAACTTCAAACACATCGTAGACCTCGTTGGGTTTTGGTTTGAGCCGGGTGGACAAAAACGCTTCAATGTCAAAGGCGTTCTTATCGTCCGCGTCGGCGGTGTACTGGAAATTGGGGTGCCTGGTGATGTCATACTTATCCGACAAAAACGGGCGGACGCCCCGCAGCTGGAGGATACATTTTCCCCCGTCCATCACCGCAAGCTCATCCTGGCTCATCAGCTCTTTCCCCAATTTCTGATAATTGAGAGAGTGGGAGGTTTCCCGCCCCCGGCTCTCCCCGGTGTTGTAGGTGTCAATGGTTTCTTTTCCCAGGGCGGCGGCTAACTCCTTTAAGGTGGTGGGTTCTTTGCCGCCCAGAAAGATGGAAGTGTCCATATTTCCGATAATGGTGTCGGCGTTGTCCTTGTAGATGGCCTTTAACTGGGACTGCGCCTGCAATACCAGACAGGCGGAAATCTCCCGGCTTCGGATGGTGGCTACCAGCTTTTCCAGCTTTGGAATCTGCCCGATGTTGGCGCACTCGTCAATCAGGCAGCGCACATGGACCGGGAGCCTGCCGCCGTACACATCGTCCGCTTTCTCGCACAGGAGGTTAAACAGCTGGGTATAGCACATGGAAATCAGGAAGTTAAAGCTGTCATCGGTATCGCTCATAATGAGAAACAGGGCGGTTTTCCGGTCCCCCAGGGTATCCAGTTCCAGCTCGTCATAGGCTGTGACCTCCCGCAGCTCGGCAATATCGAATACCGCCAGCCGCGCGCCGCAGGAAATCAGAATCGACTTCGCGGTTTTGCCCGCCGCCAGCTTATATTTTTTGTACTGCCGCACCGCAAAATGGTTGGGCTTCTCGGATTCCAGCGCGTCAAACATCAGGTCAACGGGGTTTTTGTATTCCTCATCGTCCTCCCGGACCTCCATCGCGTTAATAAACTCAATCAGGGTGGAGAAGTTCTGTTCCTCCACCGGGGCCTCATAGTGGATATATCCAATCAGGGCGCAGTACAGCAGCGTTTCCGCTTTGACCCAGAAATCGTCACCGGCTTTCCCCTCGCCCTTGGTGTTGGCGATTAAGGTCGTCACCAGCTTCAAAATGTCCTTTTCGCTGTGGATATAGGCGAAAGGATTGTATTTCATGGATTTTTTGAAGTTGATGGTATTCAGCACCTTGATCCGGTACGGTTCATAGATAGTTTTGCCGTTCTTATCCTTCATGGGCTTTCCGTCCTTATCCAGCCTGGGCGCGCCCCGTTGGAGCAGCTTTCCACATTCGATCAGGATTGTACCTTTTGGTAATGTCAAGTAGGGAATAAGAAAAAGTGTATCTTTTTTTAATCGGTTACACTGTCCTTGTCGTTCTCGATAAGCCGCACTACCTTGTCCGTAAAGGTTTCCCGGCTGGTTTCGCTGAAATGGATATGAATGTCAAAAGTGGTGTTCCCTATCCGCTTCACAAGGTCGGGCTTCGCGTCCAGAGGGGCGGCGGTGTAGCTGGTCTTGCTGGTGTCATGGTTCATAGGCTCTCCTTTCCGTTCATCAATCCTTTTAACCGTTCCATTTTCCCCTGTGCCGTGGTCTTTCTGATGTTCTCCCCGGTAAAGAAAACGGGGCAGCACATTTCAAGCAGACGGTCATAAATCCGGGAATGGGCGGTGTCCTCCGGGTGCTGCAATTCCTCCAGCGTGAGGTTTGTTGTGACAATCAGCGGCTTCCGGCTTCGGTATCGGCTGTCAACCACGTTATAAACCTGTTCAAGCCCGTATTCCGTGCCGCGCTCCATGCCGAAATCATCAAGGATAAGCAGAGGGAAGCGGCAAAGGCGGTCTATGTATTCGTTCCTGCCCTTGTAGCTGGCGGCAAGGTCATTGAGGATAAGAGCAAAATTCGTCATGCACACGGAAATCTCACGCTCCATAAGGGCGTTGGCGATACACCCGGCAAAATAGCTCTTGCCTGTGCCTACCTTGCCCCATAGCAGATAGCCGATATTTTCCGCTTTCATTTCCTCCCAGTTCGCCGCATAGAATAAAGCCTTATCCATTTGGGGGCATTTGCCGTTGTCATTGTCAAAAGTCCACTGGCGCATGGCGGCGTTGGAAAATCCCCGGCGTTTTAATTCCTCCACGGTGTCACGGTGTTTTCGCTCCTTGTCGGCGGCTTCCTGCGTTTCCCGGCGTTTGCGCTGGCAGTCACATTCTTTGGGGTGGCGGTCGCGTCCGAAAAGGTTTTTCCCCTCGGTGAAGTAGGCTTCTTTGGGCTGGCGGCAGCTCCCGCAGTACAAAAGCCCGTCCTCGCCCGTGTAGTCCTCCGGCTCTGCTTCCTGTGCCGTGGCAAGCCGGAAAATGGCGTTGTCATAATCGCTCATAGAAATAAATCCTCCTTGTCTGTGCTTCGTTGTCCTGTCTGTACGCCCTGTTTACGGGGCGTTTTATCTCCGCTGTCAAAGGCTCTCTCCCTCTTTGAAAGAATAGTCGGGGATTCCCTTTTTCGGGTTCTCCTTTTTCTCCCTGTCCGCCCACCTGTAAAGCGTGGCGGCATGGTTCGCATAGTCATTCCCGCTGGAAGCAATATACCGGCTCATTTCCTCAATAAGCCGTTCAAGGCTGTCCGGGTATTCCTGCTTCAGCTCCGCATATTCGCTTTCAGTGAGGAAAACATTCTGGTATTTGCCATAGGGCGCGGGCGGCTCTCCACTCGCTCCCTTTGTTTGGCTCTCTTTTAGTTTGTTTATATTTAGTTGGTTAGGGTAAAGTTTTCTTTGTATCATAGGTAAAGTTTTCTTTGTGTCTGATGTACAGTTTTCTTTAGGACTGACATCAAGATTTCTTTGTGTCATATCTAAAGAAACCTTTACTACTTCCGGCACTTTCACATAAAGGCGGTTCGGCGCGGAAAATCCCCGGCGTTCCCTCTCTAAAAGCCCGGCAATGTCCAGTTCTTTTAGGGAGTTCTGTATTGTCATGGTGCTTTTATCCAGCATTTCCGCTATCTCTGCTATGGGGTAGACAATATACGTCCTGCCCTCATTGTCCTGCCAGCCGTTCTTCTGTGAGAGGGTGGAACGGTCAAGGAGCAGCGCATAGAGCAGCTTTGCAGTCTGTGACAAGTCCATTTTCAGCAGAAATCGGGGATAGGGGAAAAAGGGCGGCATTGTGGTGTTGGCTGTAATGTATTCGGTTATGGTTTTCACCTCCTGTCTGTGGCTTCTGTTACGCATTTAAAACGGCTTTTATGGGGGTAAAGGATAAATGTACCGCATACCCGTTGAGCAGCCGTCACAAAGCCTTTATTTACGGGCTTCTCTCATAGCCTAAATGCGTAGAAATATGGTATTTTTTCCGTTGTCGCTCGGCTTCTTTCCGGCGGCGCACTCTTATGGCACAATCGGGGCAGTATTTCCCCCGGTTTGACTTGGGGAGAAAATACCCGCCGCACTCGGTACAGCGTTTCCTGTCTGCCCGGTGGAGTAGGGCGGCTTCCAGTTTCCCGTCCAGCGGCAACACGGCGGCAGTGAACCAGCGGCACAAGAGGGAATAGCTGATACTCTGCACACACACGCAAGGCTCGCCGTTATCCAGCAAGATACAGTTGCCGTTATCGTAGTTGCAGCACTCATGCACAAGGCGGCGGGCGGCTCTGTACTGTGGGTAGTCCATGTAGGGGCGTTTACCGTTCATTTTCCCGCCCCTTTCCCCGTTCCGGCTCACGGCGCAATATCTTGTCAAGATTGCTTTTCACGGTCTGCAATTCCCGGACGTTCTCTTTCTTCTCCCGGTACTCGTTGTAAAGGGCGTTTTTCTCTTTGGTAAGCTGCTCAATCTCCGTTTGTAGGGATTTGGTCGCTGGCAGCTTGGAGATTCCTTGTGCCTTGAAATACCGGGCGGCAGATTCGGAAATGATAAACTCGCTTTCGTGCTGTTCCCGGTAGGCTCTCCGGGCTTTCTCCGTTTTCTGCGCCCGCAATCCGTCACGGGCTGGCTTGGTCTTGATGTACGCCAATAGCTGTTTCTGTAAGTCCTTTTTCTCCCGCAAAGTGCTTTCCACGGCTTTCAGTTTGGCATGGACGCTGTTCAGCTCCGCGCTGGCGGCGGCAAGGGCGGCTTCCAGTTCTTCCGGGGAAGAAAAGCCGGATTCCTCGTAAACGCTCATGGTAGCCGCCATTTGCTTCAAGTTGTGCAAGGTCGCCCACTTTTCATAGCCCCGCCCCTTGCCCTCGGCTTTCTTGGCGGCTATGTCTACCATGCGTTGTACTCCGTCATTTTTCGGGGCGTTTATGGCGGCTTTGCCACGCTGTAAGCGGTCTTTTATGCTGCGGGGGTATTCCTGTCTGGGTGCGGGCGTTTCGGCGGCTCTGGCGGCGTTCTGTGCGTTTATGGTGAGTGTTTCCAGTATGGCGGCACGGTCAAAATCATCACCTAATTTCCGGGCGGTGATAGGCTTCGTCCTGTCCGGCGTGAGATAGGATAGCCGCCCCCGGCTCTCCTTGACGGTCACGCCCTGTTGCAGCAGCTTCCCGGAAAAATCCTCAAAGGAAACGGCAGAGGACAGGGCGGTGCGGATTGTGCGCCGTAGCTTCTCCTTGTCGGTTTCAAACTTGGTCTGCTTGGGCGGCTCTCCTGTGGCGGATTGGGAAGCGTTCTCTTTATCCAGTGCGGCTTGTCCTTTCCGTTTCGCCCAATACTCACGCTCGGTAACTCGGTTCTTGCTCCCGTTCAGCAAGTCAATCTGATAGAGGTTTTCCCGGTGGCACATCTCCATGACTTCCGCTTTGAAATACTCCATAGCTGCGTCCGTACAGCGGTGCTTGCAGCCCTCCCTTGTGTCGGCTGGTCTTTCCATGTAGGGCAATAGCGGCACTTCGGCAATCCGCAAGCTGTTTATGACGATATGCACATGGATATTTCCGCTGTGGTTATGCCCGTCCGGGTGGGTGCATACAAGGGCTTGGTGTCCGGGGAAATGCTCTTTACAAAATTCCTCGCCCAACGCTTGCGCCCGGTCTGCGGTCAAGCCGTTGTCTGGTGCGTCACGGGGGTCAAAGCTGATGATATAGTGGTGGCTCTTTACGTCCTCCCGTTTCTGGTTCTTGCCGTATTTGAGATTGGAACGCATACAGGCGATTGCAAAATCTTCATCACCACAATTCAAAGAAGAAATACGGTAATCGTCACGGAGAACAAGCCGCCCGTTTCCGTCCAGTGTGGGCTTCATGGTAAACTCGTCATGCTCAAAGGTTAGGTACTGCTCGGCAGCCCCATAGTCGGCATTTTTAGAGCTGATATGTTTGAATGTTGCCAACGGCTTCACCTACTTTCTGCAAGACTTCAAACTTCAAGGCGGCAAGCTCCACTGTGGCGGCTCGCACTTCTTGGGAGAGGGCGTTATAAGGCGCGCCGTACTCGTTCAGACAGCGGGCAATCTGGTTCAAGTTGCCGCCGATTTTTCCGTATTCGGCTGTGAGTTTCCCAACGGCAGAGAGTAATTCATCATTGACCGGGGAAACGGTAATGACCGGGCGTATGCTTGACTTGATAAGTGCTTGCCGGATAAACTCGGCTTGGCTCATTTTGCAGAGGGAAACACGCTCGGAAAACTCTGCAAATTCTTCCCCGGTCAAGCGTGTCTTGATTACCCGGTGGCGGTGGGGCGTGTTGTATCTTTTCATGGCTGTGAACCTCCTTTCACTCGCTGCAAAAGCGGCGGTAATTATAAGCGGCGCAAGCCGCAAAAAGGCGGGCTTGGGGTGGCAACCCCAACAAGATTCCCATAGGACAAAATGAGCGATTAGCGAAATTTGGTACTGTGGTAGAATCTTGCTCTTAGTAACTGACGGATTCCGCTGTGCTGGCTTTTGCCGTTTTCCCCCGGCTTGCGTGGCGTGGATTCTGCCAATTTTGCGGCGGTATTTTCCCATACAGTAAAGCCGGAAATAAGCAAAATGGGCGTAAAAAAACAGGAAACCTTTTTCCTTGATTTCCTGTTTCGTATCTTCGCCAATAGCGGCGGTTATCCTGTTGTTATTCCCCGGAAGTAAACTTGTAGCCTATGCCTAAAACGGTCTTTATGTAGGTGGGGCGGCGGCTGTCCGGCTCTATCTTTTTCCGTAGATTGCATATCACATTTGTCACGTTTGACTGGCAGCTTTCGCTCTCCATGCTCCACACGGCTTCAAAGATTTGCGTCTTTGTGAACACCCTCCCCGGACTGGCGGCAAGATAGCAGAGTGCGCCGTATTCCAGACGGGTGAGGGAAACGTCAATCCCGTTTTTCAGTACCCGGCGTTGGTGTAGTCTGATTTCCAATCCCGGAAAAGTAAGTGCCGGGGAGTGGGGCGGCTGTATGGCTTCCAGCGGTATCATATCGGCAAGGGCGGCTATGGCTTTCTCAACCGCTTTTTCTTCGGTGTCGCTGAATGTAAGCATGACTATTTTCCCGACAAATACCACCTCCCGTTATGCAGCCCTTTTCAGTCAAAGCGGAACTGGAACAGGGCGGTGATAAGCCGCTGTTTTATGCTGTCCTCGGTGTCTATGTTGACGTGTCCGTTTTCAAGGGCGGCAAAGCGGATTCTCTTGCTGTAATGCCGTAAAACCTCGTCCACGGCTTCCGGCTCTCCGCTGGTTGCCCGGACAATGGTTTCATACGGTATAAGATTAGGATTCCCCATGTAAAAGCACCTCCATTTCCTCCTGCAACATCTGTAATGCGCTGTGGATATAATGCCATGCCGTACTCTTGCATTGCCCGTATAAATCCGCGATTTCCTGCTGTGTGTAATTCCCGAAAAAGTAAAGGTAAATGATTTCCCTCTTTTTCTCTGGCAGAGATAACAGGGCGGCGGCAAGCTCCCCATTGGTGAGTATGATTGTCTGACCGCATATCGTAACGGGGTATTGTTCGTAGGGTGATTTGAGAAATTCGTCTGATGTGCTTAGAGGGTAGAACTTTTCTTCTGTGAGGTATTCAAAGGATATTTCTTTTTGCCGCCGCCTGTTCCTGTCGCGCCATGCGTTGATAGCGGCATAGCGTATGACGACTTTGCAGAAACCGTTGAAAGAATACATGATGTGTTCCTTGTACGCTTCTGTGCAATCCATAGAAAAATCCTCCTTTCTCCCACATGGGGCGGTGCATGGTTAATAGTTACGTTTATTTTGTAAAGGGCGGCTGCTCATGTAAGCAGCCGCCCTTTAACTGCTTTAATTACTTTTTTATTACTGTCATATATTCCCCACTTTTTACAGACAGGCAGATATATCTTGCCGGAGTTGAAAGCAACGCATATCCAGTACCAGATTCAGATTCAATAGGCGTTATTTCAATCATACATGTACCAGCGTTTTCACTTGATAGTTTAAAGCCATAATCATTATGAGAACCAATAGCATTTGTATAAATCCAATAACGTCCGTCATATTCTTTTATATAAACATCATTTGCAGAAGATTCACATTCACTTATCCATGACTGTATTTCTGTTGGAGCTTCATCAATCGCTGCTTTATGGGTCAAGACAGAATAAATTTCTTTATTTGCGCCCACATCATTATTTTGTGGTATGCTCGTTATTGTAGCCGCTGTTTCAATGACTAAATCTTTTTCTTCCTCTGTAATAGTTCCCTGTCCCACCATAAATTTACATTGGTTTTTGACATCTTCAACCAGTGTTTCCAAACTGCTAAATCCTGAGATTGAAGTATATCCGTCTTTCCGAACCAAAACAAACATAATGTTGCCGTCCGTTGTACTGGCACTTGGTTTATTACTTTCATCTGCTCCATTACAGAAAATGTAAAATACTCCATTTTCCTGTAAAACGATATGCTTAAATAAATCTCGTCCATTTTCCTCTGTAATTGTCGGGGCTGCATACGCTCCAATAGCAAAACCTCCAATAGACAACAAAACCGCTGACATAAAAGAAACTATTACAATTAACTTAGTTTTTTTCTTGAAATCCATAATAGCACCTAACCTTTCTTTTAATTGTTCTGCTCCCTCTGTCAAAGTAACGGAAGCTAAAGAACTTTTGTAGAGATTGTTTGACTTCAAAAAGAAAATCAATGTATCTCCATACTTACGCCTTGCGTTATCGTCAAGTACAGATATGACTTTTTCATCACATGACAATTCACAAGATTTATTCACTTCCTTTTCCAGCAGATATACAAAAGGATTGAACCAATGTACACACACAACAATTTGTATCAGCCATTTATAAAACATATCCCTCTGCTTGTAGTGAACCAGCTCATGCACAAAGATATAGGACAACTCTCTATCTTCCAATTCGCCAATAGGCAAAATGATTCTTGGTCGAAAGAACCCAATCAGCATAGGGGAAGCAATCAGAGAATTACGGGATAATTCAACCCTTGTTTTGATATTCAGTTTTTCTTCACAATCAGATAGCAGATTCAAGATTTTTATATCCGATACCTCTTTATTTCCCGCTTTGATATATTGAATAAATCCTTGATAAACTGTTATCTTACGGACAAATAAAATCAGTGCCAATGCTGACCAGATAAAAAACAGGCAGACAAATTTGTTAAATGGCTCACGCATGGCAGCGGCGTTTATTTCTCGGTTTGTCTGTATCGGCTCTGCTTTGTTGTTACCCGTATCTGCGGGAACGGGTACATTGGGGCTTGTAGGAATTTCATTCGTTATTGCTGCTGTGTCGAATTTTTCAAACAGGCTTCCAACAATCGCATTATCGGGAGTAAAGGGAAGCAGAAACCGCAAAGCAACAACTATCCAGATATAATACTGCCAACGCTTGCTGAATTTGTTTTTATACAGCGGCTTCAATCCTAAAATGAGAAGCAGTAACAATGCGCCGGAAACAGACAGCGACAATAATACTTTTATAAATTCATTCATTTTCTTTTCTCCAAAATGTTTCAATCTCTTTCAATTCGTCTGCCGAAAGAATATCCTGCCGCAACAAGGTTGATACTAAGTTTTTCACATTCCCGCCGTAGACTTTATCAAGAAAGCTGTGGGTCTGCATGGTCTGGTATTCTGCCTCTGTTACCGTAGCCACATATTCATTCCGTCTGCCAATTTTTTTTACTTTCAAGAACTTTTTTTCGCCCAGACGGGAAAGCAAAGTGAGTACGGTGTTGTTCTTCCATTCGTTTTTGTCTTTTTCCAATTCCTCCATGATGAGGGAGTATAAAGCTGCCCCTCCATTCTTCCAAATAATTTTCATTAGTACCAGTTCGGATTCAGAAATTTGCTGTGCCATTTTGTCCTCCTTTTATCTTAACATTTTGTGGGTGTATAAACATCTTAACACTTTGTAGGTGATAATGCAATACCCTAAAAGAAATTTAAGAATTTACAAAAAGATAGGAGTGAGATTCCGTAGTAGTCGGCATTGTGCCGTAATGTGTATAACTGGCTGCTTATGGAATTGTGGGTAACTCTGTTTGCAGGACGTGGGAAAGCGGCTCTTTCGCTTTTCCATGTGCTGTGAACAGAGTTATCCATGATTCCATAGCCTGTTATGCACATTTCCACAATGCGCCCTTGCTTTTCCGGCTCTTGATGTTCAGAGGGGGCGGCTATGCGGTTTTCTCTGCTTCCTGTTTTTTCCTGTGGTATGCTTCCCTCCTTGCGGCAAGATAATTCTCATAGCGTTCCACCGCTTCCGGGTTTCCTGTGGCGGCTTCCTCATACATTTTCTGCCGGGATTTCTTGGTGGCTTCGGAAGCATACGCCCGCTTTTTTGCCAGCTCTGCCGCCGCTGCCGGGTCGGTTTCGGCTTGCCGTACCAGCTTTTCCCTTGCGATTTTCTTCCGGCTCTTGTGGGCTTCCAGACGTTCCGATTCCTCCGGCGTTAAGGCTTCCCCTTCTTTTTGGGCGGCGGCAAGCTCTTTGAGTGTTCTTGTCTTTGGCTGTCCGGCTTTCTGCCTTTCGCGCCACACCTTATGCTGTGCGGCTTTTTTCCGGCGGTGTTCTGCAAGACGTTCCGTTTCCTCCGGCGTAAGCTCTGCCCCGGTCTTTTCAATCTCCATAAGCTCTTTTATGGATTTCTTCTTAGGCGGCTTGGGTGGCTCTGTGGCTTTGCGTTTCTCCCGCCATTCCTTTTGCCGTTCCCTGTTCTGTGCAAGCCGCATTTCCTCGGCTTCCTGTTCCTCCGGCGTGAGAAGCCCCGCTTTTTTCCTTGCGGTAAATGCCCGTTTCTCTGCCTTGCGCTTCTCATACCGCGCCTTTGCAAGCTCCTTTGACCGGGCTTCCTTTGCCGCCTGTTCCTCCTGCTGGCGGCGTTGTTCCTCCACCTCTGCCGGGGTGACGATATGGGCGGGTACTTCAAATGCGCCGATAAAGTTTAAATAAATGTCTATCCGCTGGCGGCGGTCATTCCCCCGCCCCTCGCCCTCATGCACAATCACTTTCTCGATAAACTCGTTGAGCATGGGCGTTGTGATTTCGGAGAAGTCGGTATAGCGTTTCACAAGCTGGATAAACTGGTCTGTTTTCAGCTTGTCGGCGTTCCAGCTTTCAATCTGCCTTTGCCATTCCGCTATGGACGCTTCCAGCCCGGTCTGTTCCTCGTCATATTCGGCAAGAAGCCGGGTAAAATGCTTGTCGGGTATCTTGCCCGTGGCGTTTCCCTCGTACAGCTTTTTCACAAGCCCGTCCAGCTCTTTGTGCCGCTTCTGTGCCTTGTTGATTTTCTGCTTGCACTCTTTGACGGTCTTTTCTTGGTTCTGGTCGGACGCTTCCCGGACACGCTCTGTAAACTCTTTTTCATTGTGCCGCACATACCAGCTTACCCGCTGGATAACGGCAAGGATAGCGGCTTCAATCTTTGCCGTGGGGATATGGTGCATGGTGCAGTCATGGATTAAGTGGCGGTAGCCGGAACAGATAAAAGCGTCCTCAATCCATTTCCCTTGCACAAGGGTATAGCGGTGTGTGAGTTTAGAGCCGCAGTCGGCGCAGTAGAGAAGCCCGGTCAAGCGGTTCGGGGCGTTCTGCCGCTTGGGGGCGCGGCGCACGGTTTCCCGTATCTTCTGTACGGTCTGCCATGTTTCCACGTCCACAATGGCGGGGATTGCGCCCTCGAAGATATACTGTTCTTCCGGCGCGGTCTTGCGGCTGCTCTTGGTCTTGTAGTTCTCGCATACGGTTTTCCCTAATACCTTGCGCCCTGTGTATTCCGGGCGTTTCAGTATGTAGCCGATAGTGGTCGCTGACCATGCGTAGGGGTCGGTGTATTTTGCCGCCCGGACTGGCTCGCCTGTCCGCTTCCAATGCTCGGACGGGATAGGGATTTTCTCGGCGCGGAGTGCCTTTGCTATGCTGGCTATGGTTTCCCCGGCAAGGACGCTCTGGAAGATGCGGCGCACAACGGCGGCGGCTTCCTCGTCAATTATCCACTCGTCTTTTTGCTCTTTGGAAGCGCGGTAGCCATAGCAGACACTACCCGAACAGCGCAAGCCCTTTTCCATTCTTGACTTGAAAACAGCCTTGATTTTGCGGCTGGTGTCGGCAACGTACCACTCGTTTATCACGTCACGGAAGATAGACATGATATCAAAGCCGTTGGCGGTGTCAAGGTTGTCATTTGCGGCGATAAAACGCACATGGTACTCGTCAAAGGTGCGCTTCAAAAGCCCCACTTCAACCACGTCACGCCCGATTCGGCTCTGGTCTTTGATGATAACCGTTGCCACGTTCCCCGCCCGGATTTCGTCTAACATAGCGTCAAGCCCCGGACGCTTGAACGTAGTTCCCCGGATGCCGTCATCTGTAAAATGCCGGATATTGGTAAAGCCGTTTTTCCTTGCGTAGTCCTCTAAAATCCGCTTCTGGTTCTCAATGCTTACGGATTCCCCGGCTCGCTCGTCGTCATGGGAGAGTCTTTCGTATAGGGCGGTGAGTTTGTCTTTCTCTGTCTGCTTCTTCATGGTGTGTAACCTCCTTTCTTTGAGGGTGCGCGCTTCCCTATAACCTTATTATACTTATCTGTTTGGGTCAGTAACCACATACGAGCTATGGAGCTGCATCAGGTTGGGCTTGAGCCAGAAGCGGGTCTTGCCGGAGCCGGAACCGCCGATGACCAGCACATTTTTGTTGCGGGCGGTCTTGGGGTCCTTGGGGCGGCTGCTCATGGTAAGGCGTTCCGTCTGGGTGAGGATTACATTGTTCTGGAATACCGGATCGACATAAGGGGCGATGTCCTGGGAATTTCCCCATCTCGCGGAACCGTACTCGATATTCGGGCGGTACTTCTTGGCGTTTTTGCCTTTCAGGTAAACAGCCAGCCGGAGCGCCGCGCCGCAGCACAGCCCGACCAGCAGGTCCAGCGGGTGAAAGCTGGGCCAGAAACTTCCAAGCGCCGCCGGAAGGACGGAGATCAAAGACAATACCTTTTCCGAAGCGTCCGCGCCCTGGGCCATCCGCCACGCCTCCCCGAAGTTGGTGGAAAACAGCCCCATCAGGATATAGGGCAGGTTCAGCAAAA
>NZ_JANJZD010000061.1 GCF_024623325.1 Acetatifactor muris
CTATGTTAGACTACTACACCGTAAGGTGTGGAACATGTTAAGTTGATTGAACCGCCGTGTACCGAACGGTACGCACGGTGGTGTGAGAGGTCGGTAGGCGAAATAATCGCCTACCTCCTACTCGATTGCCGGAAAAGTTTATTGTCAGATGGATATGGAATCAGAAAGATGTCAGAGGCGTTTTGTGCGGAGATTTGTCGTCTGTTTCTATCCAGGGAAAGGAAATCAACTTGACGATAAATAAGAAAAAAGCCTATAATGACTATAGGGTTCGCGATGTGGTTCCGTGAACTGCCTGCGGCAATTGAAATAGCAGGAACAGAGAAAAGTAAGGGAGTAATAAAATGTATATCATAGTGGGACTTGGGAATCCCGGCAGGGAATATGCCGGAACCCGGCACAATGTAGGATTCGGTGTGGTGGAGAAGCTGGCGGAGAAGGAGAACATTTCCGTGCTGGAGAAGAAGCACAGAGCGATTATCGGGAAGGGAGTTATCGCCGGGCAGAAGTGCATCCTGGCCAAGCCTCTGACCTATATGAATCTCAGCGGAGAGTGTGTCCGGCAGATGATTGATTATTACAAGGTGGACGAGACTTCGGAGCTGATTGTGGTTTCCGATGATGTCAGTCTGGAACCTGGGCAGATAAGGATTCGCAGGAAGGGAAGCGCAGGAGGACATAACGGACTGAAAAATATCATCGCACATCTGGGGCATGACAGCTTCATCCGGGTGAAGATGGGTGTGGGGGAGAAGCCCAGGGGCTGGGATCTGGCCGATTATGTGCTTGGAAAATTTTCGCAGAAGGACATGGAGGTTGTGGAGGAAGCGGCGGAGCGGGCTGCGGATGCCATTTACATGATCATTTCGGAGGGGCCGGATGCCGCTATGAATTGCTATAACGGCGGGAAGAAGGAAGAACGGAAGGTGAAAAAGCAGCCGGAACCGGCAACAGACAAGGCGGCGGATTCCTTCCCGGGACATTGAATCAAATCAGGCTTATTATGCGAGGAGGCAGAACATGCAGGCACTACTGGCACCGCTGCAGGAGCTGGCGGAATTCGGCAATATCAGGGATGCCATCAGAAAAGGGACAGGGCGGGGAGAGAATGCGGCCGCTGCGCTGACCGGCTGTGTGGATTCCCAGAAACTGCATATGATTTACGGACTGGGCGATGGCTTTCGGATAAAGGTCATCGTCACTTACAGTGATTTGCGGGCGAAGGAACTTTTCGAGGAATACAGATTTTACGACAGGAACGTCATATTGTATCCGGCAAAGGACCTGATTTTTTTCCAGGCGGATATTCACGGGAATCAGCTGGTCAGGGAGCGGGTGAAGGTGCTGCGCAGACTGATGGAACGGAAGCCTGTGACCATTGTTACCACGTATGCGGCGCTGATGACGCCTCAGGCTGTGTGGGACAGGGAGAAGGATGTCATCGATGTGGAAAAAGGGAAATCTCTGGATGAAAAAAAGCTGTACAGGCGTCTGGTGGACATGGGGTATGAGAAGACTTATCAGGTGGAAAGTCCGGGACAGTTCTCCGTCCGGGGCGGCATTGTGGACATTTTCGACCTGACAGAAGAGAATCCTTATCGCATCGAACTCTGGGGAGACGAAGTGGAGTCCATCCGCAGCTTTGATATCCTGAGTCAGCGCTCCATTGAGAATCTGGAGGGAATTTCCCTTTTTCCGGCCACAGAGTTCGTGCTGGAGGAGGAGAGAATCCGCAGAGGACTGAAAAGGCTGGAAGAAGAGGGGAAAAAGCAGGAGAAGCTGTTCCGGGATTCCTTCCGCACCGAGGAGGCACATCGGATTGCGGTGCAGGTGAAGGAGCTGAAGGAAGAGCTGCTGGAGTTTAAAAGCAAAGTAAATCTGGAAGGATATATCCGCTATTTCTATGAAGATACGGTGACCCTGCCGGAGCTGCTGACGCGTCTGACAGCGGAGGAAGGCGGGAGGGCAGGAAGAGGCCGGCCTTTGTTTTTCGTGGAGGAGCCCGGGCGGGTGAAGGAGCAGGCGGAAGCCGTGGAGCTGGAATTTCGGGAGAGTATGGCACAGCGCGCGGAAAAGGGATATGTTCTGCCCGGCCAGATGGATATTCTGTACGGCGGAGAGCAGGTGGCCGCGGCCCTGCTGACGGGCAGCGTGATTACGCTGTCCACCATGGAGACAAGGGGATATTTCAGGGCCGATGTAAAGACGGATATTGCGGCAAGAAATGTGGCGCCTTATAACAACAGCTTCGAAGCGCTGGTAAGAGACCTGAAATTGTTTAAAAAGAATGGCTACCGGGTTCTCCTGCTGTCCGGGTCCCGGACCAGGGCAAAGCGTCTGGCGGAAGATCTGCGGGATCAGGAGATTTCGGCGGTATACACGGAGGACCCCATGCGGGAAGTGCTGCCGGGGGAGGTAGTCACCTGTTATGGCCATGTAAACAAGGGCTTTGAGTATCCCATGCTGAAATTTGTGGTGCTGTCGGAGACGGACATTTTCGGTGCGGAGAAAAAGAAGAAAAAGGCGAAGAAACTCTACCAGGGGCAGAAAATCAAGGATTTCAATGAGCTGAAGGTGGGAGATTATGTGGTGCACGAGAGCCACGGCCTGGGGATTTATCAGGGAATTGAGAAGGTGGAGATGGAGGGTGTGGTCAAGGACTACATCAAGATTGAGTACAGGGATGGAGGGAACCTCTATGTGCTGGCCACCGGACTTGACATCATCCAGAAATATGCCTCCGCGGATGCCAGGAAACCGAAGCTGAACAAGCTGGGCTCAAAAGAGTGGGAACGGACCAAAACGAAGGTCCGCAGCGCCGTCAGCGAGGTGGCCCACGACCTGGTGGAGCTGTATGCTTTGAGACAGCAGAGCCAGGGGTATCAGTTTGAAAAGGATACGGTATGGCAGCGGGAATTCGAGGAAATGTTTCCCTTTGAGGAGACGGAGGATCAGATGACTGCCATTGCGGACACGAAAGCGGATATGGAAAGTACGAAGATTATGGACCGTCTGATCTGCGGCGATGTGGGTTACGGCAAGACGGAGATTGCCATCCGGGCGGCGTTCAAAGCTGTGCAGGAGGGCAAGCAGGTAGTGTATCTGGTGCCCACCACCATTCTGGCCCAGCAGCATTACACCACTTTTGTCCAGCGTATGAAGGATTATCCTATCCGGGTGGATTTGATGAGTCGGTTTCGCACGCCCGGGGAGATGAAAAAGACAGTGACGGATTTGGTGAAGGGCCAGGTGGATATCGTCATCGGCACTCACAGAGTGCTGTCGGCGGATGTACAGTTCAAGGACCTGGGGCTGCTGATTATCGACGAGGAGCAGCGGTTCGGGGTGACGCACAAGGAGAAGATTAAGAAGCTGAAGGAAAATGTGGATGTGCTGACACTGACGGCCACGCCCATTCCCCGGACCCTTCACATGAGCCTCATCGGAATCCGGGATATGAGCGTCCTGGAGGAGCCCCCCGGAGACCGGCAGCCTATACAGACCTTTGTGTGCGAGTACAACGACGAACTGGTGCGGGAGGCCATTTCCCGGGAACTGGCCAGAGGCGGCCAGGTATATTATGTATACAATCGTGTGAATAATATCGCCGATGTGACAGCGCAGATTGCGGCGCTGCTGCCGGAGGCGGCCGTGTCCTATGCCCACGGTCAGATGAAGGAGCATGAGCTGGAAAAGATCATGTTTAACTTTATCAACGGGGAAATCGACGTGCTGGTGTCCACCACCATCATAGAGACGGGACTGGATATTCCCAATGTGAATACCATGATTATTCATGATTCCGACAATCTGGGATTGTCGCAGCTTTACCAGCTCAGGGGCCGGGTGGGACGTTCCAACCGGACTGCCTATGCGTTTCTGATGTACAGAAGAGACAAGATGCTGAAGGAAGTGGCGGAAAAAAGGTTGTCGGCTATCCGGGAATTCACGGATCTGGGCAGCGGTTTCAAGATTGCCATGCGGGACCTGGAGATCAGAGGCGCGGGAAATCTGCTGGGAGTGCGCCAGCACGGGCATATGGAGGCGGTCGGATATGATCTGTACTGCAAGATGCTGGGGGAAGCCGTGCATACGCTGAAGGGCGGTAAGGCTCTGGAGGACTTTCCCACCATGATCGATCTGGATGTGGATGCCTTTATTCCGCCGACCTACATTGTAAATGAAGTACAGAAGCTGGATATATACAAAAGAATTGCGGGGATTGAGAATCCGAAGGAGCGGGATGATATGAAAGACGAGTTGCTGGACCGATTTGGAGAGATTCCGAAATCCGTGGACAATCTGCTGCGAATCGCGCTGATTCGGGTGGCCGCACATGAACTGTATATAACGGATATCAAGGGAAAGAACGAGAAAATTGCCGTGACTTTCCGGCCGGATGCGGACCTGAATCCGGCAAAGGTACCTGATTTACTGAGAAAATACGGGCCGACTCTTGCTTTTACAGGATATGGAAAGCCATTTTTTACGCTGAAATACAAGAAGACGGGCCTGATTGAGAAGGATGCCGAGCTGCTTTTGGGCAAAACGGAGGAACTCCTGGAAGAAATGAAGATTCTTCGGGTGGAGGAAGCACTTTAAGGCATTTTTATAGACCTCAAAAAATGGTATCTTCTGTTTCAGAACAGAACAAATCTGATTTTGAACAGGAGGTAATGCAGAATGAAAGGATATCATACATCGGACGGGTACATGGGACTGGTGGAAGGCAGATATATCCTCTTTGCCAGCGAGGCGGACTACAGAGACTATGTGGAAGCGTAGGGGGTGCCGGGGGCGGCATATAAGAATGCACACGGGCAATGCTCAGATTCGGGCTCAGGTAAAAATTCACATAGTCTCAGACGGAAAAAATAAAGAAAAACAGCTGGAAATTATCCGGTAAATCAAGGTATAATAAATCGAAAGGCTATTTCCGGCAGGGAACGGCAAAATCGGCGGCAGTCTGGACAGATTGCGGAACTGCCGCATCAATTGAATCAGTATGGGAGAGGCGTAAATGAACGTAGTGGAATTTTTATCGCAGTTGAATGGAGAGACAGAAATCTTACTGTCTCTCTCTATTATTTTGTTCTCGGGATTTATCCTGACAAGGATGACCAATACTTTGAACATGCCGAAGGTGAGCGGCTACATTCTGGCGGGTATTCTCATTGGCCCCTGCTGCTTTAATTTTATTCCGGCGCCTGTGATTGACGGGATGAGTTTTGTCAGTGACCTGGCGCTGTCTTTTATCGCCTTCGGCGTGGGTAAATTTTTCAAAAAAGAAGTGCTCATGCGGACAGGAAAACGTATTATTATCATCACCATCAGTGAGGCGCTGGCCGCCGGGGTTCTGGTGACGCTCTGCCTGAAATTTATCTTTAACCTGAACTGGGAATTCGCGCTGATACTGGGGGCTATCGCAACGGCCACAGCTCCTGCCAGCACCATGATGACCATCAATCAGTATAAGGCAAAGGGGGAATTTGTGGATACGCTGCTGCAGATTGTGGCCCTGGATGATGTGGTCTGTCTGCTGGCTTTCAGCATTGTGACAGCCATGATCAACGGGAACGCGGCAGGAGGATTTTCCGCACATGATCTTCTGATTCCTGTGGCTTATAATTTACTGGTGATTGTGCTGGGTATCTTCTGCGGATATTTCCTGAGCCGACTGTTGATTCCGGCCAGAAGCAAGGACAACCGGCTGATTCTTGCCATTGCCATGCTGCTGGGATTAAGCGGAATCTGTGCGGCCATCGATATCTCACCTCTGCTGTCCTGCATGGTGTTCGGCGCTGTCTACATCAACCTGACCAGGGATAAAAAGCTGTTCCGGCAGATCAACAGCTTTACGCCGCCGGTTATGTCCGTGTTCTTCATTGTGTCGGGAATGAATCTGGACCTGAACGCCCTGAAGACGGTAGGGGCCATCGGTGTAAGTTATTTTGTCATTCGCATTGTGGGGAAATACATGGGTACATATCTAAGCTGCCTTTTTACGAAAACCAGCAGGCAGATTAGAAATTATATGGGGTTCGCCCTGATCCCCCAGGCCGGTGTTGCTATCGGTCTGGCATTTCTGGGACAGAGAATGCTGCCGCCGGAGACAGGGAACATGATGCTGACTATTATTCTGTCTTCCTCCGTGCTCTATGAGATGGTGGGGCCTGTCAGCGCGAAGGCGGCCCTGGTGCTGTCGGGCAGTATCCCTTTTGGAAAGCGACCGGAAGAGGGGGATGGGCTGCCAGAAGCGGCGGAAGGATTGCCGGAGCTGGAAAATGGGGAGAATTCGGAAGAAGTGCAGCCTGAGGAAGAGCAGAATGTCTCGGAGGATGGGCTGTCGGACTTCAGGGGAGAGGCAGAGGAGAGGGCTTTGAGTCAGTCCTGGGGGAAGGAGGCCGCGGAGGCGGAGTCTGCTGCAGATTTTTCCGCGGGTTCAGAGCTTTCCGAAAAGGAAGATAGTCCCCAAAAGGATGCCGAAGAGAAGAAAAGTCTCGTAGAAGAGAAGGATGCAGCAGAAAAAAAGGAGTCAGAAGAAAAAGGAAGCGCGAAAACGCAGGAAGAAACGCAGGAGCAGGAAGATGAGGAAGCGCAATGGGGAATCGCAGCACTTCCTGAAACAGTTGAAGTCAAGACAGCAGAAGACATAACAGCAGAAGGTACAACAGCAGTGGAAGACTCTGTGGTATCAGAGGCAGAAGAGGCATTGATATCGGAGGAGGAAGCCGTCCCAGTGCCCGGACGGGAGCCGGAAGCCTCCTCCGCATCCGGAAAGGGAAAAGAGCGCCGTAAGAAAAAAACCGGAAAAGAAGGCACAAAAGAAGACAAGTCGGATAAGAAGGAGAAATCCGCCGGGAAAAAGCGCAGACAGGAAGAGCCGGATGTGGAAAATGAGGAAACACTGCGGGAAGAGGAGCCGGAGGAGAAGGAAATACTCCGGCAGCTTATGGATCCGGAACTGATGGAAGAGCCGGAAGAACAGGAGGAAGAGGACCATGCGGTACTGCCGGAGCTGAGAGAATACAGCAAAGGTGTGGAGGAGCGTGACGTCTATGATATTGAGAGGGAAGTGAAGCCTCAGAAGAACAAGAAAAAGAAAAAAGGCAAAAAGGCAGACGGGAAAGTACGGAAGGAGTGAAATTCAATGTCGACTGGTATCAGAACGTCCTGATGAAATGAGGAATGAAACAATGAAGCAAATAAAGTCAGCCAATTCACCAATTACATATTTTGTAAGCAGAACCGGGCAGGTCGAGTGGATCCTTTTTATTCACGCCGCTTTCGTCAATCACAATATGTTCAAGGCACAGTTTGCATATTTTGAGAATAAATATAATATGCTGGCTGTTGACATCATTGGTCACGGACAGTCGACGGACACGCAAAAAGGGGATACGATAGACAAGATGGCAAATTGGATATTCGACATCTTAAAGGCGGAAAATATTGAGAAAGTACATATTGTCGGTGTCTCATTGGGGGCGGTTTTAGCACAGGATTTTGCGAATCGCTATCCATGTGCGGTAAGCTCACTGGCCTGTTTTGGAGGATATGACATCAATCATTTTGACACAAAGCTGAAAAATGAAAACAGCGCCAGGCAGAAGCTGATGATGTTGAAAGCGCTTTTTTCGGTTACATGGTTCGCAAAAGCAAACAGGAAAATTTCCGCATATACTTCACAGGCTCAAAATGACTTTTTTGCCATGAATGTGCTCTTTCCCAAAAAGTCATTTAGGTTTCTGGCAACGCTTAACCGTATGGTAAATAAGTATAAAACCGGGCAGAGGAATTATCCTCTGCTGATTGGATGCGGAAAGTTTGATATCCCGATGGAATTAGAGGCCATAAAAGCATGGAAAAGCAGTGAACCCGATTGTACAGTAGTTCTTTTTGAAAATGCGGGACACTGCGTTAATATGGATGTGCCCCGGGAATTTAATAAAACAATGGAGGAATTTTGGAAAGGCGCAAGTCAGTAAAACGAACAGTGAACGGAGAATCTGGCTTCACAGATTATATTTTGTCTTAATAACAATATCCGTATACATGAATTCTGTCTCGGGCAGCTGTCCTTTCATCAGGTAATTCGCCAGCAGAAAAGGGGGACGATACCCCTGTTCAAAGCCGTTCTGATCAATGAGAAAATCGGCGAGTTCACTCTCGATGATTTTCTCATTTTTTGGTGTCTGATCATAAATGACCACAAAGGGGCGCTTTTCCAGCCGCAGCTTTTCGAATGCCTGTCCGATTCCCCCCTGCCCTCCCGATACGGAGAAGACGGCGTTGATTCCGGATATATTCAACAACGCATTTTCGATAATTTTTTCTACTTCCCGGGTATCGTTAAAGCTTGCCTGTACCCCGGCAATCTGCAGGTTTGGGCAGATACGTTTTGCTTCTTCCACAAATCCGTCAACGCGCTGGTTGTTCAGGGCGCTGCTGAAGTGGCCGGTGATGATCAGCACCTTTCCCTCTCCGCCGGTAAGCATGCGTAAAAGTCCGGCGGCGGTCTGTCCGCTGCGGTGATTGTCCATACCCACGAAACAGAGCCTTTTTGTCCCGACGATATCAGAATTAAAGGTTACGATGGGGAGATTCTTTTCCACAGCCAGGCTGTTTAATCGGGTCCTGATCAGCTCACAGTCCACCGGCATGACAGCCAGGGCGCAGATACCCTGTTCTACCAGACGGTCGATGGCATCCAGCTGCTCATTTTCATCGACAGATTCCCGCTCTTCTATCAGAAGTTCTATTCCCCGGTGCTTTAATTCCTCTCCCGCCTCCCGGATACCCCGGTTAATTTCCAGCATAAAGGAAGATTTACACAACTGGGTTACGACGCCGATTTTTCTTTTCCTTCCGGCATTCTTTTTCCTGGCCCTGTGCACATATCCCATTTCCTCTGCGATTCTGTAGATTCGATCCGCCACTTCGGGCGCAATCCGCCCCCGGTGATTCAACGCGCGGTCCACGGTTCCTCTGGATACCCCTGCCGCGTCTGCAATCTGCTGTATTGTCACTGCCATAAAAATCTCCTTTTCTGTCAGAAAGTGAACTGTTGTATTTTATATCCTTTTTCCGTCGTCGACCTGAATGGCAATCTGCCAGTCATCTTCATAAACGATGGATTCCACAAAATTTGACATTGTAATTCTGAAGGCTCTGCGGCTTTTTTGAAAATAAAATATCTGAAAGAATAATCATAGTATAACATAATAAGTAAAAGCACGCAATATAAAAAAGCACGCAAAAATGTAAACTTGCGACCTTCTGGGATTATGGCGGCAACAGCACAGTTTTTTCAGACTTTGCATATAAAATCTGAATAATATTTCCAGGAAGAACTTGAATATACATTGGAAGTGTGCTAATATAAAAGCACATGAAAAAATACAGAAAGCACGCAAAAACAGGATGCACGCAGCCTGTAAAATCGGACGGAGCGGGCAGGAATCAGAGAACTGAAAACAGGATCTGTCTGACCAGTACCCCAGAGAATTTATGAACGCAGGCACTAAGCGGCCGGAAATCCTCTGCTGGTATGTGGGTACGGGCCGGACAGACATAGAACCAGAAATGGAGGGAAATCATGAAGTACATTACGTTTGACGAATCAAGACCAATGGATCTGGTGCTTCTCGGCAGGGTGGCAATCGATTTCAATCCGGCGTATAACGATCAGGTGAAAGAGGAATTTAAGCCACTGAAGAAAGTACATATGTTTGAAAAGTTTGTGGGAGGCTCTCCGGCGAACATTGCGGTGGGTGTCACCAGACATGGCCTTAAGGCTGGCTTTATCGGCAAAGTGTCCGATGACCAGTTCGGAGATTTTGTGGTGGAGTATTTTGACGGGCAGGGCATTGACACTTCCCATATCACCAGATGCACCGGCGGGGAGAAGCTGGGCCTGACCTTTACGGAAATGTTGTCCTCCAAAGAGAGCAGCATATTGATGTACCGCAACTGTATCGCAGATCTGCAGCTTCATGTGGATGATATCGACGAAGCATACATTAGAAATGCGAAGGCTATCCTGATCTCCGGAACTTCCCTGGCGGAAAGTCCTTCCAGAGAGGCGGCCATCAAGGCAGTCATGCTGGCGAAGAAGAACGACACGAAAGTGATTTTTGACATAGATTACAGAGCCTATAACTGGAAGAACAGCGATGAGATTTCCGTTTATTACTCCATGGTGGCCAAAGAGGCGGATATCATCATGGGGTCCAGAGAGGAGTTCGACCTGACAGAGAAGCTGATTCGGCCGGGGATGAACGATAAAGAGAGCGCGGCGCTGTGGCAGAAATACAATGCGAAGATTGTGGTGATCAAGCACGGAATGGAAGGCTCCACGGCATATACCTGTGACGGCCAGAGCTTCAGCATCAAACCTTTCCCGGTAGAGGCGAGAAAAGGATTCGGCGGCGGCGACGGTTATGGTTCCGGGTTCCTGTATGGGCTGTACCAGGGGTGGGAGATTATAGACTGTCTGGAATTTGGTTCCGCAGAGGCTTCCATGATGGTGCGCAGCAACAACTGTTCGGATGATCTCCCGAATCCGGAGGAAGTGGCCGCGTTTATCAGAGAGGAAAAAGAAAAATTCGGCGAGATGATAGCCAGAGTGTAAGAAGGAGAGGAGCAGGAGAATGGCAGGGACAATGAGAATGACAACCGCACAGGCGATTGTAAAGTTTTTGGATAATCAGTATGTGTCTATGGACGGAATCGAGACGAAATTTGTAGAAGGATTTTTTACCATTTTCGGGCACGGCATTGCGGTGGGGCTTGGCGAGGCTCTGGACAGTGAGCCCGGGCAGCTGCGGGTCATGCAGGGAAGGAACGAGCAGGGAATGTGCCATGTGGCCATCGCATTTGCAAAGCAGAACCAGCGCAGGAAAATCATTGCATGCGCCTCTTCCGTGGGACCGGGCGCGGCAAATATGGTGACGGCCTGCGCGACTGCCACTGTAAATAACATTCCGCTGCTGGTATTCCCGGCGGATACGTTTGCTTCCAGACAGCCGGATCCGGTGCTGCAGCAGTTAGAGCAGAGCTCTTCGCTGGCAGTGTCCACAAACGATGCGTTTAAACCGGTCTGCAAGTACTGGGACCGTGTGTCGAGACCGGAGATGGTGATGACGGCGCTGATCAATGCCATGAGAGTTCTCACAGACCCGGCGGAGACCGGAGCATGCTGTATTGCACTGCCCCAGGATGTGGAAGGAGAATCCTATGACTATCCGGAATATTTCTTCGCAAAGAGGGTACATCGGATTACCAGGCCGGCGGCGGTGGAGGAAGAGCTGGAGGATGCGGCGCAGGTGATAGCGCAGGCCAGGAAGCCTCTGGTCATCGTAGGCGGCGGTGTCCGCTACTCTGATGCGGGGGAGGAAGTGGAGCAGTTCTGCCAGGAATTCGGGATTCCCTTCGGCGAGACCCAGGCAGGGAAAAGTGCATGTGTCTCCAGCCATCCTTATTGCCTGGGCGGCATTGGTGTCACCGGAACCTATGCGTCCAATGTGATCGGAAGGGACGCGGACGTGGTGATCTCCATCGGTTCCCGTATGTCTGATTTTACCACCAGCTCCAAGCATCTCTTCCAGAATGGGAATGTGAAATTTGTCTCCATCAATAACTGCAGATTCCATGCCTATAAGATGGATGCGGTAAAAGCGGTGGGCGATGCGAAGGCGACAGTGAAGGCCCTGGGAGATAAGCTGCGCAAAATGGGATATCATTCGGCCTATACCACGGAAATTCAGGAGGCGAAGAAAGTCTGGGATGAGGAAATGGAGCGCCTGTCCGGTATCGCCTATACCGGGGAGGATTTCGAGCCCATGATCAAAGCCAGAGATCCCAGAACCATTCCGGAATTCGTGAAGCTTACAGAGGGAAAGATTACACAGACGGCGGCCCTTGCGGCAATCCGCAGAACCATTGATGAGAATGCGATAATCATTACGGCGGGAGGCTCCCTTCCCAGCTGTATGCAGAGAATGTGGACCACAGATAAGCGGGGAGGGTATCACGCAGAGTACGGATATTCCTGCATGGGATATGAGATCGCTGCTACCCTGGGCGTCAAATTTGCCGAGCCGGAGGCGGAAGTTTACTGTGTGGTGGGGGATTCCAGTTTCCAGATGCTCCACAGCGAGATCATGACCATCATGCAGGAGAAGCAGAAGGTAAATATTCTGGTATTTGACAACTGCGGTTTCGGATGCATCAATAATCTGGAAATGAATCATGGAATCGGAAGCCTTGCGACGGAATTCCGTTATACAGACGGCAAAAAGCCTACCGGCGATCTGATTCCGGTGAGCTATGCGAAAGTGGCGGAAGGATATGGTCTGAAATCCTATACCTGTAAAACCATCGAAGAGCTGGAGGCAGCCCTTGAAGATGCCAAAACGCAGACAACGGCGTGCCTGTTTGACCTGAAAGTGCTCCCCAAGACCATGACCGACGGCTATGAATCCTGGTGGAATGTGGGCATTGCAACCACCTCTGAGAAAGCGTCGGTGAGAGAGGCCTGCGAAGGCGTCTTAAAGGGAAGAAGCGAGTCCAGGGCATATTAAAAAACAGTAACCGCCCGAACAGTGCACAGATTCCTTTACGGGCGGGCATAAACGACCGGAAAGGAATCTAAGAGCGTGTGTACTGGAGGGCGGTGACGGAACTGAAAACAGTAACCGCCCGAACAGTGCACAGATTCCTTTACGGGCGGGTATAAACGACCGGAAAGGAATCTAAGAGCGTGTGAACTGGAGGGCGGTGACGGAACTGAAATAGTAAAGTCGCAAAGGACATGCGCATGAAGTGACTTTGCTCTTTAGAGCTGTCGCGCAGCGACTTAATTCAGGAGGCTAAATATGAGTAAGGTTTTTGGATATCCCGTCTTTGACGGGACCGGAGAAATGATTCTTACAACTTATGACAACGACTATAAAGAAATGCGGATGGATATCCGCGTCTACCGGCTGAAGCAGGGGGAAACCAGAAATTTTGACCGGGAGGGGGAGGAGACGGCCGTTCTTCTCCTTTCGGGGAAAATCACATATGAATGGGAAGGAAACAGGGAAACCGTCTCCAGAAAAGACGTGTTTACCGAAGGTCCCTGGTGTCTGCATGTATGCGGCGGGAAAAAGGTAAAAGTCACTGCGGAAGAAGCGGCGGAGATTTTGGTGCAGTGCACGCAGAATGAACGTCTCTTTGCAAGCCGCCTTCATGCGCCGGAGGATGCGCCCTGGGGATATTCCAGTGTGGGGAAATTCGGCAATGTGGCAAAGCGAAGAGTAAATACCATCTTTGACCATGACATCTGTCCGGAATCCAATATGGTGCTTGGGGAGGTGCTGAACGACAGAGGAAACTGGTCCGGGTATCTGCCGCACAGACATCCCCAGCCGGAAACCTATCTGTTTAAATTTGACCGGCCGGAAGGTTTCGGTGCCAGCTTTGTGGGAGACCAGGTATTTAAGAGCGTCAACAACAGCTTTTCGGCCATACCCGGCGGAGAGCTTCATCCTCAGGCGGTGGCGCCGGGATTCCAGATGTATACCTGCTGGATGATACGCCATCTGGAAGGGAACCCATGGCTGCAGACAGACCGCTGCGAAGACGAGAGGTACGTCTGGATGCATGACGCGGAATTTTAAAAATGTAAGAAGGCATTGAACGGACAACAGCGGTGGAACGAACAACAGCGGAACTAAATTTAAGAAAGGACGTGAGCTACAAAATGGCAAGAGAATTTATTGTACCGGGTCAGATAATAAACGGCGCCGGAGCGTTGGATATGGCAGAGAGTTCTTTGAGTCGGTTTGGCAGGAAGGCGCTTATCGTTACAGATAAAGTCATGATTCAGCTGGGAAATTGTGGAAAGCTGGAGGCTGCTCTGAAGAATCAGGGGATTGCCTGTTCTGTCTATTCCGAGATTACAGGGGAACCCACAGATAAAATGATCGATGCAGGCCTTGCGCAGTACAGGGCTGAAAACTGTGACTTCCTGATCGCACTGGGCGGAGGGAGCCCCATTGATTCCATGAAGGCGATCGCTTCCCTGGTCGCTCACGGAGGGAGCATTTCCGACTACATGGGCAAAGAAATCAATGTGGAGATGCCGCCGATTATCGCCATTCCCACCACGGCAGGCACAGGATCGGAAGCAACCCAGTTTACCATTATTACCGATACACAGAAGGACATCAAAATGCTGCTGAAAGGAAAGGTACTGATGCCGGATCTGGCAATCATTGATCCTCAGTTTACCATGACGGCACCGCCTAAAATTACGGCGGCAACAGGTCTGGATGCCCTTTGCCATGCGGTGGAGGCTTATACCTCCAGAAAAGCGCAGGTGATGTCCGATACTTTTGCCCTGTCAGCGGTAAAACGGATTTTCAGATATCTTCCTGTGGCATTCCATGACGGACAGAATGAAGAAGCCAGAGTGCAGATGTCCATTGCGGCACTGGAAGCGGGGATCGCGTTTAACAATGCAAGCGTCACCCTGATTCACGGTATGAGCCGTCCCATCGGCGCATTGTTCCATGTGGCCCACGGACTTTCCAATGCAATGCTGATGAAAGAGTGTCTGGGATTTGCCCTGGAAGGTGCCTATGACAGATTTGCAGAGCTGGGCCGCGCTATCGGCGCAGCGGAAAGCAGTGATTCTGATCAGGTGGCAGGTGAGAAATTCTTAAAGGCGGTGACGGCGCTTACAGATGAGCTGGAAACGCCCACTCTGGAGGCGTACGGAATCAACAAAGAGGAGTTCTTCCGGGTGATTGACAAGATGGCGCATGACGCCATGGAGAGTGGCAGCCCGCAGAACACACAGAGAGAAATCACACAGGCAGATGTGGAACAGATGTATCGCAACCTCTGGTAAGGCAGGAGAGAAAATATATGGCATTGGTTACAATGAAAGCGCTGCTGACGCAGGCGAAGAAGGAACATAGAGGAGTCGGAGCCTTCAGCGTGGGCAATATGGAGATGGTCAAAGGGGCAATTCAGGCGGCGGAAGAGCTGGATACGCCGATTATATTGCAGATTGCAGAAGTGCGGCTTAAGCATTCGCCGCTGCACCTGATGGGGCCCATGATGATACAGGCTGCCAGAGAAGCGAAGGTGAATGTGGCGGTCCATTTGGACCATGGACTTACCATGGAAACTGTACAGAAAGCACTGGAACTGGGATTTACATCGGTTATGTATGACAGTTCCACATATCCTTTTGAAGAGAATATTGCACGGACGAAAGCGGTGGTGGAACTGGCGGCAAAGTATGACGCAACGGTAGAAGCGGAGCTGGGACTGGTGGGTGGAAGCGAAGACGGAAGCTGTGACCATGGAATCAGATGTACAGATCCGTTTGACGCAAAACAATTCTGTGAGAGGACTGGAGTTGACGCGCTGGCAGTTGCAATCGGCAATGCCCATGGAAACTATCCGGTTGCTCCGAAACTGGCTTTTGATGTGTTGGAGAAGATTCACAGGGAGACCGGCGGACTTCCTCTGGTTCTGCACGGTGGAAGCGGAATTACCGATGAGGATTTCAGACAGGCTATTTCTCTGGGGATAGTGAAAGTCAATATTGCAACCGCAAGCTTCAACTGTCTGACAAAAAAGGCTTCTTCTTATATGAAGACAGAGGGACCACACAATTATTTTGCATTGAGTGAAGCCATGGTTGCAGGGGTGTATGAAAATGTCATGCATCATATAGAAGTATTTAACTGTGCATAGTACATATAAAACAGTGACAGTCCGGACAGGTCACTGAACGGTTACTGAAAACAGACAGAAAAATCTGGAGAAAGAGAGGAAGTATTGATGTTAAGCAAAGAGAGAGTACATTTGGGAATCGCCCCCATCGCATGGACCAATGATGACATGCCGGATCTGGGAGCGGAGAACACCTTTGAACAGTGTGTGTCGGAGATGGCTCTGGCCGGGTTCACGGGCTGTGAAGTGGGCAACAAATTTCCGAAGGATACGGTTGTGCTGAAAAAGGCACTGGATCTTCGGGGAATTCAGGTGTGCAACGCATGGTATTCCACCTTTCTGACCACTGCCCCTTATGAGGAGACAGAAAAAGGATTTATCCAGCATATCCGTTTCTTGAAAGAGATGGGAGCTAAAGTGGTAGGCGTTTCCGAGCAGGGCCATTCCATTCAGGGGACGGACAAAGCCATATTCACAGAGAAATATGTGATGGACGACAGGGAGTGGGAACTGTTGTGCACGGGACTGAACAAACTGGGCCGTGTGGCCAGAGAAGAGGGAATTGCGCTGACCTTCCATCACCACATGGGAACGGTGGTGCAGACTGCGGATGAAATCGACCGGATGATGGAGAACACGGATCCGGAACTGGTGGGGCTTCTGTTCGACAGCGGCCATCTGGCTTACTGCGGTGAGGATTATCTGGTGGTGCTGAAAAAGCATATTCACAGAGTCAGACATGTGCATCTGAAGGATATCCGTCCGGAAATGGTGAAGAAGGTAAAGGATGAGAGCTTAAGTTTTCTCCAGGGCGTGCGTCTGGGCGCATTCACGGTGCCCGGGGACGGCAGCATTGATTTCGGTCCCATCTTCGATGTGCTGGCGGAACATGATTACAGCGGCTATGTGCTGGTGGAGGCAGAGCAGGATCCGGCAGTGGCAAATCCGTTGGAATACGCCATCAGGGCGAGAAAGTATATTGCTGAGAAGGCTGGAATTTAACAGGGGAATATTCGCGTTTAACACACAACGAGCAGTGTTTTGTGCGAGGACTTTTATGATCCTGAAGCCGAAGGCAAATTCCCTGTAATGTTCTGCTGGAAGGCTGCTGTTATAGTCCGGGATTCCTGCAAGGATTTGCAGGGGTCTGCCGCCTAAGGCTGGGGTTTCTGCAGCAAGTCAGGGTTAAAGCAAAGGGACGGCAGAGGAGGCCGGGAGCTCTTTCCTCGGCGGGGTAACGCGCCGGGGAACTAACTGCCAACAGAAACTAAGGCGCGAAAGTACCGCACCTAAGTTTCAGTAGGCAGTGGATTTCCTCTCTGCTAAAAGCACCCCTTGGTGCTTTCGAAAAGAGCTCCCGGCCTCCTCTGCCTGTTTCTCAGCAGGTTAAACAGTATGGTACAGATATCGAACCGGGCGTTGGCTATACAGAATGCTAAAATGGTAAACCAGACTGCGGTATTTCATATAAAAACCTGCAAAAAACAGGCGCCGCCGCCCTTAGTGAATTAAACGCGAAATTAATGGAACTGACATCAATTTATAAAAAGGAAAGAGAGGAAAAACAGATGATTCGTATTGGCATTATCGGAGCAGGACGTATCGGAAAGGTACATTTGGAGTCCATCACCTACCATGTGAAGAACGCGGTTGTAAAAGCCATGGCCGACCCCTTTATGAATGAGGAGACCGAGAAATTTATCCGGGGAATGGGGGTAGAGAAGATTTATCAGGATTATAAAAAAATTCTGGAAGATCCGGAAATTGACGCAGTGCTGATTTGCTCGTCCACAGATACCCACGCGTCCATATCCATCGAGGCCATCGAGGCAGGAAAAAATGTATTCTGCGAGAAACCTGTGGATCATGCACTGGATAAGATTAAAGCAGTGGAAGACGCCCTGGCGGCGCATCCGGAATGCAAGTTCCAGGTCGGATTTAACCGTCGGTTTGATCACAATTTTGCGGCGGTGCGCAAGGCATACGATGAAGGAAAGATCGGAGAGGCCCATATCCTGAAGATTACCTCCAGAGATCCGGAGCCCCCCAATCCCGCATATATCAAAGTATCCGGCGGCATGTTCCTGGATATGACCATTCATGACTTTGATATGGCATGTTTTCTTACCAACAGTGATGTGGAGGAAGTCTACGTACAGTCTGCCGTGCTGGTGGATCCGGCCATCGGCGAGCAGGGAGATGTGGACACCGCCATTATCACCATGAAAATGGCCAACGGAGCGCTGGCTGTGATCGACAATTCCAGACGTGCTGCTTACGGATATGATCAGAGAGCAGAGCTTTTCGGTTCCAAAGGCATGGTGGCAACCTCTAACGACACCCTTTCTTCCGCTGTTATTTCCAATGCGGAGGGTGTGACCGGAGAGAAACCGCTGTTCTTCTTCCTGGAGAGATATATGGAGTCCTTCTCGGAAGAAATGCGCCAGTTTGTGAACGCCTGTGAAAACGGCGGACAAGTGCCGGTGGGGATCCATGCCGGAATGCAGTCGGTGAAAATCGGGCTGGCGGCGAAAAAGTCCGTGGAAGAACACAGACCGGTTAAGATTTCCGAACTATAAAGAAAAGAAAAATACAGGGTGGCTGAGGATGAGACAGCTGCCCTGTTTTTATATGGAATTTGGAATGATATGCTCAGTATAAATTTTTCTTGACAACAGTCCCTTAATATCGTACACTATATTTATCAAGAGTATTCGATGAACCGTACATGCTGTCATCTGTACATTCAAGGCAAATTCTGCCGATTTACTCAGAACAAAACAAAATATGGCAGGACTGTGCCTGTGAGGCTCCTGCCAGGACAGGAGGATTTTATGGAACAAATGGTAAGAAGGGAAGCGCTGTACATGCAGCATGTTCTGCATGTATTATAACTTCTCGGAATCTCAATAAAGGAGATTCCAACCGAAGATTGACAACTGAATATCGTGCAGGAAAAGAAATTTGAGAAAAATGGACATAAACATTGGACATAGTGGGTACTATGCCTTGAAAA
>NZ_JANJZD010000062.1 GCF_024623325.1 Acetatifactor muris
GTTAGGTACTGCTCGGCAGCTCCATAGTCGGCATTTTTAGAGCTGATATGTTTGAACGTTGCCAACGGCTTCACCTACTTTCTGCAAGACTTCAAACTTCAAGGCGGCAAGTTCCGCTGTGGCGGCTTGTACCTCTTTTGAGAGTGCGTTATAAGGTGCGCCGTACTCGTTCAGACAGCGGGCAATCTGATTCAAGTTGCCGCCGATTTTCCCGTACTCGGCGGTTAGCTTCCCAACGGCAGAGAGCAATTCATCATTGACCGGGGAAACGGTGATAACCGGGCGTATGCTTGACTTAATGAGGGCTTGCCGGATAAATTCGGCTTGGCTCATTTTGCAGAGGGTGACACGCTCGGCAAACTCGGCGTATTCTTCCACGGTTAAGCGTGTCTTGATTACCCTATGGCGGTGGGGCGTGTTATATTTTTTCATGGCTGTGAACCTCCTTTCGTGGGTGGATTTTTTCAAGCGGCGCAAGCCGCAAAAGGCGGGCTTGGGGTGGCAACCCCAACAAGATTCCCGCAGGACAAAATTGAGCGATTAGCGAAATTTGGTACTGTGGTAGAATCTTGCTCTTAGAAAGTGGCGGCTTCCTCTGTGTGGGCTTTCCGCTGATACCCTCGACGGAGAGGGCGGGGATTGTGCCAGCTCTGCGGCGCCATTTCTCCCCCTAATACCTACAAAACCGAACAAAGCAAAATTGACGGTGATTTTTGAAAATTTCTCCCTATTCCTTACAAAACCACACAAGCCGGAATAGGCGGAGATTTTCGGAAATTTCTTTTGTTCTCCCTCCACGGATAACTTTCAGATTTGCCAACTCAAAAAGCCGATTTCCCTTTTTCATGGCATAATACCGACGATTTTCAAAAATGCCAAAAATGGGCGCAAAAAAACAGGAAACCTTTTTGCGATTTCCTGTTTCGGTGTGCCGCTTGCGTATGTACGGCGGTTATTCGGTTTTAGGTCGGCTGTTCATCAAAACGGAACTTGAACAGGGCAGCGACAAGACGTGACTTTATGCTGTCCTCCGTGTCCGGGTTGACGTGTCCGTTTTCAATGGCTGCATAGTGGATTCTCCGGCTGTAATACTGCAAAACCTCGTCCACCGCTTCCGGCTCGCCCGCTGTCGCCCGTACAATCGTTTCATAAGGGATAAGATTCTGATTCCCCATGTGAAAGCACCTCCATTTCTTTCCGCAGAAGCTTCAACGTCCTGTGGATTTGATACCCGGTTGTACTCCGGCAGCGTCCGTACATTTCCCCGATTTCCCACTGTCTGTAATTCCCGAAAAAGTAAAGGAAAATGATTTCCCGGTTCTTTTCCGGCAGAGAGAGCAGGGCGGCGGCAAGTTTCCCATTGGTGAGAATGATTGTCTGACCGCATATCGTGACAGGGTATTCTTCATAAGGTACTGTGAAATATTCATCTGTCGTGCCTAAAGGGTAAAACTTTTCTTCTGTGAGGTATTCAAGGGATATTTCTCTTTTGTGTCGCCTGCTCTGGTCACGCCATGCGGTAATAGCTGCATTGCGGATAACTACTTTGCAAAAGCCGTGGAACGTGTACATGATGTGTTCTTTGTATGCTTCTGTACAAGCCATAGAAAATCCCCTCCCTCCCAAAAGGATATTGCTCGGTTTATGGTTGCATTTTCTTTCTAATTTTCATCATACGCATTTAATGCAGCTTCCAAAGCGTCCACTAAGGTTATTCCTGCAACTGGTAAACCAACTAATACTGCACTTTTCACTTCATTTCTTGAAGCCCCTAACTCTTTTGCTGATTTCACATGAAAATCTAAACCACTTATCATTCTGACCGCAGCAAGCACAGAAATATAAGCAAGCTCATGTGTCTTTCTGTCTAATGCACTCGCTTTTGATTGCTTCATAACCATATCCATGTATGCTTTTCCTGTTTCCGGGGTTTCAGTCATAAATAAGCTAAAACTGTTTGTGACATTTTTCATACTGCCTTTTCTCCTTACTTGGTTATTGTTTTTGGTAGTGCCAATCCCATTTCTGCAAAATTTTCATAACCTGCTTCTGTAACTACATACGTTGCTGTAGTTCCGTCTTTTAGCTCAATCCATTTCTGCAAAATCAGAAAATCAAATAGAGCCGCACCCAATTTACCGCCTAAATGGTCATAACACTTCTTTCCAGTTAATTCATAACTGCTCATAATTCACCTCCTCATAGATTAAGATGATTATTCGTTATCCAAAGTCCCGGGAGAAAAGAAAAATTTTTAAACTTTTTTAAATTGTGAGATAACCATTTGATACCATTCTTTTCTCGGCATTTGAGCGGGTATTTGATGATAATATGAAGCTATTTTGCCCCGTATTTCTAAATCAAATTCGTATCCCTTTTCTGTATAATCAAGTATCTTATCTTGCATAAACGCTTGTAATTCATTTCGGGTTTGAAAGAACTCTGCCCATGCTCTACAACGGCATGGATTTTCTGTATTCAAAAAATAGCAATGGCTTTGAAAAAAAGAATCTATATTCATTCTTGCACGATATAGCAGCCCTTTGACAGCTTTAGGGGTAATTCCTAAAATATCAGCCACTTCTTGAATCGGCAAACCGAACATATCTATAAAAGAAAACGTAATCCTTTGATTTACTGAAAGTTTTCTCGACATAGCCAAAAAACAACCATTTCGCATACTTATGACATCTTCACTCGCCTGCACTTCCTCAATAACATTTTCCGGTGGATTCACAAGCAATTCTCCGTCTTTTTCCAATTCCTCAATGTTATCAACATACGTTGTTTTTTGTCGGCTATCTTTTCTTAATGACATTTTAAATTCATTGACGCAAATAGTATGCAGCCATTGCTTTACTGCTGTTTGGTCTTTTAGTTCGTCCAAATGTTTCCACGCCTTTATAAATGTTTCCTGTGTTATATCCTCTGCCTGTTCAGTTTTTCCTGTGAGTTTGTATGCAATATTGTAAATATATGTGCCGTATTCCTTTACAATCTCGTCTATTGACACCCTTAAAACAGGAGCTTTATATCGCTTATCTGTGGGCTTCTTTGCACTTTTGGGTATTAACCATATACGGCTAATTCGCTCAACTCCCAGTATTCTATTTTCTTCACAAAGTTTTTGTACTCGTCTCTCTGATATTCCCCATTTTTTAGCTGCCTCGGAAACTGATATATAATCCATAGCATATCCGTCCTTTCGTATTTTCTCATGTTATATATTATATACGTTTAAACGAATAACACAATAATACATTTTACAAATAAGTTTTTCCAAAAGGATATGAGGAATGAGAGAGATTCCGTAGTCGTCGGCATTGTGGGAATGTGTATAACTGGCTATCTCATGGAATTGTGGGTAACTCTGTTTGCAGAATGTGGGAAAGCTGCATTTTAGCTTTTCCATGTTCTGTGAATAGAGTTATCCATGATTCCATAGCCTGTTATGCACATTTCCACAATGCTTGTCTTTTGGTTTTTGTTTTCTTTGGTTCGGAATAGTGTGGTGCTGGCGGTCTATCTCTTGCTCTTAAAAAGTGGCGGCTTCCTCTGTGTGGGCTTCCCGCTGATACCCCCGGTGGGCGGGGCGGGGATTGTGCCAACTTTGCGGCGGCACTTCCCCCTCTAATACCTACAAAACCGCAAAAGTCAAAATGGACGGAGATTTTCGGAAATTTCTTCATTTTCTTTTCATTCCCCACACCACAAAAAATCAAAAACTGCCAAACCGGGCAGGAGATTTCTTTTCGCTTACCCTCCACGGATAACTCTGAATTTTGCCAACTTCAAAAGCCGATTTCCTCTTTTCACGGCATAATACCGACGATTTTCAAAAATGCCAAAAATAGGCGCAAAAAAACAGGAAACCTTTTTATGATTTCCTGTTTCGGTATGCCGTTCTATATGTACGGTAGTTATTCAGTTTTAGGTCGGCTGTTCATCAAAGCGGAACTTAAACAGGGCAGCGACAAGACGTGACTTTATGCTGTCCTCCGTGTCCGGGTTGACGTGTCCGTTTTCAATGGCTGCATAGCGGATTCTCCGGCTGTAATACTGCAAAACCTCGTCCACCGCTTCCGGCTCGCCCGTACAATCGTTTCATAAGGGATAAGATTCTGATTCCCCATGTGAAAGCACCTCCATTTCTTTCCGCAGAAGCTTCAACGTCCTGTGGATTTGATACCCGGTTGTACTCCGGCAGCGTCCGTACATTTCCCCGATTTCCCACTGTCTGTAATTCCCGAAAAAGTAAAGGAAAATGATTTCCCGGTTCTTTTCCGGCAGAGAGAGCAGGGCGGCGGCAAGTTTCCCATTGGTGAGAATGATTGTCTGACCGCATATCGTGACAGGGTATTCTTCATAAGGTACTGTGAAATATTCATCTGTCGTGCCTAAAGGGTAAAACTTTTCTTCTGTGAGGTATTCAAGGGATATTTCTCTTTTGTGCCGCCTTTGCTGGTCGCGCCATGCGGTGATAGCTGCATTGCGGATAACGACTTTGCAAAAACCGTGAAATGTGTACATGATGTGTTCTTTGTATGATTCCGTACAAGTCATAGAAAATCCCCCTCCTTTCCTCAAAAAAGGGAAACATGTTTACAGGTAACTTTTTATAATCTATAGGAAAACAATGCATTAGCCTGTTATCCTTGATTATCCACTAATAAAAATAAAAACCGATAACTGCAATTCAAAATCTGCATGTTATCGGCTCTGCGTCTGTGCGTCTGGCTCTTTGATAATAGTCATATTCATTTGTTGAACTCGGATAAGAGTTTCTTGCTTACATTTAGGGCAATATAGCGGGAAATTCTCAAGTACGGTATCTTCCCGCAATTTTAATCTTGTTTTGCTTCTACAAACAGGACATAATAGCCATTTTTCAACTTTCACATTGATACCTCCGACTGCGCCTTTTCCATATTTCTAAAAAAACCCGTTGCCAACAATCCAATAGCACATACAATTATGCCTGTGGGAATTAAAACAAAATAAATCTGTTCACTAAATCCGTCAAACAAAAATCCGTATATGATTTGTCCTATTGGCTGAATACATAAAGTAATTGTAGACGTATATGCCATAACTTTTCCAATCAAATGATTTGGTGTTCTTTGCTGTATAAGAGATACCGCAAAAATCGAAAAAATACTTACTGCAATTTGCATACCACAAAACGAAACCACATTGATTATATAAACTATAATCTTATTACTTGGGAAAAGGAAAGCTATTCCAGCCGGAATAATAAATATTCCCAAAGCTGAAAGTACAAATGATAATTTATGAGTTTTCAATTTCCCAGTAAGAATCCCGGCTGCTATACTACCTATAATTGTTGCAACTGCCAATGCACTTTCCGCAACACCATAATATTTTGCATTTAAATCAAGGATAGTGCGTACAATATAGGGCAATCCAACGACTGTAATACCCATTACAAAAAATCTTGAAATGGAAGCTAATAGCAACATTTTTACAATATCTGACTGCTCTTTAAAAATGAATTGCATACTGGAAGAAAAATCTTGCTTAATCATGGCAAAAATATTTTGATTGTTATCCAATCGTTCATAATTCAATTTAATAAAACATTCAAATAGAGCTGTTACAAAAAAAACAAATAATGCTTGCATACATAACAGGTTTTAAGCCAACCATAGAGTATAGTATGCTGCCGATTATTGGTGCAATAAGGTAGGATATGGAAGCTACTTGATTTACAACAGCGTTCCCTTTCATAATGTTATCACCAGTCAGCATTGTCGGAATACACGCCTGTACATTAGGTGTTTCAAATGCTCCTAAAATAGATAATATTACAAGCAATACACTAATTACTGTAAGGGCATTTCTTTCGGATAAAAAAAGTGCTGCACATAGAACGGATAACCCGGATAATGCGTCTAATGCAACCATAATATTTCTTCTGTTCGCCCGGTCAGAGAGAATACCTCCAAATGGTGATAGCAAAATAGTGGGAATCGTTGCTATTGATAATATTCCTGCAAATATAGTTGCTGAACCAGTTACTTCTAACACATACATGGATAAAGCAAGCTTCAAAATAAAATTGCCAAACAAAGAAGTTACTTGTCCTAAAACAAGAAGTGTAAAATTCTTTGTGAACAGTTTTTCCGTCATCGTTAATTCCTCCCTTTTGTTGAAATATCTGTAAGAAACTTTTCTGCAATATTCGTCATTTCAGCGTCTATAAGCGGTAAACCCATAACAGAAAGCACTTCAACGATAAATTGGTATTTATGATGAATTTCTTCGGTAGTAGCAGGATAAACTGATGGCATTAGCCAAAAGTTAACAAGTGGAAGTAATTCAGAAAGTTCTTTCGCATATTCTGTTTGAATAGAACCGTCTTGCCTCCCTTCTTCTAACAGTTCAAACCATAAAGGTGTTAATATTCGCTTATTTTCTTCAATGGCGGCTGTCAAAATGTGAGGGTCTTTGAGAATAGAGAGTGCTTGTAGATTCATCTGATTACGCTCTGTATCTGAGTTGTTTAACGTAAGCACCTCTCTAACTTTTTGTAAACCATTCAAGTCTGTACGTCCTCTGACTGCTTCAAATGGATTGTTGTCAAAGAACATTTGATTGCCTAATACACGCATAACTTCTTCCTTGCTTTGAAAACAGCGATAAAACATTCCTTTTGCGCCCCCTACTGTTTCCATGATGTCGGAAATTGATGTTTCTTCATAGCCCTTTGACATAAATAAGTTTTTTGCTACATCTAAAATTTCTTTTTTCCATTGTTCGGGCGTTTTCTTTACTGGTCGCGCCAATTTTTAACAACCTCCTTTGTATAATAGTTAGTGACTTGCGGTCAATAACTATTATACAAGCACTTATAAGCATAGTCAAGAACTTAATGGAAAACCAGAATATGTAATATATTCAATAATGAATTAAGAAATATATGTGAGAGATTCCGTCGCCGTCGGCATTGTGGGAATGTGTATAACTGGCTATCTCATGGAATTGTGGGTAACTCTGTTTGCAGAATGTGGGAAAGCTGCATTTTAGCTTTTCCATGTTCTGTGAATAGAGTTATCCATGATTCCATAGCCTGTTATGCACATTTCCATAATGCTTGTCTTTTGGTCTTTGTTTTCTTTGGTTCGGAATAGTGTGGTGCTGGCAGTCTATCTGTTGTTTTTGGTTTCTGCTTCTTTACCGTACATAAGCATTCGCGCCAGGGTTGTCATTGCCGTAACCTTCCAGCAGGTTGATGACGCCCCAGATTCCAAGGCCGGCTCCGAGTGCGATAACGAGGGTCTGCAAAACGTCGATTGCGCTGTTGAAAAATTCCATACTTTAATTTAGCCGGAATCGCTTTGTGGTTAGTGTTGGTTCATAGGCATACAAAAGCCGGACAACAAAACCGCCCTGAATTTTGGGCGGCTCGATTCCGGCTATCCTCCTTCTTCATTTTTTTGTTGAGCTGTCCGCTTTGTACGCCAATGGCCTCAACCGAGGCAGGTTTCAGGGACCCTGGCGGGTAGATAAGATCACTCCTTTCTCGCGGAACGGGATTATTCGCCCTCGGTGTCTACGTCAACTTCAAACACATCGTAGACCTCGTTGGGTTTTGGTTTGAGCCGGGTGGACAGGAACGCTTCAATGTCAAAGGCGTTCTTATCGTCCGCGTCGGCGGTGTACTGGAAATTGGGGTGCCTGGTAATGTCATACTTATCCGACAAAAACGGGCGGACGCCCCGCAGCTGGAGGATACATTTTCCCCCGTCCATCACCGCAAGCTCATCCTGGCTCATCAACTCTTTCCCCAATTTCTGATAGTTGAGAGAGTGGGAGGTTTCCCGCCCCCGGCTCTCCCCGGTGTTGTAGGTGTCAATGGTTTCTTTTCCCAGGGCGGCGGCTAACTCCTTTAAGGTGGTGGGTTCTTTGCCGCCCAGAAAGATGGAAGTGTCCATATTTCCGATGATGGTGTCGGCGTTGTCCTTGTAGATGGCCTTCAGCTGGGACTGCGCCTGCAATACCAGACAGGCGGAAATCTCCCGGCTTCGGATGGTGGCTACCAGCTTTTCCAGCTTTGGAATCTGCCCGATGTTGGCGCACTCGTCAATCAGGCAGCGCACATGGACCGGGAGCCTGCCGCCGTACACATCATCCGCTTTTTCACAGAGCAGATTAAACAGCTGGGTGTAGCACATGGAAATCAGGAAGTTAAAGCTGTCATCGGTATCGCTCATAATGAGAAATAAGGCGGTTTTCCGGTCCCCCAGGGTGTCCAGTTCCAGCTCATCGTAGGCTGTGACCTCCCGCAGCTCGGCAATATCGAATACCGCCAGCCGCGCGCCGCAGGAAATCAGTATAGATTTTGCGGTTTTGCCCGCCGCCAGCTTATATTTTTTGTACTGCCGCACCGCAAAATGGTTGGGCTTCTCGGATTCCAGCGCGTCAAACATCAGGTCAACGGGGTTTTTGTATTCCTCATCGTCCTCCCGGACCTCCATCGCGTTAATAAACTCAATCAGGGTAGAGAAGTTCTGTTCCTCCACCGGGGCCTCGTAGTGGATATATCCAATCAGGGCGCAGTACAGCAGCGTTTCCGCTTTGACCCAGAAATCGTCACCGGCTTTCCCCTCGCCCTTGGTATTGGCAATCAGGGTTGTCACCAGCTTCAAGATGTCCTTTTCGCTGTGGATATAGGCGAAAGGATTGTATTTCATGGATTTTTTGAAGTTGATGGTATTCAGCACCTTGATCCGGTACGGCTCATAGATGGTTTTGCCGTTCTTGTCCTTCATGGGCTTTCCGTCCTTATCCAGCTTCGGCGCGCCCCGTTGGAGCAGCTTTCCACATTCGACCAGGATTGTGCCTTTCGGATCAGTGACCACATACGAACTATGGAGCTGCATCAGGTTGGGCTTGAGCCAGAACCGGGTCTTGCCGGAGCCGGAACCGCCGATTACCAGCACATTTTTGTTGCGGGCGGTCTTGGGGTCCTTGGGGCGGCTGCTCATGGTAAGGCGTTCCGTCTGGGTGAGGATCACATTGTTCTGGAATACCGGATCGACATAAGGGGCGATGTCCTGGGAATTTCCCCATCTCGCAGAACCGTACTCGATATTCGGGCGGTACTTCTTGGCGTTTTTGCCTTTCAGGTAAACAGCCAGCCGGAGCGCCGCGCCGCAGCACAGCCCGACCAGCAGGTCCAGCGGGTGATAGCTGGGCCAGAAACTTCCAAGAGCCGCCGGAAGGACGGAGATCAAAGACAATACCTTTTCCGAAGCGTCCGCGCCCTGGGCCATCCGCCACGCCTCCCCGAAGTTGGTGGAAAACAGCCCCATCAGGATATAGGGCAGGTTCAGCAAAACGAGCTTTTTGATGTTCAGGGGCTTTTTCATCGTTCCAGCTCCTTTCGCTTTGTGCGGTCCACCACCGCGTTTTTCACCAGCTCCTTGAACTGGTTCAGCTTCGCCAGCACAGACGGGCGGGACGCCTTGCGGACCTTCTTCTGGGTGTACTCGGTAAACGCGGAGGTCAGCGCGTCCGCATCGCGGGCCTTGAAAAAGACCAGGTACTTGGGCGGGGAGCAGCTGCGGTCCTTCTTTACCGCGTAATCCACGCCGTACTTCCGGGCAACCCGTTCAAACGCCTTGATGGAGGGGTCTGTGATCTCAAGATTGGACACGCCCTGGTTCTGCCCGATGAGCTGCTTCACCGTCTGCCTGCCCTGGGGCTTGACCTCCGCGCCCTTTTCCCGCTGTTTCTGCATCTTTTGCTCTTTCAGGTGCGCCAGATACTTCATAATCGCCGCTTTGAACAGCCTGCCGGTGAACTTTGTGCCGCTGACAATGAGCGTCAGGGTTTTGCTTTCCACTTCGTCCTGCATGGGTGTTTCGCCTCCTCTCTATGGATTTTCTGCATGGTTTCTCTATCGGAGCTGGTCTTGCCGGTCATAGCGCAGGTTTCCGTTTCGGACCTTCGCATGGCTCACAATCCTGATATGCCCCTGTTCCTGGCGTTCCAGGGACTTTTTATATCCCTCCTCGGTGAGAAAGGCGCGGCTGCGTTCCCCTTTCCAGCCAACAGGGGAATCAGCGGTCAGGGTATCAAAAATAATCATGTGCCGGGTGTCCTCCGCGAACCGGTTTAAGTCCATGTAACTATGGCCGGAATACTCCCGCGCCCCGGCTTTAAGCCGCATTTCCTCCATCAGCTGGCCGATGGTCTTTTGCTCAGGCATGGTGTGCGCCCCCTTTCTCCCGGCCCTGGCCTTTCACCGTCAGAATCCCGTCCAGTGTGGTGGCGGTGATCCGCAGGCGTTCAGCGGTGGCAATATCGTTTTTGACCGTTTCATCGGTCGAGTGTCCGCAGACCACCAGCACATGGGAGCGGCGCAGGTAATCTCTGGCGATGTCGATTCCGTCCTTGTGTTCCTGGGGGATTTCATCCTTCAAAAACAGCGGCAGGAACAAAACAGGGCAGACCGGGGAATATCCGGCGTCATACACCTGGCGGCAGTAGCTGGCGGCGTTTGCCGCGTTTTCATGGGGGTTCTTGCTCCAGGGAGCGGTGATATACGCAAGCGGTCGTTTCATAACAGATTCCTTTCTCCCGGCAGTTCCGGGCAGACAAAAACGGCCAGCTTTCAAAAGCCGCCGTACATATCGTGGTTGACCTGTGAGGTGTAATGGTTGCTCATGGTGGTGGGCGCATTGAACAGCACCGTCAGGAGGTACTGTTTCATGTTCCGTACCTCGGTGGTGTTCTTTTGCAGGCAGTCCATGACAAACTCGATGTGGGAGCTGTCCAGCTTCAGGAAGCGGGAACGCACCACCTCATGGGGGAAGTCCGCCCCGGCAATCCGGGTGGTCTTACGCTTCGCGCAGACCGTTTCCACCAGCAGCTCCACAATCTCGTCCAAATCCTCCCGGTAGGTCCCAAACCGCTGTTTGAGGCAGTCATACTCGATATTCTCCAAAATCAGCTCCCGATAACTTTCCATCTCTGTCAGTGACATCGTTTCCCTTCGCTTCGGTTCCGGTGGCTTTGCCGCCGTTCCCCGGAAGGGAATGGAATCGGTAATTGATCCGTCAGTAATTGATTTTTGGGTATTTAATTTCTCTATATTTATTTGCGTTGGATTTTCCGTTGACGGTTTTCCCGTTGACGGATTATCCGTTGTCGGAAAACCCGACAACGGTTTTTCCAACAACGGTTGGGCGGGCGGTTCCTCTGTTACCGGACGCTCATAAATCACATACTCGTTGGCGCTGAACTTGCCGCCCGCGTCGGTGGTCTGGCGGCGCTTGATGTACCCCGCCTTTTCCAGCTCATTGACTGCGGAGCGGATCGCGTCCTTGCTTTCCCGGTTGATAACAGCCAGGCCGGAAAGGGTGTAGTCCCAATCCTCCGGCAACGAGAGCATTTGGGACAGCAGGCCCTTTGCTTTCAGGCTCAGGCTCTTGTCCCGCAGATGATAGTTGCTCATAACGGTGTATCCCTGTGTGCGTTCTACTCGAAAAACGGCCATTTTCTGCACTCCTTTCGTTTCCCAGGGCATGAAAAAAGCCACAATCCCGTAAAAAGAATTGCGGCGTTCATTTGCTGGCTGACTTCTGCCTGTACCGGTGAAAAAACGGCGGCATGGGCGGTTTGTCAAACAGGCTCTCTAACTGCGGAAACGTCAGGGTTTGAAAAATCCGGTCGATCTCAATGGTTTCCATGTTTCGCTGGGAGCGGCAGTCCTCCCGGATGGCTTCTCTGATTTCCTTAACGGTACACAT
Source organism: Acetatifactor muris (assembly GCF_024623325.1). Lineage (GTDB taxonomy): Bacteria > Bacillota > Clostridia > Lachnospirales > Lachnospiraceae > Acetatifactor > Acetatifactor muris. Next base: position 11,778 of record NZ_JANJZD010000062.1, read on the forward strand.
ATTCATTCCTTCCTCTCAATTTGTCGGGTTTACGGGTGGCGTTTCTTTTTGGGCTTGAAGTCCAGGATATGCCCCTCAATGACGCGGGCATACCGTTTGATTTTGATGTCCCGGCGTTTCTGGCTGGCGAGAACGGCCTGGTAGCCGTCCTCGTCCAGAAACAGGCGCGTTTCATCGCCGGGTGCGCCGTAGGCGGTACGGGGCCGCAGGACGGAAAACTCCACCATCCAGCGGGTCTTATCCTGAAACCGTTCCACAGCCAGTATGTTGTGGCCCTTTAACTCCCTGGCAACGTGATCTCTCATAGGCGCTCCTTTCAGCGTTCCTGATCTCTCTGACGCTTTTTCTGCCACTGTTCCAGCAGTTTGATGATGGTTTCCTGCATCCGGGCAGGGGTGTAGCTTTTGGGAAAATACTTCCGCAGGGTGTCGGAGGTAAACGTCACCTTGTCCAGATCGCTTTTCTTTTCCTCGCCCATAATCGCCCGCATTACATCTATGGACAGATGCCCCTCCTGACTGAATTTCTTGAGCCGCTGGGCTTGGGAAAGGGAGGGGGTGGCCTGTTCGCTGTCCATCGCGTCCAAAAGCTGGGTCTGTTCTTCTTTTTTGAGAAAGGACAGCTCATAGGCCGGGTTCAGGGCAATTTTCTTTTCGTCCACCATGTTCAGCAGTTCGGGGATTAACTCGGTCAGGCGAATGTAGCGCGAAATCTGATTGCGGCTTTGCCCAACCTGTTCCGCTAAAATTTCTCTGGATTCCTTACCAGCGGACTTCCGCCCAACTTGGGCGGAAGTTAAATCCATGCGTTCTCCCTGATGTTTCATGGCCTCCAGCTTCATTTTGTAGGCAAAAGCCCTTTCGCTGGGGAGCAGGCTTTCCCGTTGTAAATTGCTGTCAACCATGATAATCGTGGCGGCGTCATCGTCCAAATCCCGGACAATCACCGGCATGGTTTCTTTCTCTGCCAGTTCACTGGCCCGATGCCGCCTGTGTCCGGCTACCAGCTCATAGCCGCCGCTGGGGTCAGGACGGGCGATAGCAGGAACAAGAACGCCGTACTGCCGGATGCTGTCCGCTGTTTCCATCATGGCATCATCATCTTTGACCTTGAAAGGGTGGCCCTTGAACGAGTGCAGCTCGCTTAAAGGGATTTCTACCACCTTTTCCCGCCCCGCGTCGGCGCGGCTTTCCTCGGTGGTAAACAGATCATCGACCGATGCCAGCTCTACTTTTTTCGCGCTGCTTTTCAAGTTTCAACACCTCCTTAGTCAGATTTGCGTAGCCCTCGGCTACTTTGCCGCCTGGGTCATGGGCGAAAATGCTCCTGCCCTCCGCGCTGGTTTCCTTTGCCCGGACAGAATGGGGAATCTCAGTGCCAAACACCTTGATTTTGCTGCCGTAAGTTTCCCGCAGCAGGGCGGCAATCTCTTTGGCAAAGTTGGTGCGGTTGTCCACCATCGTCAGCAGGATACCGTCTATTTGCAGTTTCGGGTTGATCTGCCGCTTGACTTTGGCTACCGTAGAGAGCAGCTGTTCCAGCCCTTTGGCGGGCAGATACTCCGCCTGGACGGGGATTATGATCCGGTTGGCGGCGGCCAGCGCGTTGACGGTGAGCATACCCAGGGAGGGCTGGCAGTCTATGAGGATATGGGAATACTGCCCCTTTACACTGTCCAGATATTGCCGCAGAATCGTTTCCCGGCTCATAGCGTTTACCAGCGACACCTCCATGCCGGACAGCTGAATATCCGCCGGCATCAGGTCCACGCCCTCCGGGTGGCGCAGAATCCCCTCGCCGGGGCGGACCGGCTGATCGGTCAGGATACGGCCCATTGCGTCAGAGAGGGTAAAGGGCAGCTTATCCGGCTGGGGATTGCCCAGGCTGATGGTCAGGCTCCCCTGCGGGTCCCCGTCAATGAGCAGCACTTTCTTTCCCGCCTGTGCCAGCCCAATCCCTAAGTTGGCACAGGTTGTGGTCTTGCCCACACCTCCCTTTTGGTTGGCGATGGCGATGATTTGCGTGTTCAAGATAATCACCTCGTTTCTTGGTATGAAAAAAGGGAGAATGTGACCGGAATCAACATTCTCCCTTAGAAACGATATGTGATTGTGCAATAATCTGTCTTTTGTGAGGTTAGCTTTTGAGAGCCATCTCGCCGCAAACCCGCATGAATACTGGATTTTTGCCTGTTTGCTTTTCCTTTCCCCAATAACCTGTGTTCAACGAATGGCTGGTGAGAGATACGAGCAAGAAAATCCGGGCGGTAAAACGCTCAAAAGGCATGAGTGGGAAGCCCGTCACAAGCAAGCCCGTGTACGGCTACCTCATGGACGAAGACGAAAATTTCATCATTGACGAGGAAGCCGCCCCGGTAGTAAGGCAGATTTACAGCTTATGCCTTGCGGGGAATGGACCGACCAAGATAGCCCGTATGCTTACCGAGCAGGAAATCCCCACGCCGGGAACGCTGGAATACCGCCGGACGGGAAGCACACGCCGCTACCACCCCGGCTACGAGTGCAAGTGGGCGGCGAACACCGTGGTGCATATCCTTGAAAACCGGGAATACACGGGCTGCCTTGTGAACTTCAAGACCACCACCCAATCCTACAAATGCAGCAAGATTATCTACAACAGCGAGGACAAACAGGCAATCTTTGAGAACCACCACGAGCAGATAATCGACAGGGACACATGGGAACGGGTGCAGGAGCTACGCAAGCAGCGCAAACGCCCTAACCGCTATGATGAAGTGGGCTTGTTCTCCGGCATACTCTTTTGTGCCGACTGTGGCAGCGTCATGTACCAGCAGAGGTATCAGACCGAAAAACGGCGGCAGGACTGCTATATCTGCGGCAGCTACAAGAAGCGCACGGCAGACTGTACGGCGCACTTTATCCGCACCGACCTTTTAACCGCCGGAGTGACCGAGAACCTACGGAAAGTCACCAGCTACGCCGCCAAGCACGAAGCCCGGTTTATGAAGCTGTTGACCGACCAGACCGAGGACGGGAGCAAACGCCGCAACGCCGCCAAGAAGAAAGAACTGGAAGCGGCAGAAAAAAGGATTGCGGAACTCTCCGCTATCTTCAAGCGGCTGTATGAGGACAGCGTGACCGGGCGCATATCGGACGAGCGTTTCACGGAACTTTCGGCAGACTACGAAGCCGAGCAAAAGGAACTGAAAGAGAAAGCCGCCGCTTTGCAGAGCGAACTTTCTAAAACGCTGGAAGCCACGGCAAACGCTGAAAAGTTTATGAAAGTGGTACGCAAGTACACCAGCTTTGAGGAACTCACCCCTACCCTGTTACGGGAGTTTGTGGAGAAAATCGTAATCCACGAATCGGAAGCCCTTGACGGGAAACGCCGGGGGAAGCTCCGCAGACAGGAAATCGAAATCTATTACTCTTTTGTCGGCAAGGTAGAATTGCCCGACTAAAGCCCGACCCGTCCGGCAGTCAGCCGGATAGGGAACGGCAAAATTTTTTACACTTCTTTTACTTCTTTATCTCACATGAGCAAAATCGCAGGGCATGAAACAGCTCATGGCGGGCGGCGGCGTTGCGCTGATCGGCACGACCCTTGTACCTCTGCTTGCGAGCCTGTTCTCCTAATCGGCAACAGGTAGGAGCTTATGCAGAGCATACTTGACGCGATCACGGAATGGATAAAGGAAATCCTCATAGGAGCCATTAACGGGAACCTGTCAACTATGTTCGGGGACGTAAACGAGAAAGTCGGCACCATTGCCGCAGAGGTAGGGCAGACCCCGCAGGGGTGGAACGCGGGCATATTCAACATGATACGCACGTTATCGGAGAATGTGATCGTACCCATTGCGGGGCTTGTCATTACCTATGTCCTATGCGTGGAGCTTATCAGCATGGTAACGGAAAAGAACAATATGCACGACGTAGACACTTTCATGTTTTTCAAGTGGTTCTTCAAGGCGTGGGTGGCGGTGTACCTTGTCACCCACACCTTTGATATTACTATGGCGGTGTTCGACGTTGCGCAGCACGTCGTTTCCAGCGCGGCGGGGGTGATAAGCGGCAATACGAATATAGACGTTGCCGCCGCCCTTGCTTCCATGCAGGGAGGGCTTGACGCTATGGAAATCCCCGAACTTTTGCTGCTTGTCATGGAAACAAGCCTTGTGAGCCTTTGCATGAAGATCATGTCGGTGCTTATCACGGTTATCCTGTACGGCAGAATGATAGAGATTTACCTATACTGTTCTGTATCGCCTATCCCATTTGCAACAATGACGAACCGGGAATGGGAGCAGATCGGCAACAATTACTTAAAAGCCCTGTTCGCTATCGGTTTTCAAGGCTTCCTCATTATGGTGTGCGTCGGCATTTACGCGGTGCTGGTGAACAGTATCACGGTAGCGGGCAACCTGCACAGCGCGATATTCTCTATTGCAGCTTACACGGTTATCCTCTGCTTTTCCCTGTTCAAATCCGGCGCACTTGCGAAGTCAATTTTTTCAGCACACTAAAGGCGTGTCAAGGGTAGGGTGGAGATTTTCAGAGCAAAGCGGCGAAAATACGACCCGACCTTGACGCGGAGGAAACCCCATACAATACGGACAGGCAAAGGGCATAAATTGACCTTTGCCTTGATTACCCCTATGGGTACATAACTTCTCGGAATCTCAATGAATGTGATTCTAACTGAAAATTGACAACTGAATATGGTGCAGGAAAAGAAATTTGAGAAAAATGGACATAAACATTGGACATAGTGGGTACTATGCCTTGAAAA
>NZ_JANJZD010000063.1 GCF_024623325.1 Acetatifactor muris
CAAGGGCGCGAAGCGCCGCATTTTTTGACTGGTTTGTCAAGTGTTTTTGAGAAAAAAGTGGGTGATTTTTGAAAAATAGGTTCTGAAAGCACCATGAAATAAGGGCTGAAGATTCCGAGAAGTTATAAGAATGACAAGGAGGAATTTGAAATGGCAAGACCTAGAAAACAAACTTATACTTTGGATATGTATTTAAAAAAGAATCGGAAGGGTGATATTGATAATAATGCAGATGTTCAGAGAAATTTTGTATGGAATAATGAGCAGATCAACGAGTTGATTGTCACAGTGCTGACAGATGATTATATTCCTCCCATCATTCTTGGCGAAGAAGAAAGTTCAAAATTACATATTGTTGATGGTGGATGTAGAACTGCAGCTTTAATAAAATTTAAATATGGAAATCATAAGATAACATCTTCTGTTGAAAACTCTTTAATTCCCTATAAGAAGAAAATTACATATGAAGATGCTGTGTTTGACATAAAAAATAAAACCTATGAAAAACTTCCAGAAGAATTAAAGGAGAAATTTGATGAATATCAGATTGAGACGGTTATTCATGAAGCGTGTGATAGTTCCATAATTTCTAAATATATTAAGAGATATAATAATCATGTAGCTATGAATACTGATCAAAAGGCATTTACATACATTGATAAATTTGCAGGCCGGATTCGTAAGATTCTGGATAGTAAATTTTTTGTGGAATGTAATAACTATTCAGAAAAAGACAAAAATAAGGGTGTTATTGAGAGAATTGTTGTAGAAGCTTTGATGTGTACGAATCACTTTGATAATTGGAAAGCACAAGCAAAAGCAGGATGTAAATATCTTAATGACCATGCAAAGGAAGAAGAATTTGAAAGATTCACAGATAATCTACATAGACTTGAAAATATTATAACTGATGATATTAAGGATATTTTCAATAAAAAGGATTCATTTATATTTCTGACGTTATTTGATAAGTTCGCAAAATCTGAAATAGATGATGAAAAGTTTGCCGAATTTCTAAGAGAATTTCAAAGAAACCTGAGGATGACCAAAAGAAATGATAAGGAATTGTTGTTTGACGAAATAGATAAGGATGCAAGCACTAAGGACAAGCAGATTATATCTGATAAGTTAGAGATGCTTGAAAAAATTATGTTTGAGTTTTTACATATTGATAATACTGATGTTGAATATGGCAACATGGAAGAACTTATTGCTGATGTTCTTGATATGGAGGTTGAAGAGTTTCGTGATGACATGAAATTTTTCAATGGTACATTAGATAAACTGTTAGATAATACAGTCAAAGATGGGTCTAAATTATTAGATAGGCAAAATCGTTTATCGTTATTATCAATGATGGTTTATTCATATAAGGAAGATAGAGACTTAGACAATTGGATGGAGAATTACGCAAGAAATAATAATACATATTATGTTGATCAGAAAAAGAATTTTTTACATATGAAAGAAGATTTTGATCAGTATTATAGAGATAATATGAAAAGCGCATAAAGAAGGAGGTACCATATAAATGAATGAGTTTGCAATAGAGTGGATAAAAGGCGGTGAGTATGCAGGTGTTACAATTCCATCAGGAACGGCGTTAAAATCAAAATTACTTCGGCTGGCAAAAGAAAACCCAGGTGAAGTAAAGATTATAGCAGAAAATAAAGATGGTTCTATGTTTGCACATATTCCGGTGAGATACATAAAAATTAGTCCGCCAAAGAAAATGTCTGAGGAACAAAAAGAAGCCGCAAGTGAAAGATTTAAAAAGATGTGGAAAGATAAGCAGGGAAAGGAAGCTTAAGTAGGAGGAAACGAAAAATGAGATATATTAGCGATGATAACAAGGTATTTAACACTGAGCAAGAATGCTGTGAGTATGAACAAAATATGAAAAGCCAAAGGATTCAGAAAGAACAGTTAGAAAGGGAACGTCAGGATAAATTATGTGATATTAATAAGAAATATGAAGAGTTACAAAAGCTACTTTCTGAATATGAGAAGGATTATGGCGTAAAACAAATGCCATATGTTGCACCGTTTTATGAAATTTTAGATATGTTGTGTGGATAGAGAGGTGAATATGGCCGATATTATCAATTTTCAGGCATACGTAAACGCCAATGATAAAGAAAAGAAGAGGATAAAGAAAATTTTGATGCTTTCTACTAAAAAAGATTACATATTAGGATTATTACATAATTTAAACAATAGCATTGAAATTTCTTTGATAACGAAAAATTTTACCGAGTTGAATCAAGTTATTTCCAGAGAAAATACTATTGGAAATGATTTGCTTGATATTATTATTGCTGCTATCGAACAATATGGAGAGGACATTCAGCATGAAATAGTTAATTTAGAAAATGCAAATTGCGTAATTTGAAAAGCAACACTTCATCGGAGAGTTTTTTGAAAAGTAAAGGAGAAGAATAGTATGAGTTATGGAAGATGTATTATTTTTGGAGAGAAGAAGTGTAAGAAAACTCTACCAATGTCGCTAAACGAGTTGGAAAGCGCAGTGTTAGAAATTACTAAGAAGTAGAATTACATATCGAATTGTGGATTAAGTGCTGAGGTTACTGCACTTGCATTTAGGAGTTACAGGAACAGAAAAGAGAATTGTTGGAACTGATGCACAGGAGGCAAAACAGGATTTATATTATAGAAAAGGAATGCTTGAATAGCAAGAGAACTAACATTTAATTGACAATCAGTAGTTTGTTTTGAGTAAATAAACTACTGATTGCAAGCTTGTATTAAGATATATCAAGACAAATATTACGAAACGATTTTCCATAATCAGTAAGATTTAAATAATAAGAATTTTCTTCATATTTCCAAGATGAATCAACCAAATATTTCTTGAGTTGAGTTACCATATTTGTATAAGTGGGGGATGTTTTTAACTGTTCGCCAATAGAAGTATCAAGACGAAAACGTTCTTGTATTAATCTTAATCTCAATAAGTTATCAATGGATATCTTAACCATATTTGGAGAAAAATATGTTATATGTGTGACACCTTCAAAACCTAATTTTTCAATAGGGGTTTCTAAGGGGGATGTAAATTTGGATAAATCCTGCTTGTTCTGATATTTGCAACAATAAATATTCGCAACTTGAAAAGACTTATTTATGGCTATTTCTTCATAAACACGAGTATCCGTAGGAGACATTTGTTTAATGATTTCTACAAACGAGGGATGTACCTGATCTTTTGTATCAGAGTTCATGGCTTTAGCAAGTAAATTAGCGTAGAGATTTCGTAATGCTTCACTATTCATAGAATATGATATTGCTTGAATTGCGGGAACAGCTACATAGGCTTCAGGTTCCACAATTTTATCAGGATCAACATTTTCGAGTTTCTTTTCAAGAAGTTTTTTGGTTTCATCTATTGCGTATTCCTTATTAAGAATCCATCTATCAAGACCAGAAAATGCAGCATTAATGGCACGAGGAATACGGGAAACAAACTTACCTACTTCTTGAACAGTAGGTTGTAAAGCATCTTCATAGAGAGTTGGGGCGGTTTTTAATGTGTCTCCAATAGCATCTGTTAGTTTATCAATTCCATCTGACATAAAATCACAACCTTTCGATAAGATTTGGCAATATTATACTACACATATGGAAGATTGAAAAGCAAAAGGAGAAATATATTTTGGGAATTATATTTGTGTGTTTAAAAAATAAAAAAGCAAAAGTAAGGGCGGTAGGGAAAACACTTGAATTGTTGACACTGCTTGTAGCAATAAGTAAGTGTTTGATTGAAAGGTTATCAAAAGAGAAGGGTGTGAGTTTGGAGGAGGCGGAAGATATAGTGATTGATTGTATTAAAGATGGAATGAAAACAATAGAAGAATAGTGGCAAATATTGGAGGAGTGAAAGGCTTGCCACGACTGTTTTTAGAGAATATATTGGAGGCATATAATGAAAATAATCGATTGGGAAAGAAAAGGTAATGTTGTAAGGTTTGCATTAGGGAAAGATGGTCTTGATGATTGGGATGGGGATGATTGGTACAAAACGCCATATGAACACATGCTATCTTTATGCCATGGAGAGTAGAAGAATATGTAGATGTGGCGTTTGGTTATGGTGTTTCTGTTCTGGAAGCACAGGATGATTGGCATTATCACGGGAATAGTCCGTTTTGTATGAATGACTTTAAAGATAGAAAAGCTCCTATGTTAGTAATTGATATAACAGGAGAAGAAAGATACTATTCTTTAGCAGCGAATAAAGAAGATGTATATGGGATATTTATGGGAGACAGGTTTGAAGATACACTGTGGGAAGAATTGGGCGGAGTTGTAATGACACGATGAAAATTCATTTTATGTTAAGTGGTGTAGATGCAAAAAACAATAATTACAACAAAAAAGTTAACAGTAGATATTGATACCATAAATTTAAAATTTGGTTTTTTTAATATTGAAAATAAAAAAATTTGTGTTTTTCTTGGAATATTACAAATTTACTATTATAGGTAAAATATTACATGAAAATTTGATTTTAGGTATTACTTATTTCTTTTTAGTTTGTGCTAATGCACTTCCAGCGACAGATTTAGAATCGTCACTAAACCGTTTATCTCTAAGAATCCTAGATGCTTTTTTGGCGACTTTCTTAGAAGTTTGCTTTCTGTTTGGCATAGTGTAACCTCCTTTCTCATAATAAAATACCTCCCAACTATTGCATAGAACATTAGTTCTTGCACAATATATAGTAGTATATGAGCGTGAGAAAGTCAATAAAGATTTTATAAAAATAGTTAAATGTTTATAAAGGAGAAGCAGATGAGCAGATCAATTCAGTTAGATTCAGATGGTAATGACATCACATGTATGAAACAATTTGATGCTTTGAAATATCCATGTAGAGAATGTGACAGAGAGGATTGTGAAGAAAGAGAAATATATGAAAAGAAAATGTATTCTCAAATGAATTAGTCAAATGAGATAGTAGCCACAGGTTCATGGCTAATATACTCTAATTTTGGCTATATAAATGGTAGAAATACCAATGAATTTAAATCTTTCAAGAGGAGAGTGATAAATATAAGAATTACGGCAAAAAGTTATTTTAGTGGTGCAGGTGGGATGGATCTTGGTCTTACACAGGCTGGTATAGATGTAATAGAATCATTTGAAATTGATGAAAAGTGTTGTAAAACCTTGAAAAAGAATTTTAATCACAAGGTCAATCAAACGGATATTACAACAATTACAGTTTTGGATCAGCCGGAAGCAGATATTTATGTAGGTACATTTCCGTGTACTCGTTATTCAACAGCAGCAGATATTAGTAAAACAAGAACAGGAGATGATTTGTTTCTTCATTTCTTTAGACATATAGCATTGGCAAAACCAGAAATGTACATAGTAGAAAATGTTCCTGGGATGAAAATTTTTCCTGTTGTTATGGAAGCATTAACAAAACTTCCAGATTATTATGTGAGAGTAGAATGTCCTGTGAATGCAAATATGTGGCTACCACAGGAGCGAAAGAGATTGATTGTAATTGGTACGAAGAAACCATTTAATAATTTTGAATATTCTAATTCAAAGCCAATTTCTCTTAAAGATATTGTAGAAAAAGATGCATACATTGAAATTCCGCAATATGTTCTAAATAGAATTAATGGTAAATATCGGGATAAACCAATCGTTTCAGATCCAGATAATGATGATAAAGCCCCTACATGCGTTGCGCATTATGCAAAGGATGTTGGAACAAGGTTGATAAAAGATGGAAAAAGGATAAGACCATATACAGTCAAAGAATATGCAAGACTACAAGGTTTTCCTGATTGGTTTTGGTTTTCAGGGACAGACCGAGATGCTTATAGACAAATAGGGAATGCGGTTGCAGTTCCTATGGCAGAATGGATAGGTAGACAAGCTGTGAAATATTTTAATAAGTAATTAAAACCACGTTTCAAATAGAAAAAGGAGGAGTTTAATGATGATAAGTAAATGGGATATGAAAAACTATATAAAGAAAAATCCAGATAAATTTCCCTATGTATATAGAGAAGAGGAAGATGGATTATATGATAAAGAAACTGGTGAATATTTATCATCATTAGACCATTTTCTTGAATTATATCGTAAAAATTCTGGTGAATCATTTGAAAGTGTGTACTATGACGATGTTGGTCTGCAGGATTTTGTTAGATGTACAGAATGTGGGACTGTAATATTTGCGTCTGAAGATGATTCATATGATCCGAATTTGAAATGTCCAACTTGTACTGGGTACAAAACGTATTTTGAATATTGGACAAAAGAGGAAATCAATTCAGATCTACAAAAGCAATTAGAAATAAGCCGTTTAGAAGAAATGACAAAAATGCAAGTTGAACAGAATAAGAGAATGAAAAGAAGGAACGGTAAATATGATTGGCAAATTGGAAGTAAGAAATTTAGATTTAAGAGATATTCGATATCTTTTGAATTAGAGTGTGATGATGCCACAGTATCATATTTAAAAGGTTTGCGATTAAATGTGAATATTTGGGAAAAAGAAAAGCTGGATGATATATGCAGTTATTGGCTGATAGGATTTACCCTTCCTCTCAGTTGGCATCAGTTTTATATCCAATTTATATATCGTCATTTAGAAAAATGTCATCCATCTATAAGAAGTAAATGGTATATAGGGAAGGCAAGGGATTAACATGAAATCTGCGATTCATCAATACTGATAAAAATGACATCCCACCATAGGGGATGGGATGTCTAAGGATAAAAGTTATCCAATTTTCTTTTTGCCTTTTACAACAGTAAAATTCTGTTTAGATAAATCTTTGTTATACTCTCTTACAGCAATATCGGCAACACGTTCCGCAAATTTGCGATGATGCTCATCCCAACCACCATCTTCTTTGATGATATGTTGTTGTGCAGCAGCACCATAAATTATGCGACCATCTGGCATTTTTGATGACAATGACATTAATATCACCTCCATATAAATTGTGAGAGATATTGTAGCACAGGCATTTTGGAAATTCAATGAGTTTGGAGAAAGTTTATATGAATTTAATGAATAGTAGTATTTTGGGTGCTTATACAGGAATTCCAATAATGGTTGTTCCTGACAGCGAAAGACAAAATGGGACACATAAGAAAAAGAGAATAAATAAGAAGTGGGCTTAAGAGATATGGATATAGAACATATAACTATATTGAAGATGAAAAGGTTATTATGATGAATGGAAGTATGTATGTGAATCCAAGAACTTATTATAAGTTAAAATCGCTTGAAGTGTATACTTGAATCTTGCATTTCAAAGGGATTTTGCGTAGTAATACGCACCTCGTAAGAGGTCTTTGAATAGCCTAAGTCTTAATTGACTACGTTGTTTTAGTTATCACACCATAGAATGATTCCCTAGTTCTATGCAACTGTGTAGGCTCTGTAAAAGTCTTGAAAATCACGAGACGGTCAACCTAGTATTGGTCGAATAACAAGCTATTACAACATTGGCGAAGGGAAACAACTCTGAAAGGAGGATGAAACTTGAGAGTATTCGTCAAAAATATAAGAGGTGAGGCTTTAATGCCTTGTTCTCAAAGAAAAGCAAGATTTCTGTTAAAAGAAGATAAAGCAAGAATTATTGGATATAAACCATTTGCAATTCAATTAATTGTACCCGCTGGTGAATCAACACAGGAAATACATCTTGGTGTTGATACTGGTGCAAAATATATTGGCATTGCTGCTACGAGTGAAAACAAAGTATTGGCAAAAGGAGAAATTGAATTAAGAGATGATATCCATAAAAATATGCAAACACGCTCAGAATTAAGAAGAACAAGAAGAAACCGTAATCTGCGATATAGACAATTACGTTTCTTAAACAGAAAAAGAAAATATGGGTGGTTGCCACCAACAGTTCAAAGTAAATTGGATGCAACTTTTAGATGGATAGATAAATTTTGCGATTTATTACCAAATCCTGTTTTACATATTGAAGTTGGTAAGTTTGATATTCAAAAAATAATGAATCCTGATATTGCAAATGAAGAATATCAAAATGGACAATGTGCTGGTTATTATGATGTAAGATATTTTGTTTTTGCAAGAGACAATTACACTTGTCAAGTTTGTAAAAAGCAAAACAAAATCTTAAATACTCATCATCTTGTATATAAATCCAAAGGTGGTAGTGATAGAGCAGATAATTTGATTACTGTTTGTACAGATTGTCATTCTTCAGAAAATCATAAAGAAGGTGGTATTCTCTATAATTGGATGATTAAGCATAAGAAGGTTAAGCAATATAAAGAAGCTTCATTTATGAATATTATAAGAAAAAGAACATTTCAAAAATATTCAAATGCAGTCATTACTTATGGATCAAAGACTTCACCATATAGAAAAGAACTTGGATTAGATAAAACACATTATAATGATGCTATTGCTATTTCTAAGATAGAAAATATTAAGGAGAACACACAAGATTATTTTTATATCAAACAGTTTAGAAAGAAGAAAAGGTCTTTGCATGAAAGTATTCCGACAAGAGGCAGACGTAAAGGAAAGAATGTAAATGCAGAGAGAAGAAATAAAAATTCTCCATGTAGAGCAGGGTGGTTTATGAATGATATGGTATCTTTTCAAAATATAATTGGATGGATATATGGGTTTTCTGGTGGCGAATCTGGAAAAGAATGTGTTTTAAGAGATATAAACGGGAAAATTATTAAAGACAGTAAAAGGTCAAAAAATAATCCAAATGTAAAATTTTCTGATTTGAAATTTATATGTCATAACAATAATTGGCAGTATCAAATTGTTTAGTTGGAGAACAGGAGGAAATATGGATAGTAGAAACGGAATAGAACATAAATGTCCCTATTGTGGATATGAGGTTGAATGGGATTGGAATCAACCAAGAGGAAATGAAATGGTAAAAGGCGATGAATCTTTTATTCGTATTAGAAGTGATGCAAGAGATACTTCTAATTTTGATACCGATAAACCAAGACCTGTAAGTTATGGTTCGTTAGATACAGAAAAAGTAATTTTACTTGGTTGTCCTAAATGTCATACTGTTTCGTTTCAAATTAGTTAAGGAGAATCTGATGTACATAGAGAATATTGTAATAGGTAATCCGATTGTAGATCCAGCATCAATGTTTGGGAAAGATGAAGATGATTGGAATAGCACAGAAAAAGAAAAAACATATTTTACAGAGGAAAGATTTCTTCCAAGAATATTGGTCAACATTGGTATTTATCCTTCTGTGAATGAGATAAGACGAAATAAACCTGAGTTGATGGTTACTTTGGATAAACTGTATTGATTGTTTAAAAGTAAGTAAGAAACGCAAAGTGTGGATTTTGGTAGGAGAATAAAAGTATGAGCATGGAAAGTAATTATTATGTAATAGCTGGTTATGACTTAACTGGTTATGAAACAGATAAATTTGATAAGTGGAGATGGACTGAGGAAGGAGAAAACTATATAAACAATCAGTGTAAAGGAGAAATCCAATTCTTTGATGATCCAATGAGTGGTTCATACTTATATTTTGGATATGTTTTGGCAGATGGAGATGAGTATGGTTTTGATACAGAAATGTTTGATGTGTCTGATATTGAACAATGTTCTGGAAAGGTGAAATCAGAATTAGTAAAACTTCAGGAGATGGGAATTATTACAAAAGATCCACATTTTAATCCTGTGTTCAAAATTATTGTATTTGAAGAATGTAGATGAGAGGAGGTAATATGGCAAAGATTTTATGTAAGAAAAAAATCTATGGATTTGAAAGAGATTGCGAAGACGAATTTGGAAAATACCATTGGTATTTCAGAGTTTACATATGTTTTTCGGCTAAAGGTATTAGTTATTCTGTAGAAACATCTGATTTCTTCACTAATCAGAGAAAATTAAAAAATTGTCTTGATGATACTTTAAAACATTTAGAGTTAGATAATCCAAGATATTACAGATTAAAGGATGAGGTGTTTAGAAAGGAATTACACAATCAGTTGTGGTAGAAATATAGAAGAATACACTGGTGATGATTTCGGTAGGCTACCAGACTTAGATGATGTGAACAATCAAGTTTCATGAGTAATAGGGATACGAACGAAACAATAGTTGCAATATCTGCCGCCATAGGCAACACCTCCTTCAGAAATAGTGAGTAAAAATGTCCCATGAATTATCACTATCTTCAATCGGATCTTTGTCTGGTATCTGCCAAGGGACAAAAGTAGTATATAACAACGGTATTATTAAGTCAATAAATTAAATAAAGAAAGGATAAAATCAGAAGTTCCTATAGGTGAAAAGTGCGCACAGCTTATGACGGTAAGCAAATTGGAACAGAACAGAGTTAATGGATATTGTGGATACATAACAACCATCAAGCAGCTTAGAAAACATAGTAATGCTGATAGATTACAGTGTGCAACAGTTTTTGGAAACAATGTAATTGTAGATTTGAGTTATATGGAAGGACAGAGAATAATTTATTTTCCTGTAGATGGGCAATTAAGCGAAGAGTTTGCATGTGATAATAATCTTGTACGTTTGAAAGATGAAAATGGCAATAATGTTGGGGGATATCTTGATCCTGATAAGAGAAATATTACGGCTCTAAAACTTAGAGGTGAGAAGTCAGACGGACTCGTATTACCAATCGAAGTGTTAAGCAAATATGTGGATGTAAAAACATTATCAGATGGTGATCAGATTGCTATGTTGGATGGACATGAAATTTGTAGAAAATATATACCACGTTCCAATCAAAGAAGGGGTAGAAGTGATTTTACTGGTAATAAAAATAGAAAAGAAGAAAAAGGAAAGGTTTTTTATCCATTCTTTGTAGAACATATAGATACTGCACAACTTGCGTATAACCAGAATGCTTTTAGAGAAGGAGATACATGTTACATAACACTTAAAATGCATGGCACATCTGCCAGAACTGCAAACGCTGTTGAAATTGTAAAAGAGAAGAGAAATTATATTTTGAAAAAAATCTTTAATATTAGGGATAAAGAAGTTAAGCGATTTGCTGTTGTTAGTGGAACAAGAAGAACTACACTAAGAAATTATGATGGTGGATATTATGGCAGCAATGCATTTAGGCAGAAATATCAAGACTTTTTCAAAGATAAACTTCCAAAAGGTGTAGAAGTATTTTATGAAATTGTTGGATACACAGAAGGTAATCGGACAATTATGGGAAGATGCTCAAATAAGCTCGTCAAGGACAAGGAATTTGAAAAACAGTATGGAAAGGAAACTGTATTCTCATATGGATGTGAGCCAGGAGAAAATGATATTTATGTATATCGCATGACAATGACAAATGAGGATGGGTTTGTAGTGGAACTTCCCTGGGAGCAGGTGCAGATTGAATGCGAAAAGTTGGGAGTTAAGTGTGTTCCTACTTTTGAGAAATTTGTCTTTACCACATGGGATGATCTGATGGAGAGAGTAGAGAAATATTATGATGGCACAGATCCGATTGGAAAGACTCACGTGAGAGAAGGTGTCGTAGTGAGAATAGATAATCGGGAAAGCTTTACAGCATATAAGCATAAGAATTTCAGTTTCAAGGTTCTTGAAGGAATTATTAAGGATAAAGCGGATGCTCCGGATATGGAAGAAGCAGAAGAATTAGTAGTTGAGAGTGTTTAACTCTCACCACGAATTCGAGATTTCAAGTCTAAAAATATACACATAAATTCAAAAAATCACAGTTCAAATGTAGAAATAGTAAGAAAGAGAGGTTGATTTAAATTAAGAAGATTGTAAAAAGGTTACTGTTGCTACTAAGTGTAATCTTAGTATGGAGTTTGTGCGCTCAAAATGTTAATCCATTGTTTGTTCCTGATCCGAAGATAGTATTCACAAACCTAATTGAAATGATTAAAAATGGTCAATTATTTATAGCAATTAGGTATTCATTTTTGAGAATTACAATAGCAACATTTTTATCAGGATTGATTGCATTTCCAATAGCATTATTAGTATATAACTCTAAAATTGCAAATGACATTATTAGCCCAGTGATAAGTATTATGAGATACATACCAGTTACAGCATTTTACCCATTGTTGATTATGTGGTTTGGGATTGATGAACTTATGAAAATCATATTTTTGTTTATTGCAACATTTGTGTATATGATGCCATCAGTAATTTTGTGTTTAGATGAGATTAATTCAGATCTTATTGATACTGGACTTACAATAGGAATGAATAAATTGCAGATAATTATGAGAGTGCAGATACCAGCAATTCTTCCGAGTTTAATGAGTACTTTCATTATGATGTATGGAATTGGATGGACATATATAGCAGTTACAGAAACAATAAATGCGAAATATGGTCTTGGATTTATTATTCAACAATCATCCTCCAGAGGAAGAACTGATTTAGTATTTATGGCGATTATCATGATTATGATCATAAGCGTATTATTTGATAATCTAACAAAGAAATTAGTAAAGAGAATATTTAAGTGGAGGTATCTGAATGATTGTACTGAATGATTTATATACAGGATATTCCAGAAATTCACCGTTATTAGAAGGTTTTAATTATCAGTTTAATAAGAAAATTTATGGGATTTTAGGTGAATCAGGATGTGGCAAAACCACTCTTTTAAGGACAATTGCTGGATTGGCAAAACCATTACAAGGAGAAGTAGTTATTAATGGTGCGAAAGAGAATAGACCAAATAAAAATGGGATTTATATGTTACACCAAAATTATACTTCGTTTGATTGGATGACATGCTTGGATAATGTGCTTATTGCAAAAAAGGTAAAAGGTAGAGTAACAGAAAAAGATAAAGATAATGCGTTAAAGATGCTTGAATTAGTAAAACTTGATGAGCATGTACATAAATATCCGAGACAATTATCTGGTGGAATGCGACAGAGATTAGCCTTAGCAAGAACACTATTTATGCAACCTCAGATAATTCTAATGGACGAGCCATTATCAGCATTAGACAGTGTTACAAGAGCAGAAATGCAGAAATTGATTATTAGGATGCAAAAAGGTATCAACAACACAATTATCATGGTTACACATAGCACAGATGAAGCAGAAAAAATGTGTGATGAAATAATAAAACTTTAGGAGGACAGATATGGGATTTTTAAAATCAATTGGAAAGGCATTTGTAGAAGAAGTACCAACAGAAAACAATAGAGTGGAAGAGGATTTTCAATCTTATGAAGAAGAAAATGTAGAAGTAGAACTTGATAGCGTAAATACAGATACGTTGATTGATGATATCTACGCTCAGAATGAATTGTATGATCAGTCGCAATCAATTTTTAAAGTTGAGGAGTTGATTAATTCTTTGCCAAAAGAAATGGTAACAGAAACTAAGAGAGCTTCTGTTCTTTCTATTCTTAGCAGCTTTGGTTTAGCTGCAACAGAAGTTACAGATGATGGTGAAAAAAGAATGGAAGTATTGGATAGTGTAAAAGAGAAAATCAATACAGAGTCCAAAGATTCAATTTCAAAAAAGGAGGAACATATTGAAGAATTTAAGAAAAATATTGCGAATTTAGAATCTGAAATTGCAAGTGAACAGAATGAGGTAAAGATTTCTAATGAAGCAATTTCTACCGAAATTGGTAGAATCAAAGAATTAGTCAAGTTTGTAGGAGGTACAAATTAGTGAGTTTAAATCAAATGATTGTTGGTATTGTAGTTATTGTCTTTGTAATAATGCTGATTCTATTTCCTGAGTTTAGAGCATTATTAAAAGGATTTACAAGACTTTTTATCAAAGATATGGCTACAACACCAGAAGGTGCTGAAGCAATTTATAGTGAGAAGATTGATCAGGCACAGGAAGCTTATAATAAAGCAGATAATGCTTTAAAAGTTGCGGCTGGTAAACTAAATACAGCAAAAAGAGATATGGAAAACCTCAAAACCAAATTATCAAAAGTAGAATCAGAATGTGAATCGCTTGTTAAAAATGGCAAGATTGAATTAGCACAGTTAAAGGCTGAGGAGAGAGAAGAAATATTAGCTGATATTAAACGGCATTCTGAATTAGTTAAGGCATATGAAGTTGCTGCAAACACAGCAAAAGAAGCACAGGAGATGTGTGAAAAGAATCTTCGGAAATTGAAAAGAGAAAGCAAAGAAGTAGTAGAGAACATGAAAGTAAAGAAACAGCTTAAAGAAGTCTATGATGATATGGATGAATTGAAGAATGTTACTGCTACAGATAAACTTCTTGAGTCAGTACGAGATAAGAATAAAGATTTGGATGCTGTTGTAGAAGGCTCTAAGGTTGTACATGACAATAAGATATCTACAAAGTTACAGAAAGCAGATGCAGAAGCTAAAAAATTGCAAAGTAATGATTATCTTGAATCATTGAAGAAAAAGTATAACAAATAAGGAGAGAAATTGAATGAGTACAAAAAGATTTAGATTAACGAAGACTGCAAAGATTATGATTTTTGTTTTAATTATTGCACTGTTAGGTGGTGGTGTATTTGCAGGAATAAAAACAGGACTTATTAAGATAAAAGACAAAACAAATAAAGAAGTAGTAACTACGGATAATAAGAATGATATTGAATTTGATAATGGAACAACAAACAATGATTTATCTGCAACAAGCAATACAGATGTACTGGATGATACAATTAATATTTCGTTAGATGAATGGATCGGTTGGAAGTCTATTATTGATGCAAATGGTGGTTTAACAACTCAGCCAGATTCCATTTATGGCAAACTTGGTATTGATGTAAATATTAACATTATTAACGATGCTACGCAGTCTAGCAATGCTTTGATTAAAGGCGACTTAAATGCTGCTGGATATACAATTAATAGAACTGCATTTTTATCTAGCAAGTTTGCGAATGCTAATAAAGAGGTTATTATGCCATATATTACAAACTATTCCAATGGTGGTGATGGAATTATTGCTAAATCTAATATCACGACTGTTAAGGATTTAGTAGGTGCTAAGATTGGTGTTCCTGAGTTTTCAGAGGCGCAGACGTTGGTTGTATGGTTTGTAAACAATTCTGATTTAACACAGTCTGAAAAAGAAGAAATTATTAATAATCTTATCCTATTCGCAACACCTGATGATGCAGCAAAGGCATTTTTTGCAGGACAGATTGAAGTAGCAGCTACATGGGAACCTTATTTGACACAGGCACAAAATATGACAGATGCACATGTTTTATTCAGCACAACAAGCTCTACAAACCTCGTAATGGACGGAATTTTATTTGATAAGAATTTTGCAGACGTACATTCTGATACTGTAGAAAAGTTTATTCAGGGTTCTCTTGAGGCAAATAAATTATATGATACAGAATTTAATGCAATCAGAGAAGTTATGCCTATGTTTAATACTGCATCCGACGAAGATATTATTGCTAACTGTGCATCTGCTAAATTGACTACATGGAAGGATAATAAAGATTTACTTAATGGAACAGCAAAAACTATTTATACAGACATGTGTGGAGTGTGGACTTCTATTGGAGAAGAAGTAAACATAAGCCTTTTGGATACATTATTCGATGATTCATATATTCAGAATATTTCTAATAACTTTAGCTCAACAGAAGTTTCCAATACTGAAACGGTAAGGGTAACTGAAGATAATAAGCAAACTATTGTTGAAACAGAAGCATTACTTGGAGGTTCTGCATCTGTAACATTCGTAAAGAATACTGCAAAGTTTGATGATTCTGCTAGTGTATTGACATGACGATATTTAACCTTACTACCGCCTTTTAAGAGGCGGCAGTAAAGCTGGGGTATAAAGACTTGAGCTTTATTCTGGCATCACCTGTCCTAAAATGCCAGTCAACCTTTGCT
>NZ_JANJZD010000064.1 GCF_024623325.1 Acetatifactor muris
GTACTTTCGCTCCTTAGTTTCTGTTGGCAGTTAGTTCATCGGCGCGTTACCCCTGCCGAGGAAAGAACCTCCCACCCCTTCTCCGCCGTCCCTTTGCTTTAGGAAAAAAGCCCCTGTTGGTCCTTGCAGGAACCCTGGCCCAGGCGGCAGGCCCCCCTGTACAGCCATTGCCGTAACCTGAACTTTGGCGACATCCCCTGCAGAGCATTGCAGAAAATCTAACTCCGGGTTCAGGACTTTTACAGATTCCTGCAGAAACCCGGGTCCTTGTAAAGTGAACACCAAATTTTACATCATCAACATTGTCGCAAAAAGATTGAAAAAACAAATGAAAATGGTTATAATAAAAAAATATGACTGTTAACAGCAAAAGTATTATGACAAAGGCGGACAATAATGAGTGGTTTTGTGCGTTTTGAAGATGTTAAAAAAGTATATAAGACCGGTGAGATGGAAATCCCGGCACTGCATGATGTGAACTTTGAAATTGAAAAAGGAGAATTCTGCGTTATTGTGGGAGCTTCCGGCGCAGGTAAAACTACTATCCTGAACATTCTGGGCGGCATGGACACTCTGACCTCCGGCAAAGTATACCTGGATGAAGAGGAAGTGTCCGCATTTAATAAGAAACAGCTGACAGCCTACAGGCGCTATGATGTGGGATTTGTCTTTCAGTTCTATAATCTGGTGCAGAATCTGACTGCCCTGGAAAATGTGGAGCTGGCGGCCCAGATCTGCAGAGAGCCGCTGGATGCGGCCGTGATACTGGAACAGGTGGGGCTGAAGGAGCGGACCAATAATTTTCCGGCCCAGCTTTCCGGCGGAGAACAGCAGCGGGTGGCCATTGCCAGAGCGCTGGCAAAGAATCCGAAGCTTCTGCTCTGTGACGAGCCCACAGGAGCGCTGGATTACAATACGGGAAAAGCAGTGCTCAGGCTCCTGCAGGGAACCTGCCGGGAGACAGGGAAGACAGTGATTGTCATTACGCACAATCAGGCTCTCACGGCCATGGCAGACCGCATTATTACAGTGAAAAGCGGCACGGTGGTCAGTATGGTGAAAAACGAGAAGACGGTTGACATTTCGGAGATCGAATGGTGAGAATATGCGGGAAATAAGGAAATCTACCTTCCGGGAAATCAAAGCAAGTTTTGGCAGGTTTATGGCGATATTTGCCATTATTGCGCTGGGAGTGGGCTTTTTTGCGGGGCTGAAGGTGACGAAAGAAGGCATGACTGCAACAGTGAAGGATTATCTGCACAGATATTCTTTTTATGATTTCCGTCTGCTCTCCACACTTGGATTTCAACAGAAGCAGGTGGATTCCCTTTATGCGGCCCTGGATGTACAGGCAGTGGAAGGGGCGGTTTCTTTTGACATACTGTATCGACTGGAAGACGGCCGTCAGGGTGCGGTTAAGGCGCACAGCGTGACGGAACAGGTGAATACGCTGAAGGTGATGGCCGGAAGGCTGCCCCGGAGCGGAACCGAATGCGTGGTGGACAGCAATCTGCTTGGAAAATCGGCTATCGGGGCGACGATTACATTGTCGGAAGACAATGAAGAAGAGGACCTGGAGCACTTTGCAGAGCGGGAATATACGATTGTTGGGATTGTACGTTCTCCTCTGTACCTGCAGTACGAGAGAGGCAATACTTCTCTGGGCACAGGACGTCTGGACGGATTTATCTATTTGCTGCCCGAGGGGTTTGACGTGGATTACTTTACGGAAATCTATGTGAAGTTCGAGCAGAATCACGATTTATACAGCGAAGCATACGATTCACTGATCGCGGAGAAAACCTCTGTCTGGGAGGCGCTGACCGGGGAGGCTGCGCTGGAGCGGTATCAGGATATTGTGGATGCGGCGGAGACGGAGCTTGCGGAGGGCCGCGGGGAGCTGGAGGAGAACAGAGCCCGGGGAGAGGAAGAGCTTGCGGAGGCTGCCCGGACACTGGCAGAGGCGGAAGAGCAGCTGGCGGACGGGGAGACAGCGCTGGCGGACGCCCAGATGGAACTTGCGGAAGGAGAGCTGGAAATCTGGGAAAATGAGGAAGAGATTCGGAAAGCGAAAATAACAATTTCGGAGAAGGAAGCAGAACTGGATGACGGCGAGGTGGTCATTGCCGGGAAGGAGGCGGAACTGGCGGAAGCCAGGGCGCTTGTGGACAGCAATGAGATAACGCTGCGCAGCAGTGAACGGGAGCTTGCGGAGGGAAAGGCACAGTGGCGGAGTAAGAAGGAGACAATGGATGCCGCGAAGCTTGCCGCAGCCGAGGGCAGAAAACGACTGCAGGAGGAATCGGCGGAGCTGGAAAATCAGAAGAAGAAGCTGCAGGCTGATCTGGAAAGCGGTGCCATTACCCAGGAGGCCTATGACGCAGGGATTGCGGTGATTGAGAGAGGACAGCAGACCATTGCGGAATACGAGGAACAGCTTGCGGCAACGGAAGAGCAGCTGCTGGAAGGAGAGCGGGAGCTGGAAGCCGCCTGGCAGCAGATTGCGGAATCAGAGGCGAAGCTGAACGAAGGCTGGCAGGCGCTGTCGGCTGCCAGACAGCAGCTTTCGGAGGGGCAGCTGGCCATTGTGGAGGCAAGGCGGGAAATTGCCGACGGGCGTACAGCTCTGGCCCAGGCAAGGAAAGAGCTTGTGGAAGGAGAACAGGCCCTTGCCGAGGGGAAAAAGGAGCTGGAAGAAGGAAAGGCAACTCTGGCGGAAAAAGCCGGAGAACTGGCAGATGCAAAGCAGGAATATGCCCACGGGCGGAAGGAGTATGAAGATGCCCGGAAAGAGTTTGATGAAAAAATTGCCCGGGCCGAGGCCGAAATAGCAGAGGGAGAGGAAGAACTTGCGGATTTGGATAGGCCCGAGACCTTTGTGCTGGGCAGGGATACCAATGTGGGCTATGTCTGTTTTCAGAATGATTCCAATATCGTGGAGGGGATAGCCAATATTTTTCCGGTGTTCTTTTTCCTGGTGGCGGCCCTGGTGTGTATCACTACCATGAACAGGATGGTGGAGGAGCAGCGGACCCAGATTGGCGTGCTGAAAGCGCTGGGATATGGAGAATCCACCATAATGTCAAAGTATATGATATATTCCGGGCTGGCTTCGGTGACAGGCTGTGTCTTCGGATTCTTTCTGGGAACCTGGGGCTTTCCGAAGGTGATATGGTTCTGCTATGGGATGATGTATAATGCGGACCCCATTTTCTATATATTTAACTGGAAGCTGGCGGTGATTTCCCTGGTGGTATCTCTGCTGTGCTCCATTGGGACCACTTGGCTGTCCTGCCGCGTGGAGCTGAATCAGGTGGCGGCAGCCCTGATGCGGCCCAAAGCGCCGAAGGCGGGGAAACGCGTGCTTCTGGAGCGGATTCCGTTTCTGTGGAGGCGGCTGAGCTTTCTGCATAAGGTTTCTCTGCGGAACATATTTCGCTATAAAAAGCGGCTGTTTATGATGGTGGTGGGAATCAGCGGCTGTACGGCACTGCTGGTCACGGGCTTCGGTGTCAAAGATTCCATCGCCGATGTGGCGGCGAAGCAGTTTCGGGAGGTGCAGACCTATGATATCGGCGTATCTCTGAAGGAAGGCGCTGACGGGGCGCTGGAAGAGAAGCTGAATGGTCTGATGGCAAAGGGAATTGACGAGTATGCCTTTGTGATGGAGAAAAACATGGAAATCGTGACGGAAAACGGTGTCAAGTCAGTCTATCTGGTGGCGGGGACGGAGGAGAAAATGGTTCCTTTCCTGAATCTGCATACTGTGGAAGGGCGACAGGTGGCCTATCCGGCACAGGGAGAGGCTGTTATATCCAATAAGCTGGCGGAAGACTATAAAATCAAAGTCGGTGACACCATAACCCTGAGGGACGAGGAGATGCTGAGCATTTCTGTCAGAGTATCCGGAATATACGAGAATTTTATCTATAATTATGTGCATATTACGGAAGACACCTGGAGACAGCTGACAGGGACGGAACCGGAGCGGAAGACAGTCTATGTGAATTTGTCGGAGACTGCGGAAAGTGATGTGATTGTGACAGATGAGCTCTCTGATCATGAAATGGCGGCTGAGCTGATGAAATGGAAGCAGGTATCTACCGTTACGGTGAATCGGGATACTATGGAACGAATTGGTAACATGATGTCAAGCCTGGACATTATTGTGGTGGTGGTCATATTGTGTGCGGCAGGACTGGCCTTTATTGTGCTTTATAATCTCACCAATATTAATATCACAGAGAGAATCAGGGAAATCGCCACAATCAAGGTTCTGGGCTTTTACAGGAAGGAAACGCAGAGCTATGTCTTCCGGGAGAATATCATGCTGAGTTTGCTGGGCATGCTGGTTGGACTGGTGCTGGGGCATTTCCTGCACAGATTTGTCATGAATGAAATCCGGGTCGATCTGATCGCTTTTCATATATATGTGAAACCCATAAGCTTTCTGTACAGCGGTTTGCTGACGCTGGCATTCGCCTGGCTGGTAAACCTTACCATGGGCGGAAAGCTGGAGGGCATCAGCATGACAGAATCTTTGAAAAGCGTTGATTAGAAAGGATGTACAGAATGAAATTCGATATGCATTGTCATACAAAAGAAGGATCGCTGGATGGGAAAGTGCCCATTGAAGAATTTGCGGATTTACTGAACGAAAAGGGATTCGACGGGATGCTGGTCAGTGATCATGACTCCTATAAGGGATATCGGGCGTGGAAAAAACAGCATGGCGGCGGCTATGATCAGGAAAGAGACTTCCTGGTTCTGAAGGGAGTGGAATACGATACCATTGACGCGGGGCATATTCTGGTAATTATGCCTGAGGGCATAAAGTTGAAAATTTTGGAACTTCGGGGACTTCCGGTACAGTTTCTCATAGAAATTGTCCACAAAAACGGAGGAATTCTGGGGCCGGCACACCCCTGCGGAGAGAAATTTTTAAGCATTACCAATACCAGAAAACACCGCAATCAGCTGGCGGTTATGGATAAGTTTGACTTTCTGGAGGGCT
The DNA here is from genome assembly GCF_024623325.1 of Acetatifactor muris. Lineage (GTDB taxonomy): Bacteria > Bacillota > Clostridia > Lachnospirales > Lachnospiraceae > Acetatifactor > Acetatifactor muris. The sequence continues at coordinate 5,015 of NZ_JANJZD010000064.1, forward strand.
TCAATGCCTGTGAGAGTCTGGAGAGTAACGCAGGGGCAATGGAGATTGCGCGATGCCATGACAAGCCGGTATTTGGTGGCAGCGATGCACATAAGGAGGATTGTGTGGGCCTGGGATTCACGGAATTTACGGAGCCGATTACCTGTGAATCCGATCTGATCAGACTGGTGAAGGAACGCGGACGGGAGGCCTGTGACTGCGGCGGAGAATACTATGAGAAAACCACGAAGCAGAAAATCGGAAAGGCCAATTCTCTGCTGGTGGACGGATTCTGGGTCTATAACCGGATGGCAAGTATGATGCGCCATCACAAGAGGAAACTGGAACTGCGGAAATACTATATTCGGATAAAATAAATTCGGAAACCACGTTTTTTAATGAGAAGTTCTGCTGTAATTCATAAAATCTTAAGGTGCATTTTTGAAATTGTGTGTTATACTCAATATGTGGCACAGACGGTGCCGCACATTGCGTGAAAGGACAGTATTATATTATGAAGAAATTTAATTTACACAGGTTCGGAGGCTGCAGAAGGCCGGCTGCATTTGCTCTGGCTGCGACAATTGTGATGTCGCTGGCAGCCTGCGGCAAGACAGATAGTACGGACGAAGTGAAAAAGGAATGGGCCTATGTGCCGGAATTTGTCACAATTGAAGACGAGCGCATGGATTATTACAATATGCAGTTGATGGGAGAGAATCTGTATTCTGTGTCCTGGGAGTGGGATGAGAATACGAACTTAAGCACTCAGAGCATCTGCAAATATTCGCTGGCAGATAAGACCGTGACCCAGACGCCGGTGGTCTGGCCGGAGGGTGCGGTCAATATGAATATCAACGAAACAGCTTTCACGGAGGACGGCAGCCTGTATGCTATTGTTTATTCTTATTCGGAAGATGGCGTGTCGAAGAATTTCCTGACAAAATTTGACGGGGAAGGAAAATGGCTGTTCTCCCAGGAGATCACAGACATGGTAGCAGATTCTTACATAAACGATATGGCGGTAGACGGGGAAGGCCGTGTGTATCTGGCAGGAGACGGCAATATCTGGCTGCTGGATGCGGAGGGGAATCAGCAGGGCAAAATATCCATGGATTCCGCCAACAGCTGGATCGACAGCATCGTCTGCGGTAAGGATGGGAAAATGTATATCACTTATCGAAGCTACAATGAAAGTGCAGGTACAAGCGAATATGCATTGACAGCCATTGATTTTGCAGGGAAAAAGCTGGGAGAGTCTTACGCGGGTTTACCGGGCAACAGCAATGGACTTGTGGCAGGAACAGAGTATGACTTTCTGGTACATGACAGTACTCATGTATATGGATACAGCCTTGAGAAACAGGAAGCAGAGCTACTGTTCGACTGGCTGGACAGCGATATCAACGGCAACAGTGTCAGGAACTTCGGCGAACTGTCTGACGGCAGACTTGCTGTGATTATCGAGGACTGGGAGACGAATGACAAGGGTATAGCTCTGCTGACGAAGAAGAAGGCGGAGGAAGTGCCGGAGAAGGAGACTATCGTTGTGGCTACCATTTCCGGAGGCTACAATCTGCAGGGGCTGGCCGTACAGTTTAACAAGGCGAATTCGCAGTACCACATCTCCGTAAAGGAATATTATGACTTTAACAATGGCGGTGAAAATGCGTGGGCGGATGCGCTGACCAACCTGAATAATGATATCACTTCCAACAACTGCCCGGATATTATTGACCTGTCCGGTCTGAGCGTGGACCAGCTGGCGGCGAAAGGAGTATTCGAGAATCTGAGTCCTTACCTGGAAAAGAGCAGTGTACTGAACCGGGCTGATTTTATTGAGAATATTTTGAATGTATATACATTTGACGATGTACTGGTAAGCATACCTTCTGCATTCAGCATGCAGACCATAATTGGCAGCGCCGATATGGTGGGTGAGAAGAGCGGCTGGACGCTGGATGAGATGATTGCGCTTGCGGAGGAACACCCGGACGCGGAGATTTTTGACAAGGTGGCAAAGCGTGAGATCATGCAGGCTATGATGATGTTCAATGAAGATGCTTTCATTGACTGGTCCACAGGGGAATGTAATTTCAATTCAGATGAATTTAAGAAAATGCTGGAGTTTGTGAATCGGTTCCCGGACGAGGTGGACTGGCAGCAGGACGGTCCTTCCACACCTACCAGAATCCAGAATGGGGAAGTGCTTCTGGATACGGCCTATGTGTATGACTTTGATCAGATACAGCTGTATGAGGAAATATTCCAGGGCAAGGCGGTATGCGTGGGATTTCCCACGATGGATGGAACCGGCGGACATGCGTTGTCAGCGAGTAATGCATATGCCATTTCCACCAAATCCAATCAAAAGGATGGGGCATGGGCATTTATTGAAAGCGTTCTGAATAAGGAAGAAAGCGAAAATCGTTACTGGAACGGATTTCCCACGAGGAAATCTCAGCTGGATGCCATGATAGCGGACGTAACCAAAGTGGAGTATGCCACAGACGAAAACGGAGAGGTCATTTTGGATGAAAACGGAGAAGCCATTGCAATGGGAAGCCATGGAGTAGGTTATGAAGATGGCTGGAGTTATGACTTCCGTACACCCACACAGGAGGAAGTGGATGTCGTTCTGGCGCTGATGGACGAGGCAAAGCCTGTTTCCTATGGCGGTGAGGATGAAGTTATGAAGATAATCAACGAGGAAGCGGAAGGCTATTATTCCGGCCAGAAATCGGTGGATGAAGTGGTGGGTGTTATTCAGAGCCGCGTCCAGATCTATGTGAGTGAGAATAAATAGAGAACGGTCGGCTATACTGTGGCCGCAATGGGGCACAGAGAAGATAATGTCTGGAAATGAGGACAGAAATGGGCAGAAAGCAGAAAGAAGGGCGCCGCAAGGCGCCCGAATCGAAACATCGTATCAAAACGACCCGGAGAGAGCGTAAAATCAAAATCAGCTCGGGGCTGTATCTGGCCCCCAGCTTTTTGGGTGTGATGGTATTTTTTATCCTTCCTTTTCTGGTTGTGATTTATTATTCGCTGGTAGATAATCCCATCAGCGGTAATTTTGTGTTTTTGGATAATTTTATCAATATCGTACAGAATTCGGCATTTAAAAGTGCGGTTCGCAATACCTTTGTCTTCTCGGCGGTGGCAGTGCCGCTGGCGGTAGTGCTGTCACTGCTGCTGGCCATTGTGCTGGAGGCAAAACTGCCTTTCAGAAGCCAGTTCAGGACTTTTTTTCTGAGTCCCATGATGGTACCTGTGGCCTCCATTGTGTTAATCTGGCAGGTTTTGTTCCATTATAACGGTGCCGTGAATGAAGTGTTAAGTAAAATCGGAGTGGATAAAATTGACTGGCTGAAATCCGATTATGCACTGGTCGTTATAGTCATCCTCTTCCTGTGGAAGAATCTGGGGTATAATATGATCCTGTTCATGGCGGCTCTTGCCAGTATTCCGAAGGATATTCTGGAGGTTGCGGAACTGGAGAGCGCTAAGCCGCTGCAGACCTTTTTTTACATAAAGATTCGTTACCTGTCGTCTTCCCTGCTGTTTGTGACGATTATGTCCCTGATAAATTCGTTTAAGATATTCCGGGAGGTGTATCTGCTGACAACGGATTATCCCTATGATTCCATCTACACACTTCAGCATTTTATGAATAATAAATTCAAATCGCTGGACTATCAGACGCTGTCGGCGGCAGCGATACTGATGTCTCTGGTAATGATTGTGATAATCGGAACCCTGTTCATTGCTGAGAATCGGTTCGGAAAGGATGTGGAGGGATGAGAAAAAAAGCCGTGGATATGCCCGGACAGGAGGATAAACGCATACTTCTGGACCGGCGGGCCGCGATTCGCAGAAAGCGTCTGCACACAGCCAGAATAGCGCTGGCCACGCTGGTGGCCGCCGCGTTTGCCATTCTGTTCCTGATGCCCATTGTGCTGACCATCACCAATTCCTTTATGGCGGCATCCGAGATCTCTTCCAATTACGGTAAGATATTTGCCACTGATGCCAACGGGGGGAAGGTATATATAGCGGAAAAAGTAAATCTGAAGTTTATCCCTGATATGGTGTCTTTCAGCCAGTATAATACGGTATTGCTCAAGAGCCCGGAATATCTGCTGAAATTCTGGAATTCCGTGATTCTGGTGGGACCCATCGTGGTGTTTCAGCTGCTTGTGGCATCGCTGGCATCGTATGGTTTTACCAGATATCGGGGCAGAATCAGGGAGATGATATTTTTTATGTATATCATACTGATGCTGATGCCTTATCAGGTGACGCTGGTGCCGAACTACCTGGTCAGCGACTGGCTGAACCTTCTGGATACCAACTGGGCCATCTGGCTGCCGGGTATCGTCTCGCCCTTTGCGGTATTCCTGCTGACAAAATTCATGCGGAGAATTCCGGAGTCGGTGATGGAGGCGGCCCAGATAGACGGAGCGGGGGAATGGCAGATATACCGCAGAATCTGTATGCCGCTGTGTAAAGGAGCCATCTGTTCCGCGGCGATTCTGGTGTTTATCGATTACTGGAATATGGTGGAACAGCCGTTGATTCTGCTCACGGATGCGGAGAGCCACCCCCTGTCGGTATTCCTGAGCAAGATCAATGCAGGAGAAATCGGACTGGCCTTTGCGGTGGCCACTATTTACATGGTGCCCAGCCTGCTGATTTTCCTGTACGGAGAGGAGTACCTGGTGGACGGTATTACATATCAGGGGGGTATCAAGGGTTAAAAGGCGGAACAGATTTAGAGTTTATTTTAAAATTTCAGGAACAGATAGATTGAGGAGAGGTAGAGCGATGAACGAGAACGGAAAGAAAAAAAGGGAATGGGTGAAGACGGCGGCGATAGTGTTTCTGTCCGTGATGTTGGTACTCACTTTTTTCTCTAACACGATTATGAACTATTCCCTGCCGGAAGTGGCTACGCAGTATGTGCAGTCCGGTACTATCACGGCCAAAATAAGGGGATCAGGCACGGTGGAGAGCGGCGATCCCTACAATGTGGAAGTGAAGGAGTCCCGGAAGGTCTCCGGTGTTGCCGTACACGTGGGAGATACGGTGCAGCAGGGTGATGTGCTTGTGTACCTGGAGGATCAGGAGAGCGAGGAGCTGAAGACGGCGAAGGAAGCACTGGAAACTTTGCAGGCAGAGTATGAAAAGGCGATTGTCAGCGCCGATACCAGCAAGGGGATTGTCAATCGTGTTGAGAGTGGAAATGTTACCTCCACAGATTCCAAACTGGCTCAGATTGATTCTTATAACAAGAAGATTGAGCAGTTGGAGGGAGCCATTAAAAACTATAATAATCGCATTGCGGAAATTGAAGCCGAACTCAGTAAACTGGGAGAAAATACGGTGGATACCTCGGTAGAGGAGCTGCAGGTAAATGCAACGCAGGCAGAACTGGAGAAGGCGGCAGCGGCTGTTCCGGCAGCTAAGGAAAAGCTGGAGGCAGCTCAGAGTGTGCTGGAATCCGTGAACAGTGCAGTGAAGGCGGCGGAAGAAAGAAAAGCTGCCTGTGAGGCGGCAAGATCTGTAGCAATGGAAAATCACACCGCAATGCTGAACCGACTGAACAGCCTGAATGAAAAGAATGCGGCGGGTAGTATCACCTCAGATGAACAGATAGAGCTGGACCGTCTGAGTGGAGACGGAGAAGGCAGCGTGACAGCGGCTTCTGCAGTATTGGCGGATGCGGAAACTGCCCTTCAGGAAGCGACAACTGCACTGGAGAATGTAAATGCCAGCATAGTGGCAGATCGGGAAAAGGCACAGAATGAAATAAATGCCAGACAGGCGGAATATAATAGTGCACTGGACGCGCAGACAACGTGGGAGGGCAAGGTGGCGGAGGCAAAGCGCAATCTGGCCAATAAACAGGCGACGAAGCCGGATAACAGCCATAGGGATGCATTAACCAATGAGAAAGCAGACCTGACAGCAGCTTTGGGAAAGTCGAACACAGAAAAAAGTGATGCGGAAAAAGCACTGACCGAGTTATTGGCCGGCTTTGCAAAAGAAGTAGATTTGTCTGCAATGTTGAAGAAGATCCAGGATCAGAAAAAAAGTGGTGGAAGATTTAACTGCGAAGTCAGTTGATGCTACCATCACAGCTCCCATAGCAGGTACGGTGACAGCTGTGAATGTAACTGCGGGCAAGACAACGGATGCCGCTACTCCGGTGGTTGTACTTCAGCCGGAAGGCAAGGGCTATACCATGAGCTTTTCCGTGACGAACGAGCAGGCGAAGAGACTGAGCGTTGGAGACGTGGCAGAGCTTGTGAATGCCTGGAGATACGATGACCTGACGGTGACGCTGGCAAGCATTAAGCCGGACACCACTGATCCGGGACAGAAGAAGCTTCTTACCTTCGAGATTACCGGCAATGTGACTGCCGGACAGACACTGAATGTGTCTGTGGGACAGAAAAGTGCGAACTATGATTATATTGTGCCCAACAGTGCGATTCGTGAGGACAACAACGGTAAATTTATTCTGATTGTGGAGTCTAAGGCGGGACCTCTGAGCACCCGTTATATTGCCAGTCGTGTGGATGTGGAAGTGCTGGCAAGTGATGACACGCAGTCTGCGGTCAGCGCAGCACTGTATGGCTATGAATTTGTGATTACAACTTCCACAAAGCCGGTGGAAGCCGGCAAGCAGGTCAGACTGAGCGATAACAGCTGACATAAGGGATTGGAAATGAGGTAAATGATGAAGAAAATAGTATTGGGTATAAGCGGAGGGATATCTTTTCTGATTTTCCTGATTCTGCTTTTCGCCGCCAACTATTTGGGAAGCAGTCAGCTCTCTCAGAGTGCTGCGGAGAGATGGAGCAGCGAAGGCGATGCTTCTCAGGTCAGCTGTTTTTTTCCCGTGGACGCGGGGATGACGGAAGACCGGATTATTGAATTTCAGCATACCATTGACGGTGCGCTGACGGATGCCTCGGTGTTGCAGGAGTCCACAAATCCCGGGGCCAGACTCTGGGCAGATGCTTACAGTGCCGACGGCAAAGTGACGATTTCCAGTGACAAAACCAGTTTGTCTGCAGATGCTATTGGCATTGGAGGAGATTTTTTCCTGTTTCATCCGCTGAAACTGCTCTATGGCTCCTACTTTTCGGGAAATGATCTGATGCAGGACTACTGCGTTATAGATGAGGATGCGGCATGGCAGCTTTTCGGTTCCAATGATGTGGCGGGAATGATGGTTTCCATCGGAGGAGTTCCCCATATTGTCACAGGTGTGGTGGAGCGACCGTCCGGTCGTCTGGCAGAGGCTGCGGGACTGGATTCCACGCTGGTGTATGTGTCTTATAAGACGCTGACCGAGCTGGGAGAGAGCAACGGCATCAACCATTATGAGATTGTAATGCCCAATCCCATTACCGGATTTGCAGCGAATTATATCCGGGAGCAGCTGGGAGCGGATGAGAAAGAGACCGAGGTGGTGGAGAATACTACCCGATATTCCCTTGTCACCAGACTGAAGCTGCTGACACAGTTCGGAACCCGTTCCATGAACGGGAAAGCCATCATTTATCCCTATTGGGAAAACATCGCAAGAGGCTATGAGGACATTCTCATGGTGATGACGCTTTTTGAACTGCTGTTTCTGCTGTATCCTGTTATTCTGGGGCTGGTGTTCTTCTGCATCTGGTGGAAGCATAAGGGCTGGACAGTAAAGGATGTGTGGTATAAACTGAAGGATATGGTGGAACGCCGTATGGAAAAGCTTCGGGAGAACAGAAAACGGAAGAAAAACGGGGAGATTGACGACAGTGCGCTTCTGGAGGAGCTGGAGGACGAGAAGAAGCCTTTTCAGGGAATCCGCCGCCTTCGCGGGAAATGGAAGAGAAAGTAACGTTGAAAGCGGCAGCTGCGCAACTAATATGAGGAGGAAAATGATGAGAAAGAGCTGGTTAAAAAAGGCAGCGAGCGTGGGAACAGCGCTCGCTCTGACAATGGGACTGTGTGCCTGCGGCGGGGGGAACAAAACGGAAAACGCCGGACTTGCAAAGGAGAATGTCTACAAGTTTGAAGCATTTACCATGCCGGAGATAAAGGGGGATGATTACAATGTGTACACCTCTCACTATAAAGACGGCATGATATATCTGGTTTTAGAGGTTTACCATTGGTCGGAGAATAATAACGACAAGGATATACAGCTTTTGACCATGAAGGAAGACGGCTCTGAAGCGCAGCTGACACCGCTGGAGATTCCGCAGTGGAAAGGAGTGGGAGCAGATGCCGGAAACGCAGCTGCTCCAGGAGAGGAAGGAGAGCCTGCCGGGGAGCCCGAAGAGAGCGGGGAACCTGAAGGAGATGCCGCTGAGCCAGAGACGGAAGGAGAGGATACGGCAGAGCCTGACACAGAAGGAGAGGACTCCGCAGAGTCTGAGACGGAAGGAGAGGATACGGCAGAGCCTGACACAGAAGGAGAGGACTCCGCAGAGTCTGAGACGGAAGGAGAGGATACGGCAACATCTGACACAGAAGATAGTATTGCTGTGGAACCGGACATCTACAGGCCGGAGCAGGAGATTTATGAGAATATTTATTTTGGGAATTATGTTTTCGGCCCTGACGGTATGCTCTATGCCTTGAGGAATTATAATTATCAGAATAATGCCGCTGAAGAGTATGTTTCTATTCAGAAGAATTATATCACCTGCTGGAATCTGGACGGAAGTCTTGCCTGGGAGACGGAGCTGGAAGGGCTTACCTCCGAAGAAGAATGGCTCTATGTGACGGCTCTGACGGTGACAGGGGACGGTACCGTGAACATTCTGCTGAACGGAGACAGTGCCTATAAGATGTCTGTGGACGGGCAGGGGAATGTATCTGAGAGGAAGCCAATGTCTGAAGAAGCAGCAAAGATTTTTGCCAATGGCGGCTCTGTCATGACAAAAGCGGACGGTACTTTTCTGGTGACCTATTACGATGAGCAGGACTGGGCAAAGCAATATATAACCACCTATGATCCGGCTACCGATACCCTGGGGCAGCCCAGTCAGCTTCCCACTTCCATGACCTGGGACGGGTATAATACCATGAGTGCGGGAATCAGTTCCGACCTGATATACAGCAACAGCAAGGGTGTGTTCACTTACAAAGTGGGTGACACCGAGAGTAAGGAGAAGATGAACTTTATCAATTCCGATCTGAATATCAGTGATTTTAATTCTCTGATTGAGCTTAGTGACACTTCTTTTCTGGGAATCTTCCGGGAGAATTACGGGGAGGATGTACAGGCGGGTATCTTTACGTATGTGGACCCCAAGGATATTCCGGATAAAGCTGTCCTGGTGCTGGCGGGCAACTGGATAGGCAGCGACCTGAAACAGCGGGTAGTGGAATATAACCGCAGCAATGAAGAATATCGGATTACCGTAAAGGAATATGATTCTTATAATACGTATGAGGACTATGAGGCCGGACTGACCCAGCTGAACAATGATATCACCACAGGCAATATGCCTGACATTCTGATTACTTCCGGGCTGCCGGTGGAAAATTACGTTTCAAAGGGGCTGCTTGCAGATGTGGGCAAGCTGATTGAAAAGGATGAGGAGCTGTCTCAGGTTGAGTTTGTACAGAATGTGCTGGATGCATATTCGGTGGATGGTAAACTGTATTATGTGATACCGAATTTCAGAGTGAGCACAGTAATCGGCAAGACTTCCATTGTGGGTGACAGGACCTCCTGGACTATGGCAGATATGAAGGAGCTGATGAGTACCCTGCCGGAAGGAACCAATATGCTGGGAGAGATGACCAGGGATTCCTTTATGTATACAATGATGGATTTCTGCGGGGCGGATTTCATGGATGTCAGTACCGGAAAGTGTGAATTTGACTCTCAGAACTTCCTGGATATGATGGAATTCGCAAAGGAGCTTCCGGAGGAACTGAGTGAAGATTATTTTGGAGAAGATTACTGGAGAAATTATGAATCCCAGTATCGCGAGAACAGAACGATTCTGAGGAACTTATATATCGGACGCCTCAGTGATGTGAATTCCACCATAAACGGCAGCTTTGGTGAAGATGTGTCCTATATTGGTTTCCCCACGGAAAGCGGCATGGGCTCCTATGTGCAGGCACAGGACAGTTATGCGATTTCAGCCCGGTCCGCGAATATTGACGGCGCATGGGATTTCTTAAGATTTTATCTGACAGACGAGTATCAGAAGGAGCTGACCTGGGGACTGCCCATACAGATGAAATACTTTATGGAAGATGCCCAGGAGGCAACGCAGAGGCCGTATTACCTGGATGAGAATGGCAACAAAGAGGAATATGATGATTATTTCTACATAGGCGGAGAGGAAATCAAGCTGGATCCCATGAGCCAGGAGCAGGTGGATGAGCTGGTGAACTTCATCTTCTCTATCAATAAATGTTATTATGGCAATAGTGACATTACTACAATTATCAATGAAGAGATGCCTTCCTTCTTCTCCGGACAGAAGAGTGCCCAGGAAGTGGCGAAGATTATTCAGAGCAGGGCACAGCTGTTTGTGAATGAGAATCGCTGATGCAAAACGCTGTGAAAAAGGAGCCCGGGCCTGCCGCAAAAGCGGCAGGCCCGGGTTTCCTCCTTTTTATCCGGATAACTTCTCGGAATCTTCAGCCCTGATTTTATAAGGCTTTCAGACCCCTATTTCAAAAAATCACCCACTTTTTTGCAAAAAACACTTGACAAATCACTCAAAATTTGCGGCGAAGCCGATTGATTA
>NZ_JANJZD010000065.1 GCF_024623325.1 Acetatifactor muris
CGTAAGCTTGATTACATATTTTCTGGGTCTTGCCATAGGAATCACCGCCGTTTTTTTCTTAGTATATACCAAAACGGCTGTATTTACCAGCATAATTTATCTATATATCAACATGTCACTACACTAGGTCAGCAATTGAATTAGACGGAAATAGTAGCGTACTAATGGAAATATATGATGTATATCAGCGATATATTCAGCAACAAATGGATAAATTAGAAACATTAGGATATTCAAAATCCTGGGCGTTAGCTGAGGGGCGATACTTGATGAAGCCTTTAGTAGAAGATATTATTTCAAAAGATGCTGCCGAACCTATTAATGAAGAGATTTTAACACAAAGAATGGCAAAGGTGAGATGCATGGTGGTGGAAGACAATGGAATTAGAAGTATAGTTTCAGCAGAAACAGTACATGAGATGCCAGAGATAAATATTTTCGAAAGTAAAATGACACAAGCGGCAGAATATTTGCTAAAGGAAATTAAAAGCGAAGCTACTTTAAATGACCTTATAGGTGTGGTTTGTGCAGATGATAATTTTTTGAACGGAGTCAAAAATATTGTTTGTAATTATGAGGCTAATAATATTCTTCATCAATATGCTATCAGCAATAAAGAAGTCAGCACAATATTGATTAGCCATAAGCAAAGACGCATTAAATTGACATATTCATTAAAAAAAGATATTTGGTATGAATTTGTACTCAGGAATAGAAGATATTCGAGTCTACTTTATATTCCTAAAAATGAATTTATAATTGACGGATTAGAGAGTGAAATAGGAGTAAAAACTTATCGAGGAATATATATAAGGAGTGATGTACCGATATATACATACATTTTGAAGATGATAGGAGTTTTTTTAAAAGAAGAAACCGATGAAAATAGATTATTGTTAGAAATATTTTTGAGCACTATTTTTGATACTGATATCTTAGAGAGAATATACTCTCCAGATGTTGATGCAAATAGGATGTTTAGGCATATGACAGAGAATGGATTTGTAAGGGTAAGTGATGAATTGCAAAAAAAGATGTGGGAGAAAGTTGACAGTGAGGAGTTTGTTCAAATTGTGCTTAGACAAAATTATTCACTTTATTCCATTCATAATTGGTCTAGAAAAGAGGAAGAACTTTAAGTGAATTGAAATTGTAGAACAGAACTACATTTTTGAAAGCAAATTTATGTGTGATTTTTCAAAGTAGATGCAAATGGGGCTATACTATTCAGATGATGGCACTGTGTCAGCAAATGCCTACATAAAAGATGAAGATTTTTGGATTACACGAAAGGCTATGGCAGAGTTTTTTGTGTAGATAAATCCGGAATTAGTAGACATTTGAAAATACATTTAATACTAAGGAATTGGATGAAAAAGTGGTAGTTGCAAAAAACGCAACTACCAGTCAGCATGGTGCAATGGAAACACACAAACTTCCGAAACTATATTTTATAATTTTGACGCAATGCGCTTGCATTTTCTATTATGATAATATTGCATAAGAATGTGCTGAATGCACCAGGATTTCTTATGCTGGACGAACCAGTGGCAAATCTGGATGACAAGCATGTGCTGAATCTAATTGATTTGCTGAGAGAACTTGCCATAAACGGAACACAGATAATAACTATAATCGAATGGCGGATGGCAAAGTATTTGCGGCGAAAATTTAGTTTCTTTCAGAATGAATATACACATTATGAACTGATTAGAAAGGGAAGTGAGAGGACGGTTATCAAGGAGAACTATTATAGTTTTGGCAAGAATGAAAGATTGAATTAGGACGGATATCCCATAAAAATAATTTTGAGAAGCGAGGGCAATCGACAGAAAGTGCGGAGAGGAAAGAAAATGACGCTTGATGAGATAAAGAAAGGTGAATCAAAAAATATAGAATTTAAAGTTCGACTTCCGGATGACAGCAAAAAGTACATGAAGTCAATTGTTGCGTTCGCAAACACATCAGGCGGAAAGCTCGTTATTGGTGTGGATGATGTAACGAAGAATATTGTAGGCGTGGAACCCAGTTCGGTCTTTCAGATTATGGACAAGATTGCCAATGCGGTTTCCGATATGTGTGCGCCGCAGATTATTCCGGATATTACTTTTCAGACTATAGAAGGGAAATGTATCGTTCAGGTAGAAATCTATCCGGGGCAGAACAGGCCGTATTACATCCGAAGCATGGGAAAGGAGAATGGGACATATATCCGGGTGGCAGGAACCAGCAGGCCAGCAGACGTGGCAGTATTAAAGGATTTGGAGTACCAGGGAGCAGGCAGGTCTTTTGATGAGCTTATCAATGTGGATACAGATTATGACGAGGAAAGTGCGCTGCAATTATGCAACGATATCAGAAAATATATTGCGCAGTCAAGAGAAATCCCTGTAGATAAGGTAAGAGAAGTAACTGCCGTTAACCTTGAAAACTGGAGAATTATAAGGAAATCCGGGGAGAGCTATCTTCCGACAAATGCTTTTATACTCCTTACAAAAAATACGTTTCGGTTTGCCAAAATACAGTGCGCATTATTCAAAGGGGAAAACAGGGCAGTGTTCGTTGACCGTAGGGAGTTTGACGGCCCTGTTTATGACCAGATAGAAGAGGCATACCAATTTGTGCTAAAGCATATCAATCTTGGAGCAACGATTGATGGAATTGTTCGGAAAGACAGATATGAGCTGCCGCCGGAAAGTATCCGTGAGGCAATCATAAACTCCGTATGCCATTGGTGCTATCTGGATCATTTCTGCGTGCAGATTGCGATTTATGATAATAGAGTAGAAATAACATCTCCAGGCATGCTGTATGGCGGATTGACAATAGAGCAGGCGATGGCAGGACGCTCGAAAATCCGCAATGTATGTATCGCAGAAGTTTTCAGCCGAATGGGGATTATTGAACAGTGGGGTACAGGGCTTCAGAGAATGATTCAGGGATGCAGGGAATATGGTGTTCGGGAGCTGGAGTTTATTGATATGGGAGATGCTTTCCGGGTAAATTTCTATCGTTCTGGCACAGAAACTGGCATAGAAAATGGGAAAACTGGCACAGAAAACACAAAAATTGGCATACAAACCAAAGAAACTGGCACAGAAATAAACCAAATGAGATTTCTAAACACTTTGTCCGAGACAGAAAGAGAGATAGTGGAATTTATAATGGAAGACCCTGGTATTACACAAAAAGAAATAGCACAAAAAATGGAGATGTCCAAAAACGGCATAAGATATGCCATGGACAAATTAAAAGACAGAGGGATTCTTGAACGGGAAGGAGCCACAAAGAGGGGGAAATGGATTATCAATAGATTGCATTAAAAACGGATAGGCTATAGCACGCTTTTTGGTACAGAATAATTTGAATTTAGCGGACATTTGAGAAATGGATATGATACTGGAAAATTGATTGGGTGGAAGTGTATGCGGAGGACAGGGTGGAAATAAGGTGGAAAATGGCAGATTTTGTGGAAGAATAGGAGATGAATGTAAAGTTGTTACGGAATTGTTAAAAAAGTTTAGTCTGTGCTTGACACCACCCTATATGGGGCATACCGGCTACAGCGCCAAAGAGAATGTGAATAGTATTGAAGTGGTACATCTTCACCGGGGGCTGCAGCTGATATTTGACGAGTCACAGAGGGAAGGGAATAACGAGATTTGGATTGATTTGTATCCCCTGACGCGGTTTCTGGCGAAACATACCCAGGCGGCGGTGAAGGTGGAGGGGACGAAGGAGTGGCGGAGGACTACGGATATTGTGGACCCGGCGGTGGAGGAGTATGAGGCACAGCAATAGCCGGGAAAAATAAAGATAGTAGCAAGCAAGGAGAGAATACTTATGCTGTATTATGGGTATTCTCTTTGCGATTATAATGTTAAAATAGTAGGGCTATATGGAAAATGAAGGAAAGTTCATTGCGAAACGGTGAGTTTCATAGTATGATAATAAAGGATAAATGTGTTTAGCATAGAGGAGAGGCAATGTTAAACAGGTGTGTTACAAGGAAACATATGATTAAGGTAGTATCCAATTATGGAGAATTTTGATAGAGGAGACATTATATGGCAAAGTCAATTCTTGAAATATATAATAATATTAGTGTACAACAATATAAAACAGACATGGGGTTTAGGGCATTAGTAGAAGGAGTACATGATAATCTGTTTGTGATTCCGGAATATCAGCGGAAGTATCGGTGGAGTAAAGTGCAAGTTGAAGATTTGGCCACATCTTTGATCAGGCAATTTCCTATACCTCCGATATACACATATCGAAATGGAAAAGGGCAGTTGGAAATTTTAGACGGGCAGCAGAGAGTAATGAGCCTGTATTTTTATTATATAGGTAAATTTTTTAAAAATGAAAAGATGAGTGTATTTGATTATCAGGAGATAGATGTGGACTCTGCGGGTAACTTTGTGGCGGCACTTGAAAAGAAATATGAAATTGTACCATCAAATTTTTATATGCAGATTGGCAATGATAAGTGTGATATTAGTTATAGAAACTTGCCGGTTGAGTTGCGTAGAAAGGTGGATTACTTAAGCATTTCTGTAGTGGAAATAAAGATTTCCGATTTGGAGAAGAAAGATGAGATACTGCATAAAATCTTTGCAAATCTGAATAATGGTGGGAAGCAACTGTCTGATCAGGAGTTGAGGAATGGAATATATCCTTGTCCTTTTAATCGGGCAATGAAAAAAATTAATGAAAATAACGAAAACTGGAGAAAATTAAGAGGGGGAATGGACGAAAAAGGTGATGATTTGGAGATGTTATATCGCCTGTCAGCATTAAAGACATATGTTGTATATGAAAAGAATGAGTACAAAATCGAGGGATATAAGTACTCAACCAAGCAGATGATTGATGATTTTGCAAAGAAATCATTTTCTTTACATGAGACAGAGATAGCAAAATATGTAGACAGTATAGAAGGCTTTATTCTCCGGTTAAATATATCAAGAAAATATTTTCAGAAGAAAACGTTGATAGAGGGGTTATATGTGGTTTATGAAAAGAGACATATACAATGTATGGTAACAGATGAAATCTGTGAAGAAATACTCAAAAAAAGATCTTTTAAGGATTCTACAGCAGGCGGAACAATATCATTACCCAATATGAATAAAAGGTGGAAAGGTATATATGACATATTATCAAAATACAATCAATGAAATGGTCAGTATAATATTGGAAAAGAAACTGCCTTATGAGAATACTATCATTATTGGAAATAACTCCAGTGGCAAGTCAGAACTTTTAAAGAGGCTTTTGCAAAAATCCGGTTTTGAACACTGGTATTTGATTGACTCTGTCAATCGATATTTTAATATTGGGCAGATATTTAAAAAGCCAGAAAAAACTGCAGATATTCAATTCTCAGAGAAAATCACAGAGCACAGGCTAAAAGAAGATAATTATAATTTGAAAGATACATTTTATTATGGAGGCGTGCCATCAGAAATAGAAAATTTTTATTTTGATTTTGAAATAGAATTAAAAAGATTGGTTAAGGATTTTTTAGGAGTAGAATTGGAAATCAGACAGTCAGAAGTAGACTTTAAATTATATTTGGATGGGATTGAATCCTGCTTTTCCAGTGGATATCAGGCATTGTTGCGCATTTTTATGGAAATGGAGTATATACGGCGAACCATGAAAACGGGTACGGTAGTGATTGACGAGATAGACGAATTCCTTTTTGCATATAATTGTGCCCGCATTTTTGAATTTCTAAGGCAGGAATATAAACATTTTACTTTTATTGTCACAACACATTCTGCAGATTTAATTGCCAAGGCTATGACAGCAAATCTTGTTTTAATGTCAGAAGGCGCGTATGAATTACTGGATGCAGGTGATTTTAACAGCGTATCTCAGGTCTATAACATTTTTAACAGTATTTTTCATGATAGAAAGGCGATGAGTGATAAAGAAATGATAGACGCAGCTTTAAGGAGATTGCTAAATAATAAAGTGGCTGGAATATGGAAAGAGGAAGACTGTAATGAACTTTTGTCTATAAAGGGTGCGATTTTGACAAAAGCCCAAAGAGTCTTGGTCAAACAAATTGAGGAGTGGTAACATGGAGGAAAACATCTATGTGTTGGATATGCCGGACTTTAAGCCTGTTTATGAACAGAATTTAGAATATGGTTACCATGGAAAACGGGGAGGCCGATTAAAACAATTGCTTTTGGACACAAGTGATTATCATTGTATGTATTGTTTTGCGTCTTTAAAGGGAGACAGAACAGATTTGGGAGAAATAGAACATTCTGTTGAAAAAACATTAAGCCACTATCTGGTTGAATGTGTACCCAATATGGCTGTTACATGTGAGAATTGCAACCAGTCGCTAAAACGCACTGGAGAAAAGCAACGAAAAGATAATATGGCACCATATATAGAAGAATTTGAAAAGAATCTAAATTGCCAGGGAACGAAATGTAAGGCATTTTGTAAGGCGTATGCCGGACTGAGGAAGCAATATTGTAAACTAAATAAATTAGTTTTACAGCCTTTTAGCGAGAAGAGCGATGTTTCTGGAATGGAATACAGATTACAATATGATATTATGAATGCGGAATTTGTTCCAAGCAAAAGATATAGTTATAACGATAAAGACATGGAAATTCTGGAATATCATATCGGACAGTTTAGATTAAATGATGTCAATTACAAAACCCGAGCATTGATGGAATTTGTAGAAGATACAATTGAGGCGGACGGAAAGTATAATAAACAGAAAAGCAGATACTCCAATTATATCGTAGATTTGTTTATTGACAAAATAAAGAATTATCCGCCAGAGAAAGTTCTAAGGATATGTGAAAAGATTTACATAAATTATCAGCTTCAACATATAACAAAGAGCTGATTATGGCCATTATGGAGTAACGCATTATTTTCTGGAGAGCAGGAAAATAGAAAGAGAGGCACTTGCTCATGGGGAATGTAGAGCAGGCTGAAGTACAGCACATGCAGGAGCGTATAGACCATCTGGAAAAGGAAAATCGATATCTGAAAGATTTGCTGGACAGAGCAGGTATTTCCTATGAGCAGACCCCCACTGAAAATCAGGCACAGGAAGATATTTTTGACTCGAACCAGGGGGCAAGAATACAGCATGTGGGAATCACAGAGGAGCTGGCGAACCGTTTCTTTTCCAGATTCTGGGGACGGCAGGACGTATACAGCAAGCGCTATGTGAAAAAAGGCACTGGGGAAGCCGGGTATTATCCGCAGTGCAATTATTTCTGGTCAGAAAAATGTCCCCGCAAGATGGGAAAGAAGATTAAGTGCAGGGACTGCAACAGCCAAAGCTGGAAGAAACTGGATATCGCTGTGCTGAAGAAGCACCTGGAGGGAAAAGCAGCAGACGCATCGGATGTGATAGGAATCTATCCATTACTTCTGGATGACACCTGCCGCTTTTTGGTTTTTGATTTTGATAATCATGAGAAGGATACAGATAAGGAATGTGCTTCAAATGCGGATGAAAAGTGGAAAGAAGAGGTGGAAGCCCTGCGGGAAATCTGCCGCCTGAATGGAATCGATGCCCTGGCCGAGCGTTCCCGTTCCGGCAGAGGCGCACATGTATGGATATTTTTTCAGAGTGCTGTTGATGCGTCCCTTGCGAGAAAGTTTGGATTTGCACTGTTGGAGAAAGGGGCGGAATCTGTCAATCTGAAGTCCTTTACGTATTATGACCGTATGCTGCCGGCACAGGATCACATTCCGGATGGCGGAAAATCGGGAAAGCCCGGATTGGGGAATCTGATTGCATTGCCCCTGCAGGGGCAGGCTTTGAAGGAGGGTAACAGCGCATTTATTGATGAGAATTGGAATGCATATCCAAACCAATGGGACGAGTTGTTCCGCAGGCAGAGGCTTTCGAAAGAATTTATGGAGGCATGTATCAAGAGCTGGCAGCCGGTGAATCCATTTGGGGAGATTATAGAAAATCAGGATAGCCAAGGGCACGAACAGCAAAGTCAAGAGCAGCAAGGACAGAAGCGGCAGAATAAGGAACGCATGAAGCCATGGGAACAAAACCGAGAGTTTCTGGCAGAAGATGTGGACGGAAAACTGATGCTGACCTTGTCGAATCTGATTTATGTGGATACATCCAATCTGAAACCAAGAATCCAGAATCGCATCAGAAAGATGGCGGCTTTTGCCAATCCGGTTTTCTATAAAAACCAGGCCATGGGACTATCCAATTTCGCAAATGGCAGATATATTTACCTTGGACAGGACGAGGGTGGTTATATCGGGATTCCACGGGGACTGCAGGAAGAACTGATTGAGAGATGTGAGAGAGCAGGGATTACATGGGAAAAGGAGGATGCAAGAGTACAGGGAAGAGGGATCCAGGTTGAATTTAACGGGCAATTGAGGGAAGCACAGGCGGTGGCGGCTGAGAAGATGTTGGAACACGAGACAGGCATTTTGAGCGCGGCCACCGCTTTCGGAAAGACTGTAGTCTGCAGTTACCTGATTGCCGCAAAGAAAGTGAGTGCATTGATTCTGCTGGAGTCCTCTTCTCTGATAGAACAGTGGCAGGAGGCGCTTGCGAAGTTCCTGATGATAGATGAAGAATTGCCGGAATACCAGACTCCATCAGGATGGGTGAGAAAACGTAAAAGTATCATCGGTAAGCTGCAAGGAGCCCATGATTCCATGACAGGGATTATCGACATCGCCATGGCAGGTTCCTTATATAAAAAAGGTGAGCTCCATCCCAGGCTGCAGGAATATGGGATGGTGATTGTAGATGAATGCCATCATGCCGCTTCGGACACCATTGTGGGCATTCTGAGGGAAGCAAAAGCAAGGTATGTGTATGGGGTCACGGCCACGCCAATGCGAGGGGACGGTTTGGAAAAGATTACTTACAGGATGATTGGGCCGGTGCGGTACAGTTATGGCGCCAGGGACATGGCAAAAGAACAGGGAATCCGGCATTTTGTCTATCCCAGGTTCACAAGGACAGTGAGTCCGCACAGGCTGGGAGAGCAGATGCATGTGAATGAAGCGTATAAGTTAATCAGAGACAACGATATGCGCAACGAGCAGATTGCAGCGGATGTAAAGTTTTGTATTGAAAAAGGAAGAAGCCCGGTAGTCCTATCCAGGTATAAGGAACATGCCAGGCTGCTGTATGAAAGATTGAGGGAATATGCGGACAGGGCATTCCTTCTTCTGGGAGACAATCCGAAAAAAGAACAAAAAAAGCTGATGGAGGAGCTGCGGCAGGTATCCCGGGAACAGTCGGTACTTCTGGTGGCTACAGGACAGCTGATTGGAGAGGGTTTCGATTATCCCAGGCTGGACACTCTTATCATGGCGACTCCGATTGCCTGGAAAGGCGTGGTAGAGCAGTATGCGGGGAGGTTGAACAGAGAATATGAGGGAAAAGAGACGGTAATTGTCTATGATTATGTGGACAGGCACATCCCGGTCTTTGACCGTATGTATGCAAAGCGGCTGCGGGCATATAAGCAGATTGGGTATGAAATCTGTACCGGGATTGAGGCAGCAGAGGCGAAGCATACAAATGCGATATTTGATATTGACAATTATGGAGCTGTTTACAGGCAGGATTTATCGGAGGTTTCAAAAGAGATTGTAATATCCAGCCCGGGGCTTCGCAGGGACAAAGTGCATCAGATGATAGAACTGCTTGGCAGACGGCAGGAAGAAGGCGTGTTGGTCACGGTTGTGACATGGCATCCGGATACTTATAAATTCGGCAGCAGTGAAGCCCGGATGAATCTGATGGAGGAGCTAAGGCAGGCAGGCTTTCAGGTTCGGCTTGTAGATGACAGCTGCGAACATTATACGATTATCGACAGGGAAATCGTGTGGTATGGAAGCGTGAGCTTTCTTTCTAAGGAGGACGCGGAGGACAATCTGATGAGGGTGCGCAGCGGGAAGATTGCGGAAGAACTGTTGGAGATGACATTTGGCGGGGAGGAGAGCCCCGAGGTTTGGTGATAAATGGTGGAACGGAACTTGACTAAAAAGGTGCGCAGAGGGAAAGGCGGACGAAGTTATGTGAGTTTCGGAAAAGGTACCAGAGGTGGGTGTTGCAATTTATGCGACACCCACCTCTGGTACTTGAGAAACGTTTCAGTGGTAGATTGCCCTATGTGTCAATCAGAGTATTTGCCCAATTTTACGGGGAAGTCAAATGCAATTATGTTTCTTTTCTTAACACCCTTTTCGGAATTATGTACTCACTAAAAACGGGCTTATAAATTTACATTGCAAGCAACAGGCAAACATTTTATAATCAAGTACATAAATCAGGATTTGATAGAGAGGTAACAATAGTGAAAAACAGGATTGTTGATGAAGAGATAATACTTGTTCGGTATTATCCTAATTACAAGACCACCTTAGCCTGGTATCAGGATTTAGATTTGTGCAAACAAGTAGATAACAGAGATACCGCATATGATATGGATTTGCTAAAATGTATGTATAAAGACTTAAACAGACACGGCGATTTGTTTTATGTTATGTTAAATACAAGAACAGATTGTGCGGAGATGTGTGCTTGTAATCGAGTGGCGAGGTTAATATCGTAATAGCAAAACCTTTTCAAAACAAACATATAGGCAGACGAGTTATTAAAGGAATAATCCAGTTAGCAAAGGAGAAGCACATTTCTGAACTGCGTGCAGAGATATACTCCTTCAATATACAGTCTCAAAAAATGTTTCAACGTATTGGTTTCACCAAAGTGGATGACGAACAATATGTATTAACCGTTTAAAATTCAGTTGTGCGCCCAACAAGGACAATTAACCTAACAGATGCGGAACCTGTCTGCGAAGGTCTGGCCAACCAGCAGTAGCGAGTCTTGGGTGGCTGTCAGCAATGGCAGCTGCTAAGTGCAGACAGCGGGCAGGTAGGGCCGCAATGCGATTGAGACTCGAAATGTTACTGATCAGAGAGCTGACGTTTTAACTGGTACGGAAGCAACATCAAGCAGTTCGTAAAAGGTGGGAATAGTCAGACACTGCAGAGTCAGAGAGCCAGTCATACTTGACATTGTGGTTAGTTGTCAACTGGGGAGAGCCGGCCGCTTTTTGGAAACAAGTACGTTAATTCACGGCTACTTCCGTTTGGGGTATTCCTGCCGCATAGTGCCAAGTAAGTAATGAAAGGTGCGGAGCAGCGGGACAACGTGAGAAAGGCAGAAGCCACATCTGTCCTATTGCCAGGAAAAGACATGCATGGTTAACACATGTGAACTGCCGCAAGGGTTGTCAGTCGTGCGAGAGGTGAAAGTGGATGACATACCTTGACTAAAACAGTACGGAGCCAGGGGCATAATAATTATTATGGTATTATGTCAAATGGACAGAGAGCCCCCGGCCTACACACAGAACCTAAACATGCCATAATTTTTTTAAGCGACGGAACAATTGTGCAGCTTGTGGTGAAGAAGATACTTGAAGCGATATATGAACCAGGATTTCTGAACTGTATGTATGGATTCAGACTAAACAGGGGATGCCATGATGCGATTAGGGAAATGCACCACAGAATCCAGAATGAGTGGATAAACTATGTGGTGGACGCTGGAAAAAGTTGCCAACGTTTACTTGAGAGTAACGGCATAAGCTTAATTTTTAAAGCGGTTGTAAAGCAGGTTCGAATGGTATATACTGTTTTCAAAAGGGATACTGATATGTTTTATAGCAGGAGGATTCCGGCATGTCAATACAAACGTCTGCTCAGGAAACGATAAATGCGCTGAAGGCAATTTTCGATAAACATAAAAATGAGCGTATCTGTGTTTTGGCAACAACGTGCTGTGGCAAAACAACCTTGTTGAAGCAAATTCCTGATTGTGTAGATTTGGACGACGAATTATGGCCGCAATTAACCAAAGAGGAAGCAGAATTTATTAGCCAAAAACCATGGACGAATGAAATTGGTGACTTTATTGATAAGCTGGTCTATGAGAAAATATCGGTAAAAGTTGGGCATCCATTGTTCACTACAATTATTGTAGATTGTGATGTAGTAATATATCTTGATATCAGCGATGAATTACTGGCTGAACATTGTAAAAAACGAGGAAATAATTTTTATGATGCCCAAAATGTGAAGAATTCTATAGAAGAAGATTGGAATAATCACAGAAAAAAGGGTGGGAAAACATTTTATTATTTGACCATTACTGAATAATAAATATAAACACTTGTTTATAAGGCTGAGAAATCGGATTTACCAAAGTGGAACTTGTTTGATTCCTTCGGGAACACTTTTCCGAAAAGGGAGTTGAAATATGAAGAATCAGTTCAGACTTCGTGAGAAAATATTATATAGTGATATATTGTTTGTACCAGTTATTGTTCATGGAGATGTAAAAGCTTTGAAATAAAAGAGGGAATGGTGGATGATTCGGGAAAGCAATCGTATAGAATTAAAATCACAACTAAATGATAAAATGGAAAAAGAAATAGTAGCCTTTCTAAACAATCGTGAGGGTGGCATTCTCTATATAGGTATTGATGATGAGGGGAATCCTGTTAAAATTCAGGATATTGATTTCATGCAGTTGAAGATTGCGGATAGAATCAAGAATAATATTCTGCCATCCACACTTGGATTGTTTGATATTGTGACCGAGTACATAGAAGATATTCCAGTGACTAAGATTGTGGTATCCAGCGGCTTGGAAAAACCATATTATATAAAGAACAGAGGAATGTCGCCAAATGGTTGCTACATGAGACTGGGAACATCTACACAGCCTATGTCTACAGCACTTATAGATGAACTTTATGCAAAAAGAATTCATACAACTTTACGTAATATACCATCACCCAGACAAGATCTTACTTTTGCTCAGCTTAAGATATATTATCTGGAACGAGGACTCGAACTGAATGCAAAGTTTGCCAATAGTCTTGAATTGCTAACACCAGATGGAAAATACAATTATATAGCATATTTGCTGGCAGATGAAAATGGAGTATCTGTCAAGGTGGCAAAATATGCGGGAACTGATAAGGTGGATTTGATTGAAAACGAAGAATATGGATATTGTTCGTTGATTAAGGCCACAAATCATGTTCTGGAAAAGATGAAAATAGAGAATATTACAAAAGCGAAGGTAACCAACACAAAGAGGATTGAAAGAAATCTGGTAGAATCGGTTCCTTTGAGGGAAGCATTGATTAATGCCGTGGTCCACAATGATTTTACAAGAGAAATCCCGCCTGTTTTTGAAATTTTCAGCGATAGGATGGAATTGACTTCCTACGGAGGGCTGATTCCAGGACAGAGCAAAAAGGATTTTTTTAGCTGCAGTAGTATGCCGCGGAATAGGGAACTAATGAGGGTATTTAAGGATGTGGGGCTGGTTGAGCAGCTTGGTTCCGGAATGAGCCGTATTTTGCGGCATTATGATAAGAGCATTTTTGAGATATCCGAGCATTTTGTAAAAGTGATCTTTCCGTTCTTTATATTGGAAGAGGAAGAGAACATGGCCAATGGCGATAATAATGGCGATAATAATGGCGATAATAATGGCGATAATAATGGCGATAATAATGGCGATAATAATGGCGATAATAATGGTGTAAGGGATCTTTTGGCCTTGTTGGAAAAAGATCCATATATTACAGCCAGAGAGATGAGCATGTATACAGGGTTTAGTACTAGAAAGATTAGTCGGATTATGCGGAAACTGCGCGAAACAGGCAAGATTGTTCGAATGGGATCGCCAAGAAAAGGTTATTGGAAAATCAAGGATATAGTTGAGTGATACACCAGTGTTAAGTTAATGGCAGTCTGTTATGAGGTGAAAATGTTAGTTTGTATATTTTCAGACAAAGAATGCTGAATAGTTTGAAGATATGAAGAAGCTACTACTTGATAACAGATTAACATTAAAATATTTGAATCCCAGAAGGAGGGGAAAGTCTCTGAAGGACAGGGATACGAGATCTGGATTGCCTTATATCCACTGACCCGTTTCCTGGCGAAGCATACCCAGGCGGCTGTGAAGGTGGAGGGGACGAACAAAATCGTGGATAATTGGAAAAGCAGCCGGAAACTTTGAAGAGTTTGGAATTACAGATATCATTTCTACATATGATAAAAATGTAATTGCATTTTACTCAGTTATAAGGTAAGATGTAGTTAGAAAAGCTGTGAATCAGCGGTGGGTTGACACCTAAAATCTGATATGTTTTCCGAACGAAGGTGTCGGAGGTTGGCAGGCAACGGAAAAACCTGTTATTTTCCGGACATAGATGCCGGAGGTTGGCAGACAACAGAAAAATCAACCATGGAAAGGGAATGTTCGGTGCTGCGGCATTGACCTTCCCTTTTCAGAACAATTGGAGAGAAGTGATGATTTTTGGAGGCGAGAAGTGAAAAAAATAGCTATTATAGGTGACTATAATCAAAATGAAGAAAGCCATTATCTCATAATGGAATCCATAAAAGAAGTGGCAGAAGAAATACAGGGTGAACTAGAGGCTCAGTGGATTATGAGTGATGCATTGGATGTATCCGAGGAACATTTAAAATTATTTGATGGGTTTTGGTTTTCTCCGGGAAGCCCTTATAAGGATGCAAAGAATGTTTTGGCGGCAATTCAATATGCAAGGAAGAATAGGGTGCCTGCACTGGGTACATGTGCTGGTTTTCAGCATAGGGTTATTGAGTTCGCACGTAATGTGTTAGGTTTATATAGTGCAGATAGTGAAGAAAATGATACAGAATGTGCAGACGCTGTGATTGCAAAATTGTCATGTACATTAATGAATAAAAAAGAACAACTGGAGATACTTGAGTCCAATTCAATTTTAGCTCGAACAGTAGGCGGGGACGAATTAATTGGAGAATACCGTTGTAATTATGGGTTTAATGAAGCATATCGTAGCGCATTTCAAAACAGTGATGTGATTACAGCCATAGTTGAAACTAAAAATGGATATTTCAGAGGATTCGAATTGAAAGAACATCCATTTTTTATTGGTACTCTTTTCATTCCCCAATTAGATTTTAGGGGGGATAGTTCTTATCGGATTATTAGATCGTTTGTAAAGAGCGTTTTAGGTATGGGGGACTGAAAAAACGGCAATTTCGCAAATATCGACTCTTTTTTCGCTACTCGCATCTATTAAAATGTGGAAAGTTTTTTGTATTGCTTCTATTGAACTATTTCCATCTTCAAATCCATTACTATCTTTATATTGCTTTTCAAACCCAAGGAGAATAGATTCTCCATGTCCCGAATTTATCATATGTACTTTAAGTGACATTGTATTTATTCGCGTATAGTATTTTTAATACGAATTTTTGTGTATAAATTTATAGTTAATACCGTAAAAGCAAACACATGCTGTTGAAAAAATGGTAAACGGTAGATAGTGAGTACCTATACAAAACAAGAGCAAACCTGTATGATAGAAACAGATTTGCTCCAGTCTTTATTTCACTTCACCTTTATCAGGCTTGCGGCAATTCGCTGGCAGGCCTGGTG
>NZ_JANJZD010000066.1 GCF_024623325.1 Acetatifactor muris
TTCATCTTCCGTAAGCTTGATTACATATTTTCTGGGTCTTGCCATAGGAATCACCGCCGTTTTTTTCTTAGTATATACCAAAACAGCTGTATTTACCAGTATGTTTTAACTATATATCAACATGTCACAAAAATTTTTCAGTGGAATGTAGCCTATTACACAAAACCAATTATTCCAAAAGAAGAAAATATAGGTTGCTACTTTATTTATGATAATGATGGAGAATTGGTTTATATAGGTAAAAGCAATTCCAATTTATATGAACGCGCTTGTACTTCTGCTCAAGACAGAACCAAGGGCAATTTTTCAAGAATAGAATTATATTCTATGCCAACACATGCTGATACAAATATTTATGAATTGTATTTTATTGCAAAATATAATCCAAAATTTAATAGTGATTCGTGTTGTACAGATAATCCAACTTTTGAATTACCTGATATAAAACCCAAATACGCACTTGAAAGAATTGGTATAGAACCATTTGATGTAGAACAAATTGATGTAAAACCCAATTACATATCTTCCGTTGATTATTGGAAAGAACCAGAAAAATATTATTTACAAATTAGAGAAAAGTATGATTGGGAGGCTTTTCATAGGTTTCATTCGCAAAATAAAGATGGAATCATTAATATAGACGAATTTAGATCAAAAGTTCAAGAATTACAGAATAATGGTTATGTAACCTTTGTGTTTAACAATAAAAATAGTTGTTTTAGACAATTCACATAATCGAATGAAGAAATATAAATTGTAACCCATAAATTCAAAGCAAAATGTAATATCACAATTATTCTATACCCTACCACAAAAAGGAGAATAAAACCATGACAAACCAAACAAACTTAACAAACAAAATTTTATTAAACAGAAAAGGAGAAAATGCAGCAACTAATGACAGGAACTTTTTACAGAACAGGATTTAATAAGATCGATCATTCCGCTTTTGGCGGGGTAATATACCAATCAGATTTCAATACGAATAATAGAAAACTAACTCCTGATGGATCCGTCATAGCCCAAAAAATTATGGCGGACAAATTATGGATGGAGAAATTAATTAAAATAGCAGGAAATAAAAATTACATTAAAACAAAAAACGGAGGAATTAATAATGCTTAAATCAAATTACAGGGGAACAGCAATCGAAATCAATTTACCTGAGGAATGTGGACATGAAGGATATTCTGTTGAATGTACATATCGATATGATGTAAAGAAAGAGAAATATTTGCTTTCAATGTGGCTGAAACGTAAGGGGATCTGCAGTAAATTCAAAATAGAGCAACAAGAGGTAGATACACAGTATATTTCAAGTAGTAGAGAAACAATTACAAAGGATATCTGTATGATTGTTGAATATGCGAGTATGAATGGATACTTTGATCGGTTTATAGAATGCTTCGAATATGAGCAAAAATGTTTTGAATATGGAAATGATTATTATGAAAAAGAAAGGCTTATTACATATAAAAATGAATAGAGGCGATTATAAGTTTTTTAATAAAGCAAGACAAGCTGGAATAGTATCTGATTATTACAAGACACATATAGGATGTGTTGCTGTGCACCAGGGTGTAATCATAGGAATTGGGTGCAATTGCAATAAAACTCATCCAAGGCAAAAAATATATAATAAATATCGTCATCATTCTGATGTTATGTTACCAAAACTTCATGCAGAAATTAGTTGTCTTAATTCAATAAGACATTTGGATGTTAATTTTAGGAAAGTAAAGCTTTACATATATCGTATCAGGAAGGATCAACCTTTTGGTTTATCCAGGCCATGTCCTTCCTGTATGGCAGCTATTAAGGATTTGGGGATCCGGGATATTTATTACACCACTAATGATGGATACGCTTATGAGAGAATTGAGGAATATAACCTTGGAGGTATTGCTTAAAATTGAGTTGTGATATTTGTGGAAGAGTTAGTGGACATGATCCAAGATGCCCAAATTATTCTCCTCAGAAAAAATTATACTACTGCTCTTCTTGTGGTGAAGCAATCTTTAATGGAGAGGAATATATTGAGAATTTAAATGGCGAATATAGACATTCGGATTGTTTTCATGGAATAAAGGACTTATTGAAATGGCTTGGATATGAAATAAAGATTATGGAGAATACATATGAGTAAAATTATACGATTTATAAAAAGATTATTTAAGAAATACGAAGCAGGATACGAATATTGGGTAAATTTAAAAGATATCAAAGTTCCTGCTTATTATAAAATGACAAAAATTGGTACTGCAAAATGGAATCATAAGATGAGTTATTGGTTAAGAACTGGTAAGTTTGAGTCTCCTATTGTTTTACATAGAGATTTTAGACTTTATGATGGTTATTCCAGTGTAAAGATAGCATATTTGAAAGGAATTGATAAGGTGCCTGTGTATTTTGTGGATTAAATAGAAATTTCAAATGTGTAGTGAAGAAATATTAATTATAAGATAAATTAATGGAGGATTTATATGGATATTTTTGAATATTTGCCGCAACTGATCGTTGCTTATGATAGTAACGATGAATTTGCCAATCTTATTCATATAAAAAGAGCAAAGCAAGACGAAGAGTATTATTGTCCGTGTTGTGGTGGAATTGTGAAACCAAGGGCGTTAGATAGTACCAAGGAGCAATCGCATTATTATCATGTTACAGGAAAATGCACAAAAGAAAGTCAATTACATTTCTTCTGTAAAAATTGGTTGTTTGAAAAGGGAAGTAAATTTTATTTAGATGATGATTTGTTTGAAGTTGATTCTATAGATATTGAGAAAGCATGGGATACCTCTTTTGGCAAATATATGCCAGATATTACGGTATATACATCGTCTGGTGAAACAATTTATTTTGAAATATTCTTTTCTAACAGAAAAACAGGAGATAATTATTTTTGCAAGTGGGACGCTCTTGGAAATTCTGTTGTGGAAGTTAATATTAAAGAATATATGTGTAAAATTGACGCAAGTATTATTCCCAAATTTACATACTTGTACCATGATGGCATTTGTTATTCCAAAACATATGTTAAAAGAGACTTATATGCCACAACAATTGCAAAGATAAAGAATGAACTAACAAGACAAAAAGTTCTTGATTATAAAGCAAGGATAGAAAAATTAGACTGGTTCTGGCAAAAGATTATTGAAAACAGTTCAAAAGAAGATATATTAAAATGTATTGACGCTATGCCATTTGAAGATATGGTTTCATGCTTTGAAATTATAAAAAGAAAGCAATGTGTGTCTCATTTAAAGAAAGATGTATTGGGCACAATTAATAAAAAAGTAATAGGTAATATCAGGCATTCCATTGGTCTTCCGTTTGATGAAAATGTCTATTTTGATGTAAGACATTACAAAGGAAAAACATATGAAATTGGCATCAGGCTAAATATACATACTGAACATATTATATATAATAATTTTTATATGAGATGTAAACATAATGGATGGGATTTTGAAAAGTCTACTGGATACCCTAAGATAATTTTCAAAAGAAATATATTTAGTGTTGAAGAAATAGAAATACCAAAAAATAAAATTCCAGAACTAGAAGATGTATTTAGCAGGACTGTCGAATACAAAAAACAGCTAATGGATTATGAGAAAGAACTATCAAAATTTGAGGAAAATGGATATAAAGTTAGATTTAACAATAATTGTTATACTGTTTTAAAGGCAACAGAGACGAATAAACTTGAGTCAATTTTAGAAGGACGATATATTGAAAAACTAAGTATTGATTCATTGTATCAGGAAATCCAGCAAGAATTAAAGGCTAGAGCTGAGAAGGACTTTTTAGAAAATTATATAAAGGGCAAAGAAGCACAAGCACTTATTTCTGATTTGAGGAGTTATAAAAATGTTGACGCTAAAGTTCATGTTGGATATAAGAAAAAACACAATAACGATCAAGAACCTGGCATATATTTTGATTTGGAAATTTATAATGGAATCATTTATACTGAAAAACTCACGGTTGAAAAAGATAAGTTTTTATGTGTTATAAAATCTGCAAAGAGAGAAGTTGATAACTTCATAGAAAAATTCAATACTGTCATTGATTTAGTATCTCAGATAAATAATTGTAAAAATGGTTTTTGGAAAGCATCGTTAATTTTTAATCGTAGTGGCGTTCTACGCTTGGAAGTAGACCAAGTATATATTAGTCAATCTGAGTGGCACATGACAAAAGAACATATTGATTTATCAGAAGGCTACTTATCTTCTGATAATAAATTGCGTAATGCTTTAGTAAATAAAATGAAACTGGTAATGAAAAATATGGAACAATACGGTTATCGTGTAATGGAGGTGCGTCAGTAATGAGAAATAATTTATACATCCCATCAATTGATGCTAAGGATTTGTACCTATCCAATAATTTTATCAAAAGCACGCCTTATGGGTATAAACTTACCCGTAAGGACGGTACTGATAATTTGGGGAAATATATTAATAGTTTTGATTACAGTTTAGACTTAATAGAACTGAGAGATGTGGCAAGAAAGGCATATGGCAAAAAAGATTCTTTGTCATTTGAATATAAAGGGAAAGAATATTCTTCAAAAATCATAAACGTAACTTTTAAATATGCAGTCAAAGAGTTTAATAAGACCGCAAAAAACACTTATGTTAGAAATGGATATAATTTAAGAAATTATGATTTAACTGATGGATATGCTATAGATGTAGATAGTAATGGTGAAAATATTCTAGTGGCATTAAAAACAGATGAACCCTTTTACAATTCTGTAGACACTACTCTCCTACCCTCTTATTTTGCATGTACTTATGATAAAGAGAAAATGACATATACATATTTGTTGGTAAAGACAATAAAAACTGTAAAGTCGGCAAAATGGCTGAGAGAATGGTGTTATGAAAACGGATTTATTTGTAATGGTATTCATTATTGCCGGTTCAAAAGGTCTAGCGGGTCAGCAAGAGTTGGAAAATGTCTTTTTATTGATAAACGCTTGTATCCTGATATGCATAAATCTGAACAATGTGGTTTAGATATAAAAAAAGGTGACGAATTGGATATTGCTGCATTTGAAGCATATATATCGCTGCCAACAAGCAGCATTATAGACACACTTGAGATCCGCCCCGAAAACATACTTGTTGTTAATGACTGGACAAGTGTATTTCATGATAATGCTGTGTGTACTGATCTAGACGAAGACGGATGGTTGAAGACAGAAGAAAAAGAAATGGAGATTTCTAATTCCATTTGGGATGGGCAGTCCTTAATTGATTTTTCTATGATGGGAAAATACCTATCAAAAGGAATGTTGTTATTGCGAAATAAGTTTTTTAAGTCATGCTGCTTTAATACAAATATCCAAAAATTTTTTGAGGACAACAACATAATGAATGTTTCACAGTTAAAAGGGGCAACAATAGCCAAGGATATAAAAGATATAAAACTTATAACTACCCCATCCAGTATAAAATTTTATAAATTTGGGGATTTGAGAACATGGTTGGAAAATATTTATCCGTTTTTCGGGATTGTAAAGCATGACAAGGATACGCACTATTTTGGAGGGCGTATGGTTCAGGCTCATTACCAGCTTCTAAATACTTTGCAATTATCACAGGATGAAATTAAGCATATTGCAAAAGATGGTTTGGATTATATCAATTTAGTCAATACAGATGTTGATATTATGAGGTATCATTTGAAATTCAGCGATACGGAAGATGATACAGAATTTGAAGATAATAATATTATGAGGAATAAAAATGAGGTTGTATATAAACTGTTGAATTATGACTGTGATTTTCATAAGACACGTATTTATTATGACTTTAAAAAGGATTTATGTCGTTCTTATTTAAGGAATATGAAAAAGGGACACATTCTTCTGAACGGTACATATGCGACATTATTTGGGAATCCATATGAGATGTTGTTACAGTCAATAGGTAAATTTGATGGAACATCTATTCTTAAATCTGGCACAGTTC
Source organism: Acetatifactor muris (assembly GCF_024623325.1). GTDB lineage: Bacteria > Bacillota > Clostridia > Lachnospirales > Lachnospiraceae > Acetatifactor > Acetatifactor muris. The sequence goes on from NZ_JANJZD010000066.1 coordinate 5,991, forward strand.
ATAATACGAGATATCCTTATGGATGTGATATTCTTGGAAGTCGTAGTCCACATGTCACGATTGGAAATATTCTAATAACCAAGAATGTAGAAAATGAAACAATTGATAGATATTTTAATCTTACACCAAATATCATCTGTATTAACAGCATTGGAGAAAATATACTGGAAAGATTAAGCGGAGCAGATTTTGACAGTGATACTTTGCTTATTACGGATAATAAAATATTGATTAATTCCGCAAAAAAGAATTATCATATCTTCAAAGTTCCAACACGTAATATAAATCCTCCAAAATCAAAAAGACACTATACACCTATTGACTTGTCCGATCTTGATGATAAGACAAGTAACAATAAAATAGGCGAAATTGTGAATCTATCCCAAGAACTTAATTCATTATTATGGGATATTGTATCTAAATCTGGACAATCTGTAGAAGAGCAATATGAACAAATAAAAGAAATATATTATGATGTTTGTCAATTGGATGTTATGAGTAATATTGAAATAGATAAAGCAAAAAAGGAATATCCTGTAGATACTACAAGGGAATTGAAACGAATGAGGAAAAAATATGAGAATTTATTAACTACATCTGATGGGAGAAAACGTACTCCATATTTCTTGGGATTTATTGCAGATACTAAAAATTATAAAAATGTGAATCGAAAAGATTATCAAAAATATAATACCAGCATGGACTATCTTCATAATTGTATTGCCAAAAAAAGAGCTAGAAAATCTATGGGAAGTGGTTTTTTGTCTATTGCTGATATATTTAGTCCCAAAAAATTTAATAAAAATTTAGTAAATAAAAAGCAGGTTACAAAAATAATTAAACTTGCAAGCAGTACATCTGATTATATCAAGATGATTTCTGGCAACGCTTCTTTTTATGAGAACAGATGTTACTACATTACTCGTGCAAAAGAAGAATTATTATATGAAATTAATAAGATGAAAATAAACGAACATACAATGTATCGATTATTAAAGAACCTAGACACTAAACATGATACTTCTGTAAAAAATTTGTTGTTTTATGTCTTGTTTAATTACAAAAATGATATTTTAACCAATATGTTGGTGCAATATAAAAAAGTTAATACTTTTTTATATGAGGATAAAACTGGAGAAATTTACGTGTATGGAATCAATTTTTCTAAAAAAAGTTCCCCCAAAGCGATTTTGTAAGTTAAAATTTTTTCGCTAGTAGCGTAAAAATTTTAAGGTCAGGATAAGGAGCCATTAAGGGAGAAAGAAAAAGAGGTGAAAACGATAGTAAAATCAGAGTTAATTGATGAAACATGGAAGAAACTTAATGGTAAAGTTGAGAAGAATAATGTTGATTCTATAATTAAAACCTTTATAAAAATTGTTGGCAGAGAAATCAAAGAAGGGAATATTGTAAAGATAGAAGGGCTTGGAAAATTCTGCCCATATTATAAAACATATGTCGGAAAAGATATTTCTACTGGCAAGGAAAGAAAATTTGAAAACGAAAAACATATACGTTTTATCCCCAGTTCTAAGTTAAAAACTTGAAATTTATCTTTTCTTGTAGCATATTACAATGACCTACAGGTCTTGTAGTTAAAATATTAAATCAGAACAGTGATTTATCGCTTCTATCACACTTAGCGAGAATGTGAAATTGTGTGTGGTGTACACAACCATAAATGCGAACTTTAAAGTCTATGTTGGTAAACATATGTGGATGTCTATGCTTCCAAAAGCAGCATGACGTATACACAAGATTTCATCGGTTACTAATTCATTGCCAGTTCTGAAAACTATAAGGAACCCTTAAGTGGGCAATCAAAAATTTTTCGTCTAACATGTAACTATAAATAAATTGGTGTGATGTTGCATGAAAAACTTGTGAAACGTGATATAGACCAGTTAAGTTCACCAAGCGAGACTGTACGACTTCACATGCTCTGGAAGTAGATTTTGATTCTAACTCCCGATAATATTATACGAGAGTCGCCCTGGATCATAGGCGTTTACAAGGAGTATTCTATTTTTCTTATACAGGTGGCGGTACTGCTATTCTAGTGGTGTCGTCATTTGTTCTTTTTATATTAAAGTTGTGTGGAGAAGTTTGGTTGTTCTCGCTTGATTTGGGATCAAGAGTACGCAGGTTCAAATCCTGTCACAACTATTTTTTGTCTGTTTAGCATAAACAGTCCTCTGTTGCTTGGCTCACCGTTAATAGCCCAACAATTTGAAAAATATATAAATTCTAATAAAAATATAACACATGAAAGGAAAAATATTTATGGCAAAATCACAGCTAACAAAAACTAGAGTTATCACTGATAAAGTTGCAGTAAAAGGTATGCTATCCGATGATGGAACAGTTATTACTTATACAGATGAAAATAAGATTGAACAAGATATTACTATTGCTGAATGTTTAAAAGTATTTGCAGGAAAACCGATTGATTTTAGTGTTTCTATCAAATCAGAAGATGAACTTCCTGAAGAAGATGATGAGTGAAAGTAGGTGGCTACCATTACTGATACAAGAAAAATATCCACCGAAACAGAAGAACAATATTTATGGAGAATTGGTCAATCGGTAGATTCTGGAGAATTAGAGAGTTGGGATTCTATAAATGATATTGTAAATCATGAACTTTTAGGAGACGATGAAACATTATATCGTACTGAATCTGCATGGAGAAAGAAGTATCAAGCAGCTAAAAAATTCTATAATAATTGTTTTTCAAAAATGGAATCAATAGAATACCAACAGAAACTTGATGTAATGAATCGTGAACTTCAGCGTAACACAATCAAATTCCGCGATCAGAGACGTGCATGGAGTAAGCAAAATTATGAAAATACTCGTTTTGATGAGGTTATGGACATTATTGAGGATATTATTCCTACCATTGGTAATGCAAATTTTCAGATTCATGACATTCCTAAAGTAGATGGAACTACAGATTTACTTTGTTGCCTTGCGGATTTACATATAGGGCAGACATTTAAGTCTTTTTGGGGAGAATATAATAGTGATATAGCCAAACAAGAATTGGATAAATATTTAAACGATGTAATAAAAATTGCAAAAATACATAATTCTTCAAAAATTCATGTGTGTAGCATTGGAGATCAGATTTCTGGGCTTATCCATCAGACAATACAAATTTCAAATAAAGAAAATGTTATAGAACAGGTAAAATTAGCAATAGAATATATATCTTCTTTTTGTTATGAATTAACAAAATATTTTGAAGATGTATATTTTTATAATATAGACGGAAATCATTCACGTCTTAATCCAAACAAGGATAATGCCATTAAGGATGAACGTCTTGATGATTTGATTGGATGGACTGTATGTAATCTTCTTAAACATATATATAACTTCCATAATATGACACATAGAAAGTTTGATTCTACTATTGGAGAGGCAAATATTAGAAATAAAAATTATCTTCTCATACATGGTGATGTCGATACAATTTCTAAAACTGGTATAGGTAATTTAGTAACTATGCTTGGATTTTGCCCAGAATATATTGTATGTGGACATAAGCACACTCCTGCTATGAATGAGTTTAATGGAATACAGGTTTATCAGTCTGGTAGTTTTGCACCGTCTGGTGATGATTATACTATTTCAAAAAGACTATCAGGAATGGCTTCACAGACCGTTTTAGTGTGTGATGAGCAGGGTGTTCAGTGTTGTTATAATGTTAAATTGCAATAGAATACTAATTTTAATGGTGTCTGTAGTATCAGAATTAAATTGGGAGGCTTGTCAATATTATTGAAATCCGAAAGCCATAAACTAGAGATAGTCCAAGCCATTATAAACAAGTAAAACCGTCACGAGTGGTCGATTATTATATTTGGTTGATGAATCCACAAACACATGTGTTGGAGAGTAACTCGCTCAATCGCGAATACTACTCTCCTATTTTTGTTGAGAATCGGTAGTTCTTAAAAGTACCGAAAATTATTAAAATCGAAAGGAATAAAAATATATGAACAAAGTTGAATTTGTAAAGAAAATCGCAGAGGTATCCGTTGAGGAAGTAAGCCAAAAACAGGTAGGTGCTGTACTTGCAGCTATTGAATCTGTTGTTAAAGATGTTGTACTTGCTGATGATGAGGTTACAATCCCTGGTGTTTGCAAAATAAAGTCTAAGGATGTTCCTGAAAGAACTGGCAAGATTATGATGGGCGACAGGAAGGGTGAAACTTATATGACTCCAGAACATAAGGAAGGCTCTGTTAAAATTGTTAAATCACTAAAGAAAGTTTTTGAGTAATCTGGAGGTGTGGTTTACTTTGTATGACGAAATTGTAAAATCTGTAGACCTCACAGATGATGAATTGACTATCCTCAAAGAACTACTCTTCTATCGCTTGGATCAGTGTGTTTCTATTGGTGAAGAAATTACTGTGAAGGAGTTGCTTAGGAAATTGGAAAACTAAATCAAAGATTACCTAAGACTTGCGTTCAAAAACTGAGCGTAAGTCTTTTTTGCATGGAGAAGTATATAGCGTCCAATGTGATTTTAGGAAAATCTGTTTGGCTTACGGATTGTAAGTTGGATGTGGTATCAGAACCTGCGTTGGAATTATGAAATGGGATTATTGGAAGTCGCGATCCAGTAACGCAGAGTCACCTACCTCTCTCCCATTTCTTTATTTAAGTTGCGTAGGTGAGAAAGTAGGAAAAGATTTATGGGAAAAGCAATTTATTTAGATGTTGCTAATAAAAAAGTATTAGCAACAAAAATAACTTATAATGATTTAATTGTTTTATATAAACAATATATAGATAAATATGGCAGTGTTCCTATGCTTGCTCAATGTTTATCTATATATAATCTCCCACAATCAGGAATTGTTAAATCAGTTGTTAAAAATGAGGGTATTTCATATAATGAATTTTTATTACAATTTGGGAAAGTAAGAACTTTAAATGTGAATGGAATTCATAAAAATATTAGCGATTTGAAATATGATGACTTGGTTATTTTATATAATCAATATATAAATAAATTTCATGAATTTCCCACAGCGAATAAATGTACATATCAATATAATTTACCTTCAAGACAAACTATTCTAAAAATCTTAAAAGATTGTCAAATATCTGTTGATGAATTTAATAAACAATTTAGTATAAAAGACAAGAGACGTATTTATGAAGATATTCATATTGGTGATATTATTGGCAGATGGAAAATAATAGCAAAAGGTAAGAGCAAACAATCTAAAAAGAACAAAAATATTCCCTATTGGATTTGTAAATGTACATGTGGAAGTGGAGTAATTAAAGAGGTTGGCGAAAACGCTCTAAAAAGAAAACAATCATTAAGTTGTGGATGCTTAAGGAACGAGGCTGTTGCAAATTTAAAGGGAACAATTCGCTCACAATCATTTTACGATTGGTGCATAGAGCAAAATCATGAAGAATGGTTAAAAAGATGGGACTATGATTTAAATAATTTAGAACCACAAAATATTTCATATTGCGCACATAAGCAAGTTTATTTTAAATGTGATAAAGGAATTCATAATAGTACAAAATATGAGTTGGCGCATGTTTCTCATATGGACATTATACGATGTAAGTATTGTAATTCTTTTGCACAAAAGTTAATAGATGAAAAGGCGAAAGTGCTTTGGAATTATACTGGGATTATAACAAAAACAAACAAGATCCATGGGAAATTCCTGCATATTCAAAAGAACACGTATGGATTAAATGTACTAAAACAGATTATCATGGGTCATATAAAGTCTCTAGGCAAGACGCTTTAAGAAATGAGTGTCCGTATTGTTCCCATATAAGGATTCATCCAAAAGATAGCTTTGCTCAATGGATGATTGATAAATATGGCAAAAATAATTTTGAAAAAATATGGAATTATGATATGAATAAAATTAATCCATTCACAATAGCACCTTCTACAAGAACATCAAAAGTTTGGTTGAATTGTATAGACACAACCTATCATCCACCAACTCATGTATATCCTAATGATGTAAAAAATCATGAACACCATTGCAGTTATTGTGCTAAAAAATCTGTTTGTAAAGAAGATAGTCTTGGTTATATATATCCAGAGTCATTTAAATATTGGTCAGACAAGAATAATAAGACGCTTTATGAATATTTGCCATATTCAAATCAAAAAGTATGGTGGAAATGTAAAGATGGTATTCACAAAGATTATATCAGAAGTATTTGTGATACTGTAAATTATGAGTTTAGGTGTCCTAAGTGTTCATATGAAAAAGGAATATCGTTTTTACAAGAAAAAGTGGATACCTACATCACGGATAAATATGGCTATAATATGCTTCATGAACATAATTGTAATATTGTTCCTATTAATCCAAAAACAAATTTTCCGCTACCTTTTGATAATGAAATTGTCGAATTGAAATTAATTATTGAAGTTCATGGAAAACAGCATTACGAAATAACAGGATTTACACAATTAACAGCAAAGCATTATAATACAACACCTGAATATGAATTAAAATATCAAAAATGGAAAGATAACTACAAAAAAGAATATGCTTAAAAAAATGGATATTACTTTTTAGAAATACCATATTGGACTGAAATCAACAATGTATATCAGTCATTAATAGATAGTAAAATTAAAAAGATTTTAAAAGAAGCGGTTTAATATTTAATCACTTCTTTTTTGTTTGAAAGGAAGTGATACTTAATGCCAGAACGCAGCAAGCGAATTTGTCTTTATGATGAAGAAAAAGCGAAACAGATAAATCCAGAAACATTAAAATTGTTCCAAAAATATCAGATAGATATGTCAATTCGTGATTTATCTAAAAATACTATTTTACAGTATAATTCAGATCTTATGCAGTGGTTTATTTATATGTATAACAATCAATTTAATTTATCTGTAATCGAAGCTAAAGATGAAGATCTCGAAGAATACTATTATTGGAGAAAACAGCAAGGGAATAATGTTAATAGACAAAAACGTGTAATGGCTTCTATTTCCGCTTTCTATAAGTTTTTGCGTAAGAAAAAATTAATCGTAGAATCTCCTGTTGAATTTATTGAACGTCCAAAAGCAGGACAACCAATTACTGTGCAAACATATCTTACCAAAGATCAAGTACAGTTAATGCGTGAGAAATTACAGGAGCATGGAGATATTCAATTACAAGCTTATGCTTTTGTATCCTTAACTACTATGGCAAGAGTAAATGCTGTTGCAAATTTACGTTGGGAGCAGATTGATTGGGATGAAAGAATATTTTCGGACGTATTAGAAAAAGAGGGTAAAATTGTTGAATTATCTTTTTCGGAAGAAACAAAGAGATATCTTGAAAATCTTGTACAGTACAGAAAAGATAATGAAATAAATGATTATGGTTGGGTATTTATTAGTCCTTATGTTACTGAAGATAAGCCTATAAATAATGGAACTTTGAATGATTGGTGTAAAGTAATTGGAGAAATGATTAGTGAACCAACACTTCACTGCCACGATTTTCGTTATCCAAACTTAAATAAAATCCAAACCTTTCAGAAAAAAGACGTAAACCGCAACAAATACCGTCTGAAAAAGTTTGGATATTATTTTTATCTTTTTCTCTTGATACCGCAAAAATCCACA
>NZ_JANJZD010000067.1 GCF_024623325.1 Acetatifactor muris
TTTTCAAGGCATAGTACCCACTATGTCCAATGTTTATGTCCATTTTTCTCAAATTTCTTTTCCTGCACCATATTCAGTTGTCAATTTTCAGTTAGAATCACATTCATTGAGATTCCGAGAAGTTATAATTGTTTTATTGGATTTTACTATGCTTGAAAGTATACGTCTTCATCTTCATCAATGATTCCGATACTTTTCATATAATCAATTTCTGCATTTAAAACGTCCGCTATTATTTCCCTTGATAAACTTGTTTTTTCTTGAATCATATTTGCACAATCTTCATAATCATAAATTGGCCCCTGATTTTGTTCTACAAATTCATTGTTCATTTTTCCATTCCTCCATAATCTTACTTTCTACATTTTATTGAAATGAGCTTGCAACTTTTGACGGATGCAAGCCCCTAAAAATTATATTCGTTTATTTAGTCTCATTTCAGAGACTTTAACAGTTATTTCCACTTCTTTTCATTATAGGGAATCTCAGCAGCCTGTTAATGCTCTGTTGCTTCTCCGGTTGTTTCGGAAAGTCTGCAACTACCTTAACCACTTCTTTTAGGCAAGTGATCTTGATGCTTTACGCATTACCTGTTAAATTGTCAATGTTCAATCGTTTAGGAAAATTGACTTGAAATAGTCTAAAGAAAGTGATATGATAACAATACACTTTGACTAGTTCAAGTGTCGTGTGGGTATGGTTTTCTAGTTTCTCAGGCTGTGAACCATACCCATTTTGTTACAAGTCTTTAGGTGTTACTTTGTATCTGGTTTCAACTGCTACATTAATACCACCATCAACATATGACTGTAACAACGCTTCGGCTACTTCGCTATATTTCAACTTTTCACTTTTGCATTTTTCCCTAAAAGCATCTTGTAAGGATTCTTCGATCTGGATTGACATTGCTTTTCTCGCCATTTCTTATGTCCTCCTTACATTATCTATATTATCATATAAACAATGATTTGTCAATCATGTTTTTAGTGATTTATAAATCTTTTTTCACTTTCTCTATACCATTGTCAATGTCCAGTCTGTAAAGTGGATTTTTTGATTGAATAATCTGAATAGAACTGCTATAATAAGATTGTTCAATCGTGAGTAGGTTTAAAACCTACGTTTGCAGCGTTTGGCGGTTGCGTAAGCGGTGAAAGTCTTTGGTCGGATGCTCACCGCTTATTTAATTTTCCTTTTGATGAATTTTGTAAGAAATTTCTTTCTTAATTTGAATTTCGCCTTTTACAAATCCAGTCATTAAGATTTCTATTGCTTCGTTCATCTCAAATCCTTGTTTTTTGCATTCAGCTTTAAAATCATTTTTCAAATCTTCATCAACAGGAGTTCCGAAAGGTTTTCTTGCTGCCATTCGCTTCCCTCCTTACATTTATTATTATAGATGCTTAAAACTATTTTGTCAACTATTTTTATAAATGTTTTTTAGATATTTTCAAAAACAAAAGGACTGGAAAACCAATCCTTTTATACTGTCTTATGTCCTATTTACTGTTTATTCTCAATCGGAGTAATTGAAAGTGTATACCCTAACGGAGCAAGTATTTTTAATAATGTGTCAATCTGTGGCGTTGATTTCATACTTTCCAATCTTGCAATAACAGATTGTTTTACTCCGCTTAATGTTGCAAGATCACGCTGTGAAAATCCTTTCTTTTCTCTTGCTTTAATCATTTTGCCGATTAAGGAAACTTGAAAATTGATCTGTTCCCGGTCTTCTGGAGATACAATTTTATCATCGTTGAACATTTTATCAAAGGTTTTATAATTACCCATATTAATTATTCCTATTTTATAGAACAAGCATAATTAGTTTTTAGCAATTTCTTTTGGCACAAACTCAATTTTTAAAGTCATACCCATACCATCCGCAAGCCGTTTTAATAACTTTAAAGAAGGATTTCTTGTGCCATTCTCTAATTTACTTATGTCTGCCTGATCTATTCCAGTACGTTCAGCAAGTTCTTTTTGTGTAAGATTTTGAGAAATTCGAGCCTCCATCATTGCACGAATCACGTCCATTTCAGGCTGTATATCTTCCCATTCTTTTCTAAACTCTGGATCTTGTAACTGCTCATTTAAGAAATCATTAAATTCACTCATTATTTTTCATCCTTTCAAGAAAATCTTTTCTATATGCCTTGGCTAACTTAATTTCATTTTTGGGTGTTTGCTGTGTCTTTTTTATGAAACCATTTGTTAATATAATTCTTTTCCCATAATAAAAGAAATATAATACCCTTGTAATATCTGTACCGACTTTACCACGAATTTCAAATATCCCATCGTCCAAATGTTTGCTATATGGTTCTCTTAATTGAGTACCGTATTCTTCTAATACATCAATTATTCCTAGTATTTTTGCTTTCATCTTTGTATCTAAACTAAAAATAAACTCTTTTGCAGGTTTTTCACCATTGCTTTTTGTGTAAAACTCAACCTCAAATTTATCCATTTGTATTTTCTCCACAATTCTATTTCTATACTTATTATATGGCATATATGCCATAATGTCAATATTTTATTACTTATCCATGCCCACAAAAGAGACTTTTCAAGGGATTAAAACCGCAAATATAAAATTTGCGATATGGCTAAATGCATCCAGTATTAATGGCTATGTCGCGGTTGTTACCCGTTGGTTTGCCAACTTTCCGCATCGCCTCACGTTTGATTCTGTTTTTGTGGGACAGGATAAATACTAAAACTATATGCCGTATATGTCAGACATCCAGACAGCAGCTTTTTAAGTTTACAACTAATAAGCCTTCTTCCTTATCAGGGGTTCGCCTGTCCAAGTTATCGTTACTCTGAAGTATTCCTTGGCCTTTTAACCTTCCATTTTTCAGACATCTCTATTATCGTCAATGCCCAACGGCGGTAATCATTGTAAGTGTGATACCTGCTTTCACACAACGCCAGCACAATATTTAAAGTGCATTGCTGATCTTGAGCACTGAAAGTTTAACGCCCTTATCTTGCGGTTATTAACTACCTGTTTTTTCTACGTGAGTATCTCCCAATAACAGAAAACCATCTTCACGGGGTTACACTTTTCCTTGCGCCTGGTATATGCACTTATTACCTTTATATAAGTAGCACTCAATCATATTATGATGTATACGCAACTTATGACTTATATAATTGGTAGCCCACACAGGTTGTAATACTTATTTCTCTATTGATATTTAAAAGAGTGCCAAAAGTTGCTTGACGTTCTCTTGACACTCTCTAAAGATTCTTATGTATTTGTTATCCCGCTTTTTCTTAATTACAATCCGTTTGTAAAATTAGCGGTGGAATCGGGCAATTTCAGCCCTTAGACATGATTCTTGCCTGTTGTCTTTTCGCCGTTTCATATTCTTATAACGATGGTTTGCAACGACCCAGTGATCTTTTCCGGCAGATCACTTTAACCATTACTTTATTCACCGCCCCACATGGGCATATTAATGTCAATTTCATGATTACCTTTTATGTTAACCGTTCATGCGTTGTTTGTATCCGCTTTATGTTAGGTTTGTCAAGGTACAATTTGTTTTGGGATTTTTCATTGACTTTTCTAAAGAAATGGATATAATAGAATATATCAATGGTAAGTGAAAACTTATTTGATGCTCTGGACTGAATCGGTGATTGGTAGTCGGTGATTCAGTCCTTTTGTTTTCTCTTACTTCCCTTAACCTGATTATAGTATATCATGTATCGGGAAGCTTGTCAACTGTTTTTATGAATTTATTCATCTTTTTTATGAATTTTTGTTTCTGTTTCATATCCTATTATGGAAAGAATCTTATTTGCATCGTCAATACTGAAATTTGATTTATTCATAAAATTTGTAAATGCCTGTCTGCTTATTCCCATTTTTTCAGCTATAGAATATTTTTTAATACCAGATTCAGCAATAGCCCCATTTACTGCCTGTGCAAGTTCCTGATTCGTTTTTATCACCATGTAGCCACCTACCTAAATATCAAACATTTCGTCAAATGGTATCTTAATATTCGGAAAATGCACAATTTCTAGTTCGTTTTTGTTTTCCCTGTTTACAGTCTTGAAAAGATGATATTGCGGTTCCTGATTCTCGTCATAGTCAAGATTGTAAATTTCTACTTCTCTTTTTTCCCAGTCAACAATCCAATATTCATCGATTTCCATTTTACGGTAGATATCCATCTTTTCGCCACGGTCATATTTTCTTGTTAAATCTGACAAGACTTCCATCACAAAACGGGGGATATCAAAAAACGAGTTGCCTTTTTTGGCATGTACCCTACAATTAATAGTTGCGTCTGGAATAACCGTTTTTTCTTCTCCGTCAGCTACCCATTTGTATTGCACATTATCTGGATAAACTTTACAGGTATTTGTTTTTATCTGTCGATGAACTATTGCAGAAAAATTCATGATAACATCTGAATGTTCAATATAGGCTCCAGCCATATCAGTTAATTGTAGGTTATTCATGCGGAATACCTCACTTTCATATTTGATAAATACAGTATACCAGATTTTCCCTTAGATTACTACATTCTATTATATCCACTTCTTCAGTTGTCAAGGTACAATCTTAAAACTTTTTGGAATTAGTGAGCAAAAACTCTTGAAATACCTTCCTGAATCGGATATACTCGACTTGTTCAGAGTGAGTATAGAACTTTCGCTTCTATATTCCTGATAGCTGGGAAGGTTTGGCGACTTTCTCAGCTATTTTGTCGTGGGTGTATCCGTTCTTTGTGGTGATTGTAACTGGTGTCTTTACCAGTAAAAGCAATTAGTTTCAGCTTTTGCCTACTTACGATACCGCCACGGGAAGGCTTGCTTATTGGTATCATGGGGCCGTATTTCTTTATTTTTGTTTACCACGCCTTTAACTTTCTAAAGATATTGTAACAATTTTATCTTTACTTGTCAATACTTTTCTTCATATTCTTAAAGATTTATTTACTTTTATTTTGTAATGTGCTATACTATCAATCACCAAAACAAGCATAAAAGGAATGATAAAATGATTAAATATTATAGGTTACTAGACTTACTTAACCGTCGTCAAATTGGTAAAGAAGAACTAAGACAACGTATAAATATATCGTCTGCTACTATTGCCAAACTATCTAAACATGAATATGTTAGTCTGGAAGTAATAGACAAAATATGTAATGAATTACATTGTCAGCCAGGTGATATAATGGAGCATATACCAGACAATCAAGTAGAGCATAAACAGGAATAAAGTATTGACTTTTCAAGGTACGCTTAGAGCATGTAAACCAAAATTAAAGAGGTGTAAAGCCTGAATCATCTTGATAATTCAATAAAGACTTTACACCTTGTTTGCGGCTGCTATTCAATTGTAGAAACGCTATTCCTTTATTTCGTCAATGTCCGTAAGATTCACCCCAGAAACATTTAATAATGCTTTGATGGTTAAATATTCTTTTTTAAGACTTGCATAAGTTTTTGTTGCCCCTTCTTCTTTTGCTATCAGCATATGGCGTTGAATTTTTGCGAAATCATCAAGAGCTTGCTTTGTTACCTCAATACCACTTGGCATATGACCACCTACTTTCTGAGAAGCATTGTTAACTTGTATCTACAACCATTATAGCAATCTATGCCTAAAGTGTAAAGCCTTTATTCAATTATCAAAGTACCGTGTATAGGATTATGCACTTATCCCGACGCCCTGTAGTGGGCGTTTCGTCAGCTCTCTCCGTTGCTTAAAATATATAGGACATTCAGATCAAAAGAAAAAGCCTTGCACCGTGTAAAGGTGTAGGCTTGTTTTTGGTGTAGTTCTATTCGTGATCCGTTTGTGTTCCGTCTGGTATATATTCCATAATATCGCCAGGTTGACAGTTCAATAACATACATACTTTTTGTATGGTTCTTGTGTCGGTATGTCCTGATTTATCTTTCATTTTAGCAACAATGCCCGGGCTGATACCAGAATCGCGCAAATATTGCCATTTTTTACCTTTATCATTTAGTAACTTTTCAAGTTTTTTAAAACTAATATATACAGGTTCGGCGGTTTTATTTGACATAGCTTTCCTTCTTTCTATATATAGTAATGTCTTTCTTACTAATTATAGTAAGAAATCAAAAGAAAGTCAATGATAATTTTCGTACTATCTTTAATAATATTTTACAAATAAAACGTACTATCTTTAGCAATATTTACCATTGCAAAAACGTACTATATATAGTAATATAAATACATAAGATAAAGCAAGGCACAAGCGGTCAACTTAGATACCTTGCAATATCTTAAATAACTGAATAGGGGGGTGACGCAATGTATACCGATTTTGGTTACATAGGAAAAGCGGACGGCATCGAGTACGCAACAGAACAAGAAGCCATAGAAGCTAATCCTAACAACTAATCGGAACGGGGCATAGGTGAAAACCTTGTAAGTCCCCGTACAAAAGTCACTTTTACCTATTCGCAAATTGCACGTTGACAACTAAATATCAATCAGTATGTCGGCTGTGCAATTTCATTATAGCATATGCCGACCAAAAAAGAAAGGACGGTTTTTATTATGATGAAATGGAAAGCAAGAACAGAAACAACTAATATCGGTATTCTGGAATTAGGAAACTTGACTTTTGACGAAGACTATATAGAAGTATCTATTGATATTTGCGATATGTCTGACAATCTGAAAGCTGAGGTTGAAAAGGCTATTGAGATAGCAAAGGTTAGGTATACAGAGGAAAGAGAAGCCGACAATAAAGAACGTGACTACAATCTGTCTACGGTATGGAGTGACAAGCCGGTTGTTATGGATTTTACATACTTAAGAGTAGTGTTAAAAGCTGGTGAGCCAATCACATATACAATCTGTATTGGGTTTCATGATACGGATAATAGAATGATGGAGCAGTGGGATTGTGCAATTGAGGTTGACTTGTCAGAGTATACAAATGAGTTAAAGAAAGCAATTATTAAAGTATTGGTTGATAAGTTCTTTTAATTGAAAATAGCTTATACATAGTTTATAATAGCTTATGGATTGCAATATAATTCATAAGCTATTTTTGTTGAATAACTTATACAATGTCTTTATTGAGATTGATAAAAGAGAATCAATAGAAAGATGGTTCACTGGTAAAGGGTATAAAAGTTTTAATGAGTATGTGTGCTGATTGATCGGGATAAGAATGAGAAGTAAGGTGGCATGTCGATGCTTGATATGTCGATTGACGATACGTCGAGTCTCGACATATTAAATTTGTATCGAACCACTACAGATATAATTGTTAGACATGTCGCATTATAGCCAACTACCATTCATTATATCGCGCATATTTATTTAACATGGTTTGTTTTTAAGGTTGCAGAAATGGACTATTCACAACTTAAAACATACTGTAATACTATACTATTACCGCATGTTTATATATGGGGGGGTACGTTTACATTTTAATTCAGATAAGCAAACGCCAGGAGCCTGGTATCTGATCCATCCATACCTCACCTTAAAAATCCAAAAATACAACAAAATTAGTTCGGGGAACGATTCGGTAGACCCTTGATTTTTCTAGCTTTTCATCATTTTTACAATCTTCAAAATTGCCAAAACTACTCTCAAATCACCAAAATCACCAGAAAAATCAACATATTCTCGAACACACCTCAAAATCTCATTTATAGTAAGGAAAACATTCTATAAAATCACAGATAAAGTGTCTTGCGAATCTTCAATATGTCCAATAAAATCAATACTTTTACACTCTATTAACCTATTAAACCCACTCTCTCACCGAACTCATAAAAATATTACATGCTCATCACATCATTTATATAATAAATTTACCAACACAGATAGAGAAATATACCTTGTAACAAAAAATATATTTACCAACGGAGGTTATTTTATGAACAAATACCAGATGCAAGTTGAGCACAGAACCGAAAACAAATGGGATTGGATATGTGTATTTGCCAATTCAGATCAAGAAGCCATTCAAAATGCAAAAATCAAATTATATGATTTTCAGAATCCTACCTACTCACAATATGATGATTACGCTACAAAGCATTGGAAGGATTATTACAAAGAAAAATTTCAAGGCTATATCATCTCTCCATATACTCCTATTTTTTCAGTGGAAAGAGATTGTGAACCTCCTAAAGATTATGATACAATAATTTCATCAAGTACAAAGGAGAATCAAGATATGGCTTTCTTTAAAGTAAACTGGAATAATTACACAGAAGAATTATCTAAGAAGGCAGATACAGAAAATTGGTCAAATGAGACTTATCCTAATAATGGAATACTTACAAATTACATAGTAAAAACATATGATAAACTTACTGATGAAAAGAAAATTATTATTGGGACAAGCTATGCTCTGTTTAATACAGGATTATTCACAAAGTATTATGAACCAATATATGCTTATCAGTCAGGATCAGAAATATCATTTCTTACTGCATATGAATTGGGTGGTATTGGAATAACTGATCGTCCAGAAAGAGCAAACTATTTTGAAAATCCAGATTTGTTATTATTTGATTGGCATTATGCAATAGATGTTCATTATCCTCATATATTAGAGGACAAGGAAAATCAGAAAAGAATTCCTAAAGAGGTACTTGAAAGTAAGAATATTGTTATTACACTTGATGGTGCAATAAATAAAATGAAGAAAAAAGTATCTGCTAACTATAAATTAGCAATCCCTCAATATTATGAAGGTAAAATACAATTATTACTGCCCCTTTGTTTAGCGGATGATAACATACCAGATTTAGCTTTAGTAGTAACAAAAACTAATAATGTATATCGTGGACATACATGTCTGACATTAGATATGGCCTATAATAACGCAAGACTCATAGCAAAACCAGAAAGTAATTGGTTAAACCCATAAATATTTTTAAAGTCATATACTTTTTATAAGGCAGGTGAGAAATCATCTGTCTTATTTTTATGTCTAATATTCAAAACTTACAAATCTTATCAGTTCAAACAGAGAAATAATAAACATCCTATATCATTCTTTCCAGAACTCGGAATTACATCATTTACATATGGAGGTATATTTTATTATTTATTGGACATGTACTCTCCTACTGACTCAAAATACAGATTTAAAATTTATAACATTATTAAAATCAGAATGTAGAAGTAATAGCCAAACACATATAACGCTCAAAACTGAAGGAGAAATAAACTATGACAAACCCTAAAATTATACCTCAGAAATCTTCATTTGAAAAACTAACTATTATAAATGGTAATGGAAAGATTATGTCTCACGGAATTAGTGCAACTGTAGATATAGATGCCTTTAAAGCAGATAAAGCAGAAATCAAAAAGGACTTAACAGCTATTTTTGCTGAAGTCCTTGAATACTTTGATTGATTTTATCAAGCGCACTTTCAGTAGTCCTTGATTGAGATTTGCTTTCCATGTACCCATTTAAAAATTTGTAATTTATATGGAATGTAGATTTTACAGTATCATTTAATGTTTTATATGTAATTACTATATCAAATTTTTCAATCGGGACTTCTGCTTCGTTTGAATCATTTTTGCAAAATATAGTAGTAAACGATTGGTTTGGTGCCAACGATAAATGTTTATAAAATTCAAAAGGATTTATAACCATATGATCTATTGGCATTTCAGGAATGGTTTTAATATCCAATATTGTTCCAGTTGTTAATCCAAAATTTTGGATTCTAATTCTTGGGAACATATCACCATAAACCTTATATGGGAATATTTCAATCTGTGCTTTATTACTTTCTTTTACTATTTTTGAGTTTTGACGCAAAGTAATTACAGAAATAACAATTGAAGATATTCCTGTAATTATAGCAACCATAATACCAATTATTTGAATAATGTCAGAAGTTGATAATTCCATGATATATACCACCTTATATTTTAAAAACATCATACTACCAATAACTTACGTTGTAAATAATAAACTGAATAGAGAAATAGATAATATACCACTACAACTACTATTATACCAACCATTAACAATCAACAATCAAAAAGTTTTATACTAAGTAATTTATGCGATAGCAGAAATTACGAATGTCTTATCCTTTTTTATATTATTATGCTTTTTTACTTAATTTTTTATGCTTTTTACTATATCCCATTATTTGGGGGAATTTTCCCATTAAATAAAAAGTATAATGGGGGAATTTTCCCATTCATGTTACTAAGTTGTAATTTTTATGGGAAAACTTTCCCATTGACAAAACTTAAGGAGGAAAAATACATTAACGAAACAATTTTTATTCCAAATGGAGAAAAACAAAATATAACCGTTGGATTTTCCAAAAAAGATTTTAAGAATCATAAGGGTGTATCAGGACTTAAATATTATCTTGTAATTATGTATTTGCGTAAACATTTGCAAACATTTGGTGAAGTTTATCTCACACTCAATAATCTTTTAGAAGAATGTGGATATTCTACAAGATCACATAACAAGTCAATTTATTCTGACTTTAGAGAAATTATAAAAACAGAACTAATAAATAATGGTTATGTGACTTGTAATGTAGATATTTTTACTATAAATCCAACAGAAATGTTTAGTCTACAACTTTCAGAAAAGAAAAATATTTTTTATACAAAAGATAATTTTGTACAGTTTAGTATTTCAGAGTATGAAAAAATATCTAATTCTAATAGCAAAATAAATAAGTCTGTTTTGGTTGGCGTATATTTGTTTATTAAACAATACATTATGGATTACCCTAGTGATACTATTTCACCACCGAGAATATCATTTCCTTCTAAACAGCAAATAAAAAAGGGAATAGGTATATCTTCTTTTACCACTATTGAGAACGCAATTTCTTTATTGGCAGAAATGAAAATGATTTATATAAGAACTGACATGTTTGTAGAAAATACAGAAGAAGAAAATATATATGTTCCTACACGAAATGTTTTTGCTTTAGATGTAGAAGAACTAAATGGAGATGCAATCTTAATAGAACTAGAAAGAATTTATGGGAAAAAAGTTTACAACAGAAATGATGTTCCTGGAAAAGTAAGATATTTAGAAAAACAGAAAGGATGATGAATTGTTGGAATTTGCAAGCGGAAAACATTTAGCTAACTATTTACTAAAAATTTTTAAAAATAATGACATAGATATACCAAAAGAAGATGTTCAGAATATCAAAGAATTAGAATTCATATTTACTTTTATAACCAATTTGCCATCTTCTATTAAAAGAAATATTGATTTTTCAGATGGTTATTATCCTTGGATTGCTTTAGCACAAGGGAATAAATATAAGAAGCTTTCAGAGATATCAAATATTGGTAACGAATATGTTGCAAAATTTACAAATAATCCTTCTATCATTTCGTTTGACACAGTATTTAAGTCATTTGAACTTGGCATAAGATATGATCTTGATTATTTAAGAACAAGACCAGAACAAGGAGATATTTATTATCCTCATATTTTTCAAATACTAGTGTACTGACATGATGATATTTAACCTTACTACCGCCTTTTAAGAGGCGGCAGTAAAGCTGGGGTATAAAGACTTGAGCTTTATTCTGGCATCACCTGTCCTAAAATGCCAGTCAACCTTTGCTGCTGTTGTATTACGCTCT
>NZ_JANJZD010000068.1 GCF_024623325.1 Acetatifactor muris
CCTTGCGGGCCCCTGGCCCTAGCGGAAAGCCCCTGTTGGTCCTTGCGGGCCCCTGGCCCTAGCGGAAAGCCCCTGTTGGTCCTTGCGGGCCCCTGGCCCTAGCGGAAAGCCCCTGTTGGTCCTTGCGGGCCCCTGGCCCTAGCGGAAAGCCCCTGTTGGTCCTTGCGTTACCCCTGGCCCTAGCGGAAAGCCCCTGTTGGTCCTTGCGGGCCCCCTGGCCCAGGCGGCAGGCCCTTATTGGTCCTTGCAGGAACCCCAGATTTCTGTGAATGAAATGCGAAAGGGAACAGGAAAATACAGCTTTTGTAAAAGGTGCCTTTGGAATAAATACACAAATATTCTTCCTTATTTAGAAAAAATATATAAAATTTTAATACAAAATCGGAGCGCCAAAGTAAATTTTTCGACATTAAATATTCCCTTTTAAGGTAAGGTATGATATAATGACCTCATTAAAGAAACCATTTCGCGAACTATATAATCAAAGGGCTGTTCAGGACAGGAGACAGATGGCCATCCATATGAATTACAGGGCAATTTACAATATGATATTCAGACGGATAGAAAATTGTTCGGGAAACAGGTGAAAACAACCCGGGTAAAGGATAACTTGAGCTGGATTGGGAGGTGTTATGATTAAAAAAGAGATGATTGCCATGCTGCTGGCAGGCGGACAGGGCAGTCGACTGGGTGTACTTACGGCAAAAGTAGCAAAACCTGCCGTGGCATTTGGGGGAAAGTACCGCATTATTGATTTTCCATTGTCCAATTGCATCAATTCCGGCGTGGATACGGTGGGAGTTCTGACACAGTATCAGCCCCTGAGGCTGAACAGCCATATCGGAATCGGTATTCCCTGGGACCTGGATCGGAATATTGGCGGGGTTACTGTACTGCCGCCCTATGAGAAGCTTTCCAACAGTGAATGGTATACGGGAACTGCCAATGCCATTTACCAGAATCTGGAGTATATGGAGAGCTATCATCCGGATTACGTGCTGATTCTTTCCGGGGATCATATTTACAAGATGGATTATGAGATCATGCTGGATTTTCACAAAGCCAATCACGCGGAGGTGACCATTGCCGTGATGCCGGTACCTCTGGAAGAAGCCGGCCGTTTCGGCATTATGACAGCGGATGACCGGCACAGAATCACTAAATTTGAGGAAAAGCCGGAGCATCCCCAGAGTAATCTGGCCAGCATGGGAATTTATATTTTCAACTGGAAGACTCTGAAAAAGGCCCTGATTGCCATGGCCGGGCAGCCGGCGCTGGATTTTGGAAAGCATGTGATTCCTTATTGTCACCAAAAGGGAGCGCCCATGTCTGCCTATGAATTTACCGGTTACTGGAAGGATGTGGGAACGCTGCAGTCTTACTGGGAAGCCAATATGGAGCTGATCGATATCGTTCCTGAATTTAACCTATATGAGGAATACTGGAAAGTATATACCAAAAGCGAAATTCAGCCGCCCCAGTACTTTGCCCCGGACAGTGTGGTGGAGAGGAGCATTATCGGCGAGGGAACGGATATTTATGGCAAAGTCTATAATTCCGTTATCGGCTGCGGAGTCACCATAGGCAGTGACACTGTGATACGGGATTCCATTATTATGAATCGCACACAGATCGGAAACGGATGTGAACTGTACAAGGCGATAGTGGCAGAGGATGTACGAATAGGAGACCAGGTGCGGCTTGGCGTGGGGGAAGAGGCGGAGAATGATGTGGCGCCGCACATTTATAATCACGGAATTGCCACGGTAGGTGAGAGAAGCGTGATTCCCAACGGCATCAGCGTGGGGAAGAATTCCGTGATTTTCGGAATAACAACCAGTGTGGACTACGAGAATTTCTGTCTGCCCGCCGGCAGAACTTTGATTAAGGCAGGTGAACATCAATGAGAGCAATCGGGATTATCCTGGCAGGCGGAAATAACCGCCGGATGAAAGAACTGTCCCAAAAGAGGGCTGTCTGTGCAATGCCTGTTGCCGGAAGCTATCGCAGCATTGACTTTACCCTGAGCAATATGTCCAATTCGCATATTCAGAAGGTGGCTGTGCTGACCCAGTATAATGCCAGCAGCCTGCATGAGCATCTGAGTTCTTCCAAATGGTGGGATTTCGGACGCAAGCAGGGCGGTCTTTATACCTTTACTCCGGTGGTTACCGCAGAGAACAGTAACTGGTACAGAGGAACGGCGGACGCCATTTATCAGAATCTTGCCTTCCTGAAAAGCAGCCATGAGCCTTATGTGGTGCTCACTTCCGGGGACGGGGTGTATAAACTGGATTTCAGTAAGGTTCTGGAATTTCATATAGAGAGAAAAGCTGACATTACTGTGGTTTGCCGGGATATGGAGCCGGGGGTGAATCTGGAACGATTCGGAACAGTCCGCATGAATGAGGAGTGCCGGATCGAGGAATTCGAGGAGAAACCGCTTCAGGCAAAATCAAGTGTGATTTCCTGCGGAATCTATATTCTGCGCCGTCGGCAGCTGATAGAAATGGTTGAAAAATGTGCGGAGGAGGACAGATATGATTTTGTAAGAGATATTTTGATTCGTTATAAGGAGGTAAAACGTATCTTCGGATACAAAATGCGGGAATATTGGCGAAATATTGCCTCTATAGAGGATTATTTCGGCACCAATATGGATTTTCTCAAAGCGGAGGTGAGGAATTACTTTTTCAAACAATATCCGGATATTTATTCCAGAGTGGATGATCTTGCACCGGCAAAATACAATGTGGGAGCCAGCGTGAGAAACAGTCTGATTTCCAGCGGCTGCATTGTAAACGGTGTGGTGGAGAATTCCGTTATATTTAAAAAAAGCTACATAGGAAACAATTGTGTCATCAAAAATTCCATAATTTTGAATGATGTGTATATCGGTGACAACACCTGCATCGAGAATTGCATTGTGGAAAGTCGGAGTACGCTGCGTGCAAATTCGCGTTATGTGGGTGAGGAGGGTCATATCCGCATTGTTGTGGAGCGGAATGAGAGATATACAATGTAACAAAAGTGGTCCTGGATTCCTGATTAAGGGGGTTTTGCAGATGCAGGTTACAGACGTTCGCGTGCGCAAAATTGCGAAGGATGGCAGGATGAAGGCAGTTGTATCCATTACCTTGGACGAGGAATTTGTAGTGCATGACATTAAGGTAATCGAAGGAGACAAGGGCTTATTCATCGCAATGCCCAGCAAGAGGACGGCTGATGGGGAATATAAGGATATTGCCCACCCCATCAATTCCTCTACCAGAGACGCAATCCAGAAAGTGATTCTGGAGAGCTACGAGAAGGCTCTGTCGGAGCCGGACGGGGAATAGGGACGTGACAGCATTGGAATTGACATCAGAATCCCCCAAATGCCATGGCGAACAGCCATGGCATTTTTTTATAAAAAAGTCCATCGTCAGATGGGCATGGAATCAGAACGGTGCCGAGGGCATCTTTTTGTCGGAATCATGCCGCGAAGCGATTCCTGTAATAACCGTTCCTATGATATATACTTCCGGGGTGTTTTTCCATAAAAGCGTTTAAACTCTTTGATAAAATGAGAGGCATTACAGTATCCGAGAATATCGGCGGTCTCGTTTACTGACAGACGGTCATGAACCAGGAGCGTCAGCGCCTTTTTCATTTTTTCACGTCGAATGTATTCTCTGGGGCTCAGTCCCAGTTCGCGACGGAAAAGAGCGGCGAGATATTTAGGGTTGCAGCCGGTAAATCCGGCGGTGCCTTCCACCGTACAGCTGCCATAGAGATGGGCATTGATGTACTGGATGGCCTTTGCCACAGGATATGGATTTTTTTGATGTTGTGTTTCATCTACCAGTTCCCGGAAACGCTTCAGAATTTCTTTCAGCAGAATCTGCAGATCTTCTTCTGATTTTTGCTTTTCCACTTCATTGATAAAAAAATCACTCATGGAGAAACTGATTTCTGAATCGGCTCCGTTTCGAATGGAAGAACGGCTAATGACCGTAATCAGACAGATGAGAGTGTTTTTCAGGGCACGTATCCTGTCAGAAGCCAGAATTTCCGCATATGTGTCCAGATGCAGAATGTTTTCCAGAGAGCTGTCTCCGTGTCCTTTCAGATAAAAATCCGACAACTCACGCTCCACGGAAAATGAATGATGGCGGTAACCGCTGAGAATAGAGTCCCGGACAAACTGATTCATTTCTTTGTTTTTAGACATAAGTATCATACCTTTATACTATTTATATGATGTTTGTATTATTAGCATATCAAAAATGATGATAAAATACAAGAACAGAATAGAAATATGTACATAATTTCCAAATGTATGGTAACAGTAAGCGTGTTGGACGGTTACAGTGTGTCAGTTGACCGGGAAACTATCTTGCGGGTAAAGGAGCAGAGCGAATGGGTAAAAAACAATTTACAACAACAAAGGGAGAACGGGTCAGTTATGGAATGTATGCTTTTGGCGCTATTTTGTCCTATTATGTTATTATGAGTTTTCTGCAGCTTTTTATGACGAATCTGGGAATTCCGGCTGCTATGGTAGGAATGATTTTTGTTTTTGCAAAGGTCTGGGATGCCATTAATGATCCGGTCTTTGGCGTTATGGTGGATAAAGTGAATCTGAAGGGTGGTAAATACAGACCGTGGCTGCGTATAGCGGGACTGACAATTCCCTTAACTACAATTTTGCTGTTCATCATACCCTCGGGTGCTTCCATCCAGGTTAAGGTTATATGGTCAGCCGTGGCTTATATTCTGTGGGATACCGCCTATACCATGTATGATGTTCCGATGAACGCCATTGTTACGGCAATGACGGAAAATCAGGAAGAAAGGAATAAATTGTATTCTCTGAATTCCTTTTGCGTGTATCTGGGCGGGATTCTGGTGGCTGTCCTGGTTCCGATGCTTTATCCTGCCATAGGCTGGCCTCTGACCATTTTGATTTTAGGAGGCCTCTGTCTGCTTACAATGATGATGCTGCCTGGCAAAGCAAAGGAACGGTATGGAGGAAATGCGGAAAAAGAAGTTTCCATAAGAGAAATTTTCATGAGTCTGGTACATAATAAATATCTGCTGATTTTCACCCTGGTTTCCATTGTCAGTGCTCTGACAGATTTCAGCAATACACTGCTGGCCTATGTGGCAATCCATTGTCTGGGCAGCGAATCCTATATTACGCTGCTGACTTTGGCTTCCGCACTGCCTGTGCTGGCGGTGGCGCTGCTGATTCCGAAAATGATCAGCAGAGTGGAGAAATTTAAGCTGAATATAGTGACAAGAGTTATCGCGATGGTATTGACGGCGATCATGTATTTTGTAGGTTATGACAATGTGATATTGTTGTTAGTGCTTTTTGCGGGGAAAAGCCTGTTTTCGGGAATCTGCGCTGTGACCGCGATTATGTTTGTAGCTGACTGTGTGGAATATGGCCAATTCTGCAACGGAGAGAGAAATCAGGGAATTGCATTTGCCACAAAGGCTTTTACCAACAAAATTGTAGTGGCGCTGACAGGCGCGCTTGGCATGTTTGGCGTGGCGGCGGTGGGTTTTGTGGAAGGAGAGGGCGTGGTGCAGGGAGTCAGTACGATTAAAGGACTTTGGGCTCTGTTTGGAATCGCACCGCTGGTGGGAGGAATTCTGGCCCTCGTTATCATGCTGATGAGCTACCGGCTGCGGGATCAGGATGTGGCTCTGATGATTCGCTGTAATAATGGCGAAATTTCCAGAGAAGAGGCATATGCCGCATTCCAGAATAAGTTCTGAAGGGAGAAAAGACTATGATACTGTTGAACTTAAACGGCATTTGGAAAATGTATGCGGCAGGGCATGAGGAAAGCTGGAACGCGACAGTACCGGGAACTGTGACCTCCACACTGCTGGAACAGGGAGGAATACCGGATCCTTTCTGGAGAGACAACGAGAGAAAAATACAGGAAATACTGGAGCGGGATTATGTTTTCGAGAGAAGCTTTCAGGCGGATAAGAAACTTCTGGTGCAGGAATTTATAGAGCTTTGCTGCAGTGGACTGGATACGCTGGCGGAAGTCCGCTTGAACGGAATGCCTGTGGGTAATGCAGATAATATGCATCGAAACTGGAGGTTTGATGTGAAGCCATATATAAGGTCAGGAGAGAACAAAATAGAGATTCTTTTCCGTGATCCCTCCGCTTATCTGAAAGAGCATGCTCCGAAAATTGGGAAGCCATATACCGTGCTGAGAAAGGCTGCCTGCATGTTTGGCTGGGACTGGGGATTATCTCTTCCGGATTCAGGAATATGGAGGGACATCAGAATTGAAGGCTATGAAAAAGGAAGAATTGACACTACAATCATCAGCCAGGAGCATCTGAATGAAAAGGTGATGGTAAAAGCGAAACCTGTCTGCAGGGGAACAGAAGGTCTGTTTTTTCGAATGACGCTGTTCGGACCGGAAGGGGAAAAACTGGGAGTAAAAGAATGTCCGGCAGGAAATACCGTGTGCTTTGAGGTGGAACAGCCCAGGCTTTGGTGGCCTTCCGGCTATGGAGAACAGCCGCTGTATACACTGCTGACTGAGCTGGTGACGGGAGACTGTGTTCTGGACCACAGGACACAGAAAACAGGCCTGCGGCAAATAGAACTGGACCGTTCAGACGACGAAGATGGATCAAAGTATTCTTTTACAGTAAATCATATACCTGTATTTTGCAGGGGAGAAAATATGATTATCGAGGATTCTGTTGTGACGAGAACGGACCGCGGAAGGTATCAGAACATGATAGAAAACTGCCTGCGTTCCAATGTGAACAGTATCCGTGTGTGGGGAGGTGCTTATTATCCCCCGGAAGAGTTTTATGATTTGTGTGACGAGAAGGGAATTCTGGTATATCAGGACCTTATGTTTGCCTGTTCTTTTTATCAGTTATCTCCGGAATACATGGAAAATGTGCGGAAGGAACTGGAGGATAATCTGGCAAGGATATCTCATCATGCCTGTATCGGTCTGTTCTGCGGCAATAACGAAATCGACTGTATCTATACTGTGACCGGTGCGACAGATCCGGAGACCACAGAATTGCGGAAACTGTTTGGTTCGGGAGAAGATCCTCTGCCGGAGGCTGTGAGAAAAATTCTCTGGGCGAATTATGAACCGTTGTTTCTGGATATGATACCAAAACTGTGCCGTTATTATGCGCCGGATACAGATTATGTTCCTTCTTCTCCATCTGTGAAAGAACCGGGGGGAGCAGAGAAATTTTCTGACTATGCCGCGAACGGAGATCTGCACTATTATCTCCAGTATAACGGAAATGCACCCTATCAGAAAATGCGGACAATGCGCAGCCGCTTTGTGACGGAAATGGGATTTCAGAGCTATCCTTCCATGAAAACCATTTCTTCCTTTACGGAACTGGAAGACAGGATGCCCTGGACACCGGTTATGTATGTCCACCAGAAATGTGCAGGCGGAAATGAGGCAATTGAACTGTATATGAAACGGGATTATTATATTCCGGATAATTTTGATGACTATATTTTTCTGTCTCAGCTTCAGGCCGGGGAGATCATGCGGTATTCGGTGGAACACTTCAGACGGGATAATGGGTACTGCAGAGGAATGATGCTGTGGCAGCTCAATGACTGTTGGCCGGTAGTGAGCTGGTCCGGAATTGACTATTACGGCAGATGGAAAGCACTTCAATACTTTATACGACGATTTTATGAGCCTGTGTTGGTGAGTGCGCTGGAGCAGGGGGAGGAAGTTTCCCTGTGGATATCCAATGAAACAAAGCAGGAATGCAGCGGAAAGATTTACTGGAAACTGTACGGAAAGGGAGAGAAAATACTGGACGAGGGAGCAAAAACTGTTGTGATGAAAGCAGGAGAGAGCTTACCTGTAGTACAGCTTGACTATTCCGGGGTAATAAAGGAGGAAGAAAAGAGACAGGCATATTTGTTTTTTGAATGGGAACAGGGAGAAGAGCGGAAAAGCGGAACAGTTTTGTTTGTGCTGCCCAGAGAGTTCTGCTTTCCGGAATCTGAACTTTCCGTGGAAATCAGAGAGACTGGGGATGATTATGTCATTGAGGCAGCTGCACGTCATCTTGTCAGGGCGGCAGGATTCGACACATCGGAGGGTGACTGCATTTTTTCGGATAATTATTTTGACCTTCCGCCTGGAGGACGTCGCGTGATAAAAGTAGATAAGGGCAGCTGCAGGCATATTTCTGATCTGGAAGATTTGAAAAAGCAGCTTACGGTCCGCACTCTGAATGATGTAATGCGGCGGGCGGAAGCTTTTCGCCCCTGATGGGTACTGGATGGACAGTATCAAACTATAATGAGAGGTATGATGATGAAGAAAAAAGGAAAGAAGATTTTATGCATAGTGTCAGGTATTATCATTCTGATAGTGTCAGGTCTGGCGACAGCATTTTACATGATAGCCGGAAAAGGCGGATATTATGCTTTATTTGCCAGCAGAGACAGAACCGATATCATGGAGGCTTTTCTGTATCAGGATGATAATGGTACGGTTCTTCCCTATCGGCTGTATGAGCCGAAAGGAAATGAGGAAAAATATCCTCTTGTATTATTCCTGCATGGCAGCGGGGAGAGAGGAGATGACAACGAAAGACAGGTTCAGGCAAACAGTGTCACAGATACTTTGCTGAATGAAAAAAACAGAAAGGAATATCCCTGTTATGTTGTGGCCCCCCAGTGTCCGAAAGGGGAAAAATGGTCTGAGAAACTGGAAGAACCGGGCGCTTTTTCAATGGAGACAGAGGAGCCTCTGTTGGATGCGCTTATAGGACTGGTAACAGAGCTGGAAGCGGAATACCCAATTGATCCGAACAGAATTTATGTTGTGGGCGCTTCCATGGGAGGACATGCGGTGTGGAATCTGCTTTATCGTGAAAGTGATATATTTGCGGCAGCGGTGCCAATCTGCAGCTGCGGGGATCCCATGCAGGCGGAAAGCGTAAAGGAAATGCCTATATGGATATTTCACGGAGCAAAAGACCCTACCGTTCCGGTAAGATATAGTCGGGAAATGGTGAAGGCGCTTGAGGAAGCGGGAGCGGAAAAGATTCGTTACACAGAATACTCCGGGGAAAAACATCAGAGCTGGGAGTTGGCATACAGGGAGAAAGAGTTATATCCATGGCTGTTTGAACAGAGAAAAGAGTGACAATGTAAGCAGGCGGAATAAACCGCCTGCTTTTGTTTGCCCAGCATGGGCAGTAATCTAACGGGTGAAAGTCCCGAGTGTGCCTGGGCAACGAGGAAACACATAGCTGAACAACAAGGGTGTCCACCGCGAGATGGAATCTGAAAGAAGCTGTAAGCAAACCCTTGGTCCGACGGACAGGAACCGCATAAAAGGCTGGGAAATACGGATAAGTCTGCAAAAGAAGATGAAGTCCAAAAGT
>NZ_JANJZD010000069.1 GCF_024623325.1 Acetatifactor muris
TGCAAGCTCGCTTTTCTGATCAAAACTAAAGATTTTACCCTTATGGATCTGATATAAATTAAGCCGTCAGAACACTTATCTGACGGCTTAATTGCGGTGCTTTCATACCCAAAGTTCAGAAAGAACCTTCCGAAGAAGCAGTGCT
The DNA here is from genome assembly GCF_024623325.1 of Acetatifactor muris. GTDB lineage: Bacteria > Bacillota > Clostridia > Lachnospirales > Lachnospiraceae > Acetatifactor > Acetatifactor muris. The sequence continues at coordinate 146 of NZ_JANJZD010000069.1, forward strand.
TTTTAAATAATCATTATATTTTAGCCATTTCAACTTTTCATTTGTTATAGGATGCTTTCCAGAATATGAAACCAAACTTGGATTATATAAATTTCCTGTTATAGAACTCCCACACCATTCTTTAGCGTATATAGTATTTGGAAATATGGTATTTGTAGTTGTACATATTACAATATTATTTTTATGTCTTTCAAAAGTTGCTTTTTGTATATATTGTAATATTTCTAAATCAGACATTTTAGTATAATCTTCATAATATTTGAAAATATATGGAATTGGATAGTCATTCTCTAATTTCCTACCAGCATATACGTTTTCTTTATTCTGGCTACAACATTTTTGGATTGAACATTCTGGTATATTATAAAATTTACTTGCTTTGCTAATGCTCTGAAATATCTTACTGTCGTTTAAACAAACAATTTTTCTGCGATTGCCATCACAAGTATAATGACATAGTCCAATTTTATTCCCATATAGCAAAAACTTTTGAATAGTTCCAAAATCTTTATTATAATTTCTTTCTAAATCAGAAATACAAATTCCATTGTTAAAGTCTTTACAAACATCTTTTATAATCGGGCTTGCAGAATTATAAAAACATTTATTCCAATTAACTTTTGTTAAGTCTAATATTTTGTAAAGATCACTTGTTAATATATTTTTCTTTATAATCTCAGTAGTGCTTGGGATACATTCTATTCTAATAACTTTTATTCCGTGTTCTTCAGCCAATTTATCTTTAATAAAATCAATTTTCTGTGAAGTTTTTGTGGTTTGTCCATTCATTGTATTGTTATTAGCATGAAAATATCCATCCATCTCAACAATATATTTATTATCATTTAATTCAAAATAGAAATCATATATACCTTTTCTATTTTTACCATTTAATTTAAAACGACACCACTCAAAAGACAACTCATCCTGAAATTTTATATCCATATCAGATAATAAATTGTACATAATTCTATTTGGCAAAGATCTGGTTTGTGAACAAGCCTTACAGAAAAATCCTCTGCTTTTAACCTTAGAAATTACCATTGGTTTTGAAATTTTACCACAATCGGGACACTTCCAAGAAACTTTACTATTACTACCTTGCATATATTTATACCCATCGTTTGAATTCGATAATAATTTTGCTAATTCTGGATTAGTAGTCCACATATCATTTAATCCAACAATAACTGTATTTGTTCCGCCTTTACATATTGGACATCCTCTTTTATAATTAACAAGAGAAGCTGGTATTACCTTCCATTCATGATTACAAACAGTACACTTATGTAAAATTTTCTTATCAATTCCTTTAAATTCTTCTAATGGAACAATTGTTGGATTTATATTTTTAAGCTTTTCTATATATTCATAATTGTCCATTCTATAAACACCAGAACATTTTGGACATCCAGAATGACCAGTTAGAATTGAATCTGCGACAACTTCCCATTCATAACCACAATGATGCTTCATTAAAATTTTATTAGATGCCTTTGTATATTGACCTAATACTGTATATTCATTATCATATTTCTTTTTAATTAAATCACAAAAATCTTCATGTGTGCGTCTATGTTTAAGTCCACTTTCTTTCATAGAACATGCATTATGACCATTTCCTTGCAGTATACAAGTTGGTGTTGTATAATATTCTTCGCCACATATTAAACATTTACATAATATTTTTTTATAAGCTCCTTTATATTCACCAATGACTTTAACTTTTTTATTCTTTTCCTTTGCTTCTTTAATAAAAGTTTCTGTCGTTTTCCATGCTCCGTTACATACTTTACATCCACATTTTAATGTCTGTGTTGGTAATGAGTCCCATTCAAAATTATCAATATTACACTTGAATGGTAATTTTACAGTATTATTCACATATTTTGCTAATAGAGTTATATGAGGTTGCTTTTGCTTTAATTCTTCTACAAACTCTTCATTTGTTTTTAATCTCGCCATATATTCTTTACCTTACCCTTTCACCAACCCAACAATATTAAAAGAGCAGGAGAGTGGCGGGTTAGGTTAAACCACATTCAAATCGGTAGCTACTCCGATTTGCTCCTACTCAGATACAACTATTTGTGCAATGAACACAAAATGATCCTCTCATAGTCGTTATTATTTATTTCTACATTTCTTATTAGATTTTGCTTGTGCCATAAGCACCATCCTTTCATTTCAAAATTATTTGTTCAATTAAAAAAGACAGCCATGATGACTGTCTGAAAACACATAGAGAGAATCGGACTCTTATTATTCGAATGGAAGTCGAATGTCTTACTGTTAGACGATATATGAAGGAAATATATTTATTTTGCTAATATTTTCTAATTAAAATCCGATATATACTATATAATATAATCACAAGGAGGATATAACTATGGGTAAAATTCGTATCAATTGGAATCTTCAAATTGAAGTAGATCAAAAGAAAGATGATTGTAGAAGAGAAGCTCCTCATTGTCATATTACCAGAAATGGCAGTCGTGTTGCTCAAGTATGGTTAAATCCTGTAAGTATTGAAAGAGGTCATTCGCTTGATCGTAATGAAATAGATCATGTGATTGACGCAGTAACTGCTAATTGTTATGAACTTGAACGGGAATATGAATATAATAGAGAACATGGTGCTGATTATTAAAATATTAAAGATGGGAATGGTAAAATAAGCCGTTTCTTTTATTTGCCAATAAAACAATTCTTTTAAAACATAAAAGGTAGCGACATAAGCCGTTACCTTTTTACATGTTTAAATTAGGATTCATTTACATTGAAACATTACTATTAATGGAATAAACAGTATAAATATTTTGTATATTATTTTGCCTTGGAATTAATTTACCTTCTTTAACTAATTGATGGTATTCTTTAAGGGCACTGCTTAATTTTTGAAAGTTCTCGTCTACGGTAACTATATCATTTGGTATCTGTTTAATTGTTTTTACTATACTCATATAAATAACCTCGTCTGAAAAAAGAAACTAAAATTGTGACTGTTTATATACTCAGTTAATCCATCGTAATATTCACAAATGATTTCATTTAACTCAGTATCATCTTCGAAATCTATTATTTCCAATTTCAATTCTTCTCTTAAAACTTGAATTCCAATAGGTCTACCATGAGACTTCCATAAATTATTATCACTTAGTTTATTAGCAATTTCAAGTGCTTTTTCCTCTTTTTCTTCAATTGTAACAAGAGTACCATCTGATGAATGAGTTGTCCACTGCTTGAATTTATATTTTGTTAGCCACTTTTTGAGCACATCTACTGCTAATTCTTTTGCTTGTTCATATGAACGTAATTCTGCAAGATCGAAATCCTTCAAAATAAGAAATTCTGCTTGTGTTAATTCATTATTTTTAGCTTTTTCTAAAAGTTCATTAATTTTATCGAGATAACCTAAAGCGGCAACCAACTTTCCATCTCTGCTTTGTACCTGTGGGTCAATTGGCCCAAGAGAAGAATAATAATTCATATAAATATTATCTCCACTCATACACCAAATGGTGCCAGCACTATAAGCATAATCTGGAACGATAAAATTGACTTCTTCATAAAAGTGACGTAAAATATCAACCATTCTTTGAACTGGCGGAAGACTTCCACCAGGAGTAGTAAGAAATACATAGATTGACCGATGTTTATTAGGGTCTTTTGCTAAAGCTTCAATAATATCTTTGACATTTCTTTCTACCCCATTTACAATTTCACCATAATAAGTAAAAACATCAGCATCAAGTTTATGTTCTAATTTAGTTAATAATTCAGATACGGCTGTTTGTCTTAATTTTTCCAACTTATTTACCAACTTTTCCACTCTCCTCTCAAGTCTTCTTTATTAGAATATCATAAATATATAGAAAACTCAAGATAAAGAGTTAGTGTTAATATTATATGTACTTAAAATTTATCTATTCACAATTTAATTTTGCATGTCTGCATATTTTAAATCGTGATGTTTCATAGGACATTTCAATCTTATTAATTTTACCCAATGAAATGCTTATTTTAAATTTGCCTCTTGACAAAATATAAATCTGTGTTATCCTATAATGATTTATATTTAACTCACAGGAGGATACCAGAATGCACGACTTTGTATATGTAACTCAAGCATTAGCACAACCAGTTAAAAACGAATTAATCCAAATTATCCACGAAGTACAAGACATAGTAAGACCATACTTTACTCTTCAATTTAGACCTGTGGGTAGTTCCAGCAAGAATATGATTACTTATGACAGAAAATCTAACATAGGTTTTGATTTCGATTTTGATTTGGAAATCAATGATGATAATGAAAATTATAATCCTGTGGAAATTCGACATATAATAAAAAACGCAATAGATCAAGTGGCTTCCCAATATGGATATAAACACTGTGAAGATTCAACTAGAGCATTGACAATTAAAAAAGTAAATACAATTACTTCTCAAATTTTGCATAGCTGCGATTTTGCCATCGTTCATAACTGTGGAGATGGAAGACAGCAATACATAAGATTCAACAAAAAGAATAACAATTACACTTGGGAATATCAAGGCAAAGGGTTCAAAAATTTAGAAATTAAAATCACTTGGTTAAAGGATAATGATTACTGGGGAGAATTACAAGATTATTATATTGATAAGAAAAATCGCAATAATAATCCTGATAAACATTCACGCTCCATTTTTGCTGAATCCATTAATGAAATGTATCAGAAAAAGAAAAATTAACACAAAAAGAGTCGTCAAAACTGGCGACTCTATCTTTTTTGATTGATTTGCTGTATACCTTCTTTTCTGGAATTATGCGTTTGATTCTGATTTTCAGGCGTGACTTTTTGGGTTATACTGTTAAATTTATCATGATTCTTTTGTTCTTGAATTAGTTCCTGCGTTTTCTTATCCATATTTTCACCTCATGGATAGTATGTGTTTAAAATAATAAATTATACAAAATTTTAGTGTGTCTGACAGGGCTTGAACCTGCAACTTATCGATTAAAAGCCGATTGCGCTACCAATTGCGTCACAAACACGAAATAGGAGGGCAGTGTAACTACCCCACAAATTTACATATTATCAGAATTCCACAACAGGTCTACATCATATTCCTCTAAAGCCACAGGAACGATTTCGGTTCTGTTATATGTATTCAAGAGGTCTATACATTTTTCTTCAAATTTTTCTTTGTCAGATTCTTTATATGAAACAGTTTGGAATTTTCCAGTACCAACTAATTCCGTTTCAGTACGTACTTCATGAGTGTCTGGATCTTCCACCTCTTTAGAAATTTCTTCCATTGTCTCTTCTTTTACTTGAAGAAATCTATAAATTGTCTTGTCTTTTTTATCTCTAATAAGTACAGAATAAGCCATTTATATACCTCCCATTACAGAACAACCTCTGTTTCACCTTCAAATTTTGTATTGAGACTTCTTAGTTCAGTCAGTTTCTTACCAATTTCTTCTTTTACCTTTACAGAAAACAGTTCTGCATATGCCTTACCTAACTTTTCTACTGTGTCAAACACATTATTAAGTGCACTGGAAGGAATCTTTGTTACATCGAAAGTCATTACAATATTCATATCCTGATTGATTGCGTATTCCTTATTGATAAGATTCTCAATCTGCACTTCTTCAACGTTTGTACTGTCAACTGGATCAGATGTAACAACTGGATCGCCAGTGGTATCATCAATTTTCATATTTTCTTTAAATGTAATATCGCTAAACCTGACGCTTCTAGGGAAATCTGTTAATACCTGTGCTTCCTCAATTTCCGTAGATGTCGCCGTGCCAAGTTCTGCAACACTAATATCAACAGTAATAATATTGTTTTCAATAGTTTTATTTACTTTTAATTTCATGTTTCTTTTTCCTCTCTTTCATTTAAAACTACTTGGTTGTACGCATTTTTTATCTGAATTGTGAGATCATACAATACTTCTTCACTAATTGTACAATCCAAATTTGACATATCAATATTAGGATCTGAAATTGTAAATTCTAAGGTGCCATTATTTTTGGGGACAAATAAAACTTTAACATTGTTACTTAATAGAAGAGTAATAGAATCAATTTTCTTTCCGTTGTTGGATTTTATAGTTCGCACTTGCCCAACTTTTAGACGTTCTTCTTCAATAGATAATCTACTTGCCATTCGTTCAGTTTCACCAACTTTCTTTATATATTGATTTCTAAATAGTGGATATCCTTGGACTCGAACCAGGAATGCCGAAGCCACGGATTATTTATTATTTGCACCTGCGTAATTTTCTGTTTGCAAATGGCAATTTGGACAAAGTAATTTTAAATTATTAATTCTATGGTCATTATGTATACCATTTATATGATGAATTTGTAATGTTAATGGTTTATTATTCCATTCAGTTATACCACATTCTTCACATTTATTTTCTTTTACTTTTTCTGATATTAATCGTATTTTTAATCTTGACATATTTTCATAAGAAGAATTTTCAACAAGAATTTCATTAAGTGGGATACAATTTGTTCTTCTGCCTTTATTAATTGCTTCTAATCGGTTCTTTTCTAATTTTTCTATAGATAAATTATATTTTTTAATTAATTTTTCTAAGGCTTTCTTACTGGAATTTCCTCCAATTCCTAATAGTTTTAATGCATTAATATATCCCGTTGCTTTATCTAGCGTTTCTTGTAATTCTTCTTTTGGTATTTTATATAATCTATTTGGCAATATTATTCTTGATCCTTAATATCAATAATTAGTCCGCCACGATGCCAATTCCGCTCACACATCCATAAAAATAGGAGAGTACTGATGACTCTCCTAATATCACAATATATTGACAGGATGATATTCCCTGTTGCTAATTGTTTATCAGACAACCAACACAAAAAAGCAATATATGTGATACACAGCATAAAGCACTAACTAGCTGCTGAGGAACTTTTTAATGTCCAGTTTTGAATAATCGTCATTATTCTGCTGTAGTATTTTAATGTAAAGTCTAAACCATTCCATTTCTCATGTTTACTGTGTTGCCCATATAGAAAATTCTATTGGAACTCGTCGCTTAACGTCTATTCAGGATTAAAATTATTTGACAATATATGGAATATTATGTAGAATATACTTGGGTGCTACCTAAAGTGGTAGGCGGTTAGTCCTTCTCTCAGAGGGACTGATACCCTCTGTTTACATAGATAAATCTTCTCTGGAAGAAATGTTAAAGTAAAGGAGGGGATTGCAGTTATGTCTATTGATACACTTATTCAGTTTGTCATTATGCTTGCAGCAGTCGCCGGTTTGTTCTATACAATCGGTAAACGAAAATAACCGCCCCAGTTCCCCAACTAAGCGGTTATAATCGTTCTTTATTATAATTCAATTAACTTGGGACTAACCGCTTGCTCTGCGGTAGTGCCTTTCAAATGTCGTAATGTCTTTTCTATACTCATTATCTTATATCAATTCGCAAGTGTTGTCAATAACATATTCGCATATAAGTCTTTATAGTGCCGCGTATCGCAATATATTCAAATATATTGCCTTTGAAATGTCTACTTGAAATTGGAGATTTATTGGTTAAATGTTGATAGAATCCTTGATTTTACGAACTTTTGAAGTATCCGTTTTTATGTAGAATTTTTTCGTGACATCAGTTCCAGAATGATTTAACATAACAGATACATCCTCTAAATTTACGCCCTCGTTTTTAAGCAACGTGGCATATGAATGGCGGATGAAATCCAAACATTTGGATTTCCTTAGTTATCCAAACTTAAATAAAATCCAAACCTTTCAGAAAAAAGACGTAAACCGCAACAAATACCGTCTGAAAAGGTTTGGATTTTATTTTTGGTGTATGATTCCTTTATAACAAAAAAAGGGAGGTCAT
>NZ_JANJZD010000006.1 GCF_024623325.1 Acetatifactor muris
GTTTGGGCCGTGTCTCAGTCCCAATGTGGCCGTCCGCCCTCTCAGGCCGGCTACCGATCGTCGCTTTGGTGGGCCTCTACCCCGCCAACTGGCTAATCGGACGCGGGTCCATCCCATACCACCGGAGTTTTTCACACTGTATCATGCGTTACTGTGCGCTTATGCGGTATTAGCAGCCGTTTCCGGCTGGTATCCCCCGGTATGGGGCAGGTTGCCCACGCGTTACTCACCCGTCCGCCACTAGCACGGTTATCACTAGGTTTCAAACCGTGCCCGTTCGACTTGCATGTGTTAGGCACGCCGCCAGCGTTCATCCTGAGCCAGGATCAAACTCTCATGTTTTATCTCTCACTTCAAGTTCTTCCTGCCAGTTCCTTCTGGCTTCCAGTTTTGTTTTCTGGTTTACTGTTTTTGGTTGAGTTCTTTGTTCTTCTCTGAAATTCCTCTCCCTCCGCTTTGCTTTCCTCTAAGCCTCCTCTCCCCAGGACTTCCCGGGTTGGTTCCGCTTTGATTCCCGCTCTGCTTTGGTCGCTTCAGGCTGAGTCTCCTCTGCCTTTTTCGTGGAATTTTCAGGGTCGCATTACTGTTTATTTGTCAAGGTTCATCTCTGACATTCAGGAGCTTTCCTCCTTCCTGTCTCACCGTTGTCGTCATCGGCAACTTTGATAGGATATCACATGTTTCATGCCTTGTCAACGATTTTTTTCAAAAATTTCCAAAAAATTTTCCAAAATTATTTCATCATCCTTAATTCAAAATAAACTGCGCATAAATCGTGTATTCATCGAAGTCTCCGCTTGCCCGGAAGTCACCTACGCCCTTTCCTATCCGGTACTCCCCCGGAGCCAGCTGTCCATACAGCCATTCCCAGTTCAGCTGCTGTTCTTTTGTCTCTCCTGCCGAAATCGGGTACGCAATGGCATGGAAGCCATAATTGCCTTCCACCACAACAGGAACTTCCTCCCACTGCCCATTCTCCATTTGCTGCAGGACAAAATCATCCCCACACTGCAATTCTCCTGTGGCAGCTTCCGGGTCATAATGGTTCCACACAAGAGTTGCACCGGTTGCGGATACATTTTTCAAGGAAAGATGCAACCCGATCTCCGTCAGTTCCGACTGCTCGCTGTCCACACAGGCGCCGCCCTCTCTCACCTCCGGCTCAAAAGATAATGTGTCCAGGATATCGTAAACCTGGGCACCGTATTCTTTCCACCAGCCATCCTCTGAGGAATTCAGCGCGACGACTCCCTCGTATTCCTCCTGAAAAATAATAAAATCCCAATGATTCTTATTGTCATAGGTTCCGACATTGGCACTTTTGCCTGCAATCGTTCTGTTCTCCGACTGTAATCCTGTTCCGCAGACGCCGAACCGTCCCGCATAGCATACCTCTATGAAGCCTTCGCCGGCTCCCTCCGGATAAAACAGGATTCCATATTTGCCGCCTCTCAGCTCCTCACTGTCCATGGGATACTCTTCATAGCACCATCCCTCCGGCAGAGACAGTGAAAGCCTGCCGTAAGGTCCTCCCTGTACTGCTTCTCTGGTGGAATTTTCATTCTGCTTTTCAGGGGAATCCGGCTCCGACACATCCCCTGACTGTCCTCCCCCGCTTTCTGCCCCGGATATGGCTCCCGCCTCCGGCCCATTGTCCTCCTGTGACTCCACAGACTTCGTCCCTTGACCGCTCCCGGCAGATTGCTCAGAATTTCCTGTATCTGCACACCCGCACAGCATCACTCCCGCCAGCAGTACTGATATAATCGTCCATTTTCTCATGTCCCTTCCCTCCGAATATTTCCTTTTTCTGCATCTTTAGTTTTATAGACGAAAAAATCCCGGAAAAGTTCCCGGGATTTATCTAAAGGAGGACATTCTCTGTGCCTTCTAAAATTTCAAATCCATTCTGTCAGAATCAGCACTCCGGAATCTGAATTTCGATTTCTCTTCCCGCCTCCGCTGATTTAAAAATTCCGTCCAGGATTGCCTGGTTATAAATAATCTGAGAGGTAGGCACCGGTGCTTCCGTGCCGTTCTTTACGGCATCCAGGAAAGAGCGTACCTTCAGATCAAAGGGATCCTCTTTTGTCTTAATGATGGGAATCTCGGTCTCCGTCTGCTGCCCGCACACTTCATGATACAGCTTCATGGCGCCGCCCACGCTTCCGTTCCAGCACTCGGTAGAAGGAATTCTGAGACCGGCTTCCGTACCCAGAATAATGGTATCTCCCGGTGTGTCCATATTCATGGCCCACGCAATCCGGAAGTCGAGAATGATATCTCCTTCCAGGCGTACAAACGCTGCCGCAAAATCATCCACCTGGAACTTCTGCGCATATTCCGGTTTGCCTTTGGCTGCATAATCACAGTAATCCGGACGCGTTCCGAAGAAATTTGATTTATATCCGGAGACGGTAAGCGGCTTCGGGTATCCAATTGCATTCAATACCATATCCAGGGAATAGCATCCGATATCTCCCAGTGCGCCGATGCCCGCTGTCCTGTCTTCGATAAAGGTGGTGCCGAAAGGTGTGGGAATCCCGCGTCTCCTCCCGCCGCCGGTCTGAATGTAGTATATCTTGCCAAGCACGCCGGATTCCACGATTTTCTTGATCATTTTCATGTTTTCATCAAATCTGGGCTGAAATCCGATTGAGACAACCTTTCCGCTGGCCTTTTCCGCTTTTCTGATTTCGATTGCTTCTTCCAGAGTTACACACATGGGCTTCTCAATCAATACGCTGATGCCCTTATTCAGCGCATAAATGGCACACTCTGCATGGGTTCTGTTATAAGTACAGATACTGACTGCATCCAGCTGCAGAGACTCGTCATCCAGCATTTCTCTGTGGCTTCTGTAGCACTTTACATCCACATCATACCCCGCAAAGAAAGCCTCCGCCTTGCCTTCCACCAGGTCCGCGCCTGCGACCACTTCCACATCCGGCTGCTTTAAGTAACTGTTCATATGAGCTTCCGCAATCCAGCCGGTTCCGATAATCCCGACGCGGACTTTCCTGGAAGTATCGATTACGGTTTCCTTTGTTACCTCTTTAAAACGATCCAGTATATTTTCTGCCATTTTTCTGTCCTTTCTTAAATTTTATTCCTGGCTTTCCCCGCTTCCTTTCGCCGGGAAGTTACTCCGCAATATTTTCCAGCAGATACTTTGCGCTGATCTGTGCGCATTCCAGAGAAGTATATCCCATGCTGGGCGCATCCTGCTCCACAATAAACCATTCCGCGCCGCCTTCGTCGGCAGCCTTCACGATAGCCGGGAAATTCTGAACCCCCTTGCCCAGAGGTCTGAACTCAAAGTCCCCTTCCGTCTCTTTCTTCTTATCCTCGTCAATGCCTATCAGTGCATACATGTTCTCGGACTTGCTGCCTGCAAAATCTTTTAAATGCACAGTGGGAATTCTTCCCGCATATTTTTTCACATATTCCGCAGGGTTCACTCCACCCACATTTACCCAGCAGGTGTCAAGCTGCGTCTGGAGAAGCTCCGGTCCAACCTCTCTGTACAGGATATCCAGCGCATACTCTCCGTCAATTCTGGCAAATTCAAAATCATGGTTGTGATATTGAAGCACCATGCCTTCCCTGGCCAGGGCTTCCCCAATCTTCCTTGCACCGTCAATCACAGTCTGGAAGCCGGGAGTACCCGGCCGGTACTCCGGTGTCAGATAAGGAATCACCACATATTTCACGCCCAGCTTTTTATAGCAGTCAATGGTCTCTTCCATCCTGTCCATCAACTCTGCAAAGGGCACATGCGCCGAAAGAGGAATGAGCCCCATTTCCTCACAGGCCTTTTTCACTTCCAGAGGATCATTTCCATAGAGTCCGGCAAACTCAACACCGCTGTACCCATATTCTTTGATTTTCTTTAAGGTGCCAAAAAAATCCTCCTGAAGCTGGTCTCTGACGGAATACGCCTGCAATGCAATTTTTTCTTTTTTCATTTCCCGCACATCCTTTCTCTTATTATTTTGTCGTATTCTTTTTCTATTCTTCTATTTACATTTTAGCGAATCCAAAATATAATAAAAGTCTCAGAGCGAAAAAAACTGGCCAATTATTGCTGTCTTGAAAGGTGTGCTATGTTATATCAGATCGAAAATCGAAGTATCCCTCTCGCAACGGGAATATTCAGCAAGCTGTCTCCCATCCCGCATATTCATTCCCATCTGGAGCTGATTTATATGGAAGAAGGCTCCTGCTTGGCAACAGTGGACTATCAGAATTTCTTAATGGAAAAGGGGGATCTGTTTCTGTCCTTTCCCAACCAGGTTCATTCCTATCATGACCGCTCTGCCGTAAAGGGATACCTGTTCATTTTCAGCCCCGATGTATGCAGGGATCTGAAAGAAATCTTTCAGAAGAAGATACCGTGTTCCCCCATCATCAGGAGTTCTCTGCTGCCGTTGGCCCTGCACGACCATCTGGAGATCATCCGAAGTCGGAATGAGTCCGACACTTATTACGACAAAATTGCCGCAAAAGGATATCTGCTGGCTCTTTTGGCTGAGCTTCTTCCTCTGATGAACCTGACCGGCAGTCCTGCGAACCATGACAGCGTCAAGAATGTGCTGGCCTATTGTTCGGAGAACTATACGAAGCCCCTGACCCTGGAACAGGCTGCAAGAGAACTGCACTTGAACAAATATTATATCTCCCATATATTTAACGAGCGAATCAAAATCAGCTTTGTAGATTTTATCAACTGTCTGCGCGTCGAGCATGCCTGCACTCTCCTGGAACAGGGATGTAATATTACGGAGATCGCCTTCTCCTCCGGCTTTTCCTCCATTCGCACCTTTAACAGAGTCTTTGCACAGAATATGAACATGGCTCCCAGAGACTATATCAGATATAAAGAAAACGGGGCTGCTGTCCCCGTTTCATACCCATTCCTCACATCAGCAGTTCCAGCGGCACAAAGCTGAACTGTTCCAGCAGGAGTTCTATCCCATATGCCAGATAGTTATGCCTGTAAAGCCACAGCAGGACAGAGCTTTCTTCTGTGTATGACAGAATCAGCTGTCCGATGGCTCCCATATTCATCATCATAATAAAAGCGTAAAGCGTCCAGATCACCAGTACCACCTCAAATGCTCCGAACACTACTCCCAGCAGCTTATCCAGCAGATGGAAGACCGGCAGCTTTGAGAGAAGTTTCGCAGGAAAAAGCACCAGTCCCAGCAGATGGTGAGCAGCCACAATCAGGCAGAACAGGATGATTGCCACAATGACGTTAAAGGCCTTCCCGTCATGATAGCTGTGCACACCGTAAGCGGCCAGTGCTGCGATCAGGCAAAGCACCAGCATGGCAATCAGAGAGACAACTTCCTTCACAATCCCTTTCTTATAGCCGTCAACCAGTTTAAAGATACCTGCAACAACAACGATTACAAGCAATATATTTATCCTTATTCCGTCCATTTCGTTTTCTTCCTTTCTCCTTCGCCTTCTTTTCCTATTTTAATTGTATGGTATCTATGGTATCATCCGTCACCAGCAGATATTTATAGGCATTTCCCACCGGAAGCATCAGCCGGACTGTCTTCGCGAAATTTCCATGGTATTTCTCCGTTCCGTCCATGGTAAATATCTGACATTCTGTCTCATTATAAATCGTCAGTGTATCCCTGCTGAAGAAAATGTCTGTATAGTCCACGTCAAAGTAAAAGCTTTTCGCCCCGGCTGTGGCATCCTGGGTATCATAGACATCTATCTGGTATCGATTTTCATTGTTATCCGCATTGAATACAAGTCCGACATATCTGTCGCTGTGAAATACGGAGCGCACCTCCCTGTCAAACAGATGCTCCACCAGCGGGGCCGGCTTATGAGCTCCGCCGTATATCATCAGTCTGCTGTCCCCCACCGCAAACGCAGTGGTGTCATTCACAAATTGTACATAAGGCACCAGAAGGTCAGTGTAGGACCAGGTACTGGCCAGAAAATCGCTGATATTATCTCCTACCGGGCTGAAATCATAGAAAGCCACATTCGTTTTCAACACGCCTGCGTCCACATACACATAGGCTACACAGAGAAGCTCTCCGTTCGGAGAAAAGCTCAGTGACATGGGATACCCGGAATCATCCATATGTGTTCTTCCCTCTTTCTTCTGTTTACCATTACTGTCGTAAACGTTCAGCCATGTAAGATCCACGTCGGCAAGAACTGCGGCCACATCCCCGTTGGCGGCGACAGCCACATCCCGGATTGGCATTGTGGTGGTAATCTCTCCCAGAAGTTTTTCCGAGTCTGCTATGTATATGCTTCTTCCGTTATAATCCCCTATGGCAACGGTATTACCGCTGACAGACAGCTTCACATCCTGAATTTCATAGGTCTGGTTCCACTTTACATTTCCTCTTGTATCCGTACAGTGCACGCCATCCTTGCTGTAAGTCAGGAAAGCGTCGTTCAGGCGAATATCTGTGGCCCCGCTTACATTTTCCCTTGGCACGGAGGCAATAATGTCGTAATCTGTATAGACATGCCTCTTATATCGTACTATAAAAAAGACAGCCACAGCCACCAGGACAAAAATCACTGCCAGAATTCTATAGAAAGATGCCAGCTTATGCAATGCTATTTTCTTCTTATACTCTTCTCTGTTTCTTTCCCTTTTTTCTTTTTCCTTTATGAAACTTCTGATATCCGCCATGTACTTCCTCCGTAAAAGTGAAGAGTATGCCTGAAGCCTTCCCGTTAATTACGGTAGTAAAATTCTCGCACCCTCCTTAATATCATCCGGATTGTTAATGTTATTCAGAGAGCATATTTCAGCTACCCTCGCATCACTGCCGTACGTTCTGATACAGATACCGATAAGTGTATCCCCCTTCTGCACAGTATAGGATGTGGGTTCCGGGACCGGCGCTTTTGTAGGTTCGGGTTCGGCAGGTTTATCGGGCTCCGGTGTCGGAGTGGGTGTCGGCTCCAGTGTCGCCGTGGGCTGCGGAGTCGTTTCCGGCACTGCAGTCTGCTGATTTTCTGCAGGAGTCTGCGCGTCCGGCGCCGTTCCCGACGGCTGTGTTCCGCCCTGCTGCTCTTCCGACTCCCCGGAAGCAGCCGCGGCATTTTCCTTCAGAATAGCATCTGTGAGCTTGTCCTCCGCCACAATGACACCGGGCTGTACGGAATTGTTGACCACCTCCACCGCATCCGGCAATTGCTTTTCGGTCATCCCCTCCAGGAACTGTCTGGCCGCCATCTGCCATTCACCTGCTTTTTCGCCGTTTGTCATAATTGCAAGTCCCACCGCTCCCAGAAGTACAAAGGAAACAGCCGCCGTCAGCTGCATATTCCGCAGTTTTGCCTTCGGAACTCCCTCTGTGTTCCTTCGTTCTTCCCGTTTCCTGTATCTGACAACCTGTCCACCCTTATTCTCCGTGGAAGCCCGTCTCTCTTCCTGACGCTTTTTCACTACATCATATTTTGCTCTATCGAATTCTTCCGGCGGCGCTTCCCCCTGACGCTCGTCCAGCATAAACGAAAGCATGCTGTCATTTTTCTCATAGAACTGTGCATATCCTTCTATATATCTGCACACGCTCTGCTCACAGATGTGAAAGCCTTCCACCATCTCTCCGTCCAGCAGGCGATAGCCCAGAAAATCATAATCCGAAAAGTATCTTTTCCGCTGCTTCTCCACTTCCTGCTGAACCGCCTGGGACAGATGACGGCATTCTCTCTGAAGAAAGTTCAGTTTGCATGCTCCATATAAAAACAGGTAAGCGACTCCGCTCTCTTCCTTTCGTACACCATATAATGCTACCGCCAGCTTCTTGTCACCGGCATGCCGGTTCAGCTGTTTTATGTATGAGATGACATAATCTTCCACATATATTTTACAATGAGGATTTGTCTCTCCGATTTGTGTAACATTTTTTGGTAATTCCATATAAAAACACCTCCCATACCGTTTTTAATAATAATAGCATCGGTATGCGAGGCATTTTAGCATTCTTTGTCGGGGTCCGAAAAGAACTCTTCGACAAACTTTGCGGAACTTAAAAATCAGCCATACCTTTTAAACCGTACTTCTCAAATCGTACTGAAGCGATACACTGTCACGGAATCATATTCTCTGTCTCCGCCGAAGATACAGTCCGGAAACTGCGGCTTATTCACTGAATCCGGAAAATACTGTGTCTCCAGACACAGTCCGTGGCGCAGGCCATAAACCGCTCCGTTCTTACCCGTCTGCTCTGTGATGGAATTGCCGGCATAGAACTGCACGCCGGGCAGAGTCGTGTAGGCCTCCATCACTCTTCCGGATTCGGGTGCTTTCAATGTGGCAAAATGGCGAAGTGTTCCATCCCATCCGTCAATGACCCAGTTATGGTCGTATCCGCCTGCAAATTTTAACTGCTCGAAATCGGCGCCGATTTCCTCTCCCACCTTCTTAGAGACGGTAAAGTCCATGGGCGTTCCCTTAACCTCCGCAAGCTCTCCTGTGGGGATGGAAGCCGCATCTGCAGGCGTAAACCGGGAAGCCGCCAGCTGCAGTTCATGCCCCACAATTTTGCCGCTGTCATGTCCCTCCAGATTGAAGTAGGAATGATTGGTCAGATTCAGGATAGTCCTTGTATCACTTACGCCGTGATAATGAATCTTCAGTGCATTTTCCTCGTCCAGCGAATAAGTTACACTGACTTTCTTATTCCCGGGGAAACCCATATTACCTGCGGTGTCTTCCAGCGTAAATGTGACACTGTCCTCCCCGGTCTGCGCCTCCCAGAAACGCTTATGCCATCCCTTATCCTTATGGCTGTGAAGATTATTCACACCTGCATTGGCATCTACTTTATAAGTGGTGCCGTCCAGACAGAAAGTCGCATTTCCTATTCTATTGGCGCTGGGGCCGATTACCACCCCGAAGAAACTGCCGTTCTTCATATAGTCTTCCGCTCTGTCATATCCCAATACCACATCAGCCATGACTCCCTGCCTGTCCGGGACGCGCACGCTGACGATAGCCGCGCCCACATTTGCCAGCGACACCTGCATACCGTTTTTGTTGGAAATGGTGTACAACAGGACTTCTTTTCCTTCCGGATGCCTTCCGAAAGAGATTGTTGAAATTGCCATAATATTTTCTCCTTATTATAGTTCCGCAGCTGCCTCTCGATGCACCTGTATAGATACACTTCCGGCCGCAAAGGCACGCGTCCGTAATTGTATCTGTGCATCTTCGTGGCAGACTGCTGTTTTAGTTCCGCAGCTGCCTCTCGATGCACCTGTATAGATACACTTCCGGCCGCAAGAGCACGCGTCCGTAATTGTATCTGTGCATCTTTCGGAATATTGCTGTTTTTAGTTCCGCAGCATTTTTTATAGTTCCACGCGTCCTTCCAGTGCACGAAGAAGCGTCACTTCATCAATGTATTCCAGATCGCCGCCCACCGGGACGCCGCTGGCAATTCTTGTCACACGGATACCCGTCGGCTTGATGAGCTTTGCGATGTACATGGCTGTGGTCTCCCCTTCCAGGCTGGAATTGGTGGCAATGATGACTTCCTCCACCTCTCCCTGGAGCCGTTCCATCAGCTCCTTCAGCCGGATGTCACCAGGACCGATTCCCAGCATAGGAGAAATTGCCCCGTGCAGCACATGGTATACACCTTCGTATCTGCCTGTTTTCTCATAAGCTGCCAGGTCTCTGGTATTTTCCACCACCATAATCTGCCCATGATTGCGCTTCTGGCTGGCACACACGGGACATACCTCTCTGTCGGTGAGGGTATAACACTCCCGGCAGTAACGGACATTTTCCTTTGCCGTCACAATGGCATCCGCCAGCCGCTGCACCTTGTCCCGGGGCATATTAATCAGATGAAACGCAAGTCTCTGCGCCGATTTGCTGCCGATTCCCGGAAGAGCCGCCAGCTCCTCTATCAATTTATTAATATATCCGCTGTACAGCTCCATCAGAAGGGCATGCCTCCCAGTCCGCCTGTCATCTTGCCCATGAGAGCAGTGCTGGCTTCATCCGCCTTGCGCAGCGCTTCATTGACAGCTGCCACAATCAAATCCTGAAGCATCTCGATATCTTCCGGGTCCACAACTTCCTCCGACAGCGTCAGTTTGAGAATCTCCTTTTTCCCGCTCACCGTCGCTTCCACCGCACCACCGCCGGCCGCCGCGGTAAATTCTTTGATCTCCAGCTCCTTCTGCCCTTCCTCCATCTGACGCTGCATTCTCTGTGCCTGCTTCATCAGATTGGCCATATTTCCGGGCATAGCACCGCCGGGAAAGCCTCCTCGTTTTGCCATGTTAAAATCCTCCATCTCAGTTCCGCAGCTGCCTCTCGATGCACCTGTGCAGATACGATTCCGGCCGCAAACCCTTGCGTCCGTAAGCGTATCTGTGCATCTTCGACGCAGACTGCTGATTCCAGTTCCGCAGCTGCTTCTCGATGCACCTGTACAGATACGATTCCGGCCGCAAACCCTTGCGTCCGTAAGCGTATCTGTGCATCTTCGGCGCAGACTGCTGATTCCAGTTCCGCAATATAATTAACTGTCTTCTTCCTCAATTTCCATCCGGACCACTTTGGAGATGTCCACGTAATTCTCCTCAAATTCCCGCTGGCCGCTGACTGTCTGAATATTTACTTCTATCTCCTTTCCGGAAAAGTCGGACAGCAGTGCCTCCAGCTGTACCTTATTTTCCGGATGCTGCATAAAATAATCCGACGCCATGCCGTCTTCCAGTACCATCATCAGTTTATTGTCACCGCCCAGGCTTAAGTTGGCAGACTTCATATAAATCCGCATGGGATTCGCCGCGCTTCCCACAATGGCCGGCCACCTGGCCACAATCTGCTTTATGTCGTCGGGAATGGCCTTCGGAAGCTCCGGTTTCGGTTTCGGTCCAGCGCCCGCTGTACCGGCATTTCCGGCGGCTCCGGAGCCACCTCCATCCGCCGTCACAGTCACAACACCGTTCTCCAGCTTCTCCTCCACCTGGCGGATACGGTCGAGAACCGCATCCTGATTCACTTCCATCTCCGGCCTGCAGAGCTTGATCAGTGCGATTTCCACCAGAATCCGCTTCTGAGCCGACAGGCGGATCTGTCCCGACAGCTCCGAGAAGATTCTGATGAAACGGATAATTCTGTCTATATCCGCCATTCCGGATTCTTCCTTCAGCCGGGCCAGATTCTCCGTGGACATATCAATGACTTCCTCCAGATTATCGGAAGTCTGCACCAGCATCAGATTGCGCAGATACCAGGTGAAATCCGTCACAAATTGTGTCAGTTCCCGGCCCTGCATCACGATCTCTTCCAGCAGCTGCACACAGCCTTTCACATCCCGCTCCAGCACGTTCCGCAGAAGACGGCTGAACACCTCCGTATCCACCGCTCCCAGCACATCCAGAACCTTATCGTAGGTCAGCTCATGTCCCAGGTGAAAGGCAATACACTGGTCCAGCAGGCTCAGCGCATCTCTCATGGAACCATCCGCAGTTTTGGCGATATACCTCAGAGCCTTTTCTTCCGCCTGAACCTCTTCCTGCTCCGTCAGATCCTGCAGACGGCCTGTGATTGTCTCTATGGAAATTCGCTTGAAATCATATCTCTGGCAGCGGGAGAGTATGGTGATGGGAAGTCTGTGTACCTCTGTGGTAGCCAGGATAAATATCACATAGGAGGGCGGCTCCTCCAGCGTCTTCAGCAGCGCGTTGAACGCTCCTGTGGAAAGCATATGCACCTCGTCTATAATATAAACCTTATATTTGCCTTCCGCCGGAGAATAGGAAACCTCTTCCACAATCTCACGGATATTATCCACGCCGTTATTGGATGCAGCGTCAATCTCAATCACATTCATACTGGCCCCTGCGGCAATAGCCCGGCAGATACGGCACTCCCCGCAGGGTCCCTCCGGCTCCGGATTCTCACAGTTCACTGTCCTGGCAAAAATTTTCGCCACAGTGGTTTTGCCCGTTCCTCTGGTTCCGGTAAACAGATAGGCATGACCGATACGATTCGCCCGGAGCTGATTTTTCAAAGTAGTAACAATATGATCCTGCCCCTTCACATCTGCGAAGGTGTCCGGACGAAACTTCCGGTACAACGCCGTGTATGACATTTTCTTTTCCTCTCTCTGAAATCTGTCTCTTTAATCTCCGAAGCTAATCCCCAGCAGCTTCGCCTCCTTCACGATACTTGCGTCCGGAGAAATAGATTTCAGCTTGCCCGCCACATCCTCCAGCGGCACGCGGACCATTTCACGGTTTTTATAGCCTACCATAAAACCATACTGATTGTCCAGAATCAGCTTGCCTGCCTCTGCCCCCAGACGGCTGGCAAATACACGGTCATAAGGGCAGGGACTTCCGCCTCTCTGCATGTGCCCGGGCACAGTGACACGCACTTCTCTGCCTGTCTTCTCCTGAATGGCGGCTGCCAGTTCATAGGAAACGGAAGGATGCGGCATTTTCTCCAGTTTCTTCTTATATTCTTTCTTGGAAAGCTTTGCGTCCTTTTTGGAGATTGCGCCCTCTGCCACAGCAATGATGGTAAAGCCGCTTCCCCTCTGATCCCTCTCCTCAATTTTGTCAATCACCTTATCCAGATCATAGGGGATTTCAGGAATCAGTATGATGTCCGCTCCGCTGGCCATACCTGCATTCAGGGTCAGCCAGCCCACCTTGTGCCCCATCACTTCCACAATGAACACTCTCCGGTGGGAAGCCGCGGTGGTATGAATATAGTCAATGGCGTCTGTTGCGATATCCACAGCACTCTGGAAGCCGAAGGTCATATCCGTGCCCCAGAGATCATTGTCAATGGTCTTGGGCAGCGTAATGACGTTCAGTCCCTCCTTGCTCAGCAGGTTCGCCGTCTTGTGTGTGCCGTTGCCCCCCAGAATCACAAGGCAGTCCAGCTGCAGCTTGTAATAGTTCTGCTTCATGGCCTCCACCTTATTCAGGCCGTTCTCATCGGGATCCTGAATGGTCTTGAACGGAGTACGGGAAGTTCCGAGAATTGTGCCGCCTTTGGTCAGGATACCTGAGAAATCCTTGCCTGTGAGCATCTGAAACTTGCTGTAAATCAAACCTTTATAGCCGTTCAGGAATCCGTAGATTTCCACCTGCTCTTTGCTGTTGTACAGCGTTTTTACCACGCCTCTCATGGCTGCGTTCAGGGCCTGACAGTCTCCTCCGCTGGTGAGCATTCCGATTCTTTTCATGTACTGATCCTCCTTTTTCTTCTTAATTATGTGCCTGCCGATATCTGTATCACATATTTACTTTTTCACACTTCATCTAAAATATTACCCTTTTCCGGATAAATTTGCAACCTTTCTGGAAAAAATCGTCTCTGACTCTTGCAAAAAAATTTCAGATGCTATAAAATAGGGAAGTGGCAGAAATGCCGTACCAAAAAGGAGTCGTATCGAAGCGGTCATAACGAGCTGCACTCGAAAACGAGTGACCGCTTTGGAAGTACTTCTCCAGAAGCCCTTGATTTTTCGGGGCTTTTGCGGTATTATTTACAACTGAAATTACTTTAGTTCTCTCCATCAGTTCTCTCCTTTTTCCAGAGGTCTTTTTGGGGCTGATGTTGCAGATATGACACGGAGAGTTATCGAAGCGGTCATAACGAGCTGCACTCGAAATGCAGTTGTCCTTTACTGGGCACGTGGGTTCGAATCCCACACTCTCCGCCAGACGCTTACGTCCACAAGCGGGTTTGCCGCTTGTGGGCTTTTTTCATTCCGCCGTTTTTTGGGGAGTATATCCTCAGTTCTCTCCTGACCACGGATGAACTCAGGACTATCATCTGGAGATATTTTATCAGCTACTGGAATAACCGGAGAATATGCTCTGCTAATGACGGGCTTCCTCCGATGGTCAAACGACAGCAATACTATGATTCCTTGAAAGAGGCAGCATAGGGTACAAAATCCTTGAGAAAAATGTGTCAACTAATCTTGACAAAATCATCTTGACAAAATCACTTTCGGCTCGTCCTTTTTCACGGCAGGGGGCGGCGGCTTCCAGTCGCCCATGTCCCCCGTAAGGGTCTGCACGGCTTCCACAAAGCCAAGCTCACGCACTTTCATCAGATAGTCGAGGACGGAGAAGCCGCCGAAGCCCCGTGACCACCAGTACCATTTGCCGTTGGAAATCTTCAAGCTGTCGTGTTCCCTTGTGCAGTAGACATTGTCTGCCACACGCTTTAGGTTGCTCGGCTCATACAGTTGCAGGTAGGAGAGCAGGTCGATTTGCCATGCCTGCTCAATCACGGCGGGGTCAAACTGAACGTAGCGGTTACTTCCCATTCAAATAAAATCACCTCCAGAAATAGATTTAGCCGAGGGGCTTTCGGTAGGGAAAACCGTAAGGTGCGTCCTCCTTTCGCATAGATTTAGCCGCTTTGTCAAGGCGGCTATGTAACCGTACCAGAGAATGCAGGACGCAAAAAAGCCACTTACTCTTAAAGGGGATTAAGAATAAGCGGCTCTATAAAGATGTGCCTTAGACATTTTAACTCTCTATAAACTGAATTTCATTCTAAAAATTCAATATGGATATGAAATGAATCATAAAAAATTTTGTTATCAATATACCTTAATTCATTTTCTACTTTTTTTATAGCTGTTTGATATGCATTAAAATCAGTCGTTACTGAAGGGTCATCTAAAACTAACTCCTTTTCAACGTAATAAGCCTTTTGTTCTAATACTTTTGCGTGCGTTTGAAATTGAAAATAAAAAGAAAGCATTATTGCAAGTAAAGAAAAAAAAAGTAAAAATATTGTTCTTAAATAAGTTTTAATTTGGGGCTTCTGTAGGAAAAAATTCAGTATACAAAGTACCGAGCAAAATTTAAAGATGCTACCGAACATATAAATTGCACTGTAATCGGCATATTTAGCATACGAACATTCCTCTCCCTTAACACACAAAAACTTTTTAACCATTTATTTATTGGGTTATTCTAATTTCGTACTTTCTGTTTTCTCAAACTTCTCATCCTCCAACGCCCGATACTCCCGTCTTAACTCTTGCAGCAATTCTTCCTCACTCGGCAAATACAATTTATACTTTGATGCAAAAATCTGTGTCTCATTCTCTGGCAAAGTATATTTAACCACCGATTCGCTCTTGTCTGCACATAACACAATGCCAATCGGCGGATTATCTCCCTCATTCATCAGCTCCCGCTCATAATAATGAACATACATCTGCATCTGTCCTAAATCTTGATGGGTTAAGTCTCCGACTTTTAAATCAATCAGTACAAAACACTTCAAGATATAGTTATAGAATACAAGGTCAATCCAGAAATGGCGTCCATCAAAGGTGATTCTCTTCTGTCTGGCGACAAAGGAAAATCCTCTGCCAAGTTCTAACAGAAACTTCTGCAAATGGGTAATTAAAGCCTGTTCCAAATCACTCTCATAAAAATCATCATTCGGATTCAGCCCAAGAAATTCAAGTACATAAGGGTCACGTATAATATCTTCGGGTGTTTTCGCCGCTTCTGATGTCTGAATCTCAGCAGCAACCTTTTCTTTATTTTTACTGGATAACAGCCTTTCATAGAAAAAAGTATTTATCTGACGTTCAAGTTGTCTGGTACTCCACCCGGATTTTACTGCTTCCTGCATATAAAATTCCCTCGCATTATCGTTTTCTACTTTCATCAAAAGCCTATAATGCGTCCAACTCAATTCGTCACGCAGTGCGTGACCATTTGGAAAAGTTAAATAAAATTGCCGCATATATTTTAAATTAGTAACCGTAAAACCTTTCCCAAAATCATGCGTCATCTGCTTGGAAAGTTCTTTCAGCAGTCCTGCGCCATATTCTGCCTTTTCATTACCGCCCTGCTCTTCTATAATGGATTTACCAATATTCCAATATGCTTCCACCATTGCAAAATTAGCAGTTTGGTAGACCTTGCTTCTTGCAGCAAGCAATATATTCCTTATTTCATTATAAAAGTTCTGATTCACCTACAAATTCCCCTTTCACAACACATTTATGAAAATCCACTTATAGTTCTTTTCGGTCAGCCCTTTAACCACTCTTGCAATGGTAGAATTATCCACATATGCCCTAGCAGACACTGCCTTTCAATTTTCGTTATCTGAATACTATTATAGTTCATTTTTCCCCATCTCACAATGCAAAAGCAGCACAAACTTCAAAAAACAACAGCCCCGCTCATCCTCCAGAGATAAGCAGGGCTGAAGCCCTCGTTTTTATAGAATTCGACTTTCGGGCAATTCCCCATGCAGTTTTTTAAGCTGCTCATTGAACATCTTGTGCTTTTCCGATTTGACAGCAATCCCAATAAAATATCTGCTCACAAGAAAATCTAAAAGATACTCTTTGGGAATCTGAAATTTTTGCCGTATAAAAAAGTTCTTTAAGTCCTGTTTGCTGCACCATTTGGTAACAGAGCTTTCTCCATAGCCCGTAAATTGCGCCACCTGCCTGACATTCAGCACATCGGGATAGTCTTTCAGCAGCATCTCATAATATTGCCACATACTGGTTAAATCCTCTTTTGTAAATACATCTTCAAGAGACGGAGCTTTCTTGCATCCATCCCTCATATAGAATCCATCTGGAGCTTTATACAGCTCTGGGTAATCGTCCCTGTCATGCAAATATTGAATGACATCCTTTGTCTTGATTTTAAACCGCCGTGTCTTTTTCCCGCTGTCTATGTTTGGCACAAGCCCGCTCTCCAAAAGGAACAGGCAGGTCTTTTTGCTGATATGACAGATGCGGTACATCTGGTCTTTGGTTATGTATTCGGGATATTGTTCCAAAATCTCCCTGCAATATTTCTCTGTAATCATTCCATGCACCTCTTCGCAGTATTCTGGTCAACAGCATAAGATTGGTGCAGTAGTTCTCTCCCCAGTTCTCCGTTCTCCCCAAGTTCTCTCTTTTTTCCGATTTTTGAGTCCTTTTCGGGCAGATTTCAATGGGTTCGAATATTTCCCGTATTTATGCGGCTTTCACGCCGCAAGCCCTTGATTTACCTATATTTTCAGCCATTATTAACTTCCATCAAAACCCGCTAAAATCAAATAAATTCCAGTAAAGTCCATTGACAGTAACGCACTCGAAATGCGTTAGCCCTCCGGGGCACGCGGGTTCGAATCCCGCCGACTCCGCTTAAAAAGCTGCCGTACCGGTGATTGGATACTCACGGTATGGCAGCTTTTATATGATAATCTGGCTTTCTCTCACTGTCCATCCACTGTAAACAGCATCTTCTGAAAGTTCTTCTCTATCAGATGATTGTACTGTCTCATCTTCTCGTCTTTCATCGCCTTTTGTCCAGCAGGTACATTCCGGCTTCATAAGGGCGCAAAACAGCTCCCCGGCAGGCTTCCGGATAATTCCCCACCAGCAGCTTCATCCCTGCGTCCGGCTCTCCCAGAGGGTTCTGCACTGTGCCGTCATGGAAATTGCAGATGACAAGAAGCTGATACTCCTCATCCTCTCTGAGATAGGCGAATACGTTTTCATCTTCCCTGCACAGCATCCGGAATTCCCCTTCTGCATATACGGGATACTTCTTCCGGAGACGAATCAGTTCCCGGTAACAGCCAAAGACAGAATTCGCATCTGAAATCTGTCCGGCCGCATTGATTTCCCTGTAATTGGGATTCACTTTTATCCAGGGTTTTCCCACAGTAAATCCCGCGTTTTCTCCATCATTCCATTGCATGGGAGTCCTGGCGTTATCCCGGCTCTTCGCATAAATAGAACGCATGATTTCCGCTTCTGTATATCCCTTTTCCAGTCGCTCCCGATATAGATTCAGGGTTTCAATATCCCGATAGTCTTCCATCTCATAGCGGACATTGGTCATCCCCAGTTCTTCGCCCTGGTAGATATATGGTGTCCCCTGCAGCCCATGCAGCAGAATCGCCAGCATTTTCGCAGACTCCACCCTGTATTTTCTGTCATTCCCCCACCGGGAGACAATTCTGGGCAGATCATGATTGTTCCAGAAGAGGCTGTTCCATCCCTTTCCATACAGCTGTGTCTGCCAGCGCTCGAACACCTCCTTCAGCTTCAGAAAAGGCAACGGCGCCAAATCCCATTTCTCCTTTCCCGCCTCCTGGTCCAGACAGATATGCTCAAACTGGAATACCATGGACAGTTCACTGTTGTCCGGATTGCTGTACAGCTTTGCAAGCTCCGTGTCTGCCCCCCATGCCTCTCCCACAGTAACCAGATCCGCCTTCTGAAAGGTTTCTCTGCTCAGCTCCCGCAGGAATTCATGAAGCCTGGGACCGTTGCCCGTAATCCGCTTATCCGGTTCCTTCGCAATCTGGTCGATTACATCCAGCCGGAAGCCGCCCACACCTTTTCCTATCCACCAGTTGATCATGTCATAGATTTCCCGGCGGAGCTTCGGATTCTCCCAGTTTAAATCCGGCTGCTTTACAGAAAACTGATGAAAATAATACTGCCCCAGCTCCGGCACCCATTCCCAGGCCGGTCCTCCGAATGCGGCGCGCATATCATTGGGAAAGGTCCCTTCCGTTCCGTCTCTCCAGACGTAATAATCATGATATGGATTATCCCTGCTCTTTTTCGCCTCCTGAAACCAACGGTGCTCGTCCGAGGAATGGTTCAGAACCAAATCCATAATAATGCGGATATGATGCTTTCCCGCTTCCTCAATCAGTGTCTCCATATCTGCCAGGGTCCCGAACATGGGATCAATATCCTGATAATCAGAAATGTCATAACCATTGTCATCCTGCGGAGACCTGCACACCGGTGACAGCCAGACAGCGTCTATCCCCAGATTCTCCAGATAGTCCAGTTTCGAGATAATCCCCTGCAAATCGCCGATGCCATCCCCGTTGCTGTCCGCAAAACTGCGGGGATAAATCTGATAAATCACGGCGCTCTTCCACCATTTATTCTGACTTTTTATGTTTCTTTCCTCCACTGCCTCATTCTCCCTTCCGCCGATTATATCTCATAGACAGGAACCGCTGACCTGTCTGAATGCCTTCTGCTTACAGGACTTATTGTATCCATAGAGAGCCTTATCGTCAAGTCTCTTCCTTCGTCAGCACCCCCATATATTTCTCCCACTTTCCTGTGAGAACCCGCGTCACAAAGCAGATGCCTCTCACCAGCCAGTCCACGGTCATTGCGATATATACACCCAGTACCCCCAGATTCAGTCCCTTTGCCAGCAGATAGGCCAGACCGATTCTGCAGACCCACATGGAAGCAATCGCCACGACCATGGTATACCGCACGTCCCCGGCTGCCCGCAGTCCGTTGGGCAGCGCGAAAGAAAGGGGATGCACCAGCATACAGCAGATACAATTATAAACCAGCAGCAGTCCCGTCAGCTGTGTGGTCTCCGGGCTGAGTTGGTACAGGCCGCAGATTGGCTCTCTGAAAATAATCAGAAAGACGCCGATACCCGCCACAAAGAAATAGGCTGTCCGCAGCAGCCTGAACAGATACCGGCGCGCCTGCCTGTACTCTCCTGCGCCCACACATTGTCCCACAACGGTAATAATGGCGGCTCCCACGGCTCCCGCCGGAATCAGCTGAAAATTCCCCACATTTCCCGTAACGGCATTGGCGGTGATGGCCGCTGTCCCGAAGCTGGCTGTGAGACTGGATACCAGAATCTTACCCACCTGGAAGATACTGTTCTCCAGTCCGTTGGGAACTCCGATATATAAAATTTTGTGCAGAATGGGTTTGTCAATCCCGATTTTCCGGCTTACCGGCACATCGCCTTTGTGCAGGAGCAGAAAGCAGATCACCAGTGCCGAAAGGGAACGGGAAATGAGAGTGGAAAGTGCCGCTCCCGACACACCCATCTGAAATCCATAGATGAACAGGGCGTTTCCCGCCACATTCAGCAGATTGGAAAACAGAGACACCTGCATGGATACCTTAGAATTTCCCACTGCCCGGAACAATGCCGCCCCACTGTTGTAAATTCCCAGAAACGGAAATGAGACCGCATTAAAATAGAAATAAATCCTGGCATTGCCCATCACTTCCCCGTCAATGTCTCCGTAAATCAGACTCAGAATCTGCCGATTTGCAATAAGCGCCAGCGCCATAAATACAAGCGCCAGCGCCCCCACTGACAGGAACAGCTGATTAGAAGCCCTTGCCACCTTCTCCCTGTCCTTTTTCCCGATATACTGCGCCACCGTCACGGCGCCTCCCGAAGCCATGGCACCGAACATTCCGATGAGAAGCACACTGATAGTATCCACCAGAGAGATGCCGGATACCGCCGCCTCCCCGCAGGAGGCAACCATCATGGTATCCGCCATTCCTATAGTCACCGAGAGCAGCTGTTCCAATACCAGCGGTATCACCAGCCGCCTTAACTGTTTATTCGTAAACATAATAATCTATACGCTTTATGCGTATTCCTCCCTTTGCTCTGATATGCCCAGCAACCCTCCATGCATGGGGGTAAAGCCGCCCCAATGCATGAAGGGTTACTCTTAAAATCCTTTTTTATGATAAACACAAAGCCAAACCAGATATCCGGCCGGCTCATTCCTTCCGGTTTACAGCTTTGCCGTCAGCTCCTGCCCCGCATACGCAAGCTCTCCACTACTGCTGCCTGTCTCTGTATACAAAGTATACTTCCACCTGACGGGATAAGCGTACTCTCCTTCCGCGGCTCCCAGCGTCAGCTCTCTGCTTTCCTCCTTCCACTGCAGCCCGACTGCGGCGTATTCTCCCTGCTGATAGCCGTAACCATTGCCGCTGTCCAGATAGCAGGTAAAGCTCCCGTCCTTTCCCGCGTATATCTCAAGCTCCACTTCTTCCCCCTGCTGCTCATGATACAAATCTGCCGTTTCCCTGCTGTCCACAGGAAGGATACTGCCCGCTTTCACATACAGAGGCATCCTTTCCACCGGCGCAGCGGCTGAAATCTCACGGCCGCCGACCAGATATTCCTTTGTCTCGTAATCATACCAGCCATCGCCGGCAGGCAGATACACCGGCCTTTTCTTTTCCTCGCTGAGCGGCACGCTTCCCGGCCCATACTCCATCGGGAAAGTGACAGGACACACCAGGAAATCACCAAAGAGGAATTCATCCTCCGCCTCCGCGGCCTTTTCCTCTTCTCTGTAGTCGAACAGCAGACTCCGCATGGTCATGGCGTCCTCTCTCCACACCTGATAAGCCAGGCTGTAGAAATAGGGCAGCAGATAATAGCGAAGGCGGATATATCTGACAATTGTGTCATAATACAGTCCCCCTTCCTCCCCGAACTGCCAGGGTTCTCTGGGCGTATCCGTTCCATGAGAGCGCATCACCGGCAGAAAAGTGCCGTACTGCAGCCATCTCACATAAAGCTCACAGTATCCCTTATCCTTCACACCCTCTTCGAAATCACCATGCCAGAACCAGGGTTGGGTGCCTTCCTTTGCACTGCTCCACCTCTTCCAGGACTCCAGATTACCCACGAAAAAGGCTCCGATATCCAGATTCCAATAGGGAATCCCGCTGGCCGCCATCTGCAGGCCCTCCACGATCTGCCGCTTCAGCACGTCCCAGGTGGCGGCGATATCTCCGGACCAGAGAATGGTCCCGTACTTCTGAGAGGACAGATAGCCGGAACGGGTCAGATTCACCACTCTCGTTTCCGGGGCAGCCTTCCGCTGATTGTCATGAATGCCCTTCGCATGGTAGAGGGCATAGACATTGGCCTTTCTGGCATCCATATACCGGGTCAGCTCTGCCGCTGAAATCTGATACCTCTCCCGGTCTGTCCGCTTCTGCGCCCCGTTCCAGTCGGGTGTAAAGGGCTCCGTGGAATCACACCACCAGGCGTCCGTCCCTCCGGAGAAGAACTCGCTCTCACACTGCTTCCAGTAAAGCTCTCTGGCTTCCTCGTCAAAGGCATCATAGGTAGACAGATTGGCATACAGCTTGCCCGCCTCCATCATCTCCTGATTGTCCTGACCGCCCTTGTTCATATTGGGCCATACAGAAACCATCAGGCTGATTCCCCGGTCGTGCAGCGTGTTGGTCAACGCTTTCAGATCAGGGTAACGCACTTTATCCGGATGCTTGTCTCCCCATTTTCCCTCACCCCAATACTGCCAGTCCTGTACCAGGCAGGATACAGGGATCTTCCTTTTGCCGAATTCCTCCGCCACCTCCCTGATTTCTTCCTGGGTGCAGTAACGCTCCCTGGACTGGATATAGCCGTAAGCCCATTTTGGCAGCATAGCCGCTTTCCCCGTAATCTTACGGATTCCCGCCACCAGTTCCGCCATGGTATCTCCCTGAATTACATAATATGCCACTTGTTCCACAGCGTCAAGTGTAACGGTAATCCGATTGTCCCTCTCCTCATAAATCATCAGACAGTCTGCGTCCAGCAGAATTGCCCACCCTGCCGTGGAGAGAAATACCGGCATGGGAATCTGCATATTGTTCTGATAGAGATACTGCCTGCAGCCCCGGTAATTTGCCACGCCGTCCTCGTGCTGTCCCAACCCGAGAATATGTTCCTTTTCTCCTATGGAAAAAGTCAGCTTTCCCTCCCAGGCCTCTCCCACCGGGATCTCCCTGGCATTTTCCACCACAGTCCGCTCTCCGTCCACAGTTTTCTTCACTGCCACCCGGGCTTTCCCCTCTATGGCGTACCGTGTAATCTTCTTCGGCGTCATGACACAGGCCTCCTGCACCGGGAAGGCATATTCAGTTCCCGCTCCCGTCTCCAGCCTGCCTGCAATCCTTCTGCCCTGGACTTTGCGCTCATCATTTTCCGCTGCCCCGTTTCCAGGAACGACAGTACTGCCGGAGACAGCATCCCCATCGGCAGCTGCTCCCCCGACGACAGTGCTTCCCCCCGCATTAACAGCTCTTACGTCAGCAGTAACTCCTCCGGCGACGGTATCCTCCCTGACGCCTCCGGCCCCCTGCGTCACGTAATGCTCCTTCGGCTCCGCTGTCAGCACCACGCACTCATCCGGTGTAAAATCTTTCTCAATGATATCTCCCGGCTCTCTGCATATCCCGTCCGGCGTACACACCACTCTGATAATTCTCATCTTCCTACCTGCCTCTCCTTCCGGCCGCAATCAACATTCCGTTCCTTGCAATCCTGCATTTTGTTTCCAGCTTCTCCCCTGTCAGGTAATTCTGGAATCCTGCCGGCAGCACCACTTCCGTCTCCCGGGCCGTAAAGTTGAAAAGGAACAGATACTCCTTATCCTCCGTAAATCTGGTCACCAGCTCCACGCCCGCTTCCCGCTCCACGAAGCTCCTGTGCACACCTGCCTCCTTCATGACACCCTTCAGAAAAATACGGTAGACCTCCGGCTCCAGATCTGTTCCCACATAATAGGCTCTTCCCTTTCCATGGGTAAAAGCGGATACCACCTTTGCCCCTTCTTTATAGTCCTCCAGATAGCTTCCCAGTGTCTCCGACACGCCGCCCAGCAGCTCGCTCCACATGCCGTCGGAAGTCTCCGTCACATTATCCTCTGTCTCCTCCATATGGCAGAGTGCCTCATAACTCTCCACGCAAAGTCTCAACCTTGTATGATTGCCGTCAAACACAGGCTCCACCTCTTCCACCACACTGCCGAAGACCTCTGTCAGCCCTGCGGGAAGGGATTCCGTATAGCCCACATTATCCTCATTTTTCACGGAAGTCAGAAATGTGGCAATCACAGTGCCTCCCGCTTCCACGAAGCGCTTCACCTTTGCCTGCTCCCCGGGAGACATGACCATGACAGCCGGCAGAATCACCACCCTGTACGAGCTCCAGTCCGCCTTCAGAGATGTCACATCTGCCGTCACGCCGATATTTTCCAGGTAATTATAAAGCCTGCCGCAATAATCCACATAATGAAACGCCGGATCATTTACCGGTTTTATCCTCAGGGCCCAGTGAGAATCATAATCAAAGCACACGGCTGCCTCCCGCGGAAATGCCGCCGTCTCCAGGGGCTCCAGCTTTTTCAGCAGTAGCGCCGTCTCCTGCATTTCCCGATACCTTCTCCGGGGCACGCCGTCCATGTCCACAATGGCATAATTCAGCTGCTCCGCCCCAAAGGGATATGTGCGGAACTGAAAATGCAGCATCATTTCCCCGCCGTGGGCCATGGACTGCACCACCGCCTGTTTTAACGCCCCAGGGTTGGGCTGTACCCTGCCGCTTCCTCCCAGCCTGTGACCGCCTCCGGACATAAATTCCAGCACCCAGAAGGGCGCCCCGTCCTTCACACCTCTGGCAAATGCATAGGGGAAAGAATCCACCTTCGCGTCCCGAAGGCCCGGATAAAAGTCAAAGGCATATCTGTCCAGCTTCTCCGTGCTGTCGTAATAGTCAATGCTGTTGGTGGCAAGGCCGGTGGCATTGGTGGTAATGGGAACCTGCAGGTATTTCCGCAAAGCCGCCGCCTGCAGATCCTGATATTCCTTCTGGCTCCCGGAGCTGAACCGCTCAAACTGCAGCCGCACCGTTGGATTCTCATAATAGGCGTCTATCTGATTCCGCGCCCCCACCTCAATGGTATTCACAGGGACGGGAATCTCGTCAAAATCATCATATTCCTGAGACCAGAAGATACTTCCGCTCCTTTTGTTGAATGCTTCGATACTGCCATATTCCTGCCGCAGGTAAGCATGAAATTTCTCTGTGCACACCGGGCAGCAGCAGCGTCCCGTCCCCTCCTGGGCCGGCTCGTTGTCAATCTGCACCCCCGCCACATAAATGTTTCCCGCGAATGCTTCTCCCAGCTTCTCCGCAATTTTGACGGAATAGGCCCTGTAAATTTCGTTGTTATAGCAATAATGCCGCCTTCCGCCGAAAGGCCGGCGGATTCTGCGGTTGTCCATGTACAGAATATCCGGATATTTTTTCACCAGCCAGGCGGGAGGGCAGGCCGTGGGCGTACACAATATGGTCTGAATACCTGACTCTCCCAGTTCCTTCACCACTGCTTCCAGCCATCCGAATTCATACTTCCCCTCTTCCGGCTCCATCCGACACCAGGCAAATTCTCCCATCCGCACCGTGTTGATGCCGGATTGCTTCAAAAGCTCCAGATCATGCCGCAGCTCTTCCTCCTTTTTATGTTCCGGATAATACGATACGCCATATCTCATCCTGTCCTCTTTTCCGGCGCCCTGCGCCCTGATTTTAAGTAATTTTATTCCTTCCCGGTAAAGTAAATATCTGCGTCCCCACCTGCCTTCACAGGTTCCGCCATGGTCAGCACCACAATGGTATCCGGCACTTCCCCGCTGTCCCCGGCATACGCTCTCTCCGGCAGTATCAGCCTGATTCCGTCCTGCTCCTCCACCACTTCCACCGCCCCGCCGTCAAACAAAACGGCACTTTCGATATGGTTTTCTGTAATGGGAAGCTTTTCTGCACGGAATTCTTCCCTGTCCAGAATGTGCAGATACACCTTTTCGTCACGCCAGGTAGCGCCGTACACGTTGTCCACCGGCTCGTAAGGCCCTGCCGCCGTGGCGTAAATGCTTTCCCCGTATACCTGCAGCCAGTCGCCCACCTGGCGCATCCGCTGCCTGATTTCCTCCGATATCCTGCCGTTTCGGTCAGGGCCGATATTTACCAGCCAGTTGCCGCCTCTGCACACCACATTCACCATCATTCGAATCAGCCAGTCGAAGTCGGACACCGGGTCATCCGCCATCCAGCCCCAGGAACTGCCGGAACAGACGCACATATTTTTCTCCCAGGGCACGGGAATGATCTTCCCTGTAATCTCATGGGAGCCCTCGTCACAGTAGAAATCTCCCTCCCAACCGGACCGGGGATTAATCAACAGCTTCGGATTATAGCTTCTGGCTATTTTGTTCAGCTTCACCGGCTCCCAGAACCAGGCGCTGGAGGTATCGCTGCCCTTATGGGCCAGCCAGCCCCCGTCATACCACAGAATGTCAGGCTGGTACCTGCTGCACAGTTCTTCCACCTGAGCATAGCACTGCTTCTTCATCAGCGCCGCATTCTCCGGCAGCCCCTCCGGGTCAAAATATCCGGGGAAACGCCAGTCCATGGGAGAATAGTAGACGCCCACCTTCAATCCGGCCTCCCTGCAGGCATCCGCATACTCCTGAACGAAGTCCCGCTTTGCCCCTCTGTGGTAAGAAGTGAAATGCTCATAGCTTCCCTCACTGTTCCACAGGGAAAATCCGTCATGATGTCTGGTTACCATGACGGCATATCTGGCGCCGAAATCTTTCGCAATATCCATCCATTCCTTCATCTTAAAATCCCGGGGGATAAATTCATCCGCCAGCGCTTCATATTCTTCCTTTGGGATTTTCTCGTTAAATCTGGCCCACTCTCCCCTTCCCAGAATGGAATAAAGCCCCCAGTGTATGAACATGCCGATTTTGGCATCCCGCCACCATTGCTTCTCCTCAGGCGAAAGTGTCAGCTCCTCACATTTCAACCCTCCCAGGCTTTTGAAGTTGATGCTGCTCTTCAGCATGGACTTCAATTCTGCTCCCGTCATTTTGCGCGGCATTTTTTTCTCCATCATTTTTCCTCCGTCTTGAATCCGTCCGTTTTCTTTCCCTGATTTTGTTTCTTTCTCTCCGGTTTCCTGCTCTCTCATTCTGATTTTCCGGTTTTCGCCTCTCTTTTTCCGCCCCCGGCTCTATCCCTGCCTGAGCCTTCCTTTCCTGCTTTTCGTCTTCCGGTTCTGTCTATTTTTTCCCGGCCCGCCCGTTTCCGCATAAGGCGCCCTCACAGCAGCTCCCTCACCCGTTCCAGTATCGCCTCATGACCTCCCAGCATGGCCACCCTCAGCGTATTGCTTCCCTCCAGCCCCTTAATCATATAATAAGGCTGCTCAATCCGGTAAAAGGGCTGCTTCAACATCTCCAGATAAGTCAGATCCCCCAGACTTCCCAGTCTGATAATGGTATCTCTGTCCATTTCTACGTCCAGCGCCATATCATAGGCCGACCATCCGGACTCCGTACATAATTCCACAGATTCCTTCACAGATATCACTTTCATGCCTGTCTCCCTCTTCCCGCCTGTCTCACAGCCCGGCTGTCAGCTCTTCCATGGCCCGCACCAGCGCCTCCGCTTCCTCCGTTTTCGTCATCAGAGATACGCTCACCCGCACAGTGCCCTCCTTCTC
Source organism: Acetatifactor muris (assembly GCF_024623325.1). GTDB lineage: Bacteria > Bacillota > Clostridia > Lachnospirales > Lachnospiraceae > Acetatifactor > Acetatifactor muris. The sequence continues at coordinate 27,170 of NZ_JANJZD010000006.1, forward strand.
CGTCCCCAGGTACTTATGAATCAGAGGCGCACAGTGAAGTCCCGTCCGTACCTGGATACCGTAGGTCCCGGCCAGAATGTACCCGATATCCCCGGGGGAAAGTCCCGGAACGGTAAAGCTCAGCGCGGTCCCCTCCGGCTGTTTCTCCCCGCAGAGAACCACCTTCCGATTCTCCCGAAGACCTTCATACAGTATCTTCATCAGCCCATTCTCATGCGCCGCGATTTTCTCCAGCCCCATATCCAGCACATACTCCACCCCGGCGTTCAATGCGGCGATGCCCGGCATATTCATGGTGCCCACCTCATAAAAAGGCTCCTCTGGCACCAGCGTGCGGCTGTCTCTTCCCGTTCCCCCATAGAGCAGAGGACGCAGGGGAATGCCCTTCCCCACATACAGACCGCCTGTCCCCTGGATTCCGTACAGTCCCTTGTGGCCGGTAAAAGCCAGCATATCAATACACATATCCTCCACCGCTATGGGCAGCGCTCCCGCAGACTGGGACACATCCGCCAGAAAGCAGGCTCCTTTTTCCCTGGCCCATCTGCCAATCTGTCGGATATCCTGCACTGCTCCGGTCACATTGGAGCTGTGGTTCACAATAACCAGCCCGGTGTCCTCGTCGATGGCCTGCTCCATGGCTTCCATATCCACATAACCGCCGCCGTCACAGCCCACCTCCACCGGAAGAATTCTCCCTGCGGCAATTTCTTCCCTCAATCCGTCATAAATGGTGCGAAGCACCGCATTGTGTTCCCCGGCAGTGTACACAATCCGCTTTCTGGTACTGCAAAAGCCCAGGATAGCCATATTCAGCGCCTGGGTAGAGCCTCCCGTGAAGAAAATTCTCTCCGGTTCTCCTATTTGAAAGAGCCGTGCCAGGTTCCCCCGGCACAGCTTCCCTGTTTCCTGCGTATCTTCCCTGTATGCCGCACCGCGGTACTGAGACGCCGGCAGCTCAGTCAGAGCGCGCGCCGCCGCATCCAGCACCTGCTGTGGCTTCGGCCAGGTTGTAGCCGCATGATTTAAGTATATCATAAATACTTACTATCCTTCCACCACTTCAAAGCCCATATAACGCGCGATCTTCTTCACCAGCGCCAGCTGGTCTCCGAATACCAGCACCTGATGATGTCCGAAATCTGCCAGCGTATGCATATAATCTCTGCCGTTCTCCAGCTTAATGAAATAATGAGGACTGCAATAATACTGTCTGAATTCGGAACGCACTACCTCGCCCACCTTTACCACCATCTTGTTGCCCATGGGATTGAAGCGGCCGAAGGTAATATACTGCTCCTCGTTCTGTTCAAAGGCAATCTGCATCTTGCCGCCGAAGCCCTGTCCCGTAAAGGCCCACATGCTGTAGTCCAGGTCCGGCTTGTCAAAACCGTTCATCTTCAGCGCGGGAACCGCGTGATGAATGGACAGAATCTCAGGGGACTGCAGGAACGGATTGCCCATAAATGCGGCCCTGTGACTGCCGTACATCAGCACCATCATGGCCATCATGGCATTCAGATCTTCCTCGCAGGCGCTGGGAATTCCCTCTGACTTCAGCAGAGAATGGCACACGCAGGGGGTAAACTTCCTCTCCTGGGGAATCCTGGAGGCACACAGCTCAATGCAGGCCGTGGAAAAGGCATTACAGCCATAAAATTCCATCATGGCCTTGGCTGCCAGATAGTATCTGGCGTCGTTCACAAGCCACTCCGGATTCACCTTCGTATCCTTGGAATTCGCCAGCAGCTTCTCCGCAATCTCCTTTGCCTCCGCCTCGTCTACCTTGTCCATATAAGGGAAAATATCCTTGAACGGCAGCTTCAGCACTTCAAAGCCATACTGTTTTCTCAGGTATTCAACGTCTCTGATATTGGACTGAATTCCATAGGTAGGTACCTGGCCGGAAGTCAGAATCAGCGCCTTCGTATTGGCGATGCACTTTCTCACCCACAGACTGTGAAGAATATCGTTTAAATCTTCCATATCAATGGCATTGTAAGCTTCCACACCGATGCTTCTGTTGTATGCGCACAGATCTGCACCCTCGTTGCCGTTGGAGAATACAATGGTAGTCTTGCGGTATTTCTCCAGCTTCGGAATACGATAGCAGAATATCACAAATGCATCCACCTGGTCCAGTCCTTCTTCAATTTTATCCCAGGTCTCCTGAGGTACAGTCAGATTCTCTATGTAAGGAACCGGAATGGGCTCCAGCACATTTACCTGAGGAATAATCTCCTTTATCTTCTCGGCAATGTCCTTCATATAATTAGCAGCCCATTCCTTCTCCGCCTCCGGCTGCAGATTCTCAAACTTACCGGCGCGGCAGGGTCCCTCCCAGAAAGCGGAATGCTGCAGAAATCCCACCAAGGGACGGATATTTAACTTCTTTTTCATAGCTGATTCAACCATTTTTGTTTCCTCCATTTGACTTCGAAATTGGATGCCGCGACGCGGCGGCGTTTTCGGCCTTCCGGCCACAGTTTCCATGATTTCATTATATCGGGGGCTCATGCGCCGGTAAATTGAATAAATTGCAAAAAAGGGTACTATTTCAAACTTCCCGCTTTATTTCGCCTCCCGGCTCAGGGGTCCTCCCCCGGAAGATTCCGCAGCCCGTTCAAGTGCCCTCTCCCAGGATTTCTCATAAAAAGAAGTCAAGCGGTCCATTCCCAGCCGTTTTGCCTCCTCCTTCAACGCCTGCCAGAGCGTCTGGAATTCCTCTTCGTCCTCCGCGTATATCATATTCCAGAAAGCCTTATATACCAGTTTCTCTATTTCGTCGGCCGTTCTGTTCAATTCCGAGGGAAGAGTATCCGTCAGATAGATTGCCGCGGAGGCCCGGACAGTCTCCCACTGTGTCTGCCCGCTTCCATCTTTCTCTGACGTTCCCTCTTCCTCCTGCCAGTAATAGTTGCTGAATGCGTACCCTTCCTCCGTCAGAGAGGCCGGTGTCCTTCCCAATACGCCAAAAGGTCGGATTCCCTCCCGAAGGCTTCCCTGATATCCGGGAAGATCTTCTGCCTTCTGTTCCAGTACCCGCCTGCCTGTCTCCGTCACGCAGGGCAGTCCGTTCTCCCCATACTCCCAGACAACGCCCTCCGGCCCATTATAAAGATAGAATATCGTCTCTTCACGGTAAAACCAGTCCAACAGTCTCAGGGCATCTTCCACCCGGGGGGAATTCCTGTTCACTGCCAGATATCGATTGCCCCCCACAATATGGTCCGGCTCCAGATACAGTTTCATGTCTTCCGCAGGCAGAGGTATATATGCCATTCGCCCCTCTGTATCCCGCAGAGGAGAATCCTCTCCGGCAGATTCCGGCAGTACCGCAAAAAGCACCCTGCCCGAATTCACCTTCCGTTCCACATTCCCGGCTGTCTGATTCGGTGAATCCCGATCCAGCAGTCCCCGTCTGTTAGCCTCATAATAAAAATGCACAGCCCTTTTATAGAAACTGTCCTCCTCCAGTATGGAACTGATGGAACCGGTAACCATATTCGCCTCCATCAGCGGTGATACCGTCTGCATATCTATCCCGTACATGTAAGCCAGAGAAGCGGCATGTCCGAGAACGCCTCCGTCCTCCTGCCAGAGACAGATACCAAACATACTCTCTCCGATATCGCTGAGAGGCTTTGCCCTCCTCAGCTGTTCAATTACGTCCAGGTAATCTTCCAGATCGGAGACTTCGGGACTTCCGGCTCTCTCCCATGCGCTCTTCAGCAGCATGGGCACAGAGCGATACGCATACTCTCCTGCCTCTCCCACAGACAGCGGCGCCAGCAGCAGCTCCTCCCCTCCGCTTCCTTCCAGAGACCATTCCAGCGCCGCCCCATATGCTTCCCCCTGGAACAGGGAGGGCAACGCCTGCTGATATTCATTCAGAGGAAGCAATATTCCCGCATCCATATACAGCTGTGCCTGTTCTCTGTCAGCAAAGCCGATAATATCCGGAACTGTCCCCGAGGTCAGCCGAAGTCTGAGCTCTTCCGCAGTCTGTCCCTCCGCGGAACAGGTTTCCAGAATCAGCCCTGTATCCTCATAAAGGCGTGCCGCCGCCCACCCCTTCCACACAGATGCCGAGCTGTCAGTCTCCTGAATATACGCGGTGATAATCGTCCCCTTCGCCTCCTCCCCTGTCTGAAGGCTTTCGGCGAGATGCTCTCCTCCGCCGGCACAGCCGCCGGACAGCACTGCACACAACAGCAATAGTATCGCTACTGTCTTTCTGTTCATCTTCTCCCCTGTTCCGAAACAAAGCACTTCTGCAAGAGCGCTTCAACTGTTTCTCACATGCAACATTCAACTTTTTCAAAATATAGTAACACTTCGTTCTCATATCTGGTACAATGGAATTGTCTTACACAATTTTTCCGGGAGTGAAGCATATGATACGCAAACTGACACAAAGCTATTACGCGAAAATCTCATTCATCTGTATCTGCATTGTCAGCCTTGTCACTGGTTTGTTCTCTTACCTCTGTTACGGACTGATTTCCCGTCAGAACGTATCGGAACATTTAAGCGACTATAATATCCTGATCAACACCCAGTCCTCGGCACTCTCCTCCCGGCTTGCATCCTTCTCAGACTTTTTCCATCCGGTATTCAGCAATCCGGATGCCTATAAGGCTCTCTGTGACCTCTATCTGTCTCCCAACGGCATTCTGCCAAACGAGACCACCGACATACTTCTGGACACCATGAGCGCTCTCTGCGCTTCTGATTCCTATTGCTGCGGCATGCTGCTGCTGACCAGAACCGGACGGCTTTATCAGTATGACACAAAATATGTATCTCTGATACCCCTGAATCTTGTCAGAACCACCTTCCGTTTTACCCCTTATCAGCTCCAGCTCATCCCGGATTCCAAAATTTCCGAGATGAGCCTTGACATGGAATTGCCTGCCTCCCATGTCTATGGTTTAAGCGGTACCCTGTTCCGATACAAAGGTAATATGCTGGAAAATCTGGGCTACATGATCGCCCTGTATTCCACGGAAGAATTCAGCAATATCCTGGCCTCCTCCGGCCTGGAGGATACCGCTGAATTCACCATTATGAATGATTCCTTTTCCGTCATCTATTCTTCCGCCGGGGATTACGCATCCACTGACATGGAAGCGCTGCTGGCCCGGCCTTACAAAAATGTGGGGGGCAATGTGCGTCTGCTCTCCTCCCCGGAAGGGAAATGCTACTTTTCTTCCCTTCCCCAGAATAATTACAATTATTTTACAGTTTACCGTCTTCCCGCGGAGAATATCCCCGTCTCCACCGCTCAGATTACGCTGCTGCTTCTGAGTCTGCTGCTGCCTCTGGTGTGCATCCTTCTGTACAGCACAGTATTCCGCACCTCGGGCAGAAAAGTCAGAAATATTCTGACCTCCATGGAGATTGTCGGCCGCAACAACCTTTCCTACCGCATGGCTCTCCCGAAGGGAAACGATGAATTCGCCAATATCGCTCACAGCTTCAACCACATGTGCGACGAGCTGCAGAAGAATGTGGAAAATGTATATCTGTTTGAGATCTCCCAGCGCAAGTCGGAGCTCTATGCCATGCAGACCAGCATCAATCCTCATTTTCTATACAACGCTCTGGAACAGATCCGCGTCCAGATTTTACATGGCAACAGGGAAAAAGCCTCCCGAATGCTGCTGCTTTTATCAAAAATGTATCGTTTTCAGACCAAACGGAATCTGTTTATCTCCATTGCAGAGGAATGCGCCCAGATGGAAAATCTTATCAATCTCTACTCCTTCCGCATCAGCGAGTGTGAGTATGATATTCATGTGGACAATGGGGTCAAAAAATACGGCATTCCCAAAAATATTCTCCAGCCGCTGGTAGAGAACAGCTTCGTCCACGGCTTTACTCCGGAACAGGATAACGGTCTGATCACCATCACTGTCACCTTTTCAGACACTGCAGATGCCATCTGCTTTACAGTGGAAGACAACGGCCGCTCCGTCACTCCCGAAGAGCTGAAGCTTCTCCGGGAGAAGCTTCTCCAGCCCGTCCTGAACCGGGATGAAGAGAATGGGTTTGCTCTGTCCAATGTGAACAATCGCCTGAAACTGGTCTTTGGCGAGAGCGCCTGCCTGAACCTCTCCCTGGGACAGGACGGGACAGGTTTCCTTGTCTCCTTCTCCATTCCCCCTGTCCTTCCCGAAGATCTGGCCGCTTCTTACAGTAATTAAAAGGGAGGAACCCCGTTCGTTCCTCCCCCTTCCGTACTGAATCTTATTTTCCTGCAGATTCTTTTAATTCTGCCTGAATGGCCTTATAGTCCGCAGAGTCCACAATACCCTGCACAAATTCTTTCCACTGCGCTTCCGTAATCTGTCCCATTACATACTGTGTACACATGGAATTTACATCTGTGGTCAGATTCGTCCACTGGCTGTCGTAAGTAGCCGACTGCAGATTGGCAATCTCATTTTTCAGCTTGCTCTCGTCCAGATATTTCACAATGGCATCTTTCATATCCTGGACTCTCTGGATAGCCTCATCGCTGGCTCTTTTAGCGCCGTCCCTCATGAATTTATCGGTAATCTGATCCGCATCCGTCTTCAGGAAAATCTGGTTCCATGCGCCCACATAGCCTTCCTTACGTTTCTGACCTATTGTCTCGTCCGAAGTATCCCTGGTGCCGTCCTCCAGCAATGTGTAATGCACACCTTCCACACCGTCCTTCATCAGTAAGTCATAGCCGGGATATGCTTCCTCGGTAGCATTGAACACCTGCATAATCTTATCAATCTTCTCCTGGGAGCAGTTTGCGCTGATTGCGATACAGGAATCCACATCCGAAGTGTTGGGAACAACTGTCATCCCTTCCGGTCCCTGGACAGGCATCAATGCCCATGCGGTATAGGTATCCGGCGTATTCTTGTCGAAGATCTTGTTGCTGGTCTTGTCTGCGGACTGGTTCCAGCTGTACCACTCATTCACATAGGCCACGGAATTACCTGCCTTGAACTTGGAAGTATCCGCATTGCCCAGAGCAAATTCAGAATCCAGCACACCCGCATCATACAAATCCTTCATCCAGTTCAGGAAATCAATATACTTCGGATTGAACTGTATATACTGGAATTCACCGTTCTCGTCAATTCCCCAGTCCACCTGGCCTGTAAAGGCAACTGCCAGAGCCTTGGTCCGGTTTGTCATGAAATTGTCGCCATAGAAATCCAGCGCATAAATCTTCTGTCCTTCCCCTTCGCTAGCCGCATTCGACAGACCAATCAGCCAGTCCTTCAGCTCGTCCATGGTAGTGGGCTCTTCCTCGAAACCATACTTCTCCATCAGGTCTTTTCTGACCTCGATGCCGGATCCCTTCGCTGTCTCAGCTTTGCTTCTGGGCAGAATGTAGATACCCTCGCCGTATCTGGTCTGGTCCCAGAAATCATCACTCCAGTTCTTCATTACCGCATTGGTTTTCGCCAGCGCATTGTCCCCCTCAAAGATATAGGGAGTCAGATCCACGAAGTTCCCCGCGTCGATAGCCTGGGTGAAAATGGGATAATAGAAGCTTTCGTTTACCGCGTAAATCTGCACTACATCCGGCTGGCTTCCCGCCGCAAGCAGGGTGTTCAGCTTCTGGGTATAATCACTGTAGTTAACCCACTCAATTTCCAGATTTACGTCGAACATTTCTTCCCAGTACTGCTCCATCTCACTGTCTGCCAGAGGGCCATATCCCCAGTCAATGCCCAGCACGCTGATGGTCATCCTCTCTCCGTCGGAGCTTTCCGCCTCCGAACTTTTTTCTTCTGAAGATTCCGCACTGCTCTCCGCGGGTGCGGAAGCCTGCTGAGATTCACCGCTGCCCCCCCGGGTTTCCCCGTCGGAATTTCCACAGCCGCTCAGCACGCCTGCCGTCATGGCAGCTGCCAGAACAAGTGCAAGTACTTTCTTCTTTTTCATTCCTTTTCCTCCTCGTTCATCATAATTTGTTCCTTTTTATGCTAACGCCGTGGTCCTCTCCGAACCGCAGCCGTTAACTGCTCTGTCAGTTATCCCTTCACCGCGCCTACCATCATTCCCGTTGCAAAATACTTCTGCAGGAAAGGATAGACAATCAGCACAGGAAGTACGACCACCACCACAGCTGCCATACGCATGACTTCCTGCGGCACCGTGTTGGCCAGTTCATTGGTCAGATCCACCATCTCGGACACATTGGAGGACAGTACCACCTTCTGCACATATACCTGCAATGTGGACTTCGCCGCCGATGTCATATACATAACGGAACTGAAATAAGTGTTCCAGTAGCTTACAAAGGAGAACAGTGTCATAGTGGCCAGCATGGCCTTCGACAGCGGCAGGACGATGACACCGAAAGTCCGCAGCTGGCCGCAGCCGTCTATTTTGGCCGCCTCCTCCAGCTCATAGGGCAGGGACTGGAAGAAGGAGCGCATTACCATGATATTCCAGGCGCCGCACAGACCCGGCAGAATCATGGCAAAGTAATTGTTAATCAGGCCAAGGTCACGAATGTTCATGAAGGAAGGCATCATGCCTGCGCCAAACAGCATGGTGAATGTCACATATTTATTCAGAAAGCCTTTTCCGGGAATTGGTTTGGAGAGCATATATGCCACTCCTGCATTGGCAATAACGCTTAAGGGCGTTCCCACCAATGTCACGAACAGAGTGGTCTTCAGCGCATTCAGGAAACCCGAACCACTGAGAATCAGCTTGTAGGCCTCTGTGGACCATTTCTTCGGCCAGAGATAAAAGCTCCCGGCGCTGTATACGGAAGCGTCCGTAAAGGACACCACAATCACGTAAAAGAAGGGAAGCAGCATAGTGGCCGCCAGCAGAAGCAATATAATCCACAGAACGGACTGATAGAGATTCTCCTTGGCTTTCATGCCCAGTTTTTTATTCTTGATTTTCATATCTGTTGTTGCCTGTGCCATTTTTCTCCCCTCCTTTCTACATGATTCCTTCATAGCCCTTGCGGCTGGTTATCCAGTTCGTCAATAACACCAGGGAGGTATTCACTACCGATTTGAACATACCAATCGCCGTGGTGTAGGAATACTGGGTGCTTCCTCCTGCAATACCGTTGTTATATATGTAGATTTCAAATACTTCCAGCTGTTTCTTCACCATGGCATTGTTCATCAGGAATACCTGCTCAAAATCTACCGAAATGATAGAGCCCATCTTCAGAATCAGCATGACCACTACCGTGGGCATAATGCTGGGAAGTGTAATCTTCATGATACACTGAAGCCGGCTTGCGCCGTCCATTTTCGCCGCCTCGTACAGAGACTGGTCCACCCCGGCTATGGCCGCCAGATAGACGATGGATCCCCAGCCAATGCCCTTCCACAGGGACTGTATGACGATAATCTGATAAATAGCCGTGGTGCTGAACAGATAAGCAGTGGGCTCCTTTCCAAAGGATGCCGCGATTTTGTTCACAACGCCCTGTTCCGTGGACAACAGGAAGAAGGTCAGACTGACCACAATGGCCCAGGACAGGAAATGCGGCAGGTACACGGAAGTCTGTATAAACTTTTTAAATTTGCTGTTGCGCACCTCGTTCAGAATCAGCGCCAGTATAATAGGCGCCGGAAAAGTAAGGAGATTCAGACCGCTGATGACCAGCGTATTGCGCAGCATATTGTAGAATTTCGCATCCTGGAACAAAGTTGCAAAATGTTTGAATCCCACCCATGGACTCCCCAGAATACCCATATGAGGATTGTAATCTTCAAAGGCCATGAGCAGACCGCGCATGGGCAGATAATGAAACGTAAACAACAGAATCAGTCCCGGAAGCCCCAGGAAATATACCCAGCGATATTCATACAGTCTCTTGCTTAACTGTTTCTTCGCAGGCTTATACACAGCATTTTTCGACATATCGTCAGCCCCTCCTGTTTTCTTTTCTTCATTATAGCTTTCACCTGATATCCCTTGAATTGAAAACATTTCACTTTTTTTCATAAATTCAAGAATCGCCGGAAAACTTTCACTTTTTTCAGATGTTGTGTTTCTCCCGATATTCCATAAAGTGGTGCCAGTCCTCTCTGGCCAGGTAATGGGTCCCCTTTCTGAGGTGATAACCGATATGTCCCTCCGGGAATGCTTCTCCGGGCTCCGGATATCTGTCCGGACACACAAGTCCCCGCAATCCCAGAGTTTCATATGCCTCCGAACCAGCCACACAGGCCAGGAATTCCGACTTCGGATCTGCCCAGGCATCCTCCGACGCGCTTGCCACATAGAGATGCCCGGGCGCTGTCAGTGCTGCCAGATAATGGGCGTCAAAAGGCATTTCCTCTTCCTGTCCCGCAAGGTCTGCCATATTTCCGCAGAACCAGTAACCCGCATTCTTCTTCAGATCCGCCAGCTGCTCTCCCTTTTTCCCCCGGTACAGCGCAATGCCGCCGCAGCCGGAGTCATTGCTGACAACCATGCTGAAACGCCGGTCCAGGGCCCCTGCCAGCAGCGCAGTCTTCCCCAGCCTGGAATGTCCCACCACAGCGATTCGTTTCGGATCCGCCAGCTCTTTTTCCAGACACACATCCAGAAGCCTTGAGCCGGCCCAGGCCCATATGGCGATTTTCCCCCAGGAGTCATAGGGATTCCGCCTGCAGAACGCCCCCGCTCCGTTCAGGAAACTGTCATCCTTGTCCGGTGTCACGGCTTCATAATACACAGATGCCAGGCCATACCCTCTGTCGATGATTTCCTCCCCCATACCGTCTCCTGCCGCGTTGGTAAACGTATAGTGCAGGAACAGCGGCGGCTTTGCCTTCCCTTTGGGCAGCGCCACGCAGGCCGGAAAGGATGTATAGGCAAAAGGAGAAGTCACCCGTATCTCCAGCTGCAAAATAACGGCTTTCCCGCCATAACCGTTATCATCCCGCTTCGTCTCCGCTCCCTCCACCTTCAGCGGGAAACCGGGGGCATAACCGTACAGTTCCCTGCACAGCAGATTCCTGATTTCTTCCAGCCTCTTCTCCCTGGCTTCCGACTCCCGGGGAAGGGCGATTTTCGGCACACCGCGTCTCTCCAGTTCCGCCTGCAGCATGTTCCATTGATTTTCCATATTCTGCTCCTTTCAAAACGAAATCTTCAGGCACCATGCCCCGTCCGGCGAGTACCCTTCCGGCAGCGCCGCAGTCAGAATCCCCATGTCCGATGAAAATGCCAGCTCCCCGTATCCCAGCAGTGATACTGACTTCACGGAAGATGCATCCCTCAGGCAGTGCAAAGCCGCCGTGCGGGGTCTTCCCATCAGGAATGCATAGACTGTATTTCCTTTCTGGGTGTAGCGCACATCATAAGGTGTCCATACGGTTTCCTTCTCTGCCTCCGCCGATGTGACGCCTTCGCCGCTTACCTGATAAGGCCGGGTATCATAGATGCCTTCCCCGTTTACACTCATCCATTTTGTAATGCCATCCAGAATAAAGCTGCATTCCTCATCCAGGGTGCCGTCCGGCCTCTGAGGAAGGTTCAGCAGCAGATTTCCGTTCTTTGACACGATGTCCACCAGCAGATCTGTCACCTGCACGGCAGTTTTGTAGGTTTCCCGCACGTCATAGAACCAATGCCCCAGACAGGTATCCGTCTGCCAGGGATTCTCTCTGATTTCGTCTCCCATACTGCGTTCAAAGTCCAGCAGACCGATGCGATGATATTCTTCCCTTTTATCCTTGTGCAGGTAAACCGCTTTGTTCTCCCCGTATTTTGTCTCGCTGGAATTATACAGATGCGCTGCCATGGAAAGCCCCGGAAGCCATGTGGGATCCGTGACATCCGCGTAATTTCTGTAAAAGGGCAATGCCCCGTCCGAGTACAGCAGTTCCGGCTCATACCGGTCCACCACCTCTCTGATGTCCTCGTACCATACCGGATACCATCTCTCATCCCAGGTGTAGTGATGGCGCACATACCCCGGTTCCACGGTAAAGGCATTGTCATGGTAAAAGTCCCGCCATTCCGGGTCATAACCGTCATAGGGAACGCCCGCCATGGGCCCCTTTTTGTCACAGAGCTTATTGGTGTTGAACCATTCAAAGCTCGCCCCATGATGCTCGCTCAGACCGAATACCAGCCCCTCCTTCCCGGCCGCCTCCTTCCAGAGTCCCACAATATCCCTGTGGGGACCGTAATTGACGCTGTTGAACCGGTTTCTGGCGGATGGATAGTTAAAAAAGTGGTCGTGGTGCATGGCCTGCGCCACAAAATATCTGGCTCCTGCTTTTTTATACCGGCTCATCAGCTCTCCGGGGTTGAAATTTTCCGCCTTCCAAAGCTGCACAATGTCCTTGTAGCCGAATTTGGAGGGGTGTCCGTAAGTCCTCAGATGGTACAGATATTGGGGCGAACCCTCCACATACATATTCCGCGCATACCAGTCTCCGTACATGGGCACAGACTGAGGGCCCCAGTGGGACCAGATGCCGAATTTCGCGTTGCGGAACCACTCGGGACATGAAAAATGATACAAAGACTCAAAACTTGGCTGAAAGCTTCCTTTCGCTGTTTCATAATAATAATCCATGGATATCGTCCTCCTTTTTGTCCATTATACAGCCCCTCTTTACAGGAAACTTTTGAAAACATCCCACTTTTTTTCACTAATTCAACCTGAATTCCTGTCTTGACTTTCCGTTTCCTGTTGGCTATGATGAAAAAAGGGAACAGTTATTCCCCGTCTGAACTATTGTGGAAAAGGGAAGGGGATTCAAACGGGAGGAAGCATATGTATCAGGTAATCTGTGTGGATGATGAAGAATTTGTGCTGGATGATTTGCAGAAAGCAATTGACTGGTTTGGTTTCAATATGGAGATTGCTCTGGCCACAACTTACCCCTCTGAAGCGCTCTCCTATATAAAAAGTCACCCCGCCCATCTTCTGCTGACAGACATCTCCATGCCGCAGATGTCAGGAGTGGACTTAATCAAAGAAGTAAAGCGGATTAATCCCTCCATCTCCATTCTGGTGCTGTCCGCCTATGATACTTTTGCCTATGTGCGTTCCGCCATGCAGGAGGGTGCGGAAAATTATCTGCTGAAGCCTCTGGACCCGGAAGAACTGTCGGAATCTCTGAGCACCATTGTCAGCCATCTTGACAACCGCAGCAAAATATCGGAGAATTTCGGTCCCGCCATGCTGACCTTCCGCAGCAACTTTGTGGAAAGCTGGTGTAAGGGGAATTTAAGTGAGGAGGAATTTCTCACCAGAGCTTCCATGCTGGGAGTGAATCTGCATCTGGACAACTATACCGTCATCCTTTTTGCCGCCACAGGTTCCGCGGCCGGACGGATGCCGGAGCTCCTCGATGCTCTGCTTTCCATGTTCGTGGGTAATTACAGCGCTCACTTTTATTTCGAGACTCCTTCCCGTTTTGTGTGCATACTCAGCAGTTCCTCCGGAAGCTTCAATATCTTCCGGTTCCAGAACGAGATTAACCGCCTGCGCCCCATGATTGGTTTTCCTTTCTTCGTATCTGTGGGAAATACTGTGGACAATTACGCGGATGTGAGCGGCAGCTACCATGAAGTCAGAAAATATGCCTGTCTGCGCTACACGCCTGTGGATTTCATCGTCTGCCGCAATTTCGTTTTCCCCATGAAGGATCAGCTTCTGATCGAACAGGATTTGTCCGATGTTACCACAGACGCCTATCTGACCGACATTGAGAGTATCCTGAATCGGGTCTCTCCGGAAAAGCGCATCTCCCTGGAGCTGGCCGTGGTAAATCGATGCATCAGTCTGATGCCTGCGGGCTCCGACGAAGAGCTGATCGCATCTCTTGTGAGCAGAGTCATCTGTGACAGAGAAAATCCGGAAGGAATTCTCTCCTATCTGAAGGAGCTGATAATCACTGTGCAGGAAATGCTGGAAAATGCCGGTGCCGGGATTACACATCAGTATGTAAACCGCATCATTGAGATCATCCATGATTTTTCCAACAAGGATATCTCCCTGAAGACGCTGGCGGCTCAGCTGGATATGCATCCTTCCTATCTGGGTTCCATCTTCCACCAGCAGACGGGATACTATTTCAACGACTATCTGAACGAAGAACGGTTAAAATATGCGGCAAAACTTATGGAAGACAATTCCGTCCGACTGAAGGACATCTCCGATATGGCAGGCTTCTCCAGCCAGACCTATTTCAACCGGCAGTTCAAGAAGTATTTCAATCAGTCCCCCAATACCTACCGCAAGAATCTGAAAATGCGGCAGATTGAGTGACAGAAAATCAAAAACCACCGAAAAAACCAGGGCCGTCATCTGACAGCCCCGTTTTTCACTCATGACTATTTACAACCACTCATTTCTCAGCCTGAACAGTCATGCATCCGTTACTCATACAGCCAGTCCAGCTTCTCCGGCGTCTCCCCGGAAAGCCCGGCATTTCTCGCCTGAAGTTCCGCATTCGCAGGCACCACTCCCACAATGGTAAAGCCGCCTGTTCCCATATAAATCTCATGGGTTCCCTTCTCATAAAAGTAGGCATGGATATTGCAGTTGGGGCAATTCTCCGCCTGCAGCGCATTGGCATACACCACGCTTAAGCCCCCTCTGTCATCCGCGTGGGTATTGGTCTCCAGATCCGGAAGCTTCAGCCATTCCACGCCTCCGGCATTCATATAGGCAATCAGCACTTTTACATCCTGTGAAACCTTCAGGACGATTCTTGCGCCTTCGGACATGGCACTGCCAAGGCCAAAGCGAATCCCCGTGAGCCCGTTCAATTCCGGCGCCAGCATGGTAATGGGAGCCGCCATATCCGTAAAAATACTCTCGCCCTTTTGCACTGTATAGGTTTCGCAGGCGCATTCTTCAAGCGCAAAAGGCACTCCGCTCAGGGCTTCCGCCTCCTGCTCTTCTTCCCCTTCCCCGGGGAAAATGCCGTTCTTCATTTCCTCCAGATGCGCCTTAAAGCAGGCAAATTCCTTCTCATACTCCGGCAGGCACTGGGTCCAGTGTCCATAGGCCGAACCGTCTGTGAATGGAATTTTCCGCTGTCTGGTCTGCATACTGCAGGCATAGAGATACGTCCGCTCTGTGAGCTTTGCCAGTCTGCGGTAATGCTCCAGACTCTCCTCCCAGGGGGCCACAGCGTCTTCCAGCAGCGTCAGATCCCCCCGCAGATTTTCGTCCATGGTATATTTATAATGGAGAATGCAGAATGCCGCTTCCAGCTTCTTCGCATAACTCAGCGTAAGTTCCTCCATAGCTTCCGCGTCTGTAAGCCAGTGTGCCAGCTCCTGCCGGTTCTTCCCCGCATTTTCCTGGACTGATCGGAAAAGCGCTGCGGCTGTCCGGGCATAATTTACTGCTTCTGCGCACATATCTGCTGTGGTCTCCCCATAAAAAGGTTCTCCTGCCAGCATTCTGCGGATTTCATCATCCGGCTGCTCTCCCGGCGTGGAAACGGATCTCCACAGTTCATAATTGGGCCTGTAACGCTTTACATTTGTAAACTGGCTCATGGTCATCCCCAGGCTCATGGTCTGCCTGTTCCCCTCTGTGATTCCCACGCGACGCAGAATTCGCGGCGCGCACTGTCCCAGCGCATTTACCGCCCGGTAAATTCTGTCAGCCCCATCTGTATCCACTGCAAAATGTCCGGCAAATACATCCCGCCAGTAAAGCCGCTCTGTATCCGGGTCTCTGTCCGGATTCCACGCATATCGAAACCATGCCCGATACCACAGCCAGTCTCTCTCCATCTGCAGCAGCCTCTCCTGCTCTCTGTCCGGCGCATAGGGCCAGTCCCAGAAGAACAGCGGATACAGATGCAGCCCGTTGCAGTTCAGCCTGCTTCTTCCTGCCTGCATACATTTCCGAATGAATTCGGTAGCCCCATAGCGGAAAGGCTCCAGATCCGCCAGCACATGCACATTCATAATATGAGTCTGTCCGTGAGAAGCCAGCCGCTCATGAATGTCCTGCCATTTCCCCGCAGGCAGATAAGTTGTCAGACCTTCTCCATTATATTTCCACATGGTATAGAGATGATCATAGAGCGGTACCGCCTGCTCCATAACCGCGTTGGGATCGCAGTCATGTCCGCGCAGAATCAGAGGCGGCAGCTCCTTTAATCCCGCTTCTCTGACGCCTTCCTTCACAGCCGGGATGATTGTCTGGATGAACCAGTCCGTCTTATTCTGTTTGCCCCGAAGCGCTTCTCCCAGACATACCATGAGACCGATATGGGGAAACGAGGTGATAAACTTCACAATAGATTTGTAGGTATAGTCTCTGTTCAGCTCCGTGATCGAAGTCTGCAGCAAATCTATATGATGCTTTTCCGCCAGCGGCAGCGGAATGTGAATACTGTAAAATTTCAGCACCAGCCAGATACCTCTGCGGTCACATTCCTCCGTAAGCCAGCCGAACATCTCCCTGTTCTTCTCATATTCTTCCTCTGTCACCTCCAGAGCTTCCGGATAGTCCTCCAGCTTCACCAGAGAGGAGAATGGCTGACCTGTCCAGAGATACAGTACATTACACCGTTCCTCCAGCAGCTGCTCCAGGAATTTCTCCCACAGTGCTTTGTCGTAAAACCAGGGGAATCTGGCCGGTGTGATGGGATACTCATAGGTCAGCCTGGGAGGCTCCACCTTTGTAAGCTGCAGTCCCACCGCCGGGCCTCTCAGGCGAAATGCAGGGGCATCCGCAAATGCCAGATCATGGTCCGCCACCGCTTCCGTCTCCTCTGCGCGAATCCGATCCGCCAGTGCCATGGCGCCGTAAAGTGCGCCTGTCTCCGTCCCTCCCACAGCCACGAACAGATTCAGCCCCGACAGGAATGCCAGATAAAATCCTTCTCCTTCCGGCGCTTCTGTATGGTACAGCAAAAGCTTCTCCTCTTCCAGCCTCCGAATCAGACCGCCTTCCCGTCTGGTTCCCACATAGATACTGCTGACGCCGGTCCGCTGCTCTCCGGCCTCCCATGCTGCTTCTGTCACATACTCAATGTCAAATCTCCGGTTGTTCAGTGCTTCTTCAATTCTGGCAAGCCCCGTCTCAATCCTTTTGTTCTCCGCCGCTTCCCTGATAATTTTTACTTTTTTTCCTGTTTCCATACTTTCCTCCGTTTTACTGTATACATCTTCGAATTTGCCTTTATTGCTTTCCTTTCCATGCAAGGCGGTGCCGCCTTCCTTATCTGCCTCGCAGCAGCGCATCCAGATTGGCGTTTACTCCCATGCGTCCTGTGGTCTCCAGGCTCACCGCCAGAAGCTTCCCTTTTCCTGCCGGAATCTCCAGCACAAAGGGGAGCTTTCCCTTGGCGCCGCTGTCTGCACGGAAACCGTCTCTGGCATAGGTATATACCCTGCACTTTCCCTCTGATGCGGTGTCCACAAAATACCCGCCCAGCACATCGATATACCCCTCCCTGTCATTGTACAGCATGTTCATGGAGTAACTGCGGTATGTTTCATCCGCGGCTGCGAAAAATACTTCCTGACATTTCTTCAGCCCAATGTCTTCTCCCTGCATTCTGAAAATGACACTTTTGTCATCTCCCCAGAGAAGCACCACAGTCCTGCCCTCTTCTGTAAGCTTCTCCGCAGTCCTCTCCAGCTTTGCCCTGTTCTCTTCCACAAGCGGCGGCAGAATCACATGACCTGTACAGGAATCCTCCACAGAACCGCTCTTCTCAAGTTCCTCCGGCAAAATCCTCCACGCCGCAGGGTATACCGTCAGCGTTAACTTTTCCCCGTACAGCCGGTCGCCGCCGAAAGCAGCCTCCTCTGTCACGTCCCTGACACAGCCCTCCACCGTCACTTCGGTCACTCTCTCCACAAAAGGAACGGTCACTTCCACGGTACCCAGGAACGCTGAGGACGCCGCCTCCACCGACCCTGTCAGCAGGAAATTCTCCTGTCCCGAGACAGCCTGGACTTCCAGGCACCTGTCCTCCCCGCTGTCGTTCAGCAGCCATACCTCCACGGGAATCTTCTCCCCGCCATAGACATATGTCCTGGGACAGTAGAAATTCATTCTCACGGGAATCAGACTGTCCCGATAAGCAAAATAGGCTCTCTTCGGCACGCGCTCGCAATCCACCAGCGTCTTCATCCAGCCGGCCGGCCAGGCATCAATCAGCAGATGAATGGCCGTATGGCTGATGATATCCGCTCTTCTGCGGAAGGCATCCGTCATCAGAGTCGTAGCCTTAGCCTGGAAAATCTGGCTCTCCCTGACCCAGTCTTCCATGGTCTCCTGCTCCTGATACCAGTCTCCCTGAAGAGAATGTGTCTGGGAACGCAGGATTTTATCCGGGTACCAGTGTCCCTTTTCATCCGTTTTCAGCCACGCCTCCGGGTATCTGGTCTTCATCACATGCAGATTGTCCAGCCCCTCCGCTCCGTACTCTCCGCAGCCCGTCATCCAGCCCGCCTTTACTGCGGGCAGATACCCGGCCAGCAGCTTGCCGATGGGCATGGCATGATGGGAATACCACATGGTATAACAATGAAAATCCGGCATTCCTTCCACTGTGGGCGGCTCGTAATCCCCCTCTACATTCTTCACCACGCGTCCCGGATTTTCCGTGTAGATAGCCTGCCTGGCCGCCACAAAAAAGGCTTCCAGCTCATCTCTCATCAAATGCCTGTGTCCCTTGGTCACACTCCTGACAGAGCCTTTTGATTTCGGGTCCTCTGTCTTTCTGATGGACATGGGCTCATTGATCAGCGTCACCATCACGGAAGAGGGATGATTGCGGATCAGATGCTCCAGCTCCACACACTGACGGACCCCTTCCGCAAACTGGGGCCTGCGCATAAAGCTGAACAGCGGCAGGTCACACTGGTGCATCATGCCCAGCATATCAAAATAATCGTAAATCTCACGCTGCACCGGCCTTTGGGTCACGCGGTAATAGTTCATATTGCAGAGCTTTGCAATCAAGATATCATCTGTCAGTGTGTCCCAGTCCTTCCGCATCACACACTGCTGCAGATGTCCCATCTCATTGGCCCCCCGCAGCACCACAGGCCGATTGTTCAGGTAGAATTTCCCCTTCGGCACACTGTTCTCATCGCTGACAAACTTGCGGATTCCCACAGTCTCTGTCAGACGGCTTACACAGGAAACCTGCGCTTCCTGCCGCCCTCGGTTGGCATTTCTCTCTGCCTCTGCCCCGATCTCTCCCGCTTTCGCCGGTGCCAGCTCCAGCAGCGCGCCATACAGCCAGGGAGTCTCCGGCTCCCACAGTCTGTAGTCTTTCATCTCGACCACAAAGCGATACTCATTCTGCCCCACACCGATATATGGCACCGGATGCGTGTGTTCCGCCAGGGCCTCTCCCCTGAAATTTCTGGGAAGAATCCGCAGCTGCAGCTCATATCCCATCTGCAGCTCCTCTGTATAATTCCTCACCCCGACTCTCACCTGTGCCGTATGTGTATCAATATCCGGACAGACAAAGACATCCTCCACATAGATGACAGGACGATATTCCAGTGTCACCCTTCCCGTGATGCCAGCACCTGCAGGGCAGTGATGCCAGCCAATTTCCGGGTCATCCCATCCCGGTCCCGTGGCAGCATACAGCTTGTCGCCATCCAGCAGGTCTCCCACGCCCATCATGGGAATGTCATTCCGGCATTCTACCACAAGTTCGTTGTCCCCGCCGGCATGTACATAATCCGACACGTCAAAGGAAAAAGGAGCGAACAGCCCTTCATGGCTTCCCACAAAGCATCCGTTCACGTACACTTCCGCGATATAATCCACACTCTGAAACTGCAGAACCACTCTCTCTTGGGGCCCTGACTCCCTTGCGGAAAAGAAGGTTCTGTAATATCCTCTCCACTTGCCCTTCTCTCCCGCAGGGCCTCTGTAATCCGGCAGTGTCACTTTCTCCCAGGCTGCGTCCGCCCTGTCTCTGTCCGTGAAGACTTCCCCCTTTTCCAGGTACCGGAACTCAAACTGTGCAAGCTCCGTGATTTCTGTCCCTGTTTCCTGTACGGGAAGATGATTTTCCATAAACGGACGATACTTCTCCCGCATCGCCGCAAGCTCCTTTTCAAATGCCTTCAGCCGCTCCTCATGGGGAATCTCCTGTCTGAAGCACACTGCCTTGCGGGGAAATGGCCTGTCGCTTTTTTCAAACAGCCTGCCGTTTTTCTCCACCGGCGGAATTTCACAATGCTTTTCTGTCACATGAATCCGATTGTCTGCTATATCCTGAAAAATATCCTTCTGAGCCATATGACCTCCCTTCCTTTACGCAGTCAGAAAATCTGCATTTTCTCCATTGTAACACGGCAGCGGAGGAGCCAAAATCATAATAATTTCAAAAAGTTGACTTAATGCAAGCAAAAAGCTTTCACTTGAGCCATTACACATTATAAAAGTCCAATCGAAATAAGTGTTTTGTTTCATTGTAACGCAGATAATGAATTGCTATAATGGAACCTGGATAAGAGAGCACCTTCAGCTTTATGCTAATACAAAACAAGGAGGCGTTGTTATGAAAGCAAAACCAACCCAAAGGCAACTGGAATTCATGGAATGGGAGTTCGGACTGTTCTTTCATTTTGGAATCCGCACCTTTTATCCCGGCCATAAGGACTGGGACGGCAACGAGGCGGCAATGCTGCCGGAGGGCTTCAACCCGCCGAACCTGGACTGCAGACAGTGGATTCGGACCGCAAAGGAAGCGGGGGCCGCTTACGCGATTATGACCTGCAAGCATCACGACGGCTTTGCAAACTGGCCGTCCAAATACACCTCCTATAATATCTCTCAGACTCCCTGGAAGGACGGCAAAGGTGATGTGGTGGCAGATTATGTGGCAGCCTGCAGAGAATACGGGCTGAAAGTGGGCTTGTACTTTTCTCCGGCAGATGCCAATATCATCGGGAAAAATCTGACAGCCGCGGAATATGATCAGAACTTTATCGACCAGATCTCGGAGCTTCTGACCAATTACGGCAAGATTGACTATCTGTGGTTTGACGGCTGCGGCTCAGAAGGGCATGAATACGACCAGGAGAGAATCATAGGTGTCATCCGTTCCCTGCAGCCTGAGATTTTGATATTCAATATGTGGGATCCCGATACCAGATGGATTGGAAATGAAGAAGGGATTGCGCCCATTCGAAGTTACAACGAAGTGGATGCATTGGATTTTTCCGTGCGCACAGACAGGAAAGACATTTTGGATAACCGCAGTTTTCTTCCGGCGGAATGTGATATCAGAATGCGCCGAGATACCTGGTTTGCCAGCGAGCAGGATCAGGATACAGTGAAGACGCTGGATCAGCTGATGGGCATCTATGATTATACAATAGGAAGGGGATGTAATCTGCTGCTGAATATCGGTCCCGATGCTTCCGGGCTGCTGCCCGAAGTTGATACAAACCGACTGCTGGAATTTGCGCAGGCGCTGAAGGCCCGTTTCAGCAAGCCTGTCCTTACCCTGGAAAATCCTCTTCTGGATACGGAAAATCAGGAACTGATCATTGATCTGCCGGAAGAAACCACCATCAACTGCATTGTTCTCTCGGAGCATCTGGAAGAGGGAGAATATATCCGCAGCTTTCAGATTTATTCCCAGCCTGTACTGGCCGGAAGACGACTGCTTTTCCATGAAGGATATCATGTAGGACATAAGGCGGTATGCACCTTCCCGGCGGTGGCCTCGAAACGTTTTATCCTTGTCTTTGATGCGGAGAAAAAGCCGGATTGTCTGAAGGAAGTCAAATTCTTTTACACCAAAAATGAGTATGGATTCTGAATCTCTGACAGACAATGACAGACAGCCTGCGGCTGTCTGTCACTGCTGTTCCATGGCTCCTGCCGCCCATAAGCAACCGCACAGGGCCTCCTGACCGTTGACTTTCCGGGGATAATGCACATAATCCTCATAGCTTTTCTGCACACAAAGCCCCTCACAGGCCCCATGGACGTCCAAAAGTCCTTCCGAATTTTCAACGATCCGGCTTTTCATCCCCTCATAGCCTCTTTTCACCGCATTTTCATAGACTTCCCCCTGCACCAGCCCCAGCCGGAGAGCACGGCGGAAAGCATAGGTAAACATGGCGCTGCCCGACACATCACACCAGTTGTCCGGTCTGCCCGGACGGTCCACCACCTGATACCACAGCCCGCACGCGTCCTGCACCCTGACCAGACCTGCCAGAAGCTCCGACAGCTGCTTTTTAGCTGTCTCAAAAGCCGGATGCCCCTCTGGCACCATATCCAGCACCTCCGACAGGATCAAGGCATACCAGCCAAGGCCCTCGCTCCAGACGCAGGGCGATTTCCCGTCCTCCCCCGCCCAGGCCGCCAGACTGTCCTCACTGTAGGCATGAACCAGCAGACCGTCATGAACATGACAATACCGATAGATCAGTTCAAGCTGCCGCTTTGTCTCGTCAAAACAGGCCGGTTCCCGGAACATTCTTCCGTAGCGGCAGTAAAACATCTGCCCCATAAAGACGCCGTCCACCCACATCTGCCCGGGCAGCCCATTCCTGACATGGAGGAAGCCGCCCTCCCGGGTCCTTGGATAGTCCCGGAAAGCCTCATAGATACGGCGGCAGGCTTTCCCATAACGAGCCTCCCCGGTCTGCCCGTACATCCAGACCAGGACGGCGCCCGCCATCATATCATCCATGCTGTTCCCCTTAAACCCGATGACCTCCCCGTCCGCCGTCACATGTGACCGGCAGTATTCCTCTATGTACGCCAGATACCGCTGATCTCTCACGGCTTCCCACAGCTTTGCGAAGCCCATCAGCAGATATCCCTGGGGATAGGACCAGTCCTTGTAAGGGTACCCGCCCGCCCGGGGAAATCTTCTCATCACCGTATCCGCAAGCCTTACTGCATACCCAGTGTCCATGCCCTTTTCCTCCCTGCTCTCCTCAATACGCTTCCCTTGCATAAGGAGAAAGGATCCGGTCAATTCTGCGGATTTCCTCCTCGGAAAACGCCGTATTTTCCATGGCTTTTAGATTATCGTCAATCTGGGAAAGCCTGCTGGCCCCGATAATCAAGGTGGCCACAGGGGCAGTCCGGAAGCACCAGGCAAGGGCCATCTGGGCCAGGGTCTGTCCCCGCTCCCCGGCAATCGCATTGAGTTCCTTTGCCGTGGCCACCTTTTCCGCCGTCACCTGCTCCTCCTTTAAAAATACACTGTTTCCCGCTGCCCTGGAACCCTCTTTGACCCCGTCAAAATACCGGTCCGTCAAAATACCCTGGGCCAGACACATGTAAGCCGCCGCTCCTACCCCGTGCTTTTCCAACAGCGGCATCAGCTTTCCCTCCGGTCTGCGGTCAAACATACTGTAATTGACCTGATGCACCAGACAGTGGATCCCCCTGTCCTCCATGGCCTTCAATATGTTCTCCGTAAGCTCGGAATCATAATTGGAAATCCCCACGTACAGCGCCTTCCCTGACCTTACAATATACTCCAGGGCCTCAATGGTTTCCTCAATGGGCGTATTCCTGTCCGGTCTGTGGTGATAAAATAAATCCACATAATCCAGTCCCAGTCTCCGCAGACTGTTATCGCAGGAAGCCACCAGATTCTTCTTTGACCCCCATTCCCCATAGGGTCCGGGCCAGTGACGGTATCCTGCCTTTGTGGCGATAAACAGCTCATCCCTGTACGCGGCCAAATCTTTCCGGACAATCTTTCCGAAGCATTCCTCCGCGCTTCCCGGAGGCGGACCATAGTTATTGGCAATGTCAAAACAGGTAATCCCCCTGTCAAAGGCCCCCAGAACCATTTCCCGGGCATTGGAATAGGAAGACCCCTCCCCGAAATTATGCCACAATCCCAGAGACAAAAACGGCAGCATCACACCGCTCTTCCCGCACCTTCTGTACACCATATCCTCATATCTCGCTTCATTGGCTATATACATTTCCACCCTTCCCTTCCCATTTCCATCCGCCTAAAATATCTTAACCCCCCAGCCTTCCAGTCTGGCCAGAGCCTCCAGATAAAAATAATCTCCGTAAATCAGGGATACATCCACCTGCTCCCCTGCGGGCCTATGCCCTGTGCCGTGCAGCAGAAGCCCCTCCCAGGACGCCTCCCCGGGCGCCCCGCAGCGCAGCTCCAGATTGCCCAGAAGCTTTCCGGCAGCTTCCCTGTAAAAATCCGCCTTTTCCGTACCCGCCTCCGCCAGTTCCAAAAGCCCGCAGACTGCAATGGCTGCCGCAGAGGAATCCAACGGTTCCGCCTCCCTGTCCGGCGCCCTGAAATCCCAACAGGGCAGCCCGGACTTTTCCAGATGGGCAAGAAAATATCCCGCAACCCTTTCGGCGGCCTCCAGAAACTTCCCGTCCTTCGTATAGCGCCAGGTGTTTGCCATGCCGTAAACCGCCCAGGCCTGCCCCCTGCTCCACGCCGATTTTCCGTCATACCCCTGTCCGCCAAGGGATTCTATCTTCTTCCCGGTAAACGGATCAAAAGACACCACATGACAGACAGAACCGTCCGGACGGATAAACTCTGTCAGAACCGTCCCGGCATGGGCCGCGGCAATATGGGCAAACCTGGGATCCCCTGTCTCTTCCGCCGCCCAGAACAGCAGCGACAGATTCATGGCGGAATCGATAATCGCCCACCCTGTCTTATCCTGATTCCAGGCCCTGATAAAATTGCCTGCCGGGTTAAACCGCCCCGCCAGAAAACCTGCTGCCAGAAGCCCCCTTCTCCGGGCCTGCTCATCTCCCGTGAGCTTATACTTGATCACCGCCGTAGGAAGAAACTGAAAACCCACATCATGGTGCAGATTGTTCTCCTTTACAAAACAGGCCTCCAGTCTGGCATCCCATTCCCAGGCCGCGTCCCTGAAATATTCCCGGCCCGTCATCCCGTACATGATCCAGAGCATCCCCGGCCAGAAACCGCTTACCCAGAAATCCTCCCTGCAGCCGATATATTTCCCCTTCTCCGCATACCACGGAACCCGTCCGTTTAAATGATCCTGCAGATAGACCATTTTGTCTTGAACATTGCCCATCCAGTCCTGATTTCTCATCTTTTTCCCTCTTCTACTTCTCTGCCGCCGTAACCTTCAGTACCTCCGCGGAATGGGCCCGCAGACGCCTGGTGACCACGCCGTCAAACTCTCCCAGATTTTCCCCGCTCCAGAAGTCATGGACCTCCGCCCGGCCTTCCACCCGGAAATCAATACACTTTTCCTGCTCCTGCCAGTTGAACAGACAGACCAGACCCTTTCCCGCTATTCTTCCCACCGTAAGGGAATCATCCTCAAACACAGCCGCCTCGCCTGCGGTTTCCATGAGTTTCTTCAGCACACGGATGCTCTCCTCCGAAATCTCATACAGCAGATCCCCGCTGAGCACCATGCCGCCGCTGGCGACAATAACGGCCCGGTGAAAAAGGAATTCGTCCGGCGTGAGTGTAGATTTCTTAATCACCTGCTCCCCTTTTACCTGATAGTGGAAATCAAGGGGCTCCAACAGCACACAGTCCGGATCGTTGATCCAGAGGCGGTCATGCTGCCAGTTGCGCAGAAATTCTTCCTCCCCATTGCCCTTTACCACCTTCCAGGAACGATAGATGTCATTGGACGCCCGGTTTGCATGCACCAGCCCCAGCTGCGGCCAAAACGGCGCGTTGCACCCCAGGATAAAGCTGTCCTTTTCCACCAGGCCCACAATGGCTTCCATCCCTCTTCGGAACGCCTCCACGGACGTGACTTCATTCTGATAGCGGCAATATCCCGGCAGTGCGCCATAGGCGAGAAAGTCCAGCTTAAAATACCTCATTCCCCATTTGTCATGCATTACCGCCACCACATGCTTCAGATAGGAAAGGGCCTCCGGATGGGTGACATCCAGATAATACCATCTCTTCACATGGCCGGTATGATTATCCGGTTTGCCATTCTCATCATGCAACAGCCAGTCTGGATGCTCATGATATAAATCCGAATCTTCATCCACAATAAACGGGGAAAGATACCCCACAGGTTCCACGCCAATCTGTCTGATAATCCGACAGATCTCCTCCATATCCGCCCCCAGCTCCGGATTGGCCTCCAGCCAGTCCCCGTTGTGCTTCTCATATCCGCCGTCAATCTGAAGCCGCTTCAGCTCCGGAATCCGTTCCTTCATGGCCCTGGCATTCTCGTATAGCCCCCCGGCGGTCATGGGGCGGAGCGCATAATAGGAACACCATCCGGTCATGATTTCCTCCCAGAGCTTCCTGGGGTGGTTCCTTTCAATATCCCGGCTTAAAGCATCAAACAGCCCCTCCCTGTCCGTGCCTGAATAGACAGCCAGCTCCTCCAGCTCCCATCTCTCTCCCGGCCTCAATACCTTGTCTTCCGTATCCTGAACAATCTCCAGCTCATTCTCCCGGAAATAGAACAACCCATGAAAACGACGACAGGAGGTAAAGGCAATCAGCTGCTTGAAACCATCCTCCGGCATCAGCAGCATCAGATTGCTGACTCTCGTCATCCCCTGTCTGTACGGCTCTCCCGGAAAACGGAAAAACGTTTCGTCATCGCCGTATGCCCCCACTGTCACAGGATGCTCCAGGGTTCCCCGATACTGGCTCAGCATGTGGAACCCCTCCCCGTAAAAGGGCGTATCTTTGGACACCGGAAGCGTTCCCCCATACAGGACCACTTCCTTTATCTTTAAGTCCCTGTCAGAACAGTTCAAAATGCTGACCTGCATCCTGTTCTTGTCCGTTTTCTTCTCAATTCTGTATAAAGCCTTCCCGCAGAGGCTTTGATTACTTAAGCGCACTGCGGGATCTGCCTGAAAAATCGTATCCTTACTCATAAGATACTCCTTATTTTCTGTCAAAGGTTCTTCCTTCCTGGTAAGCTTTGGTTGCCTCATCAATCACCTCCTGGCCGCCTCTGCTCAGATATTCTTCCACAAAGGCATCAAAGGAATCGATGGGCTCTTTTCCGTAAAAGATATTTGCGGCCATCTGGTGGAACAGGTCGCAGCCATTGCCGGGCTGTAATTCCGGATGAAGCGTCAGACTTTCCAGCTTACCGGGATCAATATTGTCGATTCCCTCTTTGCTGCTGACATTTTCCACCCAGTCCATAAAATCATCTCCGCCGGGAGTGAAGGGAAGCAGCCTGGAATCATAGGAATCATCCCTTACCAGCCCCATGGTCTTGCGGAAGCTGATTTCGGCAATGCCCACCTGGTCAGTGGGATATTCATACTGCACCTGGCCGTTCTCTTCCGTCCAGTCTTCCCCTTTGATGCCATAGGCCATGAAATCCTGTTCCTCATCTGTACTCATCCGGTCAAGATACTCAAAAATGCGTTCCGGCTCCGGGAAGTCCTTATTGATAAAAATACTTTCAAACACAGGCGAATACTTGTAGGTACCCTGGTCCCCATAAGGTCCCACCGGGCTGGGAATCAGGATAAACTCCCCTTCCGGCACGTTTTGCTGCAGGCTGCTGTTAAATCCGTATAACTGGCCCCCGTTGTGGTCAAACAGTCCCACCTTACCGGTGTAAATCTTATTCAGCCAGTCGCTGCTGTTGGTGGTCAGAGATTCCGGGTCCATGAGGCCCTCATCCTTTAACATTTTATGGAAAGCCAGCGCCTCCTTCATTTCCGGACGGATCATATCCGGCACCAGCTGCCCATCTTCATTTAAGTTCCAGGTAAGCGGGTTCACGCCATAGGCCCCGAAGAAGATGTCCGTGTAAGTCCAGTTTTCTCTTCCCGCAAACGGATATTCCACGCCCATATCCCGGAATGCCTTCAGCACTTCCACAAACTCATCCAATGTGGTGGGAATCCCCAGCCCTGTCTGATCCAGCAGATCCTTTCTGATATAAGTAGCCCTTCTGGTAGCCCTGGATAAGTAGCTTACCGGAATCCCGTAAATATGGCCGTTATATTTATTATAGTCCCATGCATTTTCCGGTATGGTCTTCATCAGATTGGGATACTTCTCCTCCGCGGTGGCAAGGATATCATCCAATGGCATAAATACCCCGTTTTCCACAGACTGGCACATGCTGGGGGATGTATAGTTGTCATAACATTTCACCACATCCGCAATTTCCCCCGATGCGAACATCATCTGCATTTCTTCCGCGAATCTCTTATGGTCCAAAAGCTTTAAAGTCAGATCCAGATTATAACGCTCGTTAAATACTTTCACCCATTTGTCCTGATTGATGTCGGGTGACTGGGCAATATACTCATTCAGCCCGTTGGAAATGGACATGGTAAATTTCAGCGGCTCTTTCGTCTCTTCCTGTGGTGCGTCGGCTTCTTCCGCAGACTCTTCCGTCTGTGGTGCCGCTTCACTTTGTCCCTGCTCACTGGTACCGCTGTTTGACCCCGAAGTATTCCCGCAGCCTGTAAGCACTCCTGCAAACACCGACACTGCCATCAGCATTGCCATTAATTTCTTCCTTTTCATAGATAGCCTCCTTCAATGAATTTATTTTTATTCTTTTACCGAACCCAATGTAGCTCCCGCAGCAAAATGCTTCTGCAAAAAAGGATATACGATCAGGATCGGAACTGTCGCAATTACAATTGTTGCCATTTTTACAGTGGCCGGCGCAAGTTCCACCTGCCCCACATCCACCATGGGGATGTTATCCTCCATTAATATCTGATACAGCTTGATCTGAAGCGTATGCTTCTTCGGATCCCGCAGATAAATCAGCGGCTGCTGCAGGGCGTTCCAATGGCTTACCCCGTAAAATAAGGTCATGGTGGCCATCACCGCCTTGGACAGCGGAATGACAATCTGACAGAGGACCCTGAATTCCCCGCAGCCGTCAATGCGCGCCGCGTCGATCAGCTCCCCCGGAATCCCGGCAAAAAAGGATCGCATAATGAAAAAGTTGTAACCGCTGATCATTCCCGGAAGGATAATCGCCCACATGCTGTTGTCCAGCCCCAGACCCTTGATGACCAGGTAAGAGGGGATCATGGGAGAAGTAAATATCATGGTCAGCGTCACCATCATCAGGATGGGCTTTTTGTGTTTAAATTCCGGCCTGGACAAAGGATACGCCATCATGGCAGTCATAAACAGGTTGATCAGCGTTCCCAGCACCGTGATCACAACAGAATTTTTCAATGCCACGAAGATATTGGGATTACTGAATACCCTCTTATATGCTTCCACATTAAATCCTCTTGGCCAGAACAATACCTTATTCTGCTCGATATAGGTCTTTCCGCTGAAGCTCTCCGCCACCACCTTAAGCAGTGGGAGCACCATGGCAAGAGAAAGCAGGATCAATAACGCGGTACTGATATAGATATAGGTTTTCCGTGCAGGATTGACTTTGATCTTCATACGCACCTCCTAATACAGACTTTCCCCTGTGGTTTTCCGGCTCAGCATATTCCCGCCGTATAAGAGCAGGAACCCTACCACAGATTTGAAAAGTCCTACCGCCGTGGTGTAACTGTAACGCCCCTGCTGTAATCCTGCCTTATAGATATAGGTATCAAATATCTCCAGGACAGAGACATTGGACGCGTTCTGGAATACCCAGATTCTCTCAAACCCGAAGTCCAGGAAATGTCCGATGCGCAGCAGGAACAGAGTGATGATAACAGGCACAATCCCCGGCAGCGTAATATAAATCAATTGCTTGAACTTTCCCGCGCCGTCCAGACTTGCCGATTCATAGAGGCTGGGACTTATGGCTGTCATGGCGGCCAGGTATACCACCGTACCCCATCCCATGTCCTTCCAGATTCCGGCCAATACCACAATGGCCCTTGCCATGGATGCCTCCGTCATAAAATAGATCGGCTCCAGTCCCACCCCCTTCAGCAACAGGTTTACCAGTCCCTGTGATGGGGATAAAAGCTGGGTGATCACGATTCCCCCCAGAATCGTCCAGGAAAGGAAGTGGGGAAGGTATACGACCTGCTGCACCCCCTTCCGGAACCAGCTGCTGGAAATGTCGTTGATCACCAATGCCAGAATCAAAGGCGCCGTGAATCCGAAAAGCAGATCATAAAGGTTAATAATAATGGTGTTTTTCAGTATCGGGAGGAAGTCGCCGTACTGAAACAGGATTTTAAAGTTCTCCAACCCCACCCAGGCTGAATGGAAGATTCCCTTGAAGATGTTGTAATCCTGGAAAGCAATTACATTGCCAAGCAGGGGAATGTACTTGAACAGGATAAAATACAGAATCCCTGGGACCACCATTATGTACAGCATTCGATATTTTTTCCGCTTCCCTTTTTTTCTTCTGCGTGCCATATTTTTTTGCACATCCGCCATACCCTTCACCTCTTTTTTCTTTTTTGTTTTCCCATAACTGTTAAAAAAATTATATAAAAATTCCGCCCTAAAAACCTTGACTATTTTACTCTGAAATTGTATTTTTTTACGATTTCTTCAATATTATTCTTGTTAAAAAGTCAAAAAAAGAGTGCAACGCACTCTCTTTTTGGTCTTTTTGTCATATATTTGGCAGTACCAGCCGTATTGTCGTCCCACCTGTCCCGTTGCGGTACAGAATAATTCCATACGCCTCTCCATAGATCAGCTGTATCCGCTTGTTCACATTATTCAGCCCTATGCCGAATGTAACGCCGGGGACCTCATCCAGGCGATAATACTTTCCCTGCGCAAGTCCGTCTATGCCGATTCCGTTATCCTCCACTTCCACCAGAACCTGATCTCCTTTATGGGTTCGGATACAGATATAATGTCCTTCCCTGATACCGTTTCCAAATGCATGCTGAAATACATTCTCCACCAACGGCTGAATGGTCAGGCGCAATATGGGCTGTTCCATACAGGAATCCACATCCCAGATTATTTCCGGCATCAGCCAATAGCGATATTTCATGATGGTCAGATAGCTTTGCAGATGATCCACCTCATCCGCGATCTTCACCGGCTCCAGCGGGTTCTGCACCGCATAGCGCAGCATCTTCCCCAGCATATTGACCATCTGCTCTATCTCCCTCTGGTCCGCTTCCATGGCATACGTATTGATTGCACCCAGAGTATTATAGAGAAAATGCGGGTTAATCTGCGTCTGCAGGGCCTGGAGCTGAGCATTCCGCTTTGCCAGCTTGTCCTGAGACTGCTGCAGTTCCGCTTTATACACCTTTTCCACCAGCTCCTGCATCTGTTCTACCATTTCGTTGTATTGCAGCATCAGCGTCCCAATCTCATTGCCCGGAATACTCCCGATGACCTTCTCCCATTTTTCCTGCCCCAGCCTTTTCATATACCATTCCAGCTGATGGATCGGCTCCAGAATAGATTTGGAGAAATAATATCCCAAAAGCAAAGTAAGAGGAAGGGCAATAACCAAAGTATAGAGCAGGAGTGTCTTCAGATACTGAATCGGCTTTTCCATCTGGTCCACCGGAATGGTAAATATGCTGATCCACCCACTGGGAAAATCCTTCACGTACGCCATAAAGAAAGGCTTTCCCCCCAGCTTTACCGTAAAGCTCCCCCTCTCTTCGTCAAACAGCTCCATTTCCATATACTCACTGATATGGGAACCGATTTTACCTGTATCCGGCTGATATACCAGATAGCCGTCGCCGTCCGCCACCCAGACTTCCCCCGCCGCCACACTGCTCATAATATGGGGAAGCATGGCGGCCTGTATTTCCACAAAAATCGTTCCTCCCATCTGAAAATAGGAATCCGCCGAAAATCTTCTTGCCACCGTGAGATAATTTACATGTGCCCCTTCTTTTAAATGGCTCAGAAACACTGCGCTCCTGCCATCCGCCGGAAGAATCTCCCGGTATTTATCCGCCTTCTCCACAATACTTGCGTGATCGTACAAATCGCCGTCATATTCCTGTCCCTCATCCCCGTAAAAGCTGTATTCTATCCCGGTATCCCCCACAATGCTCACGCGCCCGATATAATTATTCTGTGATAAGAACCGCCTTAAAAACAGCTGCCGCTCCCCCCATTGCTTTACTACATATTTTTCATAGTAATTGTCCGATCTCTGCAATGCGAAATATTTAATTTCTTTCTGGCTTACCATCTGCAGCGTCAGCTCGTTCAGCTCTTCGATTTTTTCACGGATATCACTGTTAACCGCCTCCGCCGCCTTCCAGAAGGATTCTTCATACCTCTTTTTTATCTCGTTGGCCCCGTTATAATAGCTGAACATCATCATAAATAAAATAGGGCATAAAATCACAGCGATAAACGCAATGATGAACTGCTGAAATAGAGGCCTGTCTTTATAAAAAAAAACCAGCCGGCTCATATTTTTTCCTCTCTGCCTGCTTTCCGGACAGCATTGCTCTTTTTAAATCCTCCGGGGGTCTGTCCGGTAAGTTCCTTGAATACACGGTTAAAATAAGTAAAATCATTATATCCCACTTCCGCCGCGATCTCCGTTATACTCTTTCCACTCCAGCAAAGCAGCTGCTTTGCCTTTTCTACCCGGTATTCCGTCCTGCACTGCACAAAAGATTTTCCTATCTTCTCCTTGAAGATACTGCTGAAGTAATTTGTGCTGAAGCCTGTCTTGGCCGCAAGGTCGGCCAGGGTAATATCCTGGGCGTAATTTTCCTCCAGATACTTATTTGCCATATCCAGCAGCACATCTGTATAATCCGTCTCTCTGCGGCTGCGCAGTTCCTTCTTTAACAGCGTCACAAAATCTACCGTGAGCATCAGAATCTGCTCTTTTGTACAGCCTTCCGTAAGCTGCGGCCGCGCCGTCAGGGTATGTCCCGTTTTCAGGGAAAGCTTCTCCGACAGCAGTCTGCAGAAATCACCCGAAGCTTTCAGGCAATAATCCTCCCTGATCTGCTTCATGGACTCCCGGTACATGGCAAGGCCCTGCTCTATATCTCCTTCGTCCCCCATCCACAGCCCCTGCTGAAGTATCGTCAGTATATTGTCCAGTTCACCGTGGGGAATATAGGCAAACTCATCCTTTTTCGCCGTATCCGGCCGGTACAGAACGCTGGAAATTGACTGAATCAGTTCTTCCCGCTGGACCGGTTTCAGAATATAATCCTTCACCCCATACCGCAGGGCCTCCCTGGCATACTGAAAATCCGCATACCCGGATACAATCACCATTTTTACCTGCTTTCCCGCCAGAAAAAGCTCCCTGCACAGCGATACCCCATCCATCCTGGGCATTTTGATGTCCGTAATGACCAGATCCACCGTATGATTTTCCAGAAATTCCCACGCTTCCTGTCCGTCTGTCGCCTCATACAGCCCGGCAATTTCAAGACCGGATCTTTCGATGATAATTCGGTTTCCCCGCAGCGCCAGCGGCTCATCGTCCACTAATAATATCGAATACATTTTATCCCCCATCCTCACAGATGAATTTATACTGCGCATCGGTTAAATTTGCAGTGCGACCCGACTAAGTCACTGCCTTAAGCAGTGACTTTTAGACCTGCCAGCCAAGTACTTTCCCGGAGACACTACTGTAAATCCTGGCGGTCTGCAGTATATCTCAACGGAACCGCCATATTCCAGGTATCCGTGGCATCGCGAAAACTGTCTGTTCCATTGGAAACAGCGAAAAACAGGCAGATCGGCTTCCCCTCCTCAAAAAGGAGAAAGGGTCTTTCCATATTCCCCATAAGCTCCGTCCTTCCGTCTTCCCAAAGGATTCTGCGGGAATAAGCCTGCTCTCCCCTCACCAGCTGCCAGTGATCCCCGTCCTCTGACCATGCATATACCCCGCCATATTTTTCCCCGCAGACATTACCATGCATGTCCTTGGCAATCATCCGGTACATGGCGCCGTCCCTCCATAGAAACGGATCCTCCAGCTCCACATCCCGGTCAAACAGCGCCTCCTCCGATCGCTCCGTGTAAGGCCCGTCATATCTGAGAGCACGCGCTGTGTGAAGTTTCATCGCGCCATGAAGCAGACCTGAATACGGCGGCTGCTTATATGCTCTGGATTTATAAAGTAACAGGACGCTTCCGTCAGGCTCCACGCAGGGCGCCGGATTGGAGGTCAGCATATTATCCCCATGGCCGGGCCTTACCGGAAGCACCGGCGCCGGAAACCTTTTCCAGGGCCCTGTAATATGATCCGCCACCGCAATGCCTACCCGCTTATTGGCTCTTGCAACGATAACCCTGGGATCCTCCGGCCGCAAATCTTCCCCCAAAGTCAAATCGGCAAAAGGATGGGTACTGCCCGTATAATAAAGCACCCACTTATCTCCCTGCCTGGTAATATGGGGATTGTGGGTCATTCGTCCGTCCCAATACTGCGGCCCTCTTGCAGGCAGCACCGTCCCGGCCCACCGATAAGGACCTTCCGGGGTATCGGAAACGGCCCGCACTACCTCGGATACCAGCAGCCATCCCGGATGCATGGGGAACGCTTTAGGCCACCTGGAGGCAAACATATGATACCTTCCGTCCTCCCCCTTTGCCACACTCCCGCACCATACCCAGAAATCTTTCATGCGAAATCCTCCCTGTAACGGTACCGGCAGCATTCTCTCCTTTAATTGTATCTCCATTCTTCTGCACTCCTTACCTTGTTTATCCAGATTCCCATATTTAAAGCATAACATATATTTTTTTATCATGCTTTAATTTATTTCCTGTACCATTGGATTTTTTTCTTCACTGTTCTCAGTCGGAAGGCAATAGCCACTTATCCTTCCCAATCAACCGACTATGGTAAATCTGTTGAAATCAGCGTACACTTTTTCTATAATACAGACTATGAAAAAGCTTTTTCCATTTCAAAATCATATAAAGGTGGTGGTCAGATGCGGGTTGAAATTGTTATAGACAGTTCCTGTACGGAACCTGAGATTCTCATCAGAACTGCTTCCGTGACAGAGGAAGTCAGCCGCATTGTCGAAAAGCTGTCGGAAAATACGCCGCAGGTAATTTCAGGCAGTAGAAACGGCAAAATCGAAGTACTGGAACAGGCAGATCTGATACGAGTCTATGCCCATAACGGAAAAGTTTTTGCCGTGACAGACAGCGGCGAATACACCTGCCGTCTCAGAATTTACGAATTTGAGCAGCGTCTGGATGCAGACAGTTTTGTCCGTATCTCAAATTCGGAAATCATCAACCTGAAAAAAGTCCGTCATTTTGATTTGAGTTTTACAGGTACGATTTGTGTCAGACTCCTGAACGGAACAGTAACTTATGTTTCCAGAAGATATGTTTCCAGAATCAAGAAAATATTAGGAATATGAGGTGAAAATATGCAGAAAAAAATAAAGAAAAAAATTATTTTACGCAGTCTGTTTGGAATTCCCATCGGAATCACCATAGGATATCTTATTTCCATTGCAGGTTCTCTGATGTGGGGCCAGGGCTATTATTCTCCCTGCGTGCCCGAGCTGGTCTTAAGTTTGGGCAGCGAAATCCGTGCAGTCGTTCTTCAGACCGCTCTCTGTGCCTTACTGGGTTTAAGCTTTTCGGCCACCTCGGTCCTATGGGAAATGGAAAACTGGAGCCTTGTAAAACAGACCGGAATTTATTTTCTGATTAATTCCATTGTCATGATGCCTGTGGCCTGGTTTACCCGCTGGATGGAACACAGCTTTATTGGTTTCCTTCGCTATTTCGGAATGTTTGCCGCAATTTTCATTCTGATATGGGTCCTGGAATGCATCATCGGCAGACGTAATATTGCCAAAATGAATGAAAAACTGCATCAGTCGCGACAGGAAGAAAAGTAACATTTTTCGTCCTCATCGAATTTCTGCCAGCAGTGGCAACAGTTCATATTGAATTCCTTTCACCGCCAGCCCTTCATCAAGGTACTGGCGGATAAAATCGTAAATGCTGTTTGCTCCTTCCTGTTTTAAATTCTGGTTCCCGTGAATGGCCAGGTCCGCCGCTTCTCCCCTTGCCAGTTCCTCCCATATTTGAGCCATATTCAGGGAGTTTCTGTCTCTCTTCCGGCAAGTTCTTTCCGCAGTTTTATAAGTTCTTCCGCTATCCTTGCATTCTCTTCCTTCAATTTTACCTTCTCTTCTGCCATCCTCGCATTCGCTTCTGTCATCCTTGCATTCTCTTCTGTCATCCTTGCATTCTCTTCTGTCATCTTCGCATTCTCTTCTGTCATCCTTGCATTCTCTTCCGTCAATTTCGCCTTCTCTTCTCTCAGCATAATGACATCTTCCACCAGTTGTATCCGCATTCCGATCACCTCCGGGTCTTTCTTTACGGTCTCCACCATCCTGTGCATTTCCCGCAATTCTTCATTTACCGCATTTTTATAGGTTGTATCCTCCATGTAATGCAGCAGCTGCCTTATCGTCTCGTTCGGAACCCCTTCCGTCCCCTTTGTATACAGGAACAGGGTACTTGCACCGTCCTCATATGCCATGTCCGGCACTTCCACGCACTTGTTTTTCACCGTATACACCATACGGTTGTGCCCGAAGGGATCATAGGGCATAATCATGATAATAACCACATTTTTCAGTTTGTCGTAATCTGCTCCGGAATCCAGATTCCTTGCGGCAATCTTTCCATGATAAAACCGCATTCTACGCGGCAGCGCCCTGACATCCGAATCCCTGTCCTTCAGATCCGGCTCGATGTCATAAACCGTCACCCGTTCTCCGGCATCCTCCTCCGGTTCCAGATAGACATCCAGCCTGGCTCCGTGGAGATCCGCATCCGCACCATAGTATGGTTTCTGGGCCGTCACCGCCAGATGCTTAAATTCCCTGCCCAAAATCGTTTTCAGAAGCATCTTCACAAATCTCTGCCCGATCTCCGGGTATGTCACCATGGAACCAAACAGGAAATCATCCAGCAGGTTCATCTCCTCCAGTTTCTTTTTCATGCCTTTTTCTCTCATACCGTTCTCCTTTCCTATTTGGCGAATAGAAGAACATGTATGATGCCTGTTCATAAAATCCCCATCACCACATCTCCGCAATCCGCCATATTCATTTGGAACAGGCATATTCCATTCTCATACAGGGAGCGTCACCGAAATGGTTATGA
Source organism: Acetatifactor muris (assembly GCF_024623325.1). GTDB lineage: Bacteria > Bacillota > Clostridia > Lachnospirales > Lachnospiraceae > Acetatifactor > Acetatifactor muris. Next base: position 64,129 of record NZ_JANJZD010000006.1, read on the forward strand.
AAATTTCATTAGATGTTCCCGAAATAGATGGATTTATTCTAGCAGAAAATGCCGGATGTGTCAATCGCATTTTCACTCTTTTGTCAATTTTACGTTTCATTCTATCGTTTTTCTGTTATGATCTTCCAGCCCCCTGGAATGTATCCTCGGCAGGCGTAATATTGACAAAATGAATGAAAAACTGCATCAGTCGCCGCAGTCCCTTTCATGCGATGCCGCAGTTTTCACGGAGCCATCATAAACATTTTGCCGTCAATCAGCTCCGCCCTCTGGCCATCCGGAAGGGCATAAATATCTTCTATGTATATGTTCTTTCCTGTGCCAATGCCATGGGATATTCCATCCTTTTCTGATTCTGAGTTTCCTGCTTTCCGGACAGTTTTAGTGTCCACCGGTATAAGCAGAGAATAGCAGAAGGATACCGGCATGTCAGCAAAAACCGACATTGCCTCTTTCCCTCTGCCATGTACAGGCATGCCCGTTCAGACAGAGCGCCCTCTACAGCAGCGGCGCAACCGCCTTCGCCAGACATCCTGTCAGTTTCACATACCACTTTTCCCTGCGGACTGTCTCCCGGGATACCTCCCTGCATTTCGCCAGTGTGGCCTGAAAATCCGCCTCAATATCCGGAATGCAGTCTGTGTCATACATGTAGGAGGCACATTCGAAATGATGATACAGACTGCGATAGTCCAGGTTGATCGTTCCTACCACCGCCTCCCGGTCGTCACTGACAAATACTTTGGCATGAACAAACCCCGGCGTATACTCGTATATCTTAATCCCGGATTCCAGCAATGACAGATAATGGGTTTTCGCCAGCGCATAGGGAATTGCCTTATCCGGAATACCCGGAAGAATCAGCGCCACTTCAACGCCCCTTTCCGCCGCGAATTTCAGAGCGGTCTCCATCTCACCGTCCAGAATCAGATAGGGCGTCATGATATGTACGTATCTGAGTGACCGGTTCAGGATATCCATGTATACCCGCTCTCCCAGCTTCTCATTGTCCAGAGGACAGTCCCCGTAAGGAATGACATATCCTTTCGCCTTCTCCACCGGCAGTGCGGGACAGGACAGAAAATGTGCGTAATCCTGTTCTCTTTCGTCTATTCCCCAGGTCTGCAGGAACATCAGGGTAAAGCTCTTAGCCGCTTCTCCTTTCACCATGACGGCCGTATCCTTCCAGTGGCCGAATTTCTCTTCCTGATTGATATATTCATCCGCCAGATTTACACCGCCGGTGAAAGCCGTATGTCCGTCAATCACCAGAATTTTCCGATGATCCCGGTAATTATAGTGAGTGGAAATAAATGGGGTCACAGGTGCGAATACTTTGCAGCAAATCCCCAGGGCCTTCAGGCGTCTGGGATAGTCCCGGGGCAGCAATGCAAATTCACAGGAACCGTCATACATAAAACGAACTTCCACTCCCTGCGCCGCTTTCTGTGCCAGAATCTCCAGCACCCTGCCCCACATCAGCCCTTCCGCCACGATGAAATATTCCATGAATATAAAATGTTCCGCCGCCTGAAGCTGCTTCAACATCTCCTCAAATTTATCCTCCCCCAACGGGAAATAAGTCACAGCAGTTCTGTCATACACCGGATGACAGCTGCTCCTGCCGATATAATGGGCCAGTGCGGCCACAGCCCTGTTTTCCTGCGACAGATGTTCCATGGTCTCCGGGTCCTGCGGTATGTTCTCTTTCGTCTCCGTAATAATGTGATCTACCCGTCTCTTCAGCACCCTGTGTCCGATGTCACTTTTCATATATAAGAACAGAAGGACGCCGAACACCGGCATGAGTGCAATCACTATCAGCCATGTAATCTTCGCCGTGGGGTTGATACGGCTGTTCAGAATCCAGAGCCCCACAATAAAGGAGAACAGCTGCATCGCACTGTAATAATGGGGTCTGAACTCCCTGAACCACTGAAAGCCTGTGAAGAAAAGCAGAAGCTGTATCACCAGCAACAGCAGCATCAGCCCGAAGCGGCTGAAAATAGCGTGTATAATACCTTTTTGTCCCTTTTTTAACAGCGTCAGTCCCCTGTTCTTATAGTCTGTCTGCATGATTGTGTCCCTGCCTTTGCTTTTGTATGAGTTGGCCTCTTTCATTCATCGGATTTTACTTTTATCAACTTTCATGGGGCCATCACAACAATATTCTCTTATCAGTATAAACCATGCAGCTACAGTACCGTCAAGAGGAATCTTTACCAGACAACAGCTTCTTTTTTCCGATCAATATCCCTGTGAAAAACAGCATCGCCATTGCGCCCGCCACACATACCGCAATAATTTTCCCTCTGTTATCCTTCTCTACAATGGTCACCCGGAACGTCCCCGGCTCCTCCATGGAAAATTCCAGATAGCTTCCCAGCACTGTATTCGGAATCTGGCTGTAGCCGGTATCTGTCCATACCTCCACCAATGCATGTTCCGTATCTTCGCAAAGTGCCCGTACCAGGACAGGGGCATGATATTGCTCTGTTTCCCCGTTCCCGTCGGCAGACGCAATGACAAGCTTCGTCCCACCGTCCTGTCCCTGTTCCAGCGTCAGTCTGGTTTCCGGCAGAAATTCTCCCTGTACGAGAACCTGTGTCCTGCCTTCCACATCTTTTTCTTCACTGGACAACGAAGGTATCCATTTCTCATACCCTGCTTCCAGTACCAGATTCCCAGTGATACAGGTATCATCAAATTCCGGCCATACACCATAGAAACCTTCCTTTTCCGGCACTTCCGGAATCAGAGTCCTGTCAAGGGCTTCTCCATAGGAACATTGAAAAGAAGCCAGCTCTTTCCCCTCGACCTGAAAGCGCACCGTAAACCGGGAAAAAGCCTCCGGCACACCCTCGCTGCTGCAGAACTCGGCATAATCTAACGGTGTGGCTCCATTTTCAAATCCGATGGAATCTACCCCGGGAACTTTTCCCCGCACATAATAATTCCCGTAAAGGACACCCTCCTCTTCCAGATATCCCGCCACAGACCCTGTATATTCTCCGGAATACTCCAGCTCAGGATATGCATAGCTGTAAAAAATGTCGCAGCCCTTTCCCACGATGCCTCCGACGTAATTCTTTCCGCTCATCTGTCCCATGGTATAACAGCTTCTGATACAGTAAGCCGAAGAGCCCGCGATGCCTCCCACATAGCTTCCTCCCGCGCTGCTTACTGGGCCATAGGACTCACAGGAAACCACCGCTCCGAAATCTGCCTTCCCTGCAATCCCCCCCACATAATCTTTCTTTCCGATTATACTGCCCAGGTTACGGCTCTCTCTGACGACCGCCTTCACGGTCTGCTCAATATTGAAGCTTTCCACGCCGCTGACACTAATGTCATCTTCCGGATCAAAATCATACTCTGTGGCAATCTGTCCCACGATGCCGCCCACATTGGTGTCTGCTTCCACAGTTCCCTGGTTGACGGAAAGAGTTATCTTCCCCTGTTGAAAAGAAGTGGTATCATAATAAGCTTCTTCCTCTTCCGCCTCAGGAGCGCCCACATTCTCCAGATTACCTCCGGCTTCCTCGTCGGAGGCATCCTCCACTGTGATGCCCTCATAGCGGAACAAATCATCCCTCAGTTCATTGATACTACGGCGCAGTACTTTTGCCTGGGCCATCAGGGCATCCACATTGGCGGAAGTTCTGTCCGTCCCCTGTCGAAGCACATCCGCAAACTGCTGCAGCTGATCGCCGGCCTCCTGAAGTTCCCTGTTCAGGGTATCCAGATTGCCGTTGATTCCCCCGCTTCTGTCATTTGTGGCAGAGGTAATATTGGAAAGGTGCGTGCTGGTACCTTCCCCGAATCTCCTCAATGCGGCCAGATAGCTTTCCACATCTACTTTGGAACCTGCCTGAATCAGATTGTCCGGCAACTTGCTGTCGCCAGGGTCAGTGAGCTCTTCCTGCACCTTTTCCTCGTCGATTTCCGCCTGTTCGGCCCATTCCCGGGTCAGACGGCTGAGATCATCATTGATTCCCGTCAGTTCCTGATTGTAAATATACCACAGTTCGTTGGCTGTCCCGGTGAGGTTTCCCGCCGCGGCAGAAGCGTTGGTCAAATGATCGCTGATACTTCCGGCCAGCGAAGACGCCTGTGCACTGTAAGCGCTTAATTCCTCATGAGAAGCCTCCAGCAGGTCAAAGAAAACATTCACTTCCCTGTCTATTTCGCTCAGCCTGTCATTCAGATACAGGATCTCCAGGAAAGGCTCCATCTGACCTGCAATGCCGCCCACGTCCTTTCTGCCCAGCACATGTCCCGTATTGGTACAGTTCTGCAGATACCCCTGATGCAGCCTTCCCACAATGCCTCCGGTATTATATCCCACATGCTGATAGCCTATGGTACCCGAATTGGTACAATAGTAAATCTTTCCCTCAGAATACCCTGCAATACCACCCGTGTCCGTATGCACCGCCACATTTTCCACACTGTTTATATCCTCCAGACCTTCCATGGTGATATCTTCCAGGCTATAGGTCACCTCTGTGCTGTGGGTATTGATATTCCCGGTATTGGTGCAGTTATTTAATATTCCTCTGTTGGTGCCGCAGATACCTCCGGTATAATGTTCCCCGGTCACTATGGCGGACGAGCAGCATCTCCTGATTTCTCCGGTTGCTTCGTTGACACCGACAATGCCGCCGATCTCATCCGCTCCTGTTATACTTCCGGAGACATTGCAATTGATTATTTTTCCATAATTCACACCCGCCAGAATCCCTGTTCGGCTTCTGCTTCCCTGGGGACTTACCTTTCCGGAAACATTCAGATTCCGTACGGTTGCCCCTTCCTGCACATATCGGAACAACCCTGTGGAAGATCCGACCTTCGTTATCTCCAATCCGGAAATCGTATGCTCTCCTCCGTCAAAGATGCCTCCAAAGCTGGGGATAATGATCTCCCGATTTTCCTGAAGAATAATGTCATTCTCCAGACTGATATATTTGTCCCGGGACCAGGAGTCCACCTCACATTCCTGTACCAGCTGCTGCAAATCTGCCTCTGTGGAGAGTGAAATCACAGTGTACCCACTTTCTTCCGCCGGGTTTCCTGCCTTCTCCCCGGAAATAAACTGACCAAATGTTGGATATTCCGCCGCCATGACAGGATAGGCATTTCCTGTTACCATGATACCGGCTAAGGCCAGAGATACATATGCCATATATTTGTTCTTATTATGCTTCATCTCTCACTGCCTCCTGCTTTCCTTCTGCTTCTTCTCCTTCTCCTGAGGCTGTGTTCTCCTTCGGTACCATTTCCGTCCGGGATCTCCATCCCCGCATCCCGGTCCGGTTCCTTCCCGGATATGGTATGTTGATTCTGATCATCCCCGGTCTCTTTGATTTCCACAGCCTCCAGCTCTGGCGGCTGCGCCTGAGTTTTGCTGTTCTCCTCTGGCAATTCGGCTGTCAGCTTTTCCACATTGTCTTTTGCCCGTATAACCGCTCCCATCTCACCGTCAATTACCCCGGAGAATTCACCATCTATAACACCCTTTACATAACCCTTGATATGGCCTGACATGCGGATTCTTCCGCCTGCAGGAAGCGGTTTTGTAATATCCCGTTTTAATGTAAACGCAGTTTTCTCAATGATAATATCTCCAATCAACAGAGTCTGCGGCAAAGCCAGCAGCACAAGACCGATAGAAGTCAGCGTACCTCTTCCCAACGCCAGACCGATTGCGGCCACCACCGCATTCGTGGATACATTGCTGATGATAAACCCTGCCGCCACCAGCATGGAGCCGCTGGTCACAATAGTGGGAAATGCCTGATTCAAGGTCTCCACAATAGCCTTTTTAATCGGCATATAAGCCTTCAGCTCCATATAACGGCTGGTAATCACAATGGCATAGTCGATGGTGGCCCCCATCTGAATGGCTGATACCACCAGATATCCCAGGAAATATACCACTTCTCCCGTCAGATACGGCAGTGAGAAGTTCATCCAGATACTTCCCTGAATGGTCACTACCAGCAACACCGGCAAACCTGCAGACTGGAATGTGAACAGCAGAATCACCATGACAAACAGTGCTGTCAGCACCGTAATAATACTGTTATCAGTGGCAAAAGAATCACTTAAATCCTTATTGCTTGTGGAATTGCCCACCAGATAAATATCTTGATAATTATAGTATTTCGCCACTGTGGCACGGATTCTCTCCAGCGCCTCGTATGTCTCCTCTCCTTCCGCCGGCAGGTCAAGCTCCAGGACAAAGCGGCTGCAGCGCTCTCCCAGCAACTGGTCTCGTGCAATGCTGATCTGAGAATAAGCTTCTGTCAGTGTCTCCTCCAGATCATCCTCCAGTGTAATATTGCCCCGTTCCTTCTGATCATAGATAAAGAGGAACATGTCAATCAGGGGAACCTTATACTCATTAAGTCCTCCCAGAATTGCTCCAAAATTACTGTTATCTACCGCATAGGCCGAATAGAACAGGTCTGCCACCTCAATATCCATGTCAATCAACTCTGCAAATTCTCTGGGCGAAAGCTGCTGTGTCAGAATGTAGCCATCCATTGCCTCAATATTTGCCAGACCCATACAGGAATTCACTTCCGGCATTCTTTCCAGAGCCCGCAGTGCCTGCCCCTCTTTTTCATAATCACCGTTGGGCACGATCACCGCCAGCTGGTTCACCGTTCCAAACTCCTGATTGACCATGGATACTGAGAATTTATTCTCGCTCATGGTCTTGGATTCCAGCGTATTAACATCATATACATAATCCGCCCGGCCGGAAAGAATGGCTCCGGCAATCACCATTGCCAGCAGCAGAGGCGGGACGATGACTCGCGTATGTACACAGAACTTTCCCACCAGTGTTATGTTAGGCACAAAGCTTTTGTGATGGGAGTGATCAATAGCATTGGCAAAGGTCAGCAACAGTCCCGGCATCAGGAAAAAGACGGAAATCAGGCTCAGCACAATGGCCTTCGCCAGTACAATACCCATATCATAGCCAATTCTGAACTGCATGAACATCATAGCCACCATGCCTGACACAGTTGTCAGCGAACTGGATGAAATCTCCGGAATGGCCTTGCTCAATGCCACAATCACGGCCTCTCTGGCATCCTTATCCTCATGTTCTTCCATAAACCGGTGACAGAGAATGATGGCATAATCCACTGCCAGCGCCAGTTGCAGCACCACAGCAATAGAATCTGTAACAAAGCTGATGGTGCCGAACCAGTAATTCGTCCCCTTATTCAGAATGGCTGCCACGATAAAGGTCATCAGGAACACGGGAATCTCCGCATACGTAGAGGACGTGAACAGCAGCACTGCCACAATAACCACACCTGCCAGCAGCAAAATAATAATCATGTCATTGCTCAGATCCGCCGCATCCCGCTCTTCCTGCCCAATATCGGAAGAATAATAAACATCATATGCTGAAAGTGCTTCCAGAACACCGTTCAGATCCGCAAGAGAAACCTCATCCCCCGCCTCCTCGTCAAAGGTAATTTTGAACAGAGCCTCCATATCATGATAATAATCTTCCGTGTTGTCAAAGTCCAACATGCTGACTCCATCCATCTCACGAATCTGCTCTGCCAGCGCTTCCGCTTCTTCATAAGTCACATTGCACACCATAATCCTGGCAGTGCCGTAAGTGATAAACTGTTCCTCCATCAGGTCCAACCCCTGCCTGGTCTCTGTGGTGTCCGGCAGGTAAGCGGTCAGATCATTATTGACTTTTACCCTGTTCATGGAAAGCACACTGTACAAAATCACCAGAATGAAAACCAGATAAAATCCCTTTCTCTTATCCACAATCAAAGTGGAAAGCTTCATCATAAAGGAATCATCCTTCTTTTCTTTTTCCATAAAGTGTTTCCGCCTTTCTCTGATGTTCAGTTCCATCCGGCAACAGGTGATGCCGATTACGGAACCGTTGCCCGTTAAACATATGTCTGTCTATAATCCAAATGCATGTCTTTTACTGAACAACAGTTGATTTCTCTTCAAAAAGTAATTATAATGAAATCAAGGCAGATAGCAATAAACAAATTCTATCAGAATGTTTGATTTTGAACATTTGTGTTATATTTTGTCGATTATTTATGAAATATTTAGAAATGGTGCAATTCCGTAACAGTTCAGAACCTGTCAGAATTGTTACCCGAATCATGAGGCATGGCCTCGGAAAGGTATGGCAGATATCAATGGCAGACAACAGAACAGACCGGCGCGTCCGGCGGACAAAAGCCCTTTTGCAGCAGGGGCTGATACAATTGATGGAGACAAAAGATGTAAAGGATATCTCCGTAAAAGAATTGTCGGATCTGGCGGATATCAACAGAGGCACCTTCTACCTGCATTACAGCGATATTTACGATATGCTGAAGCAGCTGGAAGACGAACTGTTCGCAGAATTTTATGACATTATCGATCGGACTCTGCCTTCCGATTCGGCGGCTCACTGCCCTCAGACCACACTTTTTGAAGTGTTTTCTTTCTTGGAACGCCACCGGGAAATCGCCCGGGTCATGATAAGCCCACATGGTGATCTGGCCTTTGTAAACCGTCTGAAAAACCTGGTGCAGAAACGCCTGGACAGCATTCTGGCATCAAAGCTGGCTTCCGGTGACGGCTGCTATCTGGAGGCATTCGCCGTATCCGGATGCATCGGCGTCATTGAAACCTGGCTGGCCCAGCCCGTGCCTCCCACACCGGACATAATGGCGGTTATCTGCGGAAATATGCTGGAGAACGGCTTCATGCCAAATTAAATCTGTCAGAACACAGAATCCCATAACAAAAAAGGATGAAAATGCTATGTCGAACATCACTAAACAATTGCTGGAGGCCTCCCTGAAGAAGCTTCTGCTGAAAAAGCCTCTGGACAAAATCACCATAAATGACATTACGGCCGACTGCGGAATCAGCCGCATGTCCTTTTACTACCATTTCAAAGATATCTATGACCTGGTGGAATGGGTGTGCGTGGAAGACGGAAAGCGAGCGCTTCAGGATAAGAAGACATATGACACCTGGCAGGAGGGCCTGTGTCAGATATTTGAAGCGGTACTGGAAAATAAACCATTTATTCAGAACGTATACCGCTGTGTCAGTAAAGATAAAATTGAAAGCTACCTGTACAAACTAACCTACAGCCTGATTGCCCGGGTTGTTGATGAAAAATGCGGGGAAATCACACTGGCAGAGGAAGACAAAACCTTTATTGCCGAATTCTATAAATATGGATTTGTGGGAATCATGCTGGACTGGATTGCCCAGGGAATGAAGGCGGATTATATGGAGATTACAAACAGAATCGGCATTGTTCTGCGGGGCAACATTGCCAATTCCATCCATAATTTTGAGCAGCTGCAGAAATAAATTTTATCAAACCGGCCCAGATGATTAATTTTTTATCATTCAGATTGGTTTGTAAATTGGAAAATCCTTTTGAAAGCGTTATTCTGTCGTCATAAGGAACAACAAATCCCCGGTTTGTCCCGGGACAGAATGGTTAGGAAAGGATGGATTTTCATATGGCAAAAAATAAAAGTCTCACAATCGGTGTGGCAGCATTGGCAGCAGGTGCAGGCGCGGCAGCTATCGCAGCTAAAAAACATAAAACGGCCCAGAACACGGCCCTAAAGAAAGCTGCCTCTTCCTCTCGGAAAACAGAATACCGCAATACGGAACTGGGAAAACAGGAAAAAAACAGAAAAGGCATTTACTATACCAACGGCAATTATGAGGCATTTGCAAGGCCCCGCAAACCCGAAGGTGTGGATGAGAAAAATGCTTACATTGTAGGCAGCGGCCTGGCTTCTCTGGCAGCAGCCTGTTTCCTGGTAAGAGACGGTCAGATGCCCGGTTCCCACATCCACATTCTGGAGTCCATGGATATCGCCGGCGGCGCCTGCGATGGCATCTATGATACTACCAGAGGCTATATTATGCGGGGCGGCAGGGAAATGGAGAATCATTTCGAGTGCCTCTGGGATCTTTTCCGCAGTATCCCTTCACTGGAGACGCCCGGCGTGTCTGTGCTGGACGAATACTACTGGCTGAATAAGGAAGATCCCAATTACTCCCTCTGCAGGGCAACTGTAAACAGGGGAGAAGACGCCCATACGGACGGTAAATTCAACTTAAGTCAAAAGGGCTGTATGGAAATCATGAAACTGTTCATGACCAGAGACGAGGACCTGTACGACAAAACTATCGAAGATGTGTTTGACGAGGAGGTCTTCGATTCTACCTTCTGGCTGTACTGGAGAACCATGTTTGCCTTTGAAAACTGGCACAGCGCCCTGGAAATGAAACTGTATTTCCAGAGGTTCATCCATCATATTGCCGGCCTGCCGGATTTCAGCGCCCTGAAATTTACCAAATACAATCAGTACGAATCCCTGATTCTGCCCATGCAGAAGTATCTGGAAGCGGCAGGTGTGGACTTCCGTTTCAACACGGAAGTAACCAATGTAATCTTCGAGAAAGAAAACGGAAAAAAAGTGGCAAAGGCCATCGAATGTAAAGTCAGAGGCGTGGAAGAAGGCATTATGCTCACGGAAAATGATTTGGTTTTCGTAACCAACGGAAGCTGTACGGAAGGTACTGTTTACGGCGATCAGAATCATGCCCCCAACGGAGATGCGGAAGTGCGGACCAGCGGCTGCTGGAGCCTGTGGAAAAATATTGCCGGACAGGATCCCGCTTTCGGCCATCCGGAAAAATTCTGTTCCGATGTGGCAAAAACCAACTGGGAATCCGCCACCATCACCACTCTTGACGACAAAATTCTGCCTTATATCACTGAGATCTGCAAACGTGACCCCAGAAGCGGCAGAGTTGTCACCGGAGGCATTGTCAGCTGCAAAGATTCCTCCTGGCTCCTGAGCTGGACCATCAACAGGCAGGGCCAGTTCAAAGAACAGGATAAAGAAAAAGTCTGCGTCTGGGTATATGGCCTGTTTACAGATGTTCCCGGCAATTATGTGAAAAAGCCCATGCGGGAATGTACCGGTAAGGAAATCACAGAAGAATGGCTCTATCATATGGGTGTGCCCGTGGAAGAAATCCCCGGACTGGCAGAACACAGCGCCGTCTGCGTTCCCACCATGATGCCTTATATCACTGCATTCTTCATGCCCAGAACCAAAGGAGACCGCCCTGATGTCATTCCTGACGGCTGTGTCAATTTTGCTTTCCTGGGACAGTTTGCAGAAACCCCCAGAGATACCGTCTTCACCACCGAATATTCCGTGCGTACCGCCATGGAAGCCGTATACGGACTGCTGGGCGTGGACAGAGGCGTACCCGAAGTCTGGGGCAGTGTTTATGACATCCGTGAGCTTCTTGACAGCAGTGTAAAACTTATGGACGGCAGATCTCCGCTGGAAATCGGGCTGCCCGTACCTTTAAACGCACTGAAAAAACCGCTTCTTCATTTTATCAAAGGTACCGTAATCGAAAAAATACTGCGTGATCATGATGTCCTGAAAGAAGGGATGCTCTGACACAATCCGGGGGCTTTTCGGCCCCCGTTTTTTATGCAAAGCCCTCCGGCCTGACTTCTTCCTCTGTCTTCAGACAGATTTTGTAAATAGTATTGAGATATGCAATCCATCAGATTTCCGATGGATTTGCTGTACATTTCTAGCCCTGACGATATTCCTTGGGACTGGCATTGTATACTCTCTTAAATGCTCTCCGAAAGGACTGTACACTGTTATATCCCACCATTCCACTGATTTCGTCAATACTCATCTCCGTCGTCTTCAGCAGCTCACAGGCATGTTCCAGACGGACATTCTCCACATAATTTGCAAAATTAACCCCCGTCTGCTCCTTAAACAATGCGGACACATACCCTTCTGAAATCTGGTACATACGGCTCACCATAGTCAGCCCCAGCTCCGCATTCTGCCAGTTCTCCAGAATATACTTCTGAATTCTGGCAGCCATCTGACTTTTCTGGAAATTTTTTTCTCTGTTGACAGAACCACACTGGTTCAGAAACGCCTCCCGCACCAGCTCGAAATAACTGTCACCTCGAAAATTCTCCGGGTGCACCATAAAGTCATTCAAACGCAAAATATAGTGCAGTGTCTCTTCCTCTTCTATTCTGAGGGAAGCCAGCAAATCCGTCAGCTTTCCGTTTAATTTCATTAAACTGCTGCGTGTAATGATTCTGTTCTCGAAATTCTCAGTGAACACAATATTCAGGATATCCTTTGTCGTCTCACTGTTCCCGGCTTTTACGCTGCTGCATATTCTTTCCTCTGCAGCTTCCGGAAAATAAAAGCTGTTCTTGTCTTCAAGATCTGTAGTGTAACGGACAACAGGCTTGTGAAAATTGCAATGCTCCCTGGCGATCTCCGCTTCCTCACAATATTTCCACAGACGCAGAATATTATCGCAGTTCCCGCTGATTCCCCAGTTGGATTCCGCACCGAACATCTCCTCCAGCAGATTCTGCATCTCTTTCACCAGCTCCTCCACCCCTTCCGCCGATACCCCCCCGAAGATGAACAGCGTACACAGATAGTTCCGCTGATAGCTCCAGACATTTTCTCCTACAAGAGCTTCAAACTGTTCCATCAATGCCTGTACCATGACTCTGGCATCACTCAGCGTCTGTTCGTCAATCTCATAAAAATCATTGTTCGCATACAATTTGACGGAGGCGATACAGCAGATCTCATAATCAATATTCACCCCTACGTTTTCCGCCATATAGCGAAGTTCCTTTGGGTTTGTTATGTCCAGCGACAGCAGATCATGAAAAAAAGCTTTCCTCTGCATTGGTTTATTTTTCTCCATCTCTTCCTGCAGCTGTTCGTTAGAATCTAAAATCCGTGCCACAATTTCACTGAATTTCGCGGAATTACGCTTCTCTACCTTTTCCTTGTCAATCAGCGCAAACAGATTATCAATGGGCTTCCCGATATGTACGGAAAGATGTACCATCATAATCAACATGATGCCAATGGTCAAAATGCCGGCTCCGATACCTATGGAATAGATCAAAGTCATTTTCCGGAAAAGTGCCCGCTCCGAAAGCACAATATAATATTTCCAGCCACAATATGCGGATGTGAGGCTTATCACACTATCCGAAGCCTTTTCCAGCGGAAAGCCGTTTTTATCGTCTATTACCGTCAACTCATATTCCGTATTATTTGTATAGAGTAGATTGGACTTCGGATCTATAATGTAGAGAGAATAATCGCCATACTCCAGCAAAATGGAAAAATACTGATTTATCTTGCTGGTATTGATAATAGAAACCACCACACCGTCATTGGCACTGCTGTTCATCTTAGCATTGATCGGCTGTACATACTGCAGCATACCCGACTGACTCCGCACATATTTCCCGCCGGTAAATTTCGAGGAAACCAGGTTCTCATGCCATTCTTCCGTTGAAATTCCCCAGCCCTCCAGATATTTTTCAAACAATCCTGTGCGATAAAGCGTACTGTCATAGATGACAGTATCCGCCTTATTACAGTAAATGTACAAATCATTCTGCAGCCCGGGTGTGGCATAATTAATTATATTCTGCAGTGCGCTGATGCCTTCCTTATACTGCAGAATATTGGAGCTTTCAATTTTATCCAGTTCTGCCATTGTCCGGATATCCGCATTCTGCGCTACCTGTGTAACCCTGTAAGTCATGGAGATCAGCTCATCGTCTATCATTTGAACACAATGTACAAGCTTGTCAAGATCGGCTTCTTTGATCTGCTCTTTATATAAGTACAGCATGGTTGAAACCCCTGTGACAATAATTAAAAGGGGAATCAACAACACTGTTGCATAGGACAGGCCAAGATATACGATATAATTATTGATTATAGGTTTCTTCCGCATTCTGTTCATCAAAAAGATGCCAGGCAGGAAAAACCTGTCTGACACCTTTTCCTTTCTGTTCAGGTATCTTAAGACTCACCGTTCATTTCTTTCAGGATCTGCTCCACATTAAATTCTGCTGCTTTATTATAGTACTCCTGCATTCCATCTTCAACAGAAACTTCACCCATGACAATCTTTGCAATAATGGACTGACGGGTTGAAGAGAGATCTGCCGTCACTTTGTTCAAAGTATCTGAAACCGGCGTATTGGTCTTAAACACAGCATTCTTTTCCAGGATCTCCATGGATGCCGTTATCGTTTCCACAGGCTGAGGGAACTTTTCAGGCTCTGTAAAGGAAACCACTGCGCTCCAGGGGGAACCATATACAGACTGGAACTGTGTATCCGGTGAGCTGTTCATATTCAGATACGTCATATTACCGTTGGCATCCGTCTCATGATGATATCCTTCTGCGCCTGCATAAAGCAGTGCCGAACCTTCCTCTCCGTCAAAAATGACGTTCAGGAAATGGGTAAATACCTGCTCCACTTCTTCATCGGACAGTCTGCCGTCAATGCAGAGCACATTAAATGCGGAATATCTGTAATAGCTTTCGTCGATCACATCGATGGCTGCCACCTTTGCGTCAGGGAAGTTCTCATTTAATCTTTCGGTCAAAGTATTGGTCCATTTTCCTGCCCAGTATGCAAATACTCCCGTATTGCCCGAATACCATTTGTCACGGCAGTTGCTGGTAGAATTTGTAACCGCTTCCACATCAATCAGTCCTTCCGCATAGGCATCCTGCAGTCTCTGCATCGCATCCTTAAAATTCTCTTCCAACATGCCGTCCACCCACTTGCCATCCTTATATACAAAGTCGGCTTCCGCATCCCAGTAAAATTCAGGAAGATTCTGAGCCAGATGGAGTCCGGGAACGGTCAGGGGAATCTCACACTCATCGATTTCATCCCGGAAAGCCCGCAGCATGGTCAGATATTCTTCATAATTGGCTGGTACTTTCATACCAAGTCTGTCAAGCCAGTCCTGACGCACATGTATTACAATACCGGAAGGCATTTCCTTCGGAATTCCATAAATACGTCCGTCTATGGCAAGAGAATCCCACACCGACTGCTCTACTCTGTCATAGATACCGGAGCTCCTGATCAGATCCGTCAGGTCTGCCACACCACCCTGACTTGCATAGTAAGTCAGCTTCTGCTCCGAAGACAGATCGAACACGTTTGGCTCCGTTCCTGATGCAAACGCAGTTTCCAGCAGCGTATGATACTCGTTATTAGATACAGGCGTGTGCTCCAGCTTTATACCTGTCAGCTCCTCGTATGCGGCATCCCACTCGGCAACATAATCCTCCTCATTCAATCCGTCATGGGTCCACCAGGAGATGCTGGCCGGCTTCTCTACAGTCTTCTCCTCTGCTTCGCCTTCATTGCCGGACGCTTCCGCTGTGCTTTCGCTGTCTCCGCCGACACTTTCGCTGCTCCCGCTCTCGCTCTGGGCCGGTGTCGAACCGTTTGTCGAGGCGGCGTTGTCATTACCGCAGGCACACATACCGAAAACCATCGCACCTGCCAGTAACAGACTGATCACCTTCTTTTTCATGATTGATGTCCTCCTTTTAAGTAACTTTTTTATGATTATGGGTTTAGAACCCTGATCATCCCTTTACCGCGCCAACGGTAACACCCTTTACGAAATACTTCTGTAAAAACGGATAAATAATCAGGAATGGCATTACCACAATGATTACCATCGCATTCTTCAACATATCTTCGGAAATGCCAATATTTGTTCCCGACAGGCCGTCACTCAGAATCAGCTCCCGGACCTTTACCTGGAAATTCTTCTTATCTGCATCTGTGATGTACAGGATGAAATTCATGTAATTGTTCCACATTCCCACCGCAATGAACAGGCCGATGGAAGCCAGGGCCGGCTTGGAGAGAGGCAGGACAATTCTGGCAAATATACTCATGGGTGTCGCACCGTCCAGCTCTGCCGCCTCATACAGCGTACCGGGAATTCCTTCGAAAAAGCTCTTCATCAGGATAATGTTATACGCACTCAGGGATACCGGAAGCACACAGGTTATTACCCTGTTCATCAGTCCCAGCTGCTTGATAGTCAGGTATGTGGGAATCATGCCCCCTGAAAACATCATGGTAAACATAATGGAACCGACAATCAGCTTATGTCCCGGCATCTCCTTCTGAATGACCACATAACCTGCCAGAGTTGTCAGCAACAGGCCGATTACGGTGGCCAGCACTGTGGAATAAACAGACACCCACAAGGGCTGGTACAATGAAGATTTACTTAATATGTACTTATAAGCTGCCAGGTCGACCTTTTTCGGAATCAGCCGCAGACCATAGGTGGACGGATCCACCGAGTCTACCAGCACCTTCATCAGCGGGATAAGCATACACACCATTAGCAGTACCAGAAATATCACGTCACAGATGAGAAAAACCGTTCTGCCTCTGTGCCCCTTTTTAAAAGAAAGCTTCTCCTTCATGCAAGAATTCCCTCCCCTCTGATCTTCCGGCTGAGCTTATTGGCAATGAGAACCAGCACTACGGAAATCACGGATTTAAACAATCCGGCGGCAGTAGAAATTCCATACTGTGCATTGTTGATACCGAAACGATATACATATGTGGCAATAACGTCCGAAACATCCATTACAGCTGCATTCTGCAATACCCATACAGGCTCAAAAATATTCAGAATCTTTGCCAGATCCATAATAAACACTACCAGAATCGTAGGACTGATACAGGGAATCGTAACATTTAATACCCTCTGCAATCTGCTGGCTCCGTCTATGGTAGCCGCCTCTATCATCTCCTGATCCACGGCGGTCAGCGCCGCCATATAGACAATGGTTCCCCAGCCGATCCCTTTCCACCTCTCAATAATCCACAGCATCGGCCTCCACCACCTGGGACTTGCAAGGAAATAAACGGGTTCCCCTCCAAATGCCGTGACAAAGGCATTGACCAGACCGCCCTGGGGTGAAAGAATCATGGTGAAAATAGATGCCACTACTACCCAGGATATAAAATGCGGAATATAAACAATTGACTGTACGGCCTTGCGAAACCACACCGTTTTGATTTCATCGATCAAAAGCGCCAGAATAACACAGGTGCTGAGGCTCAGCACAATATTCACAGAGCTGATAATCAACGTATTCTTCACTGACTGCCAGAATATGCTGCTCCTGAATAATACCTCAAAGTTTTCCAGACCGATAAAATCCAGTCCCTTTGAAAACGGGGTGTAATCACAGAATGCGATCACGATACCTGCCATAGGTATATACGAAAATACAAGCATTACCAGAAAAACCGGCAAGTACATAAGATAAAGCCACCGATATTTATAAATCTGTACCCGCAGCGGCTTATCCTTGCCGGAACGTATTATCTTTCCTTCTGCCGGCTTTTTCCCTGCGGTCCTGCCATGCGCCATAGCCATGTCCTCCTTCATTTTTTCGCAGTCACAACTGTTGTTCCTGTCTTCACTATAAGCACATCTGCAATCCCCAGACAAGATACAGTTTTCCAATATTAAAAAATGAATCTTTTCCAAAAAAGAGGCGCCCTACATGCAATATGCATATAACAGCGCCTCTTTTCTTTCATCTCATTTTATTTATTCAGAAAGATACAATTTTCCAACTTTGCCATTTGTATCCATCAGCACTCCGGTCTGACTTCCTGCCCTGCCTTCAGACAGATCTCCTGCTCCTTCCCGTTCCATTTCAGCGTCCGGCTCCAGTCACTCAGAGCCCTGAGCCTGCACTCTGTGACACGCCCGTCCTTCCAGGTCATATCCAGAAGGGCATTTCCCTGCAGCTTTACACCCTTTACCCTGCCTTCTCTCCAGATTTCAGGACAGGCAGGCAGAAGCGCCGCTCTGCTTTCATCACATTGCACCAACATTTCCAAGATTCCCGCGCAGGCGCCGAAATTCCCGTCGATCTGGAATACGGTTCCTCCCCGCATGGGATGATTGTCCAGCAGATTCAGCGAAGTGGAATTGCCCAGAAGCTTCTGCACCATCTCCCAGGCTTTCTCTCCGTCCCAGAGCCTTGCGTACAGATTCACCAGCCACGCACAGCTCCAGCCGGTGTGCCCGCCTCCGTACTGCAGCCTTCTCTCCAGAGTCTTCCGGGCCGCTTCGGCAAGCAGCGGCGTGCCGTCTGTGGTTATCTGTCTCCCCGGATGGAGGCCATACAGCTGAGAGATATGTCGGTGGCCCGGTTCCTTCTCCTCATAATCTCTGCGCCACTCCATAATCTGTCCATGTCTGCCCACCTGTTCTTCGGGCAGGCTGCGCAGAATCTCTTCCGCCTTCTCCACGACAGCCTTACGTTCCTTTGTCTCTTCCAAAGCGTCCTTTTCCCGCAGCTCCTTCATCACATACAGATAATCCTGCAGCAGCTGCCGCAACAGCTGGTTGTCCATGGTGGAGCTGACACACATTCTCCCACTGGTCCCATCCTCCATGATGTAGGTATTTTCCGGAGAAACAGAAGGACAGATCAGATATTCTCCGTCCTTCTCCTCCAGAAAATCCTCGAAGAACAGTACGGCCTCTTCCAGCACATCCGCCATATCCGCAAGCCAGCGAATATCACGGTTATAATCATAATGCATCCGGATGTGGGTACACAGCCATGCCCCTCCCATAACCCAGTAGGTAGCCGGTATGTAGATGTCCTGAGGCGCCGTATCCGCCCAGATATCCGTGTTGTGATGGGCCACAAAACCTCTGCACCCATACATTCTCTCTGCCGTCAGACGTCCGTTTTTCATCAGCCTCCTCAGCAGCCCAAACAACGGCTCATGGCATTCCCCCAGATTGCAGGCCTCCGCCGGCCAGTAATTCATCTCAGTGTTAATGTTGATGGTATATTTGGAATCCCATGGGGGCTTCATACTCCCATTCCAGATTCCCTGCAGATTAGCGGGCAGCGTTCCCGGACGGCTGCTGGATATCAGCAGATATCTCCCCATATCAAAATAGGTCTTCACCAGGCCGGTGTCCACACTTCCCTTCTTCACCCGCTCCAGTCTCCGGTCCGTGGGCAGCGCTTCCAGTTCCCGATCCTCCGGAAGTTCCAGCTCCACCCTGCCGTACAGAGCCCGGTAATCCTCCACATGCTCCCGGCACAGCGCTTCCATATCCTTTGCCGCAGCCTTCTCCAGCCGCTCCAGAATCTCTCTATCCAGCCTGCTGATGTAGTCCTTCCTCTCCTGATCCGGCAGCCTGATCTCCTGATCCGGCACGTCCCTTCTGTCCTGCTGAATCTGCCAGAAGGGAGTTCCCCCGCTCAGATACAGGAACACTTTCTCCGCATTCCTCACCAGCAGATGCTCTCCAATCCGGCTCACTGTTCCGCCTTCCACAGCTACTTTACAGCCCATGCGGAAGTCCAGACCACCGTCTCCCAGGCAGCCCTTCAGCAGCAGTGTATCTTCTCCCACACCTTCCACTTTTTCATAAAAGCGTTCCCGCTCCAGCATAATATCCAGGGATATGGTTCCTCCGCAGACACTGATCTCCCCTGCCAGCACTCCTGCAGGCGCAGATACAAAATATTTCTCCGTATATGCCTTTTCTCCCACGCGATAAGAAACTGTGGCGACGGCATCCTCCAGAGAAAGCTCCCGCCTGTATCCTTCCGTCTGCCCTTCTGCTCCCCGCATGTTTATCCACAGGTCACCCAGACTCTGATAGTGCCTCTCACTCTGGGGCATTGCCGAAAAAGCATACTTCAGCAATTCCTCCGCTTCCTCAATCTTTCCTCCGTATATCAGCTGCCTGACTTTCTCCAGGTTCTTCCGTGCATCCGGATTATGCCTGTCCCGCGGGCCGCCGTACCACACGGTCTCTTCGTTCAGCTGCAGATGCTTTCTGCCCACCTGGCCAAACACCATGGCGCCCAGACTTCCATTTCCAATGGGCAGCGCCTCGTCCCAGCAGGTCGCTGCCTGCTCATACCATAATCTGCTCATGTGTAACCTCCTGCTATTATTTTGTATTTTCAATACTAAAGTAAGTACTCCTTCATCGTAAATCTCGTCTGTTCTCCGATCTTTTCACTCACAAGCTCAAATAAGTTCTCCTTAGTTGCAAAAAGATTTTTCGGATTTCTTCCCATAATCAGATACTGATTTTTCTCATCAAGAGAGATATACTTTCTCGTATTATCATCCAGCAAAATATCTGCATTATCAATTACAATCAGGTTTCCTTCCGCCTTACCTATAAGCTCTATTATATTCTTCTGATAATCCAGGTAATTAAAGCACATTATCTTCGGATTAGCAATCGCACATTCTCTGATAAATGAAAATATTGCACTTTTGCCCGTACCGGAATCTCCCATCAGAATTGTAATATTATTTTTAAATGTGAAGTCCACAACAAACGAAGTGTGGACTGTCGAAAAATGTTCCATAACTCTCGGCTCACTCTTCATAGTTCCACCATTCCTTTAATTCTTCATAATCACTTATTACTTTTTTACTTGCCTTAGTCTGTACCACAACAGATTTCATGGTAAAGGGGATCAACGCATATTCGCTGTACACATATCCTCTCTCTAAAGCATACATAAGCTCTAAAGCATTATTTCCACACTCTTTCAGGCAGAACGCTTTATTTGGGTAATACAAAACATTCAGCACTGTTTTACAACCCGCTGAAAGCTTGTCAATATCTAATATAACACCATTGAATTTTGAACTGATTTTATATTTACCTATCAGCCTCGCATCATCGATTATTTCAATAATCTTCTCCGCTCTCTTATCTATGAAAGCTGCCGTATTTTGATTAAAAAATATATCATTTAATTCTATATATTCCATGCCTTGCGGTATATCCTGTCTGTCTCTGAAAATTGTAATCATACTACTACCTCCAGCCCTGCTGCCTGAAATTGCTTCTCAAGGCATGTATTCATATATATGCTTTTCATTTTATCATATATCGTCATCCTTCTGTCATCCAGTCCGCAAACATCATCTTTTTTCGATTGTCCCGTTCACAGCATGGTTTAATCCAGCATTCTCCAATATTCCCCTTTGAAACTTCAAATCCTGTATTTCTGGTTAAATCAAATAAAAGTTTTGCCGAGAACTGCTCTATATTGTGTTCTGTAATATGCTTATCATATTCCACAATTTCCTTCATTTCTTTATAGTTCACGTCTCCGTTCTCAATAGATTTAACCAATTTGGCTCTTGCCGATATTGCTCCTGCCCTTTTTCCCGGAATTCATCATCCGCTGCATAAATCCAGTCAATCAAATTTCGAAATTCTAATAAAATATACTCAAAGCAAATAATATCCATCAATACTACATTTTCCTTTTCATCTGCATACTGCTTTAATAATTTCTGTTCCATTACCACATGTAGATTGTCAAATGAATTATCAAGTACAATCAAATATCTATTATCTGTATTTTCTAAGTTCTTAACAGCCTTTACAAGTTCACTGCTGTTCTTTTTACTCTCCACTTCAACATCAGGACATATTTGCTTCAAAAGACTGCTCCAAAATAAGTAACTTGCTTTACCCTTTCTGTCCTCTATCCATAAAAATGTTTTGGAAGACATATGCATTCACTTCCTTCCCCCTCATAATGCAATAAGAGACTGTTGCCATATCTGCTCTCTCATCATACCCCAGTTATGACTCTTTGTCCATCGTTTTGAAACAGGGCGGACCCGGCTTCCACACCTGGTGGTAAGAAAGCCCCACATTCACACAGGGACACCACATCCATTTTTATGGAGGGTGCCCCTGTATTTAATTTCATATTCTCTTAATTCCCTGAGCCGACTGTTTCCCTCTGCCTGAATGTTAATACACCATTCCTGAAAAGCACAGCCTCAGTCATTATAACTAAAATAATCAAAATCCGCCGCTTTCCTGCTGCCGCAGCCACCGTTATTGGCATAGATTCCCACCAGCGTGCCGGTGTGACGCTTGCGGTCATCGGGCACACCCTCGTCGCAGAGATAGATGCAGTTCTCCAATACGCCTATCTCCGTCCATTCCGCTCCGTCATAGCTGTAGAAGAAAGTTCTGGTCAGTCCCTCTGCCTCTACCCTGAGGTAAACAGGACATTCCCTCACCTCCGGCACTTCGGCAATCAGCTCCTCCCCGCGGTTGCGGTTGATTACCAGCTGAATTTTCCTGCCGTCCTCATAACACAGGGCACATCTGGCGTAGGTCACCGTGCTGTAATAACAGGTCAGTCCGGCCTGTTCGCCGTTTTTGTCAGGATAAAATTCCACCTTTGTCTCCGCCTGATAGGAAAGTTCCTGCTCCCGCCGAAGCAGAGTGTTTTTCGCTCGGATTTCGTTCAGCTGTCCGTCTCTTGTCCATATCCGGAAGAATCCGGGGCGCTCCGTCAGAGACCAGGAACCATTATCCGGATTGCGCACAAACTCCCACTCCAGATTCAGTTTATCATCGTTAAAATCGTCAAAAAGATTCCGTTCATACACACATTCGGGAAGGTCAGGCGCTGTCTGCTCCAGGCTGGGTCCCCTGCCCCCGTTTACGGTAAACCATCCGTCCTCCGTCCACTGCACCGGATCCAGTGCACTCTCCCGACCCACGGTGGTATACTTTCCGCCATTAGGCCGGCCGCAGAGGTAATAGCACCACCACTGACCATTCTGGTCCTGCACCAGCTTTCCGTGTCCCGCCCGCTGGATGGGTGCCTCCGGGTCCTTCTGGCGCATCACAGGATTACAGGGAGATTCTTCATATTCTCCGAACAGCTCTCTGCTTCTGGCCACATTGATGCCGTGCCCATATCCGGTCCCCCCTTCCGCCACCATGGCATAGTAATAATCACCTTTTTTCAAAATATGGGGGCCCTCCGGGCACCGCTCTCCCGTCCCGCTCCACACGGTGCGCCTCTCTCCTGCAACTTTCAGGCTGTCTTCCGTCAGTGGTACAGCCTGTGCACCGGCAGCTATCACCATATAACGATTTCCGTCAGTATCCACAAAGTGAGAAGGATCAATGTCATCTACTTCCAGAGCAACAGGCTTGCTGTAAGGACCCTCCGGCCTGTGGGATACCATTACCAGCTGTCGGCGCATTACGTTATTGTCCCGTTTTCCGTCCGCATTCAGACGAAGTGTGGCAAAAATGTAAAATTTCCCATCCACATAGGAAATATCCGGCGCCCAGATTCCGTGAGAATCCCTGATATCGCTGATATCCAGCCACTCAGAATTGGCAATGGCATGACCGATGATATGCCAGTGTACCATATCCCTGGAATGAGATATGGGAATGGCCGGAAAATACTGAAAGCTGGAATTTACCATGTAATAATCATCTCCCACCCGAATGACGGACGGGTCGGGGAAAAAACCCCTTTGTACTGGATTTTGATATGTTCTGTTCATTATTTTCTCCTATTATAGTCGCTGCGCGACGGCACTAAAGAGTAAAGTCATTCGCCGCACACTTTAGGAGAGGAACTTTCATTCGAAAGTGCCCTCATGAAAGTTCCTCTCGTGCGCCTTCATGTCTTTACTTTTTATAGTTCCGGCATGAACTGTTTCGTGACTGCTTATAGTCGCTGCGCCACGGCGCTAAAGAATATAATTCCGAAAGCTGACAAAAATCTTGCAATAGCTTTCAACATATGCTATATTATAGATATTGAAGGAGCAACCGCCCACAAAGTGGCTAGCCTCCAGTTGGTTTTTAAGCCTACCTGTACCGGCCAAGTAACAAGGTAGGCTTATTTATTTTCGCTTGTTGTTCCTATCTATGTAGGCAAGCAGTGTAATTAAAAATGTTGCAAACAAGATTAAATCCCGAAATGAAAACATTTCCATCCACACCACCTCCCTTCTCAATGAGTCTTACGAGTTAGGGAGGCTACCACCTTGTAATACAGTTACTCCATGAATTCAATATAGCATATACCATATTGGATTTCAATGGTTTTTCGTAAAACTTTCATTACTGTACCATCTTACATCAGATTCCCATACACAAATCCCTCAACTGTCAGTTTCCCACAGCTGCCTTCTCCTTCATGCATGGCCGTCAGGCCGGACTTCACACCTACCCATCTGCCGGGCAGAGCCTCCGTCACTGTTCCCACCGGATGCAGATTCTCCCCGCTGTCTCCGGCCTCCCAGGATATCCTGCTTTCTTCCTCCACACGCATTCTTATATACAACGTATCTCCGGCCAGAGCCTCCAGCTCTGTATCCGTCTCTTCTCTGGTTTCAAACAGTCCGATTCTCTGGTGCAGCGTCAGTTTCCCGTTTCTGCGGCAGACCAGAATGCTGTCATAGCGGCCTCCCAGAGAAATCATTCCGCATACATCCCCGTCTTCCATGGCATCCAGATGCAGACATACCGTAACTGTAAATTCCGGCGCAGGCCATTTCTGCAGAAGGAGATTTGGCACATCGCACAGCGGCAGGTCTTTTTCCGTATTCTGTGCATACAAAGTGAGACCGTTCCCATCCAGGGAATACCAGTCTTTCCTGTAGTTGGCATTCCACTGCCACTGCAGTCCCAGCTCTTTTCCCTCAAAAAAGTCACTGTCTTCTGGAGCATCCGGAAGCTGCGTTTTCTCCGCCCCTGTGGTCGGTTTTCTGTACTGCAGCACCGGTTCTCCGCAGCCGTCATTATCCTCGTCCTCACCAATTACAGGCCAGTCATCCACCCAGCGCATGGGCTGCAGATGCACAATTCTTCCGGCATTCCCCACATCCTGAAAATGCAGAAACCAGTCTTCTCCCTGGGGCGTGTCCACCCAGGCTCCCTGATGAGGTCCGTTGACTGAACTGTTCCCCTGACCCATAACGATTCTCTCTTCGTAAGGTCCGTATATATGCCGGGAACGCAGCACGGTCTGCCAGCCTGTCTTCACTCCGCCCGCCGGTGCAAATATGTAGTAATAACCATTCCTCTTGTAAAGCTTCGGCCCTTCGATGGTAGGCTGGGTGACATGGCCGTCATACACAAAACGCCCCTCTTCTCCGCCGCCGAGAACCTTTGTGCCGTCCTCACTTAAAGGAGAAATATACAGCGCACTCTTAAAACCGATTCGGCTGTTGGCAAAGCCGTTCACCAGATAAGCCTTCCCGTCATCATCCCAGAGCGGACAGGGGTCAATCCAGCCAATATTTTTCTTCACACACACCGGCTCTTCCCACTTTCCGAAGGGGTCTCTGGTCCGGCACATCAGAATCCCTTCATCTGGAAAAGGAATAAACACATAATAAACGCCCTCGTGATAACGAATAGCAGGCGCCCAGGCGCCGCAGCCATGAGCCGGCTTATCATACCGCTCATAGGGCAGTCTGTCCATGACATAATTGACCACTTTCCAGTTCACCAGGTCTCTGGAATGCAGCAGCGGCACTGACGGCGCGTTGCTGAAGCTGGAAGCCACCATAAAGTAGTCTTCCCCCACCCGGATTGCATCCGGATCCGAATAATCCGTGTACAGAATCGGGTTGCGGTAGGTTCCGTCCCCCTGATCGGCAATCCACATTTTTTCCACATTCTTTTTTTCCATTGTTTC
This sequence comes from Acetatifactor muris, assembly GCF_024623325.1. Lineage (GTDB taxonomy): Bacteria > Bacillota > Clostridia > Lachnospirales > Lachnospiraceae > Acetatifactor > Acetatifactor muris. The sequence goes on from NZ_JANJZD010000006.1 coordinate 89,608, forward strand.
TCCTCATTTTAGTTCCGCAGTTCTCTTCCGATGCCATCTCAGGGAAGAATTTCCGGCATCCCTCAGAGACTCTGCTGTTCCTTTTACAGGTATTTATGTATATAAGCGTATCATTTCCAGGCAGGAAAAACAAGAAACATTTCCCACACTCTCAGCATTGTTCTCCTGTCCCATTCCTGTTCCAAAGTCACCTCTCATTGTCCGGGCGGCCGGCATTCATATCTGTATAGCAGTCCAGCAGGCCCACTGTCTCGTTGGCCGGGCGACCGTACATATTGCAGCATTTGTGAGACACTTCCCCATTGACACTTTTCTCGTCATCCATCTCCACACTCATTCGAACCACCCCCATCTGCGTCTCCTGGTCCAGATGATTCAGAATGTCCTCTATCAGTTTTTCATTATCCATTTTCCTTCGGCCTCCTTTCCCATCCTTTTCAATTGGCTTTCCAGAGCCCTTCTCTCAGACCTCCCGACGTCCGGAACCTGTTCCCTTATAATACTGTAAAAACGGTTCCCCGGTGCTCACCATCCGCACACTGAGTCTCTCATCCTTCCACCCGAAATCCATGCTCACATGTCCCTGTTCCTCATCCGTTATAAAGCAATGCAGCAGAAAGTGACCATGCTTCCACGCCCCCCTGCATTCACATTGGTAGCAGGTACCGGGAAAATTCTGCATCTGCCAGTCTTCTGTATCAAAGGCCAGCTCCCGCACGCCATCCGGATCCTCAAAGCGAAGCTTTCCCTGCTTCCAGTCAAACTCCAGCCAGATCCATTTCATTGGATTTTCATGGAAAACATATCGCTCAGGCCGGACCGCAGCTTCCACCGGCAGTATGCCATCCCCGCGCATCGTTCCTTTCCGCAGTTCTTCCTCCTTCTGCGCGCTTCCGTCCTGCCCTTCCTTCTCCCCTCGCCCGGCACATACCGCCGGAAAGAGGATATCGTAAAAGCTGTCGTATATCATCTGCAACCCCGCCGGATTGCCGATGGTATCCGCCATGGTCACAAGGCAGAAATCCAATTCCGGGAAGCACAGCGCCAGCTGACCGCCCATGCCGTACATGGTAAAGCCATGAAGATGTTCCCTGCCGGGAACACTCCTTGGCATCCAGAACAGATAGCCGTATCCGCCCTGCTCATCCAGCACAGGCTGCAGATCTGTGGGCACCTGGTTTGCCGTGGCCTGCCGCATAAAGTCTGCCGGCAGCAGCTCCTCTCCCTCCAGCATGCCATAATGACTGCACAGCCAGGCCGCCCTTGCCACATCCCGCAAGGTGCACATGAGCCCGCTGCCCCCCTGAGATACTCCCTGAGGGTCCTTCAGAATGTATGCCTCCGCGGAAAATCCCAGCCTGTCCAGCCCTTCCCGGCGCAGGAAATCCAGCATATCCATGCCTGTCAGCTTTTCCACCAGCGCCGCTAGCACATGCGAGGAAGAAGTGTCATAGGAAAAAACCGTTCCCGGCACATGATCCGGCTTTACCCGGAAAAAGGATTCCACCCAGTCATCCCGATCATATCGCTTAAAGGTAGTGGACGCATAACAGGTACGCATGGTCAGCATCTCCCGTATGGTCATTTCACGACACCAGGGATGGGGGCCATCTTTCGGCAGCTTCTCCGGAAAATAGTCACAGATTGCATCCTCCAGCGCAATTTTCTTCTGCTTCAGCAAAAGTCCCACGGCCATGGAAGTAAAGCTTTTGGTAATGGAATACATTCTGTGCAAGGTATCCTGTCCGTAAGGCGCGTAATACTTTTCTCCCACAATATCCTTCCCACACAGAAGCAGATATCCGTGCATTTGAACGCCCAGACGCGCCAGGCGTTCTTCAAATCCTTTCACCGCTGCGGAAGAAATACCGTATTTCTCCGGTTTCACATTTTTAAATTCCAGCATGATAATCTCCCCTCTTTTCTCCTGCCGCCTGTCGTTCCTATTATATACAACATCCGGCCAAACTTCAATGTATAAGCCCTGTTTCATCCAAATTTGCAGTGTGCCCTGTCTGAACTGTTACACTGTCTGAATGCATTTCTCCGGTCTCTTGTGTCACCGCGGGAAACGGCAGCAGCACGTTTCCGCACTGCCGCCGTCTTGTCTTCTTTCTCCGCTTTCACGCCTTATTTGTTTGCCAGAAATTCGTCAAACTGTCTCTGAATCTCCGCAATATAGGTATCCCAGCCAGCCTTCTTCAATTCAGCTTTCAGTTCCTCGATATTAGAGTCATAATCCTTCAGACCGGCCAGCATAGGTGTCGCAAGCTCTTCCCACGCGCTGTCAATCTGTGCTTTTTCAGTCTGAACATTGGAATAGTCAATGCTGAATCCAAAACTCAGCGCGGGAAGTGCTTTGTCATCCCAGTTCTTGTAGACTTCCATAAACTCATCCGTATAGGCGGTGGTAGGGGTGGAAATCTTAACATTATAAATCATCCACTCATAAAAGAGTTCTTCTGTGTTGATCTTGGACACCTTACCGTCTATCAGCTCATAATCTGTTCCTTCCACACCATAGGCAAACAGGTTCGCCATCTCGGTATTTTTCTGAAGCAGGTTTACAAACAATGCCACACGGTCCGCTTTTGTGGAAGTTACAGGCACCTGGAATGCTGTGTTTTCATAGCTCTTTTTGTAAATCGGCTTCTCGGGTGCAATGTAATACTCCGCAGTCTTTGCCTCCGGAACCACACTCTGCAGTCCGGGTTCATTTTCAATCAAAGTGGTACCGCAGGTTCCTCTCATGAAGGAAGTCATATTGGCCTGGAAAGGCAATGTCACAGTGTTCGTCAGAATATCCTTCGGAATCAGATCCTGGGCATACCAGTCATTGTAAAGCTTCACCGCCGCTTCAAATTCCGGTGATTCAATAAAGTTCACCAGCTCTTTGGTGTCCTGATCAATCCAGATTCCGGTACAAAGGGGAATCAGATTCCTGTCACTGGTTCCGCGGATAATATACTCGGCGGTAGCCAGCTCATAAGTGGCATACAGGCCATACTGCTCTTTTGCTTTCTGCGCATAGGCTGTCAGATCATCCAAAGTACTGATATTGTCCATGTCGATGGCATCCATAATGTCCTGGCGCACGCAGACTGTGCTGTACACGCCGCCGGTAGGCTTGTTGCCGATAGGAATGGCGTAGACGCCGCCGTCAAAGCGATAGGCATCGAAGGCGGTAGGATCCACATTCTCATGCCAGTCAGGCAGATAAGTATCAATTACTTCTGACAAATCCTGGAGATATCCCTTGCTGTAGCTGCTTGCAGCCCATCTGGGATCCACGATACAGGCATCGAATTCCTGACCGGAAGCAATCATCAGGTCCACCTTGCCTCCTGCTCCGTTCTCTGTCCAGGGCAGATACATCAGTTCCACTTCCGTGTTAATCTCATCAATGAACATCTGCTGGAACTCATTTTCCATCAGCTCCTGCATTCTCGGAGATTCCTCGCCGAATAATACCACTGTGATTTTGTCCAGTGTTTCAGGCCTGAGTGACGCCTCTCCTTCATTATCTCCTGTTTCGTCATTACTCTCGGATGCATTTGTGGATTCCTGCTGGGTGCTCTGCTCCTCTGTGCTGCCGGAAGCATTTCCGGTGTCGGAAGAAGTGCTGCCCTGATTTCCGTCAGAGCCGCATCCTGTCAATACGGACAGCAATAATGTACCTGCAAGGATTGTTGATAATAATTTCTTTTTCATTCTTTTCCTCCATTCTTATAGTTGATTTATAAATCACTCCCGGGGGAGTTTTTAGCTTACTGTTACTTTTCTTCCTTATTTCCTTTCGCCTACCCTTTGACCGCTCCCACAATCACACCCTTGGTAATATACTTCTGGGCAAAGGGATACAGTAAAATGATGGGGCCGATGGTGACGCAGATGGTGGCCATCTTAGTTGTTTCCAGGGGAATGTTAATGTTATACCCCAGGGAAGCATTGGCCTGATTTGCGATAAACTGCACGTTGGCCAGCATATTATACAGATAATACTGGAGGGGATAAAGCTTCTGTTTATTAATAAACATCAAGGCCAGGTAATAATCATTCCAATAGCTCAGGGCATAGAACAGTCCCACCGTCACCAGTCCCACCTTTGCCAGAGGGAAATAAATAATTCCGAAAATCTTCAGATAACTGGCACCGTCAATCTTCGCCGCCTCCGCCAGCTCCTCCGGTATGGACTTGAAGAAATTTCTCAGCAGGAACACATTAAATGCATTCATACAGGAAGGAAGAATCAAGGCCCAGAATTTGTCGGTGAGCTGATAATATTTGGTGCACATAATGTACCAGGGCAGCAGTCCCGCCGAAAAAATCATGGGAATGTAGAGGAACATGTTCAGAGCGCTCCTGGGTTTGAATTCCTTTACTGTCAGTACATAGGCAAATGCCGCTGATACCAGCACAGAAAGCAGTGTACCCGATATGGTAACGGCGATTGTGACACAGTAGGCATTCATGATATTTTTTCCCAGAGATCCCAATATCATTTTGTAGGCCTCCAGACTGAACACTTTTGGTATTACGCTGTAGCCGTTTACCGTGACAGCCACCTCATCCGAAAAAGATGTGCCCACCGCCAGCAAAAGCGGATACAGGCAGATAATGGCGAAAAACCCGATAAAAATATAGAAGAAAATCCGTAAGGCTCTGTCGGATCTGGATTGTTTGATTGTTTGCTTGTTTCCTGCCATCTCGCACCTCCTTAAAACAAACGATATTCTTTATCGAATTTACCCACCAGCCAGTTGGAGAACAATACCAGCGCAAAACCGAACATGGACTGATAGAGTCCCACCGCCGATCCCATGACGAAATCACCCATACCGATAACCGACCGATACACATAAGTATCAATGATATCCGTGGTATCCAGCAACATGGAGGACAGATTGGTGATGGACATCATCATGGTCAGGTCACCGCTCATAATCTTGCCGATGGACAACAGGAACATAATGATAATCGTCGGTTTCAGCAGAGGAATCGTAATATACCGGATTCGCTGCCACAGATTCGCTCCATCCACCTCGGCGGATTCGTACAGAGATGTGTCAAATCCGGCAATTGTGGAAAAATAGATAATACCATTGTAGCCCGCCCCTTTCCAGATATTGCAGAGCGTGAGGATGACGCGCCAGTATTTCGGGTCATTGTAAAAGTCTACTCTGTCGAATCCCAGAGAAACCAGGAGATTATTGATGGCCCCTCCGTCATAATTCAATAATGCCCGCAGAATACCGCCTGCCACCACCCAGGAAATAAAGTAGGGCATGATGGACAGGGACTGGGTCGCTTTCAAATACTTCTTATGACGGATTTCATTGAACATAATCGCCAGCATGACCGCCATGGCAGTGCCGAACACGGTATAGCACAGGTTCAGAATAATTGTGTTGCCGGTGGCCCTCCATGCCTTGGAAAAATTGGCGAAGAAGAATTCAAAATTTTTAAAGCCCACCCAGGGACTTCCAAAAATTCCGTCTCTGTAATTGTAGTCCTTGAAAATAATGACCAGGCCGCTCATGGGTATGTAGGCAAACATTAATGTAAGTACGATACCCGGCAGGGCCAGAAGCCAAAGCTGATGATACTTTTTGAAGTGACCGGCAACCCGGTTTTCAGGGCGTTGAACACTGCCCGGATCCTGTTTCTGTCGAGACACAAGCATGATATCTTCCTCCTATTCCAGTTCCGCAGCTGTCCCTCGATGCACCCATATAGATTCACTTCCGGCCGCCAGACCATGCGTCCGTAAATTCTCTGGGGCAAGGAACGGGTTGCTGATTCCAGTTCCGCAGTTGGTGGTGCGTGCGGCGTTGAGTAAGAGATATCATATTCCTGCCTGTGTCTCAATCCAAAAAAATTGTAAAGCTGTTAAATTCCGTTAAATCAGAACTATCAAAATTTTTTACTGATGCAAATTTCCCGCACTTTGAGCATGCTTTTTGCGGAACTGCCCTGGAGTAATTCCAAATTTTTTCTTGAAAGTAGCCGTAAAATAAGAAGCATTTGTATACCCCACCATCTCGCAGATCTCCTGAATGCTCTTGTTCGCCTCCTTCATCAGCAGCTTCCCGGCTTCCTCAATGCGCAGGGTTGCAAGGTAATCCGGAAAGGCATATCCGCTTCGTTCATTGAAAAGTCTGCTGAAATAGGACGGCGTAATATGGTACATTTCAGCAATAAACTGTGCGCTGATATTGGGATCCGCATAATTTTCCCGCAGGTAAGCCATGGCCTTGTCCACCACATCCTCCCTGTCTCCCTGCCGGGCTCTTGCCAGCAGCTCGCAGATTTTATCCTGCATCCCGGAAAACCATTCCCAGGTGTCGTCAAGATAACCGAACTTTCCCAGTTCCGCGGCCAGCTTTTCATAATCGTTTCTGGAAAGTGTCTCGAAATGAAAATTCAGAGAATTGTAATACTTCATTATTTCCACTGCCATATCCAGAAGAATGTCCTGTGCGGTCTGAATAGAGTATTCCTTCAGTTCATTGGTAATTTCAAAGTATTCCTCAGCAAACTTTTCTCTGTTCCCCTCCTTTAACCTCAACAGAAGGTTTCTGATGTCAATATTTCCGTTGCCTCCCAGGGCCTTTCTCGCCATTTGCTCTTCCGTCACAATAGCATCTATTCCGTACATAAAACGGTAGGCGGTTGCCGCTCTGGCCATCTGGTACATGGCTGATAATTCCGCAAATCCCTCCTTGTCATTGCTGATGCCGGCATCCATACCTATGTGAACCAGGTCTCTGATAACAGAAAATATTTCCCTGATTTTTCCCGTCAGTTCTTCCTCCGGAAGATTCTGTTCCGCAAAAAGAATTACCGCCGTATATTCTTCGTCCACAGGATTGACCAGGACATCTCCCAAAGGCTTCAGCGCCTGCTCTGTAATGTTGACAAGTGTATGATGTACAAAGATTCTGGCCTCCTCCGTATGATTCTCCTGTAAATCTTTCATATCGCTGATGCGCAGACAGATCACCCTGCTGTGTATGCCTGTCTTCCCGTAAGTTTCTTCCACCCATTCCGGAAGTTTTGCCGAAGATGCCCTGCTGCACAGATAACGCGCCATCTCTTCCTGATCCTTTCGGATATTGAGATCATTCATAGTCTGCACCATAGTCCGATATGTCTGTACTATACCTGCCAGCTCCGTTTTTCCCACGCGATCCGATATATTTTCTGAAGGCTGTCCGGAAGTACCGGCGGAATTGGTGGTCTGAATAGCCGCATCAATGGGGGAATATACCCAGTTTGACATGACAAAAGCAAACAGCAGCACCAGCAATACCAGCAGCAGGACAATTCCGATAAATGTATTCCGCATGTGAACAATGGATGCCTCCACATATTTATAAGGGAGAAAATGCATCAGATAAAAGCCGTTTTCCATATTCACGCAGGAAACCAGATAACTGCCCCCCCGTACCTTTGTCACTTCCGACTGCCTCACATCGCTGTGCTCCAGATATGTCCGAAGTATTTCTTCCTGTAACTGCTCTCCTTTCGCATATCCCTCACCACAGACATGTACCACATTGCCCTCCGCATCCGTCAGCAGATATTGCTCTCCCTGTCGCCGTGGCTGGAATATATTCTCCATAATTTTCCCCATGTCCAGTCCGATGAAGATACCGCTTTCCTTCTCTCCTGTGCCCGGATTCTGCTCCCCTGCTGTTATATACAAAAGGGTACGGCTGCATCCATAGATATCAATGTAATATTTTACCCCATACCTGCCGAACTGGCTCTGGTAAAAGGTCTCTATCATCATTCTGTCCGCCTGCTCATCCAGGGGATACGCCGGATTGCTGCACTTAATCCGATATTCATTGCCTTTCAGCACATAGACAGACTGGAACATGGGATCAATCATAACCATATTCAACACTTTCTGTGCCGCCACACTCATATCCCCATCCCAGGAAAAATCCGATTTTGCCAGCGCTTTTTTCACATAGGTGTCATTCCGAAGTACCTCCATCGTATTTCCCATCAGATCCATATAATTACTTACCATCAGGGAGGAGGCATAGAGCGTATTGCCGTCATTTACTTTTTCCGTCTCAATCCGGCTTGCCCGAAACCAGAAAAATCCCCAGATACATGCCAGAAAAATGCACAGCGCCGGCAAAATGAATACTGCGCTGAACATATTCCTGAAAATCTTCTTTCCTTTGTACTTGCTCAATAAGCCTTTTCCCATAATTGTCCCCTGCCTGTTCTTTGTCTGCTGCCCTGTACGCACAGGGTCCGGGCAGAGCCCCGAAACCCAGGAGCATGGGTTTCGGGTTCGCTTCGCTCGTCAAATGCCCAAAGAGACAGTTGTTCGAGCAATCTCGGCATCTGTCTCTTCGGGCACTTGACTCTGCCCTGTACGCACATTATATCATGTCTCCGCCGCAAAAAAATAAAATGACAAAAACACAATAGTAGTGTAAAATTTTATAATTGCAGTCCCAAAGACTGTATTTTACAATGATTTCAGCTGAGGCAGTCCGCTGCCGCTCAGAATTTAATCATTTCAGAAAGGTATTTTATTATGCAGACAATTTATGTAGACAAAAACAGAGCGGATGCATTTTCTTCTCTTCAGGAAGCTGTTCTGGCCGTACCGGACCACCGTCAGGAGACCATCCGGATTCTGGTGGCCCCCGGGATTTATGAAGAAAAGGTTTTTATCCGCAAGGAAAATCTGGAAATTGTGGGAGAAAACCCGGAGACCACCATCTTCCGTTACGGGGATGGTGCAAGAAAGCCCCGCCCGGACCATTCCGGAGAATACGGGACCTTCAATACTGCCGTTATTCTGCTGGCAGGTAAGAATCTGCGCATGGAAAATATCACTGTGGAAAATACTGCCGGTCCCGGCCACACCGCCGGACAGGCGCTGGCCCTCTACGCGGCAGCAGACAGGTGCAGCTTCCGCAACTGCCGTTTCCTGGGATGGCAGGATACTGTCTTTGCCGGAGAAGCCATTTCCTGCAAGATGAAGAACCTGATGCTTCCCGACTTCTTCTGCCGTTCTTCCGTCCCCGTTGACTATCCTGTTCTCCGCAATTATTTCAGAGACTGCTATATCAGCGGCGACGTGGACTTTATCTTTGGACCGAATGTGGTATTTTTTGATCAGTGCGAGATTTTTTCCAGAAAACGCCAGAGTGAAGACCGCGCCTTTATCACCGCCGCCAGCACTCCGGCCGGACAGGAATTCGGCCTTGTATTCTCTCATTGCAGGCTCACAGGCGACGGAGACCCGGAGTCTGTCTATCTGGGAAGACCCTGGAGGGATTTCGCCAAAACCGCTTTTGTCAGCTGTCATATGGACGGGCACATCTGCCCGGAAGGATGGCAGAACTGGGGAAAAGCCAGGGCGGAAGTCCTGTGCGGTTATGTGGAATATGACAATGCAGGCCCCGGTGCCAGTACCCAGGGAAGGGCTTCCTTCAGCAGGCAGCTGACCCATCCTGACCTTGCCAAATATTATTCCAGAGAAAATGTTCTGGCCGGCGAGGATGGGTGGAATGGAGAATAAAGGAGCTCATAACGCTCCTTTATTCCATTCTTCAATCACACAGGAGTAGACCTTCTGAAATCCTTCGACTGTTCTCCCTTAAAAAGCCCCCGAAGAAGTTCCACATAGGCCTCTCTTAATTCCTCAATGACGCTTTTCTGAATATAGGCCACTGTTTCCAGAGGGTCCTTCACCTGTACCAGCAAATATGCAATATCCAGATGAATTACATCATAGTGGTTCAGAAATTTCTCAAAGGAAGAATCCTCCGCAATCTTCAGGTCCGCGAACAACGTCCGCGAGTCACAACCCTTTCCGTAGTATGCCGCCAACATTCCGGCAGTCATTGTCTTGCCAAATCTTCTCGGTCTGCTGCTGCAAATGTAGCGCTGCTCCGTATCGATTACAGCATTTGTATATTGAAGCAGTCCTGATTTATCCACATATATCTGCGACTTCCTTGCACTTCTGAAACTTGTATTCCCACGATTTACAAAAATCCCCATACCTGTCGCCTCCTGTCAAGACTGCTGATTTTTCTTATTATCCTGCCTATTCTTTATCATACTCCAGAACTTCTCATAAATCAATCTGATAAAAATGGGTGTCCTGGCATAAAATATTGACATCTGATTTATTTTGGCTATAATAAGATTATATCGTATTTTAGCCAGGAGGATTCCGCATGACCTACATCAGAAGGGATTTGGAGGAAAAGATTCTATCCTTATCAAAAGAATATGCTGCTATTCTTATCACCGGTCCCCGTCAGGTGGGGAAAACAACTGTCTTACGCCAGTTAAAACAGGAAAACAGGGCTTATGTCACATTGGATGATCTGGAAGACCGGTCCATGGCCAGAAATGACCCTGCACTTTTCCTGCAGCTTCACGATCGGCCGATTCTTATAGATGAAGTTCAGTATGCTCCACAGCTTTTTTCCTATATTAAAATAGAAATAGATAACGGGGCAGCGCCCGGAAGTTTCTGGCTCTCAGGCTCTCAGGCATTCCGTATGATGAACCTGGCTCAGGAATCTCTGGCGGGAAGAGTTGCCCTGCTCCACATGCCCTCCTTATCGCAGCACGAGATTTATGGCAGTGGATCTACTTCACCCTTTACCATAGAACTGAATGCATTAAAAGAAAGAGTGAAAACAAACGCACCGGCCGACATGCGGGAGATCTATCATCGAATCTGGAAGGGCTCGATGCCCGGACTGATCAGCGGCCGTTTTTCCGACCGGGATGTCTTTTACAGCAGTTATCTTCAAACCTATATCGACCGGGATGTCAGTGATCTTGTCAATTTAACTGATAAATTAATTTTCCAGGATTTTATCCGCTCCGCCGCCTGCCGGATCGGTCAGGTTTTAAACATTCATGATATCGCACAGGATGTGGGAGTATCTGATGACACTGCAAAACGCTGGCTGCAGGTTCTGGAAAAATCGGACGTTATTTTCTATCTTCGTCCCTATTCCAATAATCTTTTAAAGAGAACTGTAAAAACCCCAAAGCTGTACTTTTTTGACACAGGGCTTGTAGCCTATCTTACAAAATACAGTTCTCCCGATATTCTGGCAAACGGCGCTTTAAGCGGTGCAATCCTTGAAAATTATGTGGTCTCCGAACTTCTGAAGACCTATCAGAACCATGCCAGAGAATGTCTGCTCTGGTATTACCGGGATAAGGAAATGAGAGAAATCGATATGATCATGGAAAGCGACGGGATGCTGCATCCGTTGGAAATCAAACGTTCTGTCAATCCAGGCAAGGAGTTGATCAGGGCTTTTGACATATTGAATAAGAGCAGCACCGCCAGAGGAAAAGGGGGGCTTCTCTGTATGCGTCCCACCCTGTCAGCCATAAATTCCGATAATTATATTATTCCCATTTGGATGATTTAATGTCATAAATGCCTGTTCCCCGGGTTTATTTTTAATGAAAAACAGTCTATACTATAGAAGAAAACAAATTAAGGAAGGATATCCGGCAATGTTGTGTGCATCCGGAAATGAGGGACAATGATGAAAATACTTTTTTATGACACCAAAAATTATGACAGAGAAAGCTTTGAGGCGTGCTTACAGAACTTTTCGGACATCACCATTGAATACACAAAGTCCGATCTGGACCCGCGAACCGCCGCTCTGGCGGAAGGTTTTGACGCCGTATGCGCCTTTGTCAGCTCCGACGTGAGCACGCAGACTCTGGAAATTCTCCATGAAAAGGGAATCCGTCTGTTGCTGATGCGCTGTGCCGGGTTCAACAATGTGGATCTGGACACCGCCGGAAAATATGACATCCGCGTCATGCGCGTTCCCGGCTATTCTCCGGAAGCTGTAGCAGAACATGCCATGGCGCTGGCTCTGGCCAGCAACCGCAGACTGTACAAATCTTACAACAAAGTCCGTGAAAATGATTTCAGCCTCAGCGGCCTGATGGGTTTTAACTTCTATCGGAAAACAGCCGGCATTATCGGCACCGGAAAAATCGGAGCCGCCATGTGCCACATCTGCCGGGGCTTTGGGATGAAGGTGATCGCTTACGATGTGTATGAGAACCAGGCCCTGAAAGAGTTCGTGGAATATGTGTCTCTGGATCAGCTACTTTCCGACAGTGATGTCATTTCTCTCCACTGCCCGCTGATGGACTCCACTTACCACATCATTAACATTGATACGATCCGGAAAATGAAGGACGGTGTCATCCTGGTGAATACTTCCCGGGGCGCCCTGGTGAAAACCGATGACCTAATCGAGGGTATCCGCATGCATAAATTCGCAGGCGTGGGGCTGGATGTGTACGAAGAAGAGACCAACAATGTCTTCGAGGACCGCTCCGACGAGATACTGGAACATTCCACCACAGCCAGACTTCTCTCCTTCCCCAATGTGATGATTACCTCCCATCAGGGTTTCTTCACCAGAGAAGCCCTGGAAGCCATTGCCACCACCACCCTGCAGAATGCCGTGGATTTTCTGGCCGGGAAAGCAAGCCCCAACGATGTAAAATAAGGACCTTTCAGCCGCCCGTATGAGCCTTCATGCAGGATAACTCCCTCCGGGGAAGCCTGGAGCGCTTCCCCGGAAATCCAGATTTCGTCACATATCCTTCATCTGATACGCTTTCCGTGTCATTCCAGAACAATGCTGACGGCAATATAAAATTCAGTCCAGATGGAATACCGTCTTCAGGTCAACGCTCACAGGACTGTTGTCGGAATTTGTCTCCATGATGTCCGCCATGAAATCCCACCACTTGCGGTTGATTGCGGTATCCGCTCCCTTTGCCCACAGCTCTTCGTCTTCAATCTCAATATAACCGAAAAGTGTCAGTGTCTCCCGGTCCAGGAAAATCGTATAGTTCTTCCCGCCATGCTCGTGAATCATATCCTGCATCTGGGGCCACAGTTCATTATGTCTCTTCTCGTATTCCGCCTCCTGGCCGGGGTAAAGCTTCATTTTAAATCCTTTGATCATGCTAAGTACCTCCTGCTTTATTTTCTGTATGCCTCTTCTTCCTTTTCCTATCTCTGCAAAAGGACTTCCGCCCACTGTTCCGATTCCATGCAGCTGTTCAGACCAGGCACGGAACCATTACTGAAATTATACTTCGCCTTCCGACCCCAGTCAACAATTGACGTATTCCTTTTGCCGCATTATACTGTATTATAGTAACAGTTCAGCGACCTGCCGAACTGTTGTGCCGCCGGGCAATCATTCCGACAGTTCGCCTTCTACAGGGCAGGTATACATCGGTGTCCTACGGCCATCAGCAACGGACTACAGAAAGAAAGGCTGCATCTATCATGGCAATCATCAAAAGCATTCAGGAAAAATATATGAAAGAGGCCTTAACACAGGCGAAAAAAGCTTATTCTCTGGGGGAGGTGCCCATCGGCTGCGTCATTGTCCACGAAGGGAAAATTATCGGCCGGGGCTATAACCGACGCAACACGGACAAAAGTACCCTGGCCCATGCGGAGATTACCGCCATCCGAAAAGCCAGTAAATATACAGGGGACTGGCGGCTGGAAGAATGTACTATCTACATTACGCTGGAGCCCTGCCAGATGTGTGCAGGAGCCATCATTCAGGCCCGCATCCCGGAAGTGGTCATGGGCTGTATGAATCCGAAGGCAGGATGCGGAGGGTCTGTTCTGAATATTCTGGAGAACCCTGAATTTAATCACCAGGCGTCAGTGACCCGGGGGATTCTGGAAGAAGAATGCAGTAATTTGCTGAAATTATTTTTTACGGAGCTTCGGAAACGCAATAAGCTGGAAAAGGAAGGTCGGAAGTCTCTTTCAGGTTTTGAACTTCCTTCCCCAAAATAATTCTTGCATTCCTTCTCCCTTTATGATATCATTTTAATATCATAAAGATATGTCCATTAAAGCTATCTGTAAAGAGGAGGTATTATCCATGTATGAGAAGATTTTAAATGGAAAGAAAAACGGAATGAGTGTATGCTGCTCGTTGTTGTGATGTATGCTGTCGCCATCGCCGCGATGATTTTCTCCGGCATCAGTCTGGAGCAGGGCGCAAATGCCCTGAATATCACCGGTCTGGTGGCGGGCATTGTCGTTACCAGTCTTGGATGGATTCTCCTGCTGGGCCTCAAAGTGCTGAAGCCCCAGGAAGCACTGGTGCTGACTCTGTTCGGAAAATATATCGGCACGCTGAAGGAAAATGGTTTCTATTATGTCAATCCCTTCTGCGTGGGTGTCAATCCGGCTTCCAGGACAAAGCTCAGCCAGAGCGGCGATGTGTCGGAGACCGGCGGGCTGACTGCACTGGTAAACGGTGCTCAGAACATGAGCCTCACCGGTGATTATGGCAGCAAAAAGCTTTCCCTGAAGATTATGACCCTCAACAACAGCCGTCAGAAAATCAACGACTGTCTGGGAAATCCCATTGAAATCGGCATTGCCGTTACCTGGAAAATTGTGGACACGGCAAAAGCAGTGTTCAATGTGGACAATTACAAGGAATTCCTTTCCCTGCAGTGCGACAGCGCTCTGCGCCATGTGGTCCGCATTTACCCTTACGATGTGGCTCCCAATGTGGATACCACCGGAGACGGTGTGGCCGATGAAGGCAGCCTGCGCGGTTCCAGCGAGATCGTCGCCGTCCGGATTCGGGATGAAATTCAGAAGCGCGTGACAGAAGCCGGTATTGAAATTGTAGAGGCACGGATTACTTACCTGGCCTACGCCCCTGAAATCGCGGCAGTCATGCTGCAGCGTCAGCAGGCTTCCGCAATTATCGACGCCCGCAAAATGATCGTGGACGGCGCTGTGGGTATGGTGGAAATGGCGCTGGAACGCCTGAATGAGAAGGATGTGGTACAGCTGGATGAGGAGCGTAAAGCGGCAATGGTCTCCAATCTTCTGGTGGTGCTGTGCGGCAATCATGACGCCCAGCCGGTTGTGAACTCCGGGAGTCTGTACTGATTATGGCAGACACCAAGAAGCAGGTTCCGCTCAGATTATCGCCCAAACTATAAGACGCCATCGCCGCCTGGGCGGAGGATGACTTCCGCTCCGTAAACGGGCAGATTGAATATCTGTTGACAGAATGTGTAAGACAGCGCAAGAAGAACGGAAAATATGCCCCGGAAGAACTGGATGTTCCCCCACAGCTGGATTTATAAGTAAATTGGGCGGGCAAAATTTTTTCTGCCCGCCCGCATTTTTTATTATCCCTTAATACCGCTGGAGGCGATCCCTTCCACCAGATATTTCTGCATTGTCACAAAAATCAGAAATATAGGAATGATTGATAAGGTTGACATAGCAAATAGTGCCCCATAATCCGACCCTGCTGTAGGGTCGGCAAACATTTTCAGTGCATATGCCACCGGATACTGTCTGGGTTCTTTCAGGAAAAGAAGCGATCCCAGGAAATCATCCCATTTCCACATAAAAGAAAAAATAGCGCTGGTCACAATAGCAGGTTTAATCAGTGGTAATATAATCCTGAAATAGATACCATAAATAGAGCATCCATCAATTTTGGCCGCCTCATCCAGATCTTTCGGAATTCCTTTGATGAACTGAATATTGAGAAAAATAAAGAAACCGCCGCCAAAGAAGGACGGAACGATAAGTGGCAAGTATGTTCCTATCCATCCCATCTTTGAAAACATAATATACTGCGGAATCATAATGACCTGAAAGGGCAACATCATGGAAATCAGCATACAGGTAAACCAAATACCCCGAGTCGGAAAATTACATCGTGAAAATCCATATCCTACCAGGGAAGAGGATACTACCGCACCAATTGTGGCCAGACCGGAAATAATAAACGAGTTTTTGAAAAAAACGGCAAAGGAAATCCCTCCAAATCCCCTCCACCCCTCTCTGTATTTTAAAAGCCGAAAAGTATCAGGCAGTAATTTCCCCGCGTTTTGAACGATCTCTTTTGTATCCTTAAAGGAGCCCAGAACCATCCACAACAGGGGATATATCATAATTACCGCAAAGCAAAATGTAAAAATATGATATATAATACGGAGGATTTTCTTTTTCATAGAATAGCTTTTCATCCCTCATCCCTCCGCTTCATAATAAACCCAATATTTCTGCGACTTAAAAAGAATCAGCGTAAGTATTCCCACAAAAGCTACCATCGTCCAGGCCAGGGCACAGGCATAACCCATCTTCTGGTTTGTAAATGCGCTGGTATACATATAATAAGCAAAAAACAATGTGGAATTGTTCGGCTTTCCCTGTGTAATGACATAACTTTGTGTAAATGCCATAAACCCGCTGATCAATTGATTTATCAAGTTAAAGAATATGGTAGGTGTCAGCATGG
Source organism: Acetatifactor muris (assembly GCF_024623325.1). Lineage (GTDB taxonomy): Bacteria > Bacillota > Clostridia > Lachnospirales > Lachnospiraceae > Acetatifactor > Acetatifactor muris. The sequence goes on from NZ_JANJZD010000006.1 coordinate 105,972, forward strand.
GTAATGTGATCTTGAAGAAAATCCTCGGCCCCGTACCTCCGTCAATTCTGGCAGATTCATAGAGGCTGACCGGAATCTGCTTCAGTCCTGATAAAAATATCAGCATAGAGGAGCCAAACTGCCATACGGCCAGCAAAATCAGTACCCAAAGAGCCGTACTTTCACGTCCCAACCAGGCAATTTCACTATGAATCCCGATTCTGTTCAGGATTGCGTTGATTACGCCGTCACTGGCCCAAATCCGTTTCCAAAGCAATGCCACCGCCACACTGGAACCAATAATGGAAGGCAGGTAAAAAACTGCTCTGTAGAAACCGGATAATTTTGTACTTCTTACCAAAAGCATCGCTACCACAAGAGCCATAATCAGACGAAGCGGCACAGAAAAAACCACATAATACAGTGTCACGCCGAACACCTTTCTGAACAGATCATCCTGGGTAAACATGGTAATGTAATTTTCAAGGCCGATAAATACCGGCAATTTTAAGATACTGTACCTGGTAAATGAATAATAAAGCGACATCAGCATAGGATAGGCCAAAAATGCAAGGAAACCAATAATGAAGGGCAGGACAAAGATCAGCCCTGCCGCCTTCTCATTGTTAAGCCGTTGTGCAAATGTCTTTCGTTTCATTTCTGCTTTTTTCTTTTCAGACTTTTGCATTCTCACCTTTACCGCCCTCAATTAATTTTTCGCTGCCTCTTCCATAATACCTTTTGCTTCCTCTATGTACTTCTGTCCCGCATCTTCCGGTGTTATTTTCCCATAACGCACATTCTCCACATATGTTGTCAGCAATGTTCCAGCCTCGGTGCTTCCGGCAGGATTGGGAGGATCTATCGGTGTTGCGACCCCCGCGGCACTGTCAATATACTCGTAAATCTTCACGTTTACTGCAGTCTCCTCGCTTTTTGCCATGGTTTCCTTCAATGCGTCTCTGACTTTAGAATTGACAGGTACGCCTCTTTCCCCTCCAAGAATTTCATTACATTCCACGGAGTTGACAAACCAGTTTATAAATTCTGCCGCTTCCTTCGGATGTTCACTGGTTGACGCTATCGAAAAGAACTGACTGGGTTTTAAAAACAACGGATTTACTGCTGCGTCTCCTGTTGTGGGGTACATGGAAATACCAAGTTCCCTGCCACAGGCACTTGCTATGGAAATATACTGATTAGAGTGAGCAAAATCATTCCACGTCGTCTGATCAAGAATGGGTTTGGACTCCACTACATCCGGATTCTTCTCTACCAGAATCTCAGGTGATATCGAAAACTCTGCCTGCTGAAACTTATCGACATAAGCAAAGAATTTTGTCAGAGATGAAGCCTCTCCCGCAGATACCTCATCCCAGATATATTTTCCGTCTGCTCTGCAGATGTTTGTGGCCATATTGACACCGCCGTCAAAGTATGTCTTCACACCGGTCTTCTCATAAATTGTCTCACATACATCATAAAACTCTTCCAGAGTCATCTGCTCTTTGATTTCAACGCCGGCATTCTTCACAATTTCCATATCATATAGAAAACAGGGAACATTGCTACCCAGACTGAAAGCATAGAACCCGCCGTCCACGGATCCGCTTTCAATTACGCTCGACGCAATATCTGCGGTATCAATGGTGCCATCATTTAAAAATTCCGTCATATCATACAGAGAATTGCTGGACGTATACTGATTCAGATAACCATAATCCATCTGTACTATATCCGGCATGTTGCCGCCGGAGGTGGTGGCTGCCAGCTTGTCCCAGTAACCGGACCAGTCCGTAAATTCCACATTGATGATCACATCAGAGTGTTCGGACATATAAAGGTCTACCGCTTGCTGTGTCAAATCATTCCTTGTCTGATTGCCCCAAAAATACAGGCTTAAAGTAACCGGTTCTTTATTATCCCCCTCCGTCGATTCAAGTGCCGTATCAGCGGAAGTCTCTGTGCTTACCGATCCGGACACATCCGTATTCCCAGCTTCCTGTCCTCCGCATGCCGTCAGTCCCACAGCCAGGGATGCCGTCATTACAACTGCGGTCAATCTTTTTTTCATACTCTAAATCCTCCTATGTTATCAGGTTATTTATTACACCTTCATTTTACTTTTTTTCAGGCAAAAGGTAATTAAAAAAAAAGCTCTGTTATGTTCAAAAAAACGATATTTCTGTATTTTATTTTTAGTCGGTGTTATAGTATGGTTGCAGAGTTTTTATGTATTACTCCGCTATTATATCACTTTGATTCCACATTTTCAGGAAAGAAGGCTTTCCCATGCAAATATTTACTTCTTTGAGCAGTTATTTACAGAATCTGCCTTTAAAGAAAAAAATGATGACACTTATAACGACACTATTTCTTTTTTTCTGTATCGTTATGCTGGTCTGTACCAGTATTCTTTGTAATGCCTATAATCAGGAGCTCTATCAATCTTATTCGAGTCAGATGACAAAAGTAGCATCAGGAATTCAGGCATCCATGGAAAATATTGAGGATACCTCTTTTTCTATTTTAAGTAATACGGTCATACAGAAAAACTTATCCAAATTGAATTCTATGGATATAAATGCGCCGGAAAACCTTCAGACAAGCGCAAATTGCCTTTCGGAAATCTACAAGACCCTTCATTCCATTGTCTCCTCCCTGACTATTATCAGGGCTATCGGCTTTGATATCAACGGCCGTTCTCTGACCCGGGGATTATTTTATCCCAATCATCTGGATATGGATAATCTGAACGAAAAAGCAATTGCCCTGAAAGGTGTTGCCTTCTGGTATCCGGAACAGTCTGAAACCTATCGTCTATATTGTATTCGGGAAATCAGGGAAATCAATTACCTGAAATTACGGAATCTGGCCACCCTCTATATTGAGGTCAACTTTTTTACTTTGGTGACAGACGCACTGAAAAACGCCGGTTACCAGGATAATGAAAATAATTTGTTTCTTCTGACTGACGGCGCTGAAATTATTTATTCCAGCAAAGATATATCAGGCTCTGCCTCTTTGCAGGATCCCTCCTTTATCCTGGATTTAACTGAAAATAACAGAAGTTACGTGATCCGTACCATTGATCACCGCAAAAAATTTATCGCTGTTGGAAATATTCCGGCTACCGGATGGAATTACATCTATCTTTCCGATTACAACACTATTTTCTCTGCTGTTACTTTCGCACAGTCTATTTGCCTATTGGTCTTTTTTCTGACGACACTGAGCGCAGTACTTGGAAGTTCCTGTATTCTTGGACACATAATCTGGCACTTTCGGATTCTTGAAACTAAAATGAACCGCTTTGGTACCGGTGATCTGACACCTTTGCAGGTGCCATATGATTATACCCAAAGGCAGGATGAAATCGGACATCTTCATGTACAGTTTGATCAGATGGTTTTACATTTCAAAGAACTTGTCAATGATAACTATGTCAAACAAATACTACTGCAGGAAACGCAGATACAGGCGCTTCAGCAACAGATGAATCCACATTTTCTGTACAATACACTGGATTCTATCTGCTGGATGGCTCAGAAAGATCATGATGAACAGATCTGCACTATGGCGCAGAGTCTGGCCAATTTGTTTCGCGCTTCCATTACAGATTCCAAAGAGCTGATTCCTATCCGTTCGGAATTACAGTTTCTGGACAGTTATATACAGATACAAAAATTGCGGTTTGAAGAACGATTGGATTTTAAGCAGCAAATCTCCGAGCAATATATGAATATCATGATACCCAGGCTGTGCATTCAGCCTCTGGTAGAAAATGCAATTCATCATGCCATGGAAGACAACCCGGAAGTCTGTACCATTCAGCTGGAAATGCTTCGAAAAAATGATGTTTACCAAATTCAGGTAATGAATACCGGATCCTTCTTCGAAGAACACCTTTTGGAGAAACTGTTGAACGGAAAAATAGTTCCATCCGGCATCGGTATCGGTCTCTCCAATATTGATAAGCGTTTTAAACTGATTTATGGGGAAGCTTTCGGTCTGACACTTTCCAATAAAAACGGTATGGCGGTCGTCGCGCTGACTTTACCTGTAAGCTGACCCCTTTCTGCTCTGCGGATGTTTCCACATGGATATGATTATGAAAACTGACAGGAGAATTTACCATGCTTCGTGTATTATTGGCAGATGATGAAAAAATTATCCGGGAATCCATCTCCCAGATGATTGACTGGAATTCTATAGGTTATGAGTTAATTGGTACGGCCCAAAACGGTATGGAGGCCTGCGATATCATTCGGGACGAATATCCCGATGTGGTAATCACAGACATTCGGATGCCCGTTATGAACGGTCTGGATCTGATCGATTACTGTGTCAGGCTGGATGCCGATATTCGTTATGTCATTCTCTCCGGTTTCGATGATTTTAAGTATGCGCAGCAGGCCATGAAATACGGGGTGAAACACTATCTGCTGAAACCCACAAATAAAGAACAGATTATCCAGGCATTAAATGAAATCCATTACGAAAGAGAAGAAAATATTGAACGATATAAAGTAATCGGACAGACCAGACTCTCAGGAATTCGGTTTTATCTGCAGAAGTATTTTCTGATAGAGCTTTTGGACAACGAGGAAAAGCTACCTGCCTCCATAGCCAAATATGCCCCTCTGATTAACCTTACCGATACTTTAAGTATCGTGCTGCATGTGGCATATTTACAGCCCAAATCCCTCGGCGTTTTCCAGGAAAGGCTGTTTAAAACTCTGCGGAATACCGATATCCGCCTTGCCTTTCCCATTATTTATGTCAGAAACAATGCGTTGATCATTCCGCTGTCCCCTGATGAAACGGCCATAAATGTTCTGTGTATGTCCCTTTCCCATATGCCACTGTTTTCTCAGGATGTGGCGTTGGAGCTTAAAGTCTGGCACTATGCGGATACGGTCTCCCTTTTTCGGGTTATTGTTGATAAAATCAGAAGATATCATCAGATCCAACTTCTCGACACGACAGGAGAACATGAAGAAATTACCAACAATATTACAAATCCCAGTCAAATGAGCTGGCTACACCGGCAAATATGTCAGGTCTCCTGCACCTCCGAATTGCAGAAAATACTTCACCCTGTTTTCGCCAGCCTTGCCTCGACGGATCTGGCCAGAACCATTGCCATTTCACTCCTGTTCCATGATCCTTATCAGGATTCCATGGAAGAAATAGACAAATCTGTTTTTCTCAGCAAAATTTCTGAGAAAGATGTGTCCTCTGCCTCCATTGAATCCATTTTGCTTTCCTATCTGGAAAAGTGCAAAGGCATTCACCCCAGGGAAGACGACAGGGTTCGAACCCTGATACCGGACATGATCCAGTACATGAAAAGCCATCTGGATTCCGAACAATTATCTCTGAAATGGTTGGCTGAAAAGCAGCTTTATGTCAGCAGCGGTTATCTGAGCAAACAATTTGTACAGGAAACAGGAGAACGGTTTTCCGTTTATCTAAATCGGCTGCGAATGGAAAAGGCCAAAGATCTGATGAAAAGCACTCCTGGTATCAGCATCCAGGAAATTGCTCAAAGATGTGGTTTTGGAGACAACCCCAGATATTTCAGCCAGGTATTCAGAAAGTATACAGGAACAACCCCAAGCGATTTCATCGCATTATAAACTCAGTTATCTTGCGGCATATATCCGACATGCACACCAGCATGTCCACATGACTTATTGCCCGCAGAAATAAAAAGAAAGAAGGTATCTCAATGAAACTGACATGGAATGAAACCTGTCTGCATGTGGACAGTCGAATGACTGATCCCATCCCCTTTACTTATCGAACTCTGCAGGAAGCCGTCTCGGCTGCTCCGGCAGGCACCAGAGAGCATCCTACATGCATTTGCATAGAGCCGGATGTCTACCACATGAACGGCACTCCCTGCAGGCAGGGACTGATCATCGATAAGCCCTGGCTTTCCCTGATCGGTCTGGGGACATCCCCGGAGGATACGGTTCTGACTGACAACCGCGGCCATATGGTAAATGCTTTCCCGGCAGACGGCTCCGCCAATTCTCCGGCACACACAGTGCTCTGCAATGCGGATGGCTTACATTGTGAAAACATAACTATTATGAATACCTGCAATTTGGATCTGATCTACCCGGCCGATCCCCGCAAAAATGAAAAGAAATACTCAGAAACCATCACACAAGCCTATGCCATTGGCGGAAATAATGTAACTGACTGGAGTTTTCTGAACTGTCGGCTGCTTGGTATGCTGGACACACTTTCTATCCAGGCGGAGACTGTCAGCTTTGAAGACTGCACTCTGGTCGGCACAAACGATTTTCTGGCTGGTGGCGAGCGCATTTTCCACAGCAACTGCAAGATCTACATATATGGTCCGGCTCCCATGTATATTGCCGGAAATGCGGCCACAGTATTCACAAACTGCAGTTTTTATGTGGAAATAGACAAATACCAGTCACAAAGTCTTTACCTGACCAAGTATGGCAGTGAACTCATCCTGGATCATTGTGATTTTCATGGAAACATCCGGCAGATCGAATGGGCTTTTCAGCCGGAATATTGGCAGCGCTCCTACTACAGAGACATTACCCTGAATGGCTGTCCGGTGATTCCCGGCCAGACACGGCCGGAAAACTCTATCCCCCTCACGCAGCTTTCAGATTGGCTCCTGGACAAAAAAGCTTTCCTTACAACAGCCAACGCTCCCATAAAAATCCGGGTGGAAGGTCCGGAACAACTTTGCTACGGCCAGGATGCCGAATATCGTGTAATCACGGTCCCGCCATGCCTTCCTTCCGGTATAAAAGCCTTATTTCAGGGTATTCCCGTACCCATCAACCCTGACTATCGTATCAGAATTCCTGCATCTCAGCATCCGGAAGGCTTTATGGCAGAATTAAAAGTAATCTATGGAGATATGGAAGGCGTATGTCATACCTTCTTTAAAGCCCGTCCTGTCCCACAGCCGGGTCTGAAAGCCCCTCTTGCCATAGCTCTGGCCGGTAATCAGGCTGTACTTTACGCTTCACTTGACACACTTTTGCCTGATATATCCAGAGTGTCGTGGTATGTTGTCGATGGCGATAAAGAGTATCTCTTTCTTGAAGGAGACGCCTCTGAACTCAGGCTCATCACACTTCCTGATGCCGCCTGGGGCAAACGGCTGAAGGCTGTCTTCTGGCCTCTGGTCCCCCATTCGGAAGCCAGAAACTATGAGACATGCGCTATCTCCGTTCCGCAACGTCCTCTGCCTTCCATAGAATACGTTTCCTATTCCAATTTTGCATTTGTCAGACCAGTTCCTGTCACACCGGAAAACGCCGTCTCCGGCCTTCTGTGCATGACAGCCTATCGCCCTCTTTATCAGGGATGTGAAACAGCGCATGTGGCCCAGTGGAATTCCGGGGACTCAGAAAAAGCTTTTCTCTATGGCTCAGGCCGTGACGGTGCCCGCTTCTGCAAAGGTTTTATCACTGCCCAAAGGGGCGCTGCCCTCAGATATCTACCGGTAACGGCGCCTGAAGAACTCTGTATGGAATTGGTACTCGCTCCTGAAAAATATATGGCAGATGGCTTTGGCAGTGCTAACGGCCAGTTTCTGGAGGTGGCCCTTCCTTTTGACTATCGCACCAAAACCGGCTATGCCCTGCGTATTGAGCGAGTGCCTTCCTGTGATACAGGCTGTACCTTCTCTCTGCGCCACTATGAGAACGGTGTGGGCAGTCTCCTGAGCGAACAGATTAGCTGCAGAAACTATCTGACTGATTGTCACATCCAAGCCGCTTATTGCGCCCAAACCCGGACAATGACTTATTCCATCTGGTCTACCGGCAGGTACAAACCAGATTTTTCAGATTGTCCCATCACATTTTCCATTCCACTTTCCGAGCTTGGGATGGGTGCTCTGGAAATACATCATACCGGAACAGTACCCCTGGGCAACCGCACTGTAATAGAAAGTCTGAATTTGACCCTGCAATATAGATAATCTCATTTATGCCAAACAATACGACCGCATCTCTCCTTTGAGCTGCGGTACTTTTTATATTCCAAAATTATTCTGATATTGCTCTCTTCCAACAGACAGCTCATACGCGCCCCCCGGACTTCTTCCTGGATTTCTTCCTGAAGTTCCTCCAGAATCGCTGCCTCCGTATCATTGACGGAAAACATACTTCTTCCGTCCGGAAGACTCAGGAGCGTACCCCCATTTTCCACATCCAGAGCCATACTTTTAATCTTATACAGGAAATCCCGCTCCATCCGTATGATCAGACAGGGCTCATCATCTCTGGAATCCCAGTTTGTCCGATACTTTCGTGAGAAATAAATCTCTCTGTCATACTCGAACCACTTATTGTCCTCCGCCTGTTCCAGAACTCCCTGCTTGACACTGAGTACTGTGGATGTTGACAGAATTCGTCCGGCGCCGGGCCAGTATAGAATGAATTCCGCCATACCTACATTGGTCTTCTGCCTTGTATTCAGATATTCCTTCAGCTCCCTGACCCCCATCACATAGCGATAGGCATCATATTTTTCCGTCATAATTACCTGCATATTCCGCAGATTTCCGCTGTTCAGGATTCCGTCTGCCTCAATCTCTATCTCCCGTATCTTCTGGTCCAGCAGCACATCAGAGTAATCCACCTGCATCTTCGCCACGCTCATCAGAGAATCCCGCAGACTTGTAGTACTGTATCGATGCAGGACAATAAATCCTGCAAATACCAACACCAGATAAACAACAAAAATCATATAGATAGAGGTTATCTTCTTCATCCCAAGGACTCCCTTCGTTAATCTGGGAATATTATATCATAATTTCAGAAACCAAAGGCAAAAACTGATAAAAACTTTTGTTTCCCGGGAACAGGAACGGGCTGTGCCATCTGACACAGCCTGTTTTCCTGATTTCCCTGCAAGTGCCCGCAGGCTCTTCTTTACTGCTTCACACTCTTATACCATTCATTTACTTCTTTCGTAATATCGTCACCACCCTGGGCTTTCCAGTCTTCCACAAATTTATCAAACGCATCTATAGACTCTTTTCCATAAATGATATTTGTGTAAACCTGTTTCTCCATGGTCTGAAGCTGTTCCCATTTCTTCTGCATCGTCGCCGTAGGTGCGCTGTTGAACATATTGGAAAGCTGCTCTTCCGAATGCTGTCCTGCAATCACATAGCCTTCCGCGGTATCCGGCGCTGTCTCAAAAGCTGCCGCCGCACGAATTTCGTCGCCGCCTTCCGGCTCCTTGCCTGAGGCCACACTGACATAAGGAGCTGTGGTGTCCAGTCTAGGACAGTTCCTCATTACTGTACTCTTACCAGGCATGAAAGGATCTGTCACAGGAGGATCGAAGAGTGCACTGCTGAATACTACTTTACCATCTACAATATCATAGTCATAATCCTGCAGGAAACCGTACTGGAAGTCTCCGGTTCCGAAGGCCGCATCATACAGCCAGTCAAGGTATACAAAGAATGCCTCCATATTGTTGAAGTCTTTATTGAACATCAGCCAGCCGTCATTCACCTCAGCCGCCTGGTAGGTAGGATCTCCATTGTCCTGACGAAGCGTGGGATATGCTCTGATTACCGCATTGGGATCTGCTGTGGTCACGTCACGCACAGAGTCGATAGCCCAGGGACGTCCGATGAAGATACCGGCCTTGCCCTCTGTAAACTGTCCCATGGCATCCCATGCGCCGGTAGCCGCTGCTTCCTGGAAAATCCACTTGTTGGCATGCCACTCAGCCATTTTCTCCAGAGCCTTCTTGTTTCCTTCATGGATAGAACCATAGAACAGTTCTCCATTTTCATCTTCCTGCCAGCTTCCGGGATAATGTGTCCCGCTATAGGCAGAGAAGATCGTGACAGGATCCGCTACCCATCCGGTATTGTACAGGTCATTTCCGGAATAGGCAAATCCATAAGTATCCTGCTTGCCGCTCTTGTTCGGGTCATCCTCGGTAAATGCCTTGATGACCTGCTCAAACTCTTCGATGTTGGTAGGCGCCTGCAGTCCCAGGTTATCCAGCCAGTCCTGACGGATAATCATGACCTGGCCTTCCGTCAGATGGGGAGAACAGGCAATACCGTAGATTTTGCCATCCTTTGTCACCGGATAGTAGGTAGAAGGATACTGCTCATATACCTCTTTCAGACGCTGAGGCATATATTTCTCAATGTCCTCATTCAGCTCTTTTACACGTCCGGACTCAATCATATCCGCAATCATCTGTGTGCCATATACCGGGAATACATCCGGCAGTTCCTCAGAACCTGTCAGAGCCAGACGCAGCTTTGTGTCATAGTTACCTGCGTCACCGCCCAGCAGAGTGGTCTCCATCTTAATACCCAGCTTCTCCTCTGCCATCTGTGTCATGGGGTTTTTGTTGATATCCTCACCGTCCCCATAACGTCCCGTGTTCTCATCCAGCTGCTTTGCAATGTGGATGGTCAGCACCGGGTCATACTTTCCGTCTGCGTTTCTCGTTGCCGCTGCAGCACCTCCGCCGCCTCCGCTCTTTCCACAGCCGCTCAGCACCATGGCTGATGCCACTGCAACCAGAGCCAATGCTTTTACCTGTTTCATTCTCATTTCTATTCCTCCTCCAAAATTCTTTTATTCTCATCAGCTTTTGAAGCTGGTGATTCTCATTTTCTGAACCATAAGTTTTTCAATATATACCTATTCCTTCACAGCGCCCACAACCATACCTTTGACAAAGTATTTCTGCAGGAAAGGATATACCAGCAGGATGGGCAGTGCACCGATGAATACCTGTGCCGCCTTGATGGTACGTTCCGACATGGCCGCCGCGGAAGTGGGATCCAGAGCCAGATCCTGCTGATTTCCCTGCACCACGATGACCTGCAGGAAAGAGGCCAGCGGATAGTTCTTCGTATCGGACATGTACAGGATTCCGGTAAACCATTCATTCCAGTTTCCTACCATGATAAACAGAGCCACTGTTGCCAGTCCCGCCTTTGACAGCGGCAGGAAAATCTTCCACAGCACCTTGAAAAAGCTGGCTCCGTCTATGAGCGCCGCTTCCTCCAGCGCCTTTGGAATCGACCTGAAAAAGTTCATAATCAGAATCAGATTGTAACAGCTGAACGCACCCGGAATGATATAGACAAGGAAATTATTCTTCAATCCCAGCGTGGTATTTACGATATAGGACGGAATCAATCCGCCTCCGAACAACATGGTGAATACGAAAAACCACATCAGCGGGGTTCTGCCTCTGAAATCCTTGGACAGGGCATATCCCGCAGTGGTGATCACCGCCATGCTCAAACCTGTTCCCAGGACGGTACGAAGCACCGCAATCCCCATGGAACGGATAAAGTTATTATTGTGAAATGTCTTCTCGTATGCCATCATGGTAAAATCCACCGGCCAGAAAGTAACCACCCCACTGTTGGCGGCACTTTTGCCGCTCAGAGAAATGGCAAGCAGGTTCAGCAGCGGAAGCACGCACAAAAGTGCGACTGCCACCAGAAACACAGTATTGCATATGATAAATATTTTCCGACTTACAGATGTTCGCCGCATTATTTTTTCCTCCTGATTTTAGTTCCGTCAGTTCCGTAAGTGCCCCATTAAAAGATTCTGTAGCCTGCCACGTTATAGGCAATTTTGTAGGAAATGGCTGTCAGCGCCAATCCGATACCTGATTTAAACAAGCCCACTGCCGTACCGAAGCTGTACTGGCCGTTCACAAGCGACTGGCGATAGACATAGGTGTCAATGATATCACCGGTGCTGTAGGTCAGCGGGGAATACAGGTTGAATATCTGATCGAATCCGGCGTTCAGTACGTTGCCCAGGCTAAGGGTTGCCATAACGATGATCATGGGCATGATTCCGGGCAATGTAATATGTAAAGTCTGCTGCCAGCGGTTCGCACCATCCATTTCCGCCGCCTCATACAGGCTCTGGTCGATATTGGAAATCGCGGCAAGATAGACAATCATTCCGAATCCGAAGCCCTTCCACAGATCAGAGGCGACCACAATCTGTCGGAACATGCCGGCTTCTCCCAGGAAGAAGATGGGCTCCACGCCAAACAGCTTCAAAAAGGAATTCACAATTCCGTCCAGTCCCAGAATGTCACGCAGCATACCGGCCACGGTAACCCAGGACAGGAAATGAGGCAGATAAACCAGTGTCTGAATTCCTTTCTTCAATCCTGCGTTGCGCACCTCATTCAGCAGCAACGCCATAATGATGGGCACCACCAATCCCAGGATAATCTTGCTCACCGCAATGATTACTGTGTTGATAATCGCCTGATAAGATTCCTTGAATTCAAAAATCTGACGGAAATTACTCCATCCCACAAATTCGGAACCTGTAATGCCCAGCCATGGCTTGTAATTCTGAAATGCCATCACCAGACCGCCCATGGGTATGTAGCAGAAAATAATTGCCAGAACGAAGCTTGGCAGAATCAGCACATATAAAGGCCAGCTATGCTGAATCTCCTGTTTCCAGGTTCTTCGGACCACAACAGATGTTACTTTGTTTTGTCTCTTCATGCTTCCAATCACCTCATTTTTATATTTTGTTTACGAAAAAATTATACAGTATTCATTCTCTGGTCAACTACACCCCAATTTTAAGATTGGGTACCCATTTTAAAGATAATTTGCCCCAAAAACTGAAAATATTAATATTTTTTCCGCCATTTTGCCCGTTGGCAATCTCAAGAGACAGCCGGATGCTGTCTCATTCTCAATGAAATCCTGTCTTTTTAGTTGTTTTCACCAAATGGGAGTTTGTCATTACAGCAGTGTGAATAGAATTATCTTCCTGATGTGCTGAGATTATAAATATTGCCGGAAAACGATAGTTTTCCATATGCGGGCCTGTGCATAAAAACTCCGCCTGCATTCTGTGCTGTCAGTCAGAATGCAGGCGGAATTATCGAACGATTAATCCAGATGAAATACTGTCTTCAAATCAATGCTCACAGGGCTGTTGTCCGGGTTCGTCTCCATGATATCCGCCATGAAGTCCCACCATTTCCTGTTGATGGCGGTATCCGCTCCCTTCGCCCACAGTTCCTCGTCTTCAATCTCTATATAACCGAAAAGTGTCAGCGTCTCCCTGTCCAGGAAAATCGTATAATTTTTCCCGCCGTGCTCATGAATCATGTCCTGCATCTCCGGCCACAGCTCATTGTGCCTCTTCTCGTACTCTGCCTCCTGACCGGGATACAGCTTCATCTTAAATCCTTTGATCATTGTAGATACCTCCTGTTCTATTGCTTATTTTTATGTTTTATTTCTTATTCTATTTTGAGTTATTTCGCTTTATTGCCGATGTTTTTGCGTTGCTCTTTTATCGCCTTACTGCCTTTTAAAACTGAACCTCTCTCTTTTTTAAGAAAAGTGCCCCTGTTTCTTTCTTTTCTGTCCTTCTTCTCCGTTTTACAAAAAAATAGCGGAAACTTCCTCCCTGATTTCCGGGAACCACCTGACTGCCGCAGGGTTGACCCTGTGCTCTCCGATATGCTTCTCCATCCATATCATGTCGTACCAGCGGTCGAATTTATAACCACATTTGTGAAACCTTCCCGCCGGCCGGAATCCCTGTCTCTCATGGAACCGGGCGCTGTCCCTTGTCAGATACTCGTCTTCCATCTCCGGATACCCGATACAGGCATTGAGATTCAGGATATTCTGGCAGACCAGTATTTTCTCCAGCGCTTCATACAGTTCCCTTCCCAGGCCCCCTCGTCTCCTGTCCTTTCGGATATAAACCGTGGTCTCCACACCTCTCTCATATGCCGCCCTTGAATGAAATGCCCCCGCATAAGCATATCCCACAGGCTCGCCGTCCTGTTCCGCCACCAGATAGGGATATTTTTTCAGAGTGTGCAGAATCCTTCCCCGGAATTCCGCTTCCGAAGGTACGTCATATTCAAATGTAACCGCAGTCTCTCTCACATAAGGTGCGTATATTTCCAGCAGAACCCGGGCGTCTTCAGCCCCCGCAATCCTGATTCTCCTGTCCTCTTTCTGTAAAAGTGTTTCCAATGGATACCCCTCCTGCCAAACCGTTATTAAAATTATACTTCGGCTTCCGGTCCCAGTCAACAATTGACGGATTTCTTTTTCCGAATTATACTGTTACTGAGTAACAGTTCAGACACCCCCTACCGCGAAGTCAATAATTGCAATGTGTCCATGGGACACACTCCTATGCAATTTTGCGAGACTTTCGAGCGCCAAAACGCATTTTCTTTGCGCTTCTTGACAATAGAATGCTTTTCTTGCATTCTATTGTATGTGTGCATCAGCGTAACAGTTCAGTGCCCTGTCTGAACTGTTACGTTACTGAGTAACAGTCCAGTGCCCTGTCAATCGAATCTCAAAAAATCAGGAGCAAAAAGAAAGGTTAGCTATAAGATATCATGGCAATCATCAAAAGCATCCAGGAAAAATATATGAAAGAGGCGTTAAAGCAGGCCAAAAAGGCCTATTCCCTCGGGGAAGTGCCCATCGGCTGTGTCATTGTCCATGAAGGAAAAATCATCGGCCGTGGTTATAACCGGCGCAACACGGATAAAAGCACTCTGGCCCACGCGGAGATTACCGCCATCAGAAAAGCCAGCAAAGTCATCGGTGACTGGAGGCTGGAGGAATGTACTATTTATATCACCCTGGAGCCCTGCCAGATGTGCGCGGGCGCCATCATCCAGGCCCGCATCCCTGAGGTGGTCATGGGCTGCATGAATCCGAAGGCCGGATGCGGCGGTTCCGTTCTGAATATTCTGGAAAATCCCCAGTTCAATCACCAGGCGGCAGTGACCCGCGGAATTCTGGAAGAAGAATGCAGCGGATTGTTGACGTTATTTTTCGCAGAGCTTCGGGAGCGCAATAAACTGGAAAAGGAACAAAGGAAGACGGCGGACTTCCCAAAATAACACTTGCAATTCCTTCTCCTTTATGATATCATTTTAATATCACAAAGATATATTACGGAAGATATCTGTAAAGAGGAGGTATCACCTATGGAAGAAAGAATTTTTAAAGGAAAGAAAAACGGAATGAGTGTTTTGCTGCTCATCATTCTGGTGTATGCCGCCGCCATCGCGGCGTTGGTTTTCTCCGCAATCAGCCTGGAGCAGGGCGCCACCGCCCTGAATGTCACCGGGCTTGTGGTCAGCATAGCGGTGGTCAGTCTGGGATGGATTTCCCTGCTGGGTCTCAAGGTGCTGAAGCCCCAGGAAGCGCTGGTTCTCACCCTGTTCGGCAAATACGTCGGCACTTTGAAGGAAAACGGTTTCTATTATGTCAATCCCTTCTGTGTGGGTGTGAATCCGGCTTCCCGGACAAAGCTCAGCCAGAGCGGAGATGTGTCGGACGCCGGCGGCCTGACCGCCATTGTAAATGGTACTCAGAATATGAATCTCACCGGCGACTATAGCAGCAAGAAGCTTTCCCTGAAAATCATGACCCTCAACAACAGTCGTCAGAAGATCAACGACTGCCTGGGGAATCCCATCGAAATCGGCATTGCTGTCACCTGGAAGATTGTGGACACAGCCAAAGCGGTATTCAATGTGGACAACTACAAGGAATTCCTGTCTCTGCAATGTGACAGCGCCCTTCGCCATGTAGTCCGCATTTATCCTTACGATGTGGCCCCCAATGTGGATACCACCGGAGACGGTGTGGCCGACGAGGGAAGCCTGCGCGGTTCCAGCGAAATCGTTGCTGACAGAATACGGGATGAAATTCAGAAACGTGTGGCGGAAGCCGGTATCGAAATTGTGGAAGCTCGAATCACTTACCTGGCCTATGCCCCCGAAATCGCAGCCGTCATGCTGCAGCGCCAGCAGGCTTCAGCCATCATCGACGCTCGCAAAATGATCGTGGACGGCGCCGTGGGCATGGTGGAAATGGCTCTGGAGCGCCTGAATGAAAAGGATGTGGTACAGCTGGATGAGGAGCGCAAGGCGGCAATGGTCTCCAATCTTCTGGTGGTGCTGTGCGGCAATCATGATGCCCAGCCGGTTGTGAACTCCGGGAGTCTGTACTGATTATGGCGGACAGCAAGAAGCAGGTTCCGCTCAGATTATCGCCCAAATTATACGACGCGATTGCCGCCTGGGCGGAAGATGACTTCCGCTCCGTAAACGGGCAGATTGAATATCTGTTGACGGAATGTGTCAGACAGCGCAAAAAGAACGGAAAATATGCTCCGGAAGAACTGGATGTCCCCCCGGAATTGGATATATGATATAACGACCTTATTCTTGTTAGGAAACGGCCGGATGGCCATCCATCATGTGCTGTCCCTGCACATGATATGATGATGCCTGCATTTCATTTTGAAGTGCAGGCATTTTCCATGCCCGTCTTCTGGTTAATCATGCTGAAAATGGCAGAAAATATCTATATGACATTCTGTCAATAAAAAAAGAAACGAGCAGGCCGTAACAGGATGTACGGTGAAAACCCATTTCTTGTTATTAATAGTAAGCCATTTCTCCGGTTCTGTCAATTCCTAACTTTGTTTTTCGCCAGGACGCCTTTTCCACTTTTACCGGGACCCACATCGACATTTGTAACAGTTCAGACAGGGCACTGAACTGTTACGCTGATGCACACAAAACGCAAAGGAAATGCGTTTTGGCGCCCGAAAGTCTTGCAAAATTGCACAGGAATGTGTCCCATGGACACATTGCAATTATTGACTTCGCGGTAGGGGGTGTCTGAACTGTTACCGACATTTTCAATACAGCAGACGAACTTTGTCTAAATTATTGACAAACAATAATTTTCATGATACCCTAATACCAGAATTATTGTAAAACAATAATTTTCAGTTTAGTGCCGCCAGCAGTAATTATGTTGTTGTCTGGCGACTTAATCAGGAGGCCAACATGAAATATATCACATTCCCCTGGGAACAGCTGGGAGGATTCCTGCGCAGCCTGTCTCTGTCCGGCTCTGCCGGCAACATTGCCGCATGGATTCTGTTCATCGTCACCGGCGCTCTGCCTCTGGCACTCTGCGCCGTTCTGGCAGTCCGGCATAAAATCCGCCGTGCGGACGTGCTTCTGCCTGTCCTGGCAGTTGTGCTCTACGCCGCCCTCTGGTTCTACACGAACCCCAGCTATATGGATCTGTATCTCTCCCCCATCCCCACGGAAGGATTCTCAAGATATTCCCTGGCGGCGGCAATTGACTGCACCTTCCTCACCTGGCTTCTGCTGCGTTTCCTGCATAATACGGAAAAGCCGGAACGCCGAAGGCTTCTGACCGGCCTGCAGATTCTGCTGTCTCTGTATGCGTTGATTCTGGCCGCCGGCAGTCTGTGGCAGAATGGTACCGCATTCATTGCCGCCCGGCAGAAAATGGAAGAAATGAACACCGCCGCGGACCGAATGCAGCTGAATATCAGCACCGTCTTTCTGATGCTCCAGGCCCTCACCGATCTCTTTCCGGCTATAGCGGAAGCGATTCTGCTGATTCTGACCGCAGCTTTCATCGGAAGCTTTGCGAAAGCCCCCTTCGGCGCGGGAACCTTTTCCCTGCTGGAAAAGCTGAAAAAAGCCAGCGGACAGTTTCTGATCCTGATTCTGCTCACCAACCTGGGCCTTACCCTCCTGCAGCTGCTTTTCTCCGGCTACATTTTGAGCAGCTCCTACCTGCTTCTGTTCCCGCTGACGGAAATCATCGTGGTTCTGGGCATCCGACTGCTGACTCTGCTCTACCTGGACGGCAAACGGCTGAAAGAAGACAATGATATGATTATATGACGATAAGATTCCGGACAAAACACTGAATGATTACCAGACTTTATAGAGGAACCGCCATGGCAATACGAATCTATCTGGATGAAATATTAAAAGAACGCCGCATGACTTCCAAAGAGCTGTGCAGGCTGGTAAATATCACCGAAGCGAATCTCTCTATCCTGCGCAGCGGCAAGGCAAAGGGGGTCCGCTTCGGCACCATCAATAAGATATGCTATTATCTGCAATGTGACATAGGCGACATTCTGAAATTCGACGGCAATCTGGACGAGGAGGATTCTGACGATGAACAATAATCGAGCGAACAAGACTAAATTTCATGCACTAAAAAGCGGAACTGCCACATCCCTTTGTCTGGCGGCAGTTCTCTCACTGAGCGGCTGCAGTCTGGCGCTGGAGGAAGCCCCGTCCCAGCCCGGACAGGACAGACTGGCCGGCGTCTTTGTGACCAGGGAGTATATCCGCCAGGGCACGCCGGAAATCGAAATGAACAGCCGGGGAGAAATCACCTTCAAAGAGACGAACGAGAAAATTTATGGAACTCTCAACAGGGAAAATGACAGCTCACAACCTCCCATCGTTTTCCCCGGACTGGAGGGATATGGCCTGTACTGTCTGGAATTCCCGGAAAAAGATTTTGACGGCACCGGCATTACAATCAATGACGGCGAAGAGCGCATGGTCAGTTATTATACCGGCGATGACTTCTTTACGGATTTACACTTTTCCTCCACAGACCAGGAGGAAGGCGCCGAAGGTTCCCTGTATGTCAGTGCGGATACCGCTTTTAATTACTTTTTTAATCCGGTATACCAGCAGGAAGACGGCCAGGTGTACCTGCTGCCCGGTACCGGCATTTCCACAGACTATTTCGTGGACGGCCAGCAGTACAGCCATGACACTGCACAGTCCATAAGCCGGAATATGGACGGCAGGGAAAAGACCAAAAGCTATCGCTTTAAAGTCAGTATCGTGTCGGCCGCCCCTCCAGTGGACACAGAGCTGCTCTTCATGGGCGAAAACCATCAGCTGCTCAAGTCTCTGAGTGCAGCTCAGCTGGATGCCTTCTTTGAAAAGGAAGTTCCGGAGCTGGAGCTTCCCGCAGATGTGGCCTACCTGATTCTGCAACAGAAAACGAAGGACGGCGTGGAAAGCACTCACCAGCTTTTTGACCGCGGCTCAGAAATCCTGACCTACATGGTGCCCGCGGAAAATCATATGCTCCGTGAACTCCAGATTTACCTGACCTGGCAGGACGCCGCTCAGTAAGCGGGAAATAAGTCATTCTACCTGTTTCTGCGTAGCTGTTTCTGCATAGCTGTTTCCGCACAGTTCCTGAGCCTGCGAGCTCTGTATCATCACCCCCGGCGCTCCCTGCGGCGCCGGCATGTGATTTTATAAAGCTCCTCCGTGGCCAGTCTCGTCTTTGCCACCACATCTCCGCCCTCCGTTGGAAAGCAATAGTAAAGCACATCCCCGCTCCCAATACAGATCATATCACCCACTTCATACCAGTAATAGTCGGAATACAGACTGTAGGAAGCCCCGGGCTTCTGGGTATAATCCAGCCTGCCGTCACAGCCGGTGAGATGGAACCCTTCCGCCGTGTGCACCAGTCGTCCGCTGCCCACCCGGTAAATACATTTGGTATTCACCATTATGCAGATCGTGACAGGCACATCCAGACGATAGACGCCGTCTTCCAGCTCCTTCCGCACACTCTCCCGCTCCCAGCGGTACCAGTCCGGAATATGCTTAAACTCCGTCTCCCCCTCCTTCGCCTCCAGGAAACCGTATTCCGTCAGTTCATATTTCTTCCCACATGCGCCACAGGAAAGTTCCGTGCCTTCTCCCAGCATTTTCCCCTCCGTCCCGCAGTGAGGATATTTGTACAGAACCCGGTTCAGACAATCAGCTCGGAAAGCCTCCGCTATCCGGATATTATTTTCCTGCTGCCAGCGGAAGTTATCAAAGGAAAACTGCTCCCGCAGAATCTCGTTCAGCTCTTCCGCCGTTTTCTCCCGGATATCTTCCGGAGACAGCAGATATTCCATATCCGCGGACACATCCACCTGACGCAGCTTCAGGTTATTGTAGAGCGGGTCCCTGGCAAAAGCGCCGTAAGTGCGAATCATCACCACGGGGACCCCCAGAATTTTCAGACATTTCCCCATGCTGTCCGGCAGAGGTGTGGCTGTGCCGTCGAAGCTGTAGCTGGCCTCCGGGAACATAAGCACGGAGCTGTTCGCCTTCTTCAACGCATGCAGCATGTCCCGCACCAGCGTCATGTCCGTGATAAATTTCTTCGTGGGAATACAGCCCGCTGCGCGCATAAGCCGGCTCTTCCCCACGAAGCCGTCCGATGTGCACACAATATTAAAAGGACGGGGATACAGTATCGTCGCGGCTATTTTCAAATCTATAAAGCTGGAGTGATTCATCAGAATCAGGCAGGGCTCTCTATTCCCCAGTCTTTCCATGCCAATCTCTCGATGAGTAAAATGAGTTGCCCGTAAATCAGACCTGGACAATACCTTCAACAGCAGCCGAAATATCCACAGCGGCCGCACAGGGCTCCTGTGCCGTCCCACCGGCCGCGCCAGAACCTGTTCATAAGCCATTTCCTTCACTTTTATCTTCATGTAAGTCCGCCCCCCAATTTTATGACAATCGCTTGTCCACGGCTATTATAGCATTATTTTGATCAAAAAGAAACTGAATTATCAGTGTATCTTGACATATCGTCTGAAGTTATGTAACAGTTCAGACACCCCCTACCGCGAAGTCAATAATTGCAATGTGTCCATGGGACACATTCCTGTGCAATTTTGCGAGACTTTCGGGCGCCAAAACGCATTTCCTTTGCGTTTCTTGACAATAGAATGCTTTTCCTGCATTCTATTGTATGGTGCATCAGCGTAACAGTTCAGTGCCCTGTCTGAACTGTTACGAAGTTATCGTACAATATCCCGATAAACGCGACCGGAAGCACGTTATCCTTTTCTATTGTGCGTCAGTTTTTATTGCTTTTTTCCAATAAAGGCGTATGATAGGTTTTAACAATTAGTAGTTACCAACGCGAGTTATGTGTTTCCGCGCTGCTTTTCACAGACTCGTAATCCACGTAAGGATTTGTACAGTAAAGCGGCACAGAAATGAGGCAAAAATGAGAAATGATTCTTTCCGCAACTGGAAAAACGGTTTCGAAACCATGGACGGAGGCAGAAGCAACGGAGAACACACTCCCGGAAAAAAGACGCCTTTCGGCAAGATTTTCGGCATTGCCGCACTGGTTCTCGTCCTGCTGATTCTGGGACTGAATTCCACTTATGAAATCAAGGAGCAGGAACAGGCTGTGCTGATTACTCTTGGTAAAGCACAGGCGGTCACCGAACCCGGTCTGCACTTCAAGATACCCTTTATCCAGCAGGTCCGTAAGGTGAATACCACCATTCAGGGATTTGCCATCGGTTATAACACCGAGCACAACGAAGTCAACGAAGAAGAGTCTCTGATGATTACATCCGATTTCAACTTCATCGATGTGGATTTTTATGTGGAGTATCGCTACAGCGACCCCGTAAAAGCACTGTATGCCTCCCAGAATCCTATGGATATTCTGCGGAACATCAGCCAGAGCTGTATTCGAACAGTGATCGGAAGCTATCCGGTAGATGATGTCCTGACCACAGGTAAGAATGAAATTCAGTCGTCCATCAAGGAAATGATTTTGAAACGGCTGGCAGATCAGGATATCGGCATTCAGCTGGTCAATATCACAATTCAGGATTCCGAGCCCCCTACCACCGAAGTCATGGAAGCCTTTAAGGCTGTGGAAACAGCCAAACAGGGCAAGGAAACCGCTCTGAACAATGCCAACAAATACCGCAACGAGCAGCTGCCATCCGCTCAGGCCCGGGCAGATGGTATCATCAAGGACGCAGAAGCCCAGAAGACAGAGCGCATCAACGAAGCTACCGCCCAGGTGGCACGATTCAACGCCATGTACGAAGAATATATCAAGAATCCAGTGGTCACCAGACAGCGTATGTTTTATGAGGCAATGGAAAATGTACTTCCGGATTTAAAGGTTATCATCGAAAGCTCCGATGGCAATATGCAGACCATTTATCCCCTGGAGTCCTTTACGGGAAGCAATGATGATGATACTTCACAGCCTGCTCAGACTACAGGCAACGCCGCAGACGATACACAAAATCCATAAGCCATGCGCCAGATGAGCTTTATTTTTTAGTGCTGTCCCGCAGCGATTTTAATAGGAGAAAAATGATGAAGACAATGAAAAAAATAATACTGATTGTTGTAGTGTTTTTGGTTCTGATAACAGGTGCATCCAGCATCGTCATCACCAGAGAAAATGAATACAGCCTGGTACGTCAGTTCGGAAGAATTGATCATGTGGTGACCGAGGCCGGCGTCAGCTTCAAAATTCCTTTCTTGCAGAGCGTGGATAAACTGCCCCGGCAGGTCCTGCTGTATGATCTGCCCTCCTCCGATGTCATCACCAGCGATAAGAAAACCATGATCTGTGACAGTTACATCCTGTGGCATATTTCCGATCCGCTGAAATTCGCCCAGACACTGAACTCTTCCATCATGAATGCCGAGAGCAGGCTTGATGCCATCGTATACAACTCTACGAAAAATGTCATCAGCAGCACCACCCAGGATGATGTGATCTCCGGCCGTGATGGGGAGCTGTCCGCAGCTATTATCGCCAATATCGGTACTTCTCTGGATCAGTACGGTATCGAGTTGCTGGCCTTCGAGACCAAGAAGCTTGACCTGCCCGGCGACAACAAAGCCGCCGTATATGAGCGTATGATTTCCGAACGTGACAACATTGCCGCCACCTACACTGCAGAAGGAAGTTCCGAGGCTCAGATTATCAGAAATACCACCGACAAGGAAGTAACCGTTCTGCTCTCCGAAGCGGAAAAGGAAGCGGCCATTTTAGTCGCCGAAGGGGAGGCCGAATACATGCGGATTCTTTCCGAAGCCTACAATGATGAGACAAAACAGGCATTCTACTCTTTCGTCAGAAGCCTGGACGCTTTGAAAGTATCCATGCAGGGGAAGAACAAAACTGTCATCCTGTCTCCGGATTCTCCCATTGCGCAGATTTTCTATGGCGGACAATGACACCCGTCCGGAGCCTGTGGAAAGCGTCAGTCAAGATGCTTTCCCAGACCGTGATGTCGCTCTCCGCAATTCTTTTCACAGAAGCTCTCTCCTCCACGGAGGGAGCTCTGTGATTATCAGGCGATAATACTCCCTCTCTCTCAATGCAATTTTTGAATCATAGTCAAATCCCAGCTTCCGGCATAATCGAAGGGAAGGAAGATTTTCTGTCTCCACCAGCGCCTGAATCCTGGTAAATCCCAGCGCCGCGGAGGCATAGCCCAGAATCGCTTCGCAGACCTCATATGCATATCCCTTTCCCTGCCAGGGAACACCTATAATAAATCCCAGCTCAGGCTCTTCAAAGCCCTCTCTGTAGGAAATACCGGCCCTGCCGATCACCGCTCCGCTCTCCCTTTCCACCACCGTCCAGACGCCAAAGCCATAAAAAGTATACACCTTTTCAATATACTCCCGGACATATTGCTTCTCCTGCTCCACCTCCGGATATAGTGTTTCCATATATCTGGTAATGGCAGGATTGCTGTAAATCCGATAGAAAACATCCACATCCTCCGGCGTCGTCTCTCGAACGAGACAGCTTGCCGTCTCCAGAATATTCCAGGGCAGTCCTTTCAGTCTCCTGTAGACCCGCTCCACATATTCCGGTTCCAGATCTTCCGGATCCTCCACGGCAAACAGATACCCCGAAAAATCCTGATCCCGATTATCGGCGTGAAGATAAATCAGTACGGCCTCTCCTGCCGCCCGCAGCTGCTCTGCGGTATCTTTATGATCTGTTATATATAGGATCCGCTCCGTACCGTCTATAAGAACTTTTTTCTTTTTTAAGTACATCCCATTCACTTCCCCCTTTACGATACCGCTTTTTTCGGTTACAATCACTATGACATGAATTACATTATAAACTATTTTCACCAGAAAGGATATCTATTATGGCAAAAAATCCGATTGTAACCATTACCATGAATGACGACAGTGTCATTCGCCTGGAACTGTATCCCGATGTAGCCCCCATTTCCGTGAACAATTTCATCAGCCTCATTAATAAAAAGTTCTATGACGGCCTGATTTTCCACCGTGTCATCAGGGGCTTCATGATTCAGGGCGGCTGTCCGGAAGGCTCCGGCATGGGCGGCCCCGGCTACAGTATCAAAGGGGAATTCTCCCAGAATGGCGTTGCTAACGACTTGAAACATACCGCAGGCGTGCTGTCCATGGCCCGGTCCATGGCTCCCGACTCCGCCGGTTCACAGTTCTTCATCATGCATAAGAATGCGCCCCATCTGGACGGATCGTATGCCGCATTCGGGAAAGTGATCGAAGGAATGGATGTGGTAAATAAGATTGCCGAGACGCCCACCGACAGCTATTCCGACAGGCCTTATGAGAATCAGGTCATGAAGAGTGTAACCGTGGAGACCTTTGGGATGGATTATCCGGAACCGGAGCGATGCTGACGCATCGCTCTTTTCCTTCTCACTCCAGCATGATTTCCTTCACGGATATTTTCCTGATTTTATCGGAAAAACAATACATCACAGTTTCATAAAATATCGTAAAAAGGGCAAGTGAAAGCAGCATCATCGGAAAGTCAAATTCATATACCGGCACGCCCTCTATATCCCGAAACACAACATCCACCATCAGCCTCAGAAGCCCATATTGGTACCCCGTTCCCAGTGCAAACCCCACATACGCCAGGGGACGATATACACCCAGAAGCGCCCTGCTGCATTCCTTCCGGGAATAGCCGAATACACGCATCATGGCAATGGTTTTTGTATTGCCCTTGATTACTGTGGCGATGGCCAGGAACAGCGTGGTGCATGCCAGAATCATTCCGATGATCAGCATCATGGCCCCCATCATCACGCTGGCCAGTTCCTTCATGCCGGCGGACATCTGCGTCATGGAGGAAAAACAAAAGGAAGCGAAAATGATAAAAAAGAGCAGGATTTTCTTTTCTCGCAGTGTATGTTTTCTCAGATCTGTCAGAAAGGGCAGGTCTTCGTCCCTGTCTGTTTTGACCTTTCCCGCTTTTACTTTCCCTATTTTGAGTTTTTCTGTTTTAGACTTTCCTGCTGGTTTTTTTCTATTTGGGCCCTTCCTGTTTGGATTTTTCCTGTCTGGGCTTTTCCTGTTTTGGGTTTTCCCGCTTTGACCCGGAGCTGTTGTCCATCCTTCAAAAGCAGCAGCACGGGCGCTCTCAGCTGGAAAAATGCATAAGCCACCGCAAGAACCGCAAACCCAATCGTAGGCAATGCCACAAAATACAGCAGAATGATGGGATGGAATTGAATGACAATCTCGGGCAAAATCCTATCTTTATTCTGTAATTCATAAAACAAAGGCATCAGAAGAAACGCACCACAAAAGCCCGGCAGCGCTCCCATGAGGACGCTGATTCCGAATATCCGAAAGCCCTTTGCTATCTTCAGATTGGAGTATCCCAGCGCTTTCAGAATGCCCAGCTCCTTTTTATGGATATCTATGTAATGCTTGCAGTAAAAAAACAGCATCACCACAGAAGTCATAAGGAGGCAGCCGCCGCTGACCAGACAGACTACCTTTGCCGTGGATACCTGGGCCTGGTAGAAAAGCACTGCCGGTTCTGATGAAATTTTATTCTCTATCAGAAGGACATCAAAATAGAAATTCAGGAACATGGTGCAGACCAGCACCGCACAGCAGGTAATAATGGAAATTCCTATCAGTTTTGCGCCGTCCTTGATTCCTACTACCATTTTACTCACCACCCTATCTCATATGCGTTCTTCCGCGATGCATTGCACCGGATATCCACTATCCGCCCGCTGTTCATCTGGATAACGGTATTGGCCATCTCCGCGATATTCAGATTATGTGTCACCATCACGATAGTGAATCGGTATTCCTCCTGCAATCTGCAGATATAATCCAGCACCTGCCTGCCAGTCTGTTCGTCCAGGGCGCCGGTAGGCTCATCCAGGAACAGCACCTCCGGCCTTTTGGCAAGCGCTCTTGCAACAGCCACTCGCTGCTGTTCTCCTCCGGAAAGTTCACCCGGATATTTTTTCCTCTTTTCTTCCAGCCCCACGGCCTTTATAATATCCGGATAGTCGGTATTCCCCGCCAGATCCGCTCCCATCCGGACATTCTTTTCCACCGTCAGGTTGGGCAGGAGATAGTACTGCTGGAATATAAAGCCGACTTTTTCCCTGCGAAACGCCGTCAGTTCATTGTCCGACAGTTCCGTAATGTCTCTGCCGTCATACTCCACGCTGCCCCCATCCGGACGCTCAAGGCCCGAAATGATGTTCAGCAGAGTGGATTTACCGGATCCTGAGGCTCCCAGTATCACAAGGAAGTCTCCACTTTCTATTTTTGTACTGATCCCTTTCAGTACCTGAAACCGATTCTCGTGGGTTCCATAGCTTTTGGTTATTTCATTTACCTCTATCATTTTCCGACCTCCTTCAGCAGCGCTGTGAAGACCTCCGTCAGCATCCTGCCGATTTCTTCCTCGGTGAAAGCACACAGTCCGGTGGCACAAAGCACCGCAATTCCGTGAGTATAAATCCACAAATGCCGATACATCCATTCGGAATCCTCCTGATTCAGCGGATAACAATTCCGGATGGATGCCAGAATCTGCAGATAATTGTCGTCGATTACGGGAAGGACCTCCGTTACGTCCGGCTTCCGCGCCTGCTCCGTCATAAAGAGCAGCTGAAACAGCTTTGGCTCACTGCGGGCAAATTTAATATACTGCATCCCTACTCCCTTGAACGCCGGCATACCGGTCTGTTCCAGTCCGGCCGCCACATATCTGTCGTAGAGCCGCCTGGCAGCCGTCTCAACACCCTGCCGCACTTCCTCCATGCTTTGAAATACGGTAAAAATCGGCCTCGCAGAGCTCCCAAGCTTATCTCCCAATGCCCTGGCCGTGAGGGCATCCACACCATTTTGTCTCACAAGCTGCAACGCCGCTTCCATGATTTGCTCTTTGGTAAATTTTGCTTTTGGGGGCATGGCAGGTTCTCCTTTATTTAAAACATTCGTTTTGCAACATACGTTTTATTATGGGGCAGATTTTCCATTTTGTCAACCCTTTTCTCGTAGTCTTTTTGTCCCATAGAAAGTTCCTCTCCTCTGTTGCATTGCCATTCCCCAGATTGGGTACTGGACAAGATGGGGAATTTGCTGAGAATACCGTAAATTAGGCGCATGGGGGTTGTTTGGGAGTTCAAAATAAGAGGGTGTAAGGTCAAATAGTTCAACTTTAATTCTGCTGAAATCCTTTAAACGATTTTAAAAAGACTATTGAGAAAAAACCTTTTTCAGCGTATACTGTTATCAATGGGAAAAACCCCTCCCAATGGGAAATATCTTCCCATGGAAGAAAGGAATTTTCATCACGGGAAAGATAGATACTATAACAAAGGAATATATAGGGAATCCGATAGTCTTTGCAGATGCGTTTAACCAGCTTTTATACCATGGGGATCAGAAGATCAACCCTTAATGCTATATATTAAGTATTCTAAAGACAAGCAGACTCTAAATAAGATCGTAGAGGAAGACATAAAATTTCAAAGCATGGAAAGACAGGCGGCTGAAGTAATAAATATTGTTACGGGATCCAAGTTGGAATATCCCGAAGGGAAAGAAGCGGTGAATATGTGTTTGGCAATTCAGCAGACGAGGGAAGAAAGCGAATTAGTTGGTCAGATCAAAGGGGCCGTTTTAGTGTGCAAAAATCTGGGAGTGTCTTTTACAGACACAATAAAACAGATTGCAGAGATGTTCCATTTATCTGAAAGTGAATCTAATGAGACAGTAAAGCAATATTGGTAAAAAGGAATGGGATGCGTGCCTAAATGGAAACGCATCCCATTTTTGATTATTGCTTTCTCCTAATCCCCCACTACCTTCAGCTTCGTCTTTGCCGGCTTCAAAACCACTTTACCTTGTTATTCCCCGCGCCGGACAATCTCCTCCGTATACTTCCTGTCCATATCATGCAGGATTTTCCGGTTGGCCACCGTCTCGAAGAGAATGTTAAAGTCATAATCCTCCGGGTACAGTTCTTCTGCCGCCACATGGAGCCTGACCCGCTTGTGATTAATCCATATCTTCCGGTCCGGCAGCTGTACCCGCAGTACCCCTTTCTCATTGATGGTTTTGCATACAATGCCAATCTTTTTGTCCGGGTAAACCATGACGCTGTCACCCAGTCTGTATTTTGTGCTCAGGTCCTCCCTGGGTTTTGCCTTTTTGATTTTGATAATTTTTCCAGGGCTGGTTTTCTCTGTTCTCTCCTTTCCTGCTTTCACTTTTCCTGCTTTCTCTTTCCCTGATATACCCTTTTTTTCTGCTGTTCTTTCCTTTTCCGCCGTATCCGTTCTTTCTGCGGCCTTCTCGTGCTCTGCCATATTCCTCTTTTCTATTGTCTTTTCGGTCCCTGGCATATTCTTATTTTCTGTGGCTCCCCTGCTTTCTGCTGGCCTCCCTTTTTCCGGCATGCTTCTTTTCGCATCAGTCCTGCTCCTCTCCATATCTTCCCGGTTTCTCCTGCCAAAATATCCTGCCACGGCGGCATCCCCGTAAGCCGCGCGGACTGCCGTTTCCAGCATTTCCCGGGGCATTCCCAGTCTGTCCGCAATATGGAAAGCGCAGCTCTCTCCCGCTTCCCCGATTACCATCTGATAAGTAGGGCTCAAAGTCTCCCTGTCGAAGGTCATACGGGCATTGACAAGTCCTTCCGTCCTGTCCGCATACTCCTTTATCTCAGGATAATGGGTTGTGACAAGAAACAGGGCACCGCTTTTGCGCAGCTCTTCCAGTATGGCCACCGCGATTCCCATGCCCTCCGCCGGGTCGGTACCGGACCCCAGCTCATCCATAATAACCAGGCTTTCCGCGTCCACTTCGCGGAGTACTTCCAGCACATTTTTGATATGTGCCGAAAAGGTAGACAGGTTCTCCGCAATATTCTGCCCGTCTCCGATATCACACAGGTAGGCGCTGTTCATGCAGATATCCGCTTCCCTGCAGGTAACATGAAGGCCGCACTGGGCCATTATGCAGTTCAGCATGACAGTCTTGATGGCCACCGTCTTCCCTCCCGTATTGGGCCCGGTAATCACAACGCCTCTGGCAGTGTCCCCGATTTCAAATTGCAGTGGTACGTTCCTCTCCCTGTCCATCAGCGGGTGCCTGGCGTCCTTTAACACAATCCTGCGCTCCGTATTGATACAAGGCTCTGTCGCACCCAGGTCGATGCTGAGCTTTCCCTTTGACAGGATGAAATCCAGCACTTCCATTACTCTGATATTCTCTTTCATTGCCTCCGCAGACGCCCCCAGCATAGCTGTCAGTGTATACAGAATACGGTATACCTCATTTTCCTCGCTGATTTTCAGCTGCTGCAGCTCTTCATAGTATCTGGCCGCGGCTGTGGGTTCTATGAACAGGGTGCTTCCGCTGGCAGATTTATCCACCACTGTCCCCGAAATCCTGAATTTATATTCCTTTTTCACAGGCACACAGATTCTTCCGTTTCGTGTGGTACAGTAGAGGTCAGCCATGCATTCTTTCTGGGAACGCATGGCCTGTTCCGCCTTCTGCTTCATCTGCTCCTCACAACCGGCCATCCGGATTCTGATCTGCGACAGCTCCCTGGACGCATAATCATCTACCTCGCCGCCTCTGATCTGTCTGCCGATTTCTTCCCGCAGCTCCTCCACGGCGTCCAGATTTTCTTCGTAATAGGCCAGAGGATTATCGTCTTCCTTTCCTTTCTCCAGGTATCTCTTCATCCTCCCTATGGCCGCCAGTACCCTTTCCACCCGCTCCAGCTGATAAGGCGTCAGGCAGTCCCCCTTTTCCGCAATCATCAGGATCTCCTTCGCTTCCTCCACATTCTGCAATGGCGGCGTGCCCAGCTTCTCAATCAGCTTTCTGCTGTCCATGGTGTCTCGCAGCTGCTTTCTCAGCTCGCTTTCCGACAGGTAAAATGTCGTATTTCTGATGTTCTCCTTCGCCTGGTCCGTCACCGCCAGAGCTGTCCATATTTCTTTTATTTTGTCAAATTCTATCTGCTTTTCGATGTTCATTTTTTCATCCTTTCATTATCTAAGTTCCGCCCTCACAGGATTGGTTTCCGTCCGCAGAACATTCACAAAACAATCACACAAAAAACCATGGTCTCCCTGCGCGCAAAGATACCATGGTTTTCCTGTATATATAACCGGACTTTTTATTGCAAAGCAGTTTTCCCACAATAATCGAGCAGAAAACATCTTCTCCGCTACTCGCCGCACAGTCCATATGTCATGCCAATGACACATTTAAATGCCGCACCATTTGTACACAAGGTCTGTGCAAAAAAACAGCATGACCATACAGCCATGCTTATAATATCCGGATAGATACCACAATATGAAGCGATTGTAAGGTGAAAGCGCCTGCGGCTCCGCCGCCGGCAAATGGGCAGACCCCTGCCTTCTCACAGGAAATCAACCCGCAATATTTAATTTGCTCTTTCCATCCTTACAGCCACACTTAACATGCAAAATCCTCCTGAATTTTCTCTTTCTTTTTTATCGCTGCCATAGTCAACAACGAATGTATTCATTATACGGGCTGAAACGGATTGCTGTCAAGCCCCTTTTTCTGGCTGATATTGGCTCCGACACTCGTATGTCAGTCCCACGACAAAAAATTATTTTTTATCTTCCAACTCCTTTAATTCCTCTATACTTTCAAGGAAATGGCATTCCACCGGAGAAAGGATATCCTCCTGCTTTTTTCGATATTTCTCATATTCTCCATGTGCCTTTTCAAGAGCCTGTTTATGTGTAACTCTTCCTTTTGCAGTTAAAATATCCCTTCTTGTCATTTTCAGATAGTCATCAATAGTTTCCAGCCAGTCTTTCATATACATCGGTTCTTGATTCAGGGCATGGACTTCTGCAATATCCAAATACGCCGTAACGATTTTATTTAACGCATCTATTTCTTTTTCATTTAAGTAATTCTTTGCAATCTCTATATCAGAACGTTTAATCTCTCTTCCAGCCCACGATGTTAATCCCATATTGTCTTTATCCGCATCTGCCCGTTGATAAATTACTTCTGCCGCTGTATGCTGATGAGCCGCCCAGTGCATTTTATTTTGTACCTGCTTGAAAAATAAAATTGAACTCTCTGCCTTCGGATCATAATCAATGCTGGTTGCATATATTTCCAATACTTTTCTCCAAAATACTTTTTCAGAAGAACGGATATCACGGATACGATCCAATAATTCATCGAAATAGTTTCCGCCTCCAAGATTTTTAAGTCTATCATCATCCAGTACGAATCCTTTTTTCATATATTCCTTCAAAATAGAAGTCGCCCATATTCTGAATTGCGTTCCTCTAAGGGATTTTACCCGATAACCAACAGAAATAATAACATCCAAATTATAGAAATCCACCTGATAGTTCTTACCGTCAGAAGCAGTATGGGCAAATTTTGCCCATACTGCTTCTTTTACTAATTCGCCCTCTTTAAAAATATTCCTTACATGTTTACCAATTACACTTTTATCACGCTGAAATAATTCAGCCATCTGATCTATAGAAAGCCAAACCGTGTCATAGTCAAATGTAACTTCTATTTTTGTGATTCCATCTTCTGTAGTGTACATGATGATATTTGATTGCATCATTATACCCTCCGAATATTAGATATTTATTATATACCCTTTCTTCAAAAAGGAAATACGCCTTTTGATATTTCTGATTGCGATTTTCGTATTTATCGCGGAATCATAGCCATGTATGGTTCCTCTGGTCTCGTTTATCTCAACATTCGCCCCGGCTTCCCGCAATCTCTTTCCATACAGAATCCCTTCATCATGTAAGCAATCATATTCCACAGTTTCGACATAGGTATCCGGAATGCTTCGCGGCAAAGCGCTATGCATCGGAGACGCGCCGTATGCATCCTCCTTTTTCAAATTCCCGCAATAATACGACCACATCCGTCTGTTATTTTTCGAGTTCCATAATGGGGTATCTGAAAATTTCTTCATGGTCTCTGTCCGCATATCTATATCCGTCAGTGGATATACCAGCATCTGAATACATGGCCGTATCAGATTTTCCTGTTCATAACGATTGCAAATCAACGCGGCAATTGCCGCACCGGCACTGTCTCCTGCCAGTCCAATCTTCTCCGAATCGATTCCTAATACTTCCCCATTTTTCATCACATATCGACACAATGCCAGAACATCCTCATAGGCCGCCGGATATGGATGCCCGGGTGTCAGATGATAATCCGGCAAAAACACCTTGCAGTTTGCTTTCTGTGCATATATGCAGGCAAGTTTCTTATGATAGGCGGAAGCCTTGTAACTAAATGCCCCTCCATGCACGTAAATCAGACAGGGAAGTTTTTCTCTGCCATCGGACGGCTCAAATATTTCCACTCTAAATTTCAGTCCCTTATATCCTTCCAGAAGAATATTTCTATGCATAATTTTCTCAGGTATCCTTGTGAATCGAAAAGATATCACCTGAAAAATATTGGCAAACCATATGACTGCCTTGTTATATGGCACCTTTCTGGCTATGTGCCGCAGTTCAGAATGAACAAGCTTTTTATAATTCATTTACAATCCTGCCTTTTCCTGCTGGCATCCGTTCTTCAAGATTCTCAGGAACAGATCCGTTCTTTTTCTTTCCTGTACAGCTCCCCAAAGTAGCCATTATTAGCCAGCAATTCCTCAAATGTTCCTCTCTCCACAATCCTTCCGTCTCGAAATACGAAAATTTTGTCAAATCCGCTGATGGAAGTCAGCCGGTGAGCGACGGCAACCACTGTGGCATGATTCACCTGCTCCAAAACATGCTTCATGACAATGCTTTCCGTCACATGATCCAAAGCAGATGTGGCCTCATCCAGGATAACGATGTCGGGCGTCTCGAACCAAAGCCGGGCCAGCGCAAGTCTCTGCTTTTCTCCGCCCGACAGCAAGGTTCCTTTTTCGCCGATTCTGGTATCCAGTCCCTCCTCTGATGCCTCAAGCATTGGCAGAAGCTGTATCCGCTCCAGGCACACCCGGATATCGGCCTCCGAGGCCGGATTGTCGAACGTCAGGTTCTCTCTGATTGTACCGTCAAAAACGGGAGTGTCCTGTGAGAAATAAGACAACTTTCCGTACAGGGATTCCAATGAGATATTTTTTAACGGTTCACCGTCAAAAAGGACCTCTCCCTCCTCATACTTGAGCAAGCCTGCCAGTATTTTGGTCAACGTCGATTTCCCCGAACCAGATTCCCCCACAAAGGCTGCTTTTTCACCCTTTTTAATGGTCAGGCTCACATCTTTCAGTACTTTCTTATTCCCATCGGAGTTCTCCTCATAGGAATAGGATAAATTCTCAATCCGAATCTCCTTTGAAAGCGTGGCAAAATCCGTTCCCTGTTTTAGCTGCGTATCCTCCTTCAAATCCAGTAGTCCCGTAAAACGGCTCCATGCCGTTAAATTCAGCTTATACTGAACATAAATCACGTTAAAAATGGCAATAGGAGTGTACGCATTATCGATCAATGTGATTAAAGCCACCACCGCGCCAACAGATAAACGGCTGTTTTTCCATGCATAGACCAGAATTCCAATATCCAGACAGGCAACCAAAAACGCAAATATAGTAAAAAATGCCTCGTGTATCATGGTCATTTTCACTTTGGATGACACGATAATCCGCTTCGCCCCCAATACCTTTTTTATTTCATTGGAGGATTGGCCTTTCAACCGAAAAAGCGGCATTTCCATAAAACCGCGCACAAGGAAATGATTCAGTTCTTCCTCGTTGGTCAATATCTTTTCCTTGATCTGATACAATCCCTTCAGCAGTAAATTTGTGACGAAAAATACCACAATATATCCTGCCACGAGAAAACAGGTGATATTTTTGTCTATTCTCCAGATAAAGTACAGACTGAAAAGGATTGTGGGAACCAGATTTCTGACAACGCAGAACCAGAAGTCATAGAGGACACCTTTCCCTGCGGCGGCACCATTTTCAATCTGCTGTACCAACTTTCCTGTCCCCAGCTTCTGGTATTTCACATAATCCAGTCTGCCGATTTTCTGCAACGCCGCCAGCTTGAAATCCAAATAAATCTCATTTTCAAGCTTAGCAGACGGATAATTATCCAGATAGTTCATTCCATAATGAACAAAAAGCACAATCCCATAAAGCAGGATCCCACCAACAGTTATCGTCCTGTCCGTCAGCCCGTCCACAATCTTCTGAAAATAATCTGCCTTATAGTTTGCCATAAAAGCATTAAAAAAGCTGATTAACAGGTATACAATAACCAAATTTCTGTTATTTTTCAAAATATCTTTCATATAGCGCATCGCTGTACTCCTTTTCCAATGTTGATAGTATCATCGGACCAGTACAGTTGCGGCTGTCAGCAGGTTTTCTTCTCCTCAGCACAATCTGCCGACAGTCATGTCAACTGTACTGAGAAGTTATCTCGGATATATTTCATGGACAATTTCACCCCTTTCTTTTTCAGTTAAAATTCTTCAGAAAATCACTAAACTCTTTCAGCTCTTTCTTCCTGCCCTCCGGAAGACTGTTGAATTCCAAATTACAGATCGCTCCCTCTAAGGCATACAAATGTACCAGACAGACATTTGGATACTTTTCTTTTAATTTCAAAAAAGCCCCTTCGGCGCCGGAGCGGGTCAGTTCCTCCGCCGAACCAATCCCCACGGAACCCAGCTTCTTTGCCAGTTCCCTGCCAATATTTATCATAGATGTCAGCTCTGTCATATTTTTCTCCCACAACTTTCTTCTAAATTCAGAATTATTCCGGAGAACTCTTCAAATTCCCTTTTCGTATATTATCCTGAATCATCCGGTCTGTTACCTCGAACAGCTTTTCCGACCCCAGCTTTGTTTTTCCCTGCCTTTTATAGACTTGTTCTGCAGTGACAGTATGCTCTTTCCAGTCGCCGCCATGATTGCTGTTATTCAGCATAAGAGGCTGGAAATTGTCCATCGCGTGTGCAAATTTAGATTCTGCGGTTTCGCAGGCCTCAAATTCGTCAAATAATGTGATAAATTCTTTTTTCTGCTCTTCCGGAAGAATTGAAAATATACGTTCCTTAGCGGCATCTTCCCTGGCCCTTTGTGTTTTCAGGCCCTCTGCATCGTACGCATAAGTATCTCCCGCATCGATTTCAACAATATCATGAATCAGACACATCAGCATTACTTTTGAGATATCCACCTCTTCATTTGCATACTCTTTCAGCAGATATGCCATAACAGCCATATGCCAGGAATGTTCCGCGTCGTTTTCGTTTCTTCCATGAGAAGATAAATGGGTCTGCCTGAATACATTTTTCACCTTATCTATCTCCAGGGCAAATGCAATTTGCTTTTCTATACGCTCATCCATACCAATAGTCATTCCTTTCCATAACCTGTGAATTCCCTACGGCACTTACAATGAAATCTTAACTCTTAAGCAGTATAAATTCACAGTGCGAATTCCAGTTGAAAGATGATTGTACAGGACAAGGTATAAATTGTCAAGCATTATGATCTATACTGTATTGAGGATCTGTGTATTAGTTATTTCCCAACAGCCCCTGAATAAATTAAAATTCAATTAAGTTGACCTGAATCAATAAATAATATGGTACAATGGCCAAAGAAGTAATGAGCGAAAAGACTGTAAATTCCTTACCCTGAAAACCGCCTGCCAAAGATGTGGTCCAGGCAAAAGATAACCCATAGAAAGGACCTATTCCATGAACAACAACACCGAACCCACCCAGCTGCTTCGCGATAAACTGACAGATGTCTTCGACGAAGAATCCATCCGGCTATTCCAGGATTTTTTTGATTCCGCGAAGGATTTAATGTCCTGCTATCGCTGTGCCATTATGGAAGTAGAGACCAAATTCCGTGTCCTGAACGAGCGTTTCTCCATCTATCATGACCGAAATCCCATAGACACTATCCAGAATCGCCTGAAATCTCCGGAAAGCCTCCGCAATAAACTGATTCGGAAAAATCTGCCCTATACCATGGAGGCCATCGAAGACAATATTTTTGATGTGGCCGGCGTGCGTGTCATCTGCTCCTTTGTGGACGACATTTATATGCTTGCGGACTGTCTCCTGCAGCAGGATGATATCACCCTCATCAAGAGAAAAGACTATATTCAGAATCCGAAGGAAAATGGTTACCGGAGTCTCCATCTGATTGTGGAGGTGCCTATTTTTCTCCAGGATGAGAAAAGATTCATGAAAGTGGAAGTACAGCTGCGCACCATCGCAATGGAGTTCTGGGCCAACCTGGAGCATCAGCTGCGCTACAAGAAGAATCTCTCCCCTGAAATCCTGGCCAAAACCGGGGCCAGACTTTACGAATGCGCGGAACTGAGCGCCCTGCTGGATTCCCATATGCAGGATATTAAGGATACGATTGAGAAGGAGGAATGACAGGAAAACCCAAAAGAATTATTTCATCGCTTGATATGCCTCAGCTATACACAGAAAATGCCAACCGTGCCCACAGCTTTGGCAGTCTAAGTCTTGCCAATTTCGACCCATTCCCAAAGAATCCGCCAATCTCAAAGGTATTCCGAGAAATTGGACTGGCTGATGAATTGGGATCCGGTATGCGTAACACTTATAAATATACCCTGCTTTATTCCGGTGCGGAACCACAGTTTGTTGAAGGAAATGTATTTCGAACTACCATACCCTTAAGCGAGGCGGCCACGGCTACCGTAGGACCAATCCAATTTCTGCCTGGTACCGAAGCTGGTGCCGAATTATACGAGAAAATAAAACTGGATACCGGGCGCCTGAATTCTCTCCTGGAATTTTGTACAGTTCCGCGTACCAGAGCGGAATTACAAGATTTCTGTGGCATCAAGACAGAAAAGTATTTCAGAGAAAAAATCCTTAATCCCATGCTGACTATAGGGCTAATCAGGCGTACCATACCTGACAGGCCAAATAGTCCGAATCAAAAATATATGAAAATATAAAAGGAATACAAAATACACTCAAATCAACCCCGCAGACTTCAGCCCGAACACCCAGAGGAAAATGGTCACAACGGACACAAGGGTACTGCACACCACCAGCTCCCCGGCCAGTTTGCCATCCCCGCCCATGTTCTGTGCCATGGGGAAGGAGGCTGCCGCGGTAGGCGTGGCGAACATGGTCAGCAGCACAAAGCGCTCCAACGGTTCCATGCCCACCGCTATGGATACCGCTATCATGACGGTGGGTATCAATACAAGCTTCATGAAAACTGCAGGTATGATAAATCGCAGATTGCTTTTCAGGGAAGAGAACTGCAGCGTCCCGCCCAGGATGAACAGTGCCAGCGGAGTGGTGGCGGCGGAGAACTGGGACACCGGTTTTTCAACACAGGCCGGAAGCCGGATCCCCAGCAGCAGGAAGATTCCTCCCACGATGGCGCCCACAATCATGGGATTGGTCAGCACCTTGATCAACAATTTCCCGAAGTGGAAGCTGCCGCCCCGGAAGTGTTCCAGTATAATCACTGCCGTTGCACCGTAAAAGGGAACCACAATCGCCACCATCATGGAGGCGACGGTGAGTCCGGATGGTCCGAAAATGCTCTCCGTCAGCGGAACGGCAAAAAGCACAAAATTGCTTCTGTAGACCGCCTGAATCAGTACGCCCCTCCGGTCATTTTCCTTTACCAGCCGTGGGACAACCGCCAGAAGCAGCGCAATCAGTACCACTTCCCCCGCAATGCCCACAACCACCAGTCTGCCCATCCGCATGGGCGTCTCCTGGGTCTGATACAGATTGTAGAACATCATAATCGGGAAAAAAGCCTGAAAAATCAGCTTGTTAAGCCGCCGTGCAAAGGCTTCGTCCATCATACCCGAAGCCTTTACACCATACCCGAATGTAATATAAATCAAAAATGGAATTACCGCGTTTACCGCCGTCAGAAAATGAGTCATATCCGCCTGTCATACCTTCCTCTCTCTGTATTCTACATGAATCCATTTTCCACTGAGGAACCTCAGCGTAAAAATAATGCTTCTCACACCCCAGTCCAAAAACATTCCGTACCATACCGCCTGAGGACCCATCTGAAATGTTTTCACCAGGAACACGCACAGCGCCACCCTTGCTCCCCACATGGAGAGCGTGGACATAATCATGGAAAACCGCACGTCTCCCCCTGCCTGCAGGCCATAATCAGGGACAAAAGACAAGGGCCACAGCAGAGGTTTTACAAGGGTAATCATCACCATCATTTCCATGCATAAGGCCGCACTGGCCTCCTCCGTTCCCGCCAGCCGGAGTATCGGCCCTGCCAATGCGAACATCAGAATGCAGGAAAGCAGCGTCCCGGCGAACCCCAGCTTCGTACATTTCACTATGTAGTACCTGGCTTCCTCCTTCCGTCCGGCCCCCAGCGCCTGCGCCACCATGGTCATCAGTCCGATACCCACACCAATCCCGAAAATCCCGCTGATATATTCCAGAATATTCGTCACAGCCTGGGCCGCAATGGCCATTGTTCCCATGGCGGAAACGGTGGATTGAATGATCAGCTTTCCGAACTGAAACATACCGTTCTCTATCCCCGTCGGCACCCCTATCTTCAGCACCCGGGCAATCAGGGGAAAATCCGGGCGGATGGAAAGGTAGTCCCTGAGCACAATGGCCTGTCCCGGCCTTCTCAGAAAAATCATAACCGCTATCACGCCGAAAATGCGGGAAAGCAGTGTGCCAAGGGCCGCCCCTGACACGCCCATGTCAAGGCCGAAGATGAAAATCAGATTTCCCACCGCATTCAGCCCGTTGGAACACACAGATATCTTCATCGGACATGCGGAATTCCCGCCCGCCCTCAAGAATGCCGAACCCGCCTGGAACAATGCCAGAAAGGGATAGGAAAGGGCCGTTATGGAAAAGTAGCACAGCGCATTCTCCATCACCACCGGCTCAATCTTCCCAAATATCAGGCGAAGCAGGCCCGCTCGAAAAAGCAGGCCCATTACTGTTACTGTAACAGCACAGGTCAAAACTGTCAATACCACCTGCCTCGCCATCTCATTTCCAGTCTTGTAATCCCCGTGCCCAATATACTGAGAGCATAAAATGACTGCGCCGGAAGCCATGGCCGAGAATATCAGAATAATCATACTGTTGAGAGAGTCTACCAGCGATACGGCTGAAATGGCCTCGCTTCCCACATTGCTGACCATTATGGTATCCACCATACCCATCAGAGAGTTCAACAGCTGTTCCACAATAATCGGAAACAGTAAGGCGGACATTTGCGGGGGTGGGTACAGCAATGTGCCGAAGTCTACTTTATCTCTGTCATATAACCGAATTTTTTTTAACATGATCTCACCTTTTTCCTATCCTCCCCCGGTAAGAACCAGAACTTTGCCTCAATGCTTATAACTTTACCGGCAGTTTTCCGGCCTGAAACAAGCCGGAATCATTTCTGCCGGAATTTGTATCATTACCCCACACCTCAAAAGTGGATTTTCAAAGTTTTAATCTCATAAGGCTCAAAAATCAGACGCAATACGCTTCCCTCTGCCTGCAGGATTTTCTCTTCCTGTTCCAGCATGTCACATTCCGCCGCTTTCCGAACCGGCTCCGCAAGCCGCAATGCCGCATGGGTCCTCCTGTTGAAGGCCTCGTACAGTCTGAGAATCATTCTATCCCCGTCCTCGGCCATTTTCAACACCTCGATCACCACATTCTTCCGGTCGATTTCCGCAAATGAAAATCTCCCGGGCAGCGTTCCTCCGGCCTGTTCCTTCTTCCGGGCTGTCAGCGGATTATTGAACAGATAAGCCTTCTGTATGGTTTCATTTTCCCGCCATCCCCCTCTGTGCGGCACAATGGAATATGCAAACTCATGCTGCTCCTTATCCGCATCCGGATTGGGATACACTGCTGATTTCAGCATGGTCAGGCCTATCACTCCGTCATGTATGTCATATCCGTATTTACAGTCATTCAGCACACTCACGCCATACCCATCCTCGGACAGATCAATCCACTTATGGGCACAGACCTCGAATTTCGCCTGCTCCCAGGAGGTATTGTAATAGGTGGACCGCTGCACATTTCCATACTGGATTTCATAAGAAGCCTGTTCCGCATGAATGTCAACCGGAATAAGGCTCCGAAGCAGGATATTTTTCTCCTTCCAGTCCACATGATTTACCACATCAATGCGCGTTCCCTCGTGATAAAAAATCAGGTCCTGTACAATGGTGGAATCGAGATACTTTCTGTGTACACGCAGCACCGCCCGCATTGCATTCTGCTCCAGAATGCTGATTTCCGCCTCTTCATCCAGGGGCCATGCCTTTAATGTATAATAGTCATTGATATCCCAGGCGTCATAATTGTGAGGACGGTCCTCGTATGTCACCAGTCGGTTGCCGCACTGCCCTGGAGAAAGCAGCTCCCGCTGTTCCTTTTTGTCATAGACAGAGGTAAACTGACCGGCTCTGTTCAGTGTCACTTTCAAGTCCTCTGTCTCCACCGTATCTGTGGCCACCTGCAGGAATCCGCGCGCACCGCTTTCTCCGGCGTCTGATATTGTCCTGTACCCCAGCGCCGGAACATCCTTTACGTACAGAATTCCTTTTCCGTCCCAGGTCCGCTCCAGGTTCAGGGGAACCGTTTCCGGATCCTCCACATACACATAGTCGGATGCGGCAAACCCATTCCGGTTAAAGACGACCAACTCTCCTTCTCCGGCCTCCACCGCCTCTGTCAACAGTCCCATAGCCCGGGCCTCCAGGGCATATCCTTCTCTCAGAACCTGTTCGTATTCCCTTTTTGAGTCTTCGTATATCTCGCGGATACCGGAGCCCGGCAGGATATCGTGGAACTGATTCTTCAGCACAATCTTCCACAGCTCCTCCAGCTTCTGTCCCGGGTATGCTGTCTTTCGGTTCAAAAGACCGATGGTATGCAGTGCTTCCAAATTGTGCAGCAGGAATTCTGCCTGCCGGTTATATCGCTTATTTCGCGCCATGGATGTATAGGTGCCCCGGTGATACTCCAGGTACAGCTCTCCAGCCCACAGTGGCAGCGTTTCCTTTCCGTCTGTTTCCTCTTCCAGATGTCGGAAAAACTCCAGGGCCGTACTCACCTTCGTCCGGGGACAGCCGGGAATTCCTTTTGCAATACGCCTCTGGTTTTCCAGCATATCCCGCGTGGTTCCGCCGCCTCCGTCCCCATGTCCATAGCATATCAACGCGCTGTCATTCAATCTCTTCTGGCTGTAGCGTTTCCAGGTCCCCTTGATCTGAGAGGGATTCAGATACCCGTTATAGGTGGTAAAATGCTCCGGCCTTTTCTTCTCCTCGAAAGCCACGGGATAATGATAATAGTCCTTAGCACAGATAAAATGGGTCAGAATCCGGGTGCCGTCTATCCCCTGCCACAGAAAGGTATCATAGGGTATCTTGTTGGTTTCGTTCCAGCTGATTTTGGTGGTCATAAAATAGCGGATTCCACATTTTCTCATTATCTGCGGGAGCGCGGCGGAATAGCCGAACACATCCGGCAGCCATAGAATCTCATTCTCCACGCCGAATTCCTCCCGGAAGAACCTCTTCCCATACAGGAACTGACGGACCAGCGATTCCCCTGACGCCAGATTGCAGTCGGCCTCCACGAACATACCGCCCTCCGCCTCCCAGCGTCCCTGCTTTACCCTGCTCTTTATCTCTTCGTACACTTCGGGAGCGTTCTCCTTCACATACAGATACAGCTGGGGCTGGCTGGACATGAAGATAAATTCCGGATACTGGCGCATCAGCTCCAAAGCGGTGGCAAAGCTTCTGACGGACTTATCCGCCGTCACCGCCAGCGTCCACAGCCATGCGATATCAATGTGCGTATGTCCCACCGCATAAATGATTTCTTTGGACTTTCCACATTTTTTCTCATAGAATTCCTGCTGCAGATAATCCTGTGCCCGTCTCAGACTTTCATAAAAAGAAGCCGAATATTCCCGCCGCAGATCCAGCAGATTCAGAGACTCCGTAATGCATTCCGAAATTTCAAGGGCTTCCGTCTGCTCCCGCTCCAGAAGATATCCCACCTGATAAGGAACCCACAAATCATAATAATACTTTTCAATGTCACGATGGAAAACCCTCAGCTCCACATGCAGATGCAGCCTGAAATTCTGCGTCCCCGTAAAGGCAGACAAATCGATTCTGAACCTTTCCCCTGCCTCCGCACTTTCGGTCAGGAGAATTTCCCTGTGATTCACATCCAGCCCCTGTCTGACCTTTCCGTTCACATAGGCCAGAAACTGCGGATTTGTGGCATCCCACTGTCCTTCCCTGCCGGTGGTAATCTCCAGTACAACGGTCTTCCCCTGACAGCTGTCCGGAATGACCGCCTCGAACCGGAACCAATAGTATTCATTATTTCCGCCCCAGACAGGTTCCCCGTCCGACACGGTCCACTCCTGTTCGCTCAGCTCCTCCGGGCTTTGAATGCGCCTTCCCGTTCTGGCCATCCGGATAGGATCGATATCTTTCTTGTCCGAATAAATCAGTTCCTTCACAAGTCGAATTAACTTTAGATTTCTGTCGTCCAGAAAATTCGTATTCATCATATACCTCGATTCCCTTTCACTCTTTGTGGACATCATACAGCTTTATCCTCTCCCTGGTATTGGCACTTCTGGGAACAATGTCCACATCCTCCAGCGCAAGCCGGTCACAGTGGCGGACCCAGATTCCATAAGCATCCACATCCCCGAAAAGGTTATTCTCCGGATATCCGTCCAGGTACTCTTCTATGACTTCCGGCACATTTACAATCTCTTCATTGTCCAGATACACTGCCCTAAAACCTCGAATCGTAATGTCCTCTATCCCTTTTCTGACTGTCTCTCCCCCTTTTCCTGCCGCCTGAAAGCCTGACAAAATACAGGGGACCTCCATGTCTTCGGCATGGATCCGCTCCAGCAGAATATTCTGTATTCTTCCGCCCCAATAAGGACTGCTGCTGTCACAGCTATAAGGGACACCATAGCGGTTCCGCATATTCAGGCAGATGAAAATCGGACAGGTCACATGTTTCATCTCAATATCCCGGACCGTCACATTCTGAATATGGCTCCCGTCCGCCGACTCTATGGCAATCCCGGAAGTGGTTCCCGGGAACAGATCCGGCATGAAGAATCTGCACCGCTCCACAAGGATGTCGGAAATATTCCATCTTGTCTCCGTCCCGATTTTAAAAGCGTTCATCACCGTAATCACCTGACAGTCGTGCACATGGATTTCCGACATGTCTGTTCCCGTATTCTCCGGATTTTTCACCACAATTCCGTCATCGGCTGTAGATATAAAGCAGTGATCAATTTCCACTCTGCTGCTCCCGGTGATATCAATCCCGTCCGTGTTGGCCACATGCCGGTTGTTGTCGATCACCACATCCTTTACCAGCACATCTTCACAGGCAAAAAGGTTCAGGGTCCA
This sequence comes from Acetatifactor muris, assembly GCF_024623325.1. GTDB lineage: Bacteria > Bacillota > Clostridia > Lachnospirales > Lachnospiraceae > Acetatifactor > Acetatifactor muris. The sequence goes on from NZ_JANJZD010000006.1 coordinate 149,453, forward strand.
TGCCATGGCATCCTTCAGCACAATGTTCTCCATTCTCACATTGCGGCAGTTCTTCAGATATACCATAAATTCCGGGCGCTGTGTGCTTCCCACATTTTCATCGTATTTATCCTCTGAGAAACGGATCCGGCGGCGGTAATTGTAGCGCAGCGCAGTCTCCGGCAGCATTCTGTCCGCCGTTCCCCTGGGAGCCAGATGAGTTGGCGGATGTGGCCTGTCGTCACGAAGCAGTGCGGGCTTCAGCTTCGGCTCATAGACATACCATTCACCGTTTCCGCAGATGCACCCACCCCCGGTAATAACCAGATTCTCCGTTCCCTCCGCCACGAGAAGTGCCGTTTTTATTCGCCCGTTTTCCCTGGTTGCCTCTATCTCCCCATTGGAAGCCACAAAAAGTGTGGTATTGTCATACAGGTAAAAGGTTCCTGTCACATAACTGCCATCCTGTACCAGAATGACACCTCCTCCCGCAGCCTCGCAGGCGTCCGCCGCGGCCTGGAAAGCCGCCGTATTCACCCGTCCCGGTATCGCCGCGGCGCCGAAATCGCGGATGTCAAACACGGGCCTTTCCGGCGACGCCTGAGGAATTACCTGTGACTTGTCTATATATTCTTCCCTGGGAATCCCCCTGTAATAATCTCCCTCATATACATTCCCCAGATTCGGATAGGTGGGCTCCTCCGGTTCAAAGGTTATGTAATTCTTCAAATCCTTAGTCACAGCCATGCCGATGCTGGCCCCGAACGGAAACGTTCCGTTTCTTTCATTGTCCCCATGATAGAACAGCATATAGAACCCCGCCCCGGCCTCTTTCGTCATGTCCAGCAGGAATCCTGCTGTAATCCGGTCTTTCGCCCAGGGCCACCTGCTCTGAGACAGGAAATTCACCGGTCCCGCTTCCTCAAAATGCCTGAGATCTTCAGATTTCAGCAGACCGATTCCGTTTTCCGGAGAATGCATCAGATAATAAGTATCGTCTATCGTCAGCGCGCATACATTTTCCCCGCAATCCGTACGCCCTGCGTACGTCCAGTGCACCATATCATAAGACCAGGAATAAGACACACCGTTCTGCTTATAAAAGCACCAGATTTTATCCGGGTCATCCTTATCCCGCAGCAGACAGGGGTCAATCATTCTCCCCATGTCCTCCTCCCGGACATTATCGCCCTTTACTTTCAGAAGCACCGGCTCCTCAAAGTGCTCGAAATCTTCCGTCTCCATGGTATAGATTCGGCTTTTCTCATTGCCGTACACTTCTCCGTTTTCCCTGCAGTAGGTCTGCATGCAGAGATAATATTTCCCCTGAAATGCAAACAGATTCCCCGGGCTGGAATACTCCTTCTCCTTTGCCCGCTCTGTCAGGCTCACCGGCTCGCTCCAATGTATGAAATCCCTGCTTTTACTCAATCCAATGGTAAAATACTGCTCCGTCCCCTCCTGCTCCACCATGGTGAAATACAGATAGCAGGTGCCCTCGTGATAGAAAGCGGCAGGGTCCCGGTACCCTCTTTTTTCTGTCTGTGCCAGGACCACAGGTCCCTTTATCTTCGCCAGATTCATCTTCGTCTCTCCTAATATAGTCATTCCAGGCAGAACTCCTTCTGCCCTTTCACAGGAGAAGGATTCATTCGGAAATATATCCGTGAATCCTTCTCCCGCGCCTTTGTAACTTTACTGTCTGTTTAACAGCTGAAACAGTTCCTGTACTCTCTTATTTCTTGTACTCCTCGTACTGTGCCGTGAATTCTTTGATGACATCTTCACCGCCGCGCTTCAGCCAGTTGTCGTATTCTTTCCAGTAACCGTCCTCGTCAATGGAGCCGATGACAAATTTCACTGCCGCGTCCATCATAATGGCATCCAGGTCGCTTCCCACATCGTCATATGTTTCGGACTCAAGACCAATGGAGGCATCTGTGACGCAATAAGCCTCCCGCTCCTCAATGGTGTCATAAAGTGCTGTCTGTATTTCTGTGTCGCTGTCCTTTCTCATATAGGCCGCCGACATGAGAATCTGTCCGATATCTCCCATATCCACAGTAAGCTGAGCAGAATTGCTGCTCTCGTTCATAATAAGCTCTCTCTTGCCGTCCTTCACTTCATAATGTACCCCTTCGATACCATATAATGTCATATCCTGGATTTCCTGTGTGGCCAATGTATTATAGTAAGAAAGGATCTTCCGCAGATCTTCTTCTGTCTTGATGGCTTCATCGCCGAACTTTGTGAACATAATGATACCGTTATATCCCGCTGTGGCATTACACCGCGGCTCTTTTCCTTCCTCATGGAGAGCCGGTACCACTGTAGCCACTGCTCCCTCCACAACCTGAGGAAGGTTGACATTTCTGGCATTCACATCGTCGATTACACCGAATACCATTCCGTAAGTTCCTTTGTCAAAGTTCTCGTAACGTGCCTGGGCGTTGATTTCCGCGAAATCTTTGTTCATGTAGCCGTCGTCATACAGCTTCTTGATATACTTCAGCGCCGTCATATACTCCTGGGTTCCGAAATCCGGTACCATGGTCCCATCCTGATAAGCCCAGCCGTTGGGAGCGCCGAATGCGGTTGCCAGCGTCTGGAATCCGTTCCATCCCCTGTTTCCTACTCCCTGATAGGCCGTGACGATTCCCACCGTGTCATTCTGGCCGTTTCCATCCGGATCATTTTCTGTAAAAGCTTTTGCCACTTCGTACAGCTCGTCAAAAGTCTCCGGCATTTCCAGGTTCAGAGCGTCCAGCCAGTCCTGCCGGATGATCAGGCCGTTCCTGGGCAGAATGCGGAGACGGGGAATTCCGTAAATCTTGCCGTGAACCTTGCTGTTCTCCCACACCTGCTCACCTACGAAATTATACAGCTCCGGATAATCCTTAATGTAATCGTCCAGCGCCCAGAAGCCGTCGCTGTCCAGAGCCATCAGAAGGTTATTATTTCTCAGCACATTTCCGTTGGCCGTAAATACCATGGGCAGACTCTTAGACGCGATAAAGGCTGTAATCTTATCCACATAGCTCAGTGTGGGCACAAAATTGACTTCCATTTTGACACCTGTCATCTCCTCCATCTTCTGATACCACTGATTTGTGGTATCCGGAGCCTGATCAGTAAACAGTTCCTGCATCATTGTGATGGTAAAACTTTCGCCTGACCCATTTTCCTCTCCTGCCCCGGAGGTTTCGCCTGACCCATTTCCGCTTTCTCCGGACACAGCGGCAGAACCGGAATTATCCACGGATGCTTCTGAGGATCCCGAGTCCCCGTTTCCGCAGGCAGTCAGCAGCAGAGTTCCCGCCAGCAACAATGGCAACAGTCTTTTCTTTTTCATTTTTTCTCTCCTTTTTGGTTAAATTTTTGATTACATTTATTATGTCTGCTACCCTTTCACAGAACCTACCATCATACCTTTCGTAAAGAATTTCTGTACAAATGGATAGATACAAAGTATGGGAAGGGTGGCAAATACAATAACGGCATAGCTTATATTCTGCGGAGGCACATACCCCAGATCACTGACCGAAGTGGTATCCGCAAATCCGCCCGAGGACAGCATTACAATATTCCGCAGCCATATCTGGATCGGATATTTACTGGAGTCATTGATGTACAGCACGGAATTAAAATAGTCATTCCAGTATCCCACCGCATAGAACAGAGAAAATGTCGCCAGGGTAGGTCTGATCAGCGGCAGCACAATCCGCACAAAGCTCTGAAAATAATTACAGCCATCCATTTCCGCTGCCTCCTCCAGCTCCGAGGGCAGTGCGCTGATACTGGTTCGGATCAGAATCATATTGTAGGCGCTGACACAGCCCGGAAGCCACAGCGCCCACCAGGTATCATTCAGATGCAGACCTGATGTCACCAGATAGGTGGGAATCATACCGCCGGAGAACAGCATGGTGAATACCACCATGGCATTCAATACCTTTCTTCCAAGCAGCTGCGGTTTGGAAAGCACATAGGCGGTCATTACCGTCACGGTCATGCTCAGAACCGTCCCCACAAATGTAATCACGAAAGAATTCCCCATAGCCCTGATCAGCGTATTGCTGGAAAAAAGATACTGATAAGAGCTCAGATCAATATGCTTTGGATAGATGAAAAATCTGCGGCTCAGCACATCCCCCAGCGGAGATACGGATGCCGAAATGACAAACAGAAAAGGAACCATACAGATAAACGCCACTCCTGCCAGCAAAATGATATTTATTACATCGAAGATTCTGCTTCCTGCAGATTCTTTTACCTTTTTTGCTTTCATCAGTACACGCCCTCCTCTCCGGCTTTCTGTGCGATCTTGTTGGAAATCATGACAAGAATCAGACACACTACCGATTTGAACATACCCACGGCACTTCCGTAGCTGATTTTACCGTTGGTCATGGCTGTCTGGTACACATAGGTGTCAAATACTTCTCCCACCTCCCGGTTCATGGAGTTCAGCATCAGGAAAATCTGCTCAAATCCTGTGTTCAGGAAATTGCCCATTCTCAGAATCAGCATGGTAATAATGGTAGATTTGATGGCCGGCAGCGTAATATGCCACATCTGCCGCCAGCGATTGGCGCCGTCCACTCTCGCCGCTTCATAGAGCTGCATATCCACTCCCGTCAATGCCGCCAGGAAAATGATAGTTCCCCAGCCGCATTCCTTCCATATGACCTGCCCTGTAATCAAAGCCGGAAAAAATGCCGGTTCCGACAGCACCCGTACCTCCCGGCCGAACAGTCCGCTCACCGCCCCTGTCAGCGCGCCGCTCTCCGCGGAAAACATCGTCATGCAGATACCGGCTACCACCACCCAGGAAACGAAATGGGGCAGATAAAGCACGGATTGAATCACGTTTTTATATTTTCCGTTTTTCACCTCATTAATTAACAGAGCAAGAATAATCGGCAGCGGAAAATATACTATAATGTTGCAAAATGCCAGAACCAGAGTATTCCTGAAAATCTGGAAGAACTTTGGATCTGAAAAGAAACGGCTGAAATGCTTGAATCCTGCAAATTTGCTTCCAAACCATCCCAACATGGCGTTGTAATCCTGAAACGCTGTAATCAGCCCCAGCATGGGGCCGTACTTGAAAATCAGAAAATACAGACATCCGGGTATCAGCATTATGTAGAGAAGCCTGTCCTTTTTCAGCCTGGCAAGGGTTTTCGATGTCCCCTCCCTTCTGGTCACCCCCGTATTCTTCGTTTTACGGGTTTCTTTTTTTCCCACACTGCTCATATGGGACTCCTCCTTCCTCAACTTTTCTTTTTCATCTTCGTTCTCTGTCTTTTGTCATATCTGATGAAGGATGACACCGACAGCTCCCGTTCACGCTTATTATAGTCAACAGGCTTCCGCATTTTCCATCTCCAATATGTCCTTTCCCGCCCTCAAAATTTCCTTTTTCTATACATTTTGACTTATCAAAATCAGAAGCGCTATTGTCATTTTCTCCACTTTTGTGTTAATTTCACAATTTCGGCATTATGCTTTTGTGCATTCTGCTGCTTTTCATTCTCTGAAATGGGGACAGAAAAAGCCGGTGCAGATTCCCATCCGCGCAACCTTTCTGCGCTGCAATGGCAATCTGCACCGGCCTTTCTTCACCTCTGTGTTATTCCGATCCCGGACCCTTTCATTTATCACAGGCTGTCAGTCCCCAAATGGTTTCATTCCAAATGGGTACTGCGCAATTTCTGTTCATAGGCTTTCGTATATTCCTCTATTACATTCTTTCCTCCGCTTTCATACCACATCCGGTACTCTTCCCAATAGTCCTTTTCCTGAATCTCTCCCATGATAAATCGAATACTTGCCTTCTGAATTTTCTCATTCAGCACATTCCTCAGTCTCACATAAGTCTCGGAATACAATCCTGTCGAATCATCCGTCACCACATACTGTTCCCTCTCCTCCACACAGTCATACACCGTCGACTGCAGCTCAGAATCATCCTCTCTTCTGACATATGCCGGCATCGGCATAAACTGCACATAGGAATTGCCCTCTTCTTTTTCGGAATTCAGAATCTCCTGTCCCTGTTCACCACACATGGTATTGTAAAAATCCAATATCTCTCTCAGCTGCTCTTCGTCTCTCACAGCCCCCTCTCCCAGTCGGTTGAATACAATCAGACCGTTATACCCCGCATTCCCGTTTAACCTGTATTCACCGTCCGGCCCTTCCAGCAATGGCAGCACGGCAATTTCGGCCTGCGGATTCATCTGGCGCATCTGTGCCTCCAGTTCCGGTCCATCGTCAATCACGCTGAAAATCATGCCTGCATATCCCTGTATAAACAGTTCCTGCCGCTGCACCGATGTGAGAAATGCAAAGCTATGGTCTAAAATCCCCTCCTGATACAAAGTTCGGAACCATCGAAGCATTTCCAGATAACTATCCGTGGAAAAATCGGGGACCATCTTCCCTTCTGTCGTCTCATACCTCCAGCTGTCGGGCCCCCCCAAAACGGTTGTAAGCATCTGAACTCCATTCCATTGCCGCGCTCCATGGCTCTGCCAGCTGTTCACCAGCCCCACCGTATCGTTTACCCCATTTCCGTCCGGGTCCTCCAGAGTAAAGGCTTTCAGCATGTCATAGAGCTCTTCCAGATTCTGCGGCGGCGCTATCCCCAGTGCTTCTGCCCAGTCCTTCCGGTAATACGCCGCATATCGTGGTCGGATACGCAGTCTTGGGATGCCGTAGATGTGTCCCTGTATTTCAGAATTTTCCCAGATCTCCTCCCCTGTAAATTCCTTCAGATTCGGATAATCATCCAGATATTCTTCCAGCTCCCAGAAGCCTCCGGCATTCAGGTATGCGAAAAAACTCTCTTTGCTCAGTATTGATTCGTTGGCAGTGAAGACCATGGGCAGTTTGCTGCCGCGAATTGCGCTCTCCACTGTGGCCGCATACTCCAGTGTGGGTGTCATTGTAATCTGCAGATTTACACCCGTTTCCTGTTCTATGGCGTCCAGCCATGCCTCCCAGTTTCCCGGCGCATAGACGGGAAATTGTTCTGTCATCACAGTGATGGTCAGGGGCTCCTCTTTCTCTCCGCAGCCGCTCAATATGGCCAGAAAGGTTCCCGCCAGGCCGATTCCGATACTCTTCCTCAGTTTCTCTGTCATTTTCCGCATTTTTTCTCCACTCAGAATTTTCATGATTACAGAAGCCGCCTCACAAATCTCACAGTCACATTCCTATTGCAATGCCATTTCATTTATTATACTATAAAATATATCAAAGAAAAAGGAGATTGCAAAATGCGGAAAGGGGTTTCTTTTCTTCGTTTTCCAGCCAAATACACATCTGCCAACATACGACGTTCCTGGATCCTGTCCTATGTGATTATCCTGCTGCTCCCTCTCGTCATCAACTCATTCGTCTATCTGAATGCATATGACACCATCAAGCTTCAGGCACAGGAAGCCCAGAAATCAGCGCTGGAACGGTTTCGTCTGAAGATGGACAACGAATTTTCCCGTATGGAAGAGGCTGTCTCTGTGATCTCCTATGATGTAAACATGAACTATTTTCTGGATGCCACAGGTATGGAAAGCTTTGAGCAGAATTACACCACCGCCTCCAGGGTTTATCATCTCAGCGAGTCCCTTCGTCTGAGTCTTCCTGGGGATGGGCTGATTTCCGATACCTATGTCTTCTCCACCGGAAATTCTCTTGTGCTGCACAATTCCGGTGTGAACGATATCGCACAGTACGGATCGCTCCCCAATAATTACACGGAATCTCTCTATGCGAAATGTCAGACCCTGGATCCGCAGGCCACGAATCTGTTTGTCTTTACTCCGGATACCGATACCTCCTTCCTGGCTCTGATGTACCCGCTTCCCTACTCCTGGCTTCCAAAGGGGTATATTGTACTGCTGCTGGAGCATTCTGTGCTCTCCGCTGCCATGGAAAGCCTCTATTCCGAGCCTGACAGCAGAATCTATCTGACTGACGCATCCTTTTCCTCCCTGAACAGCTCTGCCGCCCTGCCGGACCCGGAAGTCTTCGCTGACTGTGATTTTTCCCAAAGTTCCGTTCTGGGAAAGCTGCCCGGTGAAACCGGTGATTTTCTCATGTACTCCGTTCCCTCTCAGGTCCTGCCTCTCCATTATATCTGTACGCTGCCCGAATCAGTGGCCACGGCGGATTTGATTTACATGCGGCAATCCCTCCTGATCAGCCTGCTCTTCTGCCTGGCGGGAGGCGTTCTCCTCATCGCCTTGCTGACCCGGTACAATTACGGTCCATGGCAGAACCTGCTGAATACAGTCAGGAAATTTTCCACTTCTTCCGCCCAGAGCGGTACAAATGAATATCAGATTATCCTCAATGCCCTTGTGAGCTCCTATCAGGAAAAAGCAACCATCGAGGAAGTGTTCCACAACCAGAATCATATTCTCTATTCCTATTATCTGTCCCGGATGTTAACCGGACATATGGGAATCGAAAATATGGAAGAATCCATTTTGTCCGATATGGAGACCAGATTCGGGCTCTCCCGCTTTGTGGTGCTGGCTTCCCTGTCAGACGTCAGAGAAAGCTGGCCCGCCGACCACGCCGAGTTGATTCAGGATGCGTATCTGTCTTTCTTTGATACGCATATCGCCCAGAGACTTCAGAATCTGCTGGGGCAGTCCTTCTCCATCACTTTTACAGAAGTCTATGACTATACTGCCTGTGTCATCGGTGTGGAGGCGCAGGAAACGGATACCTGGCAGGACAAACTTGCCTCCGCTCTGGAAAGCATCGCTCAGGACCTCTATAAAGAGCTGAATATTCAGTATTATTTTTCCTTCAGCAATCTGCATCAGAATATTTCCGAGCTGTCTCTGGCCTGGGATGAGGCGTCCTCCGCTATTTCTCTGTGTGTCATGAACCGGGAAAAATCACCTGTCTTCTACAAAGATATGGACTTCACCGCCGCGGTTGGCTATACTTATTCCGCCAAATCGGAACAGACTTTGATTAATCTTATTCAGATCGGGCAGACGGAAAATGTCACCGGACAGATACATGTGCTTCTGGAAGAAAATGCCAGACATTTCCCTGTATTCGAAGCTGCCAAATGTAATGCCGCGGATATCATGTGCAGCATTACAAAAGCTTTCTCCCATCTGCCGGACAGCAGCCGGCAGCGACTGCAGAATCAGTATTATTCCATTCTCGGAAATTTCATGCAGGCAGCTTCTTACAAGGCACTGCAGCAGCGTATCCTGGAAGCTTCCGCCCTGATAACCGGGGAATATAAGCAAATCAAAGAAAAGCCTACCCCCCAGAGCATCTGGCTCCCCAAAATAGAAGAGCAGATCAATACCTGGCTGTACGATGAGAATCTGAATGTAATGTTCCTTTCCCACAAGCTGGGACTCAGCTCCAAATATCTGTCCTCCATCTATTTTGAGGCCAACGGCGTCAGCATTATGGATACCATACACAAGCGCAGAATCGAAAAATTTAAGGAGCTGATCTGCGAAAGTAATATGACCATCCAGGATGCCGCCGCTGCCGTGGGCTACAGCAGTATCGCCACCCTCAACCGCTGGGTGCGGAAATATGAAGGTGTCACCCCCGGACAGTTAAAAATGAGCGGTTCTCACTGAAAACGGACAACAAGTTATTGAATTTGGATTTTTAACTGAAAAGTTCCCTGAAAAGGGAGGATGCCAGGAAACCTGCGTTTCCTGGCAATTATTATGAAAAAGTTATTTAGTAAACTGTGGCTGGCTTATTCATGTTGCTGTGTTGTGTATGAATTTAGTATAAGCAGAAGAAATGGATAAAACATGATACTAAATTTAAAAATCATTGAATGATTTGTAAACAAATTATGAACAGCCGTTTCTTTCTCCCCCCTGAAAAGGGAGGATGCCAGGAGACCGGGTCCCCTGGCAATTATTATGAAAAAGTTATTTAGTAAACTGTGGCTGCCTCTGTTGTTTATGTTTATAGTATAAACAGCAGAAATGGATAAATCATGATCATAATTCGAAGATTCATTGAATGATTTGTAAACAAATTATGAACCCGGGCAACCGTTCTTTTTCTGTTTACTTTACGCTTTTCCCACAGAGCCGAACAGCTCCATTTTCTCCTTAACAGTAGCCTTGATGGCTTCCACACCGGGTGCCAGAAGCTTACGGGGGTCAAATCCCTTGCCTTCCAGGTCCTTGCCTGCTTCGATGTACTTACGGGTAGCATCGGCAAAAGCCAGCTGACATTCCGTATTCACATTAATCTTCGCCACGCCCAGGCTGATAGCCTTCTTAATCATATCCGCAGGTATGCCTGTCCCGCCGTGAAGTACCAGAGGCATCTCACCGGTCAGCTGCTGTACGGCATCCAATGTCTCAAAGCTGAGCCCCTGCCAGTTTGCAGGATATTTTCCGTGAATATTACCAATACCTGCCGCCAGGAAATCCACACCCAGATCCGCAATTGCCTTGCACTCTTTGGGATCAGCACACTCGCCCATTCCAACTACGCCGTCTTCCTCACCGCCGATAGAGCCTACTTCTGCTTCAATGGAAATTCCCTTGCCGTGAGCCGCGGCAACCAGCTCTGTAGTCTTCGCCACGTTCTCATCAATGGGATAGTGGGAGCCATCAAACATAACGGAAGAGAATCCCGCCTCAATACACTTGTAGCAATGCTCATAGGAACCATGGTCCAGATGAAGTGCTACCGGCACATCGATATCCAGATCCTTTAACAGACCATTCACCATACCAACCACCACATCGTAGCCTCCCATGTACTTTCCTGCTCCCTCGGATACGCCGAGAATGACAGGAGACTTGCACTCCTTAGCCGTCAGCAGGATGGACTTCGTCCACTCCAGATTGTTGATGTTAAACTGTCCTACTGCATAGTGGCCTGCTTTTGCCTTTTTCAGCATTTCTGTTGCAGATACTAACATTTCCTTATACCTCCATTTTTATATTTAGCACTGCCGCGGTTTTACCCTGACAATGCAATAAATAGCTTATGTTTCTTCCTTTTTCACCCTGATGTCCATTCCCCTGCAGATATTTCGTATGGTTACCTTTCTGTGGCTGCCACCGTTCTCACCGTCCAGCGTCCATGACACAGGCTCCTCTGATTCCAGCGTCAGTTCCTCCGTCCGGAAACAGAGCATCGCATCCGTATCAATATTTCGATTCAGCAGGGACAACATGATATTGTTCAGCTCTATGGGATTTCGGGGCTGCTTAATCAATGTCACCTCAAAAACGCCGTCATCCAGCTTCACATTTTTACCCGTAATATTCTTAAACCCTCCCACAGACAGGGAGTTGGTGATCATTCCGAAGATAAAGTCATCTTCTATCTCATTTCCCGCCCAGCTTACTTTCATCCGGTAGGAGCGAATAGAAGATAATCTCTTCATTCCCTCCAGCAGATATGCCATATGTCCCAGTACATTTTTCATGTCCTGGGCAGTCTCATAAGACACATCCGTAAAAAGTCCGAATGCCGCAATGTAAACGAACACATCCTCCACATCATCATACTTGAAATATCCGATATCGCAGGGGAAATCTGTCCCCCCAACGACCACTTCAGCGGCACGCAGCATATTCTTCGGCAAAGAGAGACTCCCACCGAAATCATTGGTACTGCCCGCAGGAATATAGCCGATTGGCGTGCGGAATCCACTCTGAATCATTCCTGTCACCACTTCGTCCAGCGTACCGTCACCGCCGCTGCATACCACAAGATCATACTCGTCTCTGCGGCCGGCCACCACCGCTCTGGCGTCGTCGTGCTTCTGTGTCGGCACCACAGTCATTTCGTACCCTGCTTTTGCAAAGATATTCAAAATTTCAGCCAGTTTATTCCTGATCAAAGCTTTCCCGGCCTTCGGATTGTATACAAAAAGCAGTTTCTTGTCCATATTCCTATCTTACTTATCCATTCCACTCAAAAAACAGGTAATACCTTCCAGTGCCGCCTCCTCGTCAGAACCGTCCGCAGAGACTTCCAGTTCTTCACTGATGTCAATTCCCAAAGTCATCATACCCATAATACTTTTGGCATTCACCTTCTTATCGCCGGACTGAATATAAATGGCGCTTTCAAACTTACTGGCCTTCTGCACCAGCAAAGCTATATGTCTCGCCATCTGCTCGTCTTCCAGGCTGATGTGAATACTTTTCTTTTTCATTTTTAACTCCTCCATTTTAGTTCCGTAATCGTCCTTTCGGCGCCACTTCCCGCAGAACAGTTCCTGTCCTCAGTTCGGCCAGTAACTGTTCTGGGCGCCGTTTGGACGATTACTGATTTTAGTTCCGCAGAGACCCTCAAGAGCCCTTCGCCTGAGATAAATTTTCAGCCGTAAAAAACGTCTGTAAATTTATCTGGGCCCTTGTGGGGGCTCTGCTGTTTTAGTTCCTCTCCCTTATAGTATCGGCCAGTTCGCTGAGTTTGCGCAGTCTGTGGTTTACACCCGATTTCCCCAGGGGCGGCTGGAAATATTCCCCCAGCTCCTTTAAAGGGGTATCCGGATTCTCCAGACGTATCTCCGCCATCTCGCGCAGGTTGTCCGGCAGATTCTGAAAGCCATAATGCAGCTGAAGGTATTGGATATCTTCCACCTGCCTGGCCGCCGCGCTGACAGTTCTCGCAATGTTGGCTGTCTCACAGTTTACACGTCTGTTCACAGAGTTCCGCATTTCCTTCAGAATGCGGAGATTTTCCACATTCATCAGCGATACCGGCGCCTCGCATACATTCAGTAAGTCGACAATACCGGAACCTTCTTTCAGGTATACAACATGGTATTTTTTGCGCAGAATGATTTTTGACTCAATTTCAAACCCCTTCATCAGCTCCCGCAGCTGTTCCGCCTTCTCCGCGTCACAGCAGTCGAATTCCAGATGATAGCTTTTTGCAGGGTCGCTCATAGAACCGACACTCAAAAAAGCTCCCCGCAGAAAAGCCCGCTGACAACAGGAATTTTTAAGCAGGAGAGCGCTGACCGGTTTGTTCAGGCTTCCGATTTTCTGTAATATACCCTGCATTTCGATTTCATTTAATGCAATATCCGTATCTATATTATACGTTTTTTTCAATAATGTAAAGCCTTTTCTCACAACAGCTTCATTTTCTGTCTGAAAACCGACAGTATAGCCGCCTCCGGCATCCCGTCCGTACTGTCCACAGAAATTCATAATTGCCGCCAGCTCCGCTATCTGGCAATGTCTCGCCGGACTGATGCGCTTTGCCAGCTCTTCTTTTACCTGGCTGGAGAATGATTTATATTTTCCCACATTATTTACCCTGTTTATTCACGTCACGATGATGCAGCTTTATTCCGTACTTTCCCCTGTCCTTCATCCTTTTATATAATTCGCCGGCAAGCGTAACGCTCCTGTGCTTGCCTCCGGTGCATCCAATGGCAATAACCAGACGATATTTTCCCTCTTTCACATAGTTCGGAACCAGGAACTGTATCATATCAGTGAGCTTTTCCATGAATTCCACCGCCTCCGGAAAGCCCATCACATAATCCTGCACTTCTTTGTCAAGCCCCGTTTTGTGCTTTAAGTCCTCTATATAAAAAGGATTGGGCAGAAAACGGACATCCAGCACCAGGTCCGCATCCGACGGAATCCCATGCTTGAAACCAAAGGACAGTATGGTCACCATAAGGCTGTTATACTCCGCATTTTCCACAAAAATGCGATCCAGCTCCTCCTTCAGCTCCCTGGTAAGCAAATCCGTGGTGTCAATTACATAATCGGCATTTTTCCGAATGTTTTCCAGTACCCTCCGCTCTGCTCTGACACCATCCTCCACCCTTCCGTCCAACGCCAGAGGATGAACACGTCGGGTCTCTTTATACCGTTTTATCAGGACATTTTCATCTGCGTCCATAAACAGAATTTCAAGGGCGTAGCCTGTGGCTTTCAGGCTCTCCAGAATCTTCGTTGCATCTTCAAAGGACTGGTCGGAACGGACATCCAGCCCCAGAGCGACCTTACTCACCTCGCTTCCGGGCATGGATACCAGCTCCGCAAATTTCTCAACCAGAGAAACCGGCAGGTTGTCCACACAGTAGAATCCCGCATCCTCCAACATTTTCAGGGCGGTACTCTTGCCGCCCCCACTCATTCCGGTCACTACTACAAATCTCATGTTCTTCTATCTCAGACTCCCAAACAAACGATTTCTGTCTCAAGGTCCACATGGAATTTATCTTTCACCCCTGCCTGAACACTGGCAATGACATCCAGCACGTCCCTGGCAGTGGCATTTCCCGTATTAATAATAAAGCCGCAGTGCTTGTCGGACACTCTGGCGCCGCCCTTCTGAAATCCGCGAAACCCGGCTTCCATGATCAGCTGACCTGCAAAATGTCCCTCCGGGCGTTTGAACGTGCTGCCCGCGCTTGGATACTCCAGAGGCTGCTTTTCCCTGCGCCGTCCGGCAAGTTCTTCCATTCTGGCCTGAATCGTGTCCCTGTCTCCGTGGGCCAGGCTGAATGCAACCTCCGTAACGATAAATGCGCTGTGTCTGATCACGCTGGTTCGATATCCAAATTCCATGGTTTCGTTGTCCAGCTCCATGGTTTCTCCATCCCGATTCACCACCGTTACCTGCGTCACCACCTGGCACATTTCTCCTCCGTAGGCCCCGGCGTTCATCACCACGCCGCCCCCTACAGTGCCCGGGATTCCGGAAGCAAATTCCAGTCCCGTCAGGCCATGCTTCAACGCCATGCGCGCCGTCTGGGCCAGCGAAGCCCCCGCTTTCGCCACCATACGACACCCTTCCACTCTGATGTCACTCATTTCGGAGCCGATCTGCAGCACGACTCCCTGATATCCGGAATCGCTTACCAGAAGATTGCTGCCATTTCCAATGACAAAAAACGGCACTCCCGCCAGCTCCAGATATCTTCGCACATCCTTCAGCTGTTTTTCATTTTCAAGCTGCACAAAGCAATCTGCCGGGCCTCCTATCCGAAAGGTAGTATGGTCCGCCATAGGCTCCTGCAGACGGATATTTTCACAAGGTACAAATTTCTGTAACGCTTCAAGCACTGCTTTACTAATCATTTATCTGACTTCCCTTTTCACATTACCGCAAAACCAGACCGGCGGCACCATAAATGCCCGCATCGTTCCCCAGAGTGGCCAGAACGAACTTCGCATTCCCGCAATGCCGGAAAACATACTTGTGGAAAGGCGGTTCAATAAAGGAAAACAGGATTTCCCCGGCTTTGGACACGCCTCCGCTGATGATGAACGCCTCCGGATTCAGCACGGACGCAATCATCGCAAGTCCCTTTCCCAGGTATTCACCAAACTCCTCCGCTATCTCCACAGCCACTTTATCTCCGGCCTTCACTCCGTCAAAGACTGTCTTGGCAGACACTTTCCCTTCCCGCAGAACACTGGGCTCATCATCCTTTTCAAGCCGTCTGCGGGCAAGGCGTGCAATTCCCGTGGCCGAGGCATACTGCTCCATACAGCCCCTGTTCCCACAGTTGCAGCTCTCCGTCTCGTCGTCCACCATGTGCATATGTCCAATCTCGCCGCCCGCTCCTGTGGCCCCGGCCAGAAGCTCTCCGTTTATGATGATTCCGCCGCCTACTCCCGTTCCCAGTGTCACGGCCACAATGCTGTTGAATCCCTTGCCGCCGCCCTGCCACATTTCTCCGTACGCCGCCGCGTTGGCGTCGTTGGCTGCTTTTATCGGTACATTAATATATGCGTGCATTGCCTTCGGTATGTTAAAAGGTTCCCAGCCGATATTGACAGCGCCGCTCACCAGCGTTCCTTCATCATCCACCGGTCCCGGCGCTCCCACTCCGATTCCCACCAGGTCTTTCTCCTGAATTCCTTTTTCCGCCATCTTCGCCAGAAGACTCCGGGCCACATCCGGCAGAACAGAAGCGCCTTTATTCTCTTTTCTGGTGGGAATCTCCCACTTGTCAAGAATCGTGCCTGTTTCGTCGAACAATCCCATTTTTACTGACGTTCCGCCTACGTCGACCCCAAATGCATATCTGCCCATTTCCGTCTCCTCTCACTCTTCCCGTTTTCTTGCAAAAGAACTCTGCACGCGGGCATAGAGCTCCTGCGCCGCATTATATCCCATTTTCTTCTGTCTGTGGTTTACGGCCGCAGACTCACAGATCACCGCCAGATTTCTGCCCGGACGGATGGGGATATTATAGCAGACAATTTTATTTCCCATGTACTCCGTATAATTCTCTTCCAGCCCCAGCCTGTCGTATTCCTTATCTCTGTCCCAGTCCTCCAGCCGAATCACGAGATCAATGTTCTGTGTGTCCATGACGGAAGAAGTACCGAACAGCGCCTTCACATCCACCACACCGATTCCCCGCAGCTCAATCAGATGCTTCAGCATATCAGGCGCCGATCCCACCAGTGTGTCATCGCTTACCTTTCTGATTTCCACCACATCGTCCGTAACCAGACGATGCCCCCGGCGAATCAGTTCCAGAGCCGCCTCGGACTTCCCTATGCCGCTCTCGCCCGTTATCAGCACACCCTCTCCATATACATCCACCAGCACGCCGTGTACGGATATACAGGGGGCAAGCTTTACGTTCAGCCACCTGATTGCCTCGGCCATAAATGCGGAAGTCGATTTACTTGTGGAGAGAAGCGGAATTCTGTGTGTCAGCGCCGCTGCCATAAATACAGGGTCCGGCTTCAGTTCCCGGCAAAATACTACGGCCACCACGTCATAACTCATGAACTCGTCGTACACTTCCCGCTTTCTCTCTTCCGACAGCCCCTGCATGTAAGTGTATTCCACAAACCCTACAATCTGAAGTCTCGTGGCATCAAAGTGCTCAAAATATCCTGTCAGCTGCAGAGCCGGCCGATTGATATCCGGCTGCGTGATATGAATATCTGTCACATCAATCTCCGGTGTCAGGTTTTCCAGCTTCATCTTCTCTATTAATCGGGTCAGTTTCACACTTTCCATGTTCCACTCCTTGTCATCTTCACAGCCGTCGCTTTTGTTTAAACATTGTTCCTATTGTAACACATTATATTTATAAAGTGAAGTAATAAGGCAAAAGATTTTTCACCACAGGCAATTCAAAGGCAACGGTTCAGGCAGCGTTAAGTCCTTATGCCTCCCCCTGTGCTTTGTGGAAAAATCCATGGATTTCCTCCGCTGCCCGGCGGTTAATCTCCGGCAGCGCGGCCAGGGTCTCCACATCGGCCGCTTTGATTTCCTCAATGGACTTAAAATGACGCATCAGCGCCTTTCTCCTGGCAGGACCTACACCGGGGATCTCATCCAGAACAGACTTCACCTGACTCTTGCTTCTCAGTGAGCGATGGTACTCAATGGCAAAACGGTGTGCCTCATCCTGTACCCGGGTAATCAGTTTAAAGCCCTCGGAATGTGTGTCGATTGGCAGTTCCACATTGTTAAAATACAGTCCCCGGGTACGGTGATTGTCATCTTTCACCATGCCGCAGACAGGAATGGCAATATTCAGCTCCTCCAGTACGGCCAGTGCAATGTTCACCTGGCCTCTGCCGCCATCCATCATCAGCAGGTCCGGGAATCTGGTAAAGCTGCCGTATTCTTTCTCCAGCGCCTTGCCCTCCAGCTCTTTGCTCTCCTCCAGTCCATGCCGGAAGCGCCTGGTCAGCACCTCCCGCATACAGGCGTAATCGTCCGGGCCGGATACCGTTTTAATCCGGAATTTGCGGTAATCGCTGGTTTTGGGCTTCCCCTTCTCAAAGACAATCATGGAGCCCACGTTTTCGAAGCCGTTGATATTGGAAATGTCGAAGGCCTCCATCCGGTCGATATGTTCCAGGCCCAGAAGTCCCGCAATCTCTTTCACCGCCCCGATGGTGCGCCCCTCTTCCCGTTTCAGGCGCTCCCGGTCCTGTTCCAGAATGTGCTTCGCATTCTGAGCTGCCAGTTCCACAAGCTTTTCCTTGGAACCGATTTTCGGCACCCGGATATACACTCTTCCTCCTTTGCGGCCGGTCAGCCACTTTTCAATCAGGTCACGGTCTCCGATTTCCCGCTGAATCATCAGCTCCCTGGGGATAAAGGGTGTCCCCGCATAAAACTGCTTTACAAAATTCTCCAGAATTTCAGCCTTGCTGTCAGATGACACATTTGTCATATAGTAATGTTCCCGCCCGATCAGCTTGCCGTCCCGGACGAAGAACACCTGGACCACCGCCTCTCTGTCGTCCTGATACATGGCGATGACATCCTTGTCCTCTCCCGCACTGTCAGTGATCTTCTGCTTCTGGGCAACCTGCTTCACGCTGTTGTACAGATCCCGGAAGCCCGCCGCTGTCTCAAAATCCAGTTCCTCTGCCGCCGCCTGCATTTTGGATTCCAGATCCTTCAGAATTATATTGTAATTTCCATTCAGAAATTCCAGCGCCTGGTTTACCTGCTCTCTGTACTGGTCTCTGTCAATGTACCCCTGGCATGGGGCAAGGCACTGCCTGATATGGTAGTTCAGGCAGGGACGTTCCGCCCCGATATCTCTGGGCAGGCTGCGGTTGCAGGTGCGCAGATGATAGAGCTTGTTCAGCAGTTCAATGGTATCCTTCACCGCTGCCGCACTGGTATAGGGGCCGAAGTATTTCGATTTGTCCTTTTTCATCACCCTGGAAAAGAGAATCCTGGGATACTCTTCTCCCAAAGTCACTTTGATATAAGGATAAGTCTTGTCGTCCTTCAGCAGCGTATTGTACTTTGGAGCGTTTTCCTTAATCAGATTATTCTCCAGCACCAGCGCCTCCAGCTCCGAGTCTGTGACAATATATTCAAACCGGGCAATCAGAGACACCATTTTGTCAATCATGGGGCCTCTGCCGATATTTTCCCGAAAATAAGAGCGCACGCGGTTATGAAGGTTAACCGCCTTGCCCACGTATAAAATGACATTCCTGTCATCCCGCATAATATAGACTCCCGGCTCTTTGGGAAGCTTTTTCAGTTCCTCTTCAAAATTGAACATAGTGCGCTCCTCATTTATTGTGCTTCTCCCCCTGCCGTCAGACTGACAATCCCTGAGAAGAATCGCTGTTTCCGGCTTCTTTATTAGTCGGTACTTCTCAGAAATTTATCAATCCCATTGGCAATTCCGTCTGCAATTTTCTCCTGATATTCCTCCGTGGCCATGAGGGTATCTTCCTCCGGATTGGTCATATAGCCCATCTCCACAATGGTCACCGGAACCGTACACCAGTTGATGCCGCTCATGGTATCCGTCTCCCAGACATACTGCTTCTTACAGCCGGTGGCGGCCACCAGTTCGTCCAGTACATCATCCGACAAGTCTCTGCTCTCCTGATAGAGATTGCCGTTATAGGGATTGGAAGCCGTCTGACAGATTGTCATGGCGCCGCTGACAGAAGTGTTCTCCGACCCGTTGGCATGTACACGGATAAAAGCGTGCGCCCCGGCGTCGTTTGCCACCTGGGCCCGCTCGCTGTTGCTCATATTCACGTCGTGAGTGGTCCTTATCATCACCACCTGATAGCCCCGTTCTGTCAGCTCATCCTCCAGCTTCTCCGCCACCATCAGAGTCAGTTCGTATTCTTTCAGCCCGCTGGTAGCCCCGGAGGTGCCGCCGGCAACCTTTGCTTTTGTTTCGGTCGCCCCCGGCCCCACAGGCTCCTTCTCACTGTTCCCCTTCTGCTGATGCCCCGCGTCGATGGCTACAATATAGCCGTTTTGCTCTGCCAAAGCTTCCCCAGGCTCTGCCGGTGCGGAAGATTCCTGTTCCGATTCCGCTTCCTCCTCCGGCTCTTTCGGGGATTCCCCATCCAGAACTTCGGCAGGTTCGGTCTCCCCGGCCGGAGAATCGTCTGTCCCCGGCCTCATCCCGCCCGTGTTATTCTCCGAAGCTGCTGAAGAGTCCTGTCCTGCTGCTTCTTCCTCACCTTCTTCCTCATTCGTTTCCTTCTGCATCTCCCGGGACTCAGGTTCCATCTCTTCGGCGATGTCCTCCAGTCTGACTGCGGAAGCCGGTACCTCCTCCTCTTTCCTGCCGCAGCCGCCCATGAATACCGCAGCCATCAGCATCAGACACAGCCAAAACGCTATTACAGACTTTTTATCATTGTTCATCGTTCCCCACACTCTCCTCAAATTCGACAGGCCTTCCCAAATGGAAAGGCCTGCACCGTCAATCTATTCTGCCGTTGGAAAATCTGCCTACCGGGCGACTGTCCGTTTCCGTCCTGTCCTGTTCCGGTTCATTTGCTTCCTCATCGCTTCCCGCCTCCGGCTTCTGTTCTGCATTACGCTCTGACTCCGGTGTGTTTTCCGGCTCTGTCATGCCGCTCTGCACCAAATTGCTTTCCGGTTCCTGCAGACTTTCCCGGGCTGTACCGCTTTCCTCCTGAGACGCGCTTCCCTGTTCCGGCCCGTTGTCCCATGCCGTCCCCCTTCCGGAATCCGCTTCACCGGCCTGCACTTCCGGCGCACTTTCCGACTCTGTATGGTCTCCCGCCGTCTGTACGTGCTCTGCTTCCGGAATCGCTTTCGAACCGGCTTCCTCCGAAGCCTCGTCCTTTTCTTCCGGCTCCGGCAGTCCCTTCTCTTTACGGAAGATTTCCATGAATTCTTTTCCGGTTATGGTTTCCTTTTCAATCAGGAATTCCGCCAGCTTATCCATGACATCTCTGTTATCCCGCAGCAGGTTCAGTGCCTTATCATAGCTCTCCTTCAGAATCTCCACCACTTCCGCATCAATCTCCGCCGCCGTGGAGTCGCTGCAGTTCAGCGCCGATCTGCCCTCCAGATACTGACTCTCAATAGTGGCCAGCCCCATCAGTCCAAAACGTTTGCTCATACCATAACGGGTCACCATATTCCGTGCAATGTCCGTGGCCTTCTCAATATCATTGGCCGCGCCTGTGGTCACCGTCTCAAATACAATCTCCTCCGCCGCCCGGCCGCCTACCAGGCTGACCAGCATGTCGCGCAGTTCCGCTTCTGTGTTCAGGTACTTCTCTTCCTCCGGCACATGCATGACATAGCCCAGCGCCCCCATAGTACGGGGCACAATGGTAATCTTCTGCACCGGCTCGGAATTCTTCTGCAGGGCGCTGATCAATGCATGGCCCACCTCATGATAGGAGACAATTCTGCGCTCCTCCCTGCTCATAATACGGTCCTTTTTCTCTTTACCTACCAGCACTACTTCCACAGAATTAAACAAATCCTTCTGGCACACATAATCTCTGCCTTCCTTCACAGCATTGATAGCCGCCTCGTTGATCATATTCGCCAGGTCGGACCCCACCGCGCCGCTGGTAGCCAGGGCAATGGCATCCAGATCAACGGTTTCGTCCATCTTCACGTCTTTGGCATGTACCTTCAGTATCTCCACACGCCCCTTCAAATCCGGCTTATCCACGATAATCCGCCTGTCAAAACGTCCGGGACGCAGAAGTGCCTTATCCAGAATCTCGGGACGGTTGGTGGCCCCCAGAATCAGGATTCCCTTGGAACTGTCAAAGCCATCCATCTCCGAGAGCAGCTGATTCAGCGTCTGCTCCCGCTCCTCGTTACCGCCGCCGTACTTGGAATCACGGCTCCGGCCGATGGCATCAATCTCGTCAATAAAGATAATACAGGGAGCATTCTTCGTGGCCTCCTTGAACAGGTCGCGCACACGGCTGGCACCCACACCCACATATAATTCAATGAAATCAGAGCCGGTCAGAGAGAAAAAGGGAACATGCGCCTCCCCGGCCACCGCTTTGGCCAGCAGTGTTTTACCGGTTCCGGGAGGGCCCACCAGCAGCGCCCCCTTCGGCAGCCTGGCGCCGATTTTGGAATATTTCCCGGGGTTATGCAGGAAGTCCACCACTTCTACCAGTGATTCCTTGGCCTCATCCTCGCCGGCCACATCCTTGAATGTGACACCTGTCTCCTTCTGCACATAAACCTTTGCATTGCTCTTGCCCACACCCATGGGACCGCCGGAACCGCCCATTTTCCGGAACACCACGCCCAGCAGTATCCACATAAGCAGAACAGGAAGCACCACATACAGGAAAATGTCCAGAATGCGGCCGGAATTGTCGCTGAGAATACGGCTTCCGTCAATCCCGTGCTTCTCCAGACGCGATGTAAGCGTATCCAGGTCTTCCATGATGATGGTGGAATAAGTCACCTTTACATTTCCGTACAGAGAGGCATACCCCTGGGGAATCGAGGGCGTATCCTGAGACGCCTCATCCTTCTTCAGAGTAAACAGGATCTGTCCGGTACTCTGGACTTCCACCTCGTCCACCTCGTCCCCATTGACATACTCCAGAAATTTTGTATAGCTGACTTCCTGGGTATTGCCGGAGGTTCCGAACAGCAGATTCCACAGCATAAATACCAGAAGTACCGTGCTTAAGCCTGCCAGAAGCACCATCATGATGTTCGGTTTCCGGGGAGGCTGATTTCCGTTGCCGCCATTGTTGCCCGGCATATTACCGCGGCCGCCGTTATTGTATCCGCCTCCGTTATCATATTGATTCATTTGATTATCCATAGTAACTCCGTTTCCGTTTTTGAGTCTTTTATCTCAACAATAAGTTTGAAAGTCAATAAATCCATTTTATTATAGAGATTACCCATTCATAAATCAATAGCATAAATGTGAAAAATACAAATTATCTCTTAAAGATTTCTAAACTTTTTACCATTCCAATGTAACTGAATCTGTGGTAAAATAGACAGGTACGGCCACCTATACCAAAAAAGCGAAAATGAGGATGACAATGAAAATCGGATTTGACAACAACAAATACCTGAAAATGCAGTCGGAACACATTAAGGAGCGCATTACTCAGTTTGGGGACAAGCTGTATCTCGAATTTGGAGGAAAGCTTTTTGACGACTATCATGCCTCCAGAGTTCTGCCGGGCTTCGCACCCGACGCAAAGCTGCAGATGCTGATGCAGCTTTCGGACTATGCGGAGATTGTCATCGTCATCAGCGCCGCTGACATCGAGAAGAACAAAGTCCGCGGAGATCTGGGAATTACCTATGATGTGGATGTCTTACGACTGCGGGATGAGTTCCAGAACAGAGGGTTGTATGTGGGCAGCGTGGTCATCACACATTATTCCGGCCAGCTCAGCGCGGAGCAGTTCAAGGCCAAACTGGAGAAAAAGAACATAACCGTATACCTGCATTATACCATTGAGGGTTATCCCGCCAATGTTCCTCTGATTGTCAGTGAAAACGGATATGGGAAAAATGATTATATAGAAACTGCCAGACCCCTGGTTGTCATTACGGCACCCGGCCCGGGCAGCGGGAAAATGGCAACCTGCCTCTCGCAGCTCTATCATGACAATCTGAGGGGAATGAAAGCCGGCTATGCCAAATTCGAGACCTTTCCCATCTGGAATATACCGCTGAAGCATCCTATCAATCTGGCTTACGAAGCGGCAACTGCCGATTTAAACGACGTGAATATGATTGATCCTTTCCATCTGGAAGCCTATGGGGAGACCACTGTCAATTATAACCGGGATATTGAAATCTTCCCCGTACTGAACGCTATTTTTGAAGGAATTTATGGCAGCAATCCCTATAAATCGCCTACTGACATGGGTGTCAACATGGCCGGGAACTGCATCATTGATGACGAAGCCTGCTGTGAAGCTTCCAAAATGGAGATTATCCGCCGGTATTACACTGCGTTGAACAAGGTAGTCCGGGATGAGACTTCCGATACAGAAGTATATAAAATTGAACTTTTGATGAAACAGGCCAAAATAACCACTTCTGACAGGCGTGTCACCGCTGCCGCCAGAGAGCGGGCCGAAGTCCTTGGCGTTCCCACTGCCGCCATCGAACTGGCAGACGGCCATATCATCACTTCCAAAACATCAGATTTCCTGGGTGCTTCCGCAGCCCTGCTTCTGAACGCTCTGAAATATCTGGCACACGTGGATCATGATACCAGGCTGATTAAGCCGGAAGCCATCGAACCCATTCAGGATCTGAAAGTACGCTATCTGGGCGGCCGCAATCCCCGCCTTCACACAGATGAAGTTCTGATTGCGCTGGCTCTTGCCGCCTGTCACGACGAAAATGCCCGTCGGGCCCTGGAACAGCTTCCCAATCTGAAAGGCTGCCAGGTTCACACTTCAGTGATGCTGTCGGAAGTGGATATCAAAATATACAAAAAGCTGGGAATGGATCTGACCAGCGAACCGGTTCAGACCGGCAGAAAAAAGTATTAAGACGAAGAGGGCCTGTTCCCCTCATCCTCGTATATGGCCCTGCTGCCGCCTATAAATTTAGGCCTTGTCCGGGCACAGACAAGGCGGGCATCTCCAATCTCCCGAATCCGCAGCCGTACCGGAACCGCCACATCTCTCAGATGCATTCCGATCAGAGTATCCCCGATGTCCATTCCCAGATGGGCCTTGATGTGTTCCACCACCGCCGGGTGTTCAAAGGCCTTGTAAGCTGCCGCGGCAAAGGAACCGCCGGCTTTGGGCTGCGGAACCACATTTACAATCTCACATCCATAGCGGACTGCCGCCTCCTTCTCCAGCACAATCGCCCGGTTCAGATGCTCACAGCACTGCGCGGCAAGCCAGACCCCCGCTTCCTGTGTGGCCTGGTAGATACCTCCAAACACCGCCTCTGCCAGTTCCGGACTGGAGAACGTCCCGATCCCGGCTCCTGCCACCTCGCTTGTGGAACATCCCACTACAAAAATGTCCCCCTTCTCCGGCCCGGCCACCTCCAGAAGCTCTCTGGCCGCGCGGTAAGCCTCTTCCCCGATTACAGTCATTTCTTTCGTCATTTTTCCACCTCACCGGCTCCCCTTTTCCCCTGCCCTTTCAGATGACAGTTCTTTCGGGAACCACCACCATTCTAGCATACCGGCACAAAAAAGCAACACATTTTCTCTCTGTCAGGAATATAGTAAAAAGAAAACAAAGACACAGGAGAATTCTCATGTATACCGCATCTCTCCTGTTTGGGATATCAGCCAGTCTGGACGCACTGCTGGTAGGAATCAGTTATGGGATTCGTGGAATCCGTATCCGATTCTGGCAGAATATGATTATCAGTGTGATTACGCTTCTGGGGACCTGTCTCTCCGTGGGCCTGGGGCACCGGCTGGCCGCTTTTCTTCCTCAGGGTGTCAGCAGCTGCGCCGGAAGCCTGATTCTCATCCTTCTGGGGCTGTACGTAATCATAAAATGGATGATACCTTTGCTGAAAGGCAGGTCGCAAAAGCCGCCGACTCCGCAGCCGCAGACAGCACTTCACGCTTCGGAAAACAATGCGGGAACTTACACGCCAAACCTGAAACTGCCGGAAGTATTCACCTTAAGCCTGACTCTGACTCTGAACAACCTGAGTGCCGGCTTAAGCGCGAGTCTGGCAGGCCTGGCACTTTTTCCCACTGCTGTGGCAACCATTGTCTGCTCCGTGCTTTTCCTGTACTCCGGCAATCGCCTGGGAGACAATCCCATGCTGCGTCTGGCGGGAAATGCCGCAGACCCGCTCTCCGGCATTCTTCTCATCGGTCTGGGTCTGGTACAGTTTTTCCTGTAATAGTATACTCCCGAAAAGTGAGAATTATGTTACTCTTCTCTGTCGAACCGGAATTTTCTGTGCGGAAACCGCTTATCCTGCGATTTCACGCACAGCCATCCCGGAGGACCGCAGTCCCGTAATTTCATGCACAGCTTTCATGCATCCCGTCTATGGAAGCGCTTACTTCCACATTCCCTCCAGCACCTCCGCAGGAATCTCAAATTCCACCGTCCCCATATACATAGGTGCCACCTCGCCTTCATTGAAGCCGATTACCACATTCCCCTTCTCATTCAGGTAAAAAGAAGTCTCATCCGTAATGGCTTTGAAATTCCACTCTTCGATTTCATCGTGCAGCCAGTAATAGACATTTTCATCCGCATCCATCTGTGCCTGCATCTGTTCCTTGATATTCTCGCTGACAGCGGTAATATAGTCCTCTCCCTCCCGGAACAGATCCTTCAGTGCCAGTCTCTCCCCGGTCTTCAAATCAATGGTATAATAAACATTCCATTCATAGCCGCTTCCCGCTCCCTGATAGCAGATAAGCTTCAATGTAAAATACTCTTCTGTGGTTGTCAGCACTTCGCTTTTTACCATAATATCCTGATGACCCATCTCTTCGTCCAGATTGGCTTCGAACTCTTCTATCAGCTTATCTGTAATTTCCTGGATTTCCGCATTGATTTCTTCGGCTGTTCGATTCAGATTCTCCTGTACCTGGCTGTCTTCGGGCTGATCTGCCACTTTTACTTCCGGTACCTCGATATCTGCCACATTCCTGTCTGTTTCATAGGAATAATCCCGGAAGGTAACAACCTCCACCAGCGATCCGATGACCGGTATCTGTTCCATTGCATGGGCGATTCCTGCTGAAGTATTCGGCAGTATGACAAAAATTCCTGCCAGTGCGGCAGCTGTTGCCGCCAGTCTGATTATTCTCTTTTTATTGCGCTCTGCTCTGCTCCTCATTTTTGCTTCCTCCATTTTCTTCTGCAGCTTCCTCAGCTGCTTCTCTGACATCTGCGGTTTCAGATATTCCCTTTTCAGGTTCTGAAGTTCCTCTTCCAGTTGTTCGTTCCACTCCTTTACTTCGGAAAAATTATAAATCATATTCGCTCCCATCTCCCGCACTATGCAGGTCATCCGCTAAGACAAATGCACTTTGGAATCACACATCTGTTCATATCTGTTCCTGTTTGATTCGTCGGAGAGTATCCCCCGAAGCTTTTTTATGCTGCGGTAAAGCCTGCTCTTCACAGTGCTCACATTCTCTTCCAGAATGTCCGCGATTTCCTCAAGCTTGCGATCTTCGAAATATTTCAGGATGACCACCGCCCTGTCACGCTCCGGAAGCGTCTCAAGTGCTCTCTGCAAATCCACGTTTGTATAGGTATCCTCCACGGCGCCCGCTTCCATTCCGTTTTCCTCCTGCATCGCTTCATAGGAGAGAAATCCCGGCTTCTTCAGATATCCAAAGCACTCGTTCAGCATAATGCGGTACACCCAGGTCTCCGCGTACTCAGGATTCTTCAGGGTATCACTGCCCCGCATGGCCTTGTATGCGCCGTTCTGCACTATGTCACAGGCATCTGCCTCATTGTGAACATAGCTGTACGCCAGACGGTAATATTGATTATATTTTTCCAGAATAATACGTTCTATCAGCTTTCTGTTTGTCTGATTCTTTTTCCCCGGGAAAAAAAGCAAGGTGTTTCACCTCCTCTTTGCTGCTTGCCTTTACATAACATTAGATGTCCTGCATGTGAAAAAAGTTTCACGGTCTCAAATTTTTTCAGAAAAAATATACGCGGCATTCACGCCATTGCCTCTGTGCCAAAACTTCAACGCAAAAATGCCTCATCCAAAACAAGCGTTCTGAATAAAGGCAGAGAATCTGGATATATTATGGAAAGTAATATAACCTTCCGTAATCGGATTTCCATGACAGACATTATATCATAAGCAAAATCAATATTTCAGAATATCGAGGCAGACTATGACTTTATCTTCCGTCTTAGAAGAAAATATAAATTATATTGACACCATACTCCCTGTCCGCACCAGCTTTGATCTGATGACAAGGCATCTGTACCTGGGCCGGACTCCGGCCTTTTTTCTGGGTGTCAACGGATTCTGTAAAACGGAAATACTCCAGCAGATTTTTTCCGACCTGCAGAACCCGATGTTCGTTTCCAATGACTCTGTAGAAAACATTGTAAGATATATGGATGCGAAGATCGGATATGCCCAGACTTCTCTCACAGACTCCTGGGACGAGATTATCCGCAATGTGCTCAGCGGACCGGCCGTCCTCTTTATCGACGGCTTTGCTCAGGCCATCCTCATTGATGTGCGGACCTACCCTGCCAGGGGTATCGCGGAGCCGGATCTGGAACGGGTCACCAGAGGGTCCAGAGACGGTTTCGTGGAAACCATGCTGTTCAACGCCAATCTGATCAGACGGCGCGTCCGTTCTCCCGGGCTTGTCTTTGCCATACATTCCGTGGGTACGGACAGCAGAACCGATGTGGCCGTTGCTTATCTGAAAGATACCGTAAATCAGGAACTGCTGAAAAAACTGGAAGACAGCCTTGACTCCCTTCGGACCACGGCGCTGACCATGGGCACCAAGAGTCTGGAGGAACTGCTCCTGCACAAACGCTGGTGGAATCCTCTGCCCAGTGTCCAGATGACCGAGCGTCCCGACGTGGCATGCAGCTACCTACTGGAAGGCCATATTCTCGTTCTTGTGGACAACTCCCCCCTGGTGCTGGTTCTTCCCTGCACGATTTTTCAATTCACCCAGAATCCGGAAGACTATTACAAAAGTCCTTCCGTAGGCACCTATTTCCGCATGGTGCGCTTTCTCTGCATCCCTGTCAGCCTGGCTCTGATGCCCCTGTTCCTGCTGATAACGGCTTACTTCCCCGGGTTTGCGCAGCAGTGGGGGCTGCTTTCCGAGGGTGTGCAGACGCCTCAGCGACTGTTTTTCTATGTTCTGGCAGTAGAATTTCTGCTGGATCTGTTCAAATATTCTTCCGCCTTAAGCTCCGGCAAGTTCTCCGGCTCCCTGTCCATGGTAGGTGGTCTGATTATCGGAGATGTGGCTGTCAGTCTGAACTGGGCCTCTGTGGAAGTACTGTTCTATGCCGCCGTTACGCTGCTGGCTTCTCTGGCCATCACAGATATAGAATTCAGCGATGCCATTCGGCTGTACCGGATTCTGATGATTCTGGCTACCGGCTTTTTCGGTTTGCCGGGATTTCTCATCAGTCTGGCGCTGGTGCTCCTTTCCGCTGCAACTACTCCCACTTTCGGCGGCTTCAGCTATTTCTGGCCCCTGTTTCCCTTTAACGCCAAAGCGCTTGGGAGGCTGTTGTTCCGCAGCCCTACACCCAGCGCACAGCCTGTGACCATATGGGATCGGGGGAAGGTAAAATGAATATGCATCTTCCGTCACCAGGCAATCATAATCTCCGGAGAAAACACCACGTCAGGCGCACAACAGCGTATCAAAAAAGCAACCCGATGAGGGGTTGCTCTTCCTTTCTAAAAACTAATCGTACCAATTGTCGAATATATCTTGAATGGCATCAGCCTCTTCTTGCGTTATTTCCCCCTTTTCGATTGCCTCTTCTAAAGACATCACCCCGTCTGTGCCATAGACTGTCTGACTCTTGCCTGTTTCAGGGTCGGTGACTGAGCTAATCTCATGCATGTCACCATTGTTTACTGCCGCGTCGATGTCGATATTGCCGTTTTCATCCATGTATTTGTCCTCTATGATGTCTTTAGCGTACCCAAGATATACCCAATAGTTTCCGCACCTGGCTACAGAAATGTACTGGAGTCCTGGATCAATCATCGCCGCCCAGTGTCCGGGGCTGGCTTTCCATGCCGCATACACGTCTGCTACTGTATTGTAACCACTTGCAATGTTCTCCACATTAGCTCCACCCCTTGTCGGCGCAGTCGCATCATGAGAAAAGTTAGACACAATCGCTTTGGCGCTCTCAAGGGCATTGGAATCAAGTGTTCCATCCGCGCTGACAGTTGAAAGGCCCATTACCTGTCTGTCCGCATTCAGTAAGGCAGCAAACTCACTGTTGACCAGCTGGGCATCTGTTGATGCATCATCAGTTTTAGCCGTTGTCTGGTTGGAATCGGAACTCTGGTTGGCTGTCTGACCGGAGCCTGAACCCTGACTGTTCGTATTACCTGCTGTCCGCGTTGTTGTCGTGGTTGCGGGCTTCTCGGCTATGATGTAGCTGTTGCTTACGAACGCTTTCTCGCCATTCAGCTCAATCTGATACCATCCGGTCTCCTTGCACTGCCCCGTCACGGTGACTTCCTGGCCATATGACAACCGCCCGACCTTTTCTCCATCCGTTGACGGCTGGTTTCTTACATTTACCACTGATTTGGCATACATTGTGTTTTCCATCTCGTTGATGGTATAGGGAGAATCTGCTGTTTCTTCCCCTGTGGTTGTCCCGGTCTGGTCTGCCTCGTCCGTCTGGTTTGCCTCGTCTGTCTGGTCTGCGCTGCCGGACTGCCCGGTCTGCGTCACGCTGCCGCTTTCATCGTCATTCCCGTCAGAGGGTGCCTCCACCCCGGTTTCAGGCTCCGCTGTGGGCTCCGGTGTTTCTTCTGCCGATGGTTCTTCTGTGGGTTCCGCCGTTTCCTCCGGTTCGGATTCCATAGCCCCTGTTCCCTCTGCCCCGCTTTCCTGACTGTCAGCATTCCCGTCCTGGCTGCTTTCTGTATCCGCCATGGCCTGCACCCTGCCGTCCCCCTCCATCCTGTTTCCGCAGCCGGCAAAAGCACTGGCCGTCATTGCTGTTATCAGCAATGCCATCACGATTTTCTTCTTCATGTCCGTCTCCTCCTTGTTGAGCTTCTTTCTCCGGAAATCCGTTCAGGGATTTATCCACCTATAGAGTACCCCCCCAGGTTCTTTTGTCAATAGGAACCTCATCATCAATCTGATAAAAAGAGACGCGCATTGCGGAACGCAAATACTTAAAATCGAAAACTGCCTCTTGCAATTTCTGCAGGATGTATATAATCTTAATGATCTAGGGAATATGCCGGATAAGGTAAAGGAAGATATGGACAGGAAAGAGATTATCCAAAAGCACATCAAGGAATTCAGTACGATATGACAGGGTGAAAGTAACAGACGCTGGTACACCTGTCTGCCAAATGCGGCGAAGAAGAAAGGGAAGCGGCTAATCCTCAAAAGCTCGAAAGCGTAATCAGAACACGTGTACACAAGAAACAGCGGAATCCCACATTCTATGGGATTCCGCTACATAAAAAGAAGAGCGATAGACGGGACTCGAACTCCACATGTAATTGAGTAAACAGAACAAGATCAATGGTTTTCGGGCATTGTATCTGATTACTCTTGATTACTCGTTATCGAGAATATATAAGGAAGGAGATTCTTGCACGTATGATATTCCATAGCCATTCTTAAAAAATCTTCCTACTTTCCATAAACGAGCAGTTGCTTCTAAAAAATGTTTTTACCTTCAACAATGTCAAACGGTTTCAGCTTTTTATTTGGCAGAGGCTTTCTCACTTGTTCTGCAGCAATACTGTATCTTCCTCTGTAATATACCTAATTCTATTATACAAATCATTTAATTTGTTAATAAGCTTGCTTATCTGGCTATTTGTAGATTTTTTTGTTGTTTTAGCGATATTGGTGATAATCCCTATAACTGCAAGCGTATCTCTAAAATGAACAATATTTCCGTTTTCATGGAAATAAACTTCTTTTTTCCAATAATCGCCATAATAGCAGCCATTATTAACAGATTCCTTTATTAATACTTTCAGCTTCTCCCATGTATTATCATTGTGTCCAATGGCTTTTTCCAATGCTGTTTTTAAAAAAGGGCTATTGTTTTCAATCAACATATCTAACAGTTGGGAAATATACGGAAACACAAATATATGCTTACGGTTGCTTCCGTTCTTATATCGAATGCGATCTCGTATTTCAAAAGGATCTGTGAAATAATCCAATATCTTGTCACTAGATTTCGCTATATGATTAACCATTTTTTTATCATAATGCGCATCAAAATCTGGGCAGGCACAAGACAGATAATGTGCTTTATAATACAACTCAGGGATTTCCCTTGCCCTCAGTTTTTCCAGCATAGATAAGTCATTGTAGTCTGCAGCAAACGAGATAATATACATTCTTAGCTGATCTTCTGTTGCAAGCTTATACTGTAAATCATCCATATCAGGTTTACGTATAAAAACACCGTTATCACGCTCCTCAAATTTAATGCGCTGGATACTCGTCCCTGCACCAAATGTCATAACATAATCATTATCTTTTCTGCTGTCAAACCATATATATTTTTCGTTTACTAAAAACTTCAGCAAATCATAATTTCCAAATGTGATTGCATAGTCCAATATGGTTTTTCCGTATTCGTCTGGGTTAAGGATAGGCTTATCTTTCTCTTCAATGTAGGCAACCCATTCAGACTTTTTATGTGACTGAGCTATGATATAATTTGTCATTCTATTGTTTTTAGGTTCGCCATGTTCTCCGGCACTCAATATCTGTTCAAAAGAAACATGAAGTAATTCTGAAAAGATTGGCAAATCTTCAATTTGGATTGCTTTTGTGCCTTTTTTTATTTGGGATAGACGGTTCGCCATGTTTTGTATAGCTTCTCTTGTTGGATTATTTCCATCGCGTGTTTGAAGATATACGCTGCAGAATTGTCGTGCGGACTCAAATTCTCGTTCAATTAATCCGGAAATATAAGTTCCTATTTTTTGATTGTCAATTTGATAAGACATTTTTACCACTCCTTCCGATTGGCATTATATCGCATTTTCTGGACAAAGTATATCACGCATTTGCATACATGAAAAGGATATATAATTTGCAAATTGTTAATAGTATATGCTTTTTGCATATATTTTAGCTTTCCTGATTATCTTCTAAACCTACTATGACTATACAACTACAGACAAAAATCTATAAAAGCAAGATACAGAAGATTATAAAAACAAAGAATTTATTGTAAATGCAGATAACATCATGTTTTGGAACTGTTCAACATTTGAATGGAGGAAGAATTAAGGAACGGAGCACTTATCAAGGATATGGTTGAGAATTATTTGTGTGCTATGCACTGTATTCAAAAATATCCAATGGCATTTGTCGTAGTTGAACACTTCTTACGAACATCAGTAAATATATGTCGTATGAGTGATCGGCTCAAATATATATTCTTATCGTGATACTATATATAGTCCCTGTGCCAGTTGTGGCATGGGGATTTTTTATTCAGGAGGATTGCAGACTATGAAAAGACCAATGACAACAAAGGAACTATTTGAGAAAATTCGGGATATCTTAAAGGAAAAAGGCAAATTGCCGGATATTCTGGATTACGGTTTGGCAACAGACAAGCCGATTCCTATCAGGAACTATGAATTTGATTTGAAGAACAATCTTGACTATGGCAGTAGCGAAGGAATCTATCTGGACTTGTGGATTGTGTATTTTTCGGATGGGGAAAGATCAACACATGATCTCGGGACTTTCAAAACACTGGATAGCAGCAATGATGCAATGCACATCATGGCAGATCTTTTGGCGGACTTCATTATCGAGGAAGCATCATATGTCAACAAGAATCGGGATGATTTCACATGGGAAGGGGCAGATGTCAGGGCATTTGATGAAAATGGGAAACCACTCAACTGGTGCTATTCGTGTAACGACATGGAGGATGCCCTAAATCGAAAGGATGATCTGTTGAAGGAATATCCAAAGGTAGTTATCAGGGACAATGCCACACGAGAGGAAAAACACTTCAGCAGAGAGGAAGAAAGTGAGGAGACACAATGATCAGATTAAAGGAAGGGAAGTACATCATTGGATTTGATGACGGATATCAGCTCTGTAAAACAGCAAACCATGTATTCGACAATGGCATACATATGTTGGGAACCACAGAACCTACATTGAAAGAAAATTCCCTGTTCTATGATGGGGAATACTTCAAGGTGGGGGAAGGACGGGCAGCCATTACGGAGGATAAGATTTCGGATGATGATGCACGGCTACGAACCATGGTAGCTGTTGCCATGGAACTTAGGGATACAGGAATTTGTAAGGCAGAGGTGATTCTTGCAGTTGGCTTACCCTTTTCAAACTACGGTCGGGACAAGCCGAAACTGATCGACTATTACAACCGACAGAACAGACTGGAATTCTCATATGAAAGAGAAGACTATTCCGTTGAGATAGGGAAGGTGATTGTCTGTCCCCAATGTTATTCTGCCATTGCCGCAAGGCTCGGGAACATGAAAGGCGACTATCTGATTGTGGATATCGGCAGTAAGACCACAGATGTGGTGTATGTACAGAACGGTCTCCCCATAGAGAGCAAGTCTATCACTATTGAAAAGGCCATGGTGAAATGGATAAAGGAAATCCAACGGGAGATGAAGGTCCAGACCGGAAAGGATATGCCAGAGCATGAGATCATGAAGATTGCCCTGAAAGAGGACAGCAATCTCCCGGGTGCCTATTCGGAGCTTATCCGTGGTATGCTGCGGGAAAAGATGTGTTCTCTGGAACTGGAGCTTGCGGAGAGGGGATACAGCATGGATTATATCAACATCATCTATGTGGGTGGAGGTGCGCTGCTGTTCCGTGACTATGCCGGAAAATACCGGAGCCATACGGCATATGACTGTGATCTGTGTGCCAATGCAAAGGGGTATGAGTTCCTTGCAGGGCAGATAGAGGGGAAGCAGGTGGCATGATGGCGGAGAACCAGAAATCTGTATTCATCCGTTTCAACATGGATGACAAGGCTGACAGGGAGCTGTATGAGAAACTAGTGGAGGAATCTGGAAGTGCGTCCTCCCTGACGGCTTATGTGAAGAGGGTGTTGGATGAGTATTTCAGCCTGAACATCAAAATCGCTGACAGACAGGAGTTCCATAACCAGATGCTTGCAGCCATCCGGGAGGAGATGCAGGTGCAGGGAATGAAACTGGTGGGTGCCCTTGTGGCAGGAATTGGTACAGTAAGTACTTCATCCATATCGTCAGGAACTATGTCAAATGGGACAGATCTGCCAGATGTGTGTGATTCATTGCCAAGTGAGCTTCAGGGGGTTCTGGATTTCATTGGCTGAAGCTTCAGGGATGATGGCTCAGTCAAAATGAAAAATGATTCATATGTGATGGGCGCTCCTGATAGGGGTGCCTGTTGCATTTGTGTTGCTCATTGCAAGTAAAGTGTTGCAGATATGGTATCTGAAGTGATTGATATGAGGGTAAAATTGCATGTCTGCAATCAGATATTGCGGATGCGCAACTGTTGTTCGGCTCGACAAACAGCTACAATTATCAGCAGATGAAAGGGGAATGGTGGCCAGGCTGAATCATGGAAAAGAAATGTTCTCAAAAGTAAGTATATGTGGCTATGCGGTGTGAAATGCGAATTCAACAATATAAAGATAGAATATGTATTTTACATAAAATGTTGCATTTTATGTTATCAAAAATATTCTCTGTTTATGTAGCATATAAAAACTCATTTTATGATTGGATTTATGTCATTAAATGATGCTATGATTCAATGAGATGGGAGGTGATACGATGCAAAAGATTGATTTTAACAATATAAATGATGAGATTATATATGATATATTTGAGGTCTCTGGTAATGAGGCTGAGGCTCTGAATGATAGTTATCTGGAACTTTTTGAGTTACTCGGACGTGATGCCATGCTGAAACTATATACACATTATCACGGAGATAAGATTGACTGCCCAATGAGGCTATATCGTCCAGAATTCATTGCTGATCTTGCGAAAAATGAGCCGGATAGACGGGAGCGTGCCAAGATTGCGAGGGCAGGGGGATATTCGGCGAGAGTGATTGAAGGGTTGTTGAGCAAGCGTCGGAAAGAAAATGAAGATGAGTAATTATTATACCAATATAGGCTAGATACTGTCAATAAGTGTATCGGATTTGCATGATATAAACGTTAAATGTAATGGCATTGCAGCACAGAAGATTGTAAACAAATGTCAAGTTAAATTTAAAAATTCACAATTCAATATTCCGCAGGAGTATCAATATACTGACGGACAAGTTCCAGAAAGGAAACCAATGAAATTATCCAGTATGGAGCGGAATGGAAATGTCTGCTGCTGACATACTTAGAACAAGAGAAATTTGAGTACGATAAAATGACAGTGAGTATTCTGTCTGGAGTAAATGAAATTGATAATGTACAAAGGGAGGGGTACATAAATGCTACATGGTTTACCTAGAGCAGATAATTATGGCTGTAATGTCTGTGCATTCTGTCACTATTGGGAGGGGAACGCACAATTACACAGTCATGGTTTCTACCAAGTAGAGTTTAATGAACGTACAAAAGGGCGCTGCCTATCAATAGGAGGCGTGCCAAAGCCTGCAAATTATTCGGCATGTTCAAGATTTCAAATGAGCAATGAAGCCAGCAAGTATGTAAAGAGATAGGGAAAAACTCTATACATTTATAATTTTACTGAATTAATAGGTGATGGATATCATTTAACTATTTAATGAGTTCGTAAGTATATAGTTGTCAAAGAAGCGAAACTAAAAACAGCTTATATGAGAGGAGATTATATATTATGGCATACATTGATCCCAGTTTAAACAAATCCTATAGGTTCGATTGTTTTGTAGAAAGATTGTCAAAATTGCCGTTTATTCGTATAGCGTTGTTTGATGCAATTGCAGGTATTACACTTTCATTAGTAGGATTGAACGTTGTGAGCAGGTTCTTCTTCTTCGGAATCCCTATAGCTATTGTGGCTAAAATACTTTCTGCATTTCTTTGTGGGGTCGAACATCCTGTAACCAAATTTTGGCTGATGAGCCTATTTGTAGGTATAGAAGCCTTGATTGTGAGCGGAATGTTGATGCCGTATTGTGGGAATACGGAAAGTACTGTGAGTGGTGTTGTGACTATTGTCTGTGCGTTGTTCGCTGGGCTTGGCAGTTTGACATTAATATTGGCAGCAATAGGGTTTCTGATAAGAATATTTATTGCCTTTTTTATAAACTAGCATATGGGTGATAAGGAACTTGAGAAAGCCTTAGAAGTGGTGACAGTGATTGGTACCACTGCAAAAAACTGGCAGACAGTATGGAAAATAACAGTGGAGACAACAATTAAGATCTTATCGTTCGCTGTTGACACAAGGTGAAGGATTTTGATGTATCGTATCGATAAAATAGAGGGGTCGTCATAAGATCAGTTCCAAATTGTACATTAATTTATCATTGCATGTCTCTTATATATTAATATAGTGACACATAGGAAAAGCATTGTTGGTATTAAACATTTCAGATGATGTGATGAATAAAGATCTGGATTATTTGAATCCAATTGTTGCCATTCTTTTGATTGCATAGGTCATAAGAAAAGCTATGGTCGATGATTGAGATAAGTATGTCATAATGGCTCTTTGTTCATGGAGGCATTGGTCTATACCACTCTGTAGGAGGCAGTAAGATGAACCTGATTTACAGGATAAAACCGCCATGCCCCAAATGTCCGTACACATTAGGGCTGGTACATACAGCAACAAACCCATGTCCCCAGTGTAAGGCAAACGGCTACAAGACATATGAACGGTTTAAAAGGGAACGGTCAGGAAATGGCGCTGTTCCCAAAAACGAGATGAAATAAAACCGTGACAATTCTATGTTCCCATCAAACCAAAAGCCGAATCATACTCTGGTTCCATACCGTATCTCACCCCATCCTGGATATATATTCTACAAGTATCAGACAGGAATGGGGGTGATACAGATGTCAAAAAAGAAGATCTTAAAGGCAGTGCTTGCGGCATTGTCGGTACTGTTTTCGGCGGCAAAGACCATTGAAAAGATGGGAAAACAGAACCAATCGGACGGCAGAACAAAAAGTAAGGACTAAGGGAAGGGCTTCCTATAGAGGGAGTCCTTTCTCTATGCCCATCAACAATGGATGTTGGTTAGAATTCAAAAATCATAAGAAAAGGAGATGAAAGAAATGTCAGCAAATGTAGAGACAATGTTTTCGGTAAGGGAGAAACCCTGGCATGGACTGGGAATCATCGTGAAGGAGGCACCCACATCAGCGGACGCCATCAGGCTTGCGGGCCTTGACTGGACAGTGGTACAGGAACCCATCTACACGAACTTCAGCAAGGTGGTGGAGGGTTACAGGGCCAACGTAAGAAGCTCCGACAGGAAAGTACTGGGTGTGGTGTCAGACCGTTACAAGGTAGTCCAGAACGTGGATGCGTTCAGTTTCACAGATGAACTGCTGGGCAGGGGTGTACAGTATGAGACTGCAGGCTCCCTGCAGGAGGGTAAGAAGGTATGGCTCCTTGCAAGGCTCCCCAGAGAGTACATCATCGCAGGGGAGAGGATCAGCCCCTATCTGGTGTTCAGCAACACCCATGACGGCTCCGGTTCCGTGAAGGTGGCGATTACCCCGGTGAGGGTCGTGTGCAACAATACCCTGAACCTGGCACTGAACACAGCAAAGAGGAGCTTCAGCATGATCCACACGGGCAACATCCAGGACAAGATACAGGAGGCGAAGGACACACTCTTCATGGCGGAGGAGTACATGGACTGCCTCGGGGTGGAGTTCGAGCAACTCAGGAGACAGAAGATAACGGATGCACAGGTGAAGGAATATATCGAGCAGCTTTTACCCATGGAGAAAGAACCTACCCCCATCCAGAGCAAGAACATCATCCGTCTCCGTGAGGATATGATGAGACGTTACTACGATGCCCCTGACCTGCAGAAGGTGGGGAACAATGCCTACCGGTTTGTCAATGCGGTGTCCGATTTCGCCACCCATGCGGACCCGCTCCGTAGGACAGCCAATTATAATGAGAACCTGTTTGCCCGCACCGTTGACGGGAACCCCCTTATCGACAAGGCATATCAGATGGTAAGGGCAGCCTGAACAGAGATAGAGGGTATCTCCATCAGATACAGTATTGGTTGTGGAAAGGTAAGGTTAGTTTGGTGATCTCGATTAAGAAATAGAGGGTCAGGAAACAGAGGGTGGCCGGGATTGTTCTGCTCTGGGTCACCCTAGTTTTTCAGGATGTAAAAAATAAAAACAACAGCGAGGAGAAATCTTATGTTTGAAAAAATACCGTTGTCAGGAGTCAGCAACATAGAATGGCTCCGTCTGAGGAAGTCGGGAATCGGTGGTTCCGATGCAGGGGCCATCTGTGGTGTCAACCCCTACAGCAGCGCTATGAAGGTGTTCCGGGACAAGACCAGTGAGGAAGTGGAGGAACTTGACAATGAAGCAGTCAGGATTGGCCATGACCTTGAGGATTATGTGGCGCAGAGGTTCATGGAGGCCACCGGTCTGAAGGTCAGGAAATCCAACTTCATGTACAGGAGTTCGGAGCATCCTTTCATGATTGCGGATGTTGACCGTCTGGTAGTAGGTGAGGATGCAGGGCTGGAATGTAAGACGGCGAGCATCTATAATGCGGACAAATGGGAGGACGGGAACATCCCTCTCCATTATGTGATGCAGTGCTGCCATTACATGGCGGTCACCGGGAGACGTACATGGTATATCGCAGCCGTGATCTTAGGGAAAGAGTTCACCTACCGGAAACTGGAGTGGGATGACAACCTGATTGGCAGGCTGATCGAACTGGAAGAGAACTTCTGGAGTGATCATGTGGTTCCGAGGGTCATCCCGTCGCCGGATGGAAGTAAAGCCTGTGATGAAGTCCTGGAGCAGTATTTCCATACGGCAAGGAAAGAGAGTAGGATTGAGCTTGTGGGATTTGACGAGAAGCTGAGACGGAGGGAGGAAATCCTGGGGTTCATCTCCGAACTGCAGGAGGAACAGAAACAGATTGAGCAGGAAGTGAAGCTCTTCATGGGGGACAACGAATCCGCAAGCAGCCAATGTTACCGTGTGTCATGGGGGAACGTGGATTCCACAAGGCTCGATACGAAGAGGATTAAAGCAGAACGTCCGGAGATCTATTCGGATTATGCGAAGGTCTCCCATTCCAGACGGTTTGAAGTGAGGGCGGCATAGGGGATATCGGTATGGATGAAAATGGATTGAGGGACTTGCTATCAAAGAGGCTGTATATCGAGCTGCAGCTTTTCAGGGATTCCATGCTCCAGAAAGGGAAAGAGGATATCTTCAAGTCCTCTTATGAGATTGAGATTTATGTGAACCTCTATGAAATCTTCATGATGCACGTTGAAAATCTGGATTCCGATACCATGCGAAAGCTCCTGAGCCTTTCTTTCTGGATACTGGAACATATCTATCAGGAATGGCTCTCACGGGAGGATGGCTTCTTCGATGAACTAAGGGAGTATGCGTGTGGAGAACTGGAGGCTCTTTCGGAGATGGGGAATCCGGAGCACAAGGAGGAGGTGAAAGTGAAACATGGAACAGGGATTGATAAGGCTGCTTAAGGCGGAAGAGATTGAGTGCCGTATATCTGTAATTAATGAAAAAGGATTAAGCTTGTTGCTCTATAAGGATGCAAGGGTTGACCAGCGCATCCTTGACGAGACATTCGGGGCATTCGGATGGAAACGGAGCCACCAGTGCATAGACGGGAACCTCTACTGTACGGTGGAAGTTCTTGACCGTGAA
This sequence comes from Acetatifactor muris, assembly GCF_024623325.1. GTDB lineage: Bacteria > Bacillota > Clostridia > Lachnospirales > Lachnospiraceae > Acetatifactor > Acetatifactor muris. The sequence continues at coordinate 189,733 of NZ_JANJZD010000006.1, forward strand.
TCCGGCCAGTGGATATCCAAACAGGATGTGGGCACCACTGGATATACGGAGAAGGAGAAAACCCAGGCATCGGACAGTTTCAAGAGGGCTTGCTTCAACTGGGGCATTGGCAGGGAACTGTATTCGGCACCGTTCATCTGGATTCCGGCAGCAAAGACAAACATCCAGAAGAAAGGGGATAAATACTTTTCCAATGAGCGGTTCTCGGTAAGTACAATCTCTTTCAATGACAATAGGGAGATTGTGGCTCTTGAAATCAAGGATTCCCATGGCCAGACAGTATATACATTGGGACAGTGCGGCAGTACCTGTCAGGGAGACAAACCACAGAAGCGGAACCAACAGAAGACGGAGCAGAAAAACGGAGCCGGTCAGAGGAAAATACAGGATAAGGATTCTGTTGAGGAACAGGAAAGGTCACTGGCGGGAAGCCAGAATCAGGAACCCATGAATGGGCAAAAGGGAAGGCGCAGTACAGATTCCAGAGATAGTAGCAATAGAAAATCGGGTATCAGCGGGCCACAGGAAATCGTACTGATGGCGGAGCTGAACAGGACTGGTGTAACTCTGGACGAAGTACTGAAGCGTTATGGGATTGAGGACATGAGCCAGATGACACCTGAGATATACAATAAGTCCATTGCCGCATTGAAACAGACCAAGCCCAAGAACAGGACATCAGGGAGTGCGGCATAGGGTGTGTGGAAGATGTAATGGAAGTAGTACAACAATGATACAGTAATTTCGGAAAGGGAGCTATGGAGAGGAGAATCATCTTACCATCGGCTCCTTTTCTGTATTTGATGAAAGGATGAAAAGTGAGTGAAAATGGATATGGAAGTTTTTGCGAAGAAAGTATGCGCTGAAGTGGAGAGGGAACTGGGTGAAGGGTTCCGTACAGAGGTCAGGGAAGTGAGGAAGAATAACGGCATCCTCTTACATGGGCTGCTGATTCTGTCAAAAGGGCAGACAGTGGTTCCGACCATTTATCTGGAGCATTTCCTGGAGGCATATGAGTCGGGCCTTCCGTTTGAAGAGGTTGTCAGGAAGCTGCTGGCTGTTTACCGGAGGGACACCTTGCCGGATGAGATTAAAATGGATTTTTTCAAATCCTTTGTAAATGTGCGTGACAGGATATGCTACTGCCTGATCGGGAGGAAGGGGAACGAGGAGATGTTGAAGGGTATCCCCCATGTTGAGTTTCTGGATCTGGCTATCTGTTTCTATTATGCCTACCATGATGAGAAAATGGGTGATGGGATAATCCTGATTTATGACTCCCATATGGAAATGTGGAGGAGCAACATAATGGAACTGTCCGCTCTGGCGGAGCGCAACACACAGAGGCTCTTTCCGTGGGAATGTAGAGGATTAGGAGAGATACTGGAGGAAATGATAGGGTCAGGGGAGGATGCGGGTATAGAAAATCCTATGGAGATGCCTTGCGGGATTCCACTGAAAGTGCTGACCAACAATAAGAGAACCCGTGGAGCCGTCTGCATCCTCTATCCGGGTGTATTAGATAAGATGGCGGAAGAGATGGGAAGTGACTTCTATATCCTCCCCAGTTCTATCCATGAGACAATCATTATCCCGGATATGGGAAATGAGGATAGTGAAGCGCTGAAAAAGATGATCAGAGATGTGAACAGTACCCAGGTGGCCCCGGAGGAGGTGCTGTCAGATACCCTTTACCGTTATGACAGGGCAGAAAAGAGGGTTGTGATTGTATGAGGGGTGGATGTGTATCTCATTTTATATTATGGAGCATCATCATACCGTTTCAGAAGTGGGGGCGGAAAAGAACGGAACGGAAAACCTGCAGAAAGGTTGTCTGCAGGAGATGTGGTTCAGAGGTACAGAGGGAAAGGGAAAGGCGGCTGCGTAAAGAATATCCGTACTACTGCCCGGAATGTGATGAGAACATGTATTCCTTTGAGTGTACGGAGATGTGGATGTCTGATGGCTCTGTAGAGGCAGAGACTCCGGTAATTACAAGAGATTAGGAAGAGAGGAAAGATACAATGAAGGATGAGAGAATGGAGAACAACGGGGTATGCGTAATCGGTGAGATCATGTCAGGATTCAGCTATAGCCATGAGATGTTTGGGGAGAGGTTCTTCCGGACAGATATCCTTGTCTGCCGTGCCAGCGGCATCATGGATGCCGTTCCCCTGATGTTTCCTGAGGAGCTTGTAGATGGGGAAAGGGATTATTCGGACAGTATCGTGGAGATCACGGGGCAGTTCCGTTCTTATAACAAGAAAGAGGGTGGGGAGAGCCATCTGGAACTTTCCGTATTCGTACAGGAAATCCGCTTTCTGGAGGGGGAATGTACGGATTATGGGAGCAACAACCGTGTCTTTCTGAAAGGATTCCTGTGCAAGCCCCCATCCTACCGGAAGACGCCTTTGGGACGAAAAATCTGTGATCTCCTCCTGGCGGTGAATAGGCCCTGCGGAAAATCCGACTATATCCCCTGTATCGTATGGGGAAAGGATGCGGTACTGGCATCCGGACTGGATGTGGGTTCTGCAGTAAATGTGACGGGGAGAATCCAGAGCCGGGAGTATAGTAAGAAACTTTCGGAGACGGAAACGGAGAAGCGGGTGGCGTATGAGGTATCTGTCAATAGACTGGAGACAGAGATCCAGTCTTCTTATACTGGCTGATGGAGACAGTCGCAGAGATTGGAGGAGGAACGGGAATCATGACGAAAAAGGAAGTACTGGAGATGTTAGATGACATGGAGGAAAGGGTCCTGCGCAGCAATGGGTTCATAGCCGGGTTTGTCACAGAAGGTTTCATACTGAAGCTGATTGATGAGAAAAGATCTGAGGTGGAGGCATTGGAAGGAACGTGATGGGAGCATTTGAGACAACAGAGAAGATAGATGGACATACCAGGATACCCATTGTAAGCCTGCAGGTAGTGGTGGATGAATATTTGGAATATCTCCGTGAAGACCTTATTACATCCCGGAAAGCTGCAGAATGGGTAGAAAGGAACATCATCAGGCACTCCAACAGGGAGCATGTCGTGGTCGTCTGTTGTGATTCAGGTGGCCGGGCAACGAACATTGATGTGGTGGCAAGGGGTACTGTGAACTGCTGCCCTGCCTCTGTAGTGGAGATATTCAAGGTGGCAATCATCAGCAATGCTGTAAATATCATCCTGTTCCACAACCATCCCAGTGGTGACCCGACACCATCCCGGAAAGATGAAGAGACAACAAAGAAGGTCAGGGAAGTGGGGGAGCTATTGGATATAGGGCTGTTGGACCACATCATAATCGGTAGGAATGGGGCTTATTATAGTTTTATGGAGAACAATGGAATTGGTGGCAGTTCTGATGTTAGCTGAAAAAGTAGTAAAAGCATTGTGTTTTAGGGGGTAAAAACAGCAGATACAGGGTGGCAGTTCTGGCGAACGTCAGAGTTGCCACCTCTTGCCGTGCTCCATGATGGAATCAGTGACAGGATGGAGTGTGTTATCATGTTTCTTTTGTTTCAATGTAGTAATGAAGATAGGTTTTCAACCCAAGTGCAAAGACCCATAACATCTAAGAGACTGTAATGAACAAAGGTCTGCAAGAGATTGGTGTTGGATTCAGCGTCGATATAGGAAATGAAGATTTGTAATCTGATTAAATGGTGTGATGGCGGATGTGAAATAGGATGAAGACTCGAAGCGGAGGATGTATAAGATGATCACAGTTAGGATGATACAGTATTGGAACGATTACCACAAAAAAGAACTGAGGGAGCAGTTCAGGGATTTGAAGGAACTGGAGGACTGGATTTTCGGGCAGATGCGTGTGGACTACAGTTCTGAACATGGGAGGAACCTGCTTTCGTTTCCCAAGTGTGATACGGAATACTGGATATATGAGATTTCAGTCAGGCCGGAGTATGGCGGCTATGTGTACTGGATTAAGCTGATTGAGGACAGTGACATGGGGATTGTGTTCTCTGATGGTACGTTTACTGCAGGACAGAAACACTGTACAAGGGCAGTTCGGGAATGGCTTGCTGGATGTGAGGCAAGGAAAAGGAATCCCACTTTCCACTTTGCAGAGGATGAGGCAGGGGCAAAGGGTGATTCAGATTCTTGTGGGCAGGATGTTGAAAAATGTACAAGATCATGTGCCGTGAGCCATTGTAGGAATACTGAAAATGGAGATTCCAAAGATAGCTGCATATCTGGGTTCGTTGTAAAAAGAGCCATAGGAAGAATCCATGGTGCAGGGGGATGTGATGCTGAGGATGAATATGCAAAGGGATATGACGATGGGATTGCTGTGGCATTGGATATTCTGCTGAAGGAAACCGGGTACTGTCTGGATGACGTTCTGGAGATGGATGAGCATTACAGTTTAAAACAGTAGGAGGAGTTGAAAGTATGAGGCATGATGCAAGAACGGAGATGTGGACGCCCATGGAGATCAGGGGTGTGTCAGGATATTTCAATGATCTGAGGATTGACCGTGCCTCTGTCCCTGAGTGGTTCCGTTTCTGGGAACTGGCAGATGGGGACAGTGACGGAATACCCTGTAGGTACAAGCCGGGAATCCTTGTCAATTTCTATGGAACATTCCTGACCACTGGGGAACTCCCGGTTGATTATCCGGAATGGACGGAGGGGTTCATTGATTCCGATGGAGAATGGGGATTCACAGGTGAGAGAAGCCTTTCTTTTGAGGAAATGGTGAGGAACGAGGCGGAAAGGATGGAAAAGGTGAAATGAGGCAGTATGGATACTGCAGAATCAGTACGGGGAAACAGAACATCGAGCGTCAGGTACGGAACATACAGACGGCATATCCGGAATCCATTATTGTCAGGGAGACCTATACAGGTACTAAATTTCAGGGGAGGAAGGAACTGGAGAAGCTTCTGGAGAAGGTGCATCCGGGGGATACCATCATCTTTGACTCCGTCAGCCGTATGAGCAGGGATTCGGAAGAGGGGTTCCAGCTCTATGAAGAGTTGTTCCATAAGGATGTATCTCTCGTGTTCCTGAAGGAGCCGCACATCAATACGGAGACCTATAGAAGAGCAATGACGAATCAGGTAGCACTTACCGGGGACAAGGTTGACCTGATACTGGATGGAGTGAACCATTATCTGATGGAGCTTGCGAGGGAACAGATACGCATTGCCTTTGAGCAGGCACAGAAGGAGGTATCCGACCTGCACCAGAGAACCAGGGAGGGTATTGAGACGGCAAGGCTCAACGGAAAACAGATTGGGCATCCCAGAGGAGCGACTTATGAGACGAAAAAATCAAAGGCGGCGAAAGAGATTATCCTTAGGCACAACAGATCTTTCGGAGGTTCCCTGACAGATGCAGAGACCATGAGACAGGCGGGGATTTCGAGGAAGAGCTTTTATAAGTACAAAAAAGAATTGTGGGACAATATGGAATAGATCAATCTGGAGCAAAAATGCAGGCAAAGGTTAGAATATCGTAGGAATGGTAAAAAATCCTCGCCAGTACTTAAAAACAGGATACTTCATGTATATAAGATATCCTGTTTTTTATGTACTCGTTGGGCATACTTGTCATATTTATACTGGTTACAATGAAATATAATATAGTAATTTCATGCCGCCAAAGTGGGACTCCTAATACATTATATTCTGTCTATATGCTACAGTATTATAATGAAAAGTAGGGGACATTATGGTTTTTTATACAGTTGGCGGAGTTCCTTAGATGTAAGGAGCTGGCAGAAGCTCATAGACCATTCATCATACATTTTGCTATTGTATACACGCAAAAGGTTGGGGATATGCTTGGTGTCCCATTCTCTCGGGATGGTCACAGGGTTAATTTCGAGTATGGATAATTCTTTCAAGGTTCGTTTGAAAGACTCCAGTTCATTGCCCTGATAAAATGTTTTTGCTTTGGCCACACTGCGACATTGGCTCACTAACTGTAGGGCATCAATCAATCGTTTTTTATGCTGACTGTTATATCCATGGCTTTTTATTATTTGGATGGCCTCGTGTAGTGTGTACCAGTCTCCTTTTCCGATTATCCGGTTAAAATAATATTCAATTATTTGATTACATTTATCAGGGGCAAGCAGAGATTTATACTTGTTGCAGTCTAGGTTCCCGGATTTTTGGGCCATGTTAGATAGTGCGTAAGTTTTATGGTATTTGCACTGGATCTCGAAACGGATGATACTCCTTGCGCCATCCATTATTTCTTGTGAAATTGGTGGATATCCTCTTTCCATATTTTCTTGTGAACGTGCTTGCAGCTGCATATATTTACTATAGCAATTAACATTCACGGACTCGTTTATCAGATAAAAGCTACCCGGCTTGCTTTTCTGCCTGTGCGCAATATTATCATATTTAGACCATTTTTTATAATAACGAGGTATGTCACTTCGCCCAATGAGGTTCATGATCAGTTCAGGATCATATTCACCTATTAGTTCGTTCAAGTCAAAGTTGATGCAATAGTCAATCCGATTTAACGTATAGAAATCAAAGGTGTTTAACAATGGTGATATTTGTTTTGATATACTGTTAAAATTTGTAATTGCAACATTCAGATCATGGTATGTCGCAGCTGTGATGTAATCGGTAGTACCAGACAATATTTTGGGATTTATAGTCACATTTATGATATCAACACTGCCATTCATTTTATTTATCCATACATTATGACATATTGACCATTTTATTCCGTTGTCTTTAGGAAAGAACCTGATTATTGTATCTCCATTTTTGTCTGGATATATTTGGATAGATCTTGTCTGTTTACTGTACTTCTTGAAATCTTCGAGTAGTTGATCTGTTTTTATTAGATACATGGATAGTTTCATTGTGTGAAAACCTAATGACGAACGCATATAATTCATTTCTCCTTACATTTTCATTTGAAATAAGATACTAAGATAGATTACTCGCAATAATAATAAAAACATCAAAAGTACATTTGTTAAGGTCTCTATCTCCCTCAATCAGCCATAAGAGAGAGACAAAAAAGAAAGTAAGATCACTTTTCGATCCTTACTTCAACAGTATCATCTTATTGATAATATGTGCATACATTGATACGTATGACCTCAGAACATCTTATGTGATAAATGTGTTGTATGTCAGTGACCATGGTATTCTGATACAGATAAGCAATCAGGAGGTGGCGGTCTGCCTGATAAGTTCCCATGTGATAAGTGTTCTTTTGATGGCGCCGATATCATTAGTAATAATTTATTTACGCAATATTGGTAGTAAATCAATGAATCATAATACTGGATATTTTATCTCTATAGTATGTGATTAGTACTATAAATATTGATTATGAATCAAGTATGTATATGATATAAATTATATAAGTAATAATACATATATTATGTGAAAATGAGATGATGCGATAATCATTGACGTGGGGTAATGACACCCCACGTCAATTAAATGTTCTTTACGAAGTGAAGCGTATGAATTTCTGATATAGGATATCTGGATTGATAGATATGTCGAATTTTAACACACACAAATTTAGGGCATATAAATTTATCTACTTATACCTTTCTTATCAGGCATAGCGAATGTGGAACCAATGCCGATAGAGGTATTTCTCAACAAGGTATTCATTGCAATTCGATTATACTCTGGGATGAATTCAATACAGTTGGTTCCGGCTGTAGACAACATATCCTTGCTGTACTTGATGCACCTCCCAAATGTACCAGTGGCATTTTGGCATGAATCATGTGTATTGCCTTTCCAGTTTTCGCAATAAAGGCATAATTTGCATTCTTGAGGTATGGCAATTTCAGTTATGCCTGTAGTATTTAAAACAACAGGCGATGTGTCTGTACTTATGATGCTTTCTTGATAATGGTGTTTTGTATCCATATCATTACTTTTATCTGGTTCAGATAAAGGAAGATTATATATCTTTTGGAATTGGTTCAGCAAACTCCAATAAAACACATCTGGGTTATCCGTATTAACATCAATGATACCATCATCGTTTATTGAACGAAAGATCTCTTGCAGCGCTTTCCATGATGTATTTACTCTGATCTGTAGATATTTAATAAAATGAGTTTCATCTAATTTATCTTCTGGAAAATAATCATGAATTCTACAATTCCTATGTCCTTTGCCATCAGGTTTAAGCCAAGATTTAGCGGTTTCCTTTAAAACATACGCGGAAGCTCCGGCCTCTTTAAAAAGCTCCATAACAATTTTGGATTGACTGATTTTAATAATGCGGTTTATAGCATTTATGTAAGAACGGAATGTCATTAAATGATTGCTCTCCTTTCCATGTTTGTTGCACCTTAAATGCACCCATATGTCTAGTTCTTTGCACCCATGTATCTTGATATATTTATATCATGAAGCCAATGAGGATGAGAACCCTAAAAGGATTATATCATGAATTGTAAGAAAAGAAAAAAGATTCTTGGGTTTTCAGCATTTCTTCGGCTTAAAATAACTGGAAAGGTGCAAGACAATGGAAGGAATGGAGCAAAGGAAAGATGATACACTTAAGGTTGTACGAAATAATAGGAGTAGGGATAGACCATCTTCTCCCAGCTTACACTTACGGTATCAAAAAATGATTGAAGCTATTCGAGACAATCCCACTGAAATAACGAAATTTCAACAAGTGATTCAGGAGGCTACTCAAGAGTATGCAGTGGATAAGGGCGAATTAACCGTTATAAATGGTGGAAGAAATGTTTACTTTTCACAATGTGGAAAGCCATTTACGAATTTTGGTGCGATTCCTTTAAAAGTACTACGTATAAATAGTGTAGAAAATACGTTATATGAAATTGAAATCCTTATCATGGGAAAGGACCTGCCAACTCAGAAAATCAAAGTTGATGCTTCAAAACTGGCTTCAAGCCGATGGATTGAGAGCCTCGGAGTAGCTTATCTCTTTGAAAGAAATAAACTTTGGAATCTTAAAACATTGATTCAAATAATGGCCAAGTATGCCCCATTGGAGGAATATTATCAGTACTCTGGGTGGAAATTGGACAGCGGCAATGTCTATATCGTAGATGGACATCCGCTTTGCGATAAAGGTTGTTGGAAGAAAGACACAGAGAGGGAATCTTGTGAGCATGCCTTGAAGATGTTGGATGTTGCCCCACCATCGGTAACGATTCCTCTGATTGCAATCGAAATTCTGTCATTAGTTCATAGCTGGATGATAGAGGGCGATGTTTATTTTAAAGGGGTCTGCTGTCTGGTTGCCCCTACGCAGTCATTTAAAACTACATTGGCTTCTTTGTTTTTTGACTATGATCACGGTGTTGAAGCAGACATAAATTTTGAGGCAACAACAGCAGCACTTGTCAGAACTGTCGGAAGTGTACGTGATTCAGTGGTTATTGTTGATGATTATAAACCTGGCGCTACTCGGGCAGAGAATAATGATATGATCCAGAAACTTAGCAAGATTGTACGGATGTGCAGCGATGATTCTGGTGGTATTAAAAAAGCTGGAATTGACAACTCCACTGTCACAAATATAGCCCATGGCATTGCCGTGGTAACTGCTGAACAGATACAGCTTAATGTTCAGTCCACACAAGCAAGATTGTTGGTTTTAGAATTAGACAAAAGAAGTATTGATGTGGAAAAACTGACTTGGCTTCAAGCACACCATGATAGGTATCGAGCATTTGTAAACGACTATATCTTGTATATAGGCAAACAGGGTGTGGCTTGCTATTGTAAAAGGCTTGTGCAGAAATTTCTCCAGGCAAGAAATACCTTGAGAGAGAAACTCAATGCGAAAGATGTCTGGGTGGATAATCGGAGCAGTGACATGTGTACTTGGCTATATATATCATTTTCCGAATTTCTGGATTGGGCATTGAGCATAAAAGGAATCGACGAGGAGAAATTCGACAGTCTTTCCGCTGAGTCCAAAGAGATTTTTCTGAATCTTCTGGAACAGCAAGCTGAACGTGTATCTGAATTGGACGAGACAAAAAGATTCTTCAAAGCGCTGCAGGTACTGTTGGAGACAAAGGAGGTTCATATCGAAAAACTGCAGGCAAGAAATAATTCTTATGCTACACCCAACAGTCAGACGGCAATTGGTTTTACCAAGCAAGGCTATGTGTACCTGAAGAACAATACGGCATTCCAACAAGTGGCTGCATATTATCGACGCAACGGAAGAGAATTCGCTGCCAGCGAGTCGGCAATACGAAAGAAGCTTGCAGATAATGGTTGCATTCTGCCTAGTGGCGCAAAGTCTTTCATTCACAGGCTGTATGTAAATCATGAAACTTATCAGTGTATCAAGTTTAATGATGCAAAATTTGAAGAGGTTATAAGTGGGGGTAAAAATGATGGAACCGTGGGAAATCGAGAAATTCCGGATAATAGGAGCTTGTACCGTAATGCAGAAAATTTCCTTGGAGGAGGAATTTAAATTGATTGACGGAATTGCTTATGATATCGACATTTATCAGGATTTTTCAACAACATTCTGGGAGGGAAAACTGCTTAATGATCTCCCGGTTGCAGATATCATGAATGCAATTCTTCAATCGGAAGAGACATATAGCCATGGTAACTATAGTAGAGAAGATTGGCAGAAGTCTCAAAAAATTTGGGATTTGATAGACGAAAGCATAAAAAAGGAACAGCGAGCGCAGAAAAAGTGGGAAAAGAGAGATCGAAAACCGCAGAATCAGAAAGAAGCAGTTGAAAATTTTAAACGGGCGGTAAAGCACTTTAAATAAGGAAAGGGGACATTAATATGTTTCAGAATGCCATTATGTACACAGGCCCGCAAGTTGGTCTACTGTGTAGCTTTTTGGGTAAACGGGTTCTTGACGGAGATGTTGATGCCATAAAAGCGCTGTACCGTACTACATGGAAAGAACATCCTGCCCTGATAAAAACAATTACCCAATTACAGGAATGCATAACTTCAGTGGAAATTGATAAGGACTCAGAAGAAAAATATTGTACTGAATTTTTATACTACTGGGGAATGATTTGCATCGGTGATCTGTCAACTCTTATCAGCAGGGACTTGGGAACTGCAAATCATTGTTTTGATAAGATTGTTCATCGTGTACCCAAAGCTAAAGCCAGACTGGCTTTCATACAGTTGTTGAAGAGTGATGAACCTGCTAAAAGTGACAGGAATGTTGAAAGTATTGATATTCTACGACAGTGGGCTGGTAGAGGAGATTTGTTTTCAAGGATAGTGTTGGCAAAAATCAGCTTTTATCAGTTCCTGAATGAAAGGCAGATGGATGATGCAAATCTACCAATGAGAGTGTTGCGGCTTTTGGAACCTCCCTGTCAAAAGGGTCATCCAGTGGCTATCCGATTCTGGAATGAAATAATTGATTACAGTGGAGCGACCATGGACACAGCTTCGCGTATGTCTGAGACCTATATACAGGAACATATTTTGTTCGACCTATAAACGTATGCAAATATACAAATAAGGCTATAAACCGCATGATTTCAAGGTTTATATTTGTATCTTGGTCATGCAAATAGCAGAATCGTTTCATACAAATCAGGAAAGCATAAATGATTCTGGTCATCTGGATATCGAAGGAACTAAGGACAAATTTCCCAATTGAAGGAGAATCTAAGAATGGAAAGGAGCTGGAGAGCCGCTGGCCAGCACAAGGTACGTACCGGCTCCTTGGAACAGAATGAGCGAAAACGAAGTATTGAAATATGCTGTTGACAATGGTATGATTGATTTATCATACGTGCAAGAAAAAATAGAGATGAGCAAGAGAAAGGAATTATTAGAGAAACATCCCTGCAAGATATGGGAGGGGAAAAATGGCTGTTGGTATACATATCTTCCGGATGGCAAAGGAGGGAGAATCCTTAAGAAGCGCAAGTTGAAAACGGATTTGGAGAATGACATCGTTAAGTGCCTATCTCAACAGGCTGACAATCCAACGGTTGCCGATATATTCCATGAGTGGATAGACAGCCGTTTGGAAACAAAGGAGATCTCCAAGGCGAGTTTTGACAGATATTCTGTTGATTTCCGAAGATTCTTTTCCGTTTTTGGAGAGAGGGAAATTAAAGGCATCACGGAACTGGATGTTGAAGAATTCATGCTGAAATCAATTTCTGATTTTTCTCTGACAGCTAAGTCTTTCGGGAATCTGCGGATTCTGGTGTACGGGATATTCAAGAGGGCAAAAAAGAAGAAGCTCATATCTTTCAGCATAACGGAGGTAGTCAATGATCTGGAAATCTCCCGGAATGCATTCACTAAAGTCAAGAAAGATGAATGCAGCGAAGTGTTTATGCAGGATGAACTGCCGGTCGTGCTTGATTATCTCAAGGATAACCTTGATATCGTAAACCTTGGACTCCTGCTGATGTTTGTCACCGGGGTACGGGTGGGTGAACTTGTGGCTATTAAACCTGAGGATGTAGAAGGCAATGTTATCCATATATGCCGTACAGAATCACATTATAAGGATAAGGAGACCGGAAAGGATGTATATGCCATAAAAGATACACCGAAAACGGCTGCCGGAATCAGGAATGTCATTGTCCCTACTGATTATATCTGGATACTGCACAAGATAAAGCAGATGAATCCATCAGGTGAATTCCTGTTTATGAGAGATGGTTCAAGAATCCGTGCTTATACCGTAAGACTTCGCTTACACCGTGTCTGCAAGGAAACAGAAGTACATGATAAATCTACACACAAAGCCAGAAAGACATATGCAAGTATATTGTTGTCAGCCGGCGTGGATACATCAATTGTAATCAGTCTGATGGGGCATACGGATATATCATGTACCGAGCAGTATTACCACCGCAACCGTAAGGATATAGCAGCAAAAACAGTTCTGCTGAACAGTATCCCGGAATTTCAGTCCCACTGATGCAAAAAATAAAAGGTAATCATCACACCCCAATGCGCTTGATTACCTTTTGATTACTCACTGATTACTGAACCTCGCAAATTCAGTATTCATGAGGTCTTGAAGAGCGATAGACGGGACTCGAACCCGCGATTTCCACCTTGGCAAGGTGGCGCTCTACCAACTGAGCCACTATCGCAAAATTAATTATCTGTTGTTTACTTAAAACAGTATACGGGAAATTTCCCTTTCTGTCAAGCCAAAATTTTATTTTTTACCTTATGTATTTTTCTTTCAAAATCCAGTATCTCGCCCTGAGGGTAATACAGTGTCAAAAAAGCGATTTCATTTCCCGCATATTGAATCACAAATATCTCCGTCTTTTTTCTGCAAAAATACAGTATGCCGGCTGCCAGCGCGAAAATAAGAAGTAAGCCGCTGATTACTGCCATATCGCAAAATGAAAACAGCGCATATCCCATTCCTGCATTTACCGCCGCCACACTTAATGTAACAAGCAAAAGCCATACTGCCGCAAAGACAAGATCCAGCAGAATCATAACCGCCATCCCGGCCGAACGCGTTCCGGTGCAGGACACATCCCCCACATTGATAATATAGCGGCAGTTATGTGCCACATACACCCCGCATATTTTATAATAACATTTTCCGCAGCAATACAGCCTTTTGTCACTCAACACGCCAAACCCCTTCCCGGAAGCTCCATATTCCAGGAAATTATGAAGATACTTTTCCCCGAACACGGCAACCATTTCCTCATCCTCATCCACAAATAAACTGTATACATCATTCATGGCTCCCGCATCTCCCTGTTCTCTCAGCCCTGAAATTTTCTTTCAATATAGGGTCTGCGTTTGTACTGAAACACCACACGGCGGCAGATTACACTGCCGCCGCGGGTAGCAAAGGGGAACCAAGAAAGAGGTGCAAAGTATGCGTCCACACTTTACACCTCTTACGTATTTTAAGGCCAGATACAAGGTTCTGCCAACAGCACAAAAAGCATTGTAATTTTATTCAAAATGCTTTATAATAATCATGTGTGTATCGCAGACTTGTTCTGTATCGTGTGGTAGTGTTCTTACCATACCCTGCCACAAGAGGCGGCAACCTCTTGTGGTGGTACACCGACAATTTAAATTTATCTTGATTTCCCTACCTATATTTTAACATATCTGCCTTATTTATACAAGTGGCAAATATCTTTTATCACAAATCCGGTAATTAACAATATAACAGTCTGACATTTCCCGCATCAGTGAAAATTTTATCCAAAGCCTGAACAGGAGTCGGGAGGAATACAGAAATGGCATTTATCTTTATCACACAGGATTGCAGACAAAATTGGGAAAAATCCAAAAAATTAAAATAAACTCTTGACAGCGATATCATTTTCGTGTAAAATAATCAATGTTGTTAGGGCAGAAGAAAAGTTGAATAGTTGTTTTATTTGCAGGTGTAGTTCAGTGGTAGAACACCAGCCTTCCAAGCTGGATATGTGGGTTCGATTCCCATCACCTGCTTTTTTGCCGCAGTGCTTTAAATCCATGTTCTTTTCAATAAAATCAAGGATTTACGATCAGCCGGAATTTATTCGGCTGCCTTCCCGCTACCCGGACCGCTTCGATAATACTGCAGCAGCAGCCGAACCACCCGACTATAACTGGCCGCGCCATCCGACACACCGTTCACTTTCAGATTCGTGTCAATGAACACATCAGCCGCCTTATCCACGACTTCTGTATCAATCCATGCTTTTCTGTTGATGCGGTCCCATTCTTCCTGCACTACGAAGACATTGTCCTCCCAGACCTGCCTGTCCACTGTCACAGGCCGGAGTATCTCCACGGCTTCTTCGTAGGCAATGCGGTTGTTTTCCCACACTTTGTACAAATCATTGTTCAGATAAGTCAGTACACTGAGATATCCCGCATACTGAAAAAAAGCATCCTCAGACTGCACACAGGCCAGATAACCGATAAAGTTTGCCTCATCCTCATAGATATATCCTCTCAGATGTGCAAGCTCATGGCACATTGTGGACGGAAAGTTCAAAATGTGCATGACATCATTGTAATTTGCCTCCATGGAAAAAGGAAAATAGTACCCCTGCATATGCTGCTGGCACATGAAATCCGAGGATAGAAGCGCCTTCGGACGGGGGTAAAATCCATCCAACTGCGGATATGTCTCCCCCAGCTGTCTCATCAGCATCCTCGCCGTATCCTCCATATCCAGAGTCTCTCCGTCTGCCCCCGCGCTTCCTCTATACAACACCATACCGCTCTCATCCCGCTCCATCACCCGGGCAAAATGATTGCACTGCTCTGCCACCATGTTATATATCTCAATCAGTTCCACCAGGGTATACGCTTCCGTATCTTCTCCAAAATAATGCTCTGAAAAAGTAGATGCATGATAAAGAATAAAACAGTTCAGCGTCATAACCAGGCTTACAATGAGCAGCACCCACCAAAAAAAGCTGTAAAACTTCCGGCTGAATCTCCGAAAAACACTGTCAGCTTTTACTGTCATTCTCTTCGTCCCATATACGGTTCGGTACAGGCAAAAACGGAGTGCCATGGTCACACCGATACCTGCCCATATCACGCCAATTGCTATCGCCATCGCCGCAAGCACAACACCTGCCACAAGCATCCATTCTCCCACGGAAAAAGCAAAAAGCCCTGTCACACGACCGTAGAGATTTACCCAGACAGGAAAAATATACGCAATATACCAATCCGCAAAAACGGTACTGTTCCATGCTGCCGCATTCAGTAAAATTACCAAAACTGCAATACAGAAATAAAGAATCCGGCTCTTCCGGAAGAAATTCCTTTTATCCATTTATGCCACCCAGTCTCATCATCCGCAGTAACAAAAAGATGGGCACGCCGACATGCCCATCCTTTAAGAAAACTATATACTATCTTATTTAATAACGATGGTATTCCATGTGTCATCCGGTACCAGTGCAATGTATGTCTTACCTGTATTAAGCACTATCTCTTCGCCTGTAGCCTTGTTCCGGAAAACAGTAAGGGAAGCGCCGCTGCCGTTTTCAGCCTCTCCGCCCTTTTCCCATGTTATGTCAATAGCTGTTCCGTTTGTAATAAAATATCCCTCACCGCTGCCGAGGCAGTTATAGATAAAATATCCCTCCTTTGCCGGCTCATGTACGCTAAAACTGCACTTTTGAATAATGAGATTCTCAAAAGTAAGCTGTGCATTCCCATTTTCAGGATCAAGGTGGGCCTCTCCGTACTCGTAATAATCATAAGTTCCTGTGGCCTCATTGTATTCAAGCCTGGAATTATTATGTTCAAAAGGTTTGAGCTGAATCTCGTTACAGCCAAATGAACCGGACTCACCGGATAAGTCATATTCCTGACTGGAAAATTTAAAATGCGGCCCTATGTAATATTCATTGTACTCCACACTGTATCCTTTACTGCTGATTCCTTCCGCAACCGTTTTCCCCGATTTTTTTACACTACGGTCATCCTGTACGATATATTCTGTAAATTCCGACGGCTTGCCATTTTCTACACGGGGAAATATGCCGCTGAGGTTGTCGCAATAATCCTTCTGCGCAATCAGACCCTTATAATTTGCTGCTGAATTTCCCATTACAAAGTACGGGCCTCCATCGTGGCAGAGTATGGCATTCCACTCTCCAACAAGGTAAATATTGGTCTCTCTGGTACTCCTTATGCTGCCGAACTGCGTAAGGCTGCCCCAATCCTTCACAATTGCCATAAACCGTGTAACCCTGCCGTTTGCCGTGCTGTTCATAATCTCGTAAACAACATCAGCCTGTGTAAGTCCATAGTGGGGAAGCGCAGTCTTCTCATTGTCCACCATGACTGCAATCGGACGCTGATTCTGCAGGCTCTCATCAATCCATTCATTTGTCAGCTCGCTGCGGTACATTCCCTCGCGATCTTCTTCCGGCTCCGGAGTTGTCGTCAGCTCTTCTGTCGGTTCCGATGTTACTTCCGGTTCGTCCACAATAACCACCGGTTTCACGGTCTGAACCGGAGACTGGGGTTCTCCTCCCTCACCTCCGCACCCGGCCAGAACAGCCATCGCCGCTATAATTACTGCTAATACTTTCTTTTTCATGGGAATTCCTTTCCTTATGCTTTTTCTTCTATTTTATCCTCACTGTCCTGATTTGTCCATTTATTCCGGCTAAAAAAATGTAGAAATTTTATGCAATTTTTTATCATCTTGCCCAAAACTTCTTAATTTGGTCGTTCTGCCGGTCTCTCACCTTCCACATATCTCTCTCTCAGCTATTCCCTGCCAAAATTTCCGACAAGTTTTCAGAACACGACACACAGATGTCATGTTTGTTTTGTTATAATTTTCATGTAATTCCACGATGGGTGACAGTTTTGCCTGAAATGCGGGCTGCCACGGAAAACTCTCCAACTTACATAAAACGGCACATAAAATCCACAGAAAAGAGGTACAGGCTATGCGTTATACATGGATTGACGATTATCTGCTGCAGAAAAGAGCTGTCACAAAAGACCTGAAAAAAGAATGGAACTGGATCCGCTACCAAATCGGCGGAAAAATGTTTGCCGCAATTTGTCTGGATCAGAACGACAGACCTTATTACATCAACCTGAAGCTGGAACCCGCAGAGGGAGAATTCCTAAGAAGTCAGTATCCCGATATTATTCCGGGATATTATTCTGACAAAGCACATTGGAATTCCGTGAACCCGGACGGCGAAGTGCCGGATGAACTGCTGATGGATCTTCTGGATAAGTCCTATCATCTGGTTCTGGCCGGCTTCGGCAAGAAGAAGCAGCGCGAAATTCTGGGCATAACCTGCTGTGGCACAGAATGCGCAACCAAAGTCTGGCTGGCCACAAAAGATCCGAACCTGTCTCAGGAAACCTTCGACAGCTCCATTCAGGAACGGATGAAGCGGCTGCCGGGCTCCTCATTCAAAATGTGATAAAAAATCCAGCTGAAATTTTTGTTGCATTTTCTTCAGAATGTGTTATAATGTTTTTGTTCAGGACAGAAAGCGATTTGTTTCATATGTGTCCATGGGGCATTAGCGCAGTTGGGAGCGTGCCACACTGGCAGTGTGGAGGTCACGGGTTCGAATCCCGTATGCTCCATGCTTGACAAGAGGCCGCAAATCAGAGATTTTCCAGTGAAATCAAGGGTTTGCGGCCTTTTTCATGCTTTGTTTTACTCCCTTTTCAAAATTGTGTACCTGTATGTTGACTTTATTTAAGAACTAAGTGAGAGTAAGAAAATGGCAGAACGAAACAGGCTGATTTTATGGGGATGGTTCAGTTTGGAAATTGTTAAAAATAAACTAATACCGGATATGGAAAAAAATATTTTGCAATATGGAGTGAGATCTCCAATTGCCTATAAAAAATTTCAAAAAAATAAATATGTCCTGAATAGTTTATATTTTCATCATTCCTATGCGGAAAGCGACATACCGATAGGACAGAACTACACAAAAATAGCATTGATGGATAACTATAAAATATTGCAAAACTCAATTCAAACCTGCCATTCAGAGGTTATATGCTTTTTTACTTGCGATCCTAAGATGCAACCTTCTGAACATGCAATGCGAGGACATCATGAGCTCAGTTTAATACAATTTAAACAAGGGATTCCACGAATGATTTATAATGAATTATTTGAGATAACAGAATTACCTTTTAGTCCGGCTAAAAAACAAATATGCCTTTATTAGTAATGAAATTACAAAAGTTGAGAAATACACTGTTTATCAAAATTTCATGATAATAAGCAATGGGAACACTTTTCCGAAAAGGGAGAATATTATGGTTTCTAGTGATAATCATACAGTTCTTCAAAATATGAAAAATAGCTTAACTCATTTGTTTGGTGATTTGGTACATTGGTAAATTTCAGTATTACTGAAATATATTAAAATTTAAGTTAAGCCGTCCATTCCATGAATGGACGGCTACTTTTTTGATACATATATGCTAATAACCGATAACTTAAATTAACAAAGAGTTAAAGTTTTTTAACATTTCAATCTTGTTTTTCCAGGATAAAAATGCCAAGATTCAACACTAAGGATGTCGGCGTTCTTAAATTTTTGAAGGTTAAATGGATATCTTGTATCCTTTTTAGAATCATATGCTGTAGTATATGGGTCTAACTCGTCACCAGAAATATATACTAAATTTCTATCGGGAATATCCAGCAAGAACATCATAACCAGAAACTTATTGTTGGTGGTTTTCCCTAATGATTCTCTTATGTATTCTGTAGTAATGCTTCCTTTAAATTGCTTAAATGCTGTTTGCTTTTGGGTACATACAATGCAATTACTCTTTGCATGTTTCGTGGTCTTCAATAACTCTAGTGTAGTGACATGTTGATATATAGACAAATTATGCTGGTAAATACAGCCGTTTTGGTATATACTAAGAAAAAAACGGCGGTGATTCCTATGGCAAGACCCAGAAAATATGTAATCAAGCTTACGGAAGATGAATACAAGGAGCTTAAATCCATAATCCGTAAGAAAGCAACTTCAAAAACAATACGCTGCAGATGCCAGATAATCCTTGACCTGGACGAGTCGCATGCCGTATAGCTGACATTGAGCTGCTGCGCAGCAAGCTGTCTGTATGGGAAACAGAGCGTAATACAACAGCAGCAAAGGTTGACTGGCATTTTAGAACAGGTGATGCCAGAATAAAGCTTAAGTCTCTATACCCCAATTTTGTTAAATATCGTCATGTCGCGTATATAAATAGCCGCAAATCATTGATTTTACTGGAAAATCTCTGATTTGCAGCCCTTTATAAATGCCTGATTCACTTATGCTGTAAATTTCACAATTTCTTCTGCCCTACTGCCGCCCCACAGGAAGGGCAAAACCTTGCCACTGTGGAAATCTGCTTCCTACAGCTTGTGCAGAATCTCTTTTCATCCCTCATCTCACCAGCTGCGGTCCCTGTCTCTATCTCTGTATCCGCCGGCTTCCCGTCCGCAGTCACATTTGGTTCCGTACCTGTCTCCGTGCCTGCATCTTCCTCCCTTTGCACAGCCTCTTTCACATCCGCAACCATGCCGCTTTCCGCAGTTACTTTCTCCTCTGAGCCTGCCTTTACTTCCGCAATTGCTTTCTCCCCTGAACCTGTCTTTACTTCCGCAATTGCTTTCTCCCCTGAATCTGCCTTTACTTCCGCAATTGCTTTCTCCTCTGAACCTGCCTTTGCTTCCGCAGCCGGCTTCGGTTGTTTTTTCTTCAGCTCCACCCTGGGCAGCTTTTCCAGGATGGCCTTTCTCTTTCTGAACCCCAATACAATCCAGAACAGAAGCAGCAGTCCTTCCGCAAGGCATACCCATCGGTAACTCACAGCATAGAAATGTCCCTTACCGGAATCCATATAGAACAACGCATCTCCTCTCACTGCTTTCAGCATAACAACAGCCATGATAAACAATACAACTGTCAGCGCGGCTGCCGTCAGTAAAATTATATTCATCGTCCTGGTCTTCTTCATTCTGACAGCCCCTCCTTCGGTTTCTTATTCAGCCGGCCATACCAGCCTGCAAGTACCAGGAACAGTACTCCCGGCAGGATAAAATTTGTCCAGTTCCCGGCGATACTGCCCATCCGCTCCACAGTAATCGTTTTGACACTCTTATTGCCGGCCACGTCATATGCCGAGACAGTGACAGGATTGACTCCTTTTTCCAGAGCCAGTTTTACCATGAAACTGCCGGATCCCATCTCCTGCTCCACACCATTGATCATTACAGTGGCATTCGGCTCGGTGCTTCCCTCAATGACAATACTGTCAGACGCAGTTTTCAGTACATCCTCACTGTTCAGCTTCACAGCAGGAGGCGTCCGATCCACCGTAATGGATTTGGAAAAGGTACTCATATTTCCGTTGGTGTCCTCTATGTAAGCCACCACTTCATGCATTCCCTCGGCCAGATTGAGCTCATAGTCCCCGGAAGTCGCATTCTCCAGAAGAAGCTTTCCGTCAAGGTATACACCTGCTGTGGCCTCCGAAGAACATTCGATATGAACCGGAATCACGTTTTCCTTCGTCACTTCTTCCTTCGGAAAGGAAATCACACCGGAGGGAATGGTTCTGGCCACCTCATACACATCAAACTCTCCCCAGATATTCCCGTCCACAGCTGCCACAGATACCTTTATCCTGTCCAGGTCGTCTTCAGATGTAATGGAATAAAAATTTTCGTATACATATTCCCATCTGAGAACCGAAAGTGCTTCATCATACAGTGTCACCACATAATTGCTGGTCCTTCCAGGATCCCATGTGATATACATTTCCCCGTCTATGCTGCCGGCTTTGACATTCTCCAGTCTCCCGGGCGCGTCTGTCTGCCTGATATACAGCGGCTCTTCGGTGGTCAGTGTATACTGTCCGCTGCCATCATACACCTGAATGTTAAAGCGATACAGTCCCGTGGGCAGATTATCTGCCGAAACTGCCACCGTTCCCGTTTTGGACACAGAATAATCCTGATAAACTGTGCGACTGCCGTTAGAAACACCCTGCACTGCCGCAACGGACAAATTCACCGTGTCCTGATCCACAGCCACATCCCATCCCAGACGGATACTTCCGTCCTCCGCCATCTCGGCCGTAAAGCTCTGAACAGCATTATACTGCACAGACGTATCTTTCCTGTTTCCGCCGTTTACACTGATAATCCCCAGCGCATCTCCTTCCACCAGCACCCGCCAGTAACCGGAACCGGCATTCCCCACATTGACATCAACCCGGCCTCTGCCGAATTCACTGTTCTCTTCCGTGGCGGCAATCTCCGTGCCGTCCGGAGCCGTAATTGTGACGGAAGCCGGCTGTTGTGCATTCTGCCAGCTCACAAAGAATACGCAGTCAGCATACTCCTGATACAGATATACTTCCACCTCCCGCACTGCCGCGGAGGCTTTCATTGGCAGCAGGAAGAAAAAAGCCAAGACAATCAGTGCATTCCATGTATATTTTTTCATTCTCCGTAATCCTCCGCATATGTGCTGAAGCCGTTCTGAATGCTGATATTCCCGCCGGCCGTGGCCTCATAGTTTACCGTTTTCCCATCATAGCTGAGCGTAACCGTGACGTGGCTTCCCGCCGATGCACCTCTCTGCAGAACAGCGCTGAAACCGGCCCTGCCGTCATGTTCAATCCCATAATACCCGTTGTCAAGATGTCCATCCACATTCAGGTTCAGCGCAATCTGCCGTTCCGCTATCAGCGCCGTTCCGCTGATCTCGCCTCCCAGCCTGCTTCCAAACAAAGATAATTCATCCATATCCATCACCGGTATCTCGATTCCCTCAGTCGTGAACATTACATAGAAATCCGGGTTCTCGGAATTGTACACTTTAATACCGTTTTTATTCCATTCGCCGCTGTTGACAAAAGTCACCCTGTCGCAGGAAAGTGACACATCCGTCAGGAATCCTCCGATTTGTCCCTGATACAGCTCATTTTCCAGTTCCAAAGGATATTGTACGTCTATGGAACCCTCCAGTCCCTCCGGCGTCACACCCTCCGTAAAGTATTGATGCATGTTTCCCCCCTGAACCGATAATCTCCCGGCATCAAAGCTAAGCGTATCGGGATAATATCCTGCCGCCTGTATGGTAAAAGGGAACTGCCCTTCTATATTTAAGGTCCGGGAAAGGTTTTGAAATATCAGGTTTCCCTTTATTTCGAACATGGAATCCACCCGACTGGTATCAATGGCCACTCTGGCTTCGTTCACTTCCAGCGCCCCCAGATAACCATTTACAAAACCACTTCCGGTGATCTCCATGAAATCCTTCCGAATAACTATGGTAAGCATT
This sequence comes from Acetatifactor muris, assembly GCF_024623325.1. Taxonomy (GTDB): domain Bacteria; phylum Bacillota; class Clostridia; order Lachnospirales; family Lachnospiraceae; genus Acetatifactor; species Acetatifactor muris. Next base: position 212,496 of record NZ_JANJZD010000006.1, read on the forward strand.
TCGGAACGGGCATACAGGCCACTTCCGTTGTAACTGCTGCTCTGATACTGGGGTTGGTATCCGGTGATTGTCTGCATGGCACCGCTCACCTTATTTTGTCCCACAGCCACTCCGTTCAGCGCATAGTTCAGATTATTCTGCAGATCCCCCAGCTCGTAGCCTCCGTTGACGGTGCAGGTGATTTCCGAACCGTCAAGCTTCATGTCCCCGTATACCTCGCCAAAGCCCGGCAGACGCAGAGTGGCACCGGAATAAGAGAAATTAAGGGAATTCCCGTCAAAATAAAATCCGAAGACATCCATCACCCTGGCACTGCTTCCTCCGAAAGCCATCTGTCCGTAATTGGCCGGCTGGTCCTTAGGAGCAGCAAAATCCACATATGCCGGACCGCTTCCCATTACACTCCCTGCACTGATCGAAATACGTCCGCCGCTCAGGCTGACCGGTGTATTGGCCTGCAGTGTCACCCTGGAATCCGTTCTGACCAGTCCGTTCAGAATCACATTTCCGCTTAGGCTCAGGGTGTAATCATCCTTCTGTTCCACCACATCCGCATACAGTGTGTTGCCGTTCCCCAGCAGAATCGTCTGTCCGGTGAGCCCGGAATCACTTCCTCCGTCGATAGCCAGAAGACTGTCCGAGCTCCTGGAAGTCCCGTCCTTCAGACGGACATTGACCTGCAGCGCTCCCTGAGGATATTCTCCCTCCAGCAAAAATGCAATCACCGAATCCCCCACAGTGCTGACATTCTTCACTTCATCCCCGTTTATGTATACCTGCGCTCCCTCAGTAGCGCCGTCGACATTCAGAAATACAGGAACACCCAGCTGCGCATCTTTCGCGGAGACCACCGACGGCTCCGCATACAGCAGCCGCAGCGAGCCTGAATCTCCCCTGACAATGAAGCTTCCGTCTCTGGCCAGGACCACGCCGCCATAGGCATAGGTTCTGGAGCTGGAGACTTCATAGTCCGCCAGTCCTATGGTCAATACCCGTGGATTCGATTCCCGGTCCTCAGAAACCGTGTATTCAAAGCAGTAATTGTTCACAATAAAATTCTGGAGAGCCGTATAGACATTCACCAGCTCCGCGTCCGTAAAGGCCTCCATATAGAAGCCGCCTGTCTGACGGGCAATATTTTCCATATACTCCCTGTTTCCACCGCCGGTACTCACGGTAAACACGGCAATATTCTCCGCCCGGGCAGCCTCTATGGCAGCGGGCATTTCACCGGGATTTCCGTCTTCTCCGTCCGTCATCAGTATGATGGCTTTCGTTCCCGCAGCATCCTCCAGCGACGCGATTCCCTCCCGCAGACCGGCCGGGATATTGGTACCGCCGCTGGCGTTGATTCCCGCTGCCGCCGCCCGCAGTTCGGATACGTCACTTGTCAGAGGAGACAGGACAGCTGCCGCATTCTCATACAGAACAACAGACAATTCCTGGGTCTCCGGTGTCAGATTTTCAATGCAGGCCTCAACGGCCCTGCGGGCATTTTCAATTCTCTCCCCTTCCATACTTCCGCTTCCGTCAATGACCAGGGCAATGGAAATGAAATTATTACTGTCATCCTCTATCCGCTTTACATCCCTCGCGTTAATAGTAAATCCATTATCGGAAAAGGTAAAATCTTCCGTCCGGAAATCATTTGCCAGCTCTTCCACACCATCATGCTTACCATTCACATTAAGATATGCCCTGACGGTAGGATAATCCTCAGCGTCTACCCGGCTGATGAAGACGGATACCCTCTCATATCTCAGGAAATTATTCAGGAACTCAGAATAGCCCCGGCTGAGAACCGACTCCGGAAGAAAGGCTCCTCCATTCAGCAGAGAACGGATTGCCGTGGAGATGTCCTCCTCTGAAGCTGTGTTGTCATAATAGACTCTTTTGAGCCGTTCCAGCCCCGTTTTCACAGGAGAATCCTCATGCAGCTCGTCGCTGTCCCGCATCAGCTCCACCAGAAGCTCCCGGGCCTTTTCGTCATCCCCGGATGCAATATACAGCTTTGACAGCTGCAGGTCGATCACACCGCTCTTATCTCCGAACAGCGGCGCCTGCGCAAGCAGCCAGTTGATAATTCTTTTTGCCTTTACGCCGTTGGCCTGCCTGCGATAATCCTCAGCCTTCGCCAGATTCTCCTCCCTGCGCGGATTTCCCTCTTCATAATTTCCGGCCATCTCTTCGGCCTTCTCCGCCTGTTTCAGAAGGGAGGCGATTTCCTTATCTTCCTCATCCTCCTCTACAATGCTCATGTCATTTAACAGTTTCTGGGCGATTACATCCGTGTAAAGCACGATGTTCTCAACAGATTTATCCGCGTTCAGCAGTTTTCTTGCGTTTTCCTCCGCCTCCTCCAGATTGCCGTATGCATTATAATATTTTACGGAATAGCGCAGCAGCTCACTGTCTTTCGGTGTCTCCAGCAGCATTTCGCTCAGCGTCTGTGCATCCACCGCATAGAAATTATCTCCTGTGAGCATACTGTCATACTGGAATCCTGAAAGGAACTCAACCTCTTTCTTCTCGCTGATTTCCAGCAGTGCAAAGCAGGCTCCCACAATGTCATCCAGCTCCTCACGTGCCTCTTCGTCGGTGCGCGGAAACCCTTCCAGCCCTGTCATCTCTCTGGACAGCGCGTATATTCTCTCCGCCTGCTCCGAAAGCTCCTGGTTCAGCCCTTCCCCCGCCATCAAATCATCCATATTGATGAACGCACTTGCGTAATTATCCTCCATACAGTCTGCCAGCGCGGAAATAATGTCCGCATGGGGACTGCGCACCTGTTCCGCATGCTGTCTCGCAGCGTCAGAGTTTCCTTCCAGCAGATAATTATATGCGATATACAATGTCCTGTTCGTGGTATCTCTGTCCCGGAAAATGTTTTTCACCCCCCAGAACCCGCATACCACTGTCAGAATGCAAAGCATGATAAGCGTCACATTCCTGATCATGGTACGCTTCCGCTTCAGCAGCTTTGCCGTGAGAAAGTCCACCGGAATAAAGAGAGCAGAAACTATCGCCAGCAATAAAAAAACATTCACGTTCTTCACCTCATCCTTTGATGTCACAACCGTTCAGACAGCTCTCCGAACCGCTGTGTCAGTATCTCCTGTGATATCCGTCACATGATGTCACAGTACAAAAGTCCCTGCCCTGCCGGAACAGCCGCCGCGTCAACCGGATTGCCCGACAGATAGAGCAGCTGCAGGCTGCTCCCCGGTTCCGGTACGTTGGAAATCTGATTCCCTGACAGATGCAGGTATCTCAGACTGCTCATACCAGACAGCACATCCACATTTTCGATTTGATTATTTCTCAGTCCCACATATTCCAGAGACGGCAGCTGTGCCAGAACAGATATATCCGAAATCCCATTGTTTGCGGCATAGAATTTCTTCAATGTGGTGAGATTTCCCACCGCGCTGATATCCGTGATTCCGTTTCCGGAAATGTCAAGCCGCTCCAGGGCAGTGAATTCCGCCAGCTTCTGTAAATCCGCATCCTGAAGCCCGCAATCCCTCAGCACAAGCTCTTTCACATCTGCGGCATAAATCCGGCCGGCGATTTCCACTGTGGCGGCCTCTGCTCTTTCCGTCTGCAGACTGTCCCCGCCTTCAGGTTCTTCCGTCCAGGCCAGAAGCGCTCTGTCAATCAGCTCACTGCCCGTATTGCCATATCCGCTTTCCAGCGTCTCTTTTGCCGCATCCAGATCCCCCATATACTGATATGCCTGTGCCAGTGCCAGATACGCCTCTGTGTTGTTCGGCTCCACCGTTATGACATTTTCCAGTGTCGCAGTGGCTTTCTCATAATCCAGCTCTGCCAGATACTTTTCTCCCAGACTCAGGTCCGTCATTTTGATTGCCTGAACAGGACCGCCCCGCAGTCTGTATGCCGCAATCCCCACACCGGCCGCCGATACGACTATAGCCGCCGCCAGCACCACGGCAATTGTTTTCTTCTTCATCAGGATCTCTCCTCCCGTTTCTTACCTTATTCCCTTTCGCATCCTGTCTCTGCATTACAGGGACACCTGTCTCACCCCGGACTGTCCGTGAAATCCCCATACTCCTCCCTGAGCTTACGGCGCAGTCGTTTCCTGCTTCCCGTGAGGATTATCACTGTGACAGACGCCGCCGCTGCCACCAGGATCATTCCGCTGATTCCCCCGTAAAAAAGCAGCTCACCTGTTGTAATATTCATGACTTTCCCGTCTCCTTTTACTCTATCCACCGGTTGGCGCGAAGCTGCTCCATAATGGATTCCAGCTGCTGCATCTGCGCATCCGTCTCGCCCGGCTTTACAGTTTCCTGATACATTGCGGCTGCCTGTTCGTAATACTCCTTCGTCAGCGCGTAATCCCGCGATTCATTCTCAATGTTGCTCTGCCTGTCCGCTTCCAGAAAAGCCCGACGCATGGGAACGCGGTAATCACCGGGGAATAAATCCGCCATCTTCTCCAGCAAAGCCTCGGCCGCATCAAAGTCACCGGTATTTTCATACAATATGGCCAGATTCTGCATGAGATGAAACTGCGGCATTCCTTTTTCTGTCAGCTCCTCCAGAAGCACAATCGCCTGAGTGTAATCGCCGCACTGTACATAAGCGTCTGCCAGGCGTTCTGTCATCTCCGGTACACAGTTTATCGGAATTCGGTTCAGCGAACCCGCAAGCAGCTCCACGGATTGTTCCGGATTGCCCAGTTTCTTATGGATTTCATCGGCGGTATGATAAGCCCGGTACCTTATATAGTCATCCGCCGTAGAAGAAATCACTTCGTCCAGACAGGAGCCGGCCTCCTCATATTCCTCTCGTGCAAAGGCAATCTCTCCCCTGAGCAGATTCAGAGAGTCTGTCTCCAGGTTCAGCACCTGCGCTTTTTCCAGAGCACGCTCCGCCTCCCCGATTTCTCCCGTCCTGGCCAACGTTATGGCATAATCCCGATAATATGCAGGATTATCCTTTACAAAAGCCACCGCCGTCTCAAAGCATTCTCTTGCCCTCTGATAATCGTTTCCGCCCGACCCGTAATAATAACAGTTCCCCAGAATGTAATAAATGTCTCCAAAGCCCTGCTCCTCATCCGGGATCGTCTGAAATTTCGCTATATTCCCCAGATTTTCCTCTATATAGACGCGACAGCCTTCCGTATCTCCATCCTCCCAGAGGCGCTGCGCCATGGCTCTGTACGGCTCGATTCTGTCACTGTACATGTGGAGAGCCGCTTCATAGGAAGTCTGTGGTTCACTTCCGTTCAAAGTCTCATAGATGGCGGCAAAAAAACGCTCTTCCTTCTCCTGCGCCATCATGCTTCTGCCCAACAGAGTCGTCCCGGCACACAGTGCGAAAAGTACCGGAAAGGCAATGGCAGCCGCTGTTTTCCTGGCCTGGGACGCCCTCCATCGTGAGTCATATCTGTGAATATTTTTGATGGCCTCCAGAAGGCTGCCTGCCGAGGCAAATCTCTCTTCCGGGGCAAGGCGCATGGACTGCTCAATCACAAAGAGAACGCCCTCACCAAATTCTCCCAGGCGCGAAAGGGGGATTATGTCTTTCGCCCTCTCAGGGGGATACTGCCCGGAAAGCAAATGGTACATTGTAGCCCCCAGACTGTATATGTCGGAGCGCTTCCAGTCAATGCCATCCACCGGCGACGGTGCAATCAGCTCTGTCCTCAGTGTGTCAGTAACATCCTCCGCCACTATCTCCGTCAGCTGACTGTCTTCTCTCACCAGCTCTGTGGCAGTCCCCTCCGGTTCCCGGGCCTCCGCATTTGTACCGCCCAGGTGAATGGGAGATGCGGCAGCACTTTTATTGCGCTCGTATATTTCATACTGCTCCGGCGAGGCATAACCCAGACTCCGGCTGATGAGACGCACATTATTGCCGCCCACAAGCGCCGCGTTAAAATCAATCAGGCATACGTCTCCTTCCGGCGTCAGCATAATATTGCCCGGTTTGATATCCCGATGAGCCACATTGTGCCGGTGTATCACTTCAAGCGCAGATGCAATCTGTCCATACCACTTCATCACCTGGGCCTGGCTGAATCTCCTTCCCCGGTCAAGGGCTCTGTCGAGACTCTCCCCTTCCACAAATTCCATGACAGTGAACACCCGGTTCACGGTACTGCCATCCGAATTTCTGACTTCTTTACCATCCCTGTCCATCACCGGCACAGTAATGAAATCATAGACCTGCGGCAGATAGGCGCTTTTGACATCCTTGAGCGCTTCCACTTCATTGCGCTGTGTCTCCACGTCCGCACCGGAAGCATCTTTCAACTCCTTGATGACAACATATTTGTTCAGATTTGTATACCACGCTTTGTATACCACGCCACCGCCGCCGGAACCCAGTTCCTGCTCTATTCGATAGGTCCCATCCCGCAAAACCGGAAGTTCATATAGAACCGATGGTTCATTTGTCTGCATTTTATACCGCACCCTTCCTGATATATTTTGCTGTCCGCACAGTTTCCACATAATCACAGCAGTCCGGACCACTCTCAACTGTCACCTCCGAACTGCTGTACAAAAACATTTTTTGAAATTGCTTCCCGCTCACTTCTGCCTGTAACCGAGTCTGTTCCTCAGACAGGTCTCAGACATTCACAAATCTGGTGTCCTTATTCAGAGGACCCTTTTCTCCGCCTGTTCCCCGGTAAAAAGAATCTACAATCAAAGTCACCCTTCCGCATTTGATTTTATCTCCTGCCTTCAGCGGGCGCGGGACATTCAGCTGCTCCCCGTTCAGCCTTGTAATATTCGAATTGCTCTTATTTTCTATGGTAGGAATATTGTCTACCAGATAAATCAGACACTGCTTCCGGGACACACTTTCATCTGCAACGCAGATCTGACAATCTGTCACACGTCCTACGGCAATCGTATCGGAAAGTGACAGGCTCCACACCTGTTCCGGATGACTGGCATCGCGGATTCTGATACAGGCCGAGCCGTCCGTTCCTTTGGGCACATTACCGCCCAGGATTTCCGTATCTCCATAATTGCCCCCTGTGGAAACACCTGTTTTCGTCTCATCTGCCTTCCCGGCCGTTTTTCCCTTTTTCTTCTTTCCGCCCACTGCAATAAACACAATGATACCAATCAGCAGAATTACCGCAGCCGCAACGGCGGCCAGGACAAAAGGATACTTTTCCACAATACCTTTCACCGTGCCGATGATTCCGCCGGTTTCCGTTCCTTCCGGCACACTGCCTGCCCCGGCAGAACCGCTTTCTCCGTTCTCAGTTTTGCTGCCTGTGTTATCCCCGGAATCATTGCTTTCGGAAAGTCCGTTATCTGTGCTCTCCGTACTTTCGGAAGCTTCTCCTGAAGTCCCGTTTTCCCGGCTGCTTTCCGGCGCCTCTGAAGCGCCGGACGAACCCTCTGCATTCTCTCCGCCGGTTTCCGCTCCTCCCGCAGAAGAGCCGCTCCCTTCTCCTGCCGGCAGATCCACAGCTGATACTCTCACGTCAAACTGCAGTGATACAGTTCCATCCGTAAGTACAAACGGACGCAGAGAACCGTCCAGCAACTCAGCCGGAAGTTTTGCCCGCACCCAGTAGATACTGTCCACGGCAAGACCGGAAAGCACTGTCTCCAGATCCCCGTCCGCATGTAAATTTACATACCTGCCTCCGCTGATTCTGGTCAGTGCAGACAGTTCCTTCTCCGCTTCCGACTGTTCCGCCGAACTGACTGCAACCACTTCCACCGGATAGGTATCCGCCTGAAGCTTCAGGTACAGTTCCTCTTTCGTAATACCGCTGGCAGTATCGTCGATTCCGTCTGTAATTACAATCGTCCGATAGTAGCAGGGATTCCCTTCCACAGGCTCCGCACTGGGCATGGTATTATAAATCGCATCGTAAATCCTGCTCTCCTGACCGTCGAAATCAATTCCCTCCGCCGCATTGGACAGATCATATCGATCGTTGGTAAAATCCTGCAGAACTGTCAGTTCTTCATCGAATGTTACCAGTTTATACTGTTCATTCTCCGGAATATCCTGAATCAGTCTGTCCAGATATATTTTAACGTTATCCCGCATATCCTTAGGTACAGACGCAGAGATATCGAGAAGAATCGTGGTGCGGACAGTTACGCCTCTGTCCGCCAGGAGACCGCTGTCCACGATTTCCAGTCCCTGATTGGAACACTTACAGCCAAGGCTGTCCGGCTTTATCTCTCCGGCTATGTACATGTCGACATTTTGCTCCCATGTATAAGCCTGGGCCAAAGCAGTACTTTCCTCCCCGTGACAGACCATCCCCGGGAACAGCAACAATACAAATACGCTTAACAGTATCCTGAATCTCCTGACGAACATAGTGTAATCTGCCTCCTTGATCTCAGCCTCTGAATGCGCTTGCCAGGCTCTCATCCGTCTCACGGATGGCATTAGCCGCCGCATCCAGCTCACTTGCAAGTCCCTCAATAATCTGGGGCAATGTCTCGCTGAGAATCGGATACATATCCCCCATGAACTGCTCAATAAAAGATTCCTGAGCGGCACCTTCCCAGCGGGAGGCCACATCCTCAATCCTATTCCGCAGCGAAGCCACTTCCTCGTTCATCGCTTCCATACGCTCACGTAAGAACACAGCGCCGTCGTTCAGTTCCTGGGGGGTCATCATAATTCTCTCGGCCATTTCCAAAATCCTCCTTTTTATTATTCTATTTTCCGTCAATACTGTACGTCTGACACAGCATCGGCGGCTCTAAAAACCTCTTCGTATTTCTGCGAAGCGGCTGTTAGATTCGTACTCATATGTTCAAATACCTTAGCGTAATTCTCCAGATTTTTCAGCAGGTCATTTTCAAATCTGGCAAAAAACTGCCTGCCGGCATCTGAATCCCAGTCCTTTTTCAGCTGTTCAAAGGACGCCTCAATATTGGAGCGAAGATTCTCCAGCTCCTCGCATTTTGCCGTCAGCGCACTGCTGGCCTGGGCAAACGCATCACTGTCAATCATGAAATCCATTCTGATACCCCTGTCTTTATTTCCTGCGCAACTCCTCCGGCAACATGGCATTCACTGTTTTCGTCTCCTCCAGCGCCTCTTCGTTACGTCCCAGCGCCTCCAGAAGCGTCACCCGCACCAATCTGGGTTCAGCCTTCTCCGGCTGAAGCGTAATGACATAGTCCAGCAGTTCCAAAGCTTTCTCATACTGCTCCATATCCCGCAGGCACAGTACTCTCAGCAGGTATGCATCGAGATTCCCCGGGGAAGCCAGAGACTGGCCGCGGAATTCATTGACCGCATCTCTATACAGGGGAAGCGCTTCCTCCATGCGGCCGGACAGTTTCAGGGCAAGCGGAATATAATAGCGGGCAGTTTCTCTGCTGTATACATCCTGCGACTTTTCCAGCAGCTGACGGGAATAGTCCAGTACTTTATCATATTCCCCCGCAGACAGGTAACAGTTGGTCAGCAGGAAAATCACATCCGCATCGAACTCTCCCGCCTTCTCCGCCAGCGCCTTCGCCTCGTTCAACGACGCTATGGCCGAGGCAATCTCTTCCTGCCCGGCATAAATCTGCGCTCTTTCCCTGCAGATTCTCCGGCGGATACCGTCGTCTGTTTCCTCCGCCTGCTCCAGATCGGTCAACACGGCAAGGGCCTCGTCCACCTTCTTCTGTTCGATGAGCAGCGTCACCCTGTCCATCACAAACCCGGGATCCTTCGGGAACATCGCGATGGCATCTGCCAGCACCGTCTCTGCCTTCGCGTATTGTTTCAGCTGCATTAAAACGCAGAACTTAAGATGATATCCTTCAAATACATCCGGATTCGTCAGAATCGTCTCGTCCAGCGTCTGAAGCGCTTCAGGGTAATGATTCCCCTGCAAAAGCAGTCTGGCCTTGCGGATACGGATATCCGGCCGCAGCGCGTCCCGCTGTATCGCCTTCGAATAATTGCGGATTGCCATATCCGCCTCTCCCTTTTCCTCGTGAAGCAGGCCGATACTGTAGTACAGCTGTGCATCATCATAGCCGTTTGCCACTGCTTTGTTGTAATTCTCAAACCCAAGGGCCACATCCCCCTGCAGCAGGGCAATACTTCCCAGATGGAAATATGCCAGACCGGATGTACGGTTTATTTTCAATGCCTTCTCAAACTGCGTCTTCGCCTCATCCAGTCTGTCAAGATTCGCATAAGCGATGCCTTTCGACAGATAGATGTCGATATCCATGGGATTTTCCTTCTCGGCCCTGTCATAATAGACCAGCGCCTCCTGGTGTCTGCCCTGTCCCGCCAGCACTGCCCCCTGGGTGAGATATTCCTGTACCTGTAAATGATCCATTTTCCTGACCGTTCCTTTCCGCTGCACGTTCCGGCTTCCTGCCTTTCGCCGCTCTTTCTTTCCTGTTACCTCTTTATCATTGCATTTTATCTGTTGTCCTTTTTACATTCTCCTGGAAGTCGCTCCCTGTTCCTCTGCCGGCACCTTTCGTCGCCAAAGTCCTCTTTCCGGGCTCTCAGAAGAACAGAAATGCCGTCACTCCCCCCAGAATACACAGCAGAATCCCCATGCCCGCAAATATCCAGAACATAATCCTGCGTCCAGTCTCCCTCTGATTCTCATATTGCCGCCCCTCCGGAATCACCCTGCAGGCGCTGCCGTCCTTTGCGGTAAAATACCGGATGCGCAGCTCTCTCCCGATATCTTTCCGTCCCAGATCAGCCACAGACCATTCGGAAGGCAGCTCCATCGTTCTTCCATTTGCCCGAAATCGGAAAATCGGTTTGCTGTTAGCCGCATTGTAGTCATAGACAGGGTACATCCCCTGGCCCAATATCCGGTCTTTCGCCGCCAGCTCATAATCCGGGCCGTTCCCCCGGAAACCTGTCAGAATCCCCACCGTCTGCACACCGCCATGATAGCTGAACCTGTGCCAGAGAAATACAGCAATGAGCAGAAAAATAATTCCGGAGATACCCAGCGACAGAGGAATGCTCAGCAGAACAACAAAATCACTGTTCATCTTCCTCTCCTCTCACATATTCGAAATAAGGAAAAAACTCCTCGAAAGGCGGTGCCGCAAGCTTCGCCGACTTTCCGATATCCCGAATATTCTGATATATGCCGTCTCCCATACCGGTAAAATCTTTCAGGAAGCCGGATTTGTCAAAATCCACAATCACGCCGCCCAGACCCGTCTTATTCATCAGGTCAAAGAAATCATTGCCAAACAGCTTATCCTGAGAGAATTTCTCCAGCGCCCTTCTGGCCAGTCCCTTATTATCTGTCTGGTCCAGGCCTTCAAGAAAATCCTTCGTAAATTCCAGCCCGTCGTTTGCAACAGATACAAGATTGGAAATCTTGTCCAGATTATACTGCATATCTCCCTGCCTGAACTGGAATGCGGTATTCTTAAACTGCGAAAAACTATGGCGCATTTTTTCCATCATGTTCCTGAAAAAGCCCATATCTCCCGTCTGCCGGGTCCGGAACCAGTTACCCGGGTCTCTCACGGCCATCTTGAACAATGTCACCTGATAGTTGAAAGACTGCTTGATATTGGTAAATAAAGTGGTGCGCAGACCTGTGGAAGTGCTGGTGGTCAGCTTCTGGTTCAGCACCAGAGCCTTCGTCCCCTTCCAGATGGATTTCAGCGTCACTTTCTTGATCGGCTTACCGTCGGAACCCCGGGCCAGCTCTTTGAAGGCAAATCCTACCCCGTTCTTGCTAAGGAAGCTTCCCGCAATCTTCCCGATGGAATGTACCAGGGTAATGACGCCCGCTATGGTATCCGTAATCTCAATGGCGCTTGCCGCGGTATAGGAGGCCCTGTTCAACTCTCTGTTATGGAAATTATGCTCCCGCAGCACCTGGGCCAGGGTATCCCGCTCCCCGTATATTTTGGCCATTGCAGGGTCACCCCCCTGACTGGCGGTAATGGCCTGTACAGAGGTAACGATATTCGTCACCGCATTGACCGCGGCAATCACTGCAGTGACACAGGCCGCCACAGCAAATAGAATCGCCCCTCCCGTAATCACCGTGGCTGTGGCCAGGGCCACAACGGCAGCAACTGCGGTAAGCACAGCCGCCACAGCTGCGCCGATTTTAATCACAATGTCCAGGCAGTTCATAATCAGCTCTTTCCCGCCGCCGCATTTCCACCAGTGCTTAATCTCTCTCCCCAGCGCATCGATTGCATTTAACGCATCCTCTCCGCCCTGAATCAGCCAGCCCAGAACCGGCACATTCTTCATATCACAGATAAAGGTAGTCCAGGCCTGCTTGTACCAGGGGGCCTTAAGCTCCGGATTCTTCTGGAAAAAGGATTCCTGATTGTCCTGAATCATCCTTTCCACATCTTCGTCCACCCGCTTCGCCGTGTCGACCAGCTCCTGTATCTTCCCGGAAAGGGTGCGGGCACTGTCTTCCCGGTTCCGCAGCTGTGTAATCTTCTGGTTGACATAGTAATCCGCATTGCTCAGCGCGGACGACATTCCGCCTTCCACCGAATACATTTTCTGCTGAACCTTCCGGCTCAGATCCTCACAGTACTGATTCAGTTCGTCGGCCAGCCGATTCGCCTCGGTTGCCGCACCTGATAAGTCCCCATATCTTAATGAGAGAACCACTTTTCTACCCCCTGTTGCAATTTCTATGTATCCCTGTCTCTTTCCCCACCGCGCCTGAAAGCTTTGACGCAGCTCCATGCTTCCCGCTCCTGCAGGACAGCTCATTTCCGGAAACCGTCGTTCATTTCCTGCGCGGCTCTTCTTATCACTGCTCAGATTTCCGGCTCATTACCGGGAATTGGCTCTGGCCTCCGCCGCCCTGCGGGCTTCCTCCTCCCGCTGCCGCCTTTCCTCTTCCCGGCGTCTTCTTTCCTCTTCCCGCTGTCGTCTCTCTTCATCTGCGATGGCCTGCCTGGTGCTTTGAACTTTATCCTGGGCTCTGGACAGGTCTCCTCTGGCATCGTTCAGCTGCCGTTCCACCTCATTGATCTCACGCTGGATTTCACTGTCCGCAGAGGCCAGACTCCCGTCACCTCCCACGGACTGCTCGTTCTTCCCGGATAAAATACCGTTCAACTGACCGTCTTTACCTGAATAATCGATTCCTTTATCCAGCTTATTTGACGTGTTACGGATTTTGCCGTTCACATCGCTGGAATTCCTGTTGACATTGGAATTCAGCGCTGTCTTTACCGAATTTACATCTGCCTTCCTTCTGTTCAGCTTTCTGATCTTCCCATTCAGCTCATTTACCTGACTGTTCCAATAGTTAAGCTCACTGCGGAGCGCTCCCAGACTCGCCATTTTCCCTCACCCGCCTTCACGATTCAAAATTCTTCGACAGCGCCGCATCTGTCTTCACATATGTGGCCTCCGCGTCCACAAGCGCGTCACGCAGATCATACATGATGTCCGAAATATCCTTCAGATTCAGCTGTACCTGTTTGCAGTCCTTCACAAAAGCATTGCGCCCTTTGCCCTTCCAGTTCTCCGCCATGGTATCCGTGGCAGACTTCACATCCCGGACAATTCCCTCGAACTGTCTGATATAATTGGCATAGGCGGTCATTGTCTCATTGAAATGGGCCGTATCAAGATGTGTCACATTTCCTGCCATGTCACAGACTCCCTTCCTCACACTTTACCATTTTAACCTTCTCAATTCCGTTCCGGGCTTCATACCAGTACCCGTCTCCCAGAGAAATGGGCTTTTTGTATGGCTTCAGATCGGTTGACGAGAATTTATTTGCACCGAAAAGTTTGACATTCGCCATATCGTCCAAAAAGAAGAACTGCTGGAAATCACGGACAATTTTCATCATATCCGGAGGCGTAAATTCTCCGTTGTTATCCACATTGGAGAAGATAAAACATATCTTCAACTGTTTTGCTTCCGGCAGCAGCTTCCGGAACTGCTCGCACACCGGCTTCGGAATTGTCCCCGCCGTGAAAATCTGTGGATTCTGAACCACACAGAGCAGCAGCGGTTCTTCTTCCAGGCTTCCGCCCATGCGGAGAATCTCCATACGCTCCTTCGCCCTGTCAGCGAATCTCAGAACAATCTCTTCAAAGTCCGCGCAGTCCACAGTAAACTGCTCCACAAAACCACAGGTCTCGAACTCCGCCAGCTGTCTGTCATATCCGTCTATCAGATAAGCTTCGCAGGGCAGGTCAAACACATGCCTCTGCAGATAAGTCAGGACAGACCGCAGCAGATTGCTCTTGCCGAATCCCTCTCTTCCATAGATTCCAAGGGTACCCACATGGGCCAGATCCACCGTCACCGGCTCTATCTCGCTGTAGGTCAGAGCCACAGGAATCACATAAGGCGCAAATTCCTCTCCCTCCCAATACTCTGCCGTCAGCACAGGCGGAATGGCCGGAATGGCTCTGGCCCGCCGTTTGCCGTATCTGGCCGATATCCTGTTCACAAATTCTTTCGCCTGCTCAATACGCCGGCCTTCCGTCCGCCTCTGTTCGCCTCCTGTCTCCACAATGCCGTCAAAAGGCAGGTATACCTGATATTCATACACTGTCTTCTCAATGGAAACCAGCCCCCGGCCCTGGACATTCCCCGGCCGGATCGGACAACGGTCAAAAATGTTATTATACTCACTGCTTTCCGTACAGTTAAAGGCAAGCCTTGTGGCAAAATTACTCAGATATTTATAGCTGAGTCCCATCATCTGCTTCGCGGTGGCAATGACAGTGACGCCCAGGGCCAGCCCTTCCCGGCAGATATTCAGCATGGCATCCTCGTACTCCTGGAAAAGCTCCTTGAAGGCAGCCAGGTTGTCTATCATAATCACTATCTGCGGCTTATCCGGCGAAGGTGTCTGTTCCAGATACGTCTCATAGGAGCCGATGCCCAGCTGGGAAAATGTCTCCTTGCGGTCGGCGATTTCCTCCCGTATCATTTTGAAGAAATTCTTCAGTTTCTCGTCGTCGGCATCTGTCAGCACACCGCCCACATGGTTCAGCCCCTCATAGATTTTCATCACCTTGGAGGCAAAGTCAAGAACGTATACCGCCACCTGACCGGGGTCGTAATTTTCCGCAATCCCGCGCAATATGGTCTGCAGCAGCAATGTCTTGCCCGTCTGCGCCGAGCCCACAATCATGATATTCCCCTGAGACAGATTGAGACTTACGGGAGGCTGTATCTGATTGGCCGGATCGTCGTACACGCCCACAGGTACACAGATCCCTGTACAGGCATTCTCCCCGCCCTCCGGATAATCAATCACCTCCGGCAAAGGCGGCAGACAAATGCTGGGAAGCCTGGGAATGCAGGCATCCCTGCAGTACTGGTCCATATACTGGATCATTGCTTTCAGCTGGGTAATCCGGCTTCCGTCACCGGACTGCTGTGCCTTCCGCTCATAGACCACCGTCCGTTTCCCGGTAAAGGATACTTCCGAGACGGAGAATTCCCGCATATTACCGTTCTTGTCACTGATTGCGGACGCACCGCTGTAAGCTGACTGAAACAATGTAAAAATCTCATTATTGCCCACCTGCAGATAGGCCCGGCCCGGTTCTCTGATTTCCGCCGCAAGAGGGGAACGCAGCACTTCGTTGCTGTCTTCCTTCGTGGCCACCTTCAGACACAGCTTGAATTTCGAATTGCTCCATATCTGCTCATTTACCTGGCCTGCCGGCTTCTGGGTTGCCAATATAAGATGAATTCCCAGACTGCGCCCCACCCGGGCCGTACTGATCAGCTCTTTCATGAATTCCGGCTGTTCCGCCTTCAGCTCCGCGAACTCATCCACAATCAGAATCAGATGCGGCAGCGCCGTTTTGGTTTCTCCCGACCGGAACTTCGCAATATACTGATCGATATGATTTACTTCATACTCGGCAAATAACCGCTTTCTCTTTTCCAGCTCCGCCCGAATGGACAGCAGAGAGCGGTTCATTTCATGGCTGTCTATATCCGTGATCTTCCCGATCAGATGGGGCAGGTTCTCGAACTGATTCGCCATGCCGCCGCCCTTAAAGTCTATGAGGACAAAGGATACTTCATAGGGATGAAAATTCACCGCCGCTGAAAGTATGTAGGACTGCATGATCTCACTTTTTCCTGAGCCTGTGGTACCTGCCACCAGACCATGGGGACCGTGAGCCTTCTCATGAAGATCCAGGAAAATCCTGCTCCCTTTCACATCCACGCCCAGCGGTGCGGCAAGGGACTTCTGCACATTGGCTCTGCTCCAGCGTTCCGACAGGTTCAAATCCTCCGGCGACAGAATGTTGAGCAGCTCAAACAGTGTGATATTGGATGTCAGCCTGGAAGAAAGCGCAATCTTCTCACAGTATACCGGTGCCAGCCGCTCCGCCGCAAAACGGATGCTGTCGTCACTGACCTCCTCCCGCACAAAGGGACAGGCGAATTCCTTGTCATTTCTCAGGCGCAGCGTTCCGCCTGTCTGCGTCAGTTCCACGATTTCACCGCAGTACTGGGGCAGATTTTCCTTATATTCCTTAAAATAGACAAAGCTTACCCCACACTCTGCGGACTGATCCGCATATTTTGACAGCGGGTGCGTCTTTATGGCATATTCCTCCAGCACAAAAACCACCACATGCGGCAGAGGCACAGACCTCTCGGCTCCCTCGGCCGCCGCTTTCCGTTCCGCCATCAGCGCATAGAGGTACTCGAACACATTATCCCGGCTCTCGTCATCACAGACAATCCCCCGCATTCCGCCGCCGGACTCCTTAATATGCGGAAACCATTTTATCCATTCATACCTTTTCTGCTCCTCCCGGGGCAGCAGGACAATAATCTGTACCTCCTCATAACTGTGCAGGACGCAGATATCCAGAAGCATACTTTTGAAAAAAGCATACTGCTCTCCGGTCGAACCGATTACGCCCACAGCTCCCGCTTCCCTCAGATGCAGCAGCACAGGAGCGTCCTTAATCATCGAATATTCTTCGTGAAGCTGGACGGGAACTGACATCAGTTCATTTTCCACCTTGACATGCTCTTCCTGCTGATATGTTATTTCACGCTTCGCAGGAACCGCCCCCAGACCTGCTCTCACATGGAGAAAATCGGCATCTCCCAAAGAGCGCTCAAACAGCCGCCCGGAAAACGTTTTCACGAAATCCCGCTCTTTCTCCGGCCCCGGATAGATATCGTTCAGCGCGGAACGCTCCCTGTCCTGCCCGGCCTCGATCTCCTGCCGTTTGGCACTTACATAAGCGGCATAATCCTGATTCCATTCCGCCAGGTCCTTCTCATATCGCTTCCTGTTATGGATAAAGCTGATCACAGAAGTGACAATTCCCACGGCCATAGTGGCAACACTGAAAATCAGAAAGGTCGGATTGCCGGAAGCCGTTCCGCCGATGAGACCGCTTCGGGTCAGCACCGTCACAGCCATCATCAGCAGCGCCGGAGACAGCTGCAGCACAAGATTATCCCGGGGTTTGTCCGGCTTCTGCGGCGGATTTAAAATCTCCACCGGCCTCGTGTCAAAATCATAGAGCATACGGGGACTGCGGTTCAGCTTCGGATAGTCAAAGGCCGGCGTCTCCTCCCGCAAAGGCTGAGAAGAAATTCCGGACATGCGCATGTCTTCACGCTTCGCCGTATACAAAACCTGATTCTTAAAGTAAAAACTATAGTCGGCAATCCCGATAAAATCATACTCTCCTGCCTGCGCTTTCCCGAACAGACGGATCCCGTTCAGCGTTGCGCTAGCAGGCGCATGGCCGGCATCCACATCGTACCCGCCGTCCGGCCTGCGGTCCAGCGTAATATATTCGCTGCCTATATACGCACTCTCAAGTTTTATCTGAGCATCCGGCGAATTGCCGATGACAAGACGGCTGATGTTACGCACATCAACAATCGTATCGAAGTCTGTAGAATTCAGAGTAAAATCATAGGAAAAAGACATGCTGAACAGCACTGCACCGCTGCCGGCACTGTGTATTTCAATGATATCTCCATGACGGATTACCGTTTCCTTTGAGTCCTTCACACTGGGAGAATGAATACACAGTCCCTCCGCACAGGCGGCGCGCCACTCTCCCTCCCCATACAGGAGTGTAACACATACCGGTTCTGCAAATAATTCCCGCTTCAGCCTCACATCACAGTCCTGCAATGTTCCAATTTTAAGAGGAGAGGTGTCCGGGTACACATCCACCTCTCTGAAAATACTGCTGTTTAGAATGGTCAGTATGTATTTCTGTACATTCATTGATTACCTCGTTATGTTGATTACGCTTCCGTCACGAAGCCCATACTCACGAAGAGTGCGCTCGCCGCGCAGCAGCGCAATCGGCCGCTCTGACTTCAGATAGTACTGCTGTACATCACTGTCCCTGTCAGGCATATAACGCTGAAAAAGCGCAGCACATAATTCATTGGCCGAGATATCCAACGGTACTTCCAGATCATGGCTGATGCCCATACTCACCAGATTCAATGTAATAATCGCCTTATTCGCCGCCATCCACTGCCTTCCCCTTCGCTGTGTTTATTTCAGATTTTCTAAATAATGTATAAACATTATAAATAAATTGTAAGTTTTTGTCAATTATTGTTTCTAAATTTGGGCAATTTAGTCCAAACCATTCAAATACAAAACGCCACATAATTTTCCGTCACGGCTCCCATAAACAGACTTCCTTCCCCTGATAAAATGGTCTGCCCGGACATGCCTGCTTTCATGACAAGGAGCCCCGTATCAGCCATATTTCAGCCATTCAATGGATGCGCCGAAAATGGCGGCACTCCCGCCCTTCTGCACTACTTTATACTGAAATTTTCTATTCTCCTTTGCCAGCTGAGCAGGAATGGCCTGTCAAGAATCCCATTCTGCACCATAGTTACGTCCAGAAAACTTTTATGCTCCAAAAACGCATTGTTTTCTGTCTCTATATGTCAAAAACTACTGTATTTCATTTGGTTTCCGACTCGCAAGTCCGAAACTCTTGTATTTTTTCAATTATAGGGTATAATAAAAAATAGAAATTAGGAGGTGCGTCATGACCGAACTGATAAATCGACCCGAATATTTAAATCAACTCATTCAAAATAAAGATGTGAATCTGGTCAAAATTGTCTCCGGCATTCGCAGATGTGGAAAATCATCCCTGCTGGATCTGTTTCATCAATACCTGTCTGACAGTGGAATAGAGGATTCTCACATCATTCATATGAACCTGGAATCTCTGCGCTACCGGAATCTTTCCGATTACCTTGCTTTCTATGACTATGTCAGCGGACGCATTCCGGACACCGGAAGGACTTATCTGATTTTTGATGAGCTTCAGGCTGTGGAACATTGGGAAAAGGCTATCGAGTCTTTCCGCCTGGATTTTGATGTTGATATCTACATTACCGGTTCCAATGCTTACCTGCTTTCTACGGAGTTTTCCACGCTGCTTTCCGGCAGGTATGTGGAAATCCGTATGTTGCCGCTGTCTTTTAAAGAATTTCTGACCTTCTATGAATTTGCTCCTTCTGTCACAGCGGAGGAAAAATTCCATAGATATCTTCAGTTTGGCGGTATGCCCATTTTAAGAGAATACAGGTTTAACGAAGCGAGAAGCATTCAGGCACTGGAAGGTATCTATGCAACTGTAGTTCTACGCGATATTCTCCAGCGTAACAATCAGACCGATCAGAGAATTCTGCACAAAATCGTACTGTTTCTCTGCTCCAATGTTGGCAGCATCACATCACCCAACAGCATCGGTAATGTCTTGAGCAATGAAGGTGACATTCAAAACGGAAAAGGAAAAAATGTGGCGGGTAAAACTGTGGAGAAATACATTTCCCTGCTGCGCAGCGCATATATCTTCTACTCTATCGGCAGATATGACGTAAAAGGCAGGCAGCTACTGAAAACACTGGGAAAAAACTACATCATTGACATGGGATTCCGCAACATGCTGCTTGGCTATCGCGATGCGGATCGGGGTCACATTCTCGAGAATATTGTGTTCCTGGAACTGCTTCGACGTGACTACCGTGTGTACATCGGAAAAGTAGGGGGAACCGAAGTAGATTTTGTAGCGGAAAAGCCAAATGATAAGTTATATATTCAGGTAACAGAAAGTATGCAATCCCCGGAAACCCGTGAGCGCGAACTAAGACCTCTGCGCCTGATACCTGACAACTATGAGAAAATTATTCTGTCAATGGATCGGAATTATATCACTTCTTATGACGGCATCAAATCTTTGAATTTGATTGACTGGCTGCTGGCCTGAATTTGAAATTCCTTAACAGTTGTGTACTATCTTCTCCTGCCTTCGTTTATGAAGAGCAGGAGAAGCACAGCGCAGGCGGTTAGTCCTTCTAAATTAAACTGTTCGATCATGAATCATACCGGAATCCATGAGGTTAATCTTCTACAGCGGCCATGAAAAATAGGAGTTGATGAAAGACTCCAGCTTTTAAAGTCCTCTCTACCTTGCCAAAGAATTTAAATGCAGAACCACAGCTTCGCAGACAAATACCACAAAACAGCACAGCGCAGCAATCCCGATCATGTTGACACCTTTCCATGCGGCAATGACACCCACAATCAATGCCAGAATCCCGGCAAGCGGAATCTGGGGTGCCGCGATAATCGCCGGAAAAGTCATCACGGCGAGAGTCACATACGGAACATAGTAAAGAAATGACCGCAGAAAGGGATTCTTAATCTTCTTCCGAATCAGCGTCAGAGGCAGTACACGAATCAGACAGGATACGGCAGCCGCTGTCAATATGTAAAGATAAATGTTATGCTCCATGTCTCCGTCCCTTCTCTGTCCTGGTCTCCGCCTCTTTATCGGCTTCCTCCTTCACCGGAAAGAAAGCCGCGGCAATCCCGGCAATCAGCACTGTGAGCAGGCTGATCTTCATGCTTTCCGACAGCCCGTCGAACAGAGCAATCCTGGATACCAGAAAGCTCGCGAGAAAGCTGACCGCAACTACGCCCCCCACAGTCTTATCCTTCCTGGACGCCGGAACGATAATCGCCACAAACATACCGTATAACGCCACACTCAGCGCGCTGACCGCAGAAACCGGAAGTATGTTGCCCGCCACAATCCCTATGGCAGTACCTGCCGCCCAGCTGGGAAGGGCGACAGCCATAGCCCCATAGTGATACCAGGGATTCACCACTCCTTTTCTGGCAATGCCGATTCCGAAGATTTCATCTGTAATTCCGAAGCCCACCAGGAACCGATGGATGCCGGAAGTCGTCGGGTCGAACTTCTGGCTCAGCGCACAGCTCATAAGCAGATAGCGCATATTTGTCACCAGAATGACAAAGGCCATCTCAAAATAGGCTGCATTCGCCATAATCACAGTAAATTCGGCATATTCTCCTGCGGAAGCATGATTTAATATACTGGATAAAAATCCCTGAAAAGGGTTCAAACCAGCTTTCCTCGCCGCGATTCCCAGAGAAAATGCCACTGCAAAGTATCCCAGCGCAATGGGAAAACCATCTCTGATTCCGTCTCGGAAAGCCCTTCTATTCTGTTCCATTTTATTTCTCTTTCGCCGCCTCTCTCAGGGATTTCAAGTCCGCCCCCTATCAGAATCATTGTCCCTTTACCCCACAGGCAACAGTCAGGACAGCTCCCTGAGCTGTTGCCCTCTCAGTCCAATCAGTCCACCAGCACGGGATTCTCCTCCACCACCCAGGGCAGGCCGTATTCGTTCAGCGCCTCCATAAACGGATCGGGATCAAATTCTTCCACGTTAAATACGCCGGCCCTTTTCCAGGTCCCCTTCATCACCAGCATGGCGCCGATCATGGCAGGCACACCTGTCGTGTAGGAAATGGCCTGAGACCCCAGCTCCCTATAGCATTCCTGATGGTCACACACATTGTAAATGTAGACAGACTTCTCCTTCCCATCCTTTACTCCGGTGAAAATGCAGCCGATATTGGTCTTGCCCACCGTGCGGGGGCCCAGAGACGCCGGGTCCGGAAGCAGTGTCTTCAGGAACTGGATGGGTACAATCTCTCTGCCCTCGAATACCACAGGGTCGGTGCGCAGCATTCCCACATTCTCCAGACATTTCATATGGGTCAGATAGCTCTGCCCAAATGTCATAAAAAACCGGATGCGCTGAATGCCCGGAATATTCTTCGCCAGAGACTCGATTTCCTCATGGTGCAGAAGATACATATCCTTTTTCCCCACCTGAGCAAAATCATACTCCCGCTTTATCTCCATGGGCTTCGTCTCCACCCAGTGTCCGTTCTCCCAGTAGGAACCATTTGCCGATACCTCCCGGAGATTGATTTCCGGGTTGAAATTGGTGGCAAAGGGATAGCCGTGATCGCCGCCGTTGCAGTCCAGGATATCAATCCTGTGAATCTCGTCAAAATAGTGCTTCAACGCATAGGCAGAAAATACGCTGGTCACTCCGGGGTCAAAGCCGCTGCCCAGCAGAGCCGTAATCCCCGCCTTCTCAAAGCGTTCTCTGTAAGCCCATTGCCAGGAATAGTCAAAATAAGCGGTGAAGCCCGCCTCTTTACAGCGTTTCTCATATGCGGCGCGCCACTCCGGATCTTCCGTGTCCTCCGCCTCATAATTGGCCGTGTCAATATAGTCTACCCCGCAGGCCAGGCAGGCATCCATTATGGTCAGGTCCTGATATGGCAGCGCCAGATTCAGCACAGCCTTCGGCTTCTCCTTTTTGAGCAGAGCAATCAGCTCCTCCACATTGTCCGCATCCACCTTCGCGGTAGTAATCTTCGCTTCGGTGGTTCCCTCAAGCTTCTCTTTTAATGCATCACATTTGGATATCGTGCGGCTGGCAATGCAGATTTCCGAGAATACATCCGCCTTCTTCGCACATTTCTGAATTGCCACAGAGGCCACGCCTCCGCAGCCGATAATTACAATCTCAGCCATTTTCATCTCTCCTCTAATATAGTTCTACAGCCTTCCCGGTACTCTTAAATCCTGTATTCACAACATAATAAAAAGCCGGACTCATCGTATCTCCACCTTGCGCAGCAGCTTCTCCACATAAGCCGGCAGACAGAAAGCTCCCATATGAAGCCTTGTGGTGTAATATTTCGTCTCCAGCCCCCGCTCATCCCATCTCGCAGCGTCCAGGTCCCGCACCGGGTGATACCGTTTGGAGGCGAACCCGAACAGCCAGTGGCCGGAGGGATAGGTGGGAATATGTGCCTGATACACCCGGCTGATGGGAAAGCTCTCCACGATACGCTTGTGAGCCCTCATACAGGCTGTGGCATCTGCCTCATAGAAAGGACTTTCATGCTGGTTCACCATGATGCCATCCTCCCGCAGCGCCTTATAGCAGTTTCCATAGAATTCCTTCGTGAACAGCCCTTCTCCGGGGCCGAAAGGGTCCGTGGAATCCACAATGATCAGATCATACTCGTCTTCCCGGGTGCGGACGAATTTCAGACCGTCTTCATAGTGAATATACACTCTCTCGTCGTCCAGCTTACAGGCTGTCCGGGGCAGATAATCTCTGCACACCTGAATCACCTGCTGGTCAATCTCCACCAGGTCGATATACTCTATCTCCGGATACCTGGTCAGTTCCCGCACCACGCCGCCGTCCCCGGCACCGATTACCAGCACCCGCTTTACACAGGGATGTACCGCCATGGGCACATGAACAATCATTTCATGGTAAATAAATTCGTCCTTTTCCGTCAGCATTACATATCCGTCCAGCACCAGGAACCGTCCCAGTTCCGGGGATTCGAACACATCAATCCTCTGCAGATCACTTTCTCCGCTGTATAACTGCTTATCTACCCGGATGGACAGCTTCACATCCGGTGTGTGCGGTTCCGAAAACCATAATTCCATAAAGCCACCTCCTATTCCAGTTCCGTATCTGCCCGAAAGTACACTTTTCCTGAGATACATTTCCGGTCGCAAGTACATTCGTCCGTAAATGTATCTGTGTACTTCCCGGGCAGATACTGTTTTCTAAATTAAGTCGCTGCGCGACGGCTCTAAAGGGTAAAGTCTACATCCACTCTTCTTTCAACACATTCAGGCGTTCGATGGCCGGGTCCTCCGGACCGGTCATGGAGCAGCCTTTTTCTCTGGCATAAGTGATATACTCCAGAATCTGCGCCGTGATCTCTTCCCCCGGCGCCAGAATGGGAATGCCGGGCGGATAGCACATGACAAATTCACTGCAGATACGCCCTTCCGTTTCCGATAAAGGCAGGGATTCTTTCTCCGCGTAAAATGCGTTCTGAGGAGACACAGCCACTTTGGGCTCGATGTATTCCTGGGTATACATACCTGTATTGTCCCGGCCGTATTTTCTCCTGATTTCCACCAGGGCGCCGATCAGCCGCTCCATATCCCGCTCTCTGTCCCCGATAGACAGATAGGCCAGCACATTGGCAATGTCACCCAGCTCCATCTGAATGTCATATTCATCCCTGAGCAGGTCATAGACTTCAATTCCCGCCAGCCCGATTCCCAGCGTATTCACGGTCAGTTTCGTCCTGTCGAAATCGAAGATGCTGTCCCCGTTAATCAGTTCCGCGGTATAGGCATAATATCCCCCGATACGGTTAATTTCTTCCCGGGCATATTCCGCCAGTGATATGACTTTTGCAAACTGTTCCTTTCCCCGAAGCGCCAGATTCCTGCGGGAAATATCCAGGCTGGCCAGCAGAAGGTACGAAGCGCTTGTTGTCTGGGTCAGATTGATAATCTGTCTCACATAACCGGGATTCATCCCGATTCCCGTCAGCAGAAAGGAGCTCTGTGTCAGGCTTCCGCCTGATTTGTGCATACTGACAGCCGCCATATCTGCGCCGGCTTCCATGGCTGACAGCGGCATCTTTTCCCCGAAATAAAAGTGGGTCCCATGAGCCTCATCCACCAGCACCTTCATTCCATGGGCATGCGCCATACACACAATACTCCGCAGATCAGAGCAAATCCCATAGTAAGTAGGGTTATTTACCAGTACAGCCACCGCGTCCGGATGCTCCTGAATGGTCCGCTCCACCTGAGACACTTTCATCCCCAGCGCAATACCCAGCCTGCTGTCCATATCCGGATTCACGTATATGGGGATAGCCCCGTTCAGCACCAGTGCATTGATCACACTCCTGTGCACATTCCTGGGCAGAATAATCTTATCTCCCTTTTTGCAGGCGCTCAGAACCATACTCTGTACCGAAGATGTGGTGCCGCCCACCATCAGAAAAGCATATGCCGCTCCAAAGGCTTCCGCTGCCATTTCCTCCGCTTCCCGAATCACAGATACGGGATGGCACAGGTTGTCCAGGGACTTCATGGAATTCACATCTATTCCCACACACTGCTGCCCCAGAAGCGCAGCCAGCTCCGGATTCCCCCGGCCCCGTTTGTGTCCCGGCACATCGAAGGGCACAATTCTGTCTCTTCGAAACTCTTCCAGCGCCTCATAGATCGGCGCTCTGGACTGATTGAAACGCCCCATCTGCTGTCCCCTCCTTCCCCGGATCTGCCTTCCAGAGTGTTCTCTTACCTTTCGCTCCTGTCACACCCGGCACATTAATAAATATTCCTCCCGCTGAATATCTCAATCATCTCCCTGCGCAGATTGTCCATAATCTCCAGCCGCAGCTTCGGCGGCAGTTCATAGACATCGCTGTTGAACAGATAGTTCTGCAGATCAATCTCCTTAATCAGCATCTTGGTATGAAAAATATTTGCCTCATATACATTGATATCCACCGCATCATATCTGCGCATGGTGTTCTGGTCAATGTAGTCCTGAATGGACGTGATTCTGTGGTCCATAAAAAGCTTCTGGCCGCTGACATCCCTTGTAAACCCTCTGACCCTGTAATCCATGGTAATAATGTCGGAATCAAAGGCTCCGATCAGATAATCCAGCGTGGACAGCGGCGTAATCTCTCCGCAGGTGGCCACGTCAATATCCACCCGAAAAGTGGCGAGACAGGTATCAGGATGGTACTCCGGATATGTATGAACGGTTATATGGCTTTTATCCAGATGCGCCACTGTGGTATCCCCCATGGGCACCTTGCTTTCGTCCGCAATCAGAATAGTCACTGAACTGCCCTGCGGCTCATAATCCTGGCTGGAAATATTCAGTACAGTGGCCCCTATCATCTCCGTCACATCCACCAGAAGTTTGGTCAGACGTTCCGAATTATACTGCTGATCGATATAGGCAATATAGTCCTTCTGCTCCCTCTGAGACTTGGCATAGCACACATCGTAAATATTAAAACTAAGGGATTTGGTTAAATTATTAAATCCATACAGAGTAAATTTCTCGCTCATACCTTCTCCTTTATCCAGACTTCCATATACCGGACCTGTGCAAAATAAAAAGCAAGTGATACTTACCTCACTTGCTTTTAAATATCCCTGCTCTCGTTTTCACTTATACCCGCCGTCTGATTCCACGACTTTCAAGTACGAAATAACAGATATATGGTTTTAGAGTCTATATAGCAAATATTTTACTTTTACTACTCTTATTGACCGTTTCACAAGTTAGATGTGCATCTGCACCGGTTTATAGTAACCAACTTATAAAATCTGAGCTCTTAACTCAATCAATAAGGCAACACAGTTGCCAAAATATTTACATGGAAGACTCTGTCTGTTTTCCATACTTACACTGTCATATCCAGTGTATCGCTTTCACTATCGCTCATTGTATCATGTCTCTTACATTTCGTCAAATATTATTTGTCCACTTTATTACCTGCTCTGACCGCCGCGTTTTGCCGGCAGCAGTTCGGCAGCCTGTCTTTTAACACCCGCACCGTCGGATGCAGGATGCGTTCTAGTCCTCCTGCTTCGGCTCTATCGCCAGCTGCACATACACAGTTTCTTCTATCAGCCCGATGCCCATGAACACAGCCCACACATAAGGCGCGCCGTACACGTTCAGCGTTTTAGGTCCCACGATCTTTTTCGGCGCATTCTCGCCGGTCTGATCCTGAATCAGCTTTTCATATGCTTTTTCAAAAGTACTTCTGGTAATGGACCTTTCCCGCCTGTCTGTGAACAGTTCCCCGCCCTTGATGGTATAGGTAAACGGAAGCCCCTTTTTGGTTAAAAACTGCTTTCCCTCGTATGCCCGAATCACATCCCACAGGCCAGGGAGATTTATCTTCGATGTATTAAGATTCATATGCCTCCTCGCTCCGTAACACACCCCTGAAATCAGGGCCGGTTCCCAGCGGCGCTATCGGTCTATGCCGTTATACTAGTGTATTGACATGACGATATTTAACCTTACTACCGCCTTTTAAGAGGCGGCAGTAAAGCTGGGGTATAAAGACTTGAGCTTTATTCTGGCATCACCTGTCCTAAAATGCCAGTCAACCTTTGCTG
>NZ_JANJZD010000070.1 GCF_024623325.1 Acetatifactor muris
CCTGACATCCTCGATGATCTCCATCCATTCCAGTAACTGCTCCATATCACCATCTCCGTTTTTATTTCCATTATAACGGATAATGGAGTAGTTTGTTCACATTTTATTTACTCATGCGTTTGTCGTGGAAAAAAACTTATCATTGATCTGCATTCGCTTTCTCCCATTCTTTCATGAATTTTCTCAGTTCCTCTTCCCCTTTGATCTCTCTTGCAGCCACAGATATATGAACAGGACGGTTCTTGGCAGATTCTTCAATCGCATTGATGAACATCTCCTCAGTTAACGCAACAAATCTTTTATGAATTTATTATAACTTTTTCCTACTTGCCAGCCCTCCAATACAGAGTTAAGATTCGACACCGGCATAAAAGCCCATTGGCAAATGTCTGCTTTTTACTTCGGAATGGATAGAACGGGGATCTCAATCCCGCCTGAAAAGATCCCTTGTATATACCTTCTCTGTCACATCCGACAGGCATTCGTCAAAGCGGTTGGCAACGATGCAGTCCGATTTTTTCTTGAATTCATCCAGGTCATTCACCACCAGACTTCCGAAGAAAGTACTGCCGTTCTCCAGGGACGGCTCATAAATGATGATATTCGCGCCTTTGCCCTTGACGCGCTTCATGACACCCTGTATGGAGCTCTGGCGGAAATTGTCGCTGTTGCTCTTCATGGTCAGTCTGTACACGCCGATGGTCGTCTCTTTCTCCATCCTGCTGTTGTAGTTCATTTTCTCCGAATAGGAATAATATCCTGCCTTCTTCAGCACCTGGTCGGCCACAAAATCCTTTCTCGTGCGGTTGGATTCCACAATGGCCTGGATGAGATTCTCCGGCACATCATTATAGTTGGCCAGCAGCTGCTTCGTATCCTTTGGCAGGCAATACCCGCCATAGCCAAAGGAAGGATTGTTGTAATGGCTTCCGATTCTCGGGTCCAGGCAGACGCCCTCGATAATCTGCTTCGTGTCCAGTCCCTTCACTTCCGCGTAAGTATCCAGCTCGTTGAAGAAGCTTACACGCAATGCCAGATAGGTATTGGCAAAAAGCTTCACAGCCTCCGCCTCGGTAGAGCCCATCAGCAGCACCGGAACGTCCTCCTTCAGAGAAGCGTCTGTCAGCAGCTCTGCAAAGGCCCGGGCTCTCCGGCACATTTCATCGTCTCCCTCCTCATACCCCACAATAATCCTCGACGGATATAAATTGTCATAAAGTGCTTTGGTCTCCCGCAGGAATTCCGGACTGAACAGGATTCTGTCGGTTCCCTTCCTTTTGTTCAGCTGTGCCGTAAATCCCACGGGTATCGTGGATTTGATCACTATAGTCGCCCGGGCATTGGCCTGGAGGATCTCGTCCACCACGCTTTCCACCGCGGACGTGTCAAAATAATTGGTCTCGCTGTCATAGTTTGTGGGCGCGGCCACAATTACAATATCCGCGTCCCGATAGGCTTCCTCTCCGTCCAGCGTGGCTTTTAAATGCAGCTCTCTGCTGCAGAGATATTCTTCAATCTCGGCATCTCTGATGGGAGAACGCTTTTCATTGATCAGTTCTACTTTCCCGGGAAGAATGTCCTTCGCAATTACCTCGTTTTTCTGTGCCAGCAGAACCGCCAGCGACATCCCCACATACCCTGTTCCCACCACTGTAATTTTCATCATATTCTCTCCCATTTTCTGTTCCATTCTTATCTCAATCAGTGCCTCTGTCTCCCCTGACATCACAGCTCAGGCAAAGCAATGGCAGTTCTGTCCGTCGTTTACTATAGCATATTCGCACAGGAATCGCAAGCCGGAAAGTGGACTGCAGATGGCTGCACACAAGATTCTCCATCAAGGGTGCAAGATACTCCATTTCCTTTTGTATCCTAAAAAGTACAATGTTGCATAAGCCCCTGGGAAACCCCCGGGCAAGGGAGGATACCATATGACACCTGTAAAATGGTTCTACAGTTTTCTGAAGCGTTACCGAAACCTGATGATTCTGGGCCTGTTCCTGACCACTGTCATCGCGGCGCTGTCCATTGTCAATCCTTATATTTCCGGCATTATTGTGGATAATGTCATCCAGGCCGGCAATTATGATCTGCTGCCACAGCTGATTGTATGTCTGCTGGCGGTTACACTGCTGAACAGTGTGCTGCGTTTCCTGTATCAGCTGATCTTCGAGACGGCTTCCCAGGGCGTTCTGTATGATATGCGCAGCACCGTATACCGCAAGCTTCTGGAGGAGGATTTTGCCTTCTATAACAGGAAGCGTACCGGCGACCTGATGAGCCGCCAGACAGGAGATATGGAAGCCATCCGGCATTTTATTGCCTATGACCTCTATGCCGTCTACCAGAATATACTGCTGTTCGCCTTCGCGCTGCTGATGATTTTCACTGTGAACACAAAGCTGGCGCTGTGTATGCTGGTGGTACTGCCCTTCACCGCATTCTCCACTTTTAAGCAGTCGAAGGAAGTGAAACCGGCTTTCCAGCGGAACCGCAACTGTTTCTCCTCACTGAATGCTTTCGTCCAGGAGAATATCAGCGGCAACCGCGTGGTAAAGGCCTTCGCAAAAGAAGATTATGAAAGAGAAAAATTCCAGATCGAAAACGACCGTTTTAAGGAAGCCCAGATTAAGGCCTCCCGGGTCTGGATGAAATATGTTCCCATATTCGAAATTCTCTCCTATGCACTGACCATCGTCCTGATGCTTTACGGCGGCTACATGGTGATTCTGGAAGAAATCACGCTGGGCGACCTGGTAAAGGTCAACGGTTATCTGTGGATGTTGAATATGCCTCTGAGAATGGCCGGCTGGTGGGTAAATGACATTCAGAATTTCGTCACATCCGTGGAAAAAATATATACCACCTACAGCGAGGAACCCAGAGTCAGAACCCCCCGTTTTGCCTGGAATCACGGTGATTCTTTCGGTTATCCTCATCAGAAGATCCGGGGCGAAGTGGAATTCCGGAATGTATCCTACCGGGCGGAAGACGAGGATGAGAACGATGCAGATATTATCAGCGATATTAATTTCAGGATAAAGGCCGGTCAGACCGTTGGCATCATCGGTTCCACCGGCTCCGGAAAATCCACTCTGATGAATCTGCTCTGCCGGTTCTATGACGCAACCTCCGGCCAGGTGCTGGTGGACGGCACAGATGTGCGGGAGATGGACCTTTATAATCTCCGCGACAATATCGGTATGGCCATGCAGGATGTGTTCCTTTTTTCTGATACCATAGAGGGAAATATCGCTTACGGCAGACCGGACTGCAGCTTTGAACAGGTGAAGCACGCCGCCATCATGGCGGACGCCAATCATTTCATCTCCGCTCTGCCCGACAAATACGACACCATCGTTGGAGAACGGGGCGTGGGACTTTCCGGCGGACAAAAGCAGCGAATTTCTCTGGCCCGGGCTCTTTTGAAGGACCCTTCCATTCTGATTCTGGACGATACCACATCGGCCGTAGACATGGAGACGGAAAGCTATATTCAGACACAGCTGAAAAGCATCAAAAAGGACTGTACCGTATTTATCATCGCCTACCGCATCTCTTCCATCAGAGACGCAGACCAGATTCTGGTCATGGACGGCGGCCGTATCATTGAACACGGAACCCACGATGAGCTTGTGGCGGCAGGCGGTTATTACGCCAAGGCTTTCCGCAATCAGTACGGTGAGATTCCCTATGACCTGCTGAACGAGCAGAAAATGACGCAAAGGAGGTAACGGATCATGGCACGCAACAGATATGATATGGATGAAGTGCTGGAAGACAGCTTTGACATAAGTCAGCTGAAACGTCTGGCCGGCTATGTATCCCCTTACAAAGGAAAGATGGTAAGTGTCATTTTCCTGATGCTCAGCGCATCCGCACTGACCATGACGGTACCCATCTTTTTCCAGAGAATTATGGATATTTATATCCCGCAGAAGGATATGAGAAAAATTATAATGGTCAGCCTGCTGACCCTGGCCGTGGCCAGTTATTCCGCCATTGCCATGCGTTTTAAAATCAAAACCATGAGTGTCATCGGACAGAGTATTATCCATGCCATCCGCACTGACATCTTCAATCATCTGCAGGAATTGCCCTTTTCCTACTATGATGACCGCCCCCACGGTAAAATCCAGGTGCGCGTGGTGAATTATGTCAACAGCTTAAGCGACCTGCTGAGCAACGGTATCGTGAATACGGTCACAGATTTGTGCAACCTTTTCTTCATTATTATATTCATGCTGATCTGTGATGCGAGGCTTACGCTGGTGTGTCTCTGCGGACTGCCGGTACTGGCTCTGGTAATCATTTTTATCAAAAAGAAGCAGCGCAGAGCCTGGCAGATTCAGTCCAACAAACAGAGTAACCTGAATGCCTATATCGCCGAGAGCATCAACGGCATCCGGGTCACCCAGTCCTTTGTCCGGGAAAATGAGAATAATCAGATCTTCAACAACTTGAGCGGCAACTACCGCAAAGCCTGGATGAAAGCCATCAAGTTCAACTTTACCATGGGCCCCAGCGTGGATATGATTTCCGCCGTGACCACATCCTTCATCTATGTGCTGGGAATTGGCTGGATTCTGGCTCCCAATGCAACGCTGACAGTGGGCGTGCTGATCGCCTTCACCGCCTACATAGGCCGCTTCTGGGCCCCCATCAACACATTGGCCGGCTTCTACAACTCTCTGCTGACCGCAATCTCCTATCTGGAGCGCATCTTCGAGACCATCGACGAGCCCGTTCTGGTAAAGGATGCGGAAGGTGCTTTCGAGATGCCCACCGTGAAAGGGGAGGTTTGTTTTAAGAATGTATGCTTCAGCTATGAAGAAGGCCACCGGATTCTGGACAATATCAACTTTACGGCAAAGCCGGGCCAGACTTACGCTTTCGTAGGACCCACCGGCGCCGGCAAATCCACCATTGTGAACCTGATCTGTCGCTTTTACAATGTGGATTCCGGCCAGATTCTCATAGACGGCACAGATATTGCCAATGTGACCATTCATTCCCTGCGCACCCAGATGGGAATTATGATGCAGGACAGCTTCATCTTCTCGGGCACAATTATGGACAATATCCGTTACGGCAACAGAGAAGCCACGGACGATCAGGTCATCCGGGCTGCCAAAACCGTCTGCGCCCATGACTTCATCAGCCAGATGGAAAACGGCTACTATACGGAAGTCAACGAGCGCGGCAGCCGCCTCTCCGCAGGCCAGAGACAGCTCATCTCCTTCGCCAGAGCCCTGCTCGCCGACCCGAAAATCCTGATTCTGGACGAAGCCACCTCCAGCATCGACACCGAGACGGAAATCCTGCTCCAGAAAGGCTTAAACGAGCTGCTGAAAGGAAGGACCTCCTTCATCATCGCCCACCGCCTCTCCACCATCAAGAATGCCGACTGCATCCTCTATGTGGACAAAGGCGGCATCCTGGAACGCGGCACCCACGAAGAACTCCTGGAACAAAAAGGAGCCTACTACGATTTATATATATCACAATATGATTTCCTGGCATGAGCCATGCGCCGGGAAAGAAAGAACGATCTGTGGGGAGCTTGCTCACCAACAGATCGTTTTTTCCTACTCCTCTTCCAAAACCCGCCTGATCATCACAATCTCATCAAAGTCCGCCTCCGAGACACAGATTTCCCCGGCCAGGCTCAGCGCATGGACAATCTTGCCGTCACCGATATAGATTGCCACATGAGCGGGCGTTTCATAGAAAATCAAATCTCCAGGCAGAGCATTTTCCAGCCCCTCTATCTCATATCCCTGCTGCCTCTGCTCTTTCGAATCATGTGGCAGACTGACGTCAAAATACGCATATACACCGCTGGTAAAGCCGGAAGAGTCCGTTCCTTCCGTCAGGCTGTCACCGCCCCAGGCATAAGGATTCCCCACAAACTGCAGCGCATACTCCGCCGCCTGTGCCCCTGGCTCATTCCCTGACGCCGTTGGAACCGCAAACGATTCGTCCAGCTCCACATTCAGCTTTTCCCTGGATATTCCGGAATCATCTGTCCAGATATCAGCCATATACTCCGCCGCCCTGTCCGGGTCTGCCTTTTCAGTATCCAGCGTCAGGTCAAACAGTGCATTTACGCCGTCGTACTCCGGATTTCTGGAAATCACACCCGTTTCCTCATGGTAGCAGTAAGCCTTCGCATTGTAAAAATCTCCATCGGAGATACACAGATACAGGTCATGATCCGCAAGAATCTCCACAGTATCGCACTCCACCAGCCGGTACAGAACCCCTGCCTCTGTCATTTCCGTATAACTGCCATGCATGGATGCCGCGTTATAATGGACCGGATCATATCCGCTGATCAGAGGCGAGACAAAAAATGCCTCTTCCTCCTGCACCACAGGAGTGCCGTCAGATTTTGCAATGGCCACCACGGCATACGTTTTGTCCGACATGGCCGCACTGTACTTCGACAGATTTTCTCCGGAAACGATTCCCAGCAGAGTCAAATCATATCCCCCATAGCTTTGGGTCTCATTTACCATGACGGCTTCCCCGCCTAAAAATGCTTCGGCCAGCTTTGTGTCATTCATTTCCTGTGCCACATCCTCCGGGGTCAGATATTTCCATGCCGCAAACGCGGTGAGGGAACCGGCTCCCAGAATCAATGCTGCCGTAAGCACGGCGGCGGGAAGTCTCCTCATTGCTTTCTTTCTCATATCTCTCAGCTCCTTTGCCTGATTTAAGATTTTCCGATTCAGCCGAAAATCCGGCTGCTGGGTTGGAGTAAGGGCATGTCTTAACAATTCATCCAGTTCCTTTTCCATTGATAACACTCTCCAATTCCTTTTTTAATGTTTTTCTCGCCTGATACAATCTGCTCAACACCGTTCCCGCAGGAATTTTCAGAATCTCTGCTGTCTGCTTTACAGACAGTTCCTCCATGTAAAAGAGAAGCACCACAAGCTTCAGCCTTTCCGGCAGCTTATCCACCGCCTGTCTCACCACAGCCAGCTCCTCCTTACCGATTACATAACTTCTCGGAATCTTCAGCCCTTATTTCATGGTGCTTTCAGAACCTATTTTTCAAAAATCACCCACTTTTTTCTCAAAAACACTTGACAAACCAGTCAAAAAATGCGGCGCTTCGCGCCCT
>NZ_JANJZD010000071.1 GCF_024623325.1 Acetatifactor muris
TATTCCCCGGAAACAAACTTGTAGCCTATCCCTAAAATGGTCTTTATGTAAGTGGGATTCCTGCTGTCCGGCTCTATCTTTTTCCGCAGATTGCATATCACATTTGTAACGCTTGACTGGCAGCTTTCGCTCCCCATGCTCCACACGGCTTCAAAGATTTGCGCCTTTGTGAATACCCGCCCCGGACTGGCGGCAAGGTAGCAGAGCGCGCCGTATTCCAGACGGGTGAGGGAAACGTCAATCCCGTTTTTCAGTACCCGGCGTTGGTGCAATCTGATTTCCAATCCCGGAAAAGTAAGTGCCGGGGAGTGGGGCGGCTCTATGGCTTCCAGCGGTATCATATCCGCAAGGGCGGCTATGGCTTTCTCAACCGCTTTTTCTTCGGTGTCGCTGAATGTAAGCATGACTATCTTCCCGACAAATACCACCTCCCGTCATGCAGCCCTTTTCAGTCAAAACGGAACTGGAACAGGGCGGTGATAAGCCGCTGTTTTATGCTGTCCTCGGTGTCTGTGTTGACGTGTCCGTTTTCAAGGGCGGCAAGCCGGATTCTCCTGCTGTAATGCCGCAAGACTTCCTCCACGGCTTCCGGCTCTCCGCTGGTCGCCCGGACAATGGTTTCATACGGAATGAGTTTAGGATTCCCCACGCAAAAGCACCTCCATTTCCTCCTGCAACATTTGTAAAGCACTGTGTATGTAATGCCATGCCGTACTTTTACAATGCCCATATAAATCCCCGATTTCCTGCTGTGTGTAATTCCCGAAAAAGTAAAGGTAAATGATTTCCCTCTTTTTCTCCGGCAGGGATAACAGGGCTGCAGCAAGCTCGCCATTGGTGAGTATGATTGTCTGACCGCAGATTGTAACGGGGTATTGTTCGTAAGGTGATGTGAAGTATTCATCTGATGTGCTTAGAGGGTAGAACTTTTCTTCTGTGAGGTATTCAAAGGATATTTCTCTTTGCCGCCGCCTGTTCCTGTCGCGCCATGCGTTGATAGCGGCATAGCGTATAACGACTTTGCAAAAGCCATTGAAAGAATACATGATGTGTTCCCTGTATGCTTCTGTGCAATCCATAGAAATTTCCCCCTTTCTCCCACATGGGGAACAATGTTGATAGGTTCTTTTATTTTACAAGAGGTAGCTTTGTTCTACTCGGCTACCTCTTGTTAAACCGTAACAATTTAATCAAGCAATTCAATCAGATAAGACTGCAACAAAATTAGTTTTCTTATCTGTTTGCGCCCTTTTTATCCATTCCTGTCTTTCTTCTTTTGTCATGTAATCAACCAAAATCGTAAAGTAGGAAATATTATTTGCTTCGTAATATTTTTCCGCATATTGATTTAGGTCATCTGACTGCATATACCCTAAAATAACAGAAAAGAAATTTACCTTTTGGTCTTGGTCTGATTTATCTGCATACAGTGTTACCAAATCCCTATCCATGTATGGTATGATAGACGAAAAGAAAGCAATTTTATTATCATCATATATCTTTTGGCAATATTCCTTTTGAAGTTCCGTATCTAATACGGGGAAAATCGCTGAAAATCCAGTTAGGTTATTGTTTTGAAAGTATTCATCTGCAAGTATTGATAAATTATTTTCGCTGACGTAAGTAACATTTGTAATTAGCGGTATTTCTATCGTTGGATAATTTTGCATATCGCCGTTGTTTAAAGAGTAAAGCAATTTCCCTATTGCAGAAATAGCGTTACTATCATTCAGATAATCTACTGTGTTTTCATCAAAATACACTTTTATTACAGAATTATCTTCTAAGGTTATTTCTTTGCTGTTTGCGTATTCTTTGCTTAATGTATCGCTTAGATTCCAGCCCATTTCAATGATGTAGGAATCAGAATAGAAACCACGCTGAACATATGTGTATCCTTTGTTATTTTCAACAATCTTTGCGGCAGTTTCTATGACTAAATCCTTTTCTTCCTGTGTAAGAGTGTTCATATACTCACACTGCCCGGCAACATCTTCCATAAGCGTTTCCATATTGTCAAATGGTCCGATAGAGGTATAACTATCTTTTCGTACCAATACAATCTTAATGCTTCCGGCAGAAACAGAAGAAAGAGGCTTGTCATTTTCCCCTGCACCATCACAAAAGATATAGTATACTCCATCTTCTGTTAATACTTCATTCAGTATTTCGCTGCCCTTCCACGTTTTCATATCATTAGCAACAGAAGGTGCGGCATATGCACCCGTTACAAAAAAGCAGACACAAACAGCAACCGTAAAAATAGCTGTGATAGCAATAACCACTTTTGATTTTTTTCTAAATTTCATAATAGCACCTAACCTTTCTTTTAATTGTTCTGCTCCCTCTGTCAAAGTGACGGAAGCCAAAGAGCTTTTGTAAAGATTATTTGACTTAAAAAAGAAAATCAGTGTGTCCCCATACTCACGCTTCGCACTATCATCAAGTACAGATAAGACGATTTCATCGCATGACAGCTCACAAGATTTATTCACTTCCCTTTCCAGCAGATATACAAAAGGATTGAACCAATGGGCGCACACAACAATCTGTATCAGCCATTTATAAAACATATCCCTTTGCTTGTAATGAATTAGCTCATGTACAAAGATATAAGACAACTCTTTATCTTCCAATTCGCCAACAGGCAAAATGATTCTTGGTCGAAAGAAACCAATCATCATAGGGGAAGCAATCAGAGAATTACGGGATAATTCAACCCTTGTCTTGATATTCAGTTTTTCTTCACAATCAGATAGCAGATTCAAGATTTTTATATCCGATACTTCTTTATTTCCTGCTTTGATGTATTGGATAAATCCTTGATAAACCGTTACCTTGCGGACAAATAAAACCAGTGCCAATGCTGACCAGATAAAAAACAGACAGACATATTTGTTAAATGGCTCACGCATGGCAGCGGTGGTTATTTCCCGGTTTGTCTGTGTCGGCTCTGCTTTGCTGTTACCCGTATCTGCGGGAACGGGTACATTGGGGCTTGTAGGGATTTCATTCGTTATTGCTGCTGTGTCGAATTTTTCAAACAGGCTTCCAACAATCGTAGTATCGGGAGTAAAGGGAAGCAGAAACCGCAACGCAACAACTATCCAGATATAATACTGCCAACGCTTGCTGAATTTGTTTTTATACAGCGGCTTCAATCCCAAAATGAGAAGCAGTAACAGTGCGCCGGAAACAGACAGCGACAATAGTATTTTTATAAACTCATTCATTTTCTTTTCTCCAAAATGTTTCAATCTCTTTCAATTCGTCTGCCGAAAGAATATCCTGCCGCAACAAGGTCGATACTAAGTTTTTCACATTCCCGCCGTAGACTTTATCAAGAAAGCTGTGGGTCTGCATGGTCTGGTATTCTGCTTCTGTTACCGTAGCCACATACTCATTCCGTCTGCCAATTTTTTTCACTTTCAAGAACTTTTTTTCGCCCAGACGGGAAAGCAGAGTGAGTACGGTGTTGTTCTTCCATTCGTTTTTGTCTTTTTCCAATTCCTCCATGATGAGGGAGTATAAAGCCGCCCCTCCATTCTTCCAAATGATTTTCATTAGTACCAATTCGGATTCAGAAATTTGCTGTGCCATATTGTCCTCCTTTTATCTTAACATTTTGTAGGTATGCATTCATCTTAACACTTTGTAGGTGATAATGCAATACCCTAAAACAAATTTAAGAATTTATAAAAAGGTATGAAAGATAGGGGTGGGATTCCGTAGTAGTCGGCATTCGTGGTAATGTGTATAACTGGCTGTCTTATGGAATTGTGGGTAACTCTGTTTGCAGGATGTGGGAAAGCTGCACTTTAGCTTTTCCATGTGCTGTGAACAGAGTTATCCATGATTCCATAGCCAGTTATGCACATTTCCACAATGCGCCCTTGCTTTTCAGCCCTTATGCGGTTCGCTCCGCTTCCTGTTTTTTCCTGTGGTATGCTTCCCTCCTTGCGGCAAGGTAATTCTCATAGCGTTCCACCGCTTCGGGGTTTCCTGTGGCGGCTTCCTCATACATTTTCTGCCGGGATTTCTTGGTGGCTTCGGATTGGTACGCCCGTTTCTTTGCCAGTTCTGCCGCCGCTGCTGGGTCGGTTTCGGCTTGCTGTACCAGCTTTTCCATTGCAACTTTTTTCCGGCTCTTGTGGGCTTCCAGACGTTCCGATTCCTCCGGCGTTAGGGCTTCCCCCTCTTTCTGGGCGGCGGCAAGCTCTTTCAGCGTCCTTGTCTTTGGCTGTCCGGCTTTCTGCCTTTCGCGCCACGCCTTATGCTGTGCGGCTTTCTTCCGGCGGTGTTCCGCAAGCCGTTCCGTTTCCTCCGGCGTAAGCTCTGCCCCTGTTTTTTCCAGTTCCATAAGCTCCTTTATGGATTTTTTCTTAGGCGGCTTGGGCGGCTCTGCGGCTTTGCGTTTCTCCCGCCATTCCTTTTGCCATTCCCGGCTGTGTGCAAGCCGCTTTTCCTCCGCTTCCAGTTCCTCCGGGGTGAGAAGCCCCGCCTTTTTCCTTGCGGTAAATTCCCGTTTCTCTGCCTTGCGCTTCTCATACCGCGCCTTTTCAAGCTCCTTTGACCGGGCTTCCTTTGCTGCCTGTTCCTCCTGCTGGCGGCGTTGTTCCTCCACCTCTGCCGGGGTGACGATATGGGCGGGTACTTCAAACGCGCCGATAAAGTTTAGGTAAATGTCTATCCGCTGGCGGCGGTCATTCCCCCGCCCCTCGCCCTCATGCACAATTACTTTCTCGATAAACTCGTTGAGCATGGGTGTTGTAAGCTCGGAGAAATCCGTGTAGCGTTTCACAAGCTGTATAAACTGGTCTGTTTTCAGCTTGTCGGCGTTCCAGTTCTCAATCTGCCTTTGCCATTCCGCTATGGACGTTTCCAGCCCGGTCTGTTCTTCGTCATATTCGGCAAGAAGCCGGGTAAAATGCTTGTCGGGTATCTTGCCCGTGGCGTTTCCCTCGTACAGCTTTTTTACAAGCCCGTCAAGTTCTTTGTGTCGCTTCTGTGCCTTGCTGATTTTCTGTTTGCACTCTTTGACGGTCTTTTCTTGGTTCTGGTCGGATGCTTCCCGGACGCGCTCTGTAAACTCCTTTTCATTGTGCCGCACATACCAGCTCACGCGCTGGATAACGGCAAGGATGGCGGCTTCAATCTTCGCCGTGGGGATATGGTGCATGGTGCAGTCATGGATTAAATGGCGGTAGCCGGAGCAGATAAAAGCGTCCTCTACCCATTTCCCTTGCACAAGGGTATAGCGGTGTGTGAGTTTTGAGCCGCAGTCGGCGCAGTAGAGAAGCCCGGTCAAACGGTTCGGGGCGTTCTGCCGCTTCGGGGCGCGGCGCACGGTTTCCCGTATCTTCTGTACGGTCTGCCACGTTTCCTCGTCCACAATGGCGGGGATTGCGCCCTCAAAGATATACTGTTCCTCCGGCGCGGTCTTGCGGCTGCTCTTGGTCTTGTAGTTCTCGCATACGGTTTTCCCTAATACCTTGCGCCCCATATATTCCGGGCGTTTCAGTATGTAGCCGATAGTGGTCGCTGACCA
The DNA here is from genome assembly GCF_024623325.1 of Acetatifactor muris. GTDB lineage: Bacteria > Bacillota > Clostridia > Lachnospirales > Lachnospiraceae > Acetatifactor > Acetatifactor muris. Next base: position 5,549 of record NZ_JANJZD010000071.1, read on the forward strand.
TGCGTAGGGGTCTGTGTATTTTGCCGCCCGGACTGGTTCGCCTGTCCGCTTCCAATGCTCGGACGGGATAGGGATTTTCTCGGCGCGGAGTTCCTTTGCTATGCTGGCTATGGTTTCCCCGGCAAGGACGCTCTGGAAGATACGGCGCACAACAGCGGCGGCTTCCTCGTCAATTATCCATTCGCCTTTTTCCTCTTTGGAAGCGCGGTAGCCATAGCAGACACTGCCAGAACAGCGCAAGCCCTTTTCCATTCTGGACTTGAAAACAGCTTTGATTTTGCGGCTGGTGTCGGCAACGTACCACTCATTTATCACGTCACGGAAAATCGACATAATATCAAAGCCATTGGCGGTGTCAAGGTTGTCATTGGCGGCGATAAAACGCACATGGTACTCGTCAAAAGTGCGCTTCAAAAGCCCCACTTCAACCACGTCACGCCCGATTCGGCTCTGGTCTTTGATGATAACAGTCGCCACGTTCCCCGCCCGGATTTCGTCTAACATAGCGTCAAGCCCCGGACGCTTGAACGTAGTCCCCCGTATTCCGTCATCAGTAAAATGCCGGATATTGGTAAAGCCGTTCTTTCTTGCGTAGTCCTCCAAAATCCGCTTCTGGTTCTCAATGCTTACGGATTCCCCGGCTCGCTCGTCGTCATGGGAGAGCCTTTCGTATAGGGCGGTGAGTTTGTCTTTCTCTGTCTGCTTCTTCATGGTGTGTAACCTCCTTTCTTTGAGGGTGCGCGCTTCCCTATAACCCTATTATACTTATCTGTTCGGGTCAGTGACGATATACGACGTTGGAAAATCCTTTGACGTACATTGCATGAGCGACGGTTTCACAAAGAACCGGGTCTTGCCGCTGCCGGAACCGCCGATTACAAGGATATTTTTGTTTCTT
>NZ_JANJZD010000072.1 GCF_024623325.1 Acetatifactor muris
ATATTCCTTTTTGATGGCCTGCTTTTGCTGCCAGCGGGAAAGGGGGTTGCTGGCAAGCTGGGGGTTCTCCGCCAGGGACTTTTGGTACAGGGCGTTGATGTTTGCTTTTTCCAGCTTTTGCTCCGCCCTTGCCGCTTCGCGGTAGGGTTTCAGTTTATGGCTGCGGTATCCCTCCCGCACCAGCCGCGCACTGACTTCAACAGCCTGCTCAGTCTTGTGCGCCCCTTCCACGCCCACATTGTCCTGTTCGGACTTGCGGATTTCCTTATGCGCCCCGGCAAGCAGCACATTGGCCGGAGCGCCCCGTACCGCATGGGACAGCTTGGAGGGCGGTTTTGCCTGTTCCTCAAAGGTCAGTTTCGTTGTTTTCTTTCCGGTATCGGGGTCAATAACGGTCTGCCGGACCTTCTTTTTGGGTATCCTGGCCTGCGCCTTGTCTGCCCGGACAGCCGCTTTCTCCGCTCGGCGGATCGGCTTTTCCAGCGCCGGGGCGGTCCGTTCCTCCTCGGTGAAGCGCAGGCGCGGCTCCTTAATCAAACCATTCCCCCAGCATCAGCGCCTCCATCATATAGAGCAGTTCCATATAGAGGCCCATGCCAGCCGGGGTGTGTAAGGGGCGGAGGATCAGGCAGGCATAGACCTGTGCCAGCACATCGGCCAGAAGCTCCGCGCCCCGGCCCTCCATAATCCTGCCGCCGGTGTCAGGGGAGAGGCAGCACCAGATTTCCGCAAGGCGGAGCAGGCCCGTTTCCCCGTCACGGTTCAGTTCCGCCGCCATGCCCTCCGCAGTACGGCACTCGCTTACCGCGTCCGCCATCGCCAGAAGCAGCTGGCGGCGCTGAATGTCCATCGCCCGCTTCAAAAACAGCCGGGGATTGTGTTTCATTTTCTGTGCAGTCATGATTGCTTTCCCTCCTTTAGATTCTGTGATTTTGTTATTTCTGACAGGTCGGACAACCGGGTGGTCATTATGCGGTACAGCTCGGTATCCTTGGGGAACCGGTCGATAAAGGGCAGGATAATGTTGCCGTAGAACAGCAGCCCTTCGCCCTCGCCGGAGTGGGTCACATAGGACAGCTGGTGCGGGGAGATGCCCAGCTGCCTTGCCAGAATCTGCCGGTCCCCGCTTGCCTGATTGAGCATATATACAAAGTCCGAGTTCTCAAAGATGTTCTCGATCTCCCGGCTGGCAAGCAGGTCCTTGATGTTCTGTGTGATGCCGGTGGGAATCCCGCCCCATTTCCGAAAGCGTTTCCAGATTTCAATGGTATAGGCGGCGGTCTGGTCCTCTTTGAGCAGCAGGTGCATCTCGTCAATGTAGTACCGGGTGGACTTGTGGGCGGCGCGGTTGATGGTGACACGGTTCCACACCTGGTCCTGCACCACCAGCATCCCGATTTTTTTCAGCTGCTTGCCTAACTCCTTGATGTCATAGCAGACAATGCGGTTGTCGATGTTTACATTGGTCCGGTGGTTGAACACATTCAGGGAGCCGGAAACATAGATTTCCAGCGCCGTAGCGATGTACTGCGCCTCTTTTTCCTCCTGGGTCAGCAGGAGGTTATACAAATCCTCCAATACCGGCATATTCTCCGGCTGGGGGTCGTTCAGGTAATCATGGTAGACCAGCCGCACACAGCGGTCGATGATGGTTTTCTGGACTGGCTGCAAGCCCTCCTTGCCGCCCACGATCAGCTCGCACAGCGACAGAATGAAGTCGGATTTCAAAGACAGCGGGCTTTCATCGTCCGAGTAGTCCAGGTTTAGGTCCATCGGGTTAATGTAGTCCCCGGAGGTGGGCGAAATCTTGATAACCTGCCCATGCAGCCGCTCCACAAGGGGCGCGTACTCCGATTCCGGGTCGCACACGATGATGTCATCGGTGGTGAGCAGAAAACAGTTGGCGATTTCCCGCTTGGCGGAAAAGGACTTGCCGGAGCCGGGAGTGCCTAAAATCAGGCCGTTGGGGTTTTTCAGCTTCTTGCGGTCCACCATGATAAGGTTGTTGGACAGGGCGTTGATGCCGTAGTACAGCGCCTCTTTCCCGTTCTGGAAAAGCTCCTGGGTGGTAAAGGGGATAAAGATGGCGGTGCTGGAAGTGGTCAGCCCCCGCTGGATTTCCACCTGGTTTTGTCCCAGGGGCAAACAGCTCATCAGCCCCTCCTCCTGCTGGAAGTCCAGCCTTGCCAGCTGGCAGTTGTACTTCTGCGCGATGCTGGACGCCTGAAACACGTTGTTGCCCAGCTGTCTGGCGGTGTCCGCCGTATTCAGCACCAGAAAGGTCACAAGGAACATCCGCTCGTTGCGGCTCTGTAAATCCTGCAGCAGCTTTTTGGCCTCGTTTCCGTAGGTAGCCAGATCGCTGGGAATGATGTCCATGTCGTACCCTGCCCGGACCGCCTTTTTCTGTTCTTCGATCTTGGCCCGGTCCAGGTCGGTGATTTTGCGCTTGACCGTCTTGATGGCCTTTACCTGATCCAAGGACTGCACATGGAGGCTGACAATCAGGGAGCTTTCCATATCCAGAAAATCCGCCAGCATCCGGTCGTTCAATTCCGGCGCGAGAATCTGCACAAAGCTGACCGCGCCGTACTTTTTCCCCATGCGGAACTGCCTGCCGGTGCGGAACTCAAAGGAAGTGGGGGCAATAAAATCCTTGGTGGAAAGGCCGGAGGGGGCCAGCCAGTCCCACGAAAAGGAAAAGGGAACCTGTTCGTCCATGTGGAATACGCCATGCAGCTGGGACAGCCGCGCCCGCCCGTCCAGCGGCTCCGCCACTACGCCCAGCCGCTTGAAGTTGTTGAGCAGGTCGGTTTCAATCCGTTCCAGCCGGGGCTTTGCCGCCCGGATGCTGTCCGCGTCAATGCCGAAGGTCAGGTATTTTGTCTTAATCAGGCCGTTGTTCCCCTTTGCCAGCTGGTTTTGCAGCATCTGGGTGTACTCGCCGCGGATGTTGTCAAAATCATCCCCCTGGGGCGGGATGGTGATGGACCGGGCAAAGGTTTCCTGGGACGCGGCCAGGTTGAGGAAGGACAGCTGGAACCGGATGGAGCTGTCAAAGTAGTTGAGGAAATCGCACCAGCCCTCGAAGATGGCGGTCTTATCCTCGTTTTGGGACAGCTGGTAATTGATGTCCTGAAACTGAATGGTCTTGGTATAGTAGCAGCCGGTCACGCGGCAGATGCCGTCCGGCCACATCCGTTCATAGGGGATGCTGTCCTGCGCGGAAATCCCCTTCTGGTCAGTGCGGCTGGCGCGGGAAATGGCGGCTTCGATCTGCTTCCGATCCGCGCGGGAGAGCTTCTTTTTCACCGGCATTGGCCCTTCGCCCTCCGGCGCTCTGCCGTTTGTCCGGTTTTTCTTTGCCGTAAACAATGTCATACACCTCCTTGTCGAGTTTGTCCTGCCGCTCCAATACGGCATAGAAGTTGTTGGTCTGGTAGGGGCGCTGCCGGGGCCGGAGAAAGGATACCCGGATCATGTTGCCGATGATCTTTTCCAGCGGCTGGCCGTTCTTCTCATACATCGCCAGCAGGAAAAAGGGCAGCATGACAAGCATCATGCACAGGGCGGCGGCGCTGTTTCCGGCTGGCCCCCGAAGCAGAAAGAAAAGCGGTACGCCCACGAGCGCCCCGCTGCCAAAGCAGACTAACTGCCGCTTGGTGAGGTTGAAGGCCACCTTTGTCTTGACCTTCGTTAAGTCTTTGGGTACTGGTACATAAGCCATTTTTGCACACTCCTTTCGTTAGTGGGCCTGGAAGATTGCCTTGGCCATGCTGCCGCTCTTAAAGAGGGTCAGGCAGAGCAGGACCGTATATCCCACACAGGACCAGATGGCGGCAATCGTATCCTCGTCGGTGGCGATGTTCTGCACCAGGACCGCGTAGATTGCCACGCAGACCATGATGAGGAACGCCTGAAAGCCTAACGCCATCAGGGAACGCAGGTAATTCTGCCCCATGCCGCCCCATTCCCTGCCCATCATAGCGGCCATCGGGACCGGCGCGACCGAGGTGACGAGATATATTTCCAGCATACGGCCATAAATGACGATAAAAATACAGATGGTCAGCGCCCACATGGTAAGGCCGATAAACAGGGACTGGAACCACAGCCCGAACAGCGGCCCCAAATCCATCTCCATGAGCCTTGGCTCCAAATCCGCCATTGCGGAGGAAATGTCGATGGAAGCGTCCGCGCCGATGACGCCGGAAGCCTGGGCCACGATTCCCTGGGCCAGATCAAACACGCCCATCACGATATTCCAGGTGTTGGTGACAATGAGGATGGCACAGGCGGTCTTGAAAATCCACTTGAAAAACACAGCGGTTTCAATGTCGTGGAAGTTGTTCTTGTCAGTGATGATCTGGATCAGCTCCAGCGTCATCACAAAGGCCAGGATCACGCCTGCTATGGGAAGGATGACGGTTTCCGAAAGGCTTTGGACCATGCTGAAAATACCCGCGTTCCAGCCCTGGGGCGTCTGCCCGATCTGCCCCGATATGTCCGCCACCTGGTTGTTGACCGAATCAAACATACTGGAAAGGTTGCTCATAATGCCGCCCACCAGCATTTCTTTCAGCCAGGTGGTGATTGCATCCAGCAGAAAATCCATACGGTGCTACCTCCTTTCCGCCCCTCCCGCGTCTGCGGGAGGGGCAAAGGTATGGGTGTTTCTGGTGCGGGGATTAGCCGAACAGACCGGAGAGCAGGGGTACAAGCACCATGCCGATGAGGGCAACGCCGCCGCCCGCCATGAGCTGCTTCATGCCCTGGCTTTTTGCTCATGTGAGATAAAGAAGTAAAAGAAGTGTAAAAAATTTTGCCGTTCCCTGTCCGGCTGACTGCCGGACGGGTCGGGCTTTAGTCGGGCAATTCTACCTTGCCGACAAAAGAGTAATAGATTTCGATTTCCTGTCTGCGGAGCTTCCCCCGGCGTTTCCCGTCAAGGGCTTCCGATTCGTGGATTACGATTTTCTCCACAAACTCCCGTAACAGGGTAGGGGTGAGTTCCTCAAAGCTGGTGTACTTGCGGACTACTTTCATAAACTTCTCGGCGTTTGCCGTGGCTTCCAGCGTCCTTGAAAGCTCGCCCTGCAGAACGGCGGCACGCTCTTTCAGCTCCTTTTGCTCGGCTTCATAGTCTGCCGAAAGCTCCGTGAAACGCTCGTCCGATATGCGCCCGGTCACGCTGTCCTCATACAGCCGCTTGAAGATAGCGGAGAGTTCCGCAATCCGCTTTTCTGCTGCTTCCAGTTCTTTCTTCTTGGCGGCGTTCCGGCGTTTGCTCCCGTCCTCGGTCTGCTCGGTCAACAGCTTCATAAACCGTGCTTCATGCTTGGCGGCGTAACTGGTGACTTTCCGTAAATTTTCGGTCACTCCCTCGGTCAAAAGGTCTGTGCGGATAAAGTGCGCCGTACAGTCTGCCGTGCGCTTCTTGTAGCTGCCGCATATGTAACAGTCCTGCCGCCGCTTGTCCGTCTGATACCTCTGCTGGTACATGACGCTGCCGCAGTCGGCACAAAAGAGTATGCCGGAGAACAAGCCCACTTCATCATAGCGGTTGGGGCGTTTGCGCTGCTTGCGTAGTTCCTGCACACGCTCCCATGTGTCCTTGTCGATTATCTGCTCGTGGTGGTTCTCGAAGATTGCCTGTTTGTCCTCGCTGTTGTAGATAATCTTGCTGCACTTGTAGGATTGGGTGGTGGTCTTGAAGTTCACAAGGCAGCCCGTGTATTCCCGGTTTTCAAGGATATGTACCACGGTGTTCGCCGCCCACTTGCACTCATAGCCGGGGTGGTAGCGGCGGGTTCTCCCTGTCCGGCGGTATTCCAGCGTTCCCGGCGTGGGGATTTCCTGTTCCGTGAGCATACGGGCTATCTTGGTCGGTCCATTCCCGGCAAGGCATAAGCTGTATATCTGCTTCACCACGGGGGCGGCTTCCTCGTCAATGATGAAATTTTCGTCCTCGTCCATGAGGTAGCCGTACACGGGCTTGCTTGTGACAGGCTTCCCGCTCATGCCTTTTGACCTCTTAACTGCTCTGATTTTCTTGCTCGTATCCCTCACCAGCCATTCGTTAAAAATATTACGCAAGGGCGCAAAATCGTTGTCGCCCTGTGCGCTGTCAACGCCGTCATTGATAGCAATGAAGCGGACGCCGTTCTGTGGGAAAATCATTTCGGTGTACATTCCCACTTGAAGATAGTTTCGCCCTAACCTTGACATATCCTTTACGATAACCGTTCCCACAAGCCCCGCTTCAATGTCGG
>NZ_JANJZD010000073.1 GCF_024623325.1 Acetatifactor muris
CAGCAGCAAAGGTTGACTGGCATTTTAGGACAGGTGATGCCAGAATAAAGCTCAAGTCTTTATACCCCAATTTTACTATCGCCTCTTAAAAGGCGGTAGTAAGGTTAAATATCGTCATGTCATTACAATAGTACCGGTAATACTTATTCTCATTTTAGTATTTATAGCACTTTGCAATGGTGATTCATCAGGCTTTGAAGCAATAGGCAAAATAATATTATACATTGGACTATTCATAGGTGTTGGAGCAATTATTGCATATACACCTTGGTTAATATTAGTAGTTATAGTTGGTGTTATCATCTGGGCAGTCGCATCATCAAATAACAATAGTAAAAATAGTTATACGAATGATAATGCATTAAATGAAAATCATGTTTATAATCAACAACAGAAAGAAAATAGTGAAATAGCTCCTATTGATAACTCAAACCTAACTGATTTTCAAAGACAATTACAAGAAAATACAAAAACACCTCAGCAAGTAGAAGATGAAAGTTGGCTAAAAGAAAAAGAACAAATATCTAATACAGCCAAAAGAGATTTCTCAGAAATAAAACGAATATTGCTAGAGAAAGCACAAAAAGGACAATATTCAACTTTTAATGGATATAAATCCATTTCGATAGATTATTATTGCACATATTTAATGCATTGTATACATAGAGAACATTATTATAATCCAACGGGTAAAATAGGTACTTCAAGTTATCGAACAAATAAAAAAGTTATTTATTCAATTGATAAAATGAAACAATATAACTTATACTTAGATATTTTAAAAGAGTTTGCAATAACAGATAATATAGATATATCTCCATTTTTTGTTGAAATAGACCCAATTGTTTATCAGCAGGAAAATAAGATAAATTTACCATATACATATAAACATGAATGGAGAACTGATTCCCACAAAATAAAAACATATTTAAAATGTTCAATTAGATATTAAGCAGCAAGCAAAAAAATCTTGCACAAATACAAAAAGAAAAGGGCAAACAAAACTGTATACCTACGTGTCCTATCTGCGGCTCAACTAACATCAAAAAGATTACTATGACAACAAGGGCAGTAAAAACCGCAACATTTGGCATAGCTGGAGCAGTAGATGATGCTGGTAAAACATATAAATTTGTGAACAGTTGGATTAAATTATATATTATATCCTTTCAAAAGTAGTGAAAGAGTAGAGACCATTTTTAAGGTGTCTTTACTTACTTTTCTGTATCTAGTTTGATTTCTGCCGCACAATTATGTAACGTTTCTAATTCATCTGTCCATAACCCTTTATTTTTCAAGATATCTTTACTCTCTATATAATCTTCATCAGTTAAAATTATAGTGGCCATAAAAGCACTGTATTCTGCGTCAGGCTGTGCCATTTTAAGTATATCAACTAATGTATTGATTATTCTTGATTTATTATATAGTTTTCCATCTTCTCTTGAATTAAGAACAATTGCCTTTTTGTAAATATCTTTTAGTTTATAGTACATTACGTCTGCAATTTTTATTCGAGGTATAACCAATTTAATTTGATTATTGAGGTCAAGTTTATCAACTGTTAACCTTCCTTTACTTAAGATATTGTTATCTTTACTCTTTATCATAAAGCATTTTAAATACAAATATTCTCTAGGATCATCAATGCTTGGATCTATAAGTGGCGTCTTGTATGTATCAATTGTTGATTTGTTTGAATTGCACTCACTACAGCTTGGTAATAAATTTTCCCATTTCACAACTTCGTCTGGATATAATGACTTGCAATGATAATGTTCGACTTGCATTGGTCTGGCTTGAACACCTAAAATAGTCTCACAATAACAACACTTATTATGAGACATCTTTAAGAGCGGAACAGTAATAAAATCTTTTTTCCAAACTGATTTCTCTGTATTCTTATATTCATTAATCAATTGTTTTTCGACTTCTGGTGTCAAAGCAGAAGGTTTATCAGGACGATTTAGCTTGATCATGACATATTATTCCTCCATGCCAGCCATTTGAATTTTAAGCAACTGCCGAAGTACATTATTTGGATGCCACATTTTATTCAGTAATTCATACTTTTCTTTTGCAACTTTTACATTATCTTCTTTCATTGCCTGATCAAACTCATGCATTATTTTAGCATACAAATCAGACGTTGTAGACTCCATCCCCATAACATCTTTCATTATTTCTTCAAGAGTCCAGCCTTGTAATCCATATTCTCCAAGATGTAATTCTTTTATATGAACATCGCCATTTTCATCTTTGTATAAAGGAATAATTTCTTCTGCCTTAGCATTTTGCAGAACACTTGGACTATGTGTAGTAGCAATGATTTGTGCTTTTGGAAAAGTTTCTTTTAATACTTTTACAAGTTTTGCTTGCCATTGGGGATGAAGATGCATATCTATTTCATCTATCATTATGATATTATCAAATTCTACAGCATTTATATCCGGAAAACGATATTCTATTTCTTTGATTATTCCAAGTAAAATATAAATACATGATTTATAACCATCAGATAGCATTTCAAAATATATTTCGTTCTCTTTATTTTTTAACATTATTTCATAATCCGACTTAACTGTGAATACTGTTAAATTTTTATCTAATAAGTTAAAAACATTTATACTTAAATCTAAATTGTTTTGTTGATATTTATCTAATGAGTATTCGACTTTTGAAAATATATATTGATTAATAAACCAATTTTTAATATTATTATCGACACCAGATACTAATAATTGGCTTGAATGAGTATTGCTATTATCTATATTAATGTTTTTAAAAGTGTGAAGTGCATCTATTTTTTCATAATTAATAAAACGTGATGACGAAAAGTAAATTACATTATTCCCACGTTCATAATCGCCATCATACCGATTAATATATCCAGGGACAAAATCTGTAACTATATAGCCAATATATTCTCCTGTATTAAGGCATAACTTTACACATCCATTTTCAGCTCCATAATGCTTTTTAATAAAGCTATCCTGACCATACAGAAATTGATACGCGATAGCTTTTAAGACAGTAGTCTTCCCAACACCATTCTCACCGCAAATTAAATTTAAACCCTCATTAAAGTTTAAATCTAAATGTTTTATGCCATTTATATTATCAATAGTCATTTTCTCTATTTTCATAGATTTTTCTCCGTCTCCCAATATATAAGTTTGGGGAAGAATAAGATTTTCCATATCCGCCATTACCTCCTTAATTTTATCATGTATTATTATTTTCTACAATCAGAACTTACGTTTTGAAAGATATGTTCTAACAAATTTTGAGTCTGATAAATTTATTATAAAAATTATTAAAAGAATTTGCATGTTTTCTTAATCAGAATGAGAGCTTATATACTATTAAATTTGAATCTATCTATGTACTTTTTATTATTATTGTGATAGTCTATTCTATATAAATAATTACAGTTCTATAAATATAGATTTTTGTGACGATATATTTAAAACAAAATAAGGAGCAAAAATAAAAGTTGGCATAAATTCGTTCATATATTATTAGTATGGAGGTGGGAAGAAAATGAAAGAATTTATATTTAACCTAATTACATGTTTGGTTACGCTGTTTCAAGGAATAGGAACTGAATTATATAAAAATAGAGAAAGAATAAAAAAGGGAAAATTATTCCAATTTTTAAATAAGAATTTTAGAGTTATAATATTATCTATTATTTTTATAGTTTTACTTTTGTTTACTTCTATATATTATATATCATCAAAAAATAATAATGTAGAAAATATAAAAAAAGCAAAAACCAATGCTGTGTCCCAATTTGAATTTATTAATACATTAGGCGAATATCTTTATAATGGAACAGAAATAGATATATTGCCATCAACTTTTTCTTGTTTAAAAAGAGCCGCCGAGCAAAATAACATTAATGCATTATATATTCTTGGTGTTTGCTATACATATGGTTATGGGACTGAAATTGATGATGTAAAAGCACTCGAATATTTTTTTGCATCCGAAAAAGAAAATGCAGATGCAAAAGCTTATATAGGGTATTTTTATTATTATGGTTGGGGAGGACTCAGTGTTGACAAAGAAAAAGCACTTGATTATTTAAGCATTGCAGAGGACGAAGGTAGTGTTGTTTCTTTATATTTTCAAGCAGAATATTATATGTTAGAAAGTGATATAGAAAATCATTATGAATTAGCTATTGAATTATGTAAAAGGGCAATTGAATTAAAGTATGAACATATTTATGGAATTTTAGGATTTTGCTATCTATTATTAGATTCACCAATATGTGATGTAGGGAAGGCATATGATTGCTTTTTAGAAGGTGAAAAGGTTAACGATCATTTCGCTTTATATGGTTTGGGCCGCTGTTATGAAGCGGGATACATCGTTGAAAAAAATGAAAAGAAGTGTGTAGAATATTATACTAAATCTGCAAAAATGGGCAATATATATGCAAACTATAGGTTAGGAATCTGTTATTTAAATGGTGTTGGTACAGAACAAGATTATAATAATGCATTCATCTGTTTTGAAAATTCTACAAAGCGTGGATATTGTGAATCAATGTTTATGTTAGGCAAATTATATCAAGAAGGCAAAGGATGCTCTATAGATAAAAGAAAAGCATTTTTACTTTATGAAAAGGGAGCTGAATTAGGAAGCCTAAATGCTAAATGTGGTATTGCTCTTTGCTATTATAATGGAATAGGAACTTCAAGAAATTATGATAAAGCTTTTTACTATATTTCTCAAGCAGCAAATAAAAATAAAAAAGAGGCGGAATTTTATTTAGGATTTTTTTATGAAAATGGGATAGGAACAGATATAAGTTTAGAAAATGCTGAAATATGGTACAAGGAATCATCTGAAAAAGAATATATAAAAGCTCAAAATAGATTAGGGTGGCTATTATATAAACAAGGAAGTTATGATGAAGCTTTTGAATGGTTTAATATAACTGCGGAAAATTGTCAAGAGTCCCAATATGGATTAGGTGAATGCTTTTTTTATGGACGAGGTGTAATACAAAGTTACGAACAATCCAAAATCTGGTATGAAAAGGCTGCATATCAAGGACACGCACCATCTATGGTACAATTAGGAAATATTTTTTTCTATGGATATTGTGGTGATTATGATTTGGAAAAGGCAGTTGAATATTATAAAAATGCTTCTGATTTAGGATATTCCGATGGACAATATCAATTAGCAAATTGCTATATGTATGGAAACGGTGTAGAGCAAAATTACAATATTGCAATTGAGCTTTATACAAAAGCGGCTAATCAAGAACATTCTTTTGCACAAAATAGGGTAGGTGATATATATTATTATGGGGATGGAACTAAAAAGGATTTTGTAATAGCTGTTAACTGGTACACAAAATCTGCAAAGAATGGTTTTTCAACAGGGCAATATAATCTTGGACATTGCTATTTATTTGGAGAAGGGATAGTACAAAATAGTGAACAAGCTGTTTATTGGCTTGAATGCTCAGCCAATCAAAATAATGCAAATGCGCAACATCTTCTTGGGATGTGTTATGAAAATGGTTGGGGAGTTAAAAAGAATATTGAAAAAGCTAATGATTACTATGCATTAGCAATAAATAATGGATATGTTGAATAATTTGTAAATAATCCATATATATAGTTTACCAATTGTTTTTATCTAATAGTTCTTGATTCGCTGGCACGGAATCACGAATGCCAGTCAAAGCGCTTTACAATTTGAAGGCTAATGTGTATAAATACTTTAATTATTTCCTTCACAAAGGAGAAAAGATAAAATGTCGCTTATAATGGCACTTGAAACATATGAAGGTATTGTAATGACAGAGGACAGACTATCTACCTTAAATTATAATAATGAAAAGCAAGGGACTGTGGACTGCTTCCCTAAATCATTTATTCTCACAAGTCGTTTGTAACTCAAAATGGCTATGGTCTTTCATATTGTGGAGATGGAAAGTTAACAAATAAGTATCTCGTAGATCAATATCTTTTAGAAGAATTTTGTAGCAAAGATTTCTCAAATAAACAGCCTTTAGAAATTGCTCAATATCTTGTAAGTAGTGTCTGCTGATTAAGTTCAGCTAAGCCACGCAAAACTTAATACAGCATATTTTGTGTCAAAAAATTGACATATCCGTAAAAGGGCAGAATGTATCCGCCTCTGAATCTTAAAGAGGTTCGTCAC
>NZ_JANJZD010000074.1 GCF_024623325.1 Acetatifactor muris
TATGTTAGACTACTACACCGTAAGGTGTGGAACATGTTAAGTTGATTGAACCGCCGTGTACCGAACGGTACGCACGGTGGTGTGAGAGGTCGGTAGGCGAAATAATCGCCTACCTCCTACTCGATTGATGGCGTGATACCTTTTTGATACCTATATGAGTGAATAATGAAAATTCTTATATCTCACGCATATAGATTTTTTCAAATTCTCCCCAAGGTGCCATTTTTTTGTCAATGACTTTAAAACCATACTTTTCGTAAAAATTTTCATGGTCACTAACCAAATAAACTTGATGAAATCCCTGTGTCTGTAAATAGGATATTGCATAAAAAATAAGTTTTTGGCTTAGGTGCTGTCCTCTGTACTTTTCATCAACAAACATATAGCCAATGTAAGGCGTATATGAAACATTTGGAATACAATCACTTTTTGCAACAGTACAGTAACCCGCAATATCATTTTCATGCAGAGCAACTATCACACGCTCCCAATCTGAAAAGATATTGTCAGACATACTTTGGGACAGAGATTTTCCAGCTCTCCATGAGCAGTTTTGTGCAAATTGGCTTACTTTTTTCCACATATCGTTAGATGATGTGATTGATAAAAAATTCATAGTAATTCCTCCGATTTTATTTATTGGAGGATTATTTTCTGTGTATCCTCCAAACACAATTTTGATTATTTTTCATATCTACATCAGTCCTTTCATAAATGTATTTTTATAAAGCAAATATGCTTATAATACGGAAGTTATTTTCTACGCCATTGGTAACTGCATTTTTTATCATCTTTTCCATTGTAATCAACTTTACTACTCGTAGCAGGCCAGTTGACTTTCCATTCAAAATATTCGTCCTCTGAAATCTCCCCACTCTTCAACTGCTCTTTCCTTAAATACCATTCTCGCATGAAATCATTGACTAAACCGTACTCTAGCCACATACCTACCGGAGCATGAGCAGGCCAGTCGTCATTGTCATAGTAAAGCACCGATTTATCATCAGAAGCGTTGCACTTGCCGGGATTGCGGACAAGCTGAAATAAATGGATCGTGCTACGGTCATCTTCATCAAGCCAAAGGAATGTAAGCATAATATCTTCGGTGCAGCCGGGGGTAACGCCAATAAAATGGATATAATTGACGTTCAGTATCTTTGCCATTTCCATTAAAGTGTTGTTTTTGGGAACACGATAGCCGGATTCATACTGTGCGATACGTACATCAGCATTTCGTTCCTCATATCCCAATTTTAAGCCTAGTTCACGCTGTGTCAAGCCCCGGAACGTGCGTATTCTCTTTATCCGTTCTCCTAATACCATAATCATGTGTCCTTTCTGAAAATTAGAATGATTGTTTTGAAATTATCATGTTACCTCTGCTCCATAACTCGTCTTTATATGCAAATACATCTTTATCAATCTTTCTTTCAACAAAGCCGACTTTTTCATAACATTGCTTCGCTAATGTGTTTTCATTGAAAACATTTAATTGAACCGCTTTTACTCCGGTTATTTGGAAAGCGTATTGCAGAGCCAGATTCAGCATTTCTTTTCCGTAACCTTTTCCACGTTTGGTTTTATCAACAATAACAAATTTAAGAAAACCGATATTGTCTGCTGTATTGACAGAATAACAGAAGAAGCCTATTGCTTGCCCGCTGTTTTCAGTTGCTACATAAGCGCTGTCCGTCCAGTCCATTGCATTTTTTTCTAATAAATCATGGAAAGATTTTTGTGTCATGGGGTATGGCAAAAGATTTGCACACCAAAAAGCATGAGTTCTTTCGTTATCAATCCATCTTGATACATATTCGTAATCTTTGCTTGATATATACGGTCGGATTCTCATAAATAGAATGTCCCCTTTCCAATTTATTTATAAATTTATTATAGGTAGTACACCATAATGTATTCTTCCTCATTCTCCTTTACAATCTCAAAGCCAATTTTTAGATACATCTTTGCCGCATAATTGGCTTTTTGAACGGAAAGAGAAACTTGTTCATACCCATGTGATTTAAGCAGGGTAAGAATTTCTTTCATCATAGCCGTTCCAATGCCAAAGCCCCGGTATTCTTTATAAAGAGAGATTGCCAAAGAGGGCGTTTCATCATTTATATGTCCGTAATCGTTCATAATGCGAACCCATACAGCCCCGACAATTTTACCGTCAACCTCTGCCGCTAATCCCCAATCATCTTTTGATTCCCCGAAACGCTCCACATAAACTTGCAATTCGGGAGATGTAATGATGGTTTCAGGTGGAGGTTCGATACCCTCTGGAATAAAGATTGCTTCATATAGAAAATTATCCAGTAACGGATATTCTTGTTTGTGTATTTCGCGTATCTTATAGTCCATAGCTGACCTCTCAATTCTGTGTTCTCTAAATATTCTAGCATAATTCAGACAATACAGCAACAAAAGTTTATCAAAAATGCTAAATTTAATAAAAAAGATAAGTTTAACGAATAAGCTATTGATAATAACAGAAATGTTAAGTATAATTCAGACACAGAGCTTAATAAAAATGCTAAATAAGGGGGATATTGAATGAAGAATGAACTATTTGTAACTGCCGGGGAGGTAGCGTAGGAGTTGGGGGGCCACACCATTTGCTTACAAATTAGTACGACAGATGAATGAGGAACTGGAAGAAAAGGGTTTTATCACAATTGCCAGACGAGTCAGCAGAAAATATTATGAAGAAAAATTCTATGGCATGGCGCAGGCGGGTGTGAGAACTCGTTCTCACACTCTTGCGGCGGTCGCCAAATGAATGTGCAAGCACATTCGCTTGGCTCGTCGCCCGCAGAAAATAAGGAGGGCAGATTATGGCGGCATATAAAGATGAACAGCGTGGAACTTGGTATGTATCGTTCCATTATTATGACTGGACGGGGAAGAACTGCCGAAAAGTCAAGAGAGGTTTCAAAACCAAAAGAGAAGCTACGGAGTGGGAACACCATTTCCGTATGAAAGAAGCGGCTGACTTGGATATGACTTTTGGGGAATTTGTGCAGGCGTACACAAGGGATATGAAACCGAAGATGAAACATAATACTTGACTGACAAAGGAGCATATCTTACACACAAAATTATTGCCATATTTTGAGAATAAGAAGATGTGCGATATTCGTGCAAAAGATATTATCCAGTGGCAGAATGAGCAGATTTCCTATCGTGATGTAAAAGGAAAGCCCTATGCGCCGACTTATCTGAAAACTTTGCAATCCAAATTGAGCGCATTGTACAATCATGCGGTACGGTTTTACGAATTAAAAAGCAATCCTGTTGTTGTCAAAGCCGGGCCGCTTGGAAAAAGCCATATTCCTATCAAGCATTTCAAATTAGAAAAATCTTTAGAACGATAAGAAATGTAGGGCGTGGCGGTTGTCATGCCTGTATTTTATGGTTGAAAATAGAGGATAAGAATGGTATAACTAAAACGTGAAAGATATAGATAAAGTGATTTGACGGAGGGTATATATATGAACAGATGTAAAAAGATAGCAATATTGGTATGTGCTCTTCTGACAGCATTAAATGTTACTGCTTGCGGACAAGAAAAAGGAGATGAAGTTGTCAATACTGATGAATCTCCTACAAGACAGCAAGAAAGCAGCGTGCAGACAGTTGAAGGTTCAGATTTGGAAATAAAAGAAAATGAAACTGCAAATGCAGATGAATCTTCTGAAAATCAGCAGGAAAGCGGTATACAGATAGATGAAAGTACAAATTTAGAAACAGAAGAATTATTAGATTTGTTTGTCAACGGTTCAATAAGTGCAATCAGTTCCGAAGATTCGACATCGGCATTCTATATTACCGAATTAGATATGGATTCTGGTGAATGGGATTCTTATTCCATTGGTGAAAGAGCCGATCTTGACAATGATGGGGAAAATGAACTGATTATTTGCGGACCTTATGGTGGCATATATCTTGATGCGCGTGATAATAAGGTCTATGAATTTGCTGTGGGAGAGGGTGATGCGCTAGTGCTTTCTTATGTTGTTTATAATGGCTCTACATGGATTATGCACAGCAACAGAATGAATACAGGATATGAAGCATACCATATGGAAAAATTTGAAGGAGCAGATAATTTAGTTGCAGAAATGAATTTTTATGAAGAACTTGTTGATGATAATGTGGAGGGCAAAGAAAAATATACATTGAATGGAACAGAAATACCTTATGATGAATATTTTGAATTATGTAGCAAGATTTTTGCAACTGAAGTAACTACAACTAAATGACAACTTAGCACCATGTAACTTAAAGCAGATAAGGGAAATGATAACATGGCAGTTTACAGTTTATAGGTGGATTGCCATATTTTTGTGGAAAAATGGGCGTTTCTGTGGTAATATATGCTTATTGGACTACTAATGTCCAATAAGATATAGAGGCAAAGATAAAAACACAACGCAAGGCAACCTTGCAGAACTGGTAGGTAGTCCAGTCGCACCGATTTAGTGTAAGTAGCCCTCCCTCCTTAGGGTCGTCCGTTCTTTGTTCATCACAATTATTTTAAGGAGGAATTGTCATGGACAAAGTATCGGGAAAATTGACAGTATTTTTTGAGGAACCGTTTTGGGTGGGAGTGTTTGAATGTGTATCAGATGGAAAGCTATCTGTGTGTAAGGTTACGTTTGGGGCAGAACCAAAAGACTATGAGATTTATGAGTTTGTTCTGAAAAATTACTATCGGTTACGATTGAGTCCGGCTGTGGCAACAGATGTCAAAGAAGCTGGTCGCAATCCTAAACGGGTACAGCGTGAAGTACGGAAACAAGTACAGAATACCGGGATAGGTACAAAATCGCAGCAGGCTTTAAAATTACAGCAGGAGCAGTTGAAAACTGAACGCAAAACTGTGAGCCGGAAGCAACGGGAAGCAGAAAAGCAACGGCAGCTTGAGCTGAAACAGCAGAAAAGGAAAGAGAAGCATAGGGGTAGATAATATTGCCCCAATTGTGTTGAATTTGTAATTGAAAGTGAGGAAAATGGAATGCCATATATTACGGTCGAAAGTGGAGCATTATCAGACGAGCAAAAGGAGCTGCTAATTAAACGCCTAACAGAAGTGTCTTCTGAAATTATGAAAGTGCCACAGGAGTTTTTTATTACTACAATTAAAGAAGTATCTGATAAAAATTTTGGGATTGGCGGGAAAACGATTGATATAGTCAAAGAAGAATATATAAAGAAACATCAATAGTTTATGATAGGTATGTTGAAACGTGGCATAAGATTCACTCCAACACAGCCGGATGTTATGGCGATATTGGAGAATTTGAGGAAAGGCAGATAAAATTTCCTTGTTGGTGTAATAATTACATGATGCTAGAGCGTGTTTGAAAATTACCAACTTTTGGTCATTTTATCCAAATTAAGATTGAAGCAAGGCATACGAATCCCATATATGTGAAAGCCAGCTTATCATACCGGGTTGCAATGCGGCGGAATCC
>NZ_JANJZD010000075.1 GCF_024623325.1 Acetatifactor muris
GGTATCTGCCCGATATTCGCAAATTCATCAAGTAAGCACCGTACATGGACGGGAAGCCGCCCGCCGTATTCATCATCTGCCTTGTCGCATAAAAGGTTGAATAACTGTGTGTAGAGAATACTCACGACAAAGTTAAAAGTATCGTCGGTGTCGCTGATAATGACGAAAAGGGCGGTCTTTCTGTCGCCTATGGTGTCAAGCTCCATTTCGTCGGTTTCCATAAGCTCCCGCAGTTCCTTAATGTCGAATGGGGATAACCTCGCGCCGCAGCTAATCAAAATCGACTTCGCCGTTTTGCCCGCCGCAAGTTTGTATTTTTTGTACTGCTTGACTGCAAAATGTTCCGGGTCTTTTTCTTCCAGACGTTCAAACATGAGGTCAACCGGGTTCTGGAAGTCCTCGTCGTCCTCGCGGGCTTCCGACGCATTTATCATTTCAAGCAGCGTCGTGAAGTTCTTCTCGTCCTCCGGGGCTTCATACCAGATATAGCCGATTAGTGCGGTATAGTAGAGCTTTTCCGCTTTCACCCAGAAATCCTCGCCGGATTTTTCCCCGTCGCCTTTGGTGTTGGCGATAATGGTATTGACTAACTTCAAAATGTCCTTTTCGCTCCGCAGATAGGCAAAGGGGTTGTATTTCATGGATTTTTTGAAGTTAATCGTATTTAGCACTTTGATACGGTATTTGTACCGCTGCAACATTTTTCCGGTTTCCAAAATCAGTGTTCCTTTTGGTAATGTCAAGTAAGGAATAAGAAAAAGTGTATCTTCTTATCAATCGGTTACACTGTCCTTGTCGTTCTCAATAAGCCGCACTACCTTGTCCGTAAAGGTTTCCCGGCTCGTTTCGCTGAAATGGATATGAATGTCAAAGGTGGTATTCCCTATCCGTTTCACAAGGTCGGGCTTCGCGTCCAGAGGGGCGGCGGTGCGGCTGGTCTTGCTGGTGTCATTGTTCATAGGCTCTCCTTTCCGTTCATCAGTCCTTTTAACCGTTCCATTTTCCCCTGTGCCGTGGACTTTCTGATATTCTCCCCGGTGAAGAATACCGGACAGCACATTTCAAGCAGACGGTCATAAATCCGGGCGTGGGCGGTGTCCTCCGGGTGCTGCAATTCCTCCAGCGTGAGGTTTGTTGTGACAATCAGCGGCTTCTGGCTTCGGTATCGGCTGTCAACAACGTTGTAAACCTGTTCAAGCCCGTATTCCGTGCCGCGCTCCATGCCGAAATCGTCAAGGATAAGCAGAGGGAAGCGGCAAAGGCGGTCTATGTATTCGTTCCTGCCCTTGTAGCTGGCGGCAAGGTCATTGAGGATAAGGGCAAAATTCGTCATGCACACGGAAATCTCACGCTCCATGAGGGCGTTGGCGATACACCCGGCAAAATAGCTCTTGCCTGTGCCTACCTTGCCCCATAGCAGATAGCCGATATTTTCCGCTTTCATTTCCTCCCAGTTCGCCGCATAGAATAAAGCCTTATCCATTTGGGGGCATTTGCCGTTGTCGTTCTCAAAAGTCCACTGGCGCATGGCGGTGTTGGAAAAGCCCCGGCGTTTTAATTCCTCCACGGTGTCGCGGTGCTTGCGTTCCCGGTCGGCGGCTTCCTGCTTTTCCCGGCGTTTGCGCTGGCAGTCACATTCTTTGGGGTGTCGGTCACGCCCGAAAAGGCTCTTTCCCTCGGTGAAATAGGCTTCTTTGGGCTGGCGGCAGTTCCCGCAGTATAAAAGCCCGTCCTCGCCCGTGTAGTCCTCCGGCTCTGGCTCTGTTTCTGTGGCAAGCCGGAAAATGGCGTTGTCATAATCGCTCATAAAATCGTCCTCCTTGTTCATGGTCTTTTATACGCCCTGTTTACAGGGCGTTGTATCTCCGCTGTCAAAGGCTCTCGCCCTCCTTGTAGGAATAATCGGGGATTCCCTTTTTCTCCGTTTCCTTTCGGTCACGCCCCGCCCACATACGGATAGCGGCGGCATGGTTGGCGTACTCTTTCCCGATAGCAGCCATGTACTCGCTCAATTCCTCAATGAACCGTTCCAGCCTGTCCGGGTATTCCCCTTTCAGTTCCGCATACTCGGATTCAGAGAGGAAAAGGTTTTTATATCTGCCATAGGGTGCGGGCTGCTCCCCACTCACTCCCATTCGTTGGCTCTCTTTTAGTTTGTTTATATTTATTTGATTAGGGTAAAGTTTTCTTGATGTCATAGGTAAAGTTTCCTTTAGGTCTGATGTACAGTTTTCTTTAGGACTGACATCAAGATTTCTTTGCGTCATAGGTAAAGAAACCTTTACTACTTCCGGCACTTTCACATAAAGGCGGTTCGGCGCGGAAAATCCCCGGCGTTCCCTCTCCAAAAGCCCGGCAGCGTCCAGCTCATTCAGTGCGCTTTGTATCGTCATGGTGCTTTTATCCAGTATTTCCGCTATCTCCGTAATGGGGTAGACAATGTATGTCCTGCCCTCGCTGTCCTGCCAGCCGTTCTTCTGTGAGAGGGCGGAACGGTCAAGGAGCAGCGCATAGAGCAGCTTCGCCGTTTGTGGCAAGTCCATTTTCAGCAGGAAACGGGGGTAGCGGAAAAACGGCGGCATTATTGTTTCAGTTGTGATGTATTCAGCTATGGTTTTCACCTCCTGTCTGTGGCTTCTGTTACGCATTTAAAACGGCTTTTCCGGGGGTAAAGGATAAAAGTATCACATACTCATTGAGCAGTAGCCGGAAAGCCTTGATTTACGGGGGTTCTGTATTTTCTAAAGCGTGACATTTCCCCCTCTGTTTCCGCTTGCGCTGTGCGGCTCTGGCTCTTTTCATGCGCCCGGCGCAGTCCGGGCAGTATTTCCCCCGGTTGGACTTGGGGAGAAACTGACCGCCGCACTCGGTACAGCGTTTCAGTTCTGCCCGGTGCAAAAGGGCGGCTTCCAGTTTCCAGTCAAGGGGAAGAACAGCAGAGATAAACCAGCGGCAGAGAAGCGAATAGCTGATACTCTGCACACATACACAAGGCTCTCCGTAGTCCAGCGCAATACAGTTGCCGTTGTCATAGTTGCAGCACTCATGCACAAGCCGACACGCCGCCCGGTGCTGGCGGTAGTCCATGTAGGGGCGTTTACCGTTCATTATCCCGCCCCTTTCTGCGCTCCGGCTCACGCCTTAAAATCTGCTCAATGTTACTTTTGACGGTCTGCAATTCTTTTGTGCGCTCCCTCTTTTCCCGGTACTCGTTGTAAAGGCTGTTCTTTTCCCTCATAAGCTGCTCAATCTCCGCTTGTAAGGTTTTGGACGCTGGCAGCTTGGAGATTCCCTGTGCCTTAAAATACCGGGTGGCAGCTTCGGCTATCATAAAATCGCTTTCGTGCTGCTCCCGGTAGTTTTTGCGGGCTTTCTCTGTTTTCTGTGCTTTCAGCCCGTCACGGGCGGGCTTGGTCTTGATGTACGCCAATAGCTGTTTCTGCAAGTCCCTTTTTTCATGCAAAGTGCTTTCTACGGCTTTCAGTTCGGCATGGACGCTTGACAATTCCGCACTGGCGGCGGCAAGGGCGGCTTCCAGTTCTTCCAGGGAAGAAAAGCCGGATTCTTCGTAAATGCTCATGGTCGCCGCCATTTGCTTTAAGTTGTGCAAGGTCGCCCATTTCTCGTAGCCTTTCCCCTTGCCCTCGGCTCTCTTGGCGGCTATGTCTACCATGCGTTGTACTCCGTCATTCTTTGGGGCGTTTATGGCGGCTTTGTTGCGCTGTAAGCGGTCTTTTATGCTCCGGGGGTATTCCTGTCTGGGGGCGGGTGTTTCGGCGGCTCTGGCGGCGTTCTGTGCGTTTATGGTGAGTGCTTCCAGTACGGCGGCACGGTCAAAATCATCACCCAACTTCCGGGCGGTGATTGGTTTCGTCCTGTCCGGCGTGAGATATGACAACCTCCCCCGGCTCTCCTTAACGGTCACTCCCTGTTGTAACAGCTTCCCGGAAAAGTCCTCAAAAGAGAGGGCAGAGGACAGGGCGGCGCGGATCGCGCCGCGCAGCTTCTCCTTGTCCGTTTCAAACTTGGTCGGTTTGGGCGGCTCTCCTTTGGCGGCAAGGGTAGAGTTTTCTTTATCCAGTGCGGCTTGTCCTTTCCGTTTCGCCCAATACTCACGCTCGGTGACACGGTTCTTGCTCCCGTTCAGCAGGTCAATCTGATAGAGGTTTTCCCGGTGGCACATTTCCATGACTTCCGCTTTAAAATACTCCATAGCCGCGTCCGTGCAGCGGTGCTTGCAGCCCTCCCTTGTGTCCGCTGGTCTTTCCATGTAGGGCAGTAGCGGCACTTCCGCAATCCGCAAGCTGTTTATGACGATATGCACATGAATGTTGCCGCTGTGGTTATGACCGTCCGGGTGGGTGCATACAAGGGCTTGGTGTCCGGGGAAATGCTCTTTACAGAACTGCTCGCCTAACTGTTGCGCCCGGTCTACGGTCAAGCCGTTGTCCTGTGCGTCACGGGGGTCAAAGCTGATGATATAGTGGTGGCTCTTTACGTCCTCCCGCTTTTGGTTCTTGCCGTATTTCAGATTGGAACGCATACACGCTATGGCGAAATCCTCCCCGCCGCAATTAAGGGAAGCTATGCGGTAATCGTCACGGGGGAGAAGCCGCCCGTTTTTATCAAGAGTGGGCTTCATGGTAAACTCGTCATGCTCAAAGGTTAGGTACTGTTCAGCCGCCCCGTAGTCGGCATTTTTAGAGCTGATATGTTTGAACGTTGCCAACGGCTTCACCCACTTTCTGCAAGACTTCAAACTTCAAGGCGGCAAGCTCCGCTGTGGCGGCTCGTACCTCTTTTGAGAGTGCGTTATAAGGTGCGCCGTATTCGTTCAGACAGCGGGCAATCTGGTTCAAGTTACCGCCGATTTTCCCGTACTCGGCGGTTAGCTTCCCAACGGCAGACAGCAATTCATCATTGACCGGGGAAACGGTGATAACCGGGCGTATGCTTGACTTGATAAGGGCTTGCCGGATATATTCAGACTGGCTCATTTTGCAGAGGGAAACACGCTCGGAAAACTCGGCATATTCTTCCTCGGTCAAGCGTGTCTTGATTACCCGGCGGCGGTGGGGCGTGTTGTATTTTCTCATGGCTGTGAACCTCCTTTCGTGGGTGGATTTTTTCAAGCGGCGCAAGCCGCAAAAGGCGGGCTTGGGGTGGCAACCCCAACAAGATTCCCGCAGGACAAAATGAGCCGGTAGGCGAAATTTGGTACTGTGGTAGAATCTTGCTCTTAGAAAGTGGCGGATTCCGCTGTGCTGGCTTCTGCCGTTTTCCCCCGGCTTGCGTGGCTTGACTTTCGCCAACTTTGCGGCGGTATTTTCTCCCGCTGTAAAGCCGGGGAAAAGCAAAACGGGCGCAAAAAAACAGGAAACCTTATTCCCCGATTTCCTGTTTCGTATCTTCGCCAATAGCGGCGGTTATCCTGTTG
>NZ_JANJZD010000076.1 GCF_024623325.1 Acetatifactor muris
GCAAAGGTTGACTGGCATTTTAGGACAGGTGATGCCAGAATAAAGCTTAAGTCTCTATACCCCAATTTTACTATCGCCTCTTAAAAGGCGGTAGTAAGGTTAAATATCGTCATGTCAATACACTAGTTCGTAATCCTGATTGAGCAATTTTATGAATTCGTCCATATGGCATTCACATCCTTTTACCGAACTTTGAGCATATTATAGTACTTTAACACATTAAAGTCAACAAATAATGGAAAGAACCTATCTACCGTTTACTCACTGACCGCCTGTGAGGGGACTTTCGCCCAATGCTTTGAGGTGTCCAGTTCCGGGTACTTGTACCGCCACTGGTTGTATTCCTCTTTGCTAATCTCGCCCTGTTCCAGTCTGGCGGCTTGCTCCTGCCATGCGTGGAACATATCGAACATGGACGTATAAGTGGAATAGTCGGACTTGTCAAGGCGCAGGCAGATTTCCCCGTCAATCTCCCCGATTTTCAGCCCATACATATCTCAAAGGAATTATAGGCGTATTTTTTGAGTTCGTTATATAATTCCGGCTTCATAGACGTTTCCTTTCTTTTATCGCTCTATTTTCTTAAATATTCTGTAATTTGATAACATAAAAATATAACATAAATAATAATATATGGGACTAAAATTCAAGCATAAAATATGGTTGAACGGAGGTGCAATATGAAGAATGACAATTTAGTGATAAAACCTAAGAAAGCAAAAGGGGAGGACGGATACAAAGTCTTCTCAATCAGAATCAGGGAAGAAATTGTGGCGCAGATTGATGATATTTCTTCCAGAACAGGACATAGCAGGAATGAACTGATTGGGACTTTTTTGGCATATGCTTTGGATAAGTGCGTGGTTGAAGAAGAAAAAGGCGGGTGAGAAAAGCACATAGTGTATAAAAACTGTAAAGCGAATATATAAAATCATAAAGAAAACACTTTACAAATATCCAAAACACGATATAATATAACCTATAAGAACTTGCATATTTCTTGCTTTGCCTGATTACAGGGTTCGCAAAGCGGTTCCTGTAATATAACTTATCAGAAGCATGCATTTCGCTTCTGATAAAAGGCACATCTTGACGTAAAGGAGGTTTAACTTATGGCACAGACAAGCGTAAATTTCCGTATAGACGCAGAACTGAAAGAATCCGTAGAAGAAATCTGCCGGAAAATGGGAATGAACCTTACCACGGCAATCACCATTTTCTGCACCAAAGTGGCGCAGGAAAGAAGAATCCCCTTTGAAATCACCGCAGACCCAGACCCCTTTTACAGCGAAAGCAATATTCGCTATCTGGAAAAGAAAATGGAGGACTACAAGGCAGGGCGGCTGAAACTGACGGAACATGAATTGATTGAGGAATAGGGGGCTTATGCAGATAAAACGGATACAATGGGATTTTGACGCATGGGAAGACTACTGTCAGTGGCAACAGACCAACAAAGCCATTCTGAAGCGTATCAATATGTTGATAAAGGACATGCGGCGGAGTCCCTTTGAGGGCATTGGCAAGCCGGAGCCGCTGAAAGACAATTTGAGCGGTTTTTGGAGCCGCCGCATAGACGATGAACACAGAATTGTCTATGCGGTTGAGCGAGAAACTGTAGTAATTATCTCATGTAGGGGACATTACGATTAGAGGGTGACAAACGGTGGACAATGTGCTAATAGGTGAGTGCATTTTGAGTATAAAAAATTTAGAAAAGTGGAATAATGGCAAATAAAAAGAAAAATAGCCAAAATACACATATGTAGAACACGGGAAATAAGGTAGATTAAATTCTTGTGAGAAGAGTTTGAGTGATGAAATGGTCTTTAAGAACCCAGTATTTATGCGTGTTGCAAGCAAATTTGTTTAGGTATTGGCAGCGATTTGGCAACATTTTAGGTATCACTCACTGAATAAAAGAATACTTCAATAACAGAAAAACCTTACTGATTTTCGGAAATGACAACTGAAAATGGGTAAGGTTTTTTGCGTTCATTTTTTCTTCTTGCGTTTTGTTTCTTCCTTTTCTGCTTCCTTAGCAGCTTCATTGATGGAGTCAAACAATTCTTGCGGAGGAACCTTTGCCCAGATTTGGTGGGTGTCAAGTTCTGGATATTTGTACCGCCACTCGTCATATTCTTCTTTGGTGATTTCGCCCTTTTCCAGTCTGGCAGCTTGTTGAGAAATTAAAAGAAGTGGTAAAAAATCTGACTATCAAATGCGTGCAGCTTACGGAACAGGGCAAGAAGCTGACCGCCAAAGTGGACGGGCAAAAGGAGCAGATTAGCCGCTTGACGGATAAGGTTATGGAACAAAACGATACCATAACCTATTGCAGGAAAAAGCATCTGACTGGGGATTTGGAGCGTTATTTAGGCAGGAAACAGGCAGAAAGGGCAAGTAAACGCCCGAAACATGCCTTTGAAATGAGCCGATAAGAAAGGGGGATTGATAGGATATGACGGATATGGAGAAGAAAGTCATGGTGCGGCTTGGTGGGTGGAACTCCCACACGGTAAGGTCCAGCAAACCACTGTTAGCGAGTCTTGAGCGACGTCCGGTAACAGCCGTTGTTAAGCGTAGACAGTCAGGATGCAGGGTTGCAATGCTTATAAGCTCCGAAATTTTACAGGGTCTCAAAGGCCGACGCAGTTCATCCATGCGGAAGGCAACATCGCGTTACGCGATAATGCGAGTGTAACGCGGCTTTGGCGGGGTCTCAGAGCCAATCATGTATCACAATGGCCGTTCAGTCAACAGGGGAGAGCCTGATGTCTCCTGTAAGAGCAGGTACGACGTACGACTATAAAACGAAGGAAATCGGAAGGATATCAGGCAGTCAGACATCTGCATACTACCGAAGAGACCGGGTAATGCCGGAGGAGGGAAGGCGGATGCACAGCAACACCCTTCCTGAGGACATATTTACCGTACCCAGGGACGGAGGAACAAGATGGAAACGAAATTAGGAAGGATAGCAGGAAAAGCAGCACAGGAGAAACACCCCATATTCACATCACTGTATCATCTGCTGAACGAAGAAATGCTGGAGAAGTGTCACAGAGAGCTGTCTGGAAACCGGGCAGTGGGAGTGGATGAAGTGACGAAAGAGGAATATGACGGAAACCTTGAGGAGAACATCCGAGACCTGGTGGAGAGGCTAAAGAAGAAGTCATACAAGCCGCAGCCGACGAAAAGGGTGTATATTCCGAAGGCGAACGGAGGGAAGCGGCCGCTGGGGATAGCAGCGTACGAAGACAAGATAGTCCAACAGGGCCTGAAGAAGATGCTGGAAGTCGTATATGAACCGAAGTTTGAAGAGAACATGTACGGATTCCGGCCCGGACGCAGCTGTCACATGGCGATAAAGAGCATGTGCTGTAACATCATCAGGAGACGGATAGACTATATCGTGGATGCGGATATCAAAGGCTTCTTTGATCATATGAGCCATGAATGGATCCTGAAATTTGTAGGGTACTACATACAGGACCCGAACATCCTGAGACTGATAGACAAGTTTCTGAAAGCGGGAATACTGGAAGCTGTGATTTTACTCGATAATCATGGCAGATACAGACCTTTATGAAACGGATAAGGAAGTGCAAAATCTGATAGACTGGGTATGTTTGTCGGAACAGATAAAAAAACAACAATACAATCTGCAATTTGACCGGGGAATATAAAAAGATAGAGCCGGATTGCCGGGAGGGAGTGAGGGCGCAGTTGGAGCGCATGAAAGAACTCTGCAAAGAGCGTAATAATCTGTATGAGAAGCAGAATGACTTGAAAGGGCAGGAACAGAATCTTGAGAAGTCGTTGGAACGATAAGAAATGTGGGGCGTGGCGGTTGCTATGCCCTGTATTTTATAGTGGCAGATACCAGGAGAAAGTGCTATAATCTGAAGCATGATTTAAGATATGGGAGATGAAACGGCATGGAAATAAATATTGAGGATAATTTTTCGCTGTTATTTGATAAAAATAGTAATACGGCATACAAAGCATTACAGGTGCTACAGAAAGAATGTGAGGAATCGGACAGGGTATATTGTTATATGGATAAGTTAGCCGATATGATTGACAATGATAATTCTTACATTCGGACAAGAGGGCTTACACTGATTGCTTACAACGCTAAATGGGATAAAGATAATAAAATTGATGAAATCATAGACGAATATTTGAAGCATATAGAAGATGTTAAGCCGATAACGGCAAGACAGTGTATAAAATTACTGCCTATGATTGCAAAGAATAAGCCGGAATTAAAGTGTGATATTGTTGCCTCACTGCAAAAAGCAGATACATCTATTTATGCAGACAGTATGCAACCATTGGTTTATAAGGATATTCAAAATTCTTTGGCAGAGATAGAGAAGCTATAAATTTATTGAGATTTTTAGGAGTATAGAGTAATGGATAATTGGTTTACAATAGATAAGATTGATGAAAATACATATATTATCAGCGAATACCGCCATTGGGAGGAAACGCATTGCTATCTGTTGAATGGAAATATCCGAAGTCTGCTTATTGATACAGGGCTTGGCATTTCCAATATCTATGAGGAAGTGCTGAAACTTACCGATAAGCCAATTACGGCAGTAGCAACGCATACTCATTGGGATCATATTGGAGGGCATAAGTATTTCCCAGATTTTTATGCCCATGCTGATGAATTGGATTGGTTGAATGGTAAATTCCCTTTATCAATCGAAACGATAAGAGAGATGGTTATAGATCGCTGTGATTTACCCAAAGGATTTTGCGTGAATAATTATGAGTTTTTTCAAGGCATACCAACAAAAGTGCTGAGAGACCATGACATCATTGATATTGGAGGCAGGGAAATTGAAGTGTTGCATACTCCCGGACACTCTCCGGGGCATATGTGCTTTTGGGAAAAAAGCAAGGGATATTTATTTACAGGCGATTTGGTTTATAAAGATACTCTGTTTGCTTATTATCCGTCTACTGACCCGGAGGCATACCTCGATTCTTTGGAAAAAGTTGCGGCATTGCCTGTAAAAGAAGTATTTCCGGCGCACCATTCACTGGATATAGAACCGGAAATCTTAATCCGTATGCGGGAAGCCTTTAGAAATCTCAAGGCGGACGGAAAACTTCATCATGGCAGTGGGACATTTGGTTATGGAGATTGGGGAGTATGGTTATAGGAATAGGCTGTGGAAAAGATAATGCTCCTTTTGGTGATGGTTAACACAGGGTGCTAGAGCGTGTTTGAAAATTACCAACTTTTGGTCATTTTATCCAAATTAAGATTGAAGCAAGGCATACGAATCCCATATATGTGAAAGCCAGCTTATCATACCGGGTTGCAATGCGGCGGAATCC
>NZ_JANJZD010000077.1 GCF_024623325.1 Acetatifactor muris
GGGACGGGTCCCTTGTGGGGTTTGGGGCAAGGCCCCAAGGTCTTAAACTACCTATATCTGCAATTTTCAAGGTTCTTTTGAGCTTATTTTTTTCGGCTCGCTTTTTCATAGATTACTTGACACTACCTCACTTTCCATCAACTTTTTCAATTCTTCTTTGCTAGGTAATACGGTCAGGTACTTACTTGCAAATATCTGACTGTTATCTTCCGGTAAAGTCATCTCTACTACTGCGTTATTCTTATTTTTACATAACAGGATTCCTATTGTCGGATTTTCATCCTCCAGTTTTACCTTGCGGTCATAATAGTTTACATACATCTGCATCTGTCCTATGTCTTGATGCTTTAATCGACCAATTTTTAGGTCAAAGAGTACAAAGCAACGCAACAAACGATTAAAAAACACCAAATCCACTCTATAGTGTTCATCTTCAAAAGTGAATCTTACCTGCCGTCCAACAAAAGTAAATCCTCGTCCTAATTCCAGCAGGAACTCCTGTAAATGATCAATTATCTTAGTTTCTAAATCCGATTCTGAATATTTCGCAAGTTCCGGTAAACCTGTAAACTCCAATACATATGGATCTTTCAGTAAATCTTCGGGTTTTTCAATTATTTGTCCCTCCGCTGATAATCGTTCTATGCCCTCTTTATCTCTGCTCAATGCTAACCGTTCGTACAATGCACTGTCATATTGTCTTCCCAATTCCTTTACTCCCCATCCGTTCCGAACCGCCTCAATTTCATAAAAATGACGTTCATCTATATTTTGAATACGCATAAGTGATACATAGTGCGAAAAGCTCAGGAAAAATTTCCTTCCCTCTTTTGTCACAGGTAAGTTTTCAAATTGGGTAGACACGTTCTGCCCAATTTGATCCTGGGAATATACTACATAGAATCTACGCATCAATTTCAGATTCTCCACAGAAAATCCTTTTCCTAAGCTCTCTGTCAAACGCTTTGATAATTCTTTAAGAATGGCTTTCCCATATTCAGCTCTCTGTTTCCCATTTTGTTCTTCTTCTATAATCATCCGTCCTACTTCATAGTAAGAATAGACCATAGAAATATTTAATGCCATTTTTGCTTGTTCTCTGGCTTTTTTTAGAATTTCTAATACCCTATCGAAAAAATCACCTGTCACGATATTTTCCATGCAATATCCTCCCAGTTAAATTGGGCAGAAACCGTCTACCCAATTTGTATCATAACAAAATATCCATAAAAATTCTACGATAATGCAAAGTTCATCTCATTTTCACTTTCCTTTGCCATATCAAGGCTCTTATCCAAATGTAAATGGTATAGTAGTGGTGTAGTAAGTGCCTTTCTGCTTCGTGAAATCGTTGATTTTACAGGCTTTTTGAACGATTCCGATACTATATGTTTCTAAAGTATTTTCTCAAATCGTTTCATACTTTCTCATACTTGTCCCTGCAAAATTGGTAAATACGTTGGTAAAGTAAGCGGCTTTGCCAACGGGCTTTTTTAAGAGTTTGCCATTCGCGGCAGTTCCTCTTTTGCGTCATCAAAATTCACATGGGTGTAGGTGTTCAATGTTACGCTGATATCCGAATGCCCCATGATATACTGTAAGGTCTTCGGATTCATCCCCGACTTCGCCATATTAGAACAAAAGGTATGTCTGCATACATGAGGGGTTACTTTTGGCATCTGGATACGGTAAATCTTGTTGTACTTTTCGATGATATGCTCCATATACTTCTCTCAGTGAAGCGCAACCATAGGCATATCGTTCTTGTCCAAACATAAGAAACGGATATAGCCATCTACCATAGGCTCAACTTTCGGTGTTTCCCGATTAGCAATGATTCTCCGAAAACACGCTGCCACTTCTTCTGTCATAGGAACATAGCGGACACCACTTTCTGTTTTCGGCTCCTGAATCACATATTCCATCTGGGATGTGCGCTGTAACTGATGGTCTACCTTAATACGCATTTCTCCAAACTCAATATCAGGTATTGTCAGTCCGCAAAACTCCGAAATACGAAGTCCCGTCTGAAAGAGGATACAGATTGCGTCATAATATCTACTAAAATGATTGTCTTCCCTGATAAACTTGAGCAAATCCCTTTCCTGTTTCCGGGTAATCGCTTCTCTGGTAACAGAATCATTGACAATAACTGATGCCAGCTCAAATCCAAATGGATTCTTACGAATCAGGTCATCATCTACAGCCATCTGAAATGCCGGTCTGAGAACGCCACGGATAGAGTGAATGGAACTATAGCCTCTGCCGTCCACCTGCTGAAGCTTAATGAGCCACGCCTTTGCATCTGATAAACGCACTTTATCAATACGCTGCCTGCCAAATGCTTCCTTTTTCAAGACGTTAATGACTGTCTTATATCCGGCAACCGTGTTGTGGCGACCCCCTGTTTTCAGTGACACATACTTCTCCACCAACTCCAGCACCGTGTAATTGCCGCCATTGGTTACGATGTGGTCAAACAAATCCGCTTCAATCTGCTTTTCTTTCTCTCTCAATGAAGGCTCCCGCTTCTTGCCTTTCGGCATTGGGTCATTCTTATCCAAACGCCAACTGTAAACATTTTTCTCTTTTCCGTCCTCGTCAATATAATGGAACCGATACCTCCCATCTGAGCGCTGATATTCGCCCTCACGCAAAATACGATTACGGTTATCTCTTCTTTTCTCACTCATAGAATCTCTCCTTTCAAAGAAGGAGAGTCAGACTTGCAGAATTATCATACCACAAATCTGACTCTCCGTATAGCTTTATCATAGGATTCAGGCAATCTGCCGTTCTTTTTCAGGATTTTTTTATACAGCAGTTTCCTGGTCTAAATATCGTTCAAATTTCTCACGTTTAATCAAAGCCCTGTTTCCATTCATCACATAAAAATCTTCATTGGGATGTGTGTCAATGAGCATTCGCAGCTTTCTTTCCCCGATATGATAATATCCGGCTGCTTCTTCAATGGTCAGCGTATATCTACGCCAGACCGGAATATCTGAATAATTTTTTTCATCAACATTCAATTTTTTATTTGCCATAGTCAGTTGTCCTCCATACATGAAAAGGCCAGACAGGGAGGGTCGGCAACGAAGTCCGGCAACGGGCTGTCCTTGCCCGGATTTTTCAGAATGGAAGCTCCATCTGCTCCGGCACCGGCGTAAATCCCTCCGGGATTTTTTCCGCACCGTTGCCGTTGTCCGTTGGCGCCTGTTCCCGTTCCCATCCTTTCTGCCTGCCGTACCCGGCGAACATCCGGGGGTTGGAGAAATAATTCCAGCCTGTGACGCACTGGTTCATTATCTCGTTGATTTCCCGTATCTCCCATTGTTTCGACTCGTCAAAGTCATGGTTCAGGGCTTCTTTGTAAAGCTGCTTGGAGCAGACGGTATCGCCGGGGTAGCTGTCAAGGAAAGCCTGTATCATACCGGCCTTGGTGTCCTCCGGCATGAAGTCCCGCTGGTGTTCCTTTAGATGGCGCACCATTTCCGGGCTGAATGTTAGCTTCCATCTGCCGCTTTTGTAAATCTCCATCGCTTCCGCCCATACCTGGTTCAGATAGGCTCTGGAAGCGGCTTCGTCCTTCAGGATGTGTGTTTTCGCCTGTTCCGGGCATACCTGTATGGGGATGAAGCGGCGGTTGCCGGAACGGTCAAGGGGCAGGAAGTCAAGGGCGTTGGACGTGCCGCCGAACACGCACTGCCTTGGGCGGTCTGCCGGGTGGGTTTCATAGGGTATCTTGTAGACTTCCTTCTGGCGGCTCAAAAACGATTTGATTTCCTCTATGCTCTTGGCGTTTGCCGTGGCAATCATCTCCGACATCTCGATTATCCAGTGGCCTTGCAGCTTCCGGTATACGTTATCATCGTCCAGTTTCCGCAGGTCATCGGAGAACCACTCGTCTTTGACTGCCAGCAGGCGGAAGAAGGTTGACTTCCCGGCTCCCTGCCCGCCCACCAGACAGAGCATGACTTCAAACTTGCAGCCGGGGGAAAATGCCCGGTGGATGGCTCCCAACAGGAACAGGCGCAGGGATTGGAAAGTATACTCGTCCTCACCGGCTCCCAGAAAGTGACGCAGGCAGGAGCGTATCCGTTCGGTTCCGTCCCATGTCAGGCCGTTTAAATAATCCCGGACAGGGTGGTAGCTGTTCTCATCGGCGGCAAGGGCGGCGGCGTCCTGTATCTTTTTCTCGCTTGTCAGGCCATAGGTCTTTTCCAGATACAGCCGGATATATTTCATGTCCGTGTCGGTCATGGGGCTTCCGGCAGTTCTTTTGTAGCCGATTGGTTTTAAAATATCGGTGCGGTCGGTCAGCAGGTTGTAGGCAACCGCACCGGAAAGGAGCGGGTCGCACTGGAACACGGTCAGGCAGTTGCTCATGCTGTTGCGAAAACCGCCTTTTTCGGTGGTTTCCAGCATGGCCTTCACTTCCTCAACGCTCCGGGGCGACTCGGTGCTGTCTGCCATGTTCGCTATTTCCTGCCGTATCTGGGGCGGTAAATTCTGCCATCCGTCTTTCAAGGTTCCTCACTTCCTTTCCGTGTCCTGTGATAAGCGCCGCCCGCTCCTGAATATCCCCGGAGAGAAGCACGTCCATCAGGTATTCCACCCGGCTCATGTTCTGCAGGGCTTCCACAAACCGTGGGTTCCATGCTTCATCGGGCTGGCGTGGGGCGTATTCCTCCTTCCAGCGGCGCAGGAGATGGTAATAATCGGACAGCACCCGGAAACAGTGCCGCTCCATGCGTTTCAATTTCTGTTCCTCTGTTTCCCGCCGCAGTCGTGGCCGGATAGGTTCCTTCCCGGCGTTCCTCCCGTCCTCATAGGGGATGGAGAAGTCCTGCGCCAGCACAAGGGCGGCTTCCCGGCTCCCGATCCCGTGGAGCCGGGAAACGAAATCAATCACGTCCCCGGTGGCTCCGCAGCCGAAGCAATAAAAACGGCGGTCAACCTTCATGCTTGGGTTCTTGTCGTTGTGGAACGGGCAGACACACATCCCGTTCCGGTTTACTTTGATTCCATAACGCTCCGCAGCCTGCCTTGTGGTGACGGACTGTTTCACGGCTTCAAATACGTTCAATAGGCGTTCCCTCCTGATAATGAAAAAAGCACCTGACATTCTCGGTTCTTTCTGAACTTTGGGTATAATCAATAAATAAGACAGGATTTACACCTGTCTTATTTATTGATTTATTACTTCTCATATTTGGGTATTTGTGTTATAATAGAGACATCAAAATGAGAGGTG
>NZ_JANJZD010000078.1 GCF_024623325.1 Acetatifactor muris
CGGAAGTTGACGTGCTTTCACTCTCGCTTACAGAAGTTGAGGTGCTTTCACTTTCACTTACGGAAGTTGACGTGCTCTCACTCTCACTTACAGAAGTTGAGGTACTCTCACTCTCACTTACAGAAGTTGACGTGCTTTCGCTCTCACTTACGCTGGTCGAGGTGCTCTCACTCTCGCTTACGGAAGTTGAGGTACTTTCGCTTTCACTTACGGAAGTTGACGTGCTTTCGCTCTCGCTTACGCTGGTCGAAGTGCTTTCACTCTCACTTACAGAAGTCGAAGTACTCTCACTTTCACTTACAGAAGTTGATGTGCTTTCGCTCTCACTTACAGAAGTCGATGTGCTTTCACTTTCGCTTACAGAAGTTGATGTGCTTTCGCTCTCACTTACAGAAGTCGATGTGCTTTCACTTTCGCTTACAGAAGTTGATGTGCTTTCGCTCTCACTTACAGAAGTCGAGGTACTTTCACTCTCGCTTACGCTGGTCGAGGTGCTTTCACTTTCACTTACGCTCGTTGACGTGCTCTCACTCTCGCTTACGGAAGTTGAGGTGCTTTCACTTTCGCTTACGCTCGTCGAGGTACTTTCACTCTCACTTACAGAAGTTGAGGTGCTTTCGCTCTCACTTACGGAAGTTGACGTGCTCTCACTCTCGCTTACACTGGTCGACGTGCTTTCGCTCTCACTTATGCTCGTTGAGGTGCTTTCACTCTCACTTACGCTGGTCGAGGTGCTTTCGCTCTCACTTACGGAAGTTGACGTGCTTTCGCTCTCGCTTACGCTGGTCGAAGTGCTTTCGCTCTCACTTACGCTCGTTGAGGTGCTTTCACTTTCACTTACGGAAGTTGACGTGCTCTCGCTCTCACTTACGGAAGTTGACGTGCTTTCGCTCTCGCTTACGCTGGTCGAAGTGCTTTCACTTTCGCTTACGGAAGTTGACGTGCTTTCGCTCTCACTTACAGAAGTCGAGGTACTTTCACTCTCGCTTACGCTGGTCGACGTACTCTCGCTCTCACTTACAGAAGTACTCATCCTTTCGGATATGCTGGTCGAGGTACTCTGGTATTGAGACAAAGATGTACTAAAGCTGGTCGATGTTGACAGACTGGTTGACTCCGACCTATGCTCGCTGGTTGACAGCCATGTACTTTGAGCTTCCGAAGCGCTCAGACTGGTTGATGCACTTTGGCTGGCCTCTGTACTTGCCTTTTCTGATTCTTGTACAAGGAATGTACTCTGTCTTTCGCTCTCGCTTACGGCTGTACTTAAAGATTCAGACTTTTCCACATACTCAGACCGATATTCATTCTGGTATGCGTCTTTGCCGTCAATATAATCTTTCTGACTAAAATACGCGGCACCGCCTTTATAACCGTTATTTTTGTTGACAATAAACTTCCCCCTGGAGTCTTTTGTCATTTCCACAATATAGATATGTTTTACTATTGTGGCGTCATTACGGTGTGCCGTCAAATTGCTCTTAGAGAATAAAGTTCCAGGCTTTTCATAATACCTTTTTTCGTCATTTCTATTTTCAATCGCATTGCCATCTTTATCTGCCGTAGCATAGTCGAAATATCTTGTCTGCTCGTTTCCGTCCTGATCTTTATAGGTTACCTCAATGTAACGCCCATCGACATCTGTACCCTTTTCATACTCTATCCAGTTGCCATCGTTTGAGAAATTAACGTCTGTATAATTATTTACCTGCGCATCTGACAACATTTTATACTGGATCAGCATATTTGCCAACTTATCCGCCTCATCCCAGTATTTTAATATTTTGCCGTCAGAAACTTCCAATTCCACTTTATCTAAGTCATGAGTCCAATGATTTTCAGCTATCTGCCGTAAGCTCTCTACAAGCTCTTCCTGAGCATCGATCAGCTTTTTCAATGCCTCCAGCCTCTCCAGCCTCTGCTCACCATCATTATAATGACCAAGCAAGCTGTCATACTCCGACTGTGCCGTTGAAAGCGCCTCCGACATAGATGCATTCAAACTATCCCGTACAGTCTCCGAAGTAACCAGACTCAACGATTCGGATCCAGAAAGGCTCAACGACGTAGCATCTGCCTGTGACGCTGCCGCTGACAGAGACTTGCTGATGCTTTCTGACTCAGCCGAAAGACTGCTTGCCATGGACGCATGCGAATTGCTGGCACTTGTGGATGCCTCAATCAGACTCTTCAGCTCAGCATCCTCTGCTGCCGTCAGGCCTTCGCTTGTAGCCTTCGCCATCAAGGCCTGGTATCTTGCCATACTAAAGCCCTGAACATTAGAGGTTTCAGACAGCATACTTGTACTCATACTCTCGGAAAGGCTCACATTCAGGCTCTCGGAAAGACTTGTGCTCAGGCTTTCACTTGCACCTGCACTGAGACTTGCACTCAGGCTCAGGCTCGCGCTCTCACTGAGACTCGCGCTTAAGCTCAGGCTCTCCTCTTCACTCAGCGATACAGAAGCGGATAAGGAGTCAGCCTCACTCTCAGAAATTGATGCCGAAGCAAAATCTTCCTCAGATGTAGATTCCGTTGATACTGATTCGGAACCGGAACCGTCTTCGGATGTTGATTCTGCAGATGTCGAATCAGAGCTTTCCTCAGATGTGGACTCTGTTGATGCTGACTCAGAGCCGGAACCTTCCTCAGATGTAGATTCCATTGATTCAGAATCAGTGCCTTCCTCAGATGTGGATCCCGTTGATTCAGAACCCGTGTTGTCCTCGGATGTTGATTCTGCAGACTCTGAATCAACGTTTTCTTCAGACGTGGATTCTGCGGACTCTGAGTCTTCTTCAGATTCAGCATCTGTGTTCTCTGAAGTTGTCTCATCCCCAGGTTTTTCCGGATTCTCTGCAGGTTCTTCCGGCTTTGAATCCTCGTTGGTTATTCCGTCCGTTTCGTTATTTCCCGGTATTTCAACCGTATCTGCTGATGACTCATCATGGTTTTCCGTTGTTTCAGCCGTTGTGTCTGCATTGCTCTCCGTGCTCAGTGTCTGCTCGTTGGACAATGAGGCAGCAGCTTCTTCTGAAATCGTTTTCTCGGTATAGGAAGGCACCACAATTTCGTTCTTATTGGCATCAAACTGTTCAAGCTCGCTCTCTGCAGCATATACGACGTTTGCGTCACTAAGCACATCAGCTCCGCCGATCGCAACACCGGCAGCAACGACACTTTTCAGGAGCGTCTTTGCCTTTTTACTGCTTTCTTTTTTCTTTTTGCTCATGATTTTCTCTTAATCCTTTCTTTGCTGACATACGGATGCAAAGTGTCCGGCGGCCGGGCTGGCTTAGTGCCTATCCGAAACTGTAGTTCCGTTTCAGATTTGTACCTTAGCCCCCATAGCTTTGCGTCCCGTCGTTTCCAACGGTTTGCTAATTAAATTAGCAGCCGGGCTGACATAAGTATATAGAAAGCCTTCTGTCGAACACTTCCCTGCTACCTTTAGTCCCCATGGCTTTGCGTCCCGCCGTTTCCGACGGTTTGCTAATTAAATTAGCGGTCAGGCTGACATAACGTCCTTAGACGTGTTAGTCCCTATGACTTTGCGTCCTATCGTTTCCGATAGTTTGCCAAAAATATCCGCTCGTTTATCACCGAGCAGGCCATCTGGCTATTCTGTCATCCCCGTTGACACCGACGGCATATGGCAATGGGTTGACGTGTCCGGCGGACACGCCTCCGCATCACACCCTTTGCTCACACTTTTCACCTCCCCCCTCACTTCTTCTCCGTTTGTCCTGCCAAATAAGCAGAAAAGCTTATCAATGTACCCAGCCCACTGTCAGCTGTTCCTGCTCCAGCATCCTTTCATAAGCCTGTTCAATCAGCACAGCCACATTTGCCTGAAGTCTCTCCTGAGTGGACTGATACATTTTCCACAGGCACCTTGGATTTGCCTTCTCCTCCGCCACTTTTGCCTCCCGGCTCAGCCGTCTGATACTGTGATTCACATTGGAACGGTCCACAGGTTTTCCTTTGGCAGTGGTAAATACCGGCCCTTTTGTAATTCCTTCTCTGTCCATGTATTCCAGCAGCTCCCGCTGCAATACCGACGGAAGATGCAATACGCGGGTACTGGCCCCGTTCTGGCGCTCTAACCGCACTGTACCCTGGCATACGGCTTCCGCTGTCAGCTGGGAAAGTTCCTGAATGCGCAGTCCAACGCCTCCCAATGCTTTGACCAGCAGATAAACCTTTTCCTGTCCCAGCTGCTTTGCCGCAGACAGCAGCCGAAGGTATTCCGTTCGAGTCAGTTCCGGCTGTATATCTTCCTTCAGACTGCTGAATTCCGCCACCTGCCAGTCCCGGTGTCCCAGATACTGCATCAGGCTGTTCCAGACAGATATCCGCATATTGACAGTGCGGGGACTGAGCCCCTGCTCTTCCAGCCACCGCTTCCACTTTCCCCCGCTTTTCTCTGTAACCCTGCTGCCCTCCTGTGAAAATCTGCTGCAGAGCATGTTCAGCGTTCTGCGATATTCCTGCAGGGATACCTGACTCCGTCCCCTGTCAGACAGATATGCCAGAAAGGATTCCAGCACTTCCGGCGTCAGTTCTTCTTCCATTCTCTGATTCAGGGCGTCCATTCCTTCTCCTTTCCCCACAGAATTCCGCTATTCTGATATTCAATGACGATAAACCGTACTTTGCCTTTCAATTCCGCAAACGCGGAAAAGCTTTGCAGAAATTCTCTCCTGCAAATCTCTCTCCGACCTCAAAATTACACAAAATCACCATTTTGTATTATTTCAATAAAAAAATATCCCTTTATGTACTATTACAAATATAGTATAGCACGGTGCCAGACGGTTTTCAAGGTTATTTTATGCTGTGATTGGGAAAAATTGACTGAATACAATATGTTTTCTGATATCAGAACATGCAAAAAGAAACCCGGGAATCATTTTTTTCGGGGTTTCTGATTTATTACGCCCTTTTTATCGCTATTGAGAACGCAGAATTGTTGCTGTGTTCTTTTTTTATGGCCTTTTGAGAATCTGCGATAAATGAAATGGTGATTTTGTGATAACAGTTCAATCAGTTTCATAATTGACCTGTTATTTTTATGTTCTATTTTCCTCAGCTGATCAACCCCAGCCTCTCCATCTGACGGGCATGCGTTTTCCCTGTGGAAAT
>NZ_JANJZD010000079.1 GCF_024623325.1 Acetatifactor muris
CTTACAGCTTCTTTCAGATTCCATCTCGCGGTGGACACCCTTGCTGTTCAGCTATGTGTTTCCTCGTTGCCCAGGCACACTCGGGACTTTCACCCGTTAGATTACTGCCCATGCTGGGCAAACAAAACCGGAAAGTCCGCTGCTTATGCGGCTTCCCGGCTTTCTGTTTACTATTCGAACTCGGCGTGTTCTTTGTTGTTCTTAACTGTATTTGTTTAATTTTTATGCAAATACACGCCCATTTTTACATCAATTACATCATTTATAATAGCTTGCTGATTTTCTGTTGCCAAAATGTTGCCACAAATTTATTATAGCAAATCCCCACAATTTAACAACTCATTTTTGAAATGTTACACAATAAAAACTGTTTTCTCCTTAGTCACCCTCATTACATGGTGCTAGCACCATGTCTTTCATGTCACTAAAGAAAACCAATAGAAATTTGCCCCATGTAATGAGTATTAACTAATCCTTTTTGAACACACATACATACAAATATTCACTCTCCCACATTTGATTATCCACAATGTTCTCCCCTTTATGTAAATCTACAACATAAAATCGTTCTCCCCAAAACTCTTTCAATCTTTCTTCTGTAAATGCAACTCCTGTTTGTTTGCTCTTGTAAAACTCATAGTCATCTACTTCATCAGCACCGTCTTGCCCTGCCGCAAAACACAACAAAATAAAATAGCCATCTTCTGCTAATATACTTGATACAATATCTCTATATTGTAAACGCCTATGTGGTGCCAAATGATGAAATATACCACTGTCTATTACCAAGTCAAACTTCTTTTCCATTAAATCTAATGCAAAAATATTCTCTGCTTTAAAGACTACTTTTTCCGCCTTACTTTCTCTTGCATTCCTTTTTGCATTTTCTATTGCAATTTCTGATAAATCATATGCTTCTGTATCAACATCATTTTTAGCAAGATAAATTGCGTTGCGCCCTTCTCCACAACCAAATTCGCAAGCATTTTTAATATTATGCTCTCTTATAAAATCAACAACACATTTATCTGGCAATTTATTATATTTCAAAAATGGAGCAGGCTTATCCCTCTTAATATAAAAGGTGTTCCAATCCACTCCCTCCGTATATCTGTCCAACATACAAAATAAATCATCTATTGTATTAATGAAATTCATACACATACCTCCAACAATTCCAATTTAACATTCTTTCTTATAAATTAACATTCCGTTACCATAAGGGTCATCTTCCGCCCCAAATTCTTCCTTAACAAATTCATACCCATTCTTTTCAAGAACTCTCACAGAAGCATTATTTCCACGCATAACACGTCCATATAAAATATTTATTCCAAAAGTTCTTCTTATAAACTCTGTCATAGCTTTTAATAATTCAGTAGCATAACCATTTCCACAATACTTTTTAAATATCCCATAACCTATCTCTACCTCATCAGTATTTCCTTCTACCTCATTTACACCTGTATCGCCTATCAGTTCACCTGTTTCTTTCAGTTCAACAGCTAATACATATGGTAAATGCTTGCCATTCACACAGTCCACATAAAATTTGATTGCTCCTTTAGTTTCTTCCATATCTACATAACTTTCATTTGGAATCCACCTTTTTACTTCTTCCAAATGATTTTATATAAACATTTGGCATCTTCTATCTCAAATTTTCTAATCTTCAAGTGCTCTGTTTCAAATATATATTCCATGCCTTTTTCTCCTTAAATTTATTACATAAATTATATCACTTTTATTCTCTATTTTCCATAAAAATATAAGGCATAGCAACCGCCACACCCCAAATTTCTTATCGTTCCAATGACTTTTCAATCTGCTGTTTCTGTCCTTTCAAGTCATTCTGCTTCTCATACAAACTGTTTCGCTCCTTGCAAAGTTCTTTCATGCGCTCCAACTGCGCCCGCACTCCCTCCCGGCAATCCGGCTCTATCTTCTTATACTCCCCGGTCAGATTACGGATTGTATTATTGTGATAGAATTGAACTAAGCACTAACGAAAATCACAAAAATCGGAGGTATTGGCATGACTACCGGAAAAAAGATTAAACACTTTCGGAATTTGCGTAGCATATCACAGAAAACGCTCGGTCAGCTTTCCGGCATCAATTCCGCCACAATAAAAAAGTATGAGTATGGCATCCGCAATCCCAAGCCCGACCAACTGCTGAAAATTGCAAATGCTTTGGGTATCAGTATCAATGTTTTCATGGATTTTGATATAGAAACGGTATCAGATGTATTGTCTTTGATTTTGAAAATGGACGAACAATTAGATATGAACTTTGAAGCAGAGAGTACGAGGACGGAAGTTTCAATCCCTCTACAATCAAAATATCCTTTAAAAACTCTCTGCTCAATCATAAATTGGGCGTATACATGAAAGCAAGAGAATTGCAGGAGAACCTTTTGAATGATACGGAACGCTTCTCGTCAGAGGAAGAACACCAACGTGCGATCGAAGCACTCTCAAAGGATTTAGACGCTGTTAAGCAGAGTATTCTTGACGATAGCAAAATTGTCAAAAAGGGTGATAGCGGTATATCTGTAAAAATTTATCCCGAAAATGAATGATAAAAGTTTCGGAAAAATGAATATTAATTAGATAAACAATAAAAATGGAAACTAATGGCAATTAGGTAATTTAAGCAAGCAAAAGTGGAATGGATTTATTGACGTAATTTTTTTATTTTAATAGTATTTAATCAGAGCAGACGTCTACTACTAAAAATATCAGGAGGCTATAAAAATTTACATGAACAGAAAAATATATCAGCGTTATTTAGAAACCAGTGTTTATACATACGTAGGGAAATATAAAGAATTTATAGCATGAACTTGACCGTTTGGCAGAATTGCTGTCAGAACCTGATAAAAATATGGAACAAATAGAAAACTTATGAACTACAAACGAGAAATTTTCTGTTCTAACAAATAATACACAGAACATCTACTATGATACTTTTGGATAACGCTATGCCAAAAAATCTGCAATACTTTAGAGAACCTTAGTTACATTTGTATTTCAATAATTCGGCTTTGCAGAATTATCAGAACGCAAAGAGCCAACTTATCAAATTAAAAGGGCGGTCATACTGTTGGGTAAATATTTCAGAGGATGGTATAATTCAGCTTAATCAGCAGATATTAGACTTTCTTAATCTGAAGATTAGAATGAAATTATTGTCTATCCGAAGCAGTGATATAGCTTTTACAATGGGCAACCGGTCCTCTGTTGGAAAGAGCCGATAACTATGAGGGCGAAATTCCTCTGTATTAAAAAAGCAAGTATCATGATACCCGCCCGAAATCCAGTATTCCTCAAATAATTAGAGCCATTTTAGAGCCAACAGGCATAAAGCAATCCCGGAAACGCCATTTATCAGCATTTCCGGGATTTTATCCGTTACTCGAACTCGGCGTGTTCTTTGTTGTTATTAACTGTTTTTGTTTAAGTTTTATGCAAATACATACCCATTTTTACATCAATTACATCATTTATTATGGCTTGCTGATTTTCTGTTGCCAAAATGTTGCTACGCATTTATTGTAACAAATACACGCAATTTGGCAACTCATTTTTGAAATGTTACACAATAAAAATTGTTTCTCCTTAGTCACCCTTATTACATGGTGCTAGCACCATGTCTATTATACCGCTAAGGGAAAACATCTGCTTTTCCTAAGCATTTGCAACGCAAATTTCAAGCTCTCGAATTTTATCTCCTACATCTTCAGGACAATGGGCATCGGATGATGTGATAATTTTTATATTTTTATTCTTCAAAACATGTAGTAATTCTTTATCCATTCCCAAAGAAGCAGTTTTTGAACATCTTCGAGCCACGCCACTATTCTGATCTGCATACATATTACTATTTGAAAGTTCCTTTGCTAAACTTTCATAGTAACCCAAGAGTGAAAATGACGGTCTATGACCAAATAATTTTATTGCATCTGGATGACCAATGCCATCAAATAGTTTACTTTTTGCCAAGGAAATAGAGTCTTCAAAATACCTACGATATATCGTATCTACATCAATTTCAATCCAATGTTCAGGCTTATGATCAAATGCAAATTTATCAACAAAGTGAATGCTGCCTAGAGCGTGTTTGAAAAATAAAAAGTATACAAAACATTTGTTCCAGCCTCTTTTTCATGGTAAAATAAAGAAAAAGGGGGTTGATATTATGTTAAGGCGTTACGAACTCACCGATCAGGAATGGGA
>NZ_JANJZD010000007.1 GCF_024623325.1 Acetatifactor muris
TCATAGACTTACCTCCGTATAGCGGTATCAAAAGTTAAGGTTCAACTTTTAATACCTGTGATAGAAATATAGTCTATTGTCACATATTTTGCCTCCATAGTCGAGGTACGCACTATCTACCGTTTACACTGCCTCAATTTTTCTGAAATTATAGATTGCAAATATAGCAGGCAATCTCATGGACTACCTGCCATATAAAATAAATAATATACTTTTGTACTATTCGAACTCTTTTTCCAGTTCGTTGCAAGTCCTGTTTTACATTGCTTTTTCTTACAAAATCGTATCATTTTGATGCGTTTTTATCTC
The DNA here is from genome assembly GCF_024623325.1 of Acetatifactor muris. Lineage (GTDB taxonomy): Bacteria > Bacillota > Clostridia > Lachnospirales > Lachnospiraceae > Acetatifactor > Acetatifactor muris. Next base: position 310 of record NZ_JANJZD010000007.1, read on the forward strand.
TCGTTTATATGGTTTCAAAGCTGGTGTACCCAAATTGTACCCAAGATGAAATTTTGCCAAAAGTTGTGACACGTCACAACTTTTTAAAGCAAAACTACGTTGCCACAATTGGTTACACACTGTGTAGCCAATTCACATTTGTCTTTGCATATGTTTACCCAATACTGCACAACATTCGGCAAAGGCAAGCTGCTGATACTGAGCATCTATCTCCTCCGCGCTTTTAAGAAAATCATCTAGCTTCTTTGCGCAATCGGACACTTTCCACATTTGCTGACTATGATACTGCTGTTGCATTTGCTGCAGTTGAGCCTGTATTTGTTGCTGGTTAAAAATATTGTATATTTGATTTTGATTGAACATTTTAGCACCTCTTTCATAACAATAAAGTTCTATCTATTTAACAACTGCTTTCATCATGACCGCATCATAACCATTTTGGTCATGATATGATCATGAAATCCATTATGAATAATATTTTTGATTTTTACTTTTTGGCTTATCTGGCAATGTCATCTTTAATTTTCCCTCTTTTACCAATGCGTTTAAATACTTTCTTCTAAAGCTCGTCCGACTATCAAATCCAAATTTTCCCATAATTTCCGATATGGATCTTGCTTCTTTACAGAAATCCAAAATCATCATGACCGCATCATAACCATCTTGGTCATGATGACCATCATCACACAACAATTTCAAATATTTATCACACGCCTTACAAAACACCATGATCCCTGATGCGCTTATATTATATTCCGGCAATGGCGCATCATACTTTGCACAAGCCTCTCTGATTTTGTCAAATCCCCTTCCCCATGCCTCAATCATTCCACTCTTAAAGAAAACACCCGCCAGTTTGGGATTATACGGCTTAGAAGAATGCTTCATGAATAATTTATCTGCTGAATCTAACCCTGACGGCATTTCTCCATCATTCCAAACATATATTTTATCTTCATACACGCTGATTTGGATAGGATTGCAGCTACTGTAATCCTTATGCACAATTGCATTCAGCAAAATCTCACGAAAGGCATCCTGATGAAACATAAACTGCTCAACTCTTTGAATGCCATCATAAAAAATCAATGCTTTCAGATATTTCGTATAGACTAAATCAACTGTCTTATCCACCTGTTCAATGAGAGAACCATGTACTTCATCCTGATATCTCAAATCAGAATCGGAATCGCCAAAATAGCCAATCTTAATATAAGAACCTGTAACCCATTTCTCTGGATCTTTATAGAATGCCAACATTGCTGCTCTTATCAGATAACCATCTTCATCAATTAGGTGAAGATTTTCCATCAATATTGTATCATCAACCTTTGTTTCTTCCTCTGTCAGCCTTCCTCTTCTTATCGCCTTTTCTTTCAGTAAATCAATTGCTTCTCTCCTTAAATCTGTCACTTTCAGCTTCGGTATTGGCATACCATCCCATGTTCTACCCTGTGATTTCAGAATTGCTTTGTCCAATTCTTTTCCTGTTATCGTTCTCATCGTGCTACCAGAACGATAAAAATATTTACCATGATAGCTAATGAGGGACGGGTACTTGTCTACAATAATCTCAATGTATTGCAAGTCATTTTCATATAGCAAATTGACATCTGCTACAATGCCCATTGTATCTGTAATCTTATTTGGAATAGACTCCAATAGTTTTTTCCTATCTTTATCGCTAAGTCCAACAACCTCTCCATTGTCATTCTTGCCAATATAAAGTGTTCCTCCATAAGCATTCGCATATCCGCAAATCCACTCTAAAAAGTCATCATGCCATGATTCTTTCCATTCTATTGTCTGATGTTCCGGCATACTTGTCACCTACTTTCTATCAAAATACTCTTGCATATGTAATATTATTGTACCTTTTGTAGAATCTATCTCCGAAAAATTGTGACATGTTATAGTTCTTCAGCAAATAAACTTCCCCTAATTCATTACACATGTGCAGCGAATCCACTTATACCTTGGAAACTATATGAATTTCCGCACTATTTTGCATACTTCTTAAAATTCTCCGCCTGTTCCAGCACTTCTTTATAGACATCATCTATTGTAACTGGCGGATAACCATATTTATCAAGCAGAATAATTAAATCCACCTGCAAAGTTGCCTTAATATCTTCTCTGGTAGACCAATCCGTATATTTTGCCTTATCATCTACAACTGTCCGAATTTCTTTCGATAATGCAATCATTTTATCATCTGGATATTCAAATTCATACTTCTTCGATACCGCAAGCAAAATATCATAGAAAGCTTTTTCCTCATAATCAATCCCTATATCTTGAAACGAATTTCTTTCCACTTTCAATTCCTGTATTAAGTCCGCAAGCTGATTTGCCACATCATCAAGAACCTCATTTGCAAATGCTTCGTCTTTCCTTCGATTATTATAGGTTTCTACAACTGCTTTCATTCGCTCAGAAAATTCAATACTTTTGATTTTATTTACCCGTTTAAACTCCTCAATCGCATAAGACAGCAATCTCTGCAATGCTTTAATCTTCGTATTGGGCATAGCAATCTTTTCAATCCTTGCCATATACGCATCGCTGAAAATATCAACATCTATATGTTTCCCCGTTTCAAATAATTCCTCTATACCATTAGACTGTATAGCACTATCCAGCAATTCACGAACTTTGGCATTCATCTGAGAAGTATCTGGTGCTTCTCCTTTTGTCAGTTTAAACAATACCGAACGTACCGCCTGATAAAAATGCACTTTTTCAATATCTGCATTAGTAAACTGTTCACTAGAACTGCACAAATTAAATGCCTGTTTCATTTTTCTGACTACCGTCATAAAACGAAGTTCCAAATCCTGTGTCAACTGAACATACTCTACTGCTCTGTTCAGACAATTTAACTGTTCAACTGGACTTCCCACATAGTAATCCTTTGCGTTAAATTTGTGAAACATCTGGTCTAATACTTCAAGCTGATCTAAAACAATTGTCACCGCCTGACTAACGTCATCCAGTTCCTCTTTCTCAAAATTTGTATATTTGCGAAGTGCAACATTCATATTTTTCTTGATACCAATGTAATCGACAATCAAACCTCTATCTTTGCCCTCATAGACACGGTTCACTCTGGAAATCGTCTGTATCAATGTATGTTGCTGAATTGGCTTATCAATATAAATTGTATCAAGACATGGCACATCAAATCCCGTCAGCCACATATCAACCACAATCGCAATTTTAAAATTGGATTTTACACTCTTAAATTGCCTGTCCAATTCCTTCCTGTCTTCTTTTGTACCCAGCATCTCATAAAGATCTTTTTCATCATCTTTATTTCTTGTCATGACAAGGCATACTTTCTCTATGGGTTTTAATTCCTTTTCCTCTCTCTCCGTTAATTCCACACCCTCCGGTGCTTTCCTCTTTTCTTTCCATTCCGGACGAAGTTCCATCAAATTCAGGTAAAATTCATAGGCTATCAGCCTGTTTGCACATACAACCATTGCCTTGCCAGCAACTGTCGAACCTTCTTCTACCCTTTTCTCATAATGTAATACAAAGTCCTTTGCTACTGCTTTGAGCCTGTCCGGATCGCCAATAATCGCATCCAAGTGCGCTACTGCTTTTTGGCTTTCTTCAATCTGTTCTTCAGATGTTCCAAGACTGGTACACTTATCATAATATTCTTCAATCTCCTGCAGCTTATCCTCACGCAATGTTACCTTTGCCGCCCGTCCATCATAAACAAGATTTACTGTTATTTCATCCTTCACTGCCTCTGTCATGGTATATGGATGCCCGACAATGTCTCCAAATACTTCCACCGTGGCATCAATCGGCGTTCCTGTAAAGCCAATATAAGTTGCATTTGGTAAGGAATCATGCAGATACTTGGCAAAACCAAACGTTTTATTTACGCCTTTTTCCGTAACTTTTACCTTCATATCAAGGTTAATCTGTGAACGGTGCGCCTCATCTGAAATGCAAATCACATTATACCTGTCTGTTAAAAGCTGTGTATCTTCCGTAAACTTCTGTATTGTAGTCAAATACACCCCACCGCTTGGTTTGCCCTGTAATTCTTCTCGCAGCTTCTCTCTTGACTCTATGCTGATTACATTATTGTCGCCAATAAACTGTTTTGATGCAACAAATTGTTTGGAAAGCTGGTCATCTAAATCGGTTCTATCCGTAATAATTAAAATAGTTGGACTTTTAAAATAACTGCTTTTCATAATCATGCGGGTAAGGAAAAGCATTGTATAGCTTTTTCCACAGCCGGTCGTTCCAAAATATGTACCGCCCTTGCCATCGCCGTTCGGTTTCATGTGTGCTTTCACATTTTCATACAGATTGTTGGCTGCAAAAAACTGTGGATAACGACACACTACTTTTGTATTTTTGTCTGTAGCGTCAGGAAAATAGATAAAGTTCTTTATTACCGCAAGAAGTCTGTCCTGTGCAAACAAGCCATCTATCATTGTAAACAAAGAATTGATGCCATCCATTTCCTTGTCATCATCATGAACCTTTCTCCAAGCGTAAAAAAATTCATATGGCGTGAATAAAGAACCATACTTACTGTTTGCACCGTCACTGATAACCACGAATGCATTGTATTTGAAAATTTCTGGAATATCTCTTTGATATCTGACTGTCAACTGCGTGTATGCATCCATTATGGTTGTGTTTTCCTGTATTGCAGTCTTAAATTCCAATACCACAAGAGGAAGTCCATTCACATAAATAATGCCATCGGGAATACGAATCTGATAATTATATCCCTCTATTTCTAATTGATTTACAATCTTAAAGATATTCTTTTTGGGTTCTCCGTAGTTTATTAACTCAATAAATATATCTTTCTTATTCCTATCCTCACGATTAAACACAAATCCGTCTATTATCATGGAGAGAACTGCTTTGTTGGATTCATACAAAGTTCCGCCTACTGTGCGTAAAGAGAGAAGGATGCTGTCAATTTCGCTGTCTGTCAGTTCAGCCGAAGCATATCGGGTGTGCAAATATTCTTTTAAATCGTCTACTATCAGAACTTCTGATTTTTCACGTAACAGTTCACTGCCTGTCTGATGTATGTAGTCTTTGTTTCGTAAAAGTTCTATGATAGATAGTTCTAATGCGCGTTCGTTGAATGACATTATTTTTATCTCCCTTTTTCCTAAGTTCTATTATGTGCTTCCAACCAGCGTTTTTCACAAACAAAACACTTATTATTTACCAATTGAATTAACTTATGATCACTCCCCCAACAATTTGAGCAATATGGTATCTGTTGTTCATCGTCTTTAAGCGTAACATAGTTTTCTTCTTTATGCCTGATAATTTCTTGTTCTTTGGATATTTCTTTCTTTAGCCGTTCATTTTCTTCTGACAGCTTATACACATCATTCTGTAAATCTAAAGCATCACGACTCAAATCTAATAGTTTACGGTACAAATCAATATTATCCGCTTTTTGTGCAATATTTATAACATCTTTAAATGCATCATAAAACGCCATTTCTTCCGTCTCCTTTACAAAAAATAATAATTTAGCGGCTTGATAGTTGTGATACCATTGTATCACGCACAGTTTTAAGCCCAATTATTTCAGCTTGATTTAAGGTGCGTACTCTTTCCAATGAAGAAAGTACTTTAGTAATTGATTCCATAGAAGATTTGCAAGGTAAGTAAATTGGTAATTCATATTGTTTGGTAATTCCAATGTATGCCCTTGTACTACCACCACCAGCAAACGATTCTAAAACCGACTGAAAGTAGCTTGAAGCAAAATAATAACGCAAATATATATTGCTCAACCACTTCTTTATACGATAATAAGTAACCTGTGGAGTTAAGATAATGTATTTATAGTTCATTGGGACAATAGCAACACGACCAAGTGTAGCTTTATGCGTCAACAATACATCATCAGGTTTTGCAAACCCTTTTCTAAGAGTCTTAGCTTGTTTTTCTGTAACGAAAGCACATTGAGAAAAGTCAACAAAACCATCTGCGAGATTATTTGCCATAATAAATGGTACTCCTGAAGATACATAATCACTCACTTTTGGATGTATTTCTCCGTGATTACCGTCCATAGGAGCTTCAATATACTCCATATCTATCAAGTCTTGAACACGATACTTTGTCCAAGTCTTACCATTTGATATGTCAGCAGTATATTGATTATATAAAATACAAGAACATTGTTCTGCTAAATTATCATTTATCTTCTGTTTAAGCTCAATTCTATCCTCCACAATCTTATATGCTTCAACAATTTTCTTCTGTTGTTCTATATCAGGAGCATATACTTGCATTTGTGCAAATTCATTCCATGGCATACTACCTCTAACACCACCAACTGCAATAAATGCTGCCTCTCTATCAAATTCATCTCTTTTAAACCACATTTCCAAATATTCTGGTAAAATCTCATCAGGATTTTTTACTCTGAATATTGGATATGCAGGTGACATTATCGCAACGTCATACTCTTTCTGTCTTGCTATAGGTATCCTAGAATCTCTGCTAACCTGCATCAAACTAACCGCAAAATCATTTTTTCTTATCAATTTATATTTTGTCAAATCTGTCCCTATTGTATTGGCAACAGAAGGAATAAAACATTTATCGATACTTACTCCCAACAAAACATTTGTTTCGTTGTTGAAGTTTCGTTCATCAACCCTAACAACCAGTTCTTCTATCGTCTTATAACCTGATTTCATACCCCAACTCCTTAAACACTTCCAAAAGGTCTGCTTTAGCCTTTTCCTCTTGCACCAATAATTCTCGTAATTCACTTTGCAGAGTTTTCATCTTTATATCAAAATCAATATTCTCATCCCGATTCACAAACTCTATATATCTACTTGGCACAAGCGTAAATCCCTTTTCTGCCACTTCATCATATTCCGCAGAATAACAAAATTCCGGTATATTCTTATAGGTATATTCATACCCTATCTGCTGCCAGTTATGGTACGTTTCAACCACTTTTGTCCTGTCCGCCTCTGTCATCTCTATGTATTTCTTTTCATATGGACTTCCTATCTGCCGCAAATCCATAAAGAGTATTTCCTTTTCCCGATTGCGATAATGTTTCTCCGTCCCATTCATATCTACTGTACGCTCTTTTTTATTCTTATTCAGTATCCAAAGTGTTACACTGATATCGGTCGTATAAAAAAGATTCCTTGGCAATATCAGAATTGCTTCCACCAAATCATTTTCAATCAATCTCTGTCTGATTTTTAACTCCGTTCCATCATCCGACAATGCACCATTGGCAAGCAAAAAACCTGCCACTCCGTTTTGTGACATTTTTGACACAATGTTTAATATCCACCCATAATTTGCATTACTTGTCGGTGGTACTTCATATCCATTCCATCTTGCATCATCTGTCAGTTCATCTGCGGCACGCCATTCTTTTTGATTAAACGGCGGATTTGCCATGATATAGTCCGCCTTCAAATCTTTATGCTGGTCATTTGTAAACGTATTTGCCGCCATCTCTCCAAGATTCGCCGATATTCCCCGAATTGCCAGATTCATTTTTGCCAGCTTATACGTTGTATTTGTATATTCCTGCCCATATATGGACACTTTCTTTTTATTCCCATGATGCGCTTCAATAAACTTTATGGACTGTACAAACATACCTCCCGAACCGCAACATGGGTCATATAATGTTCCATCATAAGGCTCTATCAACTCTGCAATTAAATTTACAATCGTTTTCGGCGTATAAAATTCGCCTTTCCCTTTTCCCTCTGCAATCGCAAACTTACTTAGAAAATATTCATACATACGCCCAATAATATCGTTTTCTTTATCCTTTGTAGTGTCAATCTTATTGATTTCATCTAACAAAGATGCCAATTTAACCGTATCAATCTGTAAGCGGGAATAATAGTTATCCGGCAAAGCACCTTTCAGTATGGGATTTGTTTTCTCAATTGTAAAAAGCGCTGTATCTATCTTTAAAGCAATATCATCCTGCTTGGCATTCTCCATAATATAAGTCCATCTACTTTCTTGCGGCAAATAGAACACATTATCTTTTGTATAGAACGCAATATTATCCACAAATTTCTCCATACCATCTGCAATGATCCTCGCTCTCTGAGCCTCAAATTTATCACTTGCAAACTTTAGGAAAAATAAACTTAAAACGACATGCTTATATTCAGATGGTTCTACCGAACCTCTCAATTTATCCGCAGACTTCCATAGAGCCTCCTCCATAGAAACTTCTTTCGCCTTTGCTTTTGCTGCCACTCCTATATCCTCCTCAGTCTTTTGAAAATTCTAAAATATCGTCAACACCACACTCAAGCACATCACAAATTTTTGCAATCGTTTCCATGGAAACAAACTCGTCTTTATTAAGTCTTGTAATGATATTTCCGCTTATCTGTGCTTTCTTTTGAAGTTCTGAATTTTTCATTTTCTTATCAATCATCAATTTCCACAAACGATTATAACTTACTTTCATTCGCCGTTTCCCTCCAAATATATTTTACATTATATCACTATATCGTTGTGTTTTCCAATGTTTTTATGTTATTTATCACATTTTTCTTGTAATAAAAGAGCATGACCAACACATGCTCTTTCCTTTTTACCATTTGTTCTGCAAAAAAATCAAATCTTTCTTTATAAAATCTACAGTTCCTGCTTCCTCTGTTTATTCTCTCTTGTAACTGCCTGCTGATTGTTCTTTCGCTGTTGGTTGTATTCTGAAGCATCCGTTTTGGCTTCCTCTAACTTCTGCTTCATTGTTTTTGGCGCAAGCGATTTTACAAATTCCACAAATACTTCTCCAAGTCCCCTTGATGCTACAAACCCTTTTAATTTTTCGACTTGCTCAGTAAGCGCAGCTATCTTCTGCTCCAAATTCGATATCTTCTTCTCATACTTTTCCAAGAGATGATTTCTTGATACCGCCTTGCTGAAAGCATCCAGTATTTTATTCCAGTCGCTTTTCTTTACTTTAACATATTCCTCACTGCCGAAAAAATTTGTCACTGGTACAGCAACACTTTTCATACTTTTTGTTTCCATTGTCACTTCCTTTGAAATCATTTTAAAGGTTTCCGCCCTTAAATCATGTTTTTCAAGCACTTCCTTCGCTGCTTTCTCTTTTGCCTCCGCTTCCTCAATCTGCTCTGTGAGTTTCTGTGCCTGCAAAACCAATTCATTGTTTTGTGCCTCCAACGCCTGAACTTGTCCACAAAGTTCTGATGATTGTTGTTCAAGATTATCATTCTGCTGTTCAAGAATTTCATTTTGCCTATCCAGCGCCACCGCCTGTTGTTCCAGTTCCTCCACCTTGTGCATAGCCGCCTTATATTCCGGCAGTGACAGATTATCCCTCTGTACACCGAGAACTTCTATCTCAATCCCCTTTTCCCTACACAGTTCTGTTAGATATCCCCTCTCCCGTTCCTGCCATGCAACGGTTTCATTCTGTTCTCTGCTGACCGCCTTTGCAAACCCCATCTGCTGAAATGCCTTCGTTAGACTGTTGCGTGTTTTCATGCCATTTTTATATCCATGCGCCACCAGGATATAGTCTATATGCAGATGCGGCGTTGCCTCATCCAAGTGCATCACACAGTTGAATAAATACAAATTTGGATTACGCTCTTGAAAGGTCCTTGCATAGCGGTCTAAGACCTCTATCGCCGCTTTTGCCGCCTCTGTCATTACCCCATTTTCGTCTGCAACCGGAGTATCTGTCTTTTTTCCTATCTGTACAATATTTTCATAAAATGTCTTTTCCTTGTTGCCGAAGTTCTCTATCTCTTTCAGATAATCGTTTTTCTGCCTGTCCTTACGCTTCTGCATTGCATTATAATCTCTTAGCGCCTGCCCAAAGCATTTCTCATAAGCATCTTTTAACGATTCCTGCATGTAAATCCGGTTCCAAGCTGTCCTTTCTGTCACCTCCCAGACGCATCCCCGTCCAGAACAAAATCTGAAATGCGACCCACGAATCCTGCTTATCCATAATTGCATCTGAAAATCTCTGAAATTCCTCCAATGTCCAGTATGGTCTTTCGTCCGCCCTGCTCTTTCCCATACTTCCTGCTTTCCGGCATGGATTGGAACACAAATCATAAAAATTGACTGCATAATTCAGAATGGCGCTGAGCTGGTTATGTATGGTTTTCAGATAAGCAGGCTTGAAACCTTTCTCCATCATCTCACCCTGCCACTTTCTTATCATAGGTGCAGTGATTTCATTGATTGGCGTACTTCCAAAGTAAGGCAGGACTTTATCATTCATCACATACTCTTTCTGTTTCATGGTCGTTTTCCGCAGGCGCTTTTCCATATCCGCTTTGTAAATTTCCCAAAAATCAGCCAGCGTCATTGTTGGGTCAGAAGATTGCTGCAATAAGAAATGCGCATACCATTCTTCCGCTTCTTTCTTTGTTTTAAACCCTCTTTTCTGCGACTTCTTTTTCGCTCCTGTCCAATCCGTCCAGCGGTATTGTATCCGCCAAGTGCCGTTTGGGTCTTTCTTTGCATTACAGCTCATACAACCACCTCCTCTGCTGCCCCATACCATTTCTCCCTGAAATATTCCACAGGAATTTTCCCTGCAATCGTAAGAAATCCCCTGCCTGCCAAATCCCTGTTCATCTCTCTGAGAATCTTGTAGGATTTTCCCATGCTCACACCACGCATCTTAGAAATATCCTCTGCATTGTAGTAAGTCTTTTCATTCATGTTATGTCTTCTCCTTCTTATTTTTTGTTTCTGTATAGTATCTTTATGTTTCGTTTTTGTCATATCGTAACTTTTGTTTCTTGTCAATATCTTTTTTGCTTTATTTTTTTTATGTGGTATGATTGATTTAGTGCAAATACACAGCTAAAACTTTAGGAGGCAAACTTATGACCGTTGGAGAAAATATACGCCGCATCCGCAAAGAGCGTGGTCTTACCCAGAAACAGTTAGGTGAATTGGTTGGTGCAAGCGAAGCCTATATTCGTGCCTACGAAAACGGCAGACGCAATCCCAAACCATCATCCCTTGAAAAAATAGCAAACGCCCTTGCCGTTAATCCAGAGGTACTGGAAAATTCCGATTTTGACATGATTAAAGCCATGCACCGCTTATTCCAGATTGCCCGACAATACAACGGACATCTTTTTGCGTGCAAAGACGAGGAAGGCAATGATACAGTTGGAATACGTTTTGAAACCCTGACGCTGATGAACGCATGGTGCCAGCGTTACGAGAAATTTTTAGAAGATGTAGAAAAATGCAATGAAATCAAAGATGCAAAAAAACGTGGGGAAGCTCTCATTAAAGCCGAAACGGATTATGACCGCTGGATGGACACTTACCCTGAACAGCATGGAGATGCCTTTTTCGACCTGAGCATCCAGCAGCTCCACGACCAAGTTATGGAGGATACAGAACACCGTTTAATAAACGATAAGCTGGATTAAAAAATCTGTACCCAAATCGTACCCACCGCCAATTTAAAAATCCCCGCAAGCCTTGATTTTTCAAGACCTGCGAGGATTTTACCTCTCACTCAAACTCTATCGTCCCCGGCGGTTTCGAGCTCACATCGTAAAGCACCCGGTTAACCCCATTCACCTCGTTGATAATTCTGCTCATCACCTTTTTCAGCACATCCCAGGGAATCTCCGCCGCTTCTGCCGTCATGAAATCCACCGTATTTACTGCCCGCAAAGCCACCGCATAATCATAAGTCCGCTCATCCCCCATGACACCCACGGAACGCATATTTGTCAGCGCCGCAAAATACTGGTTCAGCTCTCTGTCCAGACCGGCTTCCGCGATTTCTTCCCTGTAAATTGCGTCCGCATCCTGCACCATCTTCACCTTCTCGGCCGTGACCTCTCCCACAATGCGGACGCCCAGCCCCGGCCCCGGGAAAGGCTGCCGGAATACCAGATGCTCAGGAATTCCCAGCTCCAGACCAACCTTGCGGACCTCGTCTTTAAAAAGACTCTTCAGGGGCTCGATAATCTCTTTGAAATCCACATAATCCGGCAGACCTCCCACATTATGATGAGACTTTATGACCGCCGATTCTCCTCCCAGTCCGCTCTCCACCACATCCGGATAGATAGTTCCCTGGACCAGGAAATCCACAGCGCCAATTTTCTCAGCCTCTTCTTCGAACACCCGGATAAATTCTTCTCCAATAATCTTCCGCTTTTTCTCCGGTTCGGACACACCTGCAAGTTTATCGTAAAAGCGTTCCTGTGCATTCACCCGAATGAAATTCAAATCATACTCACCCTCCGGTCCGAACACAGCCTCCACTTCATCGCCTTCATTTTTGCGCAGGAGACCATGATCTACGAACACGCAGGTCAGCTGCCTGCCCACAGCCCTGGAAAGTAGAACTGCCGCCACGCTGGAATCCACCCCGCCGCTGAGGGCACAAAGCACTTTGCCATCCCCCACTTTGGTCCGAATCGCTCTGACACTCTCTTCCACAAAGGCATCCATCCGCCAGTCGCCTCCGCAGCCGCAGATATTCCGCACAAAATTATACAGCATTTTGGAACCCTCTGCCGTATGAAGCACCTCCGGATGAAACTGGATTGCATATAGTTTGCGCTCAGGGCATTCCGCCGCTGCCACAGGGCAGTTGGCTGTGACGGCAACCCTCCGAAAGTCCGGGGCCATTCTGGCAATATAGTCAAAATGGCTCATCCAGCAAATAGTATGGGGTGCTACATCTGCGAACAGCTCTGAAGTCGTATCCACATCCACTTCTGTCTTGCCGTATTCCTGCATGGCTGCTCTGGCCACTTCCCCGCCCAGCGTATGCATCATCAGCTGGGCGCCATAACACAATCCCAGCACGGGAATGCCAAGGTCAAACAATTCCGGAGAGCAGGAGGCCGCCCCTTCTTCATAGCAGCTGCTGGGGCCTCCTGTCAGAATAATCCCCCTGGGATTCATAGCCTTAATTTTTTCCAGCTCTGTCCTGTAAGAGTATATTTCACAGTATACATTACACTCTCTGACACGTCTGGCTACCAGTTGATTATATTGTCCGCCAAAATCAATGACGATTACCAGTTCTTTCTCCATCTCTCCGCCTCTGTCCAATTCCTTATGATTTTCAGTCCTTTTACCCGACCTGATGCATTTTCTGAACTGTTACCATTATAAAACAGAGGAAGCTGCAAGGCAAGTATGATTCATGTCAATTTTCATCCTGAAGAATTCCGCCGCCGTTTCCTTCCAAGCTGCTGTTTTCACTGCTGTTTTCACTTTTGTTTTCACTTTTGTTTTCCGCCAGGTCCGAAAGAGGCCTGAATGTATAGCCCATCTCTTCCCATTTTGTCAGCAGCTCATCCATGATTTCACCGTTTGTCTTTGAAGTACTGTGGAGCAATACAATCGCTCCTGGGTGAATGCGCTTCGTCAGCTTTTCAAAAGCCTCCTCATGACTGGGCTGATCGTCCTGATTCCAGTCCACATAGGCCAGGCTCCAGAAGAAAGTGGAATACCCCAGTTCCTTTGCCATCTGCAGATTAACAGTACTGTACTTACCCTGTGGCGGCCTGTAATACATAGCCAATTCAGTTCCTGTTATCTCTCTAAAAAGGGAGACCACGTCATCCATCTCCTTTTGAAAAGATGCTTTGTCGGAGATCTTCGACATGTCCGGATGATGATATGTATGATTCCCCACACTGTGGCCGTCTTCCACCATGCGCTTTACAATATCCGGCGCAGACTCCAGAAAATGGCCCACTACAAAAAAGGCGGCCGGGGCATTATGTTTTTTCAGAGCATCCAGAATAGGTTCGGTGTTGCCGTTTTCATAGCCGCAGTCAAAGGTCAGATAAATCACTTTCTCCTCCCCTTCACCGCAGAAATAGGTATCATATTTTTTCAGCTCCGCCGCAGAAGCATTTCCTGTGGGTTTCTGTCCTTCTCCGCTGAAACCCAGCCCCCAGTTCTCACTCTCTGCCACCGCCGTAGCCGAAGTCATCTGCATTTCTCCCACCACTTCAGCCGCGGCCCTGCCCAGGAAAAACATGGCGCACAAGAAGACAAATGTAGGAATCACCTTCTGCCAGTCCCACCCCTGCGGATGGGCAACACGCTGCACAACAGCTTTCACATAAATTGTTTTCATTTCCCTCTCCCCATTTTTACCCTGTTTTCTGTCAGAAGACAGGGATATGTTCTATAACAATATATGAAGGGAAGGCTTTGCCAGATTCCGAAGGGACGTGCACAAAAATCATCATCTATCATAAATGGTCATTTTTTTGTATCACATTCCTGACAATTCTGATAAAATAAAAAAGGATACAAATACATAACAATATCTGAAAAAGGAGGCACAAATTTTATGAAAATCGTGAAAAATTTTCCATGCATGGCGCGGGACCAGGTCAGACTTGCCACAGATCTGTATATGCCGGATCAGGACGGTGCATATCCCGTTATCCTTATGCGTACTCCCTATGACAAAGAAGGAATCGTACGGGAACCACTCTATGAACACTATCCTGAATTCATTGAGGCAGGCTATATTGTGGCTGTTCAGGACTGTCGGGGTACATGTGCCTCGGAGGGAGAAATGAATTTAAACGGCGCGAACGAACACACTGACGGCTATGACGCAGTAGAATTTCTTGCTGCACAGCCTTTTTGTGACGGGAATGTGGGGATGTTCGGTCTGTCTTATTTCGGCTTTACCCAGATTGCCGCAGCGTCGGGCGCTCCCGCACATTTAAAGGCAATCTGCCCTTTTATGTGCTGTTCTCTTTCCTCCTTCGGCACCAGCGCGATGCAGACAGTTGCAAGCTTTCATTTGGGCTGGGCATATAACCAGCTGCTGGAGCATCCCGAACAATATATGCCCGATGAAGCTTTCCGGAACAGAATGCTTCCGATATTAAAGGAAAACAGGGACAAGCTGGGAGAATTCGCCAAAACCCTGCCGATGAATGAAAATCCTGCCGCTCTTCTGGAAGGGGTTCCCATGCTCAGAGACTATCTGGATCTGGTGGAAGGCGTAGAGAAAAAAGAATTCTGGGACAGCATCCACAGTCCGATTTGCTATGACAATATCCATACCGCCATGCTCTGCGGCACCGGATGGATGGACGGAGCCTGCAACAGCACCATCGACAATTTTCTGGCGGCACGCCGTTCAGAAGACGCCTTCACCCGGGATAACGCATTTCTTATGATCGGTCCCTGGACCCACGGAGGTGTTCTCCCCCACAAGGTGGAGGATGTGGATTTCGGCGCAGAAAATTCAGGCGAGGCGCAGGGTGTTTCCGACATTATGCTGCATTGGTTTAATCACTACTTAAAGCAAAAGGACGAAACATTCCTGCCTGAGCGCGTGTACTATTTCATGCAGGGCAGCAACGACTGGCACACCGCCGCAGACTGGCCGCCCCCGCAAAGCAGGCAGATGAATCTTTATCTTACTCCCGGCGCCGGTCTGAAGACAGAGATTCCCGCTGCCGGCGAGGCCTCTCTTGTCTATGATCCCATGAATCCTGCCCCTTCTGACATTGTGGACCAGAAAGGACGCAGAGCAATGGCCGACTGGTCGGAAATCTCCGGCAGAGAGGATGTTCTGGAATTTCATTCGGATTCATTGGATAAAGATTTATTTCTTGCAGGCAGTATCTGCATGGAGCTCTACGCGGCGACAGATGTGCCTGACACCGATTTCGTCTGCCGCTTAACTGACATTGCGCCGGATGGCTATCAACGTCAGATTGCGGCAGGCTATGTACGCGCCCGCCACAGAAACGGATTGTTTACCAATGATTTTCTCACGCCGGGCGAGACTGTACTGTATCAGTTCGGAATCGGCCATACTGCTTATCGTGTGCCTGCCGGGCACGCTGTTGGCATTCAGCTGACCGGCAGTATGTTCCCCGGAATCAACCGGAATTTGAATACAGTGGAACCTCCCTCTCTCGGCAAGGATTGCGCCATTGCACATGACCGAATCTTTTTCGGCGAAGGCCATGCGTCCTGTCTGGTGCTTCCCGTCCTGCAATAAGAACCGCAGTCAGCCCCATCACGAAACCCGCCTGCATGACGCTGCAGGCGGGTTTTGCTTCTGTTCTCTTATTTTATTCTGGAATTCTGGCTTCCATAGCTTCCAAAATAACCGTAGCCGCATCCTCCGGCAGAAGAAAGCCTCTTTCTACCATCTTCATCGTCGCCAGGACTACTTTGCGTACATAGTCTTCATGAGTGGCATAAAGCTCCTTCAGCTTCTCCTCTGAAAAAGGCGTTATGATATTCCGCACGGCTCCGGGGTCATCCCGCCAGGTATAAGTACAGACAGGGACATCCACATATGGAGAACGGACACCTCCCAGGGGATTTCCATGCTCGTCCAGCACAAAATCCGCATCCGGATACTCGCCTTTCATTTCCAGATAAGCCGACTTAGGAGCGGGAATACCGTCTTTTATCCATTTCTTCAGATGATCCAGCACTGCACGGATCACATAATGGAAAGGGACCTCCCCTTCCTGGCGTTCAAGGGAATAAACTTTCCCTTCCACACCATACTTCTCAAGATCCTCCGCACAGGGACAGACCGCCATATCCCAATCCATCCCCAGCGCTGCCCCCGCTATTTCATACTGCCTGTGCTGCCGTCCCGGAAGGTCGCTGTCAGGCCAGCGGTACATATATGAATAGCTGGGATGTATACCTCCGCCCCTCATATCTCCCATAGTCTGTGTCCACACCAGCGGAACATTTGTCATGATCTTACATCTGTCATCATCAGCTTCAAAGCGGGTCTCTCCATTGCTGATAAAGCCGGGATAACCGGTCATATGAATATGGAAACCGTCAAAACAGGGGCATTTTCCATCCATTGTGGCAAAAGGCTGAAGGGCCGCCGCGTAAAGAGACAAATCACAGCCCGACGCTCCCATACCGATCACATATCTGGCCGCCTTTCCGAACCTCCCGTCTCTGTACAATGGATTCTGGGGCACCTTGGACTTTAAAAGCGCCGCCACCTGACTCATAGCGTCATAAGCCAGGCCGTTTTCAAATTCCCCTGCTTTTTCTGTATCCGCCGCTCCCACCATGGTGCTTCCATGCCGCCGCTTCTCCACAGGCACAGGATTGGGAAAGCCAAGGGCTTCATACCGTTTTGCGTCGAAATTCTTCAGTTTATCAACGGCACTCTGCTTGATTGTGATGCCCACCCACACATCTCCTCTGGCACACATGTATTCTCCGCAGTATCCCCATCCCGCAAAGGCCCTCTCCGCACCTGCATAGTTAAAAATCTCCAGCACCGCAAAGTCACTTTGCCTGCATGGATCAATGGGACGCCGGACCAGAATCCGGGTGCAGTATCTCCCGTCGCTGCATCGGATCCCGGGATACAGGCCCACATCATGATATTCATACACATTGGCGTATCCGCTGACAATATATTCCTCTTCCACATAGCCGCATTCCGCCAGATTAAAGGGCCTTTGCTGCCGGTCCGCCGCGTTGAAAGGATAAGAAGCTTCAGAATTTGGCAGAGGCCCCCTCACTTCCGGAAGAGGCACGGGAATTATATTCATTTTTTTCAGCTCTTCATGATAAACAGGATTTCTCATAGACTTTTCCTTCCTATAAAGCTGCCTCTATCCTTTTTCACACCCCAATCAGGGCATCAAAAGTCCCCGCCACGTTCAGGCGGCCGTACCCCCACTCTCTGTTGGGGTAAGTAGTGTCATAATTCCTGGAAGCTCCTCTGATAAAATAATTCTTAATTTCCCGGCTGGCCACTATGCTGTTGTTTCCTTCCACTACAGCCCATTGCATAAACTGTGCAACAGCACCGGCTGTAATGGCAGACGCCAGAGAACTCCCTGATTCCCTTCCTCGAATTGTAGATACATTGACCCCCGGTGCGGCAAAATCCGGATTAATGGTACCGATTCTGGTAAATCCTCTGCCGGAGTCAATATAAAAGCTGTTGTTAGCCGCGTTATATGTGGAGACACTGACAACATCCTTTGCCATGGCAGGTTCTGTTAGAGTAATATAGGGGGAAGCCTCCAGAAACTGCACCGGCGCATTCATGAACTGCGTGATGGGAAGCCACATATGAAATGTTCCATTGTGAGAATCTCCCACAGCTTCCACCTGAAAAGTCCAGATGCCGGGGGTAGGCCTCACCACACGCACTACCACAACCTCTTCTCCTGAAGCAGGTTCCACCAGATTTCCCGCTATGGTAATTTTCGTTCTCTCATATACAAATCCGTACGTAATGCTGTTCTGAATCCCCAGCCGGACCGGCGGAATCGTCTCGCCTCCGGGAGAACGCACAGAAATTGTGAACAGATCCGGCACATTTCCCCAGAGTTCCAGAAGAAATCCCTCTACATTATCTGCAACACGAATCTCCACCGGCACATTTTCAGATGTCCCTCCACTTCTCTTCGGTTCCAGATACCCCTGAAAATGATGGCCTGCGTTTCCTTCATTTCCTCCGCAGACTACCACTGCCCGGCTGCGCTTGGAAGCAATGTAATCCAGATAACTGGGCAGCGGAGCACTGCCCGCATGATCACCATAATTAGTGCCCAGGCCAAGACAGATTACTACCGGCCGCCTGAATTGCTCTGCAAAGCTGTCTGCATACTGCACTCCCAGCATGATATCTGTCTCTTCATATGCCGGGACACCGGGCGGTATCATATAAAACTCTCTGAGAAACTGCTTTGCCTGTTTTAATTTTACTACCACAATATCAGCGTCCGGCGCTGCTCCCAGGTAACTGATACCGTTTGCCACTCTGCTTCCGGCTGCTACTCCCGCCATGGCACTGCCATGTCCGTTCTCATCTCTGCTGGGTACAACGCTGTATGGGTCCTCCGCCTGCAATGCACCATTGATTTCGTCTCTCGTAAATTCTGTACCATAATAAAAGCCCCGGGGAGGAGTTCCGCTCTGAATCGTCTGATCCCAGATCGCCAGAATACGGCTGTTTCCCTCACTGTCCCGGAACACTTCGTCCATATAGTCAATCCCCGTATCAATAATGCAGATGACTACACCCCGCCCGGTCAGATTCAAGGGCTCTCGCTGAACCTGTGTAATTCCGCTTACGATCAGATTGTTGGGATCATAACCCTGATTGATTACATCCTCCTGCATCAGTCCGTACAGCTTTGGCACAGCTTTATAATCGAAAACATACTCGCTGACATTTCGTATATTGTTTTCACTGACATATACCACATAATAAAGGTTGTCAATATTGATATAGCATAAATCGTAAATGCCGTCTTCCAATATCTCCAGCGGAAAATTTGTAATGACATCAAAATAGCGCTCCGAAAGTATCTTATCCCTGCAATCCATACGGTCATCCCCTTTTTGATCCCCTGTTCACGGCCGTAAAGCCATATAAGAGTCTGATGCAATCATCGCATTATATGCAGGTTCCTGATTTTTCGTGCCTGTCACAGTCTATTCTGCAATCAGTACAACCGCAGAGCGCGGCGGTATTTTTATCTTACTTCCGTATTGAAATTCTGTCTCCGCCTCAATGTCCTTTCCGTCTTCATATTCCACAAAAGTATTCACACATACCTTCCAGTGCAAGTCTGCAGGCAGCCCCGGCAGCTGCATATCCAGAGCATCCCAGTATGCATTCATACCATAAAAGACAATATCATCCCTGGTATCCGTATCATTTCTGCCAGCATACATGATGCCAATCAGTCGGCTTGTATGATTTGTCCCTCCATTCCAGGGATATCCGTTATGGATACTGATATCAGGAAATCCGCAGGCAGCTTCCTTCATGGTTTTCCTGACGACGGGATGTCTCTTGCGAAAGGCAATCATATAGCGGAAGAAATCATGTATTTCCTGATATTTCTCAAGCCTTGTCCAGTCCAGCCAGGAGACTATGTTATCCTGACAGTATGGATTGTTATTCCCATACTGTGTATTGCAGAACTCATCTCCGGCATAAAACATTGCAGGTCCCCGGCTGCACATCAGTGTCACAAAAGCATTCTTCACCATCCGCCGGCGCAGTTTCTCCACTTCCGGGTCATCCGTCTCCCCTTCCACACCGCAGTTCCAGCTGTTGCCGTTGTTATCCCCATCGGTATTGTTCCAGCCGTTTTTCTCATTATGTTTCATATTGTAGGAATAAAGGTCATACAAAGTGAACCCGTCATGGCATGTGAGAAAATTAACCGATGCGCTCTGTCCGCGTTTCAATGTGTCATATAAGTCCCTGGAACCCGTAATTCTTGTGATAGCCACTCCTGCCATGCCTTCGTCCCCTTTCAGGAAACGGCGCATGTCGTCACGATATCTTCCATTCCATTCCGACCATCTGTTATAGGCCGGAAAATTCCCCACCTGATAGAGTCCTGCCGCATCCCAGGCTTCCGCAATCAGTTTGACCTTTCCCAGAATGGAATCACAGGCAATTCCCTGCAGAATGGGAGGTTCAGCCATGGGCTCCCCATTCTGATCTCTGGAAAGAATGGAAGCCAGGTCAAATCGGAAACCGTCTACTCTGTATTCAGTCACCCAATAACGCAGACAGTCAATGATAAACCGGCGCGTCATGGGATGATTACAGTTCAGGGCGTTTCCACAGCCACTGAAATTATAGTACTGTCCATCCGGTGTCAATATATAGTAAATATTGTTGTCAATACCTTTAAAGGAAAAGCAGGGACCGTCATCATTCCCTTCTGCGGTATGGTTAAACACCACATCCAGAATAACCTCGATTCCGTTTTCCTTCAGCTCATAAATAAGCTGTTTCAGCTCATCTCCTTCATGATTGTGTTCTACCACGGAGGAATAGCCCGTATTCGGTGCAAAAAAGCATACCGTGTTATATCCCCAGTAATTGTACAGCTGTTCTCCGTCTACAATCCTGGCATTTTCCATTTCATCGAACTCAAAAATCGGCATTAGCTCAACCGCGTTGATTCCCAGATCTTTCAGATAGGGGATCTTCTGACGCAGTCCTTCATAAGTCCCTTTTGCATCCACTCCGGAAGATTTATCCTTCGTAAATCCCCGGACATGCATCTCATAAATAATCAGATCTTCCAGGGGAAGCTCCAGCTGCCGTATATTGCCCCAGTCGAAATTGTTCTCGACGACTCTTGCATGATATACGAAGTTCTCACCTTCTTCCGGCCGCTCTCCCCAGTTTCTCTGTCCGGTTACAGCTTTTGCATAGGGATCCAGCAAAATATTTTCCCTGTCAAAAAGCAACCCTTTCTTCCTGTCATAAGGGCCATCCAGCTGAAATGCATACTCAAATTCCTCAATGTTTAATCCGAATACCAACATGGAATAAGTATTTCCAATGTGATAGGACTCAGGAAATTTCAGTCTGGCATAGGGTTCCTTTTCCTGTGGATGGAATAACAGCAGAGTACAGCTTGTAGCTCCATGAGAATGAATGGTAAAGCTGACTCCGTTGGATGCTGCGGCCGCACCATCTCTATTGTAATAACCGGGCCTCACTTTATAGCCCTCTATGATGTCCAGAGGCTGTAGCTTTACACCTCTCTGTGGTTTGTGCTGTACAGAATCCATTTTCCTTCCTGTTCCTCCGTCTCTCTGATTCCCCGGCAATTATTTTCACAGTTCTCCCGGAGTCCCATCCTTACTGTACAGAGCTTTCTATACAGCGAAGAATCTCCTGCTGAACCGGCAGTATCCGTTCCAGAACCACCTTCGCCTCCGCAGGCTGACCGCCGCGCAGCAAATTCAGAATTTCAGTGTATCCCTCATAGATGGGCGTAAGTGACAGATTTCCCGCCGTTCCCTTCAGCGCATGTGCTTTTTCTATTGCTTCCGTGTAGTCGGTACAGCCGTCCTCAATCCGCACTTCATTTGTTCTGGCCATCTTGACAAAAGATCCCAGTAACTTTGTATATAATTTTTCATTTCCCATAATGCGCTTGAGTCCGTCATCCACATCCACTCCCAGCGTCCTTAACTCATCAAGTAAATTCATAAAATACACCTCTTTCCGGAAAAAACATCCGTATTAATATTTCCCGAAGCCATCTCCCAGAGAAATCACCTGCTCATTTGCATTTGACAGCGAAGAGGAATAGTTTGAAGTTCCTCTGCTTGAAGTACTCTGACTGTTGCCCAGATTATAAATGGAAAGCATCTCACGCATTCTGGAAGCCTGATTGGAGAGTTCCTCGCTTGCCGCCGCACATTCCTCACTGGTTGCTGAGTTCGTCTGTACCACCTGAGATACCTGCGAAATTGCCTGCTCGATCTGTGATACTGCAGTGGCCTGATAATTGGAGGACTCTGCGATACCATTAATAATTACTTCGCTGTCCTGAACGACCTTCGTAATCTCCTCCATTGCCTTTGCCGTCTCGCCTGCAATCTTGGAACCCGCATTCACTTTCTCAATGGAGTCCTCTATCAGAGCAGAAGTTTCACTGGCGGCTTCCGCACTCTTGGCGGCAAGACTCCGCACCTCCTCCGCCACAACGGCAAAGCCTTTTCCGGCTTCTCCGGCCCTTGCCGCCTCCACTGCCGCATTCAATGCGAGAATATTGGTCTGGAAAGCAATGTCCTCTATGGTCTTGATAATCTTGGAAATGCTCTCGGATGCCTTATTAATATCCTCCATGGCAGATACCATGTTCTGCATCTGTACATTTCCCTGTTTTACGTCGCTGATAGCTCTGACCACCAGATGCGCAGCAGAGTTCGCCTGTTCCGCATTCTGCTTTGTCTTCTCTGCAATCTCATCAATTGACGCCGTAATCTGCTGAATTGCACTGGCCTGTTCCGTGGACCCCTGTGCCAGTGCCTGGCTTGCGCTGGCCACCTGAGAAGAACTGATAGTCACCTGAGAACCCGCATCACTGATATTGCTCAATGCATTATGATTATCCTCTACCAGCTTCTTCAGGGAATTGCCCAGCACATCCTCCGGGGAAGCCGGATTTACAGCTACCGTCAGGTTACCGCCAGCCACTTCTTCTGCTATTTTCGCCTGATACTTGATATTGTCAATAACCTTCGTATATTCGTCAACCAACTCACCAAATTCATCATTGTTGTATTTTACCATGTTGATATCAACATGTCCCTTTGCGATTTCCTTAGCCGCATCAGAAAGCTGGCTGACAGATTTCTCGATGGTCTTGATCAGGAACAGCGCGATGGCTGCTGTTATTGCTATGGATACCACAGCCAAAGCCAGTGTAAAGATAGCTGACCCCACCAGGAAAGTCTCCTGCTCTGCCGCATCCGTAAGCCCAATCGCAGATTTCGTGGTCAGATCACTGAACACAACATTGATCAGGATTATCAGCATGGGAATTCCAAATCCCAGGATTAACTTTGTTTTCATTTTCAGGTTTTTCATAAGTCACACCTCTCATTCTTCATTCTTCTTTGCAGGCTCCCCGTCTGCAGGATCATCGTCATACAACAGTTTCTCCGGATCCAACAGCAATTTTACAGTATTCCCCACTTTTCCAATACCGTAAACATATTTGTGATGGGCTTTGTCAGCGCGACCAATGCTGGGCGGCGGCAGGATATTTTCTTCCTGAATCTCCGCCACCTCCGCAATCTGCTCTACAATCAGTCCCACTGTTGTGGACTTTACATTAATGACAAGAATACAGGTTTTGTCATTATACTCACATACTCCCTGCTTAAACCGCAGCCGGACATCAACAACAGGTATTATCCTGCCGCGGAGATTAATCAGCCCTTTGATATAATCTTCTGTTTCAGGTATCTTGGTGACTGTCTGATACTGAATAATCTGCTGTACATACTGTATCCCCAGTCCGAAATATTCGGAACCGGACTTAAAAGTCATATACTTGCCTTTTTGAGTATCATGGCTGTCGGCCTCATCGTTCGTCTCTTCCATCTGTCCCAGCAATCTGCTCGTTTCGTCCATAGACACTACCGTTCCTTTCCATAATATTTATTCTACAAGCCCAGGGGCATCCAGGATCAAAGCAATACTGCCATCGCCAAGCTGTGTACAGCCGGACAGCCCCCTGACCTTCTTAATATAAGAAGGAATCGGCTTTACCACGATCTCCTGTTCACCAATCAGCTTATCCACCAGAAGGCAGATCTTTCTGTCTTCCACTTCCAGAATCAGCATAACGCCATCTTCCACGGACTCCTGATACTCTTCCAGTCCATACCATCTTCCCAGCCGAATTACCGGGAAGCAATCCCCACGGATCATGACAAATTCGTCTCCGTTGGGCTCATGAATCATCATATCCTCTTTCACCCGGATAAACTGCTTGATTACACCGGTCTCCATAACGAAGGAAGAATTTCCCACCTCCATCACAATACCGTCTATAATCGCCAGAGTCAGCGGAATCTTCAGACTCATGACACTGCCACTGCCGGGTGTGCTCTCAATTTCCAGAGCGCCGCCGATGGCCTGAATGTTCTGTACCACAACATCCATACCCACACCGCGTCCGGAATATTCCGTCACCTGCTCATTGGTGGAGAAGCCGGGCAGAGTAATAAACTGATATACTTCCTTATCCGTATAAGCGGAATCCGGTTTGCTGTCATCCAGAATTCCCTGCTTCCTCGCCTTGGCAAGAATCTTCTCCCTGTCAAGTCCCGTACCGTTATCTTCCACGCTGATCCATACCTTACCTGCTTCGGTCCTTGCGGACAGAGTCACTTTGCCTTTATCCGGCTTGCCGCTCTCCGCGCGTTCCTCGTTGGTCTCAATTCCATGGTCCACAGCGTTCCTGACCAGATGCATCAGCGGATCAGAGATATGCTCGATGATGTTCTTATCCACTTCCGTGGTTTCTCCCACCATGACAAACTCAATGTCCTTTCCCAGCTTCCTGGACACATCGAACACAATACGGTTCATCTTCTGGAAGGTATTGGTCAGAGGCACCATTCTCATGGACATGATAACATTCTGCAAATCAGTGGAAATGGACGCCAGCTGTGCCGCCGCCTTATTGAAGTTATCCAGATTCAGCCCCGGAACCTTCAAATCAGAGCTCTGCAGTACCACAGACTCGGAGATTACAAGCTCTCCGATCAAATCCATCAACTGATCCATCTTGCTTACATTCACGCTGATAAAGGAAGCCTTTTCTCCCTTCGGCTTATCCTTCGCCAGCTTCTTCTGCTTGCCCGGCTCCTTTGACTGAATCACAAAATCACCCGGTATGATTTTAGGCTTCTCCGGGCTCTTTGCATCTGCTTCGGCCTTCCCCTTCTCTGCTTCCTCCTGCCTGGCTTCTATCACTTCCACGCTGGATTCCAGATCAATCTGCGGTGCCGGTGCCTGATCGCCGAAATCAAATCCCAGGAGGAACTGATTGGCATCGCACTCATAGACCTCAACTTTTTCAATGTCATACCCCACACCAATGATTTCACGTACTTCTTCTTCACTGCACTGAGCCTGAAGAAGAATGCGGAAACCATCCTTCAGAATCTTCTCACTGCTCTTCTCATCCGTGAGAATATCTTCCGGGGAATACAGAATGTCCTCTGCTATCTCCTTCAATGCATATACAGCCTTGTAAGCATGGACGTTGGACATTTCCGTTTCCGGGAAAAATGTAATAAATATCTTGTAAAAACGGCTGGCACTGGTAGCAACCGGCGCTATGTAAAAATGCTTCGGCTCTTCATGCACATTCTCCGCTGCTGCTTCTGCCTCTCCTCCGTTTTTAATCATGTTCAGGAATTTGTCAAGGTCCGCAATAATATTGCTGGCGTCACCGTCCACCGGATCCCCGTTGCGGATTTTTTCCATTTCATTTGAAATGAAATCTTCTACCTCCAGCACATGCTCCACCAGCTCCACGTGGGGAACATTGTCAGGATGAGATTCTCTCAGATAGAAGAAAATGTCCTCAAGCTTGTGGGATACGGCCGTAATATTGTCGAACATCATGATACCCGAAGATCCCTTGATGGTATGCATGGTTCTGAATATTTCGTTTATGCTGTCTTCATCAAAACAATCCGCATCCTTCTGTTCCAAAACCGTTTCCTGGAGCTGCTCCAGCAGCTGACCGTTCTCGAACAGGTACATATCGAGCATGCTTTCTGTGTTAAAATCTTCAGCCATATAGTTCTCCTTTCCGCATTTATTCCAGTTAAATCAGATTGAGCTTTTTCATTGCCTGCTCAAATCTTTCCTGATCTATGGGCTTACCGGAATATATGGTGCAGCCCAGGTCAAACGCCATCTTTACATTCTTTTCTTCATTCAGTGCCGTGGTCATAATCACCTTTACCGCTTTATCTTCCGGAACATTCCTCTGCTTTTCCAGATTGCGGATTCCCATCAGTGCCTGATAACCGTCCATAACCGGCATCATGATATCAAGACATACCAGATCATACGGTTCTCCGTCTTCCAAAGCCATCATGAATGCGTCCACCGCTTCCATCCCGTCCACAGTAATGTCACACTCACCGTACTTTGAGAGAAAGCTGGCCATAAATTTTCTTGTCGCGAAATCATCCTCCGCCAATAGAATTTTCATTCTCCTTCTCCTTTACATTTTATTTAATAAAGCATATGTCCTTCCGGCGATATCAGTCAATTTTTCCTGATATTGTACCGCCCCCAGCTCATAAGCAACCTTGGGCATTCCATAAACCACACAAGTGGATTCGTCCTGACCGATGGTCCTGGCGCCGGCCTTGCGCATAGCCAGCAATCCTTTGGCGCCGTCCCCGCCCATCCCGGTGAGAATGATTCCCAGCGCATCGGAACCTGCTGTCCTGGCAACAGAATCAAACAATACATCCACCGAAGGACAGTGTCCGTTCACTTTTGGTCCCGGCTTGACTTCCACCTGATAATTGCTGCCTACTTTGACCAGGTGCATATGCCTGTCGCCTCCGGGAGCAATCAACATATGTCCCGGCAGAACCCTGTCACCTGTCTCCGCTTCCTTCACCTGAATCCTGCATTCGTCGTTCAGCCTTTTTGCATACATCTGTGTGAAACCGGGCGGCATATGCTGTACACAGACAATTCCGGGAATATCCGTACCAAACTGTCTGACCACAGTGGAAGTCGCTTCCGTACCGCCTGTGGATGCCCCGATGGCCACGATCAGGTTGCCCTTTGCCACCGGCTGATATTGCTGCTGCGCCTGCACCATCGACCTTTTGACATTGCCGATTCTGGCACTGGAAGCTATTTTTATTTTCACCAGCAACTCATTTTTGATAAAATCCTCCAGCTGTTTCCTGTTGGATACCGTCGGCTTCGCCACAAAATCCACTGCCCCGGCATTCATTGCATCAAAAACCTTATCGCTCAGAGAACTGATCACCACCACCGGAAGGGGGTATTGCGGGATCAGCTTCCGCAGGAATTCGATTCCGTTCATTCTCGGAAGTTCCACATCCAGGGTCATTACATCCGGCTTCAGCGCCAGAATCGCATCCCTTGCCTCGTAGGGGTCTTTCGCCGTTCCCACAACATGTATTGCAGGATCTCTGTTCAGATTCTGAAGCAACAGTTCTCTGAACACAATAGAATCCTCTACGATTAAAACCTTAATCGGCAGCATAACTCACCAGTCCCTTCCTTATTTTCTGAATATTGACGGCTGTATAATCTGAAACGGCGTGCTGTTCCTGTCAAGAGTCTCCGTCGTTCCAATGAACAGATAACCTCCCGGCTCCAGCGCGTCATACACCTTCTGCACCAGTTCCCGTTTTGTCTTCTCATCAAAATATATCATAACATTGCGCAAAAATATAGTATGCATTTTCTTTTTAAATGGAAACGGGTCCATCAGATTAAACTGACGGAAGATCACTTCCTGCTTCAGTTCCGGTACCACCTGATACTTAGTTCCGCCTGCAACAGCCTTGAAAAAACGTTTTTTCCACTGTGGCGGAACACTTTTCAGCTGTTCCTCACTGTAGATTCCCGCCAGCGCTTTCTGCAGCTCTTTTGTGGAGATATCTGTGGCCAGAACTTTTGTATCCCATCCATTCTTCTCCATGCCGAAGAAATCTGCCAGCACCATGGCTATCATGTAAGGTTCCTCTCCCGAAGACGCCGCACCGCACCAGATCCGCAGATCCTTTCTCGCCGCCTCCTTCTGCTTCAGCCAGGGGAGCACCTGCCCCTTGAAGAAATCAAAATGTTCAAATTCACGCATAAAATACGTATAATTGGTGGTCAGGAAATTTACAAGCATCTTCTCCTGATTCCCTGACTTGTCATTCTCCACCGCATTCATGAATTCATTGAAATTCTGCCAGCCGCCTCTCTTGATATAATTTTCCAGTCGCCCGTTCACAATGACCTTTTTCTGATACAGGTCTATTCCATAGCGCTTTTTCATATAAGAAGCAATTCTGATAAACTCATCCTCTTTAATCATAACCATACCTCCATTTCAGTACGGTAAATCCGTATTCTTTAAAGCAGCCGACGTGAAATTTTCCGGCATATTTTATAGACTTCGGGGTTGAATTTCACACCTGCTTCCCCGCCCATAATCTCAAAGGCTTCCTCTCTGCCGTAATTTTTCTTATCTGTCAGTGCGCAATATACTTCCACGATGGACACAATCTGTGCCGCAAGAGGAATCTCCTCTTTCTTCAGTCCCTCCGGATACCCGCTTCCATCCCAGTTCTCATGATGATAACGGGCAATGTCCGCAGCCGTATTGATAAAGTCATTATAATCTTTCCCTACATGCAAGTCTTCCAGAAGCTTCGCGCCTATTGTCGTATGAGTCTGCACAATGGACATTTCCTCTTCGCTGAGGGCGGTCTGCCTGCGAAGCAGTTCCAGCGGAATCCCGATATTTCCAATGTCGCACAAAGGCGCCGCCAGCTCTATGGTATCAATATAAGCATCTGAAATCTTATCTTCAAACAGGGGAGAAAGCTGCATCCCCTGTGCCAGTATCCTGCAGTTCTGACTGAGTCTCTCAATATGTTCCTTTCTGTAGCAGGAATTCCCTGCCGCAATTCCGGCCAGGGCATACAGCACATCCTTTTTCTCCTGCTCGATCTGCTTCAGCAGCTCGGTCACAGAAGTCTGAAGACGTCGGTTCATCTCCTGCAGCTCCCGATGTGCCGCGTACAGTCGAAGCTGGATTCCCACACGCGCCTGCACCACCTCCGGGATAAAGGGCTTCGTGATATAATCCGTCCCTCCCAGCGTAAGTCCTTCTATTACATCTTTCGGATTGTCGTACGCCGAAATAAAGATAACCGGAATGTTTTTTGTCTTTTTGTCTGCCTTCAGAATTCTGCATAGCTCATAGCCGTCCATTCCCGGCATGGAGATATCTGTCAGAATCAGCTGCGGACGGGATTCTCTGATCTTTCTCAAGGCTGCCTCTCCGCTTTCTGCCAGAACGGGACGGGCACCTATACCGAGGATAATCTGTTCCAGGACCTGTCTGTTGGTCTCCCAGTCATCCACAATGAGTATTTCTGCCGTCCTTTCTCCGTAACTCATTTATGCCCCTCTCTCCTGCCGCGAACTGCCTTCAGCTCAGTCCGAGGCCGGTTATCAGCTTATCATATTCCATGATTACTCTGTCATAATTTTCCTTTTGAATGGCCATCTTCAGCTTCAGGGCCATACGCTTTATCTCCGGCGGCACTTCTTCTGTCAGCTGCCTCACAGTCTCCATGAACATCTCCGCCTTCTCCCAGTTCTCCATCTCCACACAGAGAATCAGCTTCGACAGATTTCTCCCCAGCGCCTCCCGATTCTTCTCCGACCCGTAATTCTTCGTGTCATCGGGTTCGTTCCCGCTGTCTTCCCCCTGTCCGACGGCAAAGAGATCAGCTGTCACCCTGTCGTCTGAAATCCTGGAATCCTCTGCTTCCTCACAGGCGCCGACCCATATGGAAAAAGAGAAGACACTTCCTCTGCCCCTGCGGCTCTCCACCTCAATGCTGCCGCCCATCAGCTCCACCAGCTGCCTGCAGATGTTCAACCCAAGGCCCGTACCTCCATACTTTCGGGATATGGAAGCATCCACCTGAGAAAAGCTGCGGAACAATTTATCTCTGTCCTCCTCGGCGATTCCAATTCCCGTATCTGACACGATAAAGAACAGTTCCGTCTTGTCGTCCACCCTTGCAGTCTTTAAGGCCTGAAGCGTAATTTTACCCACTGAAGTGAACTTCAGTGCATTGGACAGAAGGTTATTCAGAATCTGAACAATCCGCAGTTCATCCCCCACAATATATTCCGGGGCCTGCGGAGAAACTGTCATAAAAAAGTCAAGTCCCTTCTCGGTAATTCTGCCGATATGCTGTTCTTTTACATAATCCAGCATATTCCGAAAATGAAATCTGCGGGGTTCCAGCGTAAATTTTCCCGCATCCAGCTTTGAGAAGTCCAGAACATTGTCAATAATCTTATTCATGTCTCCGCAGCATCGTTCTATCAGACGCAAAGACTTCATTGTGCGCGGCTCTTTCACATCCCCCAGCAGTTCCCGCACATTGCCCAAAATGCCGTTTACCGGCGTCCTCAGCTCATGTGTCACATTTGCCACAAACTCTGCTTTGACTTTTGCGGCCTGCTGTGCCTCCTCGCGAACCTGCTCTATCTCCCTGCCCAGATGCTCTCTTTCCAGTATATCATTTGCCATACAGATATAGTCCCCGGAACGGGTACTTATCAACTTTGCTTCCACCGGAAAGCAGGTGAGATTCCGCCGGTATGCCACAAGGTGCTGCGTCTCTTCCCCAAAAAGGCAGCGCGTCTCAAAACCGGCTCCGGAGGCTCTGAAAGTATTGGGAAATATCTCCTCCATATGCCTGCCGGCCAGACCGTTTTCCCCGGTCTGCGCTTCATACCCCAGCTTTTTTCGTGCGGCGCCGTTCGCATATGAGATGATTCCCGCTGCGCCAAATATAAAAATCATCTCCAGCGCATCTTCCACGGGAAATTCACACATTTCACTCATACCAATCCTCCGCAGATAACATGCTGCCTCAGAATAAGAAAAGGCAGCAAACTATTTTTACTCCTTTGCTGCCTGCTCATATCATGAAAACTCAAAACTCTCGATTACTTCCATAATATTAAAGAAGTCTTCCCTGGCAAGTTCAAAGCATTTTAAAATGTCTGACGAGAACTGACCGCACTCACCGTTCATTATCATTTCAAAAGCTTTTTCCTTACTGAACGGATCTTTATAGACCCTCGGACTTACCAGCACGTCATACACATCCGCAACGGCAACAATCTGTGCACTGATCGGAATATCGTCTCCCACCAGATGGTCCGGATATCCTCTGCCATCCCACCGTTCATGATGATGACGACAAATATCATAACAATAACCGTAAAACTCACTGGTTCGGTCTCTGTAAAGCTTCTCCAGAAGATCGCACCCGATAGTAGTATGTGTCTTCATCACTTCAAATTCTTCATTCGTCAGCCGTCCGGGCTTCAGCAAAATAGCATCCGAAATGCCGATTTTACCGATATCATGCATTACGGAGGCTCTGGATATCGCATCCACTCTCGCACTTGTCAGCTCATACCTGGGGAAGTGTTCCATAAGGCATTTCGCCATAATCCGTGTATAATACTTGATTCGTTTGGTATGTTCCCCGGTTTCGGCACTTCTGGATTCCACCACAGAGCTGAGCGCATCAATCATGAATTCGTTGGTTTCCCGAATTTCCTTCTCCTGCGCCCTGATTTCCATCTCCTGCTCTTTCAGGCGGGCTTCCATATTGCGCTTATTCTGATACAGCTCTATGATATTCTTGCTTCTGCGCTTGACAATATGAGAATAAAAAGGTTTATGTATAACATCCGCCACACCGAAAGCATACGCCTTTCCCTCGCTGTCCTCGATGGTCTCTCCGGTAATCATGATTACCGGGATTTCCTTCAGCAACCCCTGTTCCTGCATATACTCCAACACCTTGAATCCGTTCAGGATCGGCATTACAACATCCAGTAATATCAGAACAATATTACTGTTATCCTCAATCTGTTTTATCGCATCACGGCCATTATCTGCCTCCAGCAGCTCATACTCATCCCGGCTGTCAGCGAACATCTCCATCAAAATCGCGCGATTGATTTCTTCGTCATCGACAATTAATATCTGCTGTTTATCCATTTCACCACCATTAATCTTCGTGATTTAATCCCTCAGTTATGATACCACCTTCCGTATAAATTGTCAATTCACTTCGATTAGAAATTAGTCCCTATTTATGCCAAAAGAGGCCTGTCCATTCAGGCTTCACGCACATTCCACTTCGTCGGCAGAAAGGATTGATTTTTGGACTTGGACGCAGTATAATGAAAACGATATAAACAGAGTACGCTCTGTGTTAAAAGAGGTAAATGCCCATGGGAACATACAACTTTTCCGACATATTTGATATCAGTGCTCTGCAGGGACTGCTGGAATCTCTGTCTGCCGCTCTGGGCGTGGGTATCTGTATCCGTGATCAGCACGGAAAATATCTGTTTCGAAGCAGAGAATGCGGCGTGTGCTGTGATCTGCTGGAGGAAGCACCTGTCGGTTCCGACGAGCAGGCTCCCGAAACAGTTTACCAGGCATTTACTCCCTGTGTCCGTTACTGTCAGGCCGCCGGGCTGACAGATGCTGTCATTCCTGTTATGAATGACACTGTTCTGGCCGCGGTTATTCAGGTCGGATGGGTTCGCCTGTCGGAACAGGAAATTGACGATGCCGAGTATCTCACCATTGCCCGTGCACTCCAGCTGGACGAAGAGCAGTTTCTGGAGAGTGTTCACGCCGTTCCTCTCCTCACCCGGACACATTTTGACAATATATTAAATGCAGTTTCTCTTATAATGGAGCATTTCTCCCAGCTTGGTCATAAAAACATGTATCTGAAATCCGTGATCAGCTCCCTGGAAAGTCAGGAATTTCTCCATCAGCAGGAAAAGAATGTTCTGGCCAATCTGGCAGAAAAAGATTCCATGACCGGCCTTTACAATCGCAGGAAATTTGAAGAAGTGGTTGCTCTGTATGCACGGCTGAAGACCCGGAAAATCTGTATGATTTCGGCAGATGCCAATTTTCTGAAGCTCACCAACGATATCTTCGGACATGAGTCCGGCGACCATCTGCTGCAGGCCATCGCCAAAATCATGAACGACCTGGCCAAAAGCGACTGGCTGGTGGCACGATGCGGCGGAGATGAATTCCGCGTTGTATTGCCTGATACAACCCTGGAGACAGCACTTGATTACTGCCGACGGGTAGCCCGCAACTGCCGCCGTGACAAGAGTCTGGCACTGCCGCTTTCTGTGGCCCTTGGCGCCGCTGAATGGAACAGCGAAAAGGAGACTCTCCAGGATTGTTTCTCCAGAGCGGATGCCAAGATGTATCAGAATAAAACCGCGCTGAAGCATGAGCTGCGCATTCCCAATTATATTATGGAACGTTTATATGACAGGCAGGTTCTAAGCAAGGAAGTGGTGGAGTTTACCGCCAGTCTCACGCTGGATTTTGCCCTGTATCTGAATTTTACCGGGGAGCACGCGAAGGAAGCCAGCCTGGCCGCACATTTTCAGGATATCGGCATGGCCAAGCTGCCGGAATCAGCCGCTATCCGCGGCCAGTCAAGAACGGAAGAAGAAACCACGCAGATTCAGATGCATGTCACACACAGCTACACAATGGCAAGACAGTTTGACGAACTTTACAAGCTGGCAGATATTATTCACTGTTCACATGAGAACTGGGACGGCAGCGGTTATCCCAGCTCTCTGAAGGGCGACCATGTGCCCATCGAATCCAGAATCATTCACCTGGTCAGCGACTATGCCCGCCGTACCCATCCTACAGTGACAGGCGGCTATTACAGTGAAGAAGCAATGAAGGATCGGCTGGCAAGAGAAAGCGGTTCCGTCTATGACCCGAACCTGGTCTCCCGGTTTCTGGAATTTCTGCAGACCCGGGAATTGCATTGAAGACAGCTTCGAAACACAGTCTAAAACAGGGGAGTCAGTGACTTGTATCAGTCACTGGCTCCCCTGAAAACTGTCTTATTTTCAGATATTCCTGTTCTAAGAATTCTTCTTCAGCGATTTCAGTGCAGTTGTAATCTTAATGGGATTACCGTATCTCAATGTTCCCATCCGATAAATTTTGGCTCCCACAATTCCAGCCGCTCCGATAGACACCACCAGTATCAGGAAAGACACGATGATCTCCCAGGCCGCCACGGTTCCCATGGCAATCCTGGCAAACATGGTACTGTAGGAGCTGATCGGCAGAAAGGATAATATTTTGATCACACTGCCGTCAATATTTGTCAGCTGCAGCAGCGAGAAAAAGTATACTGCCATAATCACAACCATCAGCCCGGAAACGCTCTTGCTGATATCCTCGGTCTTGCTGACCAGCGCTCCCATTGCCCCGTAAAGAAAGGCATAGAACAGATAACCGCCCAGTCCGAAGAAGGCAAATGCCAGCAGCACATCCCCGGGAATATGCAGAATCCTGTCCAGCATGCCGCCCCACTGTTCTCTGTTTACCTGATAGGCAATCAGCACGGCCCCCAACAATACTCCCATCTGAAAGACGCCTGCTATGGCTCCTGCAATGACCTTCCCGAACAACAGACTATTGGGAGAGGTACTGGTCACCAGCACTTCTATGGCACGGTTGCTTTTTTCATTGGTGACTGATACGGCAATCATCTGTCCGTAATATACAATCAGCATAAACACTAAGATAATGAGGAAATAGGAGTACCAGTAATTGCTCTCCGTATCTTTGTTCAGCACATTTTCCGTGACTGTGACAGGTACATCATACATAGCAGTGATTTCCTCCAGGTTCCAGCCGGATTTCGCACAGTAGTCCATCCGGTAGAAAACCTTCATTGCCTGATCAAATCTTGCTGTATTCTGGTCCGACATGGTCTTATTAAACACGTAATACTCATATTCCGCAGGCGCAGTTACCACAAAACCGGCTTTCGCTTCCTGAGCCTCCACGGCAGTTCTGATTTCCGCCTCATCCGCCGCCGTCTGCCAGTTCACCTCCGGGAATATCTGCTCCAGTATATCTGCCTGTACAACCCCGGCCTTATCCAGATACAGGAATAACTCCTGCTCTTCCTCCGGAGCCGTTTCCGTCTCCGCGCTTCCCCCGCCAACTACAGTCACACCGGTCATCCCTGACATATCTACAAAGCGGGGCAGGAACAGCAGCGCCACTCCCAGAATGGCCAGAATAGCAGTCAGAACCATAAAGGTTTTGTTGCCCAGATATTCCTTCAGCTCAAACTTAAGTACTGTTATAAATTTTCTCATTCTTCCTCACCCACCTTGCTCACAAAGATATCATTCAGAGAAGGCTCATATCTGCCGAATTTCTCCACCGTCACATCGGATTCAACCAGCTTCTCCATAAATCCGCGTCTGTCTGCCCCCTCCTTCAGTTCCAGAATCAGGAATTCCTTCTTCCTCCCTGAGACGCTTACCAGATTCGACCATTCCCGCTCTGTCTTCTCCGCCAGCTGTTCCAGAGAATAATTTTCCGCAGCCAGCATCAGACGATTTTTTCCATATTCCTTCTTGATTTCCTTCAGTTCTCCTGCCAGAACCACCTGACCGTGATCAATGACTGCAATATTGTCACAGAACTCCTCCACATAGCTCATCTGGTGGCTGGAGAAAATCACCAGCTTCCCCCCTGCTATCAGTTCGTTTACCACATCCTTCAGTATCTGGGAATTCACCGGGTCCAGCCCGCTGAAAGGCTCATCCAGAATGACAATCTCCGGGTCACATACCAGTGTAGCCGCCAGCTGCACTTTCTGCTGATTTCCCTTACTGAGAGTTTCCAGCTTTCTCGAAGCATATTCGGACACTTCCAGTCTGGCAAGCCATTTTTCGGCGCTCTTTTTTGCATCCGGGGATCTCATCCCCCGCAGTGCAGCCAGATACAGCATCTGGTCCATCACCGTCCTTTTGGGATACAGTCCTCTCTCCTCTGGCAGATAGCCAATCTGCTGCTTTGAGGGGACAAATTTCCTGCCGTCCAGACAAATCTCACCGCTATCCGCATGAAACACATCCATCAGAATGCGGATTGTAGTAGTCTTACCCGCGCCGTTTCGGCCCAGCAGTCCCAGCGCGCTTCCGCTGTCCACCTGAAAACTTACGCCGTGAAGTACTTCTTTTTCTCCGAAGCTTTTGCGGATTTCCTTTACTTCCAGTCTCATTTCCTTCCTCCCGCCCAATCTCTGCACCGCCGTTTTATCTCCCTGCGGCAGCGGCCGATAATATTAGAAATCGTTTTTGGATCAGGCTCATTTTCATTCTTTTTCCATGTTTTATATATTCTGTACCGTTTCCACCCCCCCTATCAGCACTTTTCTGCCGTCCGCAAGCTGCTTTTCCAGCCGCCCGGTTTCTTCCTTCAGCAGTTCCATGCCGACATCTGTGAGCCCATAGGTCTTCCGTTCATGGCCGGGCAACGTCACGATAATTCCATCTGCCGTCAGCCTGCCCACCATCGTATAAAGAGTTCCTGTACCCAGTATAATTCTGCCTTTCGTCAGAGTACTGACATACTGCATGATGGCATATCCATGCCTGGGAATGGTAAGAGCCAGAAGCGTATAATAAATGGTCTCGGTCATGGGAATATATTTCTTCCGCAGGGCATCCTTCAAATCCTTCACTCCTTTCCGTTGACTTCGCAGTCATCCGGCCCCTCCCACACAACAGCAGGGTACCGGCTCTGCCGACTGTGCCAACCATATTGGCTCACGACATGTCGAGTATCGACACGTCGTTGTCAGAGTCATCTTAGCACAATACAGACTTTCTGTCAACAGACTTATTCCTCCTGCAGAAATGACTATTCTTCCCGGAGCCTGAATGTTCTGACAAGCTGCTTAAGTAACCCCGCCTGTGAGCTCAGTTCTTCGCTGGTAGCCGCACTTTCCTGAGCAGTGGCGGAATTTGTCTGTACCACTTCGGAAATTTGCGTGATCCGGGCACGTACCTGCTCTACTGCATTTGCCTGTGTATGTGCATCCGAGGCAATACCGTTGAAGGTCTCCACAATATCTCTGGCCCCTTCCACCACACATTGCAGCTGTCCTGCTGTGACATCAGC
Organism: Acetatifactor muris; assembly: GCF_024623325.1. Lineage (GTDB taxonomy): Bacteria > Bacillota > Clostridia > Lachnospirales > Lachnospiraceae > Acetatifactor > Acetatifactor muris. The sequence goes on from NZ_JANJZD010000007.1 coordinate 37,470, forward strand.
GATATGAGTCCCCTGTTCTACTGCTGAAATTGAGTGTGTAATCAGCTTTGCGGTGGACTTGGATGCTTCCGCACTCTTGCCTGCCAGACTGCGTACCTCCTCGGCAACCACAGCAAATCCCTTTCCTGCTTCCCCGGCCCTGGCTGCTTCCACAGCGGCATTCAACGCCAGAATATTGGTCTGGAAAGCGATATCTTCAATGGTTTTAATAATTTTCCCTATCTCATTGGAACTGTTGCTGATTTCCTGCATGGCAACAATCATTTCCTGCATTTTCCGGTCACTTTCGGTAAGCTGGATCTCCATATTTCCAGCCTGTTCCATGGCCTGTTTTGCATTATCTGCAGTCTGTCTGACCCGTCCGGTGATTTCCTGTACGGCAGCCTCCAGCTCCTCTACGGCAGAAGTCTGTTCCACGGCTCCACGGCTGAGTCCCCCGGCTGCCGCAGACATCTGATCCGCTCCTCCGGACACGCTTTCCGAGCTGCGGACAATCTGCCCCATGGTATTGTTAAATTTGTGCAGAATGTCGTTCAGAGAACTGCGGATTGCAGCAAAGTCCCCCACATATTCCTGTGTGATCCGGGCGGTCAGATCTCCTTCCGCAATGCCCTCCAGCATACTGGAGATTTCTCCGATATAATTTTTTAACCGGCTGATTGTATTGTCAAAGCTATGTGCCAGTATCCCTATTTCGTCATTAGATATAATGTCTGCCGTCATAGTCTGGTGTCCTTCCAATCCCAGGTTTCCCTTTTCCAGGTTCTGAGCCAATACAGTCAGACGAGAAAGCGGATTGGAGACAGCTCTCTTGATATAAGCACCGACAAGCAGAATGCCGATAATGATCAGCACTGCACCGGTCAGGACGGACAGCTTCATAGTTAGATTGATCTGTTCCGTCGCTTCCGCCATGGAAATTCCCGCAAAAATAAGGCCATCAACCCTGCCTTCCTCATCCAACGTGGGAACATAGGAACACAGATGTTCTTCACCCAGAATGGTCGCCTGCCCCACATAGGTCCTGCCCTGTTCCAGCACTATTTCAGACAGCTCATCGGAAAGCCGGGTACCCACAACACGTTTTCCGTCCTGCTGAATGGTGGTATAAGCCCTCTCATTTCCACGAAAAATTGTAAATTCACATCCCATCTGCCGACTGAGCGCATCCAGAAGAGCTGTCTTATCCTCCGGTCCGCTGTAATTATCCAGCTCATAGGCAAGTATGTTGGTTCCGCTTACACATACATCTTCCATCATGGACAGTGTGAGGCGATAGAACATCAGCAGGCATATTGTCACGACTATAATAATACTAATCCCCAGCATGACTGCCACCAGAGTTCCCACTTTGCGGCCGATTCTTTTACTTTTTTGTCCGTTTATTATGTTTTTCGTTTTCATATCCATTAACTCCGATATTCTGTTATGTTTTCTTATTTAAATGTTAAATGACCCAATTTATGTAAAATACAAAATTCTTCCGGGCATTGCTTTTAAGGATTGCTGCTTTCAAAATTTCTTCCGGCATTACCTTCACCAACTTGCGGAAGCGCTTTCTTCAACATGCCGAAACCTTGATTTTCTGACATTTGACTTTCTGCCATCTTCTCATAACTCTCCTTTTTTCAGACTGATATTTCCGGACACAACAAAAACCCACACATTTTCCTGCAGAATCCGGAATCACTTCTGCGCTTTTGTTGTGTGGTAGTTTTACGGCATAGCCGGCCATTCGGCCACTTTCTGTCCGAAACACAAATATTATAACATATACTAATCTGAAAAAAAAGTTCTTTTTACAGCGGAATACGCTTTCCCGTCTCTCCTGAACCAGACCTCCAGCACAGAAAGATTATAAGATCATAGCAGGGATTTTATCACCCACTGCCGCATTTCCATGGCAGAAAATCTTCCGGCTGCTTCGTCACTGCCCGTCAGCGCCCTTCAGTCGTGTCGTTCCTCCTCGCAGTCAAAAGTCTCGCAGAACCTTGCGGCAAAGGACGGCTCCTCCCCCGCCACATACAGATGTGAAATATCTCCGAAAGCGCTCACTCTGAAAACGGCTCTGCCGGCTCTGCGCTCCTCCGTATAGACTGTGGTAACAGAAGTGGGCGCCGCACAGAAATGATGCCAGAGAATCATGGGCGAGACATTCATCAGGCGGCTCAGCAACACACATTCCAGTCCAAAATGGCAAAAGAATACTATTGTGTCCCTGTTCGGCCTCTCTGCTCTGTAAAGCTTCCCATCCCGGACATATCCATGCTCCGCCAGCAGAGCATCAAAATGGCTGATCACATCCTTATAAATCTCACCCACTCTGCCTTCCCGCATAATCTCAGTATCCACCCAGGTATCCTGCAGAAAATACGCCTCCTCCGCCATCCAGTCTTCCGGCAGCCAGTCCCAGGCCAAAGTCATTCTCCTGCCCGCCGCATCAGGCCGGTTGATTCTGGGCCAGAATTCCTGCAGCCATTCACATTCCTCCGCTGTCCTGTTCATCTTCTTCAGAGTCAGAGAGGCTGTATCCTTCGCCCGTCCCAGCGGAGATACATAAAATTTCGCCACATCCAGCTTTGCAATTCTCCCGGCCAGCAGTTCCGCCTCCCGCCATCCTCTCTCCGTCAGAGAATCTCTCTCATAGTCCGGATCTCCGTGTCGTATTATTATAAGCCTCATTTCTCTTCCTCCGTATTCTGCACAGCAACCTGCTTCTATCTGACCCAAGCCGCATTTTATGTTCTGCACAGCCATTTTATTTAGTATGCCGTCCGGCTGTTTCCGTCATCACGTCGCCACATCCAGCACCATCATCAGCACAAAGCCCACCGCTGCACCAATGGTTCCGATATTTGTATGGTCTCCGGCCTGGGCTTCCGGAATCAGTTCATCCACCACCACATAAATCATTGCCCCTGCCGCAAAGGCCAGCAGACCCGGAAGTATCCGGACCACCTGCTCAGCCAGCAGCAGCGTCACCAGAGCGCCCACCGGTTCCACCGCCCCTGACAGCACGCCGTACCAGAACGCCTTTATCCGCGAGACGCCTGTACTTCGAAGCGGCATGGATATAATCGCCCCTTCCGGGAAATTCTGAATGGCAATTCCCAGAGCCAGCGCCAGGGCTCCTGTCATGGTCATACCTGTATTCTCCAGCATGGCTCCCGCCAGGGTCACTCCCACAGCCATACCTTCCGGCAGATTATGAAGCGTTACCGCCAGCATCAGCATGGTAGTCTTCTGAAAGCCTGTTTTCATCCCCTCCGGCCTGGCATTTTCTCTGTCCAGATGGGGAACAACCATATCCAGCAACAGCAGAAAGCCAACTCCCAGAAGAAATCCTGCCGCCGCAGGAAACCAGGCATTTCCTCCCTGTTCTTCCGCCATCTCAAGAGCCGGAATCAAAAGCGACCACACTGACGCCGCAATCATGACTCCGGAGGCAAAACCCAGCAGGAATTTTTCCAGCCGGAAATTCATTTTCTCTCTCAGGCAAAATACCATAGCCGCTCCCAGGGATGTCCCCAGAAAAGGCAGCGCCAATACTCCAAATTCTTCCATATCACTCCCTTTTACAGCAGAAAGGCCCCTTTCTCCCGTTTTCCTTCACGCAAATCATTTTCATGAATTATAGTATGCGCCATTGCATGTTTATAATGCAGATTCAGGAAGTGATTTTACGTGGCGGTTCCGTCAGCTCACCGAACCGCCACGTGACTTATATGGTCATTATAAATGTTCTTTCCTGTTCAGGCAAGCCCCTTTTTCACCTGCAGGCACCTGATGGCATTCAGCACTGCCAGCACCATGACACCCACATCGGCAAAAATGGCAATCCACATATTGGCAATGCCCACAGCCCCCAACGCCAGACAAATTGCTTTCACCGCAAGTGCAAACACAATATTTTCATATACAATACGCAGACACTTTCGGGAAATCTTCACGGCAAGTGCAAGTTTCATTGGGTTATCATCCATCAGTACAATATCCGCAGCCTCGATGGCGGCATCGGATCCCAACGCCCCCATGGCCACGCCGATATCCGCTCTGGACAGTACAGGTGCATCATTGATGCCGTCTCCCACAAAAGCAAGCACCTCTTTCGGAGCTTTCGCCGCCAGCAATTCTTCCACTGCGTTTACTTTGTCACCTGGCAGCAATTCGCTCTTCACCTGGTCCAGCTTCAGCTCCTTCGCCACCCGCTGTGCCGCTGCATTGCTGTCTCCGGTGAGCATCACCGTCTCCTTCACGCCCTCTGCCTTCAGCGCTGCAATGGCCTCCGCAGACTGCGGCTTCACCACGTCGGAAATCAGAATGCATCCGGCATATTTTCCATCTACCGCCACATGCACAACGGTGCCCCCGTTCTTCTGTTCCGGGGAATTCGATCTGAGCACATCGCCTAATCCCAGCTTTTCCATCAGTCTGGCATTCCCTGCCGCCACTTTTTTCCCATCCACTGCAGCAATGACACCATGGCCGCCGATTTCTTCCACCTCTGCCGTTCTGGAAGGTTTGATTTCGCCTCCGTAAGCTTCTCTCAGGCTCTTACTGATGGGATGGACAGAATAGCTTTCCGCACAGGCAGCCAGCTCCAGGAGCACTTCCTGTGCTTTCTCTCCCTCTAAAGCTGTGAATTCCTCATCCACATGCACTTCCGTCACCTGGAATACCCCTTTAGTCAGGGTTCCTGTCTTATCGAAGACCACGTATTTCGTCCGTGCCAGCGCTTCCAGGTAATTGGAACCCTTCACCAGAATACCGCAGGAGGAAGCCCCTCCGATTCCGCCGAAGAAGCTGAGCGGAATGGAAATCACAAGGGCACAGGGACAGCTGATTACAAGAAAGGTCAGCGCACGGATCACCCAGGTATTCCAGTTGGCCGGGTTCCCCATAAGAAGGTTGACCACGGATGGAATCACTGCCAGCGCCAACGCACTGTAGCATACTGCAGGCGTATAGTATCTGGCAAATTTCGTGATAAAATTCTCCGTTCGTGCCTTCTTCATGCTGGAGTTCTCCACCAGATCCAGTATTTTCGACACCGTGGATTCCCCGAACTCCTTCGTGGTTCTGATGCGCAGCAGCCCGGACAGATTGACACATCCGCTGATGACTTCCTCTCCCGCAGACGTATCTCTCGGCAGACTTTCCCCAGTAAGCGCACTTGTATTCAGGGTGGAACTCCCCTCCACAATCACGCCGTCAATGGGAATCTTCTCTCCCGGCTGTACTACAATCACTGTCCCCACTGCCACATCCTCCGGATCCATCTGTGTCAGCCTGCCGTTTTCATCCTCCACGTTGGCATAATCCGGCCGAATGTCCATAAGTGCACTGATATTCCTGCGGCTCTTTCCCACAGCCACCGCCTGAAACAGTTCTCCGATCTGGTAGAACAGCATTACCGCCACGCCCTCGGCAAATTCTCCTTCCATACCATTTGCTTCATTATAGACTCCCAGAAGCATGGCCCCCACCGTGGCCACTGCCATGAGAAAATTCTCGTCAAACACTTCTCCATGTGCAATGCCCAGCACCGCCTTGCGGAGAATGTCATAGCCAATGACAAGATAGGGAATCAAATACAGTGCAAACCTCACATATCCCTGTACAGGAACAAACTGCAGCGCTGTCATGAGCGCTGCGGCAATAATAATCCGATATAATACTTTTTTCTGCTTTTTTGTCATGTTATTGTTCTCCGTTTAAAACAGATTCACCTTCTGCCAGCCCCAAATTTACTTTGACCTTTGTCAGAGCAGACACCGTTTTACAATGTATCAGTCCAGAAAAATTTCGCAGTCGTCTTCCACCTTCTTACAGGCCTTCCGCACTGTCTGCATAACCGCGCTGTCGTCCGCACCTTCTGCAAATTCCACCTTCATCTTCTGTGTCATAAAGCTGACAGTTACTTCCTGCACACCCTCTACCTTTCGGGCTGCCTCCTCCATTTTCAGCGCACAGTTTGCGCAATCCACCTCGATCTTATATGTTTTCTTCATGATGCTCCTCCTTTAACTTTTATTTTTTCATATGAACCATTGTTCATATGTTTATATTACCACATTTTTAGTTGTTGTCAATACCCAAAATAAAATTGGAGCCTTGACTACTGTCCGGCCTTATCCAGTATGCTCAACCATCACTTTAGTAAAAAGCAGTCTGCTCAAGCAACAATTTATTCCCTGTTTCACCTAAATCATTTATACTGTCATTGTGCCCAACAACCGGCGGCACAGAAACCGTATAATGTCAGGAGGGAAAAAATGTTCAATACCATGAAAGTAGCACAGAAAATCAGAGAAGCCAGAATCTCTCAGAATATGACACAAATGAATCTGGCAGACGCCATGGAAGTCAGTTATCAGGCTGTCTCCAACTGGGAGCGTGGCAATTCCATGCCGGATATCGCCAAGCTGGAACAACTGTGTCAGATCCTTCAGCTCAGTGTAGATGAGCTGCTGGGAACCGGCACCGCCGCAGACACCATAATCAGAGTACTCAATAAGGAGAAGTCTTCGGATGCAGGGAATGAGCCAATTGCCATGAATGATATTCAGGAAATCGCTCCCCTGCTTCCACCCGACGATATGCGGCAGCTGATACATGATAATCTCCGGCAGCAGGAAGAGCACCAGATTGATTTTGCCGCATTGGCCAGACTGGCTCCGTTTCTTGACGAAAGTTATCTTGACGAACTTATTCAGGAAATACCTGTACGCAGCCTGAAGGAGCTGGCCTCCCTGGCTCCTTTTATAAGCGATAAAAGTCTGGATACTTTAATCCGAAGAGCCGATGCGGCATCTGACATGTCCGGCATTCTTGCTCTGGCTCCCTTTCTGGCGGATGACAGCCTGCGTTGGCTGGTCGGCAGATTCGCGGAGACAGGGAATCCTGAAATTGTCGGCCTTTATCCCTTCCTTCCCCAGGAAGATCTTCAGGAAATGGCAAAACACCTTATAAAATGAAATGATATCAAATCAGAAGGAGGATACCTTTCAAATCGATATCCTCCTCTCTCCGGTTAAATGAGAATATGCATCAGCTCCAAAGCATCAGCAGAATCCCTTTCCGCACAGATATTCATAACTCATTTTCATGGACGCAAAGGGATCATTCCGGCAGACATCCTGTTCCACCAGCGCCCATTTTGTTCCGGCCTCTTCACATGCTGCGATAATACCGTCCCAGTCAAGGTTCCCCTCGCCCACTTCCGCCATCTCTGTGGTATTATCCACATTCACCTTCAAATCCTTAAAGTGAACTGCCATTGCCCTGTGTCCCAGCTTTTTCAGGAAGGAAACCGGGTCCATTCCCCCCACCTGAAGCCAATAGGTATCTGCAATAAAGCGAAAGGCATCCTCATCTGTTTCTTCTATCAGACGTTCCATGATATATTTGCCGTCCAGCTTCGCAAATTCAAATGCATGATTGTGATAGCCAAAGTACATATCTGCCTGACGGAACTTTTCCGCAATTTTGTTCGATTCCTCAATAAAGCGGCTCAGATTATCGCTGCTCTCTCTGGCCCAGCCTGGCATGGAACCCACACCACAGAGATCGCAGCCCAGTGTCCTGTTATATTCCATAATCTCATCCGAATTTTTCTGAAAGTCTTCAAAGCTTCTGTGAGAAGTCACCACCTGCAGCCCATATTGGTCCAGCACTTTTCGCATCTGGGCTGCGCCCAGAGGTGTGCCGGAAATCTGGACAATCTGGTAGCCAATTTCCTTCACCTTTTCACAGGTTCTCTCAAAATCCGATATGGTTTTCGTATACTCTCTCAGAGTATAATACTGTGCACCGATTCTCTTATCCATAGCGGCCCCTTTCTCTGCCAATTTTAATAGGTCTTACTGTTATCCACAACCACCTGCGATTCCTTTTTCACGATGGTAGAGGTACGGATCTTCTCCTGCAGAAGTTCATAGAATCTCTCGTCGGGGAAATTTTTCACATCCACTGTTTCTCCGGTCCATGCGCTCAGGTGAATGGCGTTGGAAATAGTCAGACCCAGCAGGCCCTCCTCGCCTCTGGCCAGGAGCTCCGTGCCCCGCAGTACCGCGGAAGCAAAATTATTCAGAATCCCCACATGCTGCGGGCCCCCGGAAAAATCCGCCGGAATATTGCATTCCCAGCACTCGGGGCTGCCAAATGGCGCCGTGTTCGTTCTGTTGTGCTCCCTCTCTGATACCACATTTCTGTGAAACACAAGCCGGTTATTTTCCACTACCACCTTACCCATATCACAGGCGATTTCCAGCCGGTTGGTTCCCGGCGCTTCGCCGGTGGAAGTGATGTACTCTCCCGTAGTGCCGTTATCATACTCAAAGTAGGCCAACACATCATCTTCTACTTCAATATTGTAATATTTTCCGAAGCTGGCCTTGGCAAATATCCTGTCCGGCATGCCGAACATCCACTGCCACAGGTCCAGCTGATGGGGATTCTGGTTAATCAAAGCTCCGCCTCCCTCTGTCTTCCAGGCAGAGCGCCAGGTGCTGCTGTCATGATAAGCCTGCGGTCTGTACCAGTCGGTAATAATCCAGGTAATCCTCTTGATATGTCCAAGGTCCCCTCTGCGTATCATTTCCCGCAGCTTCTGATATACCGGGTTGGTTCTCTGGTTGTACATAATGCCGAACACTTTATCGCTTTTTGCGGCCGCGGCATTCATCTCTTTCACCTGTCCGGTATATACCCCTGCAGGCTTCTCCGTAATTACATGCAGTCCATGATTCAGCGCTTTTATTACCAGCGTCGGATGATCATAATGCGGAGTTGCAACAATCACCACATCACAAAGTCCGCTCTCATACAATTCTTCGGCTGACGCGAATACCGGCACCTGCGGATACAGCTGCCTGGCAGTCTCCTGCCTGGCCGGAGAGCTGTCGCAGATGGCTCCTATTTCCATCTCCGGCACCTTGCCTTCCATTACATTTTTTACATGGCCTGTACCCATGTTGCCAAAGCCAATCACACCTAATTTCAGTTTTTCCATTTCTTTTCCTTTCCGCAACCCCTCCCGCCCTTTTCCTCCGGACAGGAACACCGCTTTTCATTTTTCCTGTTACTGTGAAAGCCTTCCAATTTGCCTTGCAGAAACCACGAAGCTTTTCGTGCTCTCTTGCACAAAATCCTAAGTAATCAGAAGGATCACTTTGACAGCCGTGGACCAAACCGCATTTCAGAGCACCCGTTCCAGAACACTTTCCAATGCACGATATGCCAGAGTAAAGGTTCCCTCTCCTCCCTGGGGCAAATCAGCCATTTTATCATCCAGCTCCAGATTTTCAAGCCCTGCAAAGCTGCCCAGATGAGGTTCAATGCTCAGAAAACCGTCATATCCGCCGGCAAAAAGCTTCTCCAGCACATACTCCACATTGCCGTCTCCCGCCCCTGCGGGCACCACCCTGCCGTCCGCCAGAAACGCATCTTTAATATGCACATAGGCAATGTGCTCTTTCAGCGCCTGGTAAGCCTTTCTGGTATCCTGACCGCACTGTACAAAATTTGCCGGGTCAAACACCGCACGAAAATGAGCACAACCCAATTCTGTCATCAGATCCGCACACCTTTCCACCGTATCGCCATAAATGTCCTTCTCGTTTTCATGCAGCAGAACCACTCCGTGCTCTTTTGCACAGGCAATCATTCTGCGAAGGCGGGTCAGCACCTCTTCCCGCTCCTGTTCACTCCATTCTTCTCCGCCCTGATGATAGAAACTGAACATCCGAATATACCTGACATCCAGCATCCCGGCAATCTCCACCACCCTTCTGAACTGGGCAAAATGCTCCTCGAAATCCCCCTCAAGATTCACCTTGCCAATAGGAGAGCCTATGGAAGAAACCCTGATTTCGTTGGCCGCCATTTTCTCCTTCAACGCAGTAACTTCGGCATCAGAAAGGTCGGCAATGCTTTTGCCGTCAATTCCTCTGGGCTCAAAATACTTGATATTCAGTTTCTTCAGCACTCGAAACTGAGTGTCAATGTCCTCTGCGATTTCATCCGAAAAACCGCTTATTTTTTCATAGTTCATGTCAATATCCCGCCTTTCCTGCATCTTGTATCCTTTTCCTGTGACAGTTCACTGTCCTGTCTGGACTATCTGCTTTCATAATCCTATCTTAGTACATCTTTTTTTCAAATAATATATTGTTTCTTGCGCAAAAGATTGCATTTCTTGCCCTGTTATCTTACAATATAACTATGGCCTGACTATTCTGCTCCGGCAGACAATTCCTGTTGAATTTTTCGGATGGAGGTACCTCATGGAATCCTGCTACACAATCGGCGAATCCTTTCATTCTGCTCCTACTAATGCATATTTTCAGCTCCATAATCACAGTGATTACGAAATGCTCCTGTTTCTGGAGGGGGATGCCAGATATATCGTCGAAGATAATATATACTCTCTGGAGCCGGGCGACCTGATCCTGATCCGCAAGCATGAATTCCACCGCATCTACCACAACAGTTCTTCTCCTTATAAACGTGTGGTCCTGATGGTTTCTCCGCTTTTTTTCCAGGAAAATGCCTGTGCCGAATATGAGGCACAGTTTCTGACTGTTCCTGCCGGCACAGGCCACAAAATCACCGCAGACACAGTCCGTTCCAGCGGCTTATATGATGCTTTCCTGAGGTATAAAAAATACTCTGAAGATTATAAATTACCTTTCGATATTCCTGTCCTGAAATCCATCATTACAGAAATTCTGTACCTGATTAATCAGGTCAGTCATTTCTCCTCCTCCGATTTTACAACCAATCCGGTGAAATCCATTATCCTGTACCTGAACGGTAATTACACTGGTGAAATCACCCTGGATGCCCTTCAGGAGAAATTTTTTATCTCCAAATATCACCTTTGCAGGGAATTCCGCAAAGCCACCGGACTCACTGTCCACGAATATGTCCGTCGGAAACGTCTCACAAAAGTACACGAGCTCCGTTCCCAGGGACTGCGTATCGGCGATGCTGCCGTGGAGGCAGGCTTCCGGGATTATTCTTCTTTTTACAGAGCCTTCCGGAAAGAATATGGAACACCGCCCAAAAAGGATTTGGCTTAATTCCTGCTCACCTGATGCCTGCAGTAACGCATCCCTCCCAGTACCAGCCCCAGGACAGCCGCCGTCAGAGCGATACCTGCCAGCAGCCCCTTTGCATTAGACGGCGCTTCCAGAAATATTCCCGGGAAAGAGAAGGGCATAGCATAACAGATATAATGGAAAAACGCATTCACTCTTCCCATGGGAAGCATATCCAGGACCACCCTCATACACGCAAATGGCCCCATATACACCAGCAGCGAAATAATCAGCGCGGAAAATGTCTTCCTGCACCCTGCGGACACGGCAAGTACCAATATGCTCAATACCACTACAGAGAACCATCCGCTGAGATATAAAAGCAATATTGCTCTCCCCAACGACATAAGCCCCTCCTCAACATGCATGGTTCTTCCTGCCAGGGTACTGCCCACCTTCAGACTTTCACTTCCGTAAATGGTCAGCTGTTCCAGGAAAATAATGGCACAAAGCATCCAGTAAAACAATGACGCAAAGCCTGCCCCCGTAAGTATACGTATCCACCAGAGCCTGATACGTCCTTTCTCTGTGGCCAGAATAATATCCGCTGTGCGAAACGCATAATCCTCAGAGAACATCGGGCACAATGCTATGGATATAGTCACACATGCCAGTATATAGGCAATCAAAAATATATCCCAATATCCGTTCCCTCCATTTCCGGCGTACCCAAACCAGACATTTCCCTGCAGATACTGGTTCCCGGTCAAGTCCTCCGGCAGCACATACACAGTCTCCCCATCTTCTCCCTGAATCGCTCTGCAGAACCATTTGGCCACAAATCTGTTGCAGTAATTATCATTTCCTCCATCCGCAGCCGCCGCGGTCATTCCTTCCAGGGTCGTGGAACGGTTATCGTAATTAACTGGCGGTCCGTACTTTTCCCAGATTGCACGCACCGTGTCCTCAGTCAGCGGACCTGTAAAAGCGGCTGTTATCTCCTTATCTCTGGCCACCGCCGCTTCCCCGTGATAAATGATACCCCCATCTATTACACCCTCTCCCCAGAGGGTATTACCCAGACTGAAATATATCACTGTCAGAGTTGTCACCAGCATGGCAGCCAAAGCGGTTTTCCTTGAAATAATGCGGTATATCTCCGTCTTAATCATGCTCCCCCTCCTCCCTGAAATAATACAGATACACGTCTTCCAGATCCGGGTCCGCCGGCACTGCTGTCTCCAGCGGCCGCATGTCCGACACAATCCGCAGTCTGACCCCCTGCTCCGTATTCCTCAGGTTGCTCACGGAGAACCGTGCCTGATATTTTTCCGTATCCTCCGGACACACGTAACATTCCCACACTTTCCCCCGGGCCCTCTCCAGCATGTGATCAATGTCTCCCGTGGTCAGCAGCTCTCCGGCCTTCATCAGGAGAATTTCATCCGCTATATATTCCACATCCGATACAATATGTGTGGACAGGATAATGATCCTGTCTCTGGACAGGGAGCTGATGATATTGCGGAACCGAATGCGCTCCTTCGGATCCAGCCCTGCCGTGGGTTCGTCCAGAATCAGAATTTCCGGATCATTCAAAAGTGCCTGTGCAATTCCCAGTCTTCGAATCATACCTCCTGAAAAAGTTTTTATCTTCCGCCCCTTATCCGACTCCAGCCCCACCTTTTTCAGCAGTTCTTCCGCCTTTTCCTCTGCCTGTCTTCTGGGTATGGCCTTCAATGCCGCCAGATACAGCAGAAATCTTTTTGCCGTAAACTCAGGATAATAGCCGAAATCCTGCGGCAGATATCCCAAAATCCTCCTGTATTCCGGTCCCAGCTTTCCCACCTCTGTTCCATCGTACAGTATCCTGCCCTCCGTCGCCTCCAGAATTCCGCAGATTATTCGCAAAAGAGTGGTTTTTCCGGAGCCGTTGGCCCCCAGCAGCCCATATACGCCCCTGGTAAGCTTCATGGAAATTCCGTTTACAGCTGCCCTGCTGCCGTATTTCTTCGTCACTCCCTCCAAAGTCAGTTCCAGCATAACGTTTCTCCTCTCCTGATTTTTCCGTATATTCGCCGCAGCTGCCACAGAAAAAATGCCGTTCCCGCAGCCAGGAAAGTCACCCACAGCCATAGATATGCCTCCGTGTAAAGCCGGGACGGTGTCATCACAAGTACACACACCACGCTTCCAGTCAGCAAAAACAATACCAGCTGCCCATATCTTCCCCTGGCACTCCGAAACACTGTGACATACAGAAGGCAGCATCCGTTCGACAGCACAAAAGGTACCAGTATATACAGACATACCTGCACAAAAGGAACAGAAGTATTCTCCGAGATTCTGAGCCCGCACAGCAGCAGAACCAGAATGTCCGCAGTACCGGATAAAATCATCCGAATGGTCCACATCTGAGGCAGATTCAGATAGCAGCTCTGTTCCAGCTCCGCCATACCCCTGGAAAAATGTCTCCCCAGATCTCCGCAGGCAATTACTCCCATCCATGCGGCCATTACGGAAATCCACTGCAGATAATCCTTCAGTGCCCCATGCAGTGCGGCGGTTCTCCCCAGCCATATCAGCAGTATCATTACTACACTTGCCTGCATTACCCAGAACCCGGAAGAAATATACTGCAGCTCGATCAATGCAAGTTCCCCCCAGGAAGGAGTATGGCAAATCCTTTTTCGCCGAATCCATCCTTCAATCTCCTCCATGGCCTGCTTTTTCGCTTCGGCATCCGGCTGCATCCGACGCAGCTGCCCGCAGACTTTCTCCATCCTTTTGAGTTCCTCTCTCTCTTTTTTCAATCCAGAAAATCCTCCTTTCTCAGTAAATTCTGCAGTTTCTCCATTCCCTGTTTCACCCGGGACTTCACCGTTGAAACTGACACTCCCGTCAGATGTCCTATTTCCCTGTATTTCAGCTCATACAGATAATGCAGCAGAATGGCTTCTCTCTGTATTTCAGGCAGTTGCGCCAAAGCCCGCATCAGTCTGTGGTGAACATCCGCTTCTATCACCTGTCGTTCGGGGCAGGATTGTTCCGGCAGATCCTGACTCCACTCACACAGAGCATCCGTTGCCGGCCTCCGTTCTCCTTCTCTTCCGAAGTCGTCATCCCCCGGCACGTGTCCGCAGAAGAACCTTTCGGCTTCCCGTCCCTTTTCCTTCAGGTAATTTCTGCACACATTCATGGCAATAGTCAGCAGATACCCCTTCAGATTTCTGTCACGGTATCCTTCTACATATCGAATAAACCGCAGAAATGTCTCCTGAGCCAGATCATATGCATCCTCCCGGCTGCCTGTCTGAAAAGCGCAGAAACGAAAGATATCGTCATAATATTTTCCGGCGATATCCTGAAGATATTTCTTATCCCCTTTCTGAATGGCATGTATCCAATGACGTTCGTCCACAGCTCCTCCTTTGCATCCGTTTTCACAGTAACCCCACAAAAAATATAACCGTTTCAAGCTGAAAAAAGTTTTAAAAAAGAACCCTGTTCTGCAAAAAATTGCTTACAGGGTTCTCTTATCCACAAATATTCTTTTTTCTCTACCTGCCCCTCACCACAAAATACGCATCATAAAAAGAACTAATCTCATATTCCTCAGAGGGAAACAGTCCTATTTCCGGCGCCCGGATCAGATATACCACCGATCTGCCCTGATTTTCCTCCACTATTTCTTTGGTCACATCCTGAAAACGGTACCTTTCCTGAAAGGGAAGCACTTCTGCACCATTCTGTATATTGCTGATTCCCTGATAATAAGCAGCATCAATTTCATGACAGTACATGGTGAGAATCTCTCCCACCATCGTCACTCCCTCTCCCTGGGGGTCCGGTGTAATATAATAATAATCACAGGAAATTGTTTTTGCATAGTTCAGTGCATTTATATAGGGTTCATAATAATAAATACGGCTCACATCCGCCCACTCTCCGAAGTAATTCCGGGCAAACAGCATAGCCAGAACAGCATAGGCACCGCCAACAGGAATCACCAGAAGCTTCCATTTTCGAATGCACCACACAATTCCCACACCCGCGATCAGCAGCACTGGATAAAATATAATATTAATTCGGTTAATTGTTACCTCCCTGGTGACAATCCCAACCCAGATACCCATAAACAGCCATACCAGAAGCACAATATAGGGAATCCGCTTTTTCGCTTCCTCTTCCTCCCTGATTTTTCCCAGAACAACCAGAAACCCCGGGACAAAGAAGCCTACTGTCAGATAGTATACAGGCCCGAATTTAACTATTGTATTGGTGGCGCTTTTGTCTCCGTTTCCCCATACCACAGAAAAGGTTCGCAGAAGATTTTTACCTAACTGTTCCCATGAAAAGTTTAACAGCAGGATATCCTTTGAGCGCATACTTTGTGGGAAATAGGGAATCGTAAAAAATGGCGTCTCTATGGACTCCATACCGAACATATTAATGAACATAGTCAGGAATTCCGGTAATGCCGTAATAAAGTAAACCAGAATGCAGACAGACAGCTCTTTCCAGTTTACCTGATGTAACCGAAACAGGCACACTGCCATAATCACCAGAAACAGCGGCACGGAATAATTTGCCACACCATAGCAATAGGAGCACAGCCCGAAAAAAACCATGGAAATCATCAAAAACAACTTTTTCTTCATTCCTGCAATCAGAAAACATACACCAAACAGGAAAACATGTGGAAACATATTGCAGTCAAAAGCCCACCTGCTCTGCATATAATGCCAGGGACATATAATTCCCAGAACAGTCGCTGCCACCGCCAGTTCCTTTCCGCCGGTCTGTCTCCCCAAAAGATACAATGCCAGCAATCCCAGACAGCTGACAATCAGCATGGGAAGACGTATGGAAAACGTGGAAAACCCAAGCAATTTGATAAAAGGCATCATGCAATAAGAAAGCAGCACGCTCATCTGCCCCCCTATCCAGGCAGTAAAGTGGACGGGATACCGCATTCCGAACCGGTCCGTTCCGTATTCTGCCAGAGCTCTGGCATCTACTGCCGCCATTGCCTCATCCTGATGTACCCCCACAGGTATCATGCCGAAATGATACGCCCTGATAAAAATCCCAGTAAACAAAAGAACTGCTGCAAAAAATAACTCCGTTTTCGGATTTTTCAGGAATTGTTTTATCCTGTTCATTTTTTACCCTCATTTTTATTTTTCTTTTGAAAACAGGAATATTTTACCAGACTTCCGATTGCCCGTCAACAATTCCGCAAATGACCTTTCCCTTCTATGCTCAGCCAGGTCTGATAAATAATGACAAAGCCCAGCGGACCGCCGATAATTCCCCAGAGTCCGAAAAGTTTGATTCCCGCATATATAGACAGCAAAATCGCAATGGGAGATACGCCCAGCTTCCTGCCGATCAATTTAGGTTCCAAAATTTCCCTGATAAAAATGCACGCCACATATACCAGTATGCAGATAATCCCCGTCATATAATTCCCGTAAAAAAACTGCTGTATGCCAAGCGGAACCAGCACGACTCCTGTTCCGATAAAAGGCAGTGCATCGAGAATTCCCGCCAAAAGCCCCCATAATACGCCATACTGTATCCCGCTGAGTCCCAATACCACAGCTGCCAGCGCGGCAATGATACTCATAATAATAATCTGTGCCTTTATATAAGTAGCAATATACCGTATAATTCCGCAGATAATTTCCAGATAGACATAGCATTCCTCCCTGTCCAGCAGCCGATTCATTATATCGTCATAGTCCTTTGCAAGCAGCACTGTGGCAATCAGAAATGTAACCAGAAATCCTCCCACTGCGGCGACTGTCTTCACATAAGTCAGAGACTGGGAAAGCATCCCCGGCAGGAGTTCCAGCTGAAAATAATCCATTGCTTCCTGAATCCCCGTGAGAAGAAGCTCTTCCAGATACAGATTGTCTATTCCCAAAGTCCTGCCCACCACATTACAGATGTCATGAACGAAGCCGGACAGTTCCGTTTCCAGCGAATCCAGTCTGCTCACCAGTTCGGGCAGGCTTCCCACAATCCAGGAAAAAAGAACCCAAATCAGCACCGCCAGGATTCCGCAGGCCAGCAACAGCAGAAAGATAGCGCCTATCTGTCGATGAATCTTCAGTTTCTTCTGCATTTTCTGGAGTAAAGGTCCAAAAATTGTCACAAATAACATGGCTGTAAGAACCGGTGCCGTGAGAGGCGCAATAAATTTCAGGAAAAAATAAACTGCCCCCGACGTCAGGAGCAGTACAATCAATCTGTTGTCTTTGATTTTCTCTACCATAACCAATGCCTGCCATCCTTTTCTTTCTTTTATTAGTATGGTAGATTTTATCTTAGTTCATAACTGTGAAAAAAAGGAAAATGCCCCTCCTCTGGGTTTGATTCGAAAGCTCATCTTTTCTCCCGTAACGGGATGCACAAATTCCAGACGATAAGCGCAAAGTGCCGTACTCCAAATATGGTATCTCCGGGCCGTCTCTTCAGACTCTTCATTCCCATATTTTCTGTCTCCCAAAATCGGAGTCCCCGCATACGCCATCTGTGCACGAATCTGGTGAAAACGTCCTGTCTCAATCCTGATATCCGCCAATGCCAACTCTTCACAGGTCTCCAGAATTTCATAGCGCAGTACCGCCCTGCGGGCCCCGAAACAGTCCCCTGCCTCCGAAGTCTCCTCCAGAATTACTGCTCTGCCTGCATTATCCCTGTATAATTTATGTATCAGTTTCCCTGTCCGTTCTGCCGGCTGTCCGCAAAGCACAGCATAATACCGTTTTGAGAAGGAACCCTCTTTCTGCTTTTGCAGCTGTCCGCTGAGAGCAGCCGCAGCCTTCCCGTTCTTTGCAAAAACCAGCAGCCCTTCCACAGGCTGATCCAGCCGATGAATCACCCCCAGATACGGGGCGGACAGGCCGCAGCTCCCGACTGCAGATTGATTGGCGCGATACAGATGATTTTTCAGCTCACTGACCGCATCCGGTTCTCCCGTCCGTGCAGTCTGCGTTGCCAGGCCCGCCGGTTTGTATATTACTGCAATTGCCTTGTCTTCATAAAGAATTTCTGTTTTCATCCTGATATATCCCCTTATTCTGCCAGAGGAAAAAGCAGACTTCCGTAAACCAGTGACACTGCCAGCTGGATCAGCAGAGCATTCTTATAAGACAGCTTATGGCGATATGCAGCAATTCCGCTGACCATAGCCGCTCCATAACCGAACAGGTTTACCATCTGCTTTACCCAGAGCAGGGGGTCTCTGTAAAGTTCACCTGTATATGGGTCATAAGATGTCCAGCGAATACAGGATAAAATACCATCTCCCCACGGTTGTCCTGTCAAAACCGAGGAAGCACCTGACAGTATATAACATCCTGCCGCAAATACCCCGGCATAAATCCAGACTTTTCCTTCCATTCCTCTGCTGTGATGCCACATCAGAAACAATACCACAGGAAAAAAACAGGGATATAGCACAGCTCCGGGAATTGCCAGAAGTACCGCCCCCATATACTTTTCTTTTTTCCACAGAAGATATGCTCCCAGCAAAAGGGAAAAAGCCACAGAATCTATCTGTGCCCAACAGATGCCGCGCAAAAATACCACGGGCGAAAGCAGACATCCTATAAAATAAAAGGTACTTTTTAATTTACACTGTTCTTTGTACCCCCTCACAGCCACAAAGCACAACACTGCCGCCACATAGTCCGCCAATCCGGCCAGCCACTTTATTCCATGCAGAGGTAATATGGGCAGGTGCTGAAACAACTGAATCACCAGAAAGTAAAATGACGACTGTATGTTATTCCCATGTCCGTCAAAATAATATACCACTTCCGGGCTGCTCCACCAAATCGCAGTTCTTCTCAGATAAAGTGCAACGGCAGCCCCCAGCACAGCCATCAGCAAAAACATATGCTTTTCTGTCCACAAAAGCAGCTTTTTCTCTATCTTCAGCATATTTCCTCCTTCACCGCTTCTCCCCTGTCATATAAGCCATAAAAACATCTCCAGGTCAGGTAAAAGTATAAAAGCAGATTTCCGGCCGCAAGTGCATAAGGAGACACACGATTCCACACCAGGAAGCCCTGGCCATAACACTGAAGTGAAATCAAAACCAGCGCAAGCGCCGGAAGACGAAGCTTTCGGTGAAAGACAGCACACACAGGAAGCACCATTTCTGCAATGTAATTATAACGCTCATGCATACAGGGCAGGAACATGGCACAGGTCATCGTAGTCCAGACAATATACTCCATATAGTCCTTTATCGTATATTTTCTGTCTGAATGCACAAAAAGTACAGCAAACATGAGCAGGACAGCAAAGGTAAGAGCCATGGCCCATTTCCCGAAAATATAATACGGTGCCCCCTGAAAAAAAGTCCAGATATTAGGATAATAGTAATACATAAAAGGGTATTCCCCCATCAGATGAGTATATGACCTGTAAGCCACATCAAAATCGCAGCCACCGATTATTGCCGGTATACACACTACCTGAATGACCACCGGTATCCACAGCAGATGCAGAATGGAGAATTTCTTTTTATAAAAATAGTAAATTAATACAATCGGCAGAATAAACACAGCCTGCAACTTCATTGCTATGGCAAATCCCAGTGCCCACATCCCCCGCACCGGCTTTTCCTGGTAAATATACCAGAAGCCCAACATTGCCAGGCCGGCCCAGATGCTTTCACTCTGAGCAAGATACCCGCTGTTTACAATTGCCAGTGGATTGCAGATCACCAGTGAAAACGCACAAATGCCATAGAAGTATTTATTTCCTTTCTCCTCCCCCGCTTCCATGGCCATCCACATTATCACAAAGGCTTCCAGGTAATCGAACAATATGGAAACCATCTTGATACTGATAATGGGTTCCACCGGCAAAAATGTCAGGAAATATAAATGGTAGCATAAAAAAGATTATAATCTCCTTCATAGTCAGCCAGTGCTGAAAGGTTTCCTCCGCTTTTCAGCTGCGTGAACCATGTCTGAAGACAATTTTCGTAATCCGGTCCCACATACCAGATTCCCGCCCAGCGCAAAGCCATACCTAACGCTGAGATTATCCCAATCAGAGCCCAAAATGTTTTGCGGTTTATTTTTGTCATGCCGCTTTCCTTCTTTTATCTTCAAATTATTTTCTCAGTCCTCTTGGATAATGATTTTTCATCATCCCTCCGGACAGCTTACCCCATCCCATACCGAAATCATCCACACAGATCAGGTACCATCCCTTTTCCCCCTCTGCGTGAAAAGCCTGTCCTTTCAGATAATTCATCGCTTCTGCACAGTCCGCTTTCATCTCCCACCTGTGTACTGCCGCTTTCGGTGCCAGCGCCAGTGCCAGCGCATGAGAAGGCTCAAAACGATTCTTCTTCAGCTCGCCCAGATGCAGACCGGGACGCAGCACCTTCAATCCTTTCAGCGGCGGCATTTCCATCGGAGCCAGATAGAGATTATCTCCGAACCGGATAACCTGAAATTCTCCTTTCATTCCGGCAGCCCTGCCCAGTGCTTCCACAATGTCCATACCTTCCAGATTCTGCCGGCTGTTTTTCTCTTCCTTCGTTTCCCCGACCTGCCGGCCTCTCTTCTCTTTCCGGGCTTCCCGTCCGTGTTCTTCTGCGGAAAAGGTCAGGGAATCGGCGTCTTCACATGTCAAGCTCTGCAGATTCTCTCTGCAAAATGAAATCAGATCCCGTGCCTTTCCCGGTGTGTCCCGCATACTGCGCTGTTCCCTCACGAAATCCGCCAGACTGTATTTTTCTTCCGACTGCTTCCTTATGCGGTACTCTTCCTTACAACAGTCCGCCACATGATATATTTCCCCGGGGACAGCCTCCTTCTTCATAATGGCGGCAAAATGTCCCTCTCCTCTTATTCTCTGTGGCCACAGCCGCAGCGTATTCTCCATCCCCGGCACCGGCTTCTCCGCCCATTCCGGTATACCGTTGGCCCCCGCCAGTCCCAGCCGATTCTTCTGCACCGGTAAAAGTACAAATTCCCCATGCCTCCCCATAAATCTGCTGACACTGCCCTCGTTTTCTTCCGGAGCAAAGGTACAGGTAGAATACACAAGAATACCTCCGGGCCGGAGCATCCGTGCGGCACAATCCAGGATTCCATCCTGTCTGCGCGCACACAATTCCACATTTTCCTGACTCCATTCCCCGCAGGCCTCTTCATTTTTACGGAACATTCCCTCACCGGAGCAGGGGGCGTCCACCAGTATCCTGTCAAAATATTCCGGGAATACCTCCGCCAGATGCTCCGGTGTCTCATTGGTGACACAGGCATTACAGATTCCCATCCGTTCTATATTTTCCGAAAGAATCTTTGCTCTTGCAGGATGAATTTCATTACACAGCAGAAATCCGCTTCCCCCCATTTTCGCCGCAATCTGCGTGCTCTTCCCTCCCGGCGCTGCGCACAGATCCAGTATCAGCTCTCCGGGCTGCGCATCCAGCAGTTCTGCAGCCACCATGGCGCTGGGCTCCTGTATATAGTATACCCCGGCCTCATGAAGAGGATGTTTCCCGGGTTGGTCCCAGGAAGGGTAATAATAGCCATTCTCCGCCCATGACACTGGCGTCAGATGCGCAAAACCTGTGTCTTCCCCATAAGCTCCGCCATACTTTTCCGCAGCGCTTCGTCCGTCCAGTCCTGTCTTAAGCGGATTCAGGCGCAGCCCATGACAGTGCGCTCTCTGAAAGGTTTCAAGAAAGGCCGGATACTCCTCACCCAGCATTTGCCGCATTCTCTCCTGAAACGCCTCCGGAAGCATCTCATGCCCCGATTCCGCATCTCTGTTTATCACTTCTGAGAGTCCCTCCGATATCCTTAATTCACATTATACTTTAAACCGATACCCAACTCCCCAGATTGTCTCTATATACTGTGGCTTTGCGGTATCCTTCTCTATCTTTTCCCGAATTTTTTTGATATGGACGGTAACAGTTGCTATATCTCCGATAGAATCCATATCCCAGATTTCCCGGAAGAGCTCCTCTTTCGTATAGACATGATTGGGATTCTCCGCGAGAAATGTAAGCAGATCAAATTCCTTTGTGGTAAAAGTCCTCTCTTCGCCGTTTACATAAACGCGTCTGGCCGTCTTGTCAATCCGGATACCTCTGATCTCCACAATGTCGTTCTGAGGTTTCTGATTGGTCCCCACCAGACGTTCATACCTGGCCATATGTGCCTTCACTCTCGCCACCAGCTCACTTGGGCTGAAAGGCTTTGTCATATAGTCATCCGCTCCCAGTCCCAGACCTCTGATTTTGTCAATGTCATCCTTTTTGGCGGAAACCATCAAAATGGGGATATTTTTGTCCTCACGAATCTTCCTGCAGACCTCGAATCCGTCCATCCCCGGAAGCATCAGGTCCAGAATCACCAGATTATATTCTCCGTTCAGCGCCATAGTCAGCCCTTCATCTCCGGTATTGCAGATATCCACCTGAAAATCACTTAATTCCAGATAATCCTTTTCCAAATCCGCAATTGCAACTTCATCTTCGATAATCAAAATCCTGCTCATTTCAATAACCCGCCTTTCCCGTATCCCTCTCTGTTTTATAATTGTGGTAACCATTCTGCCATCGGCTGAACGATTACTTACTGTTTTATTTTCTGCTAAATTGTCACCTGTTTTTCATCCTGCAGCTCAACATATTTTCTCAACACAAAATGCATACAGGTTCCTTCCCCTTCCCTGCTGGTTGCCCAGATGTAGCCGCCATGGTCTTCTATAATCTTACGTACAATGGACAGACCGATGCCACTGCCTCCCTGAGCCGAATTTCGGGAAGCATCCGTGCGGTAAAACCGCTCAAAAATTTTCGGCAGGTCTTTCTGTGCGATGCCTTTTCCGTTGTCCTCGATTTCAATGCGTATGGAATCCGTCTCGTCCAGAATTCGAATGTCAATTATCCCACGCGACTTATCCAGATATTTTACACTGTTGCTGATAATATTATTAATGACTTTCTTCATCTGCTCCGGATCAGCAATGACAATCGTGTCAGGCTGCGTGAGGTTCGAGTAGTTCAGCTCTATATTCTTCTGTTCCAGATCCAGTCCCACTTCCTCCACGCAGTCTCCAAAATAATCCGCCACATTGATTCGATGGAAATTATAGGGAATTCGGTTGTTGTCAATTCCGGAATAATAGGTCAGCTCGTTGATCAGCCGTTCCATATCATTTGCCTTATTATAGATGGTTTTAATGTATTTATCCATCTTCTCCGGCGTGTCTGCCACTCCGTCCATGATTCCCTCCACATATCCCTTGATTGCTGTGATGGGCGTTTTCAGATCATGCGATATATTACTGACCAGCTCCCTGTTCTGCTTTTCACTCTCCCTGTTTTCTTCGTCATTTTCCTTCAGCCGCAGACGCATATCCTCATAATTGCGATATAAGTCCCCAATCTCACCTTTTGCGTCCGTCTCCAGGGCATACTCAAAATTGCCTTCCTTTATCTTACGCATGGCTGCGTTCAGTTCATTGATGGGATTAAATACACCTCTGCGAATCCATCTGGTCAGCATGAAACCGGTAAAACTCAAAATCAGAAGAATTGCCACAAACATATCCACCAGCAGTTTCCTGGAGATCAGCGAATTCACCTTTGTGACCACGAAAGCACTTCCCCTGCTGCCGTCAGGGAACAGGAAATCCAGCTGCTTGACAAATTTGTCCAGGTCATCATAGTAAATGCCCGGATCCTCCGACAGATCCCGCTCTCCATATCCGGGCAGCCTGGAAAATATCACCTCTGCCGCCTCTTCGTTTCCCGCGTAATAAAGCCCATCCCCTTTTCTCACTATGATATAAGTGGTTCTGCGGGCTATCCCGGAATTCAGTTCCTCCAGATACTGCATATCTGCCAGTCTGGAAGCATCTGCTTCCGCCTGCTCCTTCAGACATGAAAATACCTGGTCCGTGGCATCCACCACCTCCCGCATATTTTCCGTCATGGCAGTGTAATCCAAATCCACAGCAGGAAAGCCCTGATGAACATTCATCAGATACAAACCGATTCCGCTGAATGCCAATGCCGTCAGCACCAAAGGCAAAACAATAATTGTCACAAATGTAACCCGAAGCCGTGTTCTGAATTTCATGCTCTTACTCCCTGGATCATATCCACAAACATCCGGGCAGAGCCCCGCCCCCCGGAAACAGGGACTCGGGAAGGCGTCACATCCGTTTTGGCCTGACTGACTCTGCTCACTGCGAATATTATACCACATTCTTCTTTCCAATTTGTAAAATAAAAAAAATTTTACCATTAAAAAATCTTAAACTTCCAACTATTTACTTTTCCATGGTTTAGTTGTAGGATAAGAACGAATAGAATTTCTATAAAGAAAGGATTTTGTAATGAAAAAATTAAATGTTGCCGTTTTCTTTGGAGGCTGTTCCCCCGAATATAGTGTATCACTTTCTTCCGCTTCCGGTGTCATACTCAACCTTGACACGGAAAAATACAATCCCCTGATGATTGGTATTACCAAAAACGGAAGCTGGTATTATTACACCGGTCCGATACAAAAACTGCTCAATGACACCTGGCACAACGATCAGGATTGCACACCGACTGTCTTATCCCCCAATCGCGGGGAAAACTGTCTGCTTTTACTGGAGGATGGGAACATTTCACGTCTCCCGGTGGATATCGCCTTCCCGGTTCTTCACGGCTGCAACGGAGAGGATGGCACCCTTCAGGGAATGCTGGAGCTGTGCGGTATTCCTCTGGCAGGATGCGGCACACTGGCTTCCGCACTCAGCATGGACAAGGACAGGGCCCACAGGCTGGTCAGCCTTGCCGGAATCCCCGTGCCCAGACATATGGTGCTGGAACCCGATACCCCTTTTGAGCAGGCATCAGCCTTTGCGGAGGAGATTGGCTATCCCCTTTATGTGAAACCTGTGAAGGCCGGTTCCTCTTACGGAGTCACCAAGGTTCCCGGGAAAGAGCATCTGTCCGCCGCAGTCACTCTGGCATTTCAGTATGACAGTCAGGTGCTTCTGGAGAAAAATATTGAAGGGTTTGAAGTAGGGTGTGCTGTTCTGGGCAACAGAGAACTGGTAACCGGCGAAGTGGATGAAATCGAACTTTCCGGCGGTTTCTTTGATTTTACAGAAAAATATACTCTGAAAACCTCCAGTATTCACGTGCCTGCCAGGATCACCGGCACCAAGGCAGCCGAAATCAAGGAAGCGGCAAAATCCATTTACCGCATTCTCGGATGCACCGGTTTTGCCAGAGTGGATATGTTTCTCACCCCTGAAGGTCAGGTATTGTTCAATGAAGTAAATACCATTCCCGGTTTTACAGAGCACAGCCGTTATCCCGGCATGATGAAAGCCGCCGGATATTCTTTCCGACAGGTTCTTGACCGAATTTTGGAATTGGCACTTGAGCAAAAGAGTGAAAACGTGTAATATAGAAGGGCAGACAACAATCACAAATGCAAAATAAATGTCCGCTAAAGCGGACAGGAGGGTATAAATATGCATACCAGACAGAATTACGGCGGTCTTGACAGATTTCGGGTAGTGGCTGCTCTGCTTGTCATTGCAATTCACACCTCTCCTCTGGCCTCTATGAACGAGGGAATGGATTTCTTTCTGACACGAATCCTTGCCAGAACCGCCGTTCCCTTTTTCTTCATGGTAACCGGTCATTTTACAGCTGCCGGTTTTATGTCGGCAGCTGATAAAAATCTGAGCGGTCTGATAAAATATTTAAAGAAAACGCTTCTGCTGTATGTTTTCTGTATTTTGTTGTATCTGCCGATCGGTATATACGCAGGTCATTATGCGGAACTCACCTTCGGCGGTTTGTTCCGTATGCTTATTTTTGACGGCACGTTTTACCATTTATGGTATTTTCCGGCCTGCATACTGGGCATGGTCATCGTTTATGTGATGAGCCTTTTCCTGAATCTGCGGTGGGCCACCGTGGTATCTGCGATCCTGTATATCATCGGTCTGTTGGGTGACAGTTACTTTGGCCTTATCGAGAAAGTTCCCGCGCTGAATGCAGTATACGAATTTGGCTTCCGTCTGTGGTCTCATACGCGCAACGGACTGTTTCTTGCCCCGCTGTTCCTGCTGCTGGGGGTATGGATGTCCCTGTGGGAGGAGAAAATTTCCGCCCTACGAAATCCAGCAAAGCCGGAAGAAAATTCAGAGCAGACAGACAAACCTTCCCTGCCCACGGACAGCCAGATGATTCGTCTCTATTATATCGGTCTTTCGGCTTCCTTTATCCTGATGACAGCCGAAGCCTTTACCTTACGCCATTTTCAGCTGCAGCGTCACGACAGTATGTATCTGGCCCTGGTTCCGGTCATGATATTTCTATATCTGTGTCTCAGCAGTGTGCCCAAAGCATCTGCCGGAGAGTTCCGCATTGCCTCTGCCTGGATCTATATCCTTCACCCGGCAATTATTGTAGCAGTCCGCGGATTGGCCAAATTATTACACTGGACTCCTCAGCTTGTTGGTAACAGCATTGTCCACTATCTTGTGGTGGCACAGCTGTCGGTTGTTGCCAGTCTTCTGATTCTCTATTTACAGAGATGTGTTCTGCCCCGTCTTCTTCCAATGTTCGAGCAGGCCCGGAATTCTTTCCTGCAGAAACGAAAAGGCACGGCAAAAACAGCAAGTACTTCCGGACTTCAGGAAAAGGGGCCCACAGATGTATCCCTGCTTTCTGATACGGATTTAAATAAGAAAGGAAATTCAGATTTGCACAGATTTTCACAGGAAAAAGTACAAACAGAAACGCCTGTATCACAGGAAAATCAGGACGGCGAAGACAGTGAACTGACAGTCTCAGACATGGGAGACATCAGTCCTTTGCCGAAAGCAGCGGCTGAAACAGCCAACGGAATCAACTCCTTTGCCGACGAATCTGATTGCCTGCCGGAATTCGACGACGATGAAATCGCCAGCCTCAGAGAGCCTGACGACGGTGAACTTGCCAGACTCAGAGAAACGGACGATAGTGCTTTTCAGGAATCAGAACCTTCAATTGAAGAGGCCTTACCGGAAGAGAATTTGTCCGAAGAATATGCATTATCAGAAAAAGAAGCTACTTTTGAATTGTCTGATGTAGAAAATGACGAGCAATATTCCTGGCAGGAACCGGGAAATCAGACAGATACACAGGACCAGGAAGCAGAGCGCAGAAAAGCTGTTGATCTGCGGAGTATAAAGTTGCCGAATATCCGCGGTACATCACGGGTAATGGCCCAGAAGGCACACCCAAGAAAGGCCGCAGCACCACGCACATTTTCAAAGCCCAAAGCCGCCGATCCCTATGAAGGCGGAGGAGACTTCCGCGCCTGGATAGAGGTGGACAGCAATGCGCTGGAGCACAACGTATCATTCCTTCGCTCACGGCTTCCCGATAGTTGCAGGTTGATGCCGGCAATAAAAGCCGATGCCTACGGCCACGGTGCCGTGCTCATCGCGCGTCAGCTGAACAAGCTGAATGTGACATCATTTTGTGTCGCCTGTCTGTCAGAAGGAATCACACTGCGGAAAGCCGGAGTCAAGGGCAGAATCCTGATATTAGGGTATACACCCCCGGATGATTTCCCTCTGCTCAGCCGCTATCTGCTGACTCAGGCTGTCATCGACTATCACTATGCCCGTCTGCTGAGCAGCTTCGGAAAGCTTCTGCATGTCCATGTGGCTGTCGATACCGGCATGCACAGGCTGGGAATTCGATGTGAAAATCTGGAAGAAATTGCGTCGGTCTATAAAATGGAAAATCTGGTTATCGACGGAATGTTTACTCACCTGTCAGTCAGTGATTCCCTCCGGCCGGAGGACAGAGCATTTACAGAAAGTCAGATCACAGCTTTTTATCAGGTAGTAAATTACTTAAAAGAAAAGGAATATCCCTGCCGTGGTCTCCATCTCCTGGCCAGCTATGGCATTTTAAATCTGCTGCAAAATAAGGAAAAACAGTCCAGACGCGCACATCGTTCCGCCAGCAGAAATACCTGGAGCAAAGCGGCGCTTGCCGCAGATTATGTGCGGCCCGGCATTGCGCTGTACGGCCTTTTAAGCACAGAAGACGATACCAACCTCTGGCGCGGTGCTCTGCGCCCGGTTCTGTCTCTGAAAGCACGTGTAATTTCTGTCAGAACACTTTATACAGGGGAAGCTGCCGGATACGGAACCGCATTTACAGCCAAATACGATATGCGTATCGCCACTCTTTCCATCGGTTATGCGGACGGACTGCCCAGAGAATTGTCTTACGGAATCGGCGGAGTCCTGATCAACGGCTGTATGGCCCCCATTATCGGCAGAATCTGCATGGATCAGACCATTGTAGATGTGAGCAATATTCCGCGGGTCCAGGCTGGAAATGTCGCCGTTATCATCGGAAAATCCGGTGCACTGGAAATTACAGCTGATCATGTGGCCGAACAGTGCGGAACCATCACAAACGAAATATTAAGTCGTCTTGGTTCCAGACTGAACAGAATTTTGAAATAATATTTTTTTCATATTTTTCAGAAAATTTTTTCTTAATGCATGGTTGACTTTCAATCAAAAACCTATATAATAGGTGTCGGGAATAAATGCATATACCTCTCGCAAAAGCGACCGGAGATTTGCATGATCCGACAGCTTACATAGCAAAAAATCAATATAGAAAGAAAAGGAGATAAAATTATGAAGTATGTATGTCAAGTATGTGGTTATGTTCATGAAGGCGATGCCGCTCCTTCCGAATGCCCTATCTGCCATGCACCCGCTGAAAAGTTCACTGCTCAGTCCGCTGACAGAACCTGGGCTGCAGAACATGTGGTAGGGGTTGCTCAGGGTGTTCCTGAAGATATTATCAAGGATCTGCGTGCAAACTTTGAAGGTGAGTGCTCAGAGGTTGGTATGTATCTGGCTATGGCAAGAGTTGCCCACAGAGAAGGATATCCTGAAATCGGTCTGTACTGGGAGAAGGCTGCTTACGAAGAGGCAGAGCACGCTGCTAAATTCGCCGAACTTCTGGGTGAAGTTGTGACTGATTCCACCAAGAAGAATCTGGAGATGAGAGTGGACGCCGAGAATGGAGCTACCGCCGGTAAATTTGACCTTGCAAAACGCGCGAAAGCTGCAAATCTGGATGCGATTCATGATACTGTTCATGAGATGGCAAGAGATGAGGCCAGACACGGAAAAGCGTTTGAAGGTCTGTTAAAGAGATATTTCAGCTAATAGCAAACGCTTCAGCGTTTGAAGGTCTGTTAAAGAGATATTTTGGTTAATGGCAAACGCTTTGGCGTTTGAGTTTAAGCTTTAAGAAAGGAGAGAATTCACTATGAAGAAATATTTTTGCAATCCCTGCGGCTATACCTATGATCCTGAAAAAGGTGATCCTGAGCATGGCATCGCTCCCGGTACTGCTTTTGAGGATCTGCCGGATGACTGGTGCTGCCCGCTTTGCGGCGTGAATAAGAGCATGTTCCAGCCCTGCATCGACAATTATAACTAATTGGCAGAAACGGAACAGCTGCGCAGCGCTAGGTTGAAGGCCAATTGCTGTGCCATATCGAATAAAAAGAGGACGGGCATGTAAAATGTCTGTCCTCTTTCTCTTAAAACTGAGCTTCATTTTTCTTAAAAAATTCATAATAGGCACGGATACCACCCAGCTCTGTCCATCGCTTTACGTCAACCACTTCCTCATCCATATCATATATTTTTGCTCCCCGCATGGCAAGCAAAAACGGCGAATGTGTGGATATGATAAACTGGCACCCGAAAAAACGGGCGGAATCCTCCAGAAACTTCATCAGCTCCTGCTGACGTTGGGGTGACAGACTATTCTCCGGCTCGTCCAGAAGGTACAATCCGTTTTCCCGGATTTTCTCTGTAAAATACAAAAAAGCGCTTTCTCCATTGGAATGTTCCCGCACATTATCCGCCAGATTATTTCTGACATACTTTGACTGCGTTTTACTGCGTGCCATGCATATCTTCTTCAGCTGTTCATAGTCATCCAGTGACTTCATCTGGAAATGAGAATATTTGTTCTCCAGGTATTCTTCAAACAAATCTTCCCGTTTCCGATCTATTCCTTCGTTGAGTTCTCTCAGATTCAATATAAAGTCAAAGACATCATCGCTTGTAACGATTCTGCTTATCTTCGGAATCTTCTCCTGCACCTCAAAGTCACACATTCTGGTATAATCCTCAAAAAAGTTAGATCGATTACAGGCAGTATCCCTCTCCAGCTTCAGCTTCTCGGCAATTACATTGAGCGCCGTAGTCTTGCCGGAACCGTTCCCCCCATACAAAATAGTGATGGGTTCAAAATCCAGCATCCGCAGGCCATGTCTGGACAATATCTGGAAGGGATAGACCGTATCATAGCATGTCCTCTTCAATGCCATAATAAAGCTGTATTCCTGCTCGATATCCGGAAAAGAAAAATGTGACAGATAAATCATATTGTTTCCCTCTGCTTCCCTCTCATCCATGCAGCGCTTTTTCCTGTAAGCCAATTATAGAAATGCACAAAACTTCCTGCAACGCAGGGAATCACTATAACCATATACGGGAAAATGTATCTGCTTTTTGCCTCCCACAGAATGCTGAAAAATACCTCTCCAATCAGAATCAATCCAATCAGATAATCCCTTGGATCCGGCTTTTCCGCTGCAGTTCTTTCTTCCTTATACAGATGCAGGAACCAGAAAGTAAGCATAAAGTAACAGAGGCTCTGAAAGCAATCCAGCAGGCTGTAGACAAAATTATGCAGGCCGTTATAATACAGATTGTCCACCCACTTGTCCGGCTCTTCCATCTTACAGGTCAAAGTAAAAGCATCATAAGCGGGTTCTGTCCATTGATTCAAAATCTTCTCTGTATTATGCTCCATCATACTTACAGGATTGCGATACCACCTGTACAGAGACCTTTTTATATCTTGCAACGCAAGCTTTTGAGCCTCGGCCTGGTCATATCCCGTTTCCGCAAAAAGGTTATAATTATATCCATTATAGCTTCCGGCACCTGTATTGTTTGGATCATTATCCTGCATTCCCATGGCAATCAATAATGATATAACCGGCATTCCGTTATCTACATCGACTCCCACAGCCCTGCCAATTTGTACCGACATAAGCTTTTGTCCGAAAATGCCTGCTATAAGCATAAGCCCCAAAGGAAACAATCGGAAAATAATTTTATTTTTAATACAGAGGCATACCTGGATTATCGCCATGGCGACAAATACAACCAGTAAAGCAGGACGCACAATATATGTAATTCCAAACGCAATAACTGCTATACTCCAATATAAAATTTCCCTTCCTGTCTTCCCCCGTCCGGGACGATTCCCCAGCAAAAAGAAATAAATACTGATCAGGCACATACAGACGCCAAAGGTTTCCCCGTAAAGGAACTGGGAATACAACCACATTGGAACAAAAAGCAATGTAAACAACAGGCAGAGACATTCCGCAGCCACATGTCTGAAAAGTTCTCTGGCAATGCGGTATGAAAAATAGACACTGATTCCAACAAATGCAGCCTGGGCATATCGCAGGACCTCATAGCTCATTGTCCCTGCAATCCTTGCAATCACAGCATATAATTCTGATAAACACAACAAAAAGGGATACACCATATAGTAAATATAATTCTGCAGATTTGTATAATCCTTATAAAACAGTCCTTCTGCCGCCACATAGACATACCATTGATCCGCATCCGGTATACTTTTGGCTCCATTTGTCAGAATGATACAGATAATTGTTGCCAGCACAGAAATCACAACTGCCGCTATATGCACCCTTTTCAGCGTTAACAGCTTCTGCGCTCTGATAAGCAGCCCGCAGATTGCCAGAATCACTCCCAGATACAGCATTTTTATCAGCACATTATCCCACTCCCGGTACACGCTTTCCGATCCTGTATACATTCTCCTGGTAGAAAAGAAAAAGATCACTGTCAGAATACCAAAAATCATAATACCAAGCAGACTCAGCCAACGGGCCAGGTTCTTCCGTATCATTTCATCAGGCCTTTCAATTCCTCCAGCAGCTCCAGATCCGACTGCTGTACCTTAAGATTCGCAGTAAGCGGTTTCTCCCCCGGCCGGGTCACCGTCATCTCAATCACAGTACCTTCTTCCATCTTCTTTGAGAATACCGAATTTAAAAACGCTTCAAACTTCGGGTGATTATTACTGAATTGGTTTTTAGCACTCATCAGCTTCATAATAGACGCAGCGTTCATTTCCCTCTCCCTTTTATGGCATTATCTGTGGCTGTTCGCTTTCGGCGGCAGGCACAATATTCTCAGGTATTCCCCTGAGTCGGCGGGTTAAGCTCCGAAGAAGATTCCAGCAACAGATTTCCCCGAATCTCAATAACCGGACCTCCGGTCCCCTCGATATATTCCCTGGTAATAGTAACCCTGCCGATGTTATCATCCTTCGGAATCTCATACATGATATCCAGCATAAATTCCTCGATAATAGATCGCAGCGCTCTGGCACCGGTCTCTCTCTTCATAGCCTTGTCCGCAATGGCTTCCAGGGCTTCGTCTGCAAATTCCAACTTTACTTCATCCAGCTCCAGCAGTTTCTGATATTGCTTCAGAATCGCGTTTCTCGGCTCTTTCAGAATCTTCACCATCATCTCCGCATTCAGCCCCTCCAGTGTACAGATAATGGGCAAACGGCCAATAAATTCAGGTATCATCCCGAACTTCCGGATATCCTCCACCGTCACTTTTGACAGGATATTTTTATCCTTGTCATATTTATCCTTCAGCTCGGAGTTAAATCCCATAGAAGCTGTTTTGCTCAGTCGCTCTTTGATAATTACATCCAAATCCGGGAAAGCACCTCCGCAGATAAACAGAATATTCCTTGTGTTCACCGTGGCCAGCGGAACCATGGCATTTTTACTGTTGGCACCTACAGGTACCTCCACCTCCGCTCCCTCCAGGAGTTTCAGCATCCCCTGCTGTACACTCTCCCCGCTGACATCCCGGGTATTGGTAGTCTTCTTCTTCGCAATCTTGTCAATTTCATCTATAAAAATAATGCCTCTTTCAGCCTTTTCCACATCATTGTCTGCAGCGGCCAGCAGTTTGGACACTACTGACTCGATGTCGTCGCCAATATATCCCGCCTCTGTCAGAGAAGTGGCATCCGCAATGGCAAGGGGCACATCCAGGAGTCTGGCAAGTGTCTTAACCAGATAGGTTTTACCGCAGCCGGTGGGCCCTATCATCAATATATTGGACTTTTCTATCTCAATGTTGTCCATGGTGCCGGTGGCCACCCGTTTATAATGGTTGTATACCGCCACAGAAATCACCTTTTTGGCATGGTCCTGCCCTACCACATACTCGTCCAGACTGGCTTTAATCTTATGCGGCGCGGGAATATTCCGGATATTCAGCGCCGGCTGTTCATTCTCCTGCTTCTTTTTCTTCTTAAGTTTCTGCTTGTTGGGAATCCCGCCGTCCCCCCGCAGATCTGCCAGATTGACAAAGCTGATATTGGGAAACCCACCCTGCTTTGTCAGCTGATCCAGCTCATTCTGAAGCTGAGGGTTGTTCAGCATTCCCTGATAGTCAAACTGACTGACTGTCTCCATAGTCTTGTGCATACAGTCATTGCAGATACAGATATTGTTGGGCAGCTTAAACATCTTACCTGCCTTACTTTCCGGCCTGCGGCAGATAAAGCAGACATCTTCGTACTCGCTGTTGTCGCTTTTTCCTGCATTTTTTGTTGTGGAAGCATCCGAATGATTCTCTGTCAGGTCAGCCTTCTTCCCTTCAGCCTCCGGTGTCTCCTCTCCTGACTTCTTCCCCGCAGTTACTTCTGTTCCGTCCTCTGCCGCTGTCTGCTCCTTTACTTCTGCCTCTTCCTTTTCATCATATATCTCTGACACGATTTCGTTTCCTCATTTCCCTGTATCCGACAGTAAGCTGCCGGACTCAGCAATTAAACTTTCAGGTATTCCATATCTTCCTTAGTATACTTGAAAGTACCTGCCAATACAAGTGAACTTTTTATAAAGCAAGGCCTTCAGTCCTGTTATTGTCCACTCAGCGCTTCCACTGCAGCCGGTGCAGCTCCCCCTCCTGCTGCATCCCTCCAAAACCGTTCTGACGCAGCGCCTCATACAATACAACAGCCACGGAATTGGACAGATTCAGAGAACGAATGGCCGGGAGCATGGGAATTCGGATACAGTTCTCCTGATGTTCCACCAGAATTTCCTCCGGAATTCCGGCACTCTCTCTGCCAAACATGAGATAATCATCAGGTCCATACGCAACTTCCGTATAAACATGTCTCGCTTTTGTCGTCGCCATCCAGATTTTCGCTCCCGGATGCAGCTTCTGAAATTCTTCAAAGTTCATATATCTATGCACGTCCAGCTGATGCCAATAATCCATTCCCGCACGCCTGATGGCCTTCTCATCCAGCCGAAATCCCAAAGGTTCAATCAAATGCAGGGGCGTGCCTGTAGCCACACAGGTACGCCCGATATTTCCCGTATTCCCCGGAATCTCCGGTTGATGTAAAATGATATGCACATCTTCCTCCGTCAATACGCCTCAAAGCTGTTCAGAATTGTCTGAGCACCTTCCTCGTCACCGTCTCCGTAAGTGATGATAATGATAAGCGCCCGGTTATTCTTAACCCGCACATAATAATCCTGATAAAGAGAAGCAGCGCCGCTCTCTCCCTTAACTTTTGCAACGCAGAAATTTTCTCCTCCAATCTCCGTCTCATTGCCATCATTCTCCAGGATTGTATATACCGGCTCCTTCAGAGCCTCAAGCTGCGTCATGGCAGCCTTCATATAGTCCGCAGATGACATGTTTTTCATATACAGTTTTTCCACGGTCACAACCACATTCGTTTCTCCCCCGGGACTCATACACATCATCTCATATAGAGACACCATTTCCGCATACGTTGCCTGAAGCTCAGAATAGTTCTTCGAAACCAGTTCTTTTCCCAGTCCCATCGCGGTGTTCAGGCCTTCCTCATTCAGCATGTAAAGGCCTTCCGGCGCTGTAAAATGCAATCCCCAGAATTCGCTTTCCCAGCCGGCATCCGTATTGGTTCCTCTGATATAATCATCTGTCTCTTCCTTTTCATCGGCTCCGCTGTCCTGCCCGGAGCCTTCTTCCTGTCCCTGTTGCTCCTGCCCGCTCTCTTCCTTCTGTCCGCCTCCCAAATTGCCTGCTCCAAAATCATAAGAGCATGCACACAGTAATGTCGTTGCAGCAATCATCGCCGCCAGAATTTTTTTCCTCATTTTTCTCCTCTCCCTCAGCCGTCTGGCCGCTGTCTTTTATCCTTTCTTCTCTTCTCTCAGCTTTGACACAAATCGTTTCATCCGCTGCATTGCAGTCCTGAGATTCTCCAGCGAAGAGGCGTATGATATCCTGAGATACCCCTCTCCACAGTCGCCGAATGCCGTTCCGGGTACTACCGCAACTCTCTCTTCCTTCAGAAACCGCATGGCAAAATCATCACTGGTCAGACCAAATTCCTTAATACAGGGAAATATGTAAAATGCCCCGTACGGTTCAAAACACTCCAGTCCCATCTCTCTGAATGCATGCAGCAGATACCGCCTTCTCTGGTTATAGGCAGTACACATCTCCGTCACATCCTCGTCACCGTTTTTCAGGGCCTCGATAGCCGCATACTGGCTGGTGGTAGGCGCACACATGATGGCAAACTGATGAATCTTAATCATCTGTTCAATGATGAGCTCCGGACCACACGCATATCCCAGCCGCCAGCCGGTCATGGCAAAGGCTTTGGAAAAACCGTTAATCAATATAGTGCGTTCCTGCATCCCTGGCAGTTGTGCAATGGACACATGCTTCTCCTTATAACTGAGCTCAGCGTAAATTTCATCTGACATGACATAAATGTCATGTTTTAATATCACTTCCGCAATGGCCTCCAGATCTTTTCTCTCCATTATGGCTCCGGTAGGATTGTTGGGAAAAGGCAGCACCAGAATCTTCGTCCTGTCTGTAATGGCTTCCTCCAGTTCCCTGGCTGTCAGACGAAATTCATTTTCCGCTTTCAGATTGATAATCACCGGTTTCGCCCCTGCCATCACCGCGCAGGGTTCATAAGAGACAAAACTTGGCTGGGGAATCAGCACCTCATCTCCAGGATTAATCATGGCACGAAATCCTATGTCAATAGCCTCCGAACCGCCCACCGTGACCAGGATTTCCTTAAGCGGGTGTTCATAGCGAATCCCCTGTTTTCTGTAAATATAATTGCCGATTTCCTCACGCAGTTCCTTGAGACCCGCATTAGAGGTATAAAACGTCCTTCCCTTCTCCAGAGAATAAATGCCCTCATCTCTGATATGCCAGGGGGTATCGAAATCAGGCTCACCCACTCCCAGGGAGATGGTATCCTTCATCTCCTGAGCAATGTCAAAAAATTTACGAATTCCCGATGGTCTGATTTCCACAATCTTTTCTGCTAATGGATTCCTCATGGGGTAATCATCTCCCTTTCATCTTCTTTTTTTCTGGCCAGCACAGTACCGTGGTCCTTATATTTCTTCAGGATGAAATGGGTCGCGGCGCTGAGTACGGAATCCAGAGTGGAGAGCTTATCCGACACGAAAGCAGATACTTCCCGCAACGTCTTTCCTTCCAGTATCACCATCAAATCATAACCACCTGAAATCAGATACACGCTCTGAACCTCGGGATACTGATAAATGCGTTCTGCTATACTGTCAAATCCCTGCCCTCTCTGGGGCGTCACCCGCACCTCAATCAGCGCAGTTACTTTTTCCTTTGAAGTTTTTTCCCAGTCTATCAGAGTATGATATCCGCAGATAATCCCCTCCGCCTCCATATCGGCCAGTTCGTTTGCCACCGCCGCCTCTTCCACTCCGAGAAGGATTGCCAGTTCTTTGATGTCAATCCGACTGTTCCTTTCAATTATCGCCAATAATGCCTCTCTCATTTTATTCTCCTCTCTTTTTTGTATTTCTGATTTCTCCTGGACCGAACAAATCTGTCAGGCTTAAAAATGCTGTCACAATTCTGTATCCTGCCTGAAAAGCGGCAGCATACTGTCACTCTTCGGTCTGTCCAGATATCGGATTTCTTCTCCGTTCAGCAGAATTCTGTCATTGCTGTCCGTAATTTTTCCCACTGTCACCGCCGGAACACCAGCCATCTCCAGCGCTGCTGTCAGCCCCGGCCCGTCAGATGATATCATAATCAGACAGCCGCCTGACAGAAGTTCATAGGGATTCGCACCACAGCATTCACACACCTCCACGGTCTCCTGACGAAGCGGCAGCCCCCGCATATCCACTGTCAGTCCCACACCGGCTCTCTCGGCCAGCTCCCAGAGTGCCCCGAATATACCCCCTTCCGAGGCGTCGTGCATGAGCGTTGCTCCCTGCTTTACGGCAACCTGCGCCTCGGTCACAATGGATAAATATCGCCCGAAGTGTTCTGCTTCTTCCACAAACCACGCAGGATACCGCCGCAGAAGCTTCTCCCGGTGTCTGCCTGCCAGATATGCCGTTCCTTCCAGTCCAACCCATTTGCTGATTACAATATCCTGCCCCGGCCTGGCATCTCCGGGAACTGCGGATACTTCCCACTTTCTGCCAATCCCCGTCACCGTTGCCACAGGCAGGCTTACTGCCTCTGCAATTCTGGTCTGGCCGCCGGCTATCTGCAGTGACAGTTCCCTGCACTTTTCCTCCGCCTCTGCCATCAGCATTCTCAGCTCGGATTCCTCCGAAGATTCCGGCATCATCAGGCTGATCAGCACAGCGGCCGTCCTCCCGCCTCCCGCCGCAAGATTATTAACACATTTCTGTATCAATGCAGCCATTGTCATAAAAGTCCCCGGAAAGCCCCCTGCACAGCCCGGCATTCCTGCCGGAACAAGAGCCGCTTCCTGCACACAGGATACAATTTCACCCTCCCCGGGAAATGAGAAAGTGGCGCAGTCCACCCCTATCCCCGCGCCACACAACACTTCTCTTCTCTTCGTTTTTATCTGTCGTAAAACAGAACGTTTCAGGACATTTTCCGGCACTTTTCCTGTCTTCATCGCATCCCTCCGCGCCGAAACACATTTTTCAATTATTCATCTCCTATTTCCGGGCTTTCCACAGGAGCCTGGGCCTGAGCGGTCAGAATGGCAATCACATTCTTCACATGATCCACACTGCCTGTACCGATTGCCGCCATGATTTCTTCGTATGCCGCCGGGTCCGCAGTAGCCGTTCCCACAGTGGCACTCCTGGGCACCATTTTATAACTGCTGCTGTTCACCTGTGTGCGGCTGACTTCCTTTCCGCCTTCCAGCACAACTTTCCACAACTGTGCCTTATAGCCCACGTGAGCGCTGTCATACACGATATATCCGATAGGTTGCCCGGGATCCGGATAAATAATATCCGCAGGCGGCTGATTCACTTCCAGGACTTTGCTCTCATAGC
Source organism: Acetatifactor muris (assembly GCF_024623325.1). GTDB lineage: Bacteria > Bacillota > Clostridia > Lachnospirales > Lachnospiraceae > Acetatifactor > Acetatifactor muris. Next base: position 76,051 of record NZ_JANJZD010000007.1, read on the forward strand.
GCACCTCCCGGTCGGAAGCCCTCGTCTCCTTACCATAAATGGTAAATGTGATATGTTTGTTGGAAGTAGAACCTTCAATATATACAGGATACTCCAGATTATTGACAAATTTGAAGTCCTTTGACCCTTCTGCTATGGCCGCATCCGCGGAAGGATCCACATAAGTCACAATCATGGAATGATTAAAGCGTTCCGTCACTTCCAGCTCAGCCAGCAGTACCGCATTGTAAAGCGTTGTGGATACCTGGCAGATACCTCCGCCCAGACTGTCCACCACCTTGCCGTTCATATAGGAACCTGCCATGTAATAGCCGTTAGCCTTGGTAAAAGGGGCCACACTCTCATATGCGGAAAACTCGTCTCCGGGATACAGCAAAGTACCGTTGATCAGATTCGCGCCGTTAGACACATTCTGGCTTCTGTTGGATCCGGAAGAAGCATAGGACGTAGTAAATGTCCCCAGAACATCCTTCACCTGCGCCAGTTCTTCCGCCTTTCCCCTGGGCTCCGTCACATCCACATCCAACGCTATCGTGCATGCAGTATGATCCCACTCCTCCGTCAGAAATTTATTTACCTTGTCAATGGAAGTCTCCACATCCAGGGTATAGCCGGTCTTGCCCTCCACTACCTGGAATTCTCCATTCTCCCTGGTCAGCGTGGCGTCCACCGCCTGTACGTCGTACTGAACGCATTTTTCCAGGAGAATATCACTGATCATCTGCAAATTAAACGAAATCTGAATCGGATAAACCAGGTTATCATGCTCCAGATCCTTCAGGACCTTATATCGTTCAATCACATTTCCCCTGGTTCCCACTTCCAGCGCTTCGGATACCAGCTCCGGATTCGCCCAGGTAATACCCAGATCGCCCGCCGTCACCGCCACTTCCGTGTCCCCGGAGGCCAGCAGGGTAATCTCCGTCTCTTTCAGCCCTTCCACATAATCTGTAACCGCCTGCCTTGCTTCTGCCTCGCTCATACCGGACAAATCAATATCGCCTGCAAAGATTCCCTTCTTGACAGAAGTGCTCTCCTGTGCCTTCACAGTCATCCCAATCATAAGCAAACATACAGTCACTGATATTGGAAAACAGACTTTCCTCATCCATTTTTTGATTTTATTTCTCATTATCCGTCACTTCCCATTCCGTGACCGGCCGGCTGCCTGTCACTTTTATACTCTTTTAACTCTTTAAGTATCTCTCCTGCCGCTCAAAGTATTGAATTAATAAACTAAATATGATAGAGTGGGAATGAGCATGGCAAGCACCAGCAAAATCACAATAACTGCAGACACCCTCTGTTTTGTTTTTTTATTATTCATGTTAAACATGGCATACTCCTGTTTCCCTCTTCTGCCGCAGTTCACTCCCGGAGCAGCGGCAGGCACTGTCAATTGGAAATTACTGTTCACCCAATGGACAATAACAACTTTAGCTTATGAAAGGAATTATATATGAATTTAGGATTTTTGGCAAGCTTTATTACCTTTTCCGTACTGATTTCCTACAATGTGAAAAAGCAGGCAAGAAAGAACCGCAGCAGCGAAAAAGACTTCTGGACCCGGGAATCTCAGGCCAATTCCGTCCGCCGCAAACCCCTGGATAATCTGAATTATGTTACCATCCCCCTTGAAAAATTTCCCACCCATCTGATGAATGAGAATGCCGATGTCATGGAGTGTATCGGCATTGTGGAGTCCCTCGCTTCCCGGAAGACCGTGAATCTCACCGGCTGGTCCAACACTGACCTGAAGCTGGAGTACGGCACAGCCAACATCACTGTACTCTCCGAATATGACCAGAATTATACCCTGCTGGTTCGTACTCTGCAGAAATGGTCCGATTTGCTGCTGGAATCCGGTTATGATAAGGAAGCCTCTGTCCTCCTGGAATTTGCCGTCAGCACCAACACAGATATCAGCCGTACGTATTATCAGCTGGCAGATTACTGGATTTCTCAGGGCGAAAGCTTTCGGATTGAGCGCCTGATACGTATTGCCGAAGGTCTCAGATCTGCCAGCAAGGATTCTATCATACGACACCTGAGGCAAAAACTGAAGCAGAGCGAAAAGCAGTTCCCCTGACTACAACCAATAAGTATGAGTATATTTTATGTGCCAAATCGTAAGAACAGAACCGGACAATCAGCCCGGTTCCGTTTCTGTTTCACTTTTTTATTCGCATCCTCAATACCCGCGGTATCCATGATGCGTATGATTCCGGCTGCAGTGGTCGTCATGGTCATAATCAAATTCCAGGATGCTTCCGTCCAGAGCATTTATACAGTATTCAAACTCTTCACATTCTTTCTGAAATTCGATTTCATATTCCGCACGACCGTCATCCCAGTCCAGCTCCGCTTTGGTCAACACCACTTCCTCCAGCCCAAATCCGGCGTCCCCCACCGCTATTTCTTTCGCTCTTTCCAAACCTATATATCCATCCGCATTGTCGGCCCCTCCGCCTGATACAGCCCCGGGAACCTGAAACTGCTCCACACTCTTATCGATTATCATGCCGGTCTCAGCACTAATCTCATATTCATATTCCGCCTCGGCTGTGTAAAATTCAATGTCATATTCCGTCCCTCTGTAGTCCCGGTCCGTTTCCTGTTTGGTGAAAGTCACATCCGTCTCCTTCAGACCGGCATCGGCCAAAGCTGTCGCCTTCGCAGTCTCCAAATCGATTTGCTCCGCCTGATTCCCGGTCTGATTCTGCTCTTCCGAAGGCTGGACATCCACAGGCGCCTGACTGGCATCGGAGTTCTGGTCTCCCTGAGCAGCAGACGCCCCTTCCCGGCCTCCCCGTTCCTGCTGTTCGGATTGCCCTGACTCTGCCGGGCTCTGCGTTGCTGACTGTTCAGTTCCCTCTGGGATCTGCGCTGTCGACTGCTCAGTTCCCTCTGGGGTCTGCATGGAGAGCGCCTGAATTTTCACTCCTTCCACGGTTCCGGTAACAGCATCAATCTCATATTGGTAAGAATGGTCGGAACCGTTGAACGCAATTTCGTAATAATTTTCTCCGCCATCCTTCTTCAGCTCCTGCTTCATAAGGACAATGTCCTCCATTTTCAGTCCCGCATCTGCCAGAGCGTACTCCAGAGCCGCATTTCTGTCCATGGTTTCTTCCTTATGATTACCTACGGCACAGGCAGTAGATGTTCCCGCAACAGTCAGAACCAGAAGCATACATACCGCTTTTATGGCTGTCTTCCGAAAAGATGAAACTATACTTCTAATCTCTTTCATGGTAAATACTCCTCCGCAACAAAGATTATATAGATTATACCTCATTTTCTGTCTGTCTGCAAACCACATGACATGTCTCCGCTTCAGAATTCAGCGGATTCCTTCTCCGGTAGTCGAACAAAACAAATTCTGCCTTACGCTCCCTGTCATTCCTGGTATTTTCCGTCCCGGTGCTCTCATATAATTCAGCCACCTGCTCCCTGTCCCATACCGGCCAGAAAAAAGGCTCCAAATGCGTCATCTTACTCAGCTGCTTTCCGTCATACCCTGCATAATCCGGCAGATACCTCCGTGTCCTCTCCTCTTCCTGATAAAAATCACGGATGCTTTCCCGATACCCGGACAAATCCACCGCAAATACCGGCCTGCTCTTCACTTTCTCCCGCAGATACATGTCATATGTCAGAAATTCCCTGTATACGGCTTCTCTTTTCTCATCATATTTTAATGCAAATGCAAACAGCACCTGATAACGGTAACTCCGCGCAGGACTTGCTTTAAAATATCCGTTTTCCCCGTAAAACTCAGCCATTTTCTCATACATTACAAAAGGATTCGAAAATGCTTTCTCCAGAAACGGCAGCGTATGCGTAAACTGTCCGCTGTTGTAATAAATCTCCACCATCTCTTCAATCCGCTTCAGTTTCAGCACGTCCTCAAAGGAAAGCCATCTGGTATACAACACTTCATAGGGCGGCTGAGCCCGGTAGACAATCCCATACTCCTCAGCCCTCTCCCACATCTCCGAGCCTTTAAGTACCTTCAGGAATCCCAGCTGCAGCTGTTCAGGTCTCATACGGTAAACCCGGTCAAAAGATCTTCCAAAGCTCTCGTAGTTCTCATAGGGAAGACCTGCTATCAGATCCAGGTGTTGATGGACATTTCCGCCTCTGCCAATGGACGCCACAATTTTTTCCAGCTTCTCCGGCTCTGTCACCCGCCGGATGGCCTTCAGTGTCCCGGGATTCGTTGACTGAACACCGATTTCCAGCTGTACCAGCCCCGGCCGCAGACGCCCCAGCAGTTCTATTTCGTCTTCCCTCAGAATATCAGCCGAAATTTCAAAATGAAAATTTGTGACACCATTGTCATGTTCTTCCAGATAGCTCCAGATGGCCATTGCATGCTCATAATTGCAATTGAAAGTCCTGTCTATAAATTTTACCTGCTTTACTCTGTTATCCAGGAAAAACTGCAGTTCCTTTTTTATGACATTTATGTCACGAAAACGCAGCTGCTTTTCCAGAGAAGACAGACAATAACTGCAGAGAAAAGGGCAGCCTCTGCTGCTCTCATAATAAATAATTCTGTTCTCAAAAAGGGACAGGTCCTGATAAAGAAAAGGAATGTCATCCAGTTTCACCTGTGCCCGGGGTGGCGTTGCCCCCGACCTCAGATACAGCCCCGGAATTTTCTTCCACTGTGCCTCCACATTCCAGTATCCGGCTTCCGCCCGGGCCGATAGTCCCTGTATCCCTCCGGGCCGCTGCTTTTCCGCCGCTTCACCGCATTCCTCTCCGGCGCCGCCACAGCGCACATAAGTCTCCAGCAGCTCTTTGAATGTCGCCTCCCCTTCACCCACCATAATCCCGGTAACCTGCAGATATTTCTGCAGAATATTCTCTGCATCCCAGGATACCTCCGGACCGCCCAGCCAGATATCCGTCTCCGGCAGCAGCTTTGCCAGTTCCGTCAGAAGCTCCTGAATCAATCTCCAGTTCCAGATGTAGCAGGAAAAACCAGCCACATCAGGTTTCCTCTCATAAATATCCGCGAGAATTTCCTCCATGGGCTGATTGATCGTATATTCTGCCAGTTCCACATACTGTTGCAGCTTCGCTCCCGCATAAGCCCGCAGGCTGTATATGGCAGGGTTGGAATGAATATATTTTGCATTCACTGCCACCAGTAAAAATTTCATAATCCGAATCTTTCCTCCAGCCTGTTCCACACTTCTTCCGGCATTTCCGCAATGGACCGCACCTCTGTCCTTTTTGCCTCTTCATCCATGGCGACAATGCATTTAAAGAAATAGTTTACCCCTGTGACCAGGCTTTTCTTCACCGCCTTATTCAGGGTCATTCCCAGTTCATCCACACCGCTCTCCGCAAAAGCCCCCAGATATCCCTCCACGTCATAAGAAATGGACTTAAATTCTGCCTCCCAGCCATTCCGGCTCCCTGTCAGTATGGCGAACTGCGCCCGCCTGCCCACATTGTCAACGGCAAATCCCAGTGAACCGGGATTGATATACGTTTTCCCATAGAGCACCGCTTTCTCCTGGTGATGACTGTGTCCGCCCAGCAGACAGCCATAAGCCAGCTCCTTCAGCACCTCCTCCATAAGCCCCGGTTCCTCATGAACATTCCCCCGCACTTTTCCGGGCACCCCATGACAAATATACAGCGAAGGACAGCCTTCGATTGCCACTTCCCGCTCTGTGGGGAAAGAAGCCAGAAAAGCCATATCTTCCTGTGTCAGACGCCTGAGTGTATAATACAGCGTGCCGTTGGCAGATGACGGTTTCCATCCCTCCCTGTTGTCTGTATTATTCAGCAGATAGTCCTCCCTGTTGCCCCGGATGATATAGCAGGTATATTTTTCACTTATCTCCCGCAGATATTTTACAGTCCTCTCCGGATAGGGACCGTCCGTCACATAATCTCCCAGCGCAATTACACCGTCTACCGGATTCTCCCTGATATATGCCAGGAAAGCCTCCAGAGCCTTATAATTTCCATGTATGTCACTGATTAACGCATATTTTGCCATGGCTCTCTCCTGTAATTCTTCTGTCGTTTACAGGCTCTGTATAAATCTGTCAAATGCCTGCTGGCCCTCGGGTGTTCTCTTATACACCCCGGCATCCTCCAACACCTCCATGAACACCAGGCCGATTTCTTTCTCAATGACATCATCAATATTTGACGCATCCATATGATCATATCCTGAGCTGAATTCCTCCACCCAGTCCGCATGTTTGGCCAGCACCTGGTCGGAGCGCAGGTCTGCCCCGGACACAATAGCCGCTTTCAGCTGCGCCATTTCATCCTTCAGACGGGCTGGCAGCACCGCCAGTCCCATGACCTCTATGAGACCTATATTCTCCTTTTTGATATGATGCAGCTTTGCATGGGGATGGTATACCCCCAGAGGATGTTCCTCCGTTGTGATATTGTTTCTCAGCACCAGGTCCAGTTCAAAGTTCTCTCCCCGCCTCCTTGCGATGGGAGTGATGGTGTTGTGAGGTTCCCCGTCTGTACAGGCGTAGACAAAAGCCTGCTCATCCGTATACCTGCGCCACTTGTCCAGAATTCTGTCCGCCAGGGCAATGATGCGGGCTGTATCCGGACCGTTCAGCCGTATCACCGACATGGGCCATCTGACCACGCCCGCGTTCACATCCTCAAACCCTTCCACTGTGAAGCTTCTCTCCACAGGCGCCTTCGCCATGGCAAATTCGTAATGGCCCCCCTGAAAATGATCATGGCTTAAAATGGAACCGCCCACAATCGGCAGGTCCGCATTGGACCCCACAAAATAATGGGGAAACTGCTTGACAAAATCAAACAGCTTGACAAACGTGTCATGGTCGATTTTCATAGGCACATGCTGAAAATTAAACACGATACAGTGCTCATTATAGTAGACATAGGGAGAATACTGAAAGCCCCACTGGCTGCCGTTGATGGTCACCGGAATAATCCTGTGATTCTGCCTGGCCGGATGGTTCAGCCTGCCCGCATACCCTTCGTTCTCTCTGCACAGCAGACATTTCGGATACCCGGACTGCTTCGCATTTCTGGCGGCAGCAATGGCCTTCGGATCCTTCTCCGGCTTGGACAGATTGATGGTAATGTCCAGGTCACCGTATTTGGTAGGCACAATCCATTTTCTGTCCCTGGCGATGCGGTACCTTCTGATATAATCGGAATCCCTGCTGAGCTTATAATAATAATCCGTCGCCGCTCTGGGCGATTCTGTCTCATACAGTTCCCGGAATCTTATGATTACCTCGCTGGGCCTGGGCATCAGCAGACTCATCACTTTAGTGTCAAACAAATCCCGATACACCACCCCGTTCCCGGCAATAAATCCATTTTCATATGCATAATCGCACATACGGTTCAAAACCGCCTCCAGGTCCTCCGTCTTCACCCCTTCCGGTTCCAGTGACTCTTCCGTCTCGTCCAACCCGAACAGCTCCAGCAGCCTGTTGGTGGTAAAGACCACATCCTCTGTGGGAACCAGTCCTGTCTGTACGCCGTAAGAAACCAGTTTCCTGATATCTGACTGAATCATTTTGCTCTCCTCGCTTTCCCTTCTCCGCCACATTCTCCATGCCATTTATGTCATCTGCCGGCCATCTGCAATCCTTTTCCACACTGCGGCCTCACGCTCACAGCTTCTCTGTGCTGACACCGGGCAGCTGGCAGCCCCCCGGCTGCTGTCTCTATGGATACACGCATGGAACCTTACAGTGTCACAGGCCCGTTCCCTACTTCCACCACATAGAAGTCCGCAGCATAACCGATTTTGGCTTCATAAGCCTTACCCACTTTATCAATAAATCCGTCGATGGCTTCGTCCTTCACAATACTCACCGTACAGCCGCCGAAACCTGCGCCCGTCATCCTGGAGCCGATAACGCCTTCAATCTTCCAGGCTTCTTCCACCAACGTATCCAGCTCAATGCCTGTCACTTCATAATCATCCCTCAGCGATACATGGGATTCATTCATGAGCTTTCCGAAAAGCGCCACGTTATCCGCTTTCAGTGCTTCCACCGCACGGATGGTGCGCTGATTCTCATAAACCGCATGCTTTGCGCGCCTTCTGCGCACATCGCTCTCAATGGCAGATGCATACTTTTCAAAGGTTTCTTCGTCCAGGTCACCCAGGCCCTTGATTTCCACAACCTTCTGCAGTTCTGCCAGCGCAGTCTCACATTCGCTGCGGCGCTCATTATATTTGGAATCGCCCAGGCCACGCTTCTTGTTGCTGCTGGCAATGACAATCTTCGCCCCTTTCAGCGCGATAGGTGCATATTCAAATGACAGGTCCGCTGTGTCCAGGAAAATGGCATTGTCCTTCTTTCCCATGGCAATGGCAAACTGGTCCATAATGCCGCAATTTACTTTATTAAAGTTATTCTCCGCATACTGACCGATCAGAGCCAGTTCCTGATTGCTCACCTCGAACCCGAAGAAATCTCTCAGAATATAACCTGTCAGAATCTCTACGGACGCGGAGGAAGACAGCCCCGAGCCGTTGGGAATGTTTCCATACAGCAGCAGGTCCATTCCAAAGGGTACTTTCATCCCTTTCTCTCCGAAAGCCCACATTACGCCCTTGGGATAATTTGTCCAGCCTGCTTCTTTGGCGGGCACCAGTTCCTCCAGAGAAGATTCGATGACACCCAGCTTTTCAAAATTCATGGAGTAAAAGCGCAGCCTGTTATCCTCTCTCCGTCTGGCTGCCCCGTATGTTCCAATGGTCAGCGCACAGGGAAATACATGCCCGCCGTTATAGTCGGTATGTTCTCCGATGAGGTTGACCCTGCCTGGTGCAAAATAGCATTTCACACCTTCCGCATCCCCAAATACTTCCTGAAATTTCTTCAAAATTGTCTCTTTCATTCTGATAACCCTGCCTTTCTGTAACCTGTACCGGTATCTGCATGCAGCCCTTATGGTGCATATGCTTTCTTCCTGCCTTTATTATACACGGATAAACCGGAGGATTGCCACATCCATTTGTTTTTTGAACCTGTCAAAATGTTAACATGTTACTGTTCAGAACCTGGTCCCGTCGCTCTGCCCTCCGAAATGTCGGGTGAACACACCCCTGCGTGAATGACAGAACAGATTTTCTCTATCGCTTTTTCCGCCGTATGCTGTTTTATCAGGCCCTCCCTCGCATATCCTGCGAAATCCAGACTGTCCCCTGACAGTCTCACCGCCACTACTGCTTCATTCATATCCGCCGCACCTGCCATTATCGAAATGACATATATTTTCTTCCTGAAATCTTCTTCCAGGATCTTCCCCTGGCCCAGCAGGGAATCTCTTAACTGCGCAAATGTCTGCTTCGTCACCGTCGTATGTCTGAAGATTATTCCTTTTTCCTTTCCCCCGGTGTACATTATCACCTTTTCCGACAAACTCCTGTATGCTTCTGTTCTCATTTTCTCTTTCCCAATGATTTTCCCTCTGTTCTCATAACAGTTCGGGCAGGTCACTGAACGGTTGCCTGCCTTCACACTGGCATGGTACTGTCACCTGTTGGCGCCCTGTCGATGCTGTCTGATATCTCTTCCAGAACCTCCTTTAACCCCTTTGCCATCTGTTTATCCGATACCGCCCTGATGCGTTTTCGTTTTTTGATTTCTTTTTCAATGAGGGGTTCCAGCAATTGACGCGCAAATTTTTTTCTGTGAGAGCTTGCAAACATATCTTTCAGCATTTTCCCGTCCAGCTTCCTGCTCAGTTCTTCTACAATTTTCTCAGCTTCCTTTTGATTCAAAAGGTAATCCTGTGCAAGTTCTTCGAATTCTTTCTGAATGATTCCCACCATCTCATCTGCATCATCTTCAATGAAATTATTCAGAACCGCACCTGTGGCTTTTCCGGCAGCGGCTCCGCCTGCAATGGAGCCAATCAGGCCTCCCACGATAGTGCCCACTCCCGGAAGAATCGCTGAGCCGACGGCGGCCCCTCCCAGCCACCCGCCGGTTCCTCCTGCCACAGTTGACGCTGTGTTCGCCAGATTCTTAAACAACTGTTTTCCGGATATTCTGCCTCTGAAAATGTTGGCAATATCAAAAGATGATAAAACCACCACTGTCACACCTGCCGTAATCACATTTCCTCTCAGCAGCTTCGCCGCACTTTTCATTGCCGCAGCGCCATAAATCTTGCTCCCGCTTCTGAAGGCATTAATCAGCACAGCGGATGCCTTTGGGCCCATAAAAGCCACAATTACCTCTGAACTTCCCACAAGCGCACTGTTCAATCCTGCCTTTGAAAGCTGACTGGCAATAATTGTTGTGACAAATGCGGTACCGCCTACCTTGAGTCCCGAATAAGTAGCCGCCTTAATAGAAGAATTAAAATCTTCTCCGCTCCACAAATTTACAGCAAGAGTAATTACCGCTGTCACTCCAAATGCCGATGTGGCAATAATTGCGCCGTTGACAGCATCATATGTCAGAGACTCTACTGTCCCTGCCTTAGCAATATTCTTCGCCTGTTCATATGTAAAATGTCCTTTCCGGACAATATTCTTTGCTTCTTCCGGGTCTGTGATACCCGGCATTTTTCCCTCCCGGATCTTCTCCTCCATCGCTTTTACGGCTGCGTCATACTTATCCGACGGAACCTCTATCTGCATGGGCTTTCCATCCACCCAGTATCTGAAGTTTCCCTCTTTGTCAAAGCATTCATTCACACACGCAGAACCACTTTTACAGTATTTGGACTGGATGGCAACCCCGTCAACAATCCTGTCTGCGCCGTTCTTGATATTGTCGTCTCCTACTATCTTCGCGTCGTGCCCTGTGAGCCTGTCATACAGAGTGTTGGCACGTTCCGCGGCAAAACCATGCCCCTGTCTGCCATGAAATTTCTCTTCCTCATAAGATTTATTGACCTGGCCATGTGCCGCCACTGCTATCCCGCCTGCCACGGCTCCTTCATATTTTCTGCTCTCCTCATGAGACACCTGCTCTTTGGTTCCTGCGGAAGCTGCATCCCCGCAATCCAGCAAATCTTTAAAAAAGTGATATAGCGGGGTCTTGTTAAGTCCACAGTTTGTCCAGATCACTTCGCTTCCATCACGCATCTGAAACCGAAGTTTATTGTCCCCGTCCTTCTTCCCCATGTCAATCAGTTCAACATCCTCTATGTCCTCATACCGAAGCTTCCTGGGAGTATCCAGAATCTCAAGGTAATATACCATTGTGTCCGTAAAAATATACCCGTTTTTTCCGTTCCCTGTAACCGTTGTATCATAAAATCCGAGTACACTTTCTCTGTCCAGATCCGGAGCAAACTTTTTTATTGCATTCTCCATCTTCCTGGCGGCAATGTTTCCCTTCATTTCAAATCCGTATGATGACTGAATCCCGGTATAGTACTTTTCCAGCAGCTTTAATCTTTCCTCATATTGTCCCATATACGTCCTTCTCCTCCAACGCTTTTGTGCAAAAGCAATCACCGAATTCAATCTACCATAATCCTCTGCCCATGTCAATTTCGTGGGTTTATTCGCTTAAAAACATTGACTTTTCCTGTTATTATAAATACAATAAAAAGGCGGAACTGCCGCCAGAATAAAAGAAAGGATTCCCATTATGGAAAAAATAGCAAGCTTCACCATAGACCACATTAAATTACAGCCCGGTGTATATGTATCGCGTAAAGATAACATAGGCGCCGAAATCATTACCACTTTTGACCTGCGCATGACCAGCCCCAACGAAGAGCCGGTCATGAACACCGCAGAGGTACATACCATTGAACACCTGGGTGCTACCTTTTTGAGAAACCATCCGGTATATGGGAAGAAAACCATCTACTTTGGCCCCATGGGATGCCGCACCGGCTTTTATCTGCTGCTGGCCGGAGATCTTTCATCACAGGATATCGTACCGCTGATTACACAGATGTATGAGTTCATCCGGGACTACAGGGACGAAGTCCCCGGCGCTTCCGCGAAGGACTGCGGAAATTACCTGGATATGAACCTTCCCATGACAAATTATCTGGCAAAGAGATATCTGGAAAATGTGTTGTACAATATTGATGACAGCCGCCTGGTTTACCCGCAGTAAAAAGGACGGAAACCGAAAATGCTTCCGGAAAGGGGAACCGGAGTAAGCGTTGCAGAACGATAAACAGGAGAACATAAAATATGAGCAGGACAGGAATTATAGGCGCAATGGAGCTGGAAGTGGAACAGCTGATTGCAGAACTGGAAAACGATAAGATTATCAAAAAGGCAGGAATGGATTTCCATGAAGGGCTTCTCAACGGCGCTTCTGTTATCATTGTCCGCTGCGGCATCGGGAAAGTAAACGCGGCGCTCTGTGTACAGATTCTGGCAGATATCTTCCATGTGACCCATGTCATCAATACCGGTGTGGCCGGTTCCCTGAATGCAGAACTGGACATTGGAGACATTCTGATTTCAAAGGATGCTCTGCACCATGACATGGATGTGACAATTTTCGGGTATCAGCCGGGAGAGGTTCCTCAGATGGGATTCCGGGAATTCAAGGCGGACGAATCGCTCATTTCCCTGGCGGAAGCCGCCTGCCGAAAGGCAAATCCGGATGTAAGCGTAGTCCTGGGCCGGGTGGTCAGCGGAGACCAGTTTATTTCCAGCAAAGATATGAAAGAGCATCTGATTTCCGCATTCCAGGGTGACTGCGCGGAGATGGAAGGCGCTTCCATCGCGCACGGCGCTTATCTCAACGGCATTCCTTTTGTCATTATCCGGGCCATATCGGACAAGGCGGATGACAGTGCGGAAATGGATTATCCCACCTTTGAGAAAGCCGCGGCAAAGCACTCTGCCGCTCTGGTCAGAGAAATGGTCAGGGAAATTTAACCCTGACCACATGGTGTTTAACGGGAAGTTCATTTCCTGTTAAACACAAAAAGCTTGCTGAACACATAATTTGCAATGGTTACCAGCACTGCGGAAACCACGCTTCCCACCACCAGATTCACATTCAGGACAGTGAATATCTGCATCACCACCACGTCCAGAATCAAAGTGGACACCCTGGAGAGCACGAACTTAGGCGCCTCCTTTGCCATGGGCTTCTCGCTTTTAAAGACAAATCTCCTGTTGGTAAAATAGGCGAAGATCACACCCGCCACCCAGTTGATTATGCTGAGTACCCCGTTCTGAAAGTGGTCCGGATGCATGGTATTGCCGAACAGTACCGCGTTGGCGGCAAACTTTGCCGTCCAGGCCACTATGGTCGTCAATACCCCCACAATCAGATATACAATAATTTCCTCATATTTTCTGTAAAGTAGTCTCAGTTTTTCTATCATTGGTTTTATTTCGTTCCTCCGTTTGTTCCGGCAGTCTGTCTCCCTGCATTCACCACATTTCTCTCCTGGCCCCTCAGAAACGCGGCGATATTTTTACACGCCTCCTGCACGCATCGGGTACGGGCCTCCACACTGGCCCAGGCCAGATGCGGCGTGATAATCAGTCTGTTACTGTCCTTCAGAAGGCTAAGCGGATTGTCCTGCTCCAGCGGCTCCTTTTCCACCACGTCCAGACCCGCAGCAGCAATCTCCCCGTTAACCAGCGCCTCATACAAATCTGTGTTATTCACCACAGGGCCCCTGGCCACATTCAGAAGTACCGCCGTCTTCTTCATCCTTTTCAGCGCGGACGCATCAATATAATTGCGTGACAGCGGACTCAGCGGACAGTGCAGCGACAGAAAATCGCTCTCTCCAAGCAGTGTATCCTTATCCACCCTGCGATATTCCGTCCTGCTGCCGCTTCCAGTGACAGAACAGCAGATCACTTTGCATCCGAATGCCTCCGCAATCTTCGCCACTCTTCTGCCGATGTTTCCCATCCCCACTATGCCCCAGGTCTTCCCTTCCAGCTCATAAAACGGCAGATCAAAATTGGAAAAGCGCGTCTGAGCACTGTACGCGCCTGATTTCACATACTGATCATAATAAAACAGCTTCTGACTCAGCGCAAGCGCCATAGCAAAAGTATGCTGTGCCACCATGCCGGTGCAATAATCCCGCACATTGGTGACCTTAATGCCTCTGGAACTGCAGTATTCCAGATCACAGTTGTCATAACCGGTGGCAAATTCGCAGATCAGTTTTACCTTCTCCGCCCCGCTGAGAGTCTTCTCACACAACGGTGACTTATTGGCAATCACAATATCCGCATCCCGGACTCTCTCCCGCACTTCCTCTTCCGTCACTGTATTCTCGTAAATTACAACTTCTCCAAACGCACGTACCTCTTCCACTGACACATCCGTGCCCACACTGTTTCTCTCCAGAATAACGATTTTCATGTATACTCCCTGGTTCCTTTCACTGATGTCCCACCCGGTTACACAGCCAAAAGCCTGCGAACTTTTCTCCGCAGGCTCCCATACTGACACGTAAAATCAAACATGCTCACATTGCAATCCGTAATGCATCTGACAGGTCACTCCCTGCACTCCGGATTAAGCGCCATACAGCTTTTCCTAAGTGTAGCAAAGTTATATGACAAATTCAAGTATTTTATGTAAGGAACTCCTTCAGCAATGCCTCCAGTTCCTCCGCCGTCACCGCCGCGGAATCCTCAGGCGAATCATTTTCGTTCTGGGGCATCTGTATGGCAGGTGCCTGCGCATCAGCCGGCATGGCAGTATATATCTGTTCTGCCGTCTCCTCCACTTCCGGTGCGGCATTCAGCTCTTCCCCGCCAGCCGCCAGCCGGTTTCCGATAGGCATCAGTTCCACTGTCCGTCTTCCCTGGGGACGCACCAGGCCCCTGTTTCCTCTGCGGTTTCTTCCTCTGCCGCTTCTGCCGCCCTGCACACGCCCGTAGTTTTCCGTTTTTTCCTCAAAAGCGGATTCTCCGTACAGCATTTCGATATCCTGCCTGGTTACCTCAATACGCGGCGAAAGGTGATTCTCCAGATAATCCACCAGATTTATTTTCAGAATCCGCTTCTTCCCCCGCACATCCACAACCGTCGATACACTGAAATACACATACAGCCCGAAAAAGCTTACAATGTAAAACGGCAGAACGTCTCCTACTGTACGTCCCTCCACAATGCTTTTACAGACTCCGATTCCGGAACAGACCACAGACAACAGCATCAGCTGGCCGGAAAGATGATAAAGCGTCTCAAAAGACAGATGTCCCAATGACATTCGATTCAGGAACTTGTCCACAAAAACGGGTATGTTGGCAACGCCGTTGCTCAGCTGATAACAGCTGGCAAATTTCGTCTTACATTGTTTTAACAGTCTGTTCTTCGTGGAAGCCATATTATCTGCCTCCTTTATCATATTCCGGTAAAGCAGTCCCAGGAATATCCGAAGGATAATACTGCTCCCCAGAAAAAGAAACATAAAAACCGATATCAGTTTTTCCTCCTGAAATATACGAAACATATTGCGCCTCCTCTCACTGTTGCAACGCATGGACCAGGCAGGATCACCTTAACAGTTCACACAAAATCTGAACTGCCGCATTCCATCCTGTAAATCCAGTATAACGTATCAATATTCATGTTTACAGAATTTTTCGTCGCATTTTTCTCTCTTTTTCCGACAAAAAATTTCAGTATATGCATCTTTTTTCCGCCCCCTCACAAAAATTTATATCCCTCGATTGCAGAATGACGAAAAATCTGATAGAATATATCGTAACGTATAAAATTAAAGGAGATGAGTTCCATGGATTCACTGAAATACACAACACAAGGCACATGTTCGAGAGAAATTGATATTAAATTAAAGGACGGTGTCATCGATTCCGTTATGTTTACCGGTGGCTGTCACGGCAACCTGCAGGGCGTCAGTGCCCTGGTAAAGGGGATGAAGCCGGAAGAGGCCATTTCCAGATTAAAGGGCATCCGGTGCGGCACAAAATCTACTTCCTGTCCGGATCAGCTGGCATTGGCTCTTGAAAAAATGATATAACTTCCGAAAGGCTTGGCATATGAAAAAAATCGTTTTGACAGGCGGGGGCAGCGCGGGACATGTTACCCCCAATATAGCTCTGCTTCCCTCTCTGAAGGACGCCGGCTACGAAATTACTTATATGGGTTCTTATGACGGTATGGAAAAAAGGCTGATCGGCGATTTTGATCTGCCCTATGTTGGCATTTCCACCGGCAAGTTCCGCCGATATCTGGACTTGAAGAATTTTACAGACCCTTTTCGTGTCATAAAAGGCTTCTCGGAAGCCAGGAAATTCCTGAAGTCTTACAGGCCAAATGTCGTTTTCTCAAAGGGCGGTTTTGTCTCCGTTCCGGTAGTCCGTGCCGCTGCTTCTCTGGATATTCCGTGTATTATTCACGAGTCCGACATGACACCGGGCCTTGCCAACAGAATGTGCATTTCTGCCGCCAGAAAAGTCTGCTGTAATTTCCCGGAAACGATTCAGAATCTTCCTGGGGAGAAAGCCGTGCTCACCGGTTCTCCCATCCGGGCGGAACTGGCCCAGGGGAATAAACTTGCCGGCCTGGACATGTGCGGATTCAGCGCCAACAAACCTGTCATTATGGTAATCGGCGGAAGTCTGGGCGCCGCCAATGTCAATAAGGCAATCCGCTCCGCACTTCCCAGACTGCTCACAGATTTTCAGGTGGTCCACATCTGCGGAAAGGACAAAATAGACAATCTGCTCCTGAATACCGCAGGATATAAACAGTTCGAATATGTAAAAGCGGAACTGAAAGATTTATTTGCCATGGCAGACCTGGTTATTTCCCGGGCCGGCGCCAACGCCATCTGTGAACTGCTGGCATTAAAGAAGCCAAATATCCTGATACCGCTTCCTGCCTCCAGCAGCCGTGGAGATCAGCTGCTCAATGCAAAATCCTTTGAAGCCCAGGGGTTTTCCATTGTCATCAATGAAGACGACCTGACCACAGACCTTCTGCTGGATAAGGTGCACGAGCTTTATTTCTCCAGGCAGACCTTCCGCAATGCCATGAACGACAGCGGACAGATGGATTCCATCCGGACGATCCTGCGTCTTATCGAAGAGGTGGCTCTGCCTTGAAATCCGCCTGCATCCATTCAGGCTTTGGCGGCATATTGCATCAGTCGGACAACGCAAAAATATCCCGGCAGGAATCAGTTACACAAGGCGCTGATTTCTGCCGGGATTTGTTACAGTTTCTTGATAAAGTTTCCATCCACGCTTACACCTTCGTTAATCACGATAAAGGCGTTGGGATCGTATCTGTGTACCGCTGCCTTCAGACGGCTCACTTCATATTTTGACAATGTAATATACAGTATGTGCGAATCTTCATGGGTATAAGCCCCCATCGTTGACCACTTGGTAATTCCTCTGTAAATCTCCTCAAAAATCACCTTCTCCAGTGCCGCAGTATCAGCCTTTGTGATGATTTTAGCCTCCACATTGATGTTCTGTGTGTGAACTTTATCCATTGCCACAGAATGCACCGCAGCATAGATAACCGAGTACACCACAATTTCCACATCAAACAGAAAGAGGCAGACGGCATACAAAGCCAGATTGACAAACAGATTCGCCTTGCCCACGCTGAAATCTCTCTTCCACCGAATCAGCAGCACACCTACTACATCCATTCCGCCGCCGGAAGAAGCCATTCTCAGCGTCAGTCCGATTCCCGCACCGGTTATAATTCCCCCCACCATGCAGGCGGCCATAGAATCCTTCACAATCATTCTGGTGGGAATCAGCGACAGGAAGAGAGTCATCACCGTAACAGTGAGCAATGTCTTCACGAAAAACATTCTCCCCATCCGTCTGAATGCAATCACAAAAATAGGGATATTAATCAGGTAGTAAATGATACCGGCAATGTCAAAATTGCTGAAATTCATATGAAAATATCTTGCCAGCAAGGTTCTGATTACCTGACAGAATCCCATCAGTCCGCCTGTGTACAGGCCGGCAGGCACCACAAAAAGATTGGTGCCCGCAGCGTAAAGAAACGCTCCCAGTCCACAGAGCAGCAGCCTTTTTCCTTCGTACAGAACAACCTCTTTTTTCATCTCACCTCAATGCCTGCTCAACCTTTTCCTTTAATTCCGCCGCAGACATGGCTCCCACAAAGGTTGCTTCCGGACTGCCGTTTTTAAATATAACAAAAGCCGGGATACTGGAAATGCGATATCTCGCCGCCAGCGTCATATTCTCGTCAATATTGCATTTGCCGACTTTTACCCTTCCTTCATACTCCTCCGCGATTTTCTCCACCACAGGTCCCATCATCCGGCAGGGATTACACCAGTCCGCGTAAAAATCCACCAATACCGGAGTGGCCGCCTGCAGCACTTCCGCCTCAAAATTGTCCTCTGTGAATTTGTATTCCATAAGTTTACCTCCTGTTATAGTTCCGCTGTTTTGTTATTTTCTCTGATAATCACATACTTGCAGATAGGATTTCCCAGGCTCGAAAATTTCTCTTCGTACTCCGTCATCACGTTCCCCTGCATCAGCACCTCGTCATGGTGAAGATCATAGGTAAGCACGCTGGCAGTCCATCCCGCCGGTACCAGTTCGTCCACGGCAAAGTCGAATAATGCTCTGTTGTCTGTCTTGAATTCCAAGCGGCCATTCTGCTCCAGAATCACGTCATACCTGGCCAGAAATTCCCGCGAGGGCAACCGGCGTCTGGCATGTCTGTCCTTGGGCCATGGATCAGAGAAATTCAGGTAAATCCGGCTCACTTCCCGGGGGCCGAACACCCTGGTAATCTCTTCCGCATCCATCCGCAGAAATTTCAGATTGGGGAGCTCTTCCTTCTCCATTTTCTGAACTGCCCGAAGGAGTACGCTGGAATATTTCTCGATACCCACATAATTAATATCGGGATTCTCCTTAGCCATAGTATGTATGAATTTTCCCTTTCCCATTCCGATTTCAATATGAATGGGATTTACATTGTCAAAAATTTCTTTCCATCTGCCCGCACAGCCGGCCTGCAGTTCCTCCCGGATAACATAAGGACTCTCCGCAATCACCTCCCGCGAACCTGTAATATTACGCAGTCTCATACCTGCTCCCATATTTGTAAGTTTATGGCAGTTCAACGCCCTGTCCGGGCTGTTGCACAAGTTTCCTTACTCACTGTACTTTAAATTCAAATGCTTGTCAATGAAAAATTTTGAATCACAAATTTCGTCATATTCCTGCTTTGGTTTTGGAGAAAAATAGTATATAATAAGAATCATCTGAAGTGAGAATTTGATACCCACATAACTTGCGAGGTTACAATATGATTTCTTTCAAAAAATATATCCGGAGCAAATCCGTCATCCATACATTTTTTAATTTTTCGGTCATAACAGCTGCCTGCGCCATATGTCTGTCCGCCGGCACCCTCACGGTTCACGCCACATCCGCCGAAGCCCAGCTGCGTCTGGAAACCCAGCGCGCCATGGAAATTCAGTCCAACGAAGTCCCAAACTGGCCGGTGGGTCCGACAGTAGGCGCCGAATCCGCCATTTTGATCGACGCGGAAACGGGCACGCTGCTTTATGCCAAGAATATTCATCAGCAGCAATATCCTGCCAGCACCACCAAAATTCTGACTACCCTGATTGCTTCCGAGCAATGCCAGATGGATGAAATTGTCACCTTTTCCCATGACGCAGTCTTCGATACTCCCTGGGACAGCAGTCATATCGCCATGGATGTGGGACAGGAGCTCACCATGGAACAGTGTCTCAACGCCATCCTGATTCGTTCCGCCAATGAAGTGTCTTACGCCGTGGCCGAGCATATATCGGGAACCACAGACTGGGCTGTCTTCGCCGGCATGATGAATACCAGAGCGGCAGAGCTGGGCTGTCTGAACTCCAATTTTGTCAATCCTAACGGGCTGCCGGATGAAAATCATTATACTACGGCCTATGACCTGGCCATGATCGGCAGAGCTTTTTTTGCCAATGAAATGCTGTGCAAAATTACATTGACCAGGCGCATGGAATTTCCGGCCACCGATAAGCTTCCTCAGGGAAAACTGGAGAATAATCATATGCAGATTATTCCCGGCGGTCAGTATGCCTACAAATATCTGGTCGGATGTAAAACCGGCTATACAGACGATGCCAGGAGCTGCCTGGTCTCCTGTGCGGAGAGAAACGGTATGAAACTGATCTGCGTGGTAATGCATGATGAATCTCCTTATCAGTATGAAGACACCATTGCTTTGTTCGAATACGGATTTTCCAATTTTGAGAAAATAAATGTCTCCCAGGCCGAGACCAAATATAATATCGACAATACCGGTCTGTTTTACAGCGGAAACGACATCTTCGGAAGTTCGCAGCCAATTCTGTCTCTGAACCGGGATGACTACATTATTCTGCCCAAAACGATCTCTTTCGCGGACACAGAATCGGTTATTTCCTATGAGTCCGGTAACGAAAATCAGGCTGCTGTCATTACCTATTCTTATCATGGTGTGGATATCGGAACGGTAAGAGTGGATTTCAACATAAGAAATGAAGAAGGATACGTCTTTGATGTCATACCGGAGGAGGCCGAAAAGGAAAAACCTTTCATTTTCATTAATATGACAGTAATTCTCATCGGGATTTCCTCGTTGGCGCTCATTCTGTTTATCGTACTGGTCACTCGCATTATTTTGAAAAATTATGTGATATCCGGCCGGCCCCGCCGTGGAAGACGTAAGAAGCGGGGCCGGCACAGAGGACGCGGCAGAAGGCGGGGCCGCGATCATCTGGATTTTTTCTGAATCCGGCGCTGTTTGTTCATTTCTTTTGCGTGACCGCTGCGCTCTCTGATTTTGTCCGCCTCCTGATCAGAGATCAGCCTGGTAGTTTTTACAATATACAGCCTTCCGCTGTCAGCCCTGCGGATTCTGATCTTTCCTTTCAGATATCCGTGTTTCTCACATCTGGCAAGGCAATAATAGTTTCGCCCGTTAGGCGTAAACCAGCGGATCTTTTTCCGGAGATTCCGGCAGCACAGATAGCATTTGCTGGAAGCCACTTCCCTGTCCCCCAGGGCCTCTTCCTTGCTGTCGAATTCTCTGGAAATATATTTCATATAAGAATCAAATCGAACCTTAATTTCCGACGCTTTGTCTGCCGGCGGCCAGAATACATCATAGGAGACATTCTCCAGTACTTCCGGTTTCTTCTTCAGAATCCCGGTGAAAATTCTGGCGGTATAGCTGGCGTCGCTGAGTGCCCGGTGAAAGGGAATGTCCTTTTCCAGCTCCAGAAAGTCAATGGCATGTTCCAGAGATTTTCTGGATTTACCGTCCTCAAAGGCCAGGCTGAACAGCTTCTGCACATCCAGGAACGCAATCGGCCCCCCGGCCAGCGGCGTCAGATGGTAGAATTTCATATTGCGCTGAAGCTCTGTGAGATCTGCACTTCCCCAGGTACAGAACATATATTCCCCTTCTCCGCACCATTCCAGAAAGCGTTCCGCCGCCGCCGTAAAGGTTGCCCCTTTCTCCAGTTCCTGTGTCTGCAAATGAATCAGCCTGCTTGTAATTTTGTGCATTTCAGGATATACCACAGGCCTGATAAGCTCACTGAACTCTCCCAATGCGAACCCGGAATGATCCAATTTTACAGCGCCGATTTCAATAATCTCAAAGGGAAGAACGGCTATTTCCTCTTCTGTACCGGTATTGCTCTGATTCCATTCCAAATCCATTACAATATAGTTCATACAATATTCCTTTTCCAGCGGCAGTATATGTCCCGCCGCCGGCTACTGCTGCTCATACAGGTATCCGTCCGGGTGTGTACCAGGTTTCATATTTCCTGCAGGACTCAATACGCCCGGCCCCAGTATACCATCTTCTTCGCGGGTCTGCCGCAGCATACGCAATTCTCCCCAATGTGTTCCTGAGCAAAAGGCATACACCGGCTGGTTACACTCAGACGTTCTTTAATCTGAATTTCGCATTCCTCATCGCCGCACCACATTGCCTTTACAAAGCCGCTTTTTTCATTGAATATATTGACAAATTCATCCATATTCACCGCTGTCCAGGTATTCTCGTCCCGGTGCACCCTGGCTCTTTCCAGCATCTCCCGCTGCATAATCTCCAGCAGTTCTCCTGCCTTAACCTCCAGCTCTTCCAGCGGCACTTCCAGCTTTTCTCTGGTATCCCGACGACAAATCACACATTTTCCGGCTTCTATGTCTTTAGGGCCGATTTCCACCCGGAGGGGATATCCTCTCATCTCTGCTTCTGCGAATTTCCATCCGGGACTCTTATCCGAATCATCTACCTTCACCCGGAAATGTCTGTGGAGTCTGTCCCGAAGTTCAGATGCCTTCTCCAGTACCCCTTCCTTCTTCTGCTGGATCGGTACGATACAGATCTGCACAGGTGCTACTCTGGGAGGCAGCACCAGCCCCTCATTGTCTCCGTGCACCATGATAATGGCGCCGATAATGCGGGTACTCATTCCCCAGGAAGTCTGATGCACATATTTGAGCGTATTATCCTTATCTGCAAACTGAATCCCGAAGGCTTTCGCAAATCCGTCTCCAAAATTATGACTGGTACCGGACTGCAGTGCTTTGCCGTCATGCATCAACGCCTCGATGGTATATGTGGCTACTGCTCCTGCGAATTTCTCCTTATCTGTCTTCTGCCCTCTGATAACAGGAATCGCCAATACTTCCTCACAGAAATCTGCATACAGATTCAGCATCTGAATCGTCCGCTCCTGGGCCTCTTCTTCCGTGGCATGCGCTGTATGCCCCTCCTGCCACAGGAACTCTCTGGAGCGCAGAAAAGGTCTGGTCTCCTTCTCCCAACGTACCACGGAACACCACTGATTATAAACTCTGGGAAGGTCTCTGTAGGAATGCACATCATTTTTATAAAAGTCACAGAACAATGTCTCTGAAGTAGGACGTACACACAGTCTTTCCTGCAGAGGCTGCAGTCCGCCATGTGTCACCCAGGCCACCTCAGGCGCAAATCCCTCCACATGGTCCTTCTCCTTCTCCAGCAGAGATTCGGGAATAAACATGGGGAGATATACATTTTCCACCCCCGCATTTTTGAACCGCTCATCCAGCTGTCTTTGAATCAGCTCCCAGAGCGCATAACCCGCAGGCTTGATTACCATACATCCTTTTACAGAAGTGTAATCAATCAGTTCCGCCTTTTTCACCACGTCTGTGTACCATTGGGCAAAGTCCACATTCATGGAGGTAATTTCTTCCACCATTTTTTTGTCTGCCATTTTCACTCGTCCTCCTCTTTTCGTTTCGTCATGAAGCTGGCCTCATAACTGTTATTAGTTCCGCAATATTCCCTGTGTACGACAAAACGCCGGTCTTCCGTCCCGAAGGGACCGGAAAACCGGCGGTACCACCCTAATTGATGCCATTGCATCCATCTCCTGTGCCGATAACGCCGGCCTGCGCCATACTTCAGCCCACTGATACAGCATTATTTGCTGTCAGCCGGCCTCGCAGGGAACTCCAAGGCAGGTTCCGGACTTTCCACATAAGAACCTCTCAGCTGCCATTCCCACCGCTGCCCGCAGTGTCAGATAGGCCGGTCCTCTCTCTGGGATGCTTCCAACTCCGTACTGATCCTCTTCACCGTCTGTATGTATGGGATTATAGTGCATGGCAGCTGAAATTGTCAAGACCAAAAATGACCAAATCACCCTCTCAGCTTCTTCAGGGCCTTCTCTGAAATCAGGCACTGGCCGTGTTCCTCCAGGCCCGCCACCTGGGACTCGTCTGCGGCATACAGACTGCCGAATTCCATGGCCTGAACACAGGCCCTGCTGTAGCGTTCATAAGAGGCGCGCCCTTTCAGCAGATACAGATAATAAAGTCCGTCCATCTCATACAGCCTGCTGTCCACCATCAGCTTTGTCGGCAGCACAGCCGCATATTCCATAATTCTGCCGATTCCGGAGAAGACGAACACCGCAAAGCCCGGGCGCTCCGCCTGCTGATTCTGCCCTGGCGCTTTTCCTTCTTCCGGAATCTCCTGCGCAGCATTTCCCTCCTGTTCCCCGGAAGCGGAATTCCCGTTTATGCTGAGCTTTTCACGGGTCCTTTGAAGAATTCTCTTCATCTCTTTCAGGCATTCAATAAACTGATCGCTCTCCTTGCCCTCGGGATCTCTGTCCGAAAAAGTCAGTATCAGCCCCTGGTCAGGCAACAGCATAATCTGCAGATCAAAGGCAAACTGAGGCGGCTTATACCCGACCTCTTCCCGGGCCTGTTCGATGATATCCTGCACTACTTCCCGGGCCTTATCACTGCGCATAATAAAGTCTTTATAATCAATGTCATACTCTTCCAGATCTTCATTAGACAGAAAACATTTTACTGTTTTTTCATCCACACGTTCTATCTTCATTCTTATCATCCCCATAAAGTATACAAGCCAACTTTTGACATATATTATGATACCATGATATTCTGATTTTTTCAATTATATAAGTTTTCCATTCTTCATAATATTTGCGGCTGCATAACACTTTTCCTCCCTTTTCCCTCAGAACAGTGTCAGCTGTTCATATCGTTCCGGAAGCTCCCGCAGATATTCAAAACATTTTTCCACCTCACAGATAATATTATTCTCTCTGCATTTTCTGTAAAACAGCTGCATCAGTTCCCTGCTCCGGTCGCTGGGCACTTCGTAAGCATACCCATATCTCTTATGGTATCGTTCCTTCATGCCGGGGAAATGCCTGTCCAGCGCGGCATAAAAATATTCTCTGTCGCCCTCCTGCAGAGTCATCCCCATTCCAAAGCAGATAATCCCGCTCACACCTGTCTGAATACAGTAATTTAAGATGCCCTCCACATTTTCCCTTGTATCATTGATGAAAGGCAGAATCGGTGACAGCCAGACTACAGTGGGAATACTGTTTTCATGAAAAATCTGAAGGGCTTTCACACGCTCCCGGGTTGTGCACACATTTGGTTCCAGAATTCTGCACAACTCTTCGTCATATGTGGTCAGTGTCATCTGCACCACACATCTGGCTTTTTCATTGATACTTTTCAACAATGGCAAATCCCTGAGAATTCTGTCGGATTTGGTCTGAATGGCAACGCCGAATCCATACCTGTCTATGATTTCAAGGCATCTCCTGGTCAGCTGCAGCTGCTCTTCACAATGCATATAGGGATCGCACATGGCGCCTGTTCCTATCATGCATTTTTTCCTTTTGGATCGCAATGCCTTCTCCAACAGTTCAGGCGCATTCTGCTTTACTTCAATATCTTCAAAATCATGAGTAAACTGATAACATTTACTCCTGCTGTCGCAGTAAATGCAGCCATGTGTACAGCCTCTGTATAGATTCATTCCATTCTGCGCAGACAGAATCCCCTTCGCTTCTACAAAATGCACTTTGTTTTCCTCTCGTATTGATTCCGCATTATCAGCTATTCCAGCACATCAAACGCCGTTCCGCAGGCCCAGGGACTCCCTATGTCGCAGCGTCCATGATGGTACCGGCGATCCACTACTTTCCCTTCTCCTTCCACTACATCCACCCTGATTCTGCTTTCCCCGGCCTGTGTACAGCCGTCCAGAAGCGCAATCAGCGCATCCACATCCCGTTTGTCTTCCTTATTGTCTCCGCTCATATAAACTCCTCATTATCTTTTCACCGCAATTTGCTGCCGCACCACATTCTAATTCCGTCAATGTCCGCCGTACATACCTCTGCCCGGCTGATGTCAGGCCCGCTTCTCCCGCCGATATCTCAGCGGTGTATAAAGTGTGTATTTTTTAAATACTCTCTCAAAATAAGTAATACTTTCAAATCCCAGGAGTTCCGAGATTTCCGTGACAGAATAGTCCCCGTATATCAGCAGATTCTGAGCCTTTTTGACCCGTACAATATTCGTATATTCATTGACGCCAAATCCCGTGACCTCCTTGAAGATCCGGCTCAGATAAGACTTGCTGATATAAAATCTCCCTGCCAGCTCCTCCAGGCACTCCCTTGTATCAGGATGGGTCTGCAGATAGTCCGCCACCTCGTGGACTTTCTGATGCTTTGCTGTCTGTGCTGTCTGTTCTTTCCTGTCCGGCAGTACATTCTTCCGATACCGGGCCAGCAAAACCAACAGTTCCAGCAGCTTCACCTTCACCATCAGCTCATATTCTTTCCGCCTCTCCCGAATCTCCTCCGTAATCTGCAGTATCATGGTTTTCACCATGTCAGCATCCCTTTTTCTCAGACGGATGATCTGCATATTCCTGTCATACAGTTCTCCCAGAGTCAGAAAACCATTACTCTTCAGGAAGGTGTCAAATGCTTCTCCTTTAATCTGAAGCAGGATCCGATTATGGTAAGAAGCCTTCGCCATACTGGTCTTATGAATCTGATTGGGCTTCACAAGGACCACATCCCCTGCTCCTACCAGATAAGTCTCTTTATCAATAAAGTAATACCTCTCTCCTTCCAGAAGATAATACAGTTCATAGGTATCATGAAAATGCCGGTTTGCCATGGAAAATTCATTCTCCCGAATCACCTGTTCCGCCTCTATCAGCCCCTCCACCCGCTGTCTGAATATCACCTGCTCCATAGTCGTCCCTTCCCGGTACTCCTCTCAGGCCATCCTGGCCTACGATTCCGCTTTCCTTCCGCCCACAGCTTTTACTTTCGATGCTCTGTCTGATCTGCTGCCTTTTGTCCACATCTCCAAAATTATGTCCCTGTACCGTATCCAAAGCTGTCTTGTGTCCGATAGTACGAAAATGCTGAATTCAGACAAGATTATATGAGATTATTATACTATTTTATTGTATAATGGCAATATCTGAGTACGAAATTTTTTAAAGGAGGAGTACTTATCATGAAATATGCAGAAAACAAAGTATCTGATATTCAGATTGCCTACATCGGCGGCGGCTCCCGCGGATGGGCCTGGACATTTATGACAGATCTGTCAATGGATGCCTCCATCAGCGGCACCATCCGTCTGTTCGATATCGACGAGGCTGCGGCAAAAAACAATGAACAGATTGGAAAACGTCTGAGCAGTCGTCCTGATGCAGTGGGAAAATGGGATTATGTTACCTGCAAAACCATCGAAAAGGCGCTGACAGGCTGTGACTTCGTCGTAATTTCCATTCTGCCGGGCACATTTGACGAAATGGCATCTGATGTCCATCTTCCGGAGCGACATGGCATTTATCAGTCTGTGGGAGATACAGCAGGACCGGGCGGCATGATCCGTGCCCTCCGCACCATTCCCATGTTCGCCGATATTGCCTCCGCAATCAAAAATTATGCCCCTGACGCATGGGTCATCAATTATACCAATCCCATGACACTCTGCGTGAAGACCCTGTATCATGTATATCCTGAGATCAAGGCTTTTGGCTGCTGCCACGAAGTGTTTGGCACTCAGATGGTGCTGAAAAACATCTGTGAAGAAACCTTCGGTTTAAAAGACATCAGGAGAAATGACATACTCGTCAATGTCCTGGGCATCAACCATTTTACCTGGTTTGATCAGGCTTCATATAAAGGCATCGACCTCTTTCCTGTCTATGAGAAATACATTGATGAACATTATGAAGAAGGGCTTGCCGCAAGTCACGAAAACTGGGCAAACAGCACTTTTAACTGTGCTCATCGGGTAAAGTTCGATCTGTTCAGACGGTATGGCCTCATCGCCGCAGCCGGTGACCGTCACCTGGCGGAATTCATGCCCGGAGACGAATATCTGAAGGATCCTGAGACTGTAACCGGCTGGAAATTCGGGCTGACCACCGTGGACTGGAGAAAAGAAGATCTGCAGAAACGTCTGGATCGCAGTCACCGTCTGGCTTCGGGGGAAGAAGAAATTGAACTGAAACCCACCGGGGAAGAAGGAATCCAGCTGATCAAGGCCATCTGCGGACTGGACCGGATTATCAGCAATGTCAATATCCCTAACACCTGTCTGCAGATTCCCAATCTGCCCGCCGATGCAGTGGTGGAAACCAACGCCGTGTTCAGCCGCGACTCTATCAAGCCCCTTATGGCCGGCCGGGTGCCGGAGAATGTGAAAGCACTTCTGATGCCTCATATTGAGAACCATGAGCGCATTCTGAATGCTGCTCTTACCTGTGACAGAGAGCTGGTTTATGAAGCATTTGCATCAGATCCTCTGGTGAAAGGGCGCATCACCAAAGAAGAAATTCACAGGCTGGCAGACGATATGATTGCCAATACTGCTGCTTACCTTCCGGAGGGATGGAAGTAATATAACGTTTGGTCCGGAGTTATCTGGAATTCATATTCCGGAGTTAAAATTTACGGTTTGATTTTTATATCCGGATATCAAAGATGCGGCGGTTTCTTTGACGGGAACCGTCGCTTTTCACATTCATAAAACACCCGCTTATGCAACAGACAGGTTTCTGTCTGTGTCCTGTTCTTAACCTGTGTTCTGTTCTTAACATATACATGCCCAGGCAAATATATTCTACACGAACTCTCTGAAAGCCATTCTATACATACACAGCCGGCAAAGTCTGTCTTCCTTTAATCATACGCAATTCTGCACATACAAAATATGGGAAATTATGTCCCATTTATTCTCTTTGCATACCACATGTTGTATATGCAATCCGTTTTATCGCCTTATCGTTAATTCTTTTTCTACACTGACATTCTTTCCATCTGCTTTACAGGCAATTCCCTGTATGCTATACTCTAATTCATTCAACAGATATTTCTATTATACTGTTTCTGTCAACTTCCGGCAAATCTATATAGGAAAGGAATTCTATCATGTCTGAAAACACCTTCGCTCCATCTTTACTTCCGGGACTTTCCAAATATCCTGAATCTTCCGAATTTCCCTTATCTCCTGAGCTTCCTGACTTTCTCAGCTCCGCCACAGGCCCGGTGACAGTCCGTATGACCAACGATTACCTTTTCCGTGCCCTGCTTCAATCCAGCAACAAAGCCCTGAAAGGCCTTATCGGTTCCCTGCTTCATCTGCGTCCCGATGAAATTCTTTCTGCAGAAATCACAAATCCCATCATTCTGGGTACCAGTGTAGATGAGAAAGATTTTATTCTGGATATCAAGGTCTTTCTCAACAACAGAATTATCCTCAACCTGGAACTTCAGGTAATCAATCAGCACAACTGGCCCGAACGTTCCCTGAGCTATCTGTGCCGTTCTTTCGACAATCTGAACTCGGGAGATGATTATCAACAGGTAAAGCCTGCCATACATATAGGGCTTCTGGATTTCACTCTGTTCGAGGATTATCCGGAATTTTATGCCACTTATATGATGATGAACGTTAAAAATTATATGGTTTACAGTGACAAACTACGCCTATCTGTGATAGACTTAACTCATATAGATCTGGCCACCGAAGAGGATAAACGATATCGAATTGATCAGTGGGCCACTCTCTTCAAGGCAACCACATGGGAGGAAATCAAAATGATCGCTCAGCAGAACGAAGACATCCTGGCAGCAGGAAACGCCATCTACAGACTTACCAGGGAAGAACGGATCAGGCAGATCTGCGAAGCCCGGGAGGATTATTATCGCTGCCAGCGTGGTGTACAGCGGATTATGGAAGAGCAGATAGCTGCTTTAAGTAAACAGGAAGCTACCTTAAAAGAACAGGAAGCTACCTTAAAAGAACAGGAAACTGCCTTAAAAGAACAGGAAACTGCCTTAAAAGAACAGGAAACTGCCTTAAAAGAACAGGAAACTGCCTTAAAAGAACAGGAAACTGCCTTAAAAGAACAGGAAACTGTCTTAAAAGAACAGGAGAACACTATAAAAGAGCAGGAGATTGCCTTAAAGGAGCGGGGTGACTCTCTTGCTGAAAAAGATGCCCTCATTGCTTCTCTGTTAGCTGAAAAAGAAAGGCTGGAGAAAAGACTTGCTGCTGAACAATCATCAGCTTCATCCTGATTTGTCAAATATAGGATAAGTTCAGTATCAAAGCCGGCTGTGCTGCTTTCCCACATCCGGCTTAAAGTATTTACTGTCGCGGCCAGCATCCTCCGTTATCCTCGTTGCTGTAAAGCCTGTTTTCCCGGATATCTGCCATATGTGATCTGATTTGAAATACCTGGCGGTTCAGATCCCCCACAGCTTTCTTCCGCTGTCAGCCCTCCTTCTCCCTTCCGTCCGGCACATAGCGCGCCACATCCTCCAGAGTACATTCCAGTATCCTGCACAGGTCGTTCAGCGTGGTTGTGTTCATCGGCTTATTTTTCCTGAGCTTGTCCACTGTGGCGCTGGAAATCCTGTGCCTGGTGATCAAAGTATAGGTGGATTCTCCGGATTTCTTCAATGTCTTCCAGAAGGGCTGATAATCTATCAACGTCGTTTTCCTTTCGTATGCATCGGCCGGAACAGCATCCCGTCTGTTCCTCGGCTGTCCTTTTTTCTGTCTTATTTCCCTGGTACAATCAGGGTCTGACGGTCCTGACTGCATAAATATGCGCAATTTCCGTTCTTTATACATTCAAATGGTTCGCCTTAGTGACATATAAGGCGAACTTTTTATTCGATAGAATTAATACAGTTCGCTTTCTGGCGCATAGATGTATGTACATAGAACTCCATAGTAGTACGAGTGGAGGCATGCCCCAGGATGGAAGATACCGTTTTGCAGTCTACTCCTTTTTCCAGACAGGCTGTGGCAAAACCATGACGCATGGCATGAAAATTACAGTCTTCCATGGCACAGCGTTTCAAAATGGTCTTAAATTTCTTCTGCACATTGCGCGGTTCCGTACAGGTAAGCCGGCCGGTAAGCAAGTACAGTTCCGCATCCTTTCTCAGCTGCTTCAACGGTTTTATCAAATACCCGGGAATTGGAATTTCTCTTGCAGACGTGTTGGATTTCGGAGGCCGAATATAAATCACTGTTTTGGGCTGATTTTCAGAAATATGAGGGTTGGCTATGCGCGATATGGTACGCCTGATTCGAAAAGTATCAGTAGAAAAATCTATATCCTCCCATTTTAAGCCGCAAAGTTCTCCCAGTCGAATTCCTGTACCGCGACACAGCAAAATGGCAATGGCAAATATGTTATTCTCTTCCAGCAGATATTCTTTCATCCGATTACTTTCCTGCAAAGTCAGCACTTTTGACTCGGGTCTGTGACAATTGATGTTGCAGTAATCCAGCAATCTGCTATCCAGCAGTTTTATGCGGGCACCATATTTTAAAGTCAGTTTAAAAACCGCAAGGACAGAATGCACTGTTGTGGCTGCCAGGTTCTTTTTCTGCATTCTGTCAATAAAGGCAGCGATTATTGTCCCATCTATCTCTTCCAGTAAAATTTCACCGAAAAATGGAATGATATGAGAATTTACACAGTAACTATATCCGCAATACGTACTTTTTTTCACAGTTGCGCAGCATCCTTGCAGCCATTTAACACATAACTCTTTCAGCGTTTTGCAATATACGGAACTGCTCTCGCTGTATAGATTGAACTGTGTTGTCCGAAAGCCTGTTTCTTCTAGTACTATTTTACCTGGTCCCATTAATTTTCTTTCGTTTTTCATATTTCTGAATTTCTCCTTTGATCTGATGTGAATCTGGCCGCAGTGTGAAGCTTTTAGAATGCAACCTGCAATATATATGTTATAACATCCGCCAGAAAATTAACAAAACTGCCAGAAAAGTAAAAAAGCAGATTTTACTTGCAATATGGTGATAAAAAGTATAAAATAATAAAAGTTATGAAAAAAGTTCGCCTTATATGTCACTAAGGCGAACTTTTTCTGTACAACAGACAAAATTTCCTGTTATAATAAATAAAACACTTCCATGTCCGGCAACAAAGTTCCTTACAAAACATAAATAAAAGGAAAGAAAGAGGACAAAACATGAGCGAACTCAAGCTGAACTACAAACGAACCATTCTGGTAGGTCTTGCATTCCTGTCCATCAGCTCCTTCTGGCAGATGTACGACAATGTCATTCCGCTGGTATTGAGAGAGACTTTTGGTATGGACGAATCTCTGACCGGAATGATTATGGCGGCAGATAATATTCTGGCTCTGTTCCTGCTGCCCTTCTTCGGGGGACTCTCCGACAGAACCAGCACAAAGCTGGGCCGCCGTACACCTTATATCATCGCAGGTACGGCCGCGGCAGTCATCCTGATGAACGTCCTGCCTGTACTGGACAACAGTTATTCCAGGGAAGCCGCCCCATTTAAGCTGGCCGCTTTTATTGTGGTTCTGGGACTGCTGCTGATTGCAATGGGTACCTATCGTTCTCCCGCCGTGGCACTGATGCCCGATGTAACGGCAAAGCCTCTGCGCAGTAAGGGCAATGCCATCATCAATCTGATGGGTGCCGTGGGAGGCGTCCTTTATCTGGGCGTTGCCGCAGTTTTGTACCCCACCTCCAAAGTAGCAGATCTGACCCATGTCAATTACCAGCCTCTGTTTCTGGTGGTTTCCGCCATCATGGTAATCGCCATAGTCACGCTGCTCTTTACTATCCGGGAGCCGGAACTGGCAGCGAAAAATAAGAAGCTGGAGCAGGCCCATCCGGAGTGGAATCTGGCTGAAGACAACGGTAACGGCCGTGAGAGGCTTCCCGCTCCCGTAAAACGCAGTCTCGTTTTCCTGCTGGCTTCCATCGCACTGTGGTTTATCGGCTATAATGCCGTAACCACCTGGTTTACCACTTATGTCTCCCAGGTTATGGGTGAAGGTCTGGGCGGTGCCTCAAACTGTCTGCTGATTGCCACCGGCGGTGCCATTGTTTCCTTCATCCCCATTGGTATCGTTGCCTCGAAATTCGGCCGTAAGAAAACCATTCTGTCCGGGATTATCCTGCTGGCTTCCTGCTTTATCGCCGGCTTCTTCCTGACCACCCGTTTCTCCTCCATCAATGCCGTCATGTTCGTGGTCTTTGCCCTGGTGGGACTTGCCTGGGCAGCCATCAATGTCAATTCTCTGCCCATGGTAGTAGAAATGTGCCGCGGCAGTGATGTGGGAACATTTACCGGTTTCTACTATACGGCTTCCATGATAGCTCAGGTAATCACCCCTGTGCTGGCAGGCTCTCTGATGAAAGCTCTGGGATATCCTGTTCTCTTCCCTTACGCCGCCCTCTTCGTTCTCCTCAGCTTTGTCACTATGTGTTTTGTGCGGCATGGCGACAGCAAAGCAGAACCCAAAAAAGGGCTGGAAGCTTTTGAAGCCATGGACGATTAACAGCAGCATCCCCCTGGTGAATCTTCTGTTTTCATGAATCATTATACAGGCAGCAATTCAGACGGCAAAGTGCTGAATTGCTGCCGAATTACAAAGGAGGACCTTCCCATGATACTCATCATTTTACTTGTCATGGCATTGACACTGTTCCTGCTCTGGTGTCTGCTGCTCCTTCCCCGTCGGAACCAGCCCGGCTGGGAGCAGTTGTCCGGTGTCCGCTATGCCCATCGGGGGCTTCATGACGCAGAGCATGGCATCCCGGAGAATTCCATGGCCGCTTTTCGGAAGGCCGTGGAACATGGCTTTGGTGCAGAGTTAGATGTCCACCTGATGGCTGATGGCAACCTGGCGGTGATTCATGACAGCAGCCTCCGGAGAGTCTGCGGCAAAGATGCCATCATCGAAGATCTGCAAACGGCCGATCTGGATAAATATCCCCTGCTGGGGGCAGAGGAAACTATCCCTTTGTTTCAAAATGTTCTGGAATTATTTGAAAAAGAAAAACCACTGATTATAGAATTGAAAGTAGAACGGGGCAACGCAGCCGCTCTGACGGATGCTGTGATGGCGCTTGTGCAGAACTGGCACGGGACTTACTGTATAGAATCCTTTCATCCTGCCGTACTCCTGCATCTGAAAAAACATTACCCTGCGGTCCTCCGGGGACAGCTCAGTCAGAATTTTCTCCGGGGCAGCGAAGCGGGCAATCTCTCTCTGCCGGTACGTATTATCCTGACTATGCTGCTGACCACCTTCTTCACCCGTCCGGATTTTATCGCCTTCAATCATGAGGATCGTTCCTGCTTAAGCCTGCGGCTGATGAAACGGCTTTATCAAGTTCATGAAGCCGGCTGGACTGTGCGAGATCCGGAAACCATGAACCTGTTGGAAATGGAAGGCATACTTCCCATATTTGAAAATTTTATTCCGTCATAAACCTCAGGGTCTGCTCATACCCTGTATTCGAATTACCCGGTATGGCAGACCCTTTCCCTGACGAAATTCTGCGGAATTCTCACTGGTTTCCGCCAGTCCTTCCTGTATATTTTCAGGACATGTGTCTCTACAATATCCAAATGCGCAGCGGCAGTCTTCTGCGGCATACAAAGGTTCACAGTCTGGCATTTTCCTGCAATACATTCTGGAAAAACTGCAGAAATCCGTCCTCCACTGCCACCACGTCCAACTGCTCTTCCTTCAAGTCGTAAAAGTATTCTCCCGTCTCAATATCCACAGACAAGCTGTCCAGCGGAAATCCTTTGTGCCGGACTTTCGAATGGGGGCGCGCCGTCAGCAGGAAGGGCTGACTGGCCAGACTTTCCGCCATGGATTCATACACATGATCTCTGTCCATTACCAGACAGATGGCATTCCGGTATCTGGCTTTCAGATCCCCGTATTTCCTCGCCAGACCGGTATAATATTCCAGCATTTCCTCATCTGTCAGATATTTCCCATTCACCGTTCTCACATGGACGCCGGGCTGTATTTCTTCTGGCACTCCCTCGAAATACAATCCGCTGTCACAGGAGAAAACCGGCATTCCAAAAGTCTCATAATAGGCATGAGCCTTCACCCTGGCATTTTCCAGGGGTGTGACGCCGTTCTCCTCCACCTCCGGAATTCTTTTGTCTATGTCACGCAGTCCCAGAATTTCCAGATTCAGGCCTTCCAGTCTGTGCCGCATAGCATCCAGCTTTGCAGAGTTCCCCGTCCCGTACAGTAATTTCAACACAATATTTAATTCCTCCCTGTCAAAATGCACATTACTCAAACTGCGACGCATACAGTTTATAATAAAATCCCTTCTGCGCCATCAGGCTCTCATGATTTCCCTGTTCCACCACATCTCCGTGGTCCACCACCAGAATATTGTCCGCATGCTGAATAGTAGATAGACGATGTGCAATCACAAAGCAGGTCTTATCCTTCATCAGCTCCCTCATAGCCTTCTGAATCCTTCTCTCCGTACTGGTATCCACATTGGAGGTAGCCTCATCCAGAATCAGCATCTTCGCGTCATAAAGCATAGCCCTGGCAATGGTCAGCAGCTGCTTCTGCCCCTTGGAAATATTCCCCCCGTCTTCACTGATGACAGTCTCATAGCCCTGGGGCAGCCGCATGATAAAGGAGTGAATATGCGCCGCTTTTGCCGCAGCCACCACCTCTTTCATGGTGGCCCCTTCTTTGCCATAGGCAATATTGTCGAAAATGGTTCCCTTGAATACCCAGGTATCCTGAAGCACCATGGCGTAGGCGGCACGCAGACTCTTCCTGGTATAGTCCCTGCTGTCCTTTCCCTCCACCAGAATGCTTCCCTCATCCACATCGTAAAACCGCATCAGCAGATTGATAATCGTCGTCTTGCCGGCACCGGTCGGTCCCACAATAGCCACCAGTTTCCCGGCGTCCGCGTTCAGATTCAGATTGTGAATAATGATCTTCGCCTTCTCATAGCCGAAAGACACATTCTCCAGCGCCACATTGCCTTTTACATCATCCAGCTCTTCCGCTCTCTCCCGGTCCTTCGGCTCTTCCTCCTCGTCCAGCAACCCAAATACTCTCTCCGCTGCCGCCAGTGCAGAATACAGCTCGTTTGTTATATTGGCGATCTCGTTGATGGGACCGGAGAACTTCCGGGAATACAGTACAAAGGAAGAAATCTGCCCCAGAGAAATCCGCCCGCCCATATACAGGAAAGAGCCGAATACAGCAATCAAAGTAAGTCCCAGATTATTGATGGAATTAACTGTAGGCCCCATGGTCATTCCGTAATAATCTGCGTTGTAATAGGCGTCAGCCGCATTCTGATTCACTCTGTCAAAATTCTCCGCCACTCTGTTCTCATAGGCATACGCCATAATGGTCTTCTGTCCGGAAAACATTTCTTCCACAAAACCATTCATAATACCGTAATTCTGAGAACGCTTTACATATCTGGGCTGTGTAATCTTTCGTATATTCGTCACATAAATGACAGCTGCCGGAATTGTGACCGCCACCACCACCGCCAGAATCGGCGAAATGTAAAGCATCATACTGAAGGATCCGATGACTGTCACAAGACTTGTGAGAATCTGTACCACATCCGTGGCCAGGCAGGTACTTACCACATCAATATCATAGGATACCCGGCTGATAATATCCCCTGCCTGATTGCGGTCAAAATATCCCACCGGCATCCGCATCAGTTTATCAAATACATCCTTCCGCATCCCCTTTGCAATTCCCTTACTGACACACATCATTATAATATTGATGGAAATCGTTATAAGGGAAGAAACCACATAACAGAAAAGCATTCTGAATGCAAAATAAAATACCCTGTCAAAATTTACTTTTCCCGCACCTGCCGCAGCCTCATTGATGGCCGAACCGGCCAGACTGGGTCCCAGCAGAGCCAGGACATTGCTGGTAAAGCACAGTGCAAATACCAGCATGAGAATCCATTTATATCGTCCGATATAGGCGATCAGCCGTATGAAGGTCCCCCGGGTATCCTTCGGTTTTTTCCTGATTGAATCTCTGGCTGCCATATCCTTTCCTTTCCGCCTGAAAACTGCCGCACATCAGGGCAGTTTCCTACACACTCCCCATCTGGGTTCTGTAAATTTCCTGGTACATGGCACAGCTTTCCAGCAGCTCTTCATGAGTGCCATGCCCTATAATTTTTCCCTCATCCAGCATGATAATGTCGTCCAGCCCCATAATGGAGCTGACACGCTGGGCGATGATGATTGTGGTGGTATCCGCATGATGCTCCCGAATGGCTCTGCGCAGTGCGGCATCTGTCCTATAATCCAGAGCACTGGAAGAATCGTCCAGTACCAGAATCTGCGGTGCTGCTGCCAGCGCTCTCGCAATCAGCACCCGCTGCCTCTGTCCGCCGCTTAAGTTCGCACCTCTGACCACCGCCCTGTGATCATATGTATCCTCATAATCTTCGATAAATTCCTTTGCCATGGCGTCTTCAGCCGCTTCCTCCAGTTCCTTCCCGGTCACATCACGCCCAAAGGAAATATTCTCCTTCAGCGAATCCGCAAAGATAACATCATTCTGGAATACAACACCGAAAAGCTGATGGAGCTCATCCTTGTCATAAGCCCGCACATCTTTCCCGCCGATAAAGATATTCCCCGCGTCGGCATCGTAAAAGCGCATCAGCAGATTGATAATTGTGGTTTTACCGCAGCCGGTCGCTCCGATAATTCCCAGAGTCCCGCCTCTCTTTATGGCAAAATCAATGTCCTCCAGGCATTTCTGCCTCTCCAGTCCGTCGAACCTGTCTCTGGAGGAACCCGATCCTTTCCCTGAGGTATCCTTTCCTCCGGAAGCGTCGTTCTTCTCCTTCCCGGCTCTCTCTTCTCCGGAGGAATCTTTCTTCTCTCCGATGCTCTCTTCTCCGGTAATTCCATCCTCCTCCATCCCGGAATGTTCGCTTTTCCCATAGCTGAATCCCACATGTTCAAATATAATGTATTCGTCCCGGTCCGTGACCGCTGCTTCCTTCGCGGGAACAGGCGTCAGTTCATCTTCCGTCTGAACCACAGCAGCGATGCGGTGAGCAGAGGCATTGGCCTTTGACATCAGCATGAAAATCCGGTTCAGTCCCATAACACCCATCAAAATCATGTTGAAATATGTCAGAAAAGCCAGGATGACCCCCGGCTGAGTCACACCGCCGTTCACGCGATAAGCACCCACAATCACCACGATAGTCAGTCCTACATTCAGCATGAATGTCATGATAGGGCCCGGCAGCGCCATGACAATGCCCGCTTTGATATCCCTTCTGGCCATCTCGCTGTTGGCCTCCTCAAAACGGCGCATCTCATAATCCTCTTTGGAAAGTGCCTTCACCACACGGATACCTGTAATATTCTCCCGCATAATCCGCACAATGTCATCCACCGATTTCTGCACCCTGCCGTAAAGCGGAATTCCCTTCATGGACACACATACCACCGCCACAATCAGAATCGGCGCCATAATGCAGAGAATAGAAGCCAGTCCCACGTCCATGGTCAGCGTGATAAAGATACCTCCGATAAGCATGATTGGCGCACGGATTCCCATGGTCTGACTGGACTGGATAAAGCTCTGGAGATTATAGGAATCCGAAGTCATCCGGGAATTCAGCGAAGGCAGCCCGAACTCGTCCAGCTGTTCTCCTGACAGATTCACCGACTTCCAGAACAAGTCCCGGCGAATCTCATAGATACTGCTCTTAGCCACTCTGATAGCCATCCTGTTTGCCTTTACATTGGCCTGCCGTACGAAAACCACCAGAAGCAGCATAACGGCTCCCCAGGCAAAAACAAGCCTCACATTTTGTTCCGGCGCCACATCATCCACCAGATGTTCCAGCACATAAGGCAGCAGCAGTTCACCAACGGTACCTGATAATTTAATAAACATACCAAGTGCAATCATAAAGCGATATTTTTTTAGGTAAGAAAATATAAATTTCATCTTTACTTCCAACTTTCAAGCAATTTTGCCAACATTTTTTTCATTTCTTCCTGCTCCTGTTCTGAGAGGGCCGCAAAAGTCGGGGTTCCGTCCTCCTGCTGCTCCTGCCGTACCGCCGCTTCATGCCCTGTTTCTGTCAGCTCAATCACACTTCTGCGCCGGTCTTCCTCGTCCTTCTGGCGCCGGATAAGCCCCTTTTCCTCCATCTTCGTGAGAATCTCACTGACGGATCCCGGCTGTATCCGAAGGATATCCTGTAACGCTTTCTGCGTCATGCTCTTTCTGTCCAGCAAAATAGCCAGGATCCTTCCCTGGCCCGCCTCTCTGCCGGAACGCACATACAGATGATACCCGCATGCCCGCATCATACTGTACAGACTGTCATGCTCATAGGACAATTTTCTGCCGCATCCGCATCCACGATGACATTCCCGCTTCTGTTCCATTATCGCATCCTCTCTTCCGCTTCCTTTTTCCCTCACTGTCTTCCCTTCCAAATTATCCGGATGGTTTCCTTATCTTTTATAAGCCTTTTTTAGGTGCCTTAACATTATCCTACATCACCCCGTCCGATTCGTCAAGAGAAAAATGCAGCCTTCCTCTATGTTTCTACCGTCACGGTAAAATGCCTCTCAAAAACAGATTGCGCTTCACGAATACGCTCCTCTGACAGAGGGCGCATATCGCGAAAGGCATAAGATAATCCCATCGCCCGGTACTTCGCATCACCCATTCGGTGGAAAAGCAGCAAATCGACATTACGAATCCCCATTTCCACCAGCAGGGCGGCGCTTCTTTCCAGGGAATGGGTATCATCATTTATGCCTGGTATTAATGGTATTCGGACATGGAGAGCAAACCCTCTGTCCGAAATCTTTCTCAGATTTTCATAGATCAGCTTCTGATTTCCCCTGACAATTTCACGGTAAACTTTTTCGTCAGGGGACTTGAAATCATAGAAGAGACAATCTGTGTAAGGCAGAACTCTCTCAAAATGATCCCACGGAACGTTTCCGGCTGTATCGATCAGCGTACTTACACCCAGTTGCCGCAGGCGACGGCAAAGCTCCGCCACACCCTCCGGCTGGAGCATGGGTTCTCCCCCGCTGACGGCAACGCCCCCCTGGCTTGCTTTATAAAAGTCCACATCCCGCATAACGCTCTCCACTGCCTCTTCTACCGTCAGGTTCATTCCGTATGAAACGAGTTTCCCGGTATCCTGAAACAACAGGGTCTGCGGAACAGGTGCAATCGTTTCAGGATTGTGACACCAGGGGCAGCGCAGATTGCAGTCCTTGCGTTGCCGCTTTATCCGTGAAGACAGTTTGGCCCCTGAACCGTGAAATGGAATATCCCAAAAACAGACACAGGATATTGTTTCCGTCTTTCTCTTGCGTTCACTATCCCGGCCATGTATAATATTGACCATAGTTTTTCTGTGTTCTGTGATACAGGTGCATCGGCGTGACAGTTCAGCGATCTGCGGCAGGGGCTGTCTGCACTGTTACGGGAAATACCAAAGAGGAGATTTTTCATGACTTATACTTTGACAGACTTAATCTGGCTGTACTTCATCTATTCCTTTGCGGGCTGGTGTATAGAGGTCTGCTACGCTGCCTTCACCCGCAGGCAATTTGTCAACAGAGGTTTCGTCAACAGTCCGCTGTGTCCTGTCTATGGTTTCAGCGCCGTACTGTTCGCGGTCTTCCTTCCGGAGCTGACATCCCGCCCTTTTTTTCTGTTTTTAG
The DNA here is from genome assembly GCF_024623325.1 of Acetatifactor muris. GTDB lineage: Bacteria > Bacillota > Clostridia > Lachnospirales > Lachnospiraceae > Acetatifactor > Acetatifactor muris. Next base: position 116,457 of record NZ_JANJZD010000007.1, read on the forward strand.
GCGGCCTTCTGCTGGCCAGCCTGGTGGAATATGCCACCGGAATGGCAATGGAGAAAATCTTCCGGAAAAAGCTCTGGGATTACTCTGATATTCGTTTTAACCTGGGCGGCTATGTCTGTGCCCGCTATTCCCTGCTGTGGGGGCTGCTGGCAGTAGTTACCATGCTTTTTCTCAATCCTCTGCTGTGCGGCGCTCTCAGACTTATCCCGGGCGTCATCACACTTGTGGTTCAGTGGGTGGCCGCAGGATTGCTGATTCTTGACTTTATCACCACCGCCATGGCCGTCCTGGGCATGGAAATCACCGCCAGGCGCCTCTCCCAACTGTCCGCGGAAATGCGGCACACTTCCCGTCTGCTGGAAAACCGGCTGAATACCGGCGTACAGAGGCGTATGCAGAAGGCCTTTCCCGTCATCAACAAAGAGGCCATTGCGGAAGATTTCCAGGAAAAATCCCGAAAGGCCAAAAGCGAGCCAAAGGTATTTGCCCAGGGGTGCAGTTTCTATAAGCTGGTGGCTCTCTTTTTCATCGGCGCCTTTCTGGGAGATATCACCGAAACCATCTTCTGCCTTCTGACAACGGGTATCCTCATGAGCCGCAGCAGTGTGGTGTACGGTCCTTTCAGTATTGTGTGGGGACTGGGCTGCGCTCTGCTCACCCTCTTCCTATACCGCTATCGGGATAAAAGTGACCGGCATATCTTTCTGGCAGGCACCCTGCTGGGCGGCGCTTATGAATATGTCTGCAGCGTGTTCACCGAGCTTGCGTTCGGCACTGTGTTCTGGGATTACAGTGATTTCGCCTTTAACCTGGGCGGACGCATCAATCTGCTGTACTGCTTCTTCTGGGGAATCGCCGCTGTGGTATGGCTAAAGCTGATTTATCCCAGGTTCTCTGACCTGATCGAAAAACTTCCTGTTCGGACAGGCAGAATATTGTGCAACTGTATGATTGTGTTCATGATTTTCAACATGCTTCTCTCTTCCCTGGCCCTGGCACGGTATTCAGAACGGCAGACCGCTGCCATATCAGCTGCGGAGCCGGAAAATTCTCTCAGCGCCTTTCTGGATTCTCATTTTCCGGATGAGCGGATGGAGCGGATTTACCCCAACGCCAAACTGACCCAATGAAAGATGAGGACAACCATTCTACTGTTTTTCGAAATCCCAGAACTGCTGTGACAATAAAAAAGGGAACATAAATGTACACATATCTGGCCCGTGCTTCAAACAGCAGTCCGAAAAGTATGGTTCCGATGATTGTCAGCAGAATCACCGACAGGGAAAGATCTGCTTTCTTCCGGTATCCCACCAATCCCAGAGATGATGCTGTCACCCACAGCCAGATCCCCTGTCTAAAGGTTTCGTTCACAGCATTTGCCAGGCTGTCGCCCCACATGATATTGCGCAGTGCAGGTGAAAAAAGTTCATTTTTCAGTTCATAAATACCGGAGAAAAAGGTTCCCTCACACCTCCATGCAAAGGTTCCGTCTCCATAGTTTGTCATTATTTTCCGGACGAGATGAGAGCCCAGCCCCTGGATTCCCATCTCTCCCAGCCGTTGTCCCACGACTTCCCTGTTGGCCCGGGAACGTTCCTCCTTTGTGGGAAAGCTCCTGGAAAATTCCACATCTGATTCCAGATACCCTCCGTTATTCTGCTGATTCAGTCCCATCATGGCATAATGAGACATTCCAAATGCTTTCTCCCTGTCCAGCTGCCCAGTAAGATCACTCACAAGCCAACTATACAGAACAGAGGAAAGAAGGATCCCGGCCAGCGCATACAAAAGCCCCCATTGATATATCGGTTTTCCGGACTTCCGACGAAAAAGTTCCACCAGTGTAATCGCAATGAAAACGATGAAAATCTGGGGCTTTACATGATATCCAAAACAGGAAAGCGCCCCCAGAAGCCCCCATTTCATTTTGGTATGCTTTCCATTCTGCAATTCTACATATAGATATAAAATCGCCATTGGAAAAATGAGCCCCCAGGAATCCGAATACGGGATCAATATCCATCCGCTGGTACCGACCAACACAAGATAGCAGAACCATCCTGCCCACGCCCCTGCAATTGTATAACCGCGAAGGATCTGAAACAGGAAATATCCGGTCAGGCCGGACAGGAGACACTGCACACACAGTATCCCCATAATCCCCTGCTGCACATCCAGAATTCCCACACTCAAATCTATCTTCCTGATCAGCGAGAAAATCCGCAGCAGCAATATATTGTTGGGGTAAGAGGAAAAATACTCCAGCGCCGTCAGCGGTTGGCCTTCCGCAACCCGGAAGGCTTCGGACAACAATACTGCCACATCCCACCCCGTGTAAAAATACGCGTTATAACAAATGTATATCTGAACAAAAACGAACAGGACCGTCAGCATCCGAATCGCTTTACCGGAATGCTCTTCCAAAACTTTCCGCAGATTTCTGCATTTTCCGCATCCGGCCGCCAAGATACCCGCTGCCAGCATCACTGTGCAAAGCAATGTACCGTTCCCCAGCAGAAAGAAATGTTTATAAGAATACTCTGCTTTCCCTGCGAAAAACAGCAGTAGAATCAGAATAAAAGCCATAATAAGGCAAAATGCTGTCACCAAAACCTGCCGAAAAGCAAAATGGGCTTCCCGCTGTTCACTCACCCTTTTCCCTCCTGTTCATCTCCCTGTCAGACCACATATCTCCCGGTACATCTCAGGCCTTCTGTCCCGAAACAATCCCCAGCTGAAACGCATTTCCTCTATGGCCCGCAAGTCAAAAGCATGCAGGATTACCGTTTCCTCCGTTCTGCCTGCATCCTCCTGAATCTCTCCTGTCTCATCCGTGATAAAAGAGGAGCCGTAAAAAGTCAGGGAGGAAGATTGTCCGTTATTCTCCGGGGAAGGGAGCACCTTTTCCTCTCCTGTCCGGTTGGCGGCAATCACCGGCACCACATTGGCAGCTGCATGTCCCTGCATACAGCGGCGCCAGTGGGGCATGCTGTCACAGTCAATAATGGGCTCGGAACCGATGGCCGTGGGGTACAGCAGAAGCTCCGCCCCCGACAGCGCCATGCACCTGGCAGCCTCCGGGAACCATTGATCCCAGCAGATTCCCACACCGATTTTCCCATAAGCGGTATTCCAGACTTTGAATCCCGTATTCCCCGGCGTAAAGTAGAACTTCTCCTGGTAGAAATGATCATCCGGAATGTGAGTTTTGCGATATACGCCGAGAATACTGCCGTCCGCGTCGATCATCGCCACAGAATTGTAGGTCACATTCCCCTCCCGCTCGAAAAAGCTTATCGGCAGCACCACTCGAAGCTCCGCGGCCACCCTGCGAAACCGCCTTACCGCCGGATTCTCTTCCGGAGTCATGGCAAGCTTATAGAAGTCATAATTCCTCTCCTGACAGAAATACCGATTCTCGAAGAGCTCCGGCAGCAGAATCACCTGCGCCCCTTTTTCCGCCGCTTCCCGGACCAGTTTCTCCGCCGTCTCCAGGTTCTCCTCCACAGAGCGATTGCAGTACATCTGTACCGCGGCCGCTGTTATTGTTTTATTTCCTGATCTGTCTGTATATAACCCCATGTCATGCCTGCCTTTATCTGTCATAGTGTTCCCCCGGTATCTGCTGCGTAATACAGTGGATATTCCCTCCCCCGATCAGGATATCCCTTGTATAAATCTGTATCACTTCCCTGTCTGGAAACAGTTCCTGCAAAATCGCCTTCGCCGCCTCGTCCGCCGGATCCCCGAACCCCGGCATCACAATACTGCCGTTGGCGATGTAGAAATTCACATAAGAGGCCGCCAGCCGCTCTCCCGGTATACGGGTCGGTTCATCCTGGCAGATATCCAGCCCCTGACATTCCCCGGAAGTGATGGTCACAGGCTTCGGCAGAGGCAGCTTATGTACCTTCAGCCGCCTGCCCCCGGCATCTGTCACCCCTTCCAGATAGTCAAGACAGGCCTGCGACATGGCATACTGCACATCTGACCTGTCCTCCGTCCAGGCCAGCACCACTTCCCCCGGCGCAGTAAAAGCACAGATATTGTCCACATGGCCATTGGTTTCATCGTTATAAATCCCGCAGGGCAGCCAGAGAATCTTCGACACATTCAGATAGCTCTTCAGATTCTCTTCAATCTCCTCTCTTGACAGGTCCGGGTTTCTTCCCCTGCTGAGCAGGCAGCTTTCCGTTACCATGCAGGTTCCCTCCCCGTCCACATGAATCGAACCGCCCTCCAGAATAAAATCCCGCTTGCAGTACACATCCTTTTCCAGCATGTCACAGAGCTTCCGGGCCATCTGATTGTCCTTGTCCCAGGGAAAATACAGGCCGTCATACAGCCCTCCCCAGGCATTGAATCCCCAGTCAATCCCTCTTATGACACCTGCGTCATTTTTTACAAATGTGGGAGCATAATCTCTGGCCCAGGCGTCATTACACGACATCTCCACCACACGGATATGCGGCGGCAGCAGAGCTCTGGCATTGTCATACTGTGCCCCGCCGGCGCACACAGTCACCTTCTCTGATCTGGCAATGGCCTCCGCAATCTGCAGGAAAGCCTTCCTGGCCGCATATCCGCCATACTGCCAGGAATCCGCCCTCTCCGGGAATATCATGATGCAGCCATCATGGGGCTCATACTCCGCCGGCATACGAAAGCCGTCCGCAGACGGCGTGGAATCTCTGATTATTTTCATTTCCTGCAAATATTCTCCTTATGCATCTCGTCTATACCTGCCTGTCTGACATCCTTCGACGGCCAGACCGGTCTTCTTCATTCATAAACCCTTCCGCTATTCATCATACTATAAAATGTCCCAAATGTCTTCCCCAGGATACATTTATTATACAAAGATTTTATAATTCCTTAAGTCCGCAGTCAAACTTTAGACACATTTTCAGGGTATGATAGATACATAAACAAAGGAGCTGTTGAATTTTAGCAATATGGTTGGGGTTCTGTCAGCTTCGACTAACAACAATACTGCTTCGGCAGTTTTACTATATATCTTTCTCTTTCATGTTTTCTTTTATATTACTCCCTTTTAAGAGCCCGGTTTCCGGGCTCTTACTTTATCCGCTCATCCGAGCCGGCTCCCATCCGCTCATCTCCTGATCTCACACAGCATTCCTGTCAAAAGTCTCCGCATTCCTTCACGACAGCCTCCCCTTAAAGTCCTCATAGCCGAATTCCTTCACCATAACGCACTCGCCGTCCTTCCTGCGCAAAACGATGGCAGGCAGAGGCATTCCGTTGAAAGTATTATTCTTCACCATGGAATAGATGGCCATATCTTCGAATACCAGTCTGTCTCCCTCTTTCAGCGGTTCCTCAAAGGAATACTCCCCGATGATGTCTCCTGCCAGACAGGTAGGTCCGCTCAGCCGATATGTATACGCCTTCTCCCCCGGTTCGCCGCTTCCCTCCAGCGGCGGTCTGTAAGGCATCTCCAGCACATCCGGCATATGGCAGGCGGCGGATGTGTCCAGTATGGCAATGTCAGTCCCATTGTGCAGGGTCTCCAATACCGTGGTCACCAAAAAGCCCGCGTTCAGCGCCACCGCCTCCCCGGGCTCCAGATATACTGTCAGTCCGTACTTCTCCTGCATCCTTCTGATACACCGCTCAAGACGGGGAATGTCATAATCCGCTCTGGTTATATGATGTCCTCCACCGAAGTTTATCCACTTCATCCCCGGCAGATATGCACCGAACTGCTCTTCCACCGCATCCAGAGTCTTCTCCAGGTCGTCGGAATTCTGTTCACAGAGTGTATGAAAATGCAGACCATCCAGACAAGACAATATATCCGAAGATATAGCATCCTCCCCGGAATCCGGCCTGACCCGGAAATTCTCCGCCGTCACCCCCAACCTTGATCCGGGTGCACAGGGATCATAAATGGCATGGGTCTCCTGGGTGGAACACTCCGGATTGATGCGCAGCCCAATGCTTTTTCCGGCGCCTTTGGCCCGGAGGCCGAACTTTTCCACCTGCCTCCAGGAATTGAATACAATGTGCTCACAATACCGCAGGATCTCTTCGAAATCCTTTTCCCGATAGGCAGGAGAAAAGATGTGATTTTCCACTTTCTTTCCCTCCCGGGCCAGAGGCACCGCCATCTCCTCCGCGCACAGTCTCGCTTCATACAGTCCGCTCGCCGTGGCGCCGCAGAGAACTCTCCCGATTAACGGGTACAATGTATAAAAAGAAAAGGCTTTCTGGGCCAGCAAAATCTTCGCTCCGGTCCGATTCATCACGCCTGCGAGAATCTCCAGATTCTTTTCAATCAAAGCCTCATCTACCACATAACAGGGTGTGGGTAATTGCGCTGATTTCATAACAGTCTCCTTATCTATACTCAATTCTACTATACACACTTTCCCTGAAAAAGCAAGTCCGGCTGCTCCTTCGTATAATATTGTGCCTGCGCATTCCACAGCTCCCTGTATTTTCCTCCCTCTTGAGCCAGAAGTGTCTCATGTTTTCCTCTCTGCAGAATACTCCCTTCATGGAACACCACAATCTCATCGCAGAACCGGCAGGAAGCCAGCCTGTGGCTGATATAGACAGCAGTCCTGTCTCCCACAATCTCATTGAATTTCGTGTAAATCTCATACTCTGCCACCGGATCCAGAGCCGCTGTGGGCTCATCCAGAATGATAAAAGGGGCGTCATGGTACAGAGACCTGGCAATGGCGACTTTCTGGGCCTCGCCTCCGGAAAGCTGTACACCCTTATCATCCAGTTCCTTAAAAAGGATAGTATCCAGCCCCTCCGGCCGGGCAGCAAGCCAGTCAGAAAGCCCTGCTCTCTCCACACACCGGACAGCCCGCTCGCGGTCATAATCCTGGCTGTTCCAGGATGCTTTTCTGCCTCTTCCACCTTTTCTGACGCTTCCTCCTGTGTCTGCGGCAATGCTTCCGGCAGCCACATTATCCAGAAGGCTTACGGCAAGCAGCTGAAAATCCTGAAAGACCACGGAAAACACGCCGAGATATTCCTGATAATTGTACTTGCGGATATCGATTCCATTCAGAAGAATCTCTCCTTCCGTGGGGTCGTACAGACGACACAGAAGCTTGATGAAGGTAGTCTTGCCCGAGCCGTTCTGTCCCACCACCGCCAGCCTCTCCCCCACTTTGAACTTCAGGGATACATTCTTAAGGGCCCAGCTCTCTGTATTCGGATACCGAAAGCTCACATTTCGAAATTCCACCTCATACTTTCTGTCGGAGCGCTTTTCCACCGTCAGAGAACCCTGGTACATCTCATTGGGAATATCCAGGAATTCAAAAATCATTTTTAACGTATCACTGTTGACCCGTGCCTCCCCGATTACCTTCAGCACACCCGCAAACCCTGTGGAAAAAGCTGTAATCCCGCCGATATACTGCGTCACGGCGCCCACCCCGAAGGCGCCGCCCCAGGCCTTCAGGCACACGAACAGATATACCACCCCCAGGAACAGTCTGGATGCGGCCGCTGACAGCGCAAACAGGCATCCCATCCATCCCCTGGCATCCCGGGCCATACCGCTGTTTATTCCGTTCTTGAAATCAGCCACCTGTTCAATTTTCTCAATCCCATACACATCCTGTCTGTAAATTCTCATATCCGACGCCCGCCTCTCCTGCCGGAACAAATCCATACAGAAAAAATAAATCCGGTTCCCGAGCTTCTGGGTCTCATCATGCTTCATCACACGCATCTCCGCCATGGTGGCCAGCCACGGTGAAAGTATCGTTACCCCCGCCATTACCAGCACAAGCAACAGGATAAAGAGAGGACTGTTCAGTACTGTCAGCCATCCCGCCTGTTCCGGCACCGGCAGTCTGAACAGAGAAACCGTAAGAACTGCTGCTCCGGCGATTCGGAACATTTCCTTCATCAGACATTCAAAATGTTCATATATTTTACCCAGCCCCCAGCCGCTCCACATCTCCCGCTGATGAATTCGGCTCAGCAGCTCATGGGTGGACGCATCGTCCGCCGCACAGAAATCCATGGTAAGCAGCTTCCGGGAAATCCGTACCTCTCCCTGATAATACATGACAGAAGCGAGCGCCTGCTTCCATCTGCCGACCAGCGCCTTCAGCAGATAAGCCACTGCATCCGCAGTCAGCAATACAATTACCCATCTCTGTAACAGCTCCGGCCGCCTCAGACCCGCCAGCTCATCCAGAAGTCTGGCGGAAAAATAAAGCGTCAGATAAGGAACCAGAGCCTCAAGCACTGAATGTAAGGCGGCGGATACAAACAACATGGGACATTCCCTGCACCAGAGTAAAACCGCCCTTTTATTCAGAGAAAATACTTCCCTCCAGGAAAGTTCTTTCTTTTTTTCCTTCTTTTTACTCTTCATTTTAATATGCCCTCTCCCTCTGCTTTACAGCGTATTTACTCATTTTCTCCCGGTCTGTCCACATAATATCTGCTCTGAATCCTGAAAAGCTCCGCGTAGGATTTTCCCAGTGTCATAAGCTCTTCATGGGTTCCCTCTTCCGCCACTTTCCCATCTCTCAGCAGAATGATACGGTCACAGAAACGGGTGGAAGCCAGTCTGTGAGAGATGAACACAGAAGACTTTCCCCGGCTCAGTTCATGGTATTTTCGGTAAATATCGCTCTCCGCAATGGCATCCAGCGCCGCGGTAGGTTCATCCAGAATCATGACAGGGCTGTCTTTGTAGAGAAGCCTGGCCATCACCAGCCTCTGCTGTTCTCCTCCGGAGAGCTCCACCGCATCGTCATACACCTCTTTTACCAGATGGGTGCCATAGCCCTCCGGAAGAGCTTCCACCTTCCCGGCAAGTCCTGCCTTTTCCATACAATCCCGCATCCTGTACGAATCTGTCTCCTGTTCAAAGCAGGCCACATTCTCTCCAATTTCACCTGCCAACAGGGAAAATTCCTGGAATACAGCCGAAAAAAGCTGATAATAATCCCTGCGGTTATATTCCTTTATATTCACACCGTTCAGCAGCACCTCTCCCTCATCCGGATCATACAGGCCGCAGAGCAGCCTGACCAGTGTGGTCTTCCCGGCTCCGTTTGCCCCTACCACCGCCAGCTTCTCCCCGGGATGAAGCGTCAGATTCAGATGGAAGAAAGTCTCCTTCTCCGCGCCCGGATAGCGGAATGTCACATCTTTCAGCTCAATGGTATATTCTGTTCCCGGCATCACCTCAAGCGCCTTTCCCTTCTCAAATAAAAAAGGTTCCTCGTAATCCAGCATTTCCCTGATACAGGATAAGTCCAGGCTCTGCTTCCGCAGTCTGGAAACGCTGTCCATAATCCCGGTAATCCAGGCTGTAAATCCACTGACAGCCGTGAAATAAAACAGAAACTCCGAAGCGCTAAAACTTCCCTGAACAGCCAGATAGAGCAGCCAGGCATAGGCAATCCCGTTTCTCAGAAAAGAAAGAGCCACATCCGTAAAGTCGGCCAGCAGACAGACTCTCTCCCTTCTCAGATAGAAATCCTGCAGCATCCTCATGTTTTTATCCTGCATCTCCCGAAGCCAGCCTCCGATTCCGAATATCCGCACATCCTTTGCCAGCTGTCGGTCCCTTGCTCTGCCCCGGAAGTAAAAGAACCTGTTTTTGATTTCCGCTTCCTCCTGCCTGTGCCGGTATCCCCAGCCATTGAAATAACTACTTGCCAGATAACTTATAACCGCCGCTGCCAGAGTCACGATGATGATCACAGGGTCAGCATGGGTCAACAGATATAAATAGATACAAAATCCCACAAGATTCTGGAGAAGCCCGGCAAAAGTACTCCAGATATACTCCGCCGCCGAGTCGTTTCCTATGGATGCATCGGTGGCCTTTGTAAAGGAACGGATGAAATCCTGGCTTTCCCGCACCGGATAGGAACAGGTTCCCGCCTTTCGCCACATTTTCGAAATGATGGAAAGCCGTATGGGTATTCTCATAAATATCTGATTGTTTTCCAGATAAGCGGAAAGCCCCTGAAGCCCCATGATTCCCAAAGCAAAAAATCCGATACTGCCAATCATCGTTCCCAGTGCATCGTGCCGCTCCAGATTCCCCAGAATCGTAGGTGCCACATACAGCTCCATCAGCGATATCGCCACTGCAAGCAGGGCCTGGAACAGGGTAACTGCCAACACAACAGAATTTGTACCCAGAGCCTCCTTCACCATAAAAAGCGAGTTACTCAGCATCCCATATTTTACATTGTTCCTCGTTTTCTCATGTCTCACCTTCCTGAACAGTCTCCTTTCCATCCTTCTTCGCCCGTCTGGCTCTTCCCTTTTCGGATATTATAATACAAAATCCCCCCGGCAGCACATTTCAGGGACGAAATGCATCGTCAGGGGGATAAAAAGCAATATCTTTTACTGTGGCAGCAAAACTTCCGTGGTAAACGCACCATCCTCGCTGTTCCTGCTGATATAGCCCTGATACCTGTCAATGATGGTATCAATGCGCACCAGCCCGTAACCGTGGTCCGCTCCCTTGGTGGAAAAGAACCTGCCGTTCACTTTCTTCTGCTTCTTCAGGGCGGTGGTGTTGGTAAATGACATATAAAGCTGAGTATTTTTCATTACCATATACACCCGGATCATCCGCTCCGCTTCCGGGAGCGCCATACAGGCCTCAATGGCATTGTCAAAAAGGTTTCCGATAATGATACACAGGTCAATCTCCGCTGTGGAAAGAGCCACCGCTACATGTGCGTCCGCCTCCACCTGAATCTTTTTGGACCTGGCAAGGGAAATCTTGCTGTTTAAAATGATATCCGTCATTTTATTTCCTGTCTTCAATGCCGGGTCCACTGTGCTTAAATCCTCGCTGAGGGCCTCCAGATACGACGAGGCCGCCTGCACATCCCCCATATCCAGATAGCTTTTCAGCACCTGAATATGATTGCGGTAGTCATGTCTCCAGCCTCGAATCTGCCGGTACATATTCTCCACCTCGGCATAGTGGGTGGCAAGGAGATCACTCTGATAAGCGGCAATCCGCCTGTCGATTCTTTTTTCCCGGAAGGCCGGTTTCAGTAATGACATTTTCATTTCTCTCTTTCTGTATATGGCAACAGTGCAGCGCCCGATATAAGCTGCATTAAATGTAACCGTTTTGCGATTGTTCCGACTGCCACGTCAAAAATAATGAATCATGGCCCGGTTTATTTCCTCGTAAAACTTCCGCGAAAGAGGCAGCTCTCCTCCGTCCTTCAGAATCACCTGTGTCCTGGTAATCTTCCTGACAAAATGCAGATTTACGATATGGGACCGGTCCGTGCGGAAAAAGCTCCCGTCCAGTTCCTTCTCCAGCTCATTCAGCGTCTTCTTCACTGTCCATGCTTCCTGTCCGCACACCGTCACATAGTTTCTCCGCACCTCCAGATAATGGATCTCCCGGAGGGGAATCCGCATTACGGTTCCCGACATCGACAGGCACAGTGCCTTCTCCCTGCTGTCAAGCCTTTGGACAGCCCTCTCAAGTACCGTCCGTAATTTTTCTTCTGTCACCGGCTTGATCAGATAATGCAGCGCTTCCACATCATATCCTTCCGAGATATATTCCATATAGCCCGTGATAAAGACAATCTGTACAAGGCGGTTTTCCTGCCGGATTTTCCTTGCCAGATCCACACCGCTCATCTGTCCCATCTCAATATCCAGTAGTAAAAGGTCGAAAGACCTGTCCTCTTCATAACGAAAAAGAAAAGCTTCCGCCGAAGGGAAGCTCTCTATATTCAGGGCAGTTCCTGCGGACGCCGCCCACCTTTTCAGCAATGTCTGCAGATAGGCGGCATCCGTCTGATTGTCGTCACAGATTGCCAGTCTGTACATGAATCAATCTCCTTATTGTTCTCAGTTATTCTGCTGTCCGTACGCCCAGCGTAAGCTCCAGATCATAGCTCTCGTATTCGCCGTTCACCGCGCGCTTTACGGTAACAGTCACCGTATCTCCTGTTTTGTAATACTCCAGCGCCTCCTGCAGGTCCGCATAGGAAGAGATCCTCTGTCCGTCGAATTTCACGATGACATCTTTATTCTTCATACCCGCCGCCTCTGCCGGTGAGCCTTCCTCCACACTGACCACATATACGCCCTGAGGAATGCCATAGATCTGTTCCATCTGCGCGGAAACCTCCTGAGGAGAGATTCCCATATAACCCTTTTCCTCTTCGGCTACTTTCTCCGTTCTGGTCCGACGTTCCATCAGGTCTGCAATAATAGGGCTGGCCTTACTGATGGGAATGGCATAGCCCATGCCTTCCACCCCGTATTCCTTAATCTTGCCGGAGTTGATGCCGATGACTTCCCCGGTAATGGTCAGCAGCGCGCCGCCGGAATTCCCGCCGTTGATGGCCGCATTGGTCTGAATAAAAGTACCTTTGGTGCCGTCCTCACTGGTCACTTCCCTGTCCAGGGCACTGACAATGCCGTTGGTCACAGACTGTCCGATGCCCAGCGCATTGCCGATGGCAATCACAGGCATACCCAGCTTTAAGCTGTCGCTGTCTCCCAGCGTTGCCGTGGTAATGGCATTTCTGGTCTCCGCAGACAGGCTGTCCACAGCCACCGCTATCACAGCCAGGTCCATCTCCGCATCCAGTCCCTTAATGCTGGCCTGGGCGGCAGAGCCGTCTATAAAGGTAACTTCCAGAGAGTCCGCGCCTGCCACCACATGATTGTTGGTCACGATCAGCAGCTCGTTGTCTCTCTCCTCCACGATGATACCCGAACCGGCCGACGGTACGGACTCCGTATACGTGTAGCCCCAGAAGGATCCGGTTCTGGTGGAGGTATTGACGATGGACACCATGGCGGGCATCACTTCTTCCACCACATCGGAAATGTCATCGCTCACATAGGTAACCTGGCTGACATTGGAAATCGCATTGCCTGACGCCGGTGTCTGTGTTCCGTTCTCCGAAGATATTTCATTTCTGCTTTCCTGTGGCATCAGCCTGTCGGCCCCCAGCTGCACCGCATAAAACCCGGCCCCCGCAAACAGCCCGAACACCAGCCCCAGACTCAGACTCAGCATGAATTTGCCGAAGACACCTTTTTTCTTCTTCTTTCCTTCTGCCGCAGGTCCTGCAGCGCCTGCACTGCCCGGGGCGGCATTTCCCGTGTAGAAGTTCCCGTCCGTCTGATAAGTGGTATACTTTCCCGTATTGGAATCAGAATAAATTTCATTTTCGTACATAATAGTCCTTCCTTTCTGCAAAATGTGAACTTATCACAATTTCAATTCACATCTGCCACCTTTTTATAAAATTTATTTTGTGGTCCTTAACTTTATGGACTTAAGTATACCTTTCAATTGTGACGGAAGTGTGTTTTCCTCATGAAGTGATTGTGAAAAATTCTGCAAAATATCAGCTACTCCACAGTGACAGATTTCGCCAGATTTCTGGGCTTATCCACATCGCATCCTCTGCCCACCGCCACATAATAGGCGAAAAGCTGCAGAGGAATGATGGCCAGAGAATTCGTGAAGTAAGGATTGGTCTGGGGAATGTAGACCACATAATCGGAAGCCTTCTCCACAGCCTTATTCTCCTCGTTGGTGACGGCCATCACAAACGCCCCTCTGGCCTTTACTTCCACGATATTGCTTATCATCTTCTGGTAGAGCTCAGGCTGGGTGGACACCGCCACCACCAGCGTCCCGTCCTCTATCAGGGAGATGGTTCCGTGCTTCAATTCTCCCGCCGCATAGGCTTCCGAATGTACATAAGAAATCTCCTTCAGCTTCAGCGAACCTTCCAGCGAAATGGCATAGTCGATTCCCCGCCCGATGAAAAAGATATCTCTTGCACCCAGGTAACGGTTGGCGAAACGCTGTATCTTCTGTTTCTGTCCCAGTAAAAGTTCAATCTGGTCCGGCAGACATTTCAAATCCGCCAGAAGCGCCGTGAATTCCCTGTCAGACATAAGCCCTCTGACTTTCGCCAGCTTCATGGCCAGCAGATACAGCGCGGCAAGCTGGGCGCTGTAGGCTTTGGTGGTGGCAACGGCAATCTCCGGCCCTGCCCAGGTATACAGACAGGCATCCGCCTCTCTGGCGATGGAGCTTCCCACTACATTGACAATGCCCAGCACCTGAAATCCCTTTTCTCTGGACTCCCGCAGCGCCGCCAGAGTGTCCGCGGTCTCTCCGGACTGGCTGATCACAATCACCATGCATCCCTCCTCCAGAAGGGGATTCCGATAGCGGAACTCACTGGCCAGGTCCACTTCCACCGGAATTCTGGCCAGTCCCTCCAGCACATATTTGCCTGTGACACCGGCATGATAGGCGGAACCGCAGGCCACAATGTGAATCTTCTTAATGGCTCTGAGTTCATCATCCGTCATATTCAACTCTTCGATGTGAATCTCCCTCTCCCCGTTCCTGTCCCGGACTCTGGGAGAAATGGTATCCACAATCGTCCGCGGCTGCTCATACATTTCTTTCAGCATGAAATGTTCATATCCTGCTTTCTCCGCGGCATCTGCATCCCAGTCTATGGTGGCAGATTCCTTTTCCACTTCCTCCTCATCCATGGAATAAAAGCTTAGGTCATCTCCCCGAAGAACCACAACCTCCTGATTATCCAGATAGTAAACCGTCCTGGTATACTTCAGAATGGCAGGAACATCCGACGCTATAAAGCATCCCGACTCATTCCGGCCTACAATCAGAGGACTGTCCTTGCGTGCGGCATAGATTTCACCCGGATGGTCTGCGAACATGATCCCCAGCGCATAGGAGCCCTCCACCCTCTGCAGTACCTTGATAATGGTCTCCAGCGGATTTCCTTTATAATAATAGTCCAGCATGTGAGCCAGCACTTCCGTATCCGTCTCCGACACAAAATGACACCCTCTGTCTGTCATCTTCTTTTTCAGCGGAATATAATTCTCAATAATGCCGTTATGTACCACCGCGATGGTACCGGCTTCATTGGTGTGGGGATGGGCGTTTTTATCGCTGGGCGCCCCGTGTGTGGCCCATCTGGTATGACCGATTCCTGAATGTCCCGGCATACTCTCTCCGCCTCTTGTGATATTCTCCAGTACCTTCAGGCGTCCGATAGCCTTCCGTGTGCTGATTTTATTCCCTTCATACACCGCCATCCCCGCCGAATCATATCCCCTGTATTCCAGCCTGGCCAGACCATCCAGAATAATGGGCGCCGCCTGTTCCTTTCCGATATATCCTACAATCCCGCACATAACTGTTCTCCTTCCGGTTTATTTTCAGAAATTGGCAGATTTTATCCCGTCAATTTCCTTTCTGCCGCCAGTATTCCCTGCTGGCGGTCAGCTTCAGCACCCAGCCCATGGGCAGTTTTTTATAATGTTTTCCCAGAAGATATCCCGCATACTTGAACCCGCATTGCACGCAGAATCCCGGAAAACGATACAGCTGTTTTCTCCGCTTCAGATATCTCCAGGTCCCCTTCACAAGCTTTTTCCCCTCGGATTCCGATGCCACCTCCGCGAAGATCTCCGGATGATCAGCCTGCGACACACCCAGGTCAAAATTCCGCCTCAGCTGCTGAAAATTGGTGTAGTTATGGGAATGAATCACCTGAGCCTCAGCCTCATAGGAAACGGCATATCCCGCCGCAATCGCTGCCGCCGCATAAATCATATCTTCATTAAAAATAGTATGTCGGATAAAACCACCCAATTCCTCATAAATATCCCTCCGATAAGCCGCACATACATTAGAGCAGAAATAGGTCTTAATCCCCAGCTCCTCCAGATCAGCTTTCGTTTTGATTCGGGAGACTTCCGGATAGTTAAAATGCCTTGATGCTTTTTCCAGTATCGACGAAGCGGGACCGGTAAGCTGCCTGGCATATGCCACTGCCACGTTTCCCGAGAGATTCTCCGTCAGCCTCTCCAGAAGTCTAACGTCCGCAGGCATCGCGTCCTGTGTTAATACCACAAAAATATCCGCCTGGGAGTACATCACCCCTCTGTGTCTTGTACCTCCATGGTCAAATTCTTCTTTTTCCAGATGAACTACCTGCACATTCCCGTATTTCTCCGGAAAGTCCGTTCCTGCCGTCAGTTCTTCAAAATATTTTTTCCCCGTATTCATCAGAATAATCCGGCCCACCGGCACTGTCTGATTTTCCAGTCTGTCCAACAGGAGAAAAAGTGTGCTGTCCGGCTTATACAGGGGAATGATGACATCTATCTTCAAGCTCTTTGCTCCTTCACGCAAAAGGAGAGCCCGAAAGCCCTCCTTTGGAACTTTTTGTCTGCTCTGTTAATCCTTCAGAAACGGTGTGGTATCCGCTTTAATCGTCTCATTGTATTCCATTACACTGTCGCTGACTGTATAATCATCGTCTCCGAACAGGAACTGATGCAGCCATACCACATTGGACTCCAGGTCTGTGGGAATCACACAGGCCCCCTTGGCCCCCATATTGGCATTGCCACGCATATCCGGCTGAGGAAATCCGTCTTCCGCCACAATTCTGTAATTTGCAATATTTCCCAGCAGCTCCAGAATGTCATTGGAATCCAGGCTGGTATAAATATCCCCGATGCAGTCGTTAAAGACATTGGTCAGTGTCACCAGGTCTGTCTTCTTCGCCTGCTCCTCAATGGCCTGAATCACCTCTCTCTGACGGGCTGCACGCTGGAAATCATCCCCCTTTGTATGGCGAATCCGGCAGTAAGCTGTGGCCTGCAGACCGTTCAGCAGCTGATATCCTGCCTCCGTCACCGGAGTATAATCACACTTCAGCACCTCACAGATGGAAATCTGATAATTGTTAATATGCTTCAGCTCTTCGCTGTCCACGTCGATATAGATACCGCCAAGTCCGTCGATTACCTTGCTTAACCCTCTGTAGCCCACAGTCACAAAATTGGTGATATCCATGTCCAGATTCATATTCAGCATCTTAACTGCCTGCTCCGCACCGCCGAAGGAATATGCCGCGTTGCATTTTCTGAATTCGTCGCCGATGTTCAGATAAGTATCCCGGTAAATACTGACCAGCTTGATATCTCCCGTATCCATATTGATATTGGCAATCATGATACTGTCGCTGCGGCTGCCCTTGTAAAGCTGCTTATCCGAGGTTGCGTCCACGCCAAACAGCGCAATATTCATGTATCCATGCATCTTCCCGCCCTCTTCCTTGCTCTCAATTACCTGGGAGGGAATTGCCAGATTATCCGGATCCAGATAGGTCACTTTGGGACCCTCCCCGGATTTATTCATAACCAGATATAATACCGCAATCATAATCAGAATAATCAGAATCTCCACGGCAAAAAGGACCATCTTCCTCTTCTGCCTTGCCGCCCGCTGTCTTGCATTCATTTTTCCCTGTGGTGCCATAAAACCTTCTCCTTGTCAGTAAAATTGTTAATAAGCATTTTTATTAATAAATCCTGTCACAAAAGTCATCAGGATTATTTTCAGGTCAAACCATATAGTCCAGTTCTCAATATAATAAATGTCATATTCAATTCGTTTTCGGATAGAAGTATTCCCCCGAAGTCCATTTACCTGCGCCCATCCGGTGAGACCCGGCCGCACCTGATGCTTAATCATATACCTGGGGATTTCTTCCTTAAACTTTACCACAAAAAGCGGGCGTTCCGGTCTGGGCCCTACCAGACTCATATCCCCTTTTAAGATATTGAACAGCTGGGGCAGTTCATCCAGGCTTGTACGACGCAGGAACCTGCCCAGCGGCGTAACCCTGGGGTCATTCCGCACCGTCCATGCTTTCTTCTCCTCCGCGGGCGACTGCTGCTCCATGCTGCGGAATTTATACATATAAAATGACTTATTGTGAAGCCCCACTCTCTCCTGTCTGAAAATCACAGGACCGGGGCTGGTAAGTTTAATCAGCAGAATCACAAGCAGCATAATCGGAGAAGTCAGTGCAATCCCTGCCAGCGCACCGAAGATATCCATCATCCGCTTCAGCATGATATTTCCCGTATTGGTCAGGGGCACATACCTGATATTAATCACCGGCAGCCCCATCAGATCCTCTGTATAAGGTTTGCTGGGAATCAGACTGTTGTAATCCGGGATAAATTTCGTATGGACACCCGATTTCTCACAGATGGATACGATATCCTCCAGATGATCGTAATCCTGCAGTGAGAGGGAAATGGCAATTTCATCCAGACTGTTCTCCGGCAGAATTACTTCCAGATTCCCCAGCCTGCCCAGGACCTTTACGCCCTTGTACGTGGTTCCCGCAGGAATATGATCATCCAGAATCCCGCAGGCCACATATCCCCACTGGGGATTGTCCGTCAGTCTGTCAATATATGCTTCCGCCGCCCGGGAATATCCCACCAGCAAAATGTGTTTCAGATTATACCCTCTGCTGCGGATCTTTCGGAGTCCCTTCCGCAGAGTCAGCCGAAAGCAGGAAGTGATAAAAACATTAATAAAATAAAAAAGCGCCATCACCGAACGGGAAAAATTGAACTCCCGGATAATCATGTACAGAACAATGATCAGAGCCATAATTCCGATGGTATTGGCCTTCACAATTCCGAATACTTCAAATCGCCGCCGTACTGTCCGCTTCGGTGCATAGACACTGCAGGAATAGTAAAGGAACATGTAAGCGGGAACAATAAAGAACAACAACATAAAATAATCACCGGCCGGAAGCACCCCGATTCCCGGCCCGTCATTTAAAACGTAAAATTTAAAGAAATAGGCCAGCATAAGCGAAGCCGCCGTAATGGCAGCATCGGCAATTACCATTAACCGGTTGAATACTTTCTGATTATCTTTTATCATAAGCGCCACCTGAAGGTTACCTTACCACATTATTATAAAAAGAACAACTTAGGAATTTATGAAGCCGTTTCTTAATATTTCTTAAGAATTCTTATGGTGTTAAGATACAGCTGCCACTGAATACACAGATAATTCCTCAGATTACGGCATTTAAAAGGGATTCTTCGGGAACGTCCCTCTTTTGAAAACGATTTTTCAAGTCCCTCTCCCAATCCCTTCAAATATAAGAAGCCCATCCTTTTTTTAACAAAAAATAAGAATTTTACCAAAAAACCAATCATCAGAAAAGGAAAATTTATAATCCGCTGGAGAAGCGGCATGTTTTTGGCAATGATATATACACTGTTGGCAGCGGCCAGTGAAGTCTTCCATTTATTGTAACGGGAGCCGCTGGAAGCGCTGCCGTAATGAATCACCTCCGCCGATGGCTCATAGTAATTCCTGTACCCGTGGATTCTGGCTCGATACCCCATATCCAGATCTTCCAGATAGGCAAAATGTGCCTCGTCAAAAAGGCCGATTTCCGCAAATACGCTCCTGCGATAAATGGCCGCTCCTCCGCAGGAGGAAAATATCTCTGCCGCTCTCTGATATCCGTTCGCAGATTTTCCCTTCCCCCGGGCATATGCCCACCCCAGAACACAGTATCGGTCCCCGGCATCGTCAATTCGCTCCGGGGCGTCCCACATAAGCATCTTCGCACTGACAGAAAAAGCATGCGGCTTTTCCTCCATGGCATCCGTCAGCGACTTGACAAAGTGCGGCCGTACTTCAGTGTCATTGTTCAGCAGAATCACAAACGGAGCTTCCGAAGCCTGAATTCCCACATTCACCGCATGACAGAAGCCCGTGTTGGAAGGCAACGCAATTACAGACACCTGCGGAAAACGCTGCCTCACAAGCTCCAGGCTTCCATCCACGGAACCATTATCTACCATCACCACCCGGAATTCCGGCGTCCCCTTCTCCTGTCGCAGCAGTGCCTTCAGGCAGCCTTCTATAAATTTCATCCCGTTATAATTGGGTATTACCACTGTCACTTTTTCCATAGTCGCTCCCGCTTCAGCTTTATGGCGCAGTCCGGCAGATACAGAATCCTGTACCCGGCTTCCCTCAGTGCTCTGCACAGCCTCAGGCTCAGGTCTGTCCAGTCACTGTCCTCCGGCAGCAGAGACACATCAAACACCTCCGTACCGGGAATTGCCTTATAATGTACCCCCAACACCTGCCGGAAAATCTCCCGGCATTCCTGTCGCACCCGGACATTGCGGATATCCACAGCGGAAGCATTCTGGGCCAGTGCCGCACGGTGCAGATAACCGCTGTACCCCACAGGAAGGCCCGCATAAATCGCCTCTCCCTCTTCTGTCATTCTTCCCCCGACAATCCGCTTCTTATACACCAGAGCTCCGCCCACAGCTGCCACATCCTGCCTGCTGTCGAAGATGGAGCCTTCATAGTGAAGTGCATAAAATCCCACATGCGCAGTCTCTTCCGCGCTTGCCTTCCATCCCGCTTCCCGGATAAAATCCTGCACCGCTCTGCGTCCCGCTTCATAGGCATAGCGTTTGCTCTGAGGATTTTCCGCTGTGGAACCGGTATGGCATCTCCAGTGATATAAAACTTTTGCTATATGGGCAATCCGGTCTTCCTGCCGCCCGATTTTCGCCGCTGCCCGCAACACCAGATCATAGTCCTGAGCGCCGTCATACTCCGGCCGGAATCTCAGCTCCTGTATCAGTTCCCGCTTCATCACCAGAAAATGGCAGATATAATTATTGCTCAGCAACAGATCCAGATTAAAGTCTTCTTTCAGATTCGGTTCATAATATTCCGTTCTGTCTCCGTTACATTTATCTTCGTCGGAATACAGCATTTCCAATTGTATTCCCCGGTGTCTTCCTTCCTCAATCCGGACAGCCATTTCATGCAGAGCATTTTCCTCCAGAATGTCATCATGGTCCAGCAGCCCTGCATACTCCCCGGATACATACTTCAGGGCCTGGTTGGTGTTCTCCGCAATTCCTCTGTTCTCCTCCAGACGTATATACCGTATTCTGGAATCCTTTACAGACATGACCACCTTTTCCACACTGTCATCTTCGGTAGCATCCGCCAGAATCAGCTCCCAGCCAGGATAGGTCTGGCGGCGCAGAGATTCCAGCAATTCCCTGAGATACTTCTCTCTGGTACCGTATGCGGGTACCAGAATGCTGAAGCTCACAGGATATTCCCCCTGTTCCCATGTCCTTCTCTGCCCTTCCGGCGACGCCTCTGACAGCCGGGTCCGGCAATAAGAAGGCTGCCTTCTTTCGTCCAGTCTCTCCCTGACTGCGTACCAGGTTTGCCGCAGCCCGTTTCGCTTCAGATAATATATGGTTTTCTTCAGGTTAGCTGCATTGATTCTGCCCAAAGCCGCCTCCATTTCACACGAATCCCTGCCATAACTTGCACCTTACGCAAATCAGGCAGGGAATCCTTTTCTTCTCTTATCATCTCTTACGACACTTTTCCTGCTGGCCAGGCAACAGTGTGACTTACAGTTCCGCTTTCAGGTCCTCGGTAAGCTGCTCCAGCCTTGCCTGAGCGTCCTCCAGGCTGGTGCCCTTCACGCCCATGTAAAATTTAATCTTCGGCTCCGTGCCGGAAGGACGGGCACAGCACCACGCATCGTCCGGAAGTTCGAAGTAAAGCACATTTGATTTCGGCAGGCCGGTCTGGCCTTCCTCTCCTGTAACCATATCCACCACCCGGTCTGTCTCATAATCTCTGAACTTCAGCACTTTCCGGTCTCCGAAAGCCTTCGGCGGATTCTGGCGCAGCCTCTCCATAATCTCCGCAATCTGCCTGGAACCGTCGATTCCCTTCAGCGTGATGGTATACTGAGATTCCTTATAGTAGCCGTACTTTTCATAAGTATCCAGCATCATATCCCACAGAGTCTTGCCCTGCTTCTTACAGAAAGCGGCAACCTCACATAGGCACATCACAGCGACGATGGCGTCCTTGTCCCTGGCGTGGGTTCCGGCCAGACAGCCATAGCTCTCCTCCAGACCAAACACGTAATGGTTGCTTCCGCTGCGCTCAAAAAGCTTAATCTGCTCTCCGATAAACTTAAAGCCCGTGAGCACCTCAATCTTTTTCACCCCATAGGCACTGGTGATAGGTCCGGTCATATTGGTGGTGACAATAGTGGTAACCAGCGCGGGATTCTCAGGCATGGTCCCTGTGGCGGTTCTCTCTCTCAGAATATATTCCGCTATCAGCATGCCGGACATATTCCCGGTAAAGGAAACATATTCTCCGGTTTTGGAGTCCTTTGCGTACACACCCAGACGGTCTGCATCCGGGTCCGTTGCCAGAACGATATCCGCATCCTTTTCCTTCGCAAGGCGAAGCGCATAGGTAAATGCCTTCGGATCCTCGGGATTGGGATAATCCAGCGTGGTAAAGTTGGGGTCCGGATTCTCCTGCTCGGGAACCACATAGACATGTTTGAAACCAAGTTCCGAAAGAATCCGTCTCGCAGGGACATTGCCTGTGCCGCAGAGAGGGGTGTACACAATCTTCAACTCATCCGCCACTTCCGCAATCACTTCCGGATGTATGATCTGCTTCTTCAGCTCTGTCATATAGGCGTCATCAATTTCTCTGCCGATAACCTGGTAAAGTCCCTTCTCCAGCGCTTCCTCCTTCGCCATGGTCTTCACAGTATGATAATCTCTGATACTCTTTACTTCCTCGATAATCTCTCTGTCAAAGGGCGCGGTGACCTGAGCGCCATCCTCCCAGTACACCTTGTATCCGTTGTACTCCGGCGGATTATGGCTTGCAGTCACAACGATTCCCGCTGTACAGCCCAATGTGCGCAGGGCAAAGGAAAGCTCCGGTGTGGGTCTCAGCGCATCGAACACATATGCTCTGATGCCGTTGGCCGCCAGACACAGTGCCGCCACATCCGCAAATTCAGGAGACATGCGTCTGGAATCATATGCAATTGCCACGCCTTTTTCCTGCGTTCCCTTCTTCAGTATAAAATTGGCAAGCCCCTGTGTGGCCTTACGGACTGTGTAGATATTCATCCGGTTGGTGCCGGCTCCTATGATTCCTCTGAGTCCCCCTGTGCCGAACTCCAGCTCCCTGTAAAATCTTTCTTCGATTTCCCCCTGGTTGTCACCAATGGCCTGCAGCTCATCCTTTGTCCCCTGATCAAAGTAATCGTCTTCCAGCCAGAAACGATATTCATCCATAAAACTCATCTTCCTTCTCCTCTCTTTACGCGCGCTGTTTTCAGACAGTCTTTTGAAGTCATTTTATCATAAAACCCTTAATTATGCCACAGAAAGTTCGTCTTCCGCGCAGAATCGACCTCAGGCCGTAACCATTCAGCGCCCTGTCTGAACTGTTACCTCAGGCCTGCAGCGGCTCCGTGACCTGTCTGCTCTGTCACACAGGCCTCAGCCAGCGGCCCATGCCCGCAATCAGCTCCGAAACATCCAGCGGTTTCTTCAGATGTCCGTTCATGCCCGCCTCCCTGCTGGCAGCCACATCCTCCGCAAAAGTATTGGCGGAGAGAGCCACAATGGGAACGGACAACGCATCGTTCCTGGGAAGCTTGCGAATGGCGCGGGTTGCCTCGTAACCGTTCATCACCGGCATCTGAATATCCATGAAAACCATATTGAAATATCCCTCCGGCATCATTTCAAACCGCCGCAGTCCTTCCATTCCGTCCGAGGCACATTCCACCATGGCACCGGTAGCGCCGATGATTTCCATGGCAATTTCCCGATTGATCTCATTGTCTTCCACCACCAGGATCCGATATCCCCGGAAAAGTTCGCCTGACGGAGCATTTTCCGTCTGTCCTTCCGGCTCTTCCTCTGTCCCTTTGCCCCCCGGCCGTTTCAAAAGCAGCGTCACCGTAACTCTCGTGCCTTTGCCCGGTGCACTTTCCACACTGATACCGCCGCCCATCATACGCACAATATTCTGCGCGATGGTCATTCCCAGACCGGTGCCCGCGTTTTGCTCTGCCTCCGAATTCTCCGCCCGGCTGAATGGCTCGAAAATATGCGGTATAAAAGCCGCATCCATACCGATGCCATTGTCCTCAAAAACAAAGTCATAGGAACTGCAGCCATATTTCGCGGTATCCCGTTCTATGAGAGATACTTCCAGTGTTCCCCCTGCAGGGGTATACTTTACAGAATTCCCCAGTATATTCAGAAATACCTGTCTCAGCCGGCTCTGGTCTCCAACGACACGCTCATGCCTTACCTGCACGGGATTGATTCTCAGATGCAGCCCCTTTTCCTGAACATCCGGAAGAACTGTGTCAGCCACATCCCGTATCAGATCGGATAAGCAGCACTCGTCTGCCACCAGGTCCACATTGCCCGACTCAATTTCGCTCAGGTCAAGTATCTCGTTGACCTGGGACAGCAGATTATTGCTGGAAGCCGTAATCTTCCCAAGGCAGTCTCTGACTCGTTCCCCGTCTTCCACATGTTCCGAGGCAATTCTGGTCATTCCGATGATCCCGTTCATAGGAGTGCGGATATTATGACTCATCCGGGCCAGGAATTCGCTCTTGGAGGCATTGGCATGATTGGCCGCGGCGCAGGCCGCCTCGATTGCCCTCTGCTCCCGCATTTCCTTCTGCTTGCTCTCCGTCACATCCTGCGCCACATAGACAATTCCTCTGGCTCTCCCCTCCTTATCGGCCTGGGTCATTACCGCAGTGGCCCGTATCCAGCCGTAGCTTTCCGAATCCCTGCCATCCTTTCCGGGCTGCTTGCGGTAAGCAAAAGTGACAAACGGCTGCTCCGGTCCCAGTACCTGTCTCAGATTCCGGATACTCATGGTACAGAGATAGTCCGCTCTGTCCTCCGGGTGTACGAAATTTTCCGCATAGGTCCGCAGCGCTGTCATATAATCCGCCTCGTTGCCCAGAAGCTTTTCCACTTCGCCCTGCTGCGTCACGCTGCGGAACAGCTGCTGCTCCAGATCCCCATAATAAGTAGCAAAAAACATGCTGCTCAGGCTGCCGATAATATTGGCCTGTTCCTGCGCCTTTTTCAATCGCATTTCTTCCTGACGCTTTTCCCTGGTAATATCCCGGCCCAGGATATTCACCAGTACCTGTCCGCCTCTGCGTATATAAGTAATGTGCTGCTCCAGCCACTGCTCTTCCGGTCTGTTCAGCCGATACTGACAGATCTCTTCGGAATAATCCTGCGTGTTTTCAGCCTGTTCCCTCACATGTTCCGGGCTCATACACGCCCGGAATTTATCCATGTCTTCCGGCCACACGGAACGCTCCAGCGCCTTCCGGTAATAGGTGGTATATCTTCCTGAACCGGCGTTCTGCGGCTCCGCACTTTCATTAAACCAGATTCGTTCACACTGATCCGTGTCCAGATGTATGGTAGTCATCACGTCAAACCGGGACTTCAGAATGGCCGCCATCTGCATATCTCTCTGAGAGAGCGCCTGTTCCTGGCGCACACGCTTATCCACATCCTGCAGCGCCAGCACCGCGTGATCCTTCGTCCCCTGGTTCCTTCCAAAATAGGCGATTACCGCCACATATCTGTACTCGCTCCCGCCCTTCCACTGACAGAGCATATCCGTTTTCTGCATGCCTGTATCTCTGGCACGCCTCAGCCCCTCCAGAGAAAATTTCTGTGTGAATTTTTCCAGATTTTCAGGATGCATCTGTCTGGCAAAACGGGAATGCATCACCACATCCCACATGAGTGTCTGAGAAGTCCATCCCTCCTGGGTATAGCCCTCCTCCCTGATCAGATTCACCTTTCCGTTATTTAAATCAATGGCATACACGCCGAAATTCTGTTCTCCCAGCGTGCGGGTGACCTCCTGGAGCCGGACACTGGCCTCATCCAGCTCCAGACTCTCTTTCAGCAGGTCCTGCACATCCTTCATATAGATCAGCACTATCTGTTCCTGATCGGTATATCCGGAATCCGGCACTACCTCCATCAGGTTCCAGCGGAAACCGTTGGGTGAACTGCGCCGGTAGCTGCAGGTCAGAGTCTTCCTTCCGGTGCGCAGTGCTCCTTTCAGATATTCCAGATGGGTAAAGCTCAAAAAACGGTCCGCATCGTCCGGATGTATAATGCCGTTCTCCGTAAACTGCCTGAGCCATCCGGAAAAAGTATCCGCTTCCCTGTCCGCCGCCCAGTCTTCTGCGCCCGGTTTTACGAAATCGTAACTGTTACGGCTTAAATTAACTCTCAGAATCTTGCGGTAAACATGGCTGACCTCATCTATATGCGGGGTCACGGAAATCACAAAGGCAGGGATTTCATCCTGCCAGAGTATTCTTTTTGCCACCATGTCCACTGCCCTGCCAATGGAACTGTCGCAGCTGACCGAACGGTTTTCCGCTTTATCTCCAATATTCAGAAGAGGACAGTTAGCACAGGAATTAACCCACAGTTTGTCACAGACCATCCCCCTGCGCACTTCCGGCACCATTTCCTGTACCTGACTGTTAAAATACAGAATTTCGTGATTATCCTCCCTGACGACATAGATTCCCGTCGCCGGTATGGCGTCCAAAATTCTCTCGTAATCTCTGATATCCATGAAGATTCTCCCCTGCTCCGATTCCTTGATACACTCCTTCTATTTTATCATGGAAACAGTCAGGAATCAAGAATTCTGTACTTTCAGCGAAAAATCACTTCTGTCCAGAGAAAAGTTAAGATTGTAATAAGGGTCTCCCGCCTCCAGAACCTTTTTCCACTTCTCCCGAAATCTCTCTGACTCCCTGTTATAGCGCTGTGCGCGCTCGCCTTTGTCATCCAGCCCTCTGGAAGCGGACTCATAGTGGAAGAGCTCCGCAAAAGGAGTAAAGACATTGAGAAGCCCTTTTTCCCGGAGCTTCAGGCAGAAATCGACATCATTCAGAGACACGGCGAAACTTTTGTCCAGTCCGCCCACAGAGAGGTATCGTTCCTTCCGGACCAGCAGGCAGGCTCCCGTCACAGCACTGACATCCTGGGCATAGCAGAGACGCCCCATATACCCCAGATTCTGACGATGCTGTCTGTAGTGAGAATGCCCTGCCGTTCTGTGGGCTCCCAGCCCCAGTACCACTCCTGCGTGCTGAATGGTCTTGTCCCCATAATAAAGCTTTGCACCTACCGCACCCACGTCCTCCCGCTGAGCATACATCAGAAGCTCTTCCATCCAGTTCACAGTGATCACTTCCGTATCGTTGTTCAGAAGCAGAACATACTCCCCGGAAGCATACTTTACCCCCAGATTATTTATCGCTGAATAATTGAAATCTCCCCGGTAGACTGCGATGGAGATTCTGCCGTCCCCACTGCGCAATACCGGGTCCGTATCCCTGGTCTGTTCCGATTCCTTTCCGCATTTCTCCAGGGCCTGTCTGTACTCGAATCCCAGAACCCTGCTGTAATATTCCTCAATTTCCTTTGTGCTGCTGTTGTTCTCCACAATGATAATCTCATAATTGTCATAAGTGGATTTCTCCAGAATAGAGGTCACACAGCGACACAGGTCTTCCGCATGGTCCTTATTGGCAATGATGACAGAAATCTTCGGTGTGCCGATAATCTGATAGCGAATGCGGAAAATGGTTTCAAAAGCTCTGGTGGACTCAATCTTGAAATGCTCGTATCCATGCTTGCGCAGGTGCTCTGCCACCGCCCCCTTTGCCGCCTCTATGGCATAAGGCTTCGCTTCGATATTAGACGCCGTTGACCCCGGATGACTTCTCCAGTAATACATCAGCCTGGGCACATGAACAATCTTCTGTGCATTATCCGTCAGCCGTAAAATCATATCATGGTCCTGACTGCCGTCGAATCTGGTGCGGAACAATTCCTTTCCGTCCAGCAGCGTTCTGGCAAAGACACTGAAATGACAGATATAATTATTGGCCCGCAGATTGTCCGGCGCAAAGTCCGGCTTGAAATGCATGGTCAGCATATGGTCAATATTGCCGCTTCTGAAAGTAGTCTCATCGCAGTACAGATAGTCTGCATTCTGTTCGTTGATCGCTTTCACATATTCATAGAGAACGCTGGGATGCAGAATGTCATCCTGGTCAAACAGACCGATGAATTCGCCGGTGGCCATTTCCAGGCAGGCGTTGGTGTTGCCTGCGATGCCGCCGTTTTTCTCCAGATGTCTGTAGACAATCCTGCCATCAGCTCTGGCCGCATACTCCCTGCAGATTTCTCCTATATAGGAATGTGCTTCATCGGAGCCGTCAGCCAGACAGAGTTCCCAGTTCCCATAGGTTTGATTCATGACAGAATCCAGCATTTCAATCTGAAATTCTCTCCGGTTATTCCACAGCGGCACCAGAATACTGATCTTCACCATCCTGGGAAAGACAGTGCCGCGCTCCACAGCCGCCTGTTCCGGCGCAGGGAAGCTGGCAGTGCCGAACTGCTTCATGGCTTCCCGCTCTCTCTTTTTATAACCTATTTTATGAATTACGCCCCTGGGGCCTCCGCAATTCCGAATCCTGTCCTTCTGGCGGATTGCCCAGTGCATACCGTTTCGGACAGGTTTGGCCGCCTTCCAGAGCGGATTGTTTTTGATCCGTCCCAGCTTCCACTCCAGCTCTTCGTTTTTCGCCTCCAGATCGGCAATGCGGGCCGCCAGATCAGCACACTTCAGATGTTCTTGTTCATAAGCCTGTCTGTAATCCGTTTCCTTCATATTCTGTCTCCCTGTTTCCCTGTATCTCCTTCCACCTGCATAAACCGGCCGCTCCAGTTCATCAGCTTCAGCCCGCTGACTCTGTTCCGGGCAGCCGTTCCCAGCCGATACTTTCCAGGTGGAATCTCCTCTGCTTTTATCTCCACATCAAATCCGCAGAGAGCCACATTCACCTGATCCGGCATGTTTTCCTCCAGATCAGGGCGATACTGCTCTTTTATTCTCAGTGCATATATGGTTTCCAATTCCGACACATCCGTCATTTTTTTGTCACATTTTCCAAACAAAAGCAGCTTCTCCCAGCAGGCGTTATTGTCTCCCAGCACTATACTGTATCCCAGTGCGTTCCCTCCCCGGCAATCCTCCACTCTCACCATCAGGCAGGCGTCACTGCGGTATCCTTTCCTGTCGAATCTGAAGATATTTCCTCCGCTCCGCTGCGTCTCATTCCCTGCGGACAGATAAACCGGACGAATTCCCGTATCCAGACCTTTCCGATTCAGGTGAACAGAATAATACGGATCTGTCCCTGCCAGTCCGGGATGTCTCTCATACAGCTTATCCCGCTCCCGAAGCAGACGCTCCGTCTTCTCCGGAGCTTCGTCATCTCCCCTGCTCAGCGACTCGTAATGCCAGGCATACCTGCTGTTCATGCACACATTCCGGTACCCCAGCTCATACAGTCGGAAGCAGAAATCCACATCATTAAAAGCCACCGGCAATTCCTCCGAAAAGCCGCCGGCTTCCAGGTATTTCTCCTTTTCCACCATCAGACACGCCGCCGTCACTGCCAGCACATTATGGTTTCCCCGGTTTGCGCCGTAATAATATTCTCTGTCGTCCTCCATAAACTGCAGCTTATGCACGGGTCCCATGGGCAGATTGGTGATTCCGGCGTGCTGAATCCGGGCTGATTCCGGATAATACAGCTTCAGCCCCACCGCACCTGTATATGCTCTGTGGGCCAGCGCCGCCATCTGCGTCAGAATGTCCGCACCGCTCAGCTCCACATCATCGTTCAAAAAGAGCAGAAAATCTCCCTCCGACACGGCTGCTCCCAGATTGCACATTTTCGAGAAATGAAATTCCATGGGCTCATAAAGATACCGGATATTCCGGCCGGCCTCCGGTACCGCCAGCCGTCTGATCATCCCTTCCACAATCCTTCGATTCTCATGGCTG
The DNA here is from genome assembly GCF_024623325.1 of Acetatifactor muris. Taxonomy (GTDB): domain Bacteria; phylum Bacillota; class Clostridia; order Lachnospirales; family Lachnospiraceae; genus Acetatifactor; species Acetatifactor muris. The sequence continues at coordinate 146,158 of NZ_JANJZD010000007.1, forward strand.
CTCCCATTGTCCACCACAATGATTTCCAATGCAGGCACTTCCCGGTTCCGCCCTTCCGAAGCGGACGCGCCTTCTCTCCCTGACAGACATCCGCGCAGGCAGTTCTCCAGCACCTCCGGATGATCCTTTGAGGGAATCACCACCGATATCACCGGCTTACTTCCTGACGGATTCCCCGGCATAATCCAGCTGTCCCTGAAATCCTGCAGCAATCTTTCTTCGGAGTGCTTCAGAAGATCAGTATACTGCAAAAATACGTTCTGCGCCTTCCGGCTCTCCTGATGAAACAGAATCTCCGGAATATGGCCGATACTGCAGCTTCCCTTCCGGTATCCTCCGGCCAGCTCCGCACATGCATGAAGCCATTTCTCCCAGACGGCCATATCCCCTGTCCTGTATCGTACCGTCGCGCTTCCATTCTCTTCTGTAAAGGACCGCATCCACGCCCATGCCCGTCGGAACAGATCTTCCCGCAGTGCCACCAGTCCGCCGAAATAGCAGAAGCTGTCCAGTAAGTCCGGCGACCAGTCCGGCTTGAACCAGGGAAAAGCACCGCCGGAGTCCCCGCCTGCAGACTGTCCTTTGATATCTTCATCTCCATACAGCAGCTGCACTTCCGGATGCGCCCTGAAATATTCCCTGATCCTGCCTTCGGCATCCGGAGCCGGGGTCCCGGTGTCTGTACAGACAATGACGAAAGCTTCCTCCTTGCCCGGCTCCTCCGTCATTTCTGCGGAATCCTCCCTCCGGACCTCTCTGGCTGCCAGCCAATCCCCGTAAGTACCTTTTCGGCTCCTCAGCAAAGCCTCGTAACGCCGGTCTTCCCGCTCCGTCAATATCCGCTTTGCCAGCTCCTTTATCTTCAAATCCACTGCTCCTCTCCCGACATAACTGATTTGCCAAAGGCCAGTCCACTGCTTCCGGTATCCCGCTCAGCGGCCATTTGCCATGTCCTGTGCCATGGAAATCGGCAGGCGCACAATCTCCATCCGCACATGCAGCCTGTTTTCCGCCTCGATTTTCAGCCTGTCCAACCCAATGCAGAAATTGGGGTCACTGGTCGGAAACACAATGCTGGGGCAATAATTCTCCCCCTTCCCGGCAGCACTCAGAATCCGTCCGTTGGCAGTAAGCACTTTCCGCTTCTCCAGCGGCACCCTTTCCCCATTCAGTGTCATCTCCTGTATTTTCACCGAACAGGAGGCAAACGCCGGGTCAATCCGCAGCCTTTTCACCCCTGCCTCCACTTTTATATCAAATGCAATCAGATTCTCTCCCTGATAGGCATCTCTGACAAAATAAGATTCCGCCTCGCAGCAGCCTTCCCCCCTGTCTTCATAAATCTGAACCCGGTTGATTTTATCCGAATCTTCATATCTGTCAATCCAGTTCTGAGGAAGCATCACTCTGCCGCCTATTTCTTCCCGCAGCGTGGCCATGGCCTTCCTGTTCCCCGTCACAAAATCCTGAAATTCCCTCTCTGCCTCCCGGAATGTTTCCGCTTCCTTCTCCGTCACGGAAAGCTCTCTCATCGCCCGCTCCAGATCCAGCTTCTTCCGTTTGTCATCCTCCAGAAGATAGCAGTAGACCGCCCGGAAAGCCAGCTCCTTTGTGTCGACAGGCTTTCCGAAGGTCCATTCATAGTCAATCAGCGTCCACTTCTCACCGTCCACCAGAATATTGGAAAATATCGGATCAAAATCCGACGCCGGATACTCACTGTTATAGCCGATGCGCTCCCTGTACTCCTGAAAGTACCTGTAAAAGCCTTCCAGGTCATCCTTTTCCAGACAGAGATCCATCAGTTCTGAAAGGGCCGTTCCCCGCTCAAATGCAAATTCCGCGCAGATTCTGTCCCCTTCCTCCTCCAGCCGACACGGATTGATCTTCAGCCGCCCGCCTCTGTATCTCTCCTCCAGCTTCTCACAGGCAGCCGCCATCCCCCGCACATGCTCCCGGGCCGCCCCAGTCATGGGATACTTGCGGACACAGACAGGTCCCCGGTCATGCTGTGCAATTTCCGTTCGAACCGCATACTCCGGCGCCCGGTCGTTGGAGTACTTCACATATTTTATATCGAACGTTTTCCCGATAACTGCCATATAGGAATTGGAGAACAGCGGAAACAGGCCTTCCTCTGTCAACCCGTCAAAAGCACTTTTCTCGTCAAAAAGCAGCATTCTGTCTCTGTCAAAATTCCGCAGGTTGTTTGTAAGCTCTCCTTTTCCGGGAAGGTAATCGTCTCCATACAGCATAGTCATGAATTTATAGTCCGGGTAAGGATAATAAAAGCGGTATTCCCCCACACCGCATTTTCTGAAAATCTCTTCCAGGCCATTTCGCCCAAACGTGCGCACACCGCAGTCCGCTCCATAATGCTCAATGCCTGAGAAATAAGTCCCCAGATGATCCTCCTTGCATCCCGCAAAATATTTCAGCCCGTACCTGTTCTCTATGGCAATGAGAATTCTGCCGTTCTCCGCCAGGTGCGGCAGCAGAAGCTTCAGGAAATCCTCGTAGGGCGTATCTCCTCCGATATAGCTCTGCCCGTATTCAAAGACTCCAATCAGACAGATATAATCGAAATCTTTCGGCAAATCCGGCTCAATATCCTTAAAATTTCCCACATGAATAGTGACATTGTCACAGCCCCTGTTCCTGTGTGCGTTAATCAGGCTTCTCTTCTTTGACAGTTCCACACAAGTCACAGTGCCTGCCTTTCTGGAAAGCGCACCGGTAATGGCGCCGCACCCGCTGCCCACCTCCAGTACCCTGCTCTCCTTATCCATGGGAACCCAGTCTACAATATTCTCGCGCAAAGGGGACAGATGATACAGGATGGACCATTTCTTCCGCTCCTCAATGACAGCCCCGTACTCCGCCGCGGATTTACTTTTCACAATATCCAGCAGCTCATCCTCCAGCGCGCCTTCGCTGTAGAAATCCTTTCCCGGATATTTGCTGTAATCAAGCCTTACTTTCCCGATTTCTTCTGTCATCCATATCCTCTCCGCCGTCCCTTACACGGCTTATCGTCAATCCTGTCCAATCAGTATTCTTCCGGCGGCCAGAATATCCTCTCACATTCTGAACCCGACGGATTATTGTCCTGTCACATCCGTCACCTTCACTTCTGAATTCATATCGTAATATCCCACTGTATTCTTGTCCGAAACCACGGTAATATTCAATGCATCATACAATCTGTGATAGACCTCAAAGGTATCCACATTGTATCCGGTAACCCCCAGCGACAGCAGATACTCTCCGCCCTGGAGACTCATTTTCTGGGTAAAGGTAATCTCTTTTACCTGTTCCGGCTCTCCGCTTTCCAGACAGGCCTTCTCAATCATGGAATTGGTGCCGGTAATCTCCGTCCCCATGGCATTTTTAATGGTAAAGGCAAAAATCGGCCCGGGCACATGGGCATGGAATTTCACCTTCATGTGCAGAGTAAATACACTGCCCTTAATCACAGCCGTGGTGCGGACATCTCTGTCATCCGTCAGATAATACTCCAGAATCTCCGCCTGCCCTGTGCCGTATTCCAGCGCTTCCGGATTGATCCCGGCAGCGTCTCCCTGTGCATTTTCCGTCTGCCGCAGCCGTACATCCTCCAGAAAGTCCGCATGCTCCCTCTTATCCGCAGGCTCGTACTGCCCCACAAGCACCCGTTTGTAGGTGTCAATCATTTCCTTCGGCGTTCCCTCTCCCAGAAGGATTCCCCTGTCCAGCAGAAATACTCTGTCACAATATTTGCTGACAGCGCTCAGGTCATGACTGACGAATACTATCGTTTTCCCGTTTTTCTTAAATTCTTCGAATTTATGATAACATTTCGCCTGGAAAAATACGTCTCCCACGGAGAGCGCCTCATCCACAATGAGAATCTCCGGCTCTATGTTGATAGCCACCGCAAAAGCCAGCCGCACAAACATACCGCTGGAGTAGGTCTTCACCGGCTGGTTCACATAAGGTCCGATATCCGCGAATTCCAGGATTCCCGGCAGTTTTTCTCCGATTTCCTTATCTGAAAATCCCATCATCGTACCGTTCAGATACACATTCTCAATGCCGTTATATTCCATATTGAAGCCGGCTCCCAGCTCCAGCAGAGCAGATATCCGGCCGTTCACCCTGACCTCACCCGCCGTGGGATTCAGTACCCCTGTGATGATTTTCAATATTGTAGACTTACCGGAACCGTTGGTGCCGATGATGCCCACTGTCTCTCCTCTGCGGATATTCAGACTGACTCCGTTCAGCGCATAATGCAGCTGATGTGTCTGCTTCCTGCCAAATCCCAGCGCTTCCTTCACCCGGTCTCTGGGCCTGTCATACAGCTTATAGATTTTCACCACATCTTTTATTTTTATCGCAGATATATCGTCTGTTTCCTGCGAACTGTTCTTCCCGTCAACCATCGCTCATCACCTTTACAAAACATCTGCAAAATGCACCTTCAGCCGCTTAAACACAGCTCCGCCGATACCAAAAAGCACCACCGTCACAATCCAGAAGTACATTGTGGAAAAAAAATCCTGGAAAAACCACTCCCTCTCATATATGGCACTGCGATAACCATTTACAATATACACCAGCGGATTCAGCTTCAGCACGAAAACCCAGTCTGCGTGAATGGAGCGAATATCCCACAGAATAGGCGTCGCCCACAGGCCAATCTGCAGAACAATATTGATAATCTGGGCCAGATCCTTGAAAAAGACCACTATGGAACAGGTCGTATAGCAAAGTGCCAGCACAAAGATAAACAGGCAGAAGCTGTAATACAGAATCTGAATGGTATAAATTGTCGGATAACAGCCGTAAAGTGCAGCCACCAGCAGGAGCACGCCTATAAAAAACACATGAATAAAGGTGGCTGCTATGATTTTGATAATGGGCAGGATGCTGATTTTGAATACCACCTTTTTCACCAGGTAATCATACTCCCGCATGGCATTGGTCCCGTTGTTCAGCGCTTCATTAAAGTAAAACCAGGGAACCAGCCCTGCCGTGAGAAACAGCACAAAAGGTACATCTCCTGTTCCCCTGCCTGTGTTTCCCATAATCTTGTCAAATACAATATAGTACATGGCTACAGTAACCACCGGCTGAATCATGGCCCAGACCGCTCCCAGATAGGAGCCGGCATAACGCTTTTTGAAATCGTTTTTTGCCAGCTTCCAGATCAGATGCCTGCTCTGGTACAGTTCCACCGGAAGCGTTGTAAATTTCTCATACCATTTTGCGAATACCACACAGGCCACCAGAATCATAGCGCAGGAGAGAAGCTTTTTCAGCAGCTCCTCCTGAGGATCCGCACTGGGACCGGGATTCTGGTGCACGACAATGATCACGGCCATCAGCAGTCCCAGCAGCGAGAATATGGCGACTCCGCCCTTTTTGCTAATCTTCATGCGCTTACCTCTTATAGCTGTCCAGTCCGCCCCAGTTCTGATCCCGCTCAATCATAATCAGTTTCATATCCTCCGGAACAGGCCACTCAATGCCGATGGCAGGATCATCATAGGCAATCCCGCCCTCGTCTCCGGGATGGTAAAAATCCGTGCATTTATAACAAAACTCCGCATACTCAGACAGAACAAGATACCCGTGGGCAAAATTCTTCGGAATGAAAAACTGTTTTCTGTTCTCCTCGGAAAGTACCACACCGTACCACTGACCGAAGGTAGGAGACCCTTCCCGCAGATCCACCGCCACGTCAAATACCTCTCCCCGGATAGCCCGCACCAGCTTATCCTGCGGGAACTGCTTCTGAAAATGAAGCCCTCGAAGTACACCTCTCCTTCCGGAAGACTGATTGTCCTGCACAAATATTTCCGGAATGCCCGCCTCCTTATAAGCCTCATAATGATAAGACTCATAGAAATATCCTCTCTCGTCGCCGAACACGGCGGGAGTTATCACCTTAAGTCCTTCTATTCCGCATGTCTCCACACTGATCTTACCCATCGTACCCCTCTCCTTTTACGTTTTCCTATAAATCCATATGCATCTGCAGCGCTGAATTTTGTCTGTTATTTCAGATAGCTCACATTCATATCCACATTCCCCTCAATGCCGTCAATACTTCCTTTGGAAGTATACTGCCACATCTGATAATATCCCTGGTAAAGGGGAACACTGCGGTATTCCGCCAGCCAGATGCAATACTGCTCCAGCTGCTCCGCGTGCAGATTATTGTTATACCAGTTCCGACTGCCATAGACACCTGCCGTATAACCTGCGTTGGCTATGGTTCGGCAGAAGGCTTCACACACCAACGTTCTGGTATCCACGTCAAGACCGTCCGCCCTTCCGTTTCCTCCTGCTCCCTCCGTGTCAATAAACACAGGGTATTCCAGATTATATTCTCTGATCAGCTCCAGCACTGCCGAGGCTTCCTCCACTGCCTCCACCTCGTTCACCGCCTGGGTGAAGAAATACACGCCCACGGGAACGCCGCTGACGGCAGCTCCTCTCATATTCGCTGTAAAATACGGATCCACTACCAGACTTCCCGTCACAGAACCGCGATACCCCGCACGGATGATGGCAAATTCCACTCCTGCGTTCTTCACCTTATCCCAGTCAATCTCTCCGTTCCATTTAGATACATCAATTCCCACCTGAGAATTGGCCGTAGGCTTCTGGAACTTTTTGATCTCGGTCTTATCCGCATCTTCCAGTGCATCCACCACGGCGGTATCCTCCGCTTCGGCCACAATCTCTTCTTCCGTCTTAATCAACAGCGAAATATCGTTGATGGCCACATACTCCACCTTATCCTTAACCCGTACTTTTGTCTCGTTGTTCGGCACACGGTACCCCTCCACAGGCAGCAGCTCCACGAAATACTCTCCCGCAGCCAGATCGCCGATGTAAATGATCCCGTCCTTATCCAGATCCTTATATTCTCCCTCTCCTTCCAGCTTCACATAAAAGCTTTCCCCGGTAACCGGATTCCCCTGCATATCCACAATCTGAATACGCAGGTCCTTTTCCACGGAAGTTACCACCAGAGACAGTCTGGCGGCATTTTCTTTCGCCGCCTCCAATATGGGGCTGATCTCCTGGTCAAAAAAAGTATTATCACGCAGAAAGGCGGAAAGGTCATTTCCAATCTGGCCCTCTTTTTGCTCCTCCGGCGCTTCGGTCTGGCCCTCCTGTTCCGGCAGGGGTGTTGTCTGTGCCGGAGTGTTGTCTTCCCTTCCCGGGCCGGGTTGGGGCAGATTGCTGAATACTACAAACAGAGACACCAGCAGAATCAAAGCCATGGAAGAAAGGATCGCTGTTCTTCTCAGTTTAGAGTCCATTTGCTACCTCTACCAGATATTTTCCGTAATTGGTCTTCATCAGAGGCTCCGCCAGTTTCAGCAGCTGCTCCTTATCGATAAATCCCCGCTTATACGCAATCTCTTCTATACAGGAAATGTACAGCCCCTGCCGCTTCTGGAAAGCAGCCACAAAATCTGCGGCATCCAGCAGCGCATCATGATTGCCCGTATCCAGCCAGGCAAATCCCCTGCCCAGCGTCTCCACATGAAGCGTTCCTCTCCGCAGATATTCGTTGTTGACACTGGTGATTTCCAGCTCTCCTCTGGCGGAAGGTTTTATCGTCTTCGCAATCTCCAGCACATCATTGTCATAAAAATACAGTCCGGGCACCGCATAATTACTCTTCGGCTTTGCCGGCTTCTCCTCGATGGAGAGCGCCTTGCCATTCCCGTCAAATTCCACCACGCCGTACTCTCTGGGATCTCTCACGTAATAGCCGAAAATCGTGGCTCCCTTTTCCCTTGCCGCAGCCTCTTTCAGCACCCTGGAAAAGCTCTGCCCATAGAAAATATTATCTCCCAATACCAGCGCCACTCTGTCCTTCCCCACAAAATCCGCTCCAATCAGGAAAGCTTCCGCCAGTCCACCCGGATGCTCCTGCACCGCATAGGACAGTTCCATCCCCAGCTGACTGCCGTCCCCCAGAAGCTCTTCAAACAAGGATAAATCCCTGGGTGTGGAAATAATCAGAATCTCCCGGATACCCGCCAGCATCAATGTAGACAGCGGGTAATAAATCATCGGTTTGTCGTACACCGGCACAATCTGCTTCGAAATCGCCTTCGTCAGAGGATAAAGCCTGGTACCGGAACCGCCTGCCAATATAATTCCCTTCATAAAACATCCATCCTTTCCTGCCTCACGCCGAATGGGAACGGCCAAAACCGTTCCCATTTATGCTCATTTTTCATACATTTCCGTGTAATATTTCTGATAGTCTCCACTTGTCACATTCGTCATCCATGCTTCGTTTTCGAAGAACCACTGGATGGTCTTCCGAATTCCTTCTTTGAACATGGTCTCCGGGTACCATCCGATCTCCGCCTTAATCTTATCCGGCGCGATGGCATATCTGCGGTCATGTCCCTTGCGGTCCTCCACATAGGTAATCAGATCAGCAGTAACCAGCGCCTTTCTGGGATCATCATCCGGCAGCATCTCCTTAAGCGTCTCCAGAATAATGTGAATAATCTCAATATTCCTTTTCTCGTTATGCCCGCCGATATTATAAGTTTCAAACAGCCTGCCCTGCTCCTGCACCATATCAATGGCTTTCGCATGGTCTTCCACAAAAAGCCAGTCTCTGACATTTCTGCCGTCTCCGTACACCGGAAGCTTTCTGCCATGCAGTGCATTGTTGATAATCAGCGGTATCAGTTTCTCCGGGAACTGATAAGGCCCGTAATTGTTGGAGCAGTTGGTGATGTTGGCCGGGAAATGGTAGGTATCCATATAGGACTTCACCAGCATGTCCGCTCCCGCCTTGCTGGCGGAATAGGGACTGTGAGGGTCATAGGGCGTGGTCTCATAGAAGAAAGAGGCCCCGTTATCCGGCAGCGACCCATATACTTCGTCCGTGGACACATGAAGGAATTTTTTCCCCTCCTTAAAGCTGCCATCCGAAAGCTCCCAGGCCTCCTTCGCACAGTTCAGCATCACGGCAGTCCCCAGCACATTGGTCTGCACAAATACTTCCGGGTTGCGGATACTTCTGTCCACATGACTTTCAGCCGCAAAATGGACGACTCTGTCGATATCATTTTCAGCAAAAATCCTGGAGATTGCCTCTTTATCGCAGATGTCAGCCTTCACAAAGGTGTAATTTGCTCTGTCCTGGATGCCCTTCAGGTTCTCCAGATTACCGGCGTAAGTCAGCAGGTCCACGTTGATAATACGGATTTCATCTCCGTATTTCCGAAACATATAGTGAATATAATTGGAGCCGATAAAGCCGGCACCGCCCGTTACCAAATATGTTCTCATTTTTTCTCCTAACTATGCGTGCGTTTTCCCCTAGTATAACATAAAAAGCAGTGTACATGCATTTAATTTATTCAATTCTGTTACAAAACTTTACATCTCACAGGTTTTCGTTCCGTCATTTCTCTCAATAGCCAAGGTAACTGATATTCATATCCACATTTCCGCTGATACCGCTGACGCTGCCTGTGGATCTGTACTGCCATATCTCGTATTTTCCCTTGTATGTGGGGTTTGCCGCATACTGGGCCAGCCAGATTTTATAGCTGCTCAGGCTGCCCGCATCAATCTTGTTCTCCAGCCATACCTTATTGGAGTAGACGCCGGCCGTATATCCTGCATTCTGAATTGTCTGGCAGAATGCCTTGCACACCGCGGTCCTGGTGGCTTTGTCAATCTTGTCTCCCCGTCCGCCGCTGGCTTCCACATCCAGGAATACCGGGTAGGAAATCGTATGGTTTCTGATCAGATCCAGCACCATGGAGGCTTCCTCCACTGCTTCTCTCTCATCCACAGCCTGAGAGAAGAAATAGACTCCCACTTTCAGGCCCGCCGCTGTGGCTCCTTTTATATTCGCCGCAAATTTCGGATCCTCGATCAGTTTCCCTTCCGCGGAACCTCTGTATCCGCAGCGGATAATTACATAGGAGATTCCGGAATTCTTCACGGCCTTCCAGTCAATGCTGCCGTTCCATTTGGACACGTCAATTCCCACGACACCGCTGCCTGTAACCAGAGAACCATCGCTGGCAAAATTATATTTTGCCCCCTGAATCACCTGTTCTCCTGTCACCTTATTGCCGTCTGCCGTAAAGAAATATACTTTATTGTCAATGGTCTGCCAGCCTGTATATTTTTCCGCACCTTTTATGAAAAATTTGCCTGCCGTATAATAGTCTGCCCAGGTTGCTTCCCGATAGGTATTGTCAACCTGTACATAAACCTGTCGGCCTTCCTTATCCTTCAGCAGTGACGCCGTGCTGTCCTTTACATAGACAACGCAGGACGCTTTGATTTCCTCACCGTTTTCCACATATCTGACAGTGACTGTGGCTTCTCCCACAGCCACACCAGTGACAGTGACAGTGCGTTTATCCACACTTACCTTTACAATACCCGCATTGGAAGACTCCGCGGTAACTGCCGGGTCCTGCACAGTCACATTGGTGAGTGTGGCAGTAATGGCTGAAGATGTATTCGGCAGAATGTTCATGGAAGTCTTATTCAGAGTCAGCGCCTTCGCTCCTGTAACAGTCACGTCAATGACTGCCGTCGCCGTCTGCGCAGAACTTCCTGTGGCCGTAACCGTCAGTCTGGCGGTTCCCACTGCCACTCCCTGAATGCTGACCTTACCTGCGGCGTCTACAGAAGCCGTTGCTACCGCTGCGTTGCTGGACACGACGGAATAAGCTATGGTTCCCGTAAAATTTTCTGTCCTGGCAGTCACCGTTGCGGCAGCTCCCACCGCTGTACTTACCGCCGCCTTATCCACTGTCACCTTTGCCGGCAGCGGCGTAGGGGTGGGGGTGGGCGTCGGGGTGGGCGTTGGTGTAGGGGTCGGGCTGGGTGTAGGGGTCGGGGTGGGCGTTGGAGTCGGCGTAGGGCTGGGTGTAGGGGTCGGGGTCGGCGTTGCCGGCGGGGTCGTAGCCGGCGGTTCCGTTGTCGCCGGCGGTTCCGGGCTTTCCGATGGCGTTGTTTCCGGTGGATTATCTGTTGCAGGCGGCTCCGGTGTTTCCGATGGTTCCGGGCTTTCCGGAGAAGCAGGCTCCGTCCCTTCCGGTTCCGCGGGCGTCGTCTCTTCTCCACCCGGATTCTCCCCTCCGGCTCCCGGCTCACTGCTTTCACTGGCAAAAGACAGATTTGCCATATGTAAGAGATTTCCCGCTTTCACCAGCGTTGCCGGGTCCGGAATCTCGCTTTTCGACACTTCATTATACGTGGAAGTAAGCACCTTACTCTCCACCCATGTCACCGTATCTGTCAGAGTAGACTCCACAACCGTCTCATTTTTCTTGGTGTCTTCTTTTTTGACATTTACATCCTTTTCCTGCTTTACTTCGTTGGTGACATCTACCTTTTTATATGCGATATCCTTCTGTACTTCCGCGGACTGCGTCTCCGTGGGAATCACATAATCGGAATACCTGGCATCGCTCAGAGCTTCCATTGTCACCTTATAAGTCCCGGGCGCAATGTCTTTCTTATAGATAATCCCATCCATATCGTCATCGGACCAGATCACAGACTTATTGTCAGGGCCTACGACCGTCACCGAAAAAGGCACATTGGGCACCAGTTTTTCTGTCTTTTTGTTGATAAACTTGATCTTCAGATCCTTCTGTATGGAAGTAAAGTTAAGCGCTACCGTCACTTCCTTTTCAAAACCGGTCTCGTCATACTCCTTCTTCTCCGGTTCCTCAGTCTCATCATTCACAATGGAAGCGGCTGCAAGTCTTGCCATCTCCGCATCTGCCACAGCCAGCAGTCCCTGTTCCCCAATGGTGGAGATCCCTTCCAGCTGCGTTCCCACGCTGGCAAAATCCGACACCTGCTTTTCCACCATATGCGAACTGATAAAGACACCTGCAGTCACTATCATCAGAATTACCACACCTGTTCCTGTGACAAGCATAACTTTATCCATCATATCCATCTTGCAAAAGCTTCTCTTCAGTCTGGCCAGAATTCCCGATTCCTTATCGGATCTCTGCTGCCTTTTCTGACTTTCTTTCGCTCTCTCCCTCTGGGCGGAAGTACTCCCATAAGCCGGCCGCACGCTGTCTTCCGGTTCGCTCTCCGCAGAGGAATCCTCTCCATAATAAAGGGCATCTTCAGCCATATAGCCGGCTTCTTCTGTATATCCGGCATCCTCTGTATATCCGGCCTCTTCCGCATCTTCACCGGATCCGTAATATATACCCTCTATCTCTTCCGGCTCAACATATTCGGCATGTTCTTCCATGCCGCCTTCGGACTCATAATACCCGGGAGCTTCGTCCATATTCTCCTCAGTCTCATAATATCCGACTTCTCCCGTCTCTTCTTCCGGGTCATAATACTCCGCCGCTTCCTCCGCCCTGTCTTCGGACTCATAATACCCGAAGGCCTCATCCGTATCTTCTTCGGCCTCAAAGTATCTGTCTTCTTCCGCTTCGTCCGCCTCGAGGCAGCCGGGTTCTTCTGTCAACTCGTCTTCCGCTTCATAATAACCGATACCTTCCTCCGACGTATCCCCGGACTCATAGTATCCGTCTTCTTCCCCTTCATAATAACTGTCGCTCTCTGCCGGCTCAAAGTACTCAATATCTCTGTCCGTATCCTCCTCAAAGCCGTCTTCCTCCCCATACAGGAAATCGTCCTCATCTATCGCCATATCTTCATCCGAAGCATACCCTTCATCCCCGGAATCCTCATCACTATCCCAATCATATTCTCTTTCATCGTATTCTTCTTCAAGCCGCAGTGCCTTTTTTGCTTTTCCAAACAATTTACCCATTCTGGTTATCCTCTCTGAAAACAAGAACCTTAACAATTTTGTAACATTATAACACCCCCTTTTCACTTCTTCAAGTGAGAACTGTATTTCTTCATAATTTCTTAAAATCTCTTAAACTCGCATTAATAATCTGGACTTTCCCCTCACATAATAGTAAAATAGGAACCATTCAGATACCTGTTCGGACAGTTACATACAGTGAGACAGGAATCCTTAACCAGCAGTCAACCGGAAATGGAGACACGGATGAAAGATAAAAATACTTCCCACAGCAGTTCCAGAAAGGAACACATTCACGAGATACCGGATCTGGATATTATTGATCTGGAAAGCGATGAGCTCGACTCTTCTTTTGATGCTCCTCAGAAGGAGGATGCACTTTTGTCCCCTTCTCCCAAAAAAGCAGGCGGAACAAAAAAAGGTATTCTTTCCCGCATCAATATTCACATTGTCCTTCTGGCTGTGGCCGTACTTTTTATAGTAGGTATCGTTTATAAAGTCAAAACCTGGGGAGTTTTTGTTGATCTGGAAGAAATTTTCAAGGACGGACCTGGAGAATATGACGATACCTTTGACGTCATCCTTCCCCTGACAAATGCTGCGGGACAACCCGTTTATCTGGATTATGGCGAAGATACTTCCATCTTAATGTTCGGCAATGCGCCTTTTGCCGACGACAGAGATTCCGAGGACAATCTGGCCAATATGATTCAGGAGATGACCGGCGGCACTGTCTATAACTGCTCTGTCAGCGGCAGTTATCTGGCAGCTCTGTCCCCTTCTCTGAAGCCGGAAGAATATCCCATGGATATTTTCAATTTCTACTGGCTCTGCGTCCTTGCCATAGGAGAGAATATGGACGACTCCTACAGGCGCGGTGTGGAGGTGCTGGGGGACAATGCTCCTCCGGAAGCAATGGAAGTCTATCATACTTTAAAAAATCTGGATATGAACACAATAGATGTCATCACCATCATGTACGATGCCAGCGACTATCTGGCCGGCCACGAAATGTACAGTGATCAGAACGCCACAGACATTGTACAGTTCACCGGCAATCTGGAAGCGGGCATAGAATTGATCCAGCAGAACTACCCTGATATTCGGATTATTGTTCTCTCTCCCACTTACGCTTACGGAATCAACGAAGAGGGAGAATATGTCAGCAGTGATATCCAGAGATATGGCTGGGATGTACTGTCTACCTATGTCATCAAACAGTACGCCTCCTGCGCCTCCAGAAGCGTCACTTTTGTGGACAATTTATATGGCACCATCAACGAGGACAACGCCGACGATTATCTTGTGGATCATCTCCATCTGAATGTGGCGGGCCGGAAAAAAGTAGCCGAGCGTTTTGTATACGCGCTGAATTATTTTCAGGATTCCGGAGCCACCAGCTCCACAGAGGAATCCCGATAGATCACATAGCCGTCCGTCTCTCCAAACCATATCCAGCCGTAATCTTCCGGCTTACCCAGAATCTCCCTGTCCGTGGGCAGAATGCTGTAGTGACAGCCTTCCTCCCGCGCCAGGGGAACCAGCAGTTCCAGGTCAATCACATCCGCATCCATTGCGGCACAGATCGGAGGATAATAGTTCCACCTGTCCACTATTGCATCCCTTCCATAGGGCATACAGGTAACGGGAGAATATTGTCTCACATACTGTACCAGCTCCGGCGGAAATAAAGCCATAACCTCTCTGCCCGGTACATTTATGGCATCGCAGATATTTATCACGCTGTCCGGCACATGATAAAGATTTTCCGCCCGGGAAAACGTGGGGCTGGCATAAATATAGCTGCCGGATACAGCAAGTATTCCCGCCATACACACGGCGCAGAGCACCTCTGCCGCTCCCGCCTTTTTCTTCTGCATCTGACGTCTTGCAGCCAGCTGCCCGTAAATGCTGACACAGGTATAAGCAATCACCACCGTGACGGGAAGCAGCCATAGAATCCGATAATAAATTTCTTCTCCCACCACACCGTATACCAGTCTTGCAAACAGAGGATTGAAATACAGCAGCAGCAGAATCACCGGCGTATACAGAAATAAGATTCTCAGTTCTTTCCTCTTCTCATTTATCCACAGGTAAAGCAGAGAAATCACAAACCAGATGACAATCAGCCCTGTACCCATATATTCCCGAAACAATACCACAATCTCTTTCCACATGGCGCTCCCTTTCCTACAGCCTTCAAAATTCCCACAGCTTACGCATTCTTCCTGTTTCTTCCGGTCTGGCCCGCCGTCATCACAGAATCAGATACATGACCGCGTAAAACACACAGGGCATGCAGCAGACTCCCAGCGGCACAAGTATCCCCGGCCGTCTGTAACAGATGCTTCCCAGAAGCCCTGTAATCCCCACAGTCATACAGATCAGCAGCGCTCCCAATGTACTGCACAGACATCCCGTGGCAGCGGCGGCACAGAAAAGCAGATACAGCGGCGGTGAAATACGCTTCTTCTCCCGAAGCTCTTTCAGCAAAATCAGGAACAGCAGAAGCACAAATGGAATGACAATGCTCCCCAGAGCCGCTTTTCCCTGTCTGCTTCTGGCAATCATAAAATTTTCCGGCGTATAAATCGAATAGTTTCCGAACAGCACCAGCAGCTCCGTAAAAAGCAGAAACAAAGGCAGACGTCCGTCTTTTTCCTCAAAAAGTCTCAGACCAATCAGATAAAAAATGGCATATGTCATGGCAATCAGTACAGGCGGCAGCGCTATATGGGCAACCATCGCCGCCGACATACCGGAAGCTCTGCCCAAAAAGGAAATCCACACAGGAAACGGCGCCAGCCCATGCCTGATGTCCAGTTCCGTTCCTCCCCCGGTATAGGCGAGTATACGGTACATCGTATTGGAATTCTGGGTTATGGAAGAAACCGCCACATAGTATGCGTCATCGCCATCCGCATAAGCCATACGCACAGCCTGCACCAGCTGAAAAAGCAGAATGCTCCAGAAAGCCGCCCAGAGTATCAGGTCCATAAACTGCAATTTTCTGAATCTGTTTCGGAAGGACCAGACAGCAGACTTTCTTTTCTTCGGCCAGCGCTTTATCTCCATTGCTGCCGCCAGAAGCAGCAGCGCTGCAATGTATCCCCAGAAAGCCGCCACCAGACTTCCAAAGCTTCTTTCCCGCAGAATCAGCGGCACACAAAGCAGCTGAAAGCCTGCCCACAAAAGGAACTGGCCGCTCACCCAGCGAAACAGCAGCTTTCCGTCATGCCCCTCTGCCTCTGTGATCAAGCCGCCGATTACAAAAGGAATCAGCAACAGCACCAGTAATAAAATCAGCAACTGACCGACCATCTCTTCTCCTCTCTCAGCCGCATATTTTACAGCAGTTCACACAATTCACTGAACTGTCAGTCTATTTCGTACACATAAATGCGATAATAACTGTTCTCCGTCTCAAAAGGAACCTCATTCATCAGTCTCAGCCCTTCTTCAGAAGCATTTTGAATATAGGCTGCGGACAGCAGATAATCACACCCCATCTCCCGCAGCGCTTTCGTGTCCGGCTGATAGCTCTGAAAGTAAAAACCGTCCTTTTCAATGGTATAATACCCCGGGCATTCCGCACTGAACAGATAGCACCGATTTCCCCAGTCATCAAAATAAGTCTGAAGATACTCACTCTTTTCCAGTTCCGGCGCGATGATTCTGCGGAAGCGATGCTTGTATGTCAGAGAATAATTGTTAGAGTATCCATCCAGACAGTAAAATCCATGGTACAGGGCCGCAGCCGGATCAATTCCCAGGCTTACCACACGATATTCCTCCTGAGACTTCCCTGTCTGTTCCGTCAGAAAATCCCGCACCTGTTCCATCACGCCCAGCGCGTAATAGTCGCTGTAGCTGAGCAAAGCATACTGGGGATTCCGCAGCTTCTGCAGATTGGATTTCACATCGCCTGCCAGCAAAATCTTCACTCCTGTCACACCGGTAATCGCCCCCAAAAGCAGCAGGCATATCCCTGATACTGCTTTGCTCACGCCCACCCGGCTTTCCTTCCAAAGGTCAAGCAGAATCTCTGCTCCGGCCGCGGCTGCCAGATACCACAGGCAGGGTGATATCCACAGCACCCTGTCCAGCTGAAATGCCCCCAGCATTCCCAGGCTGCCTCGGATCGTCACCCCTGCAGCGCCTGTCCAGAAAGCAGCCAACAGTGCAAAAAAAATGTTCCACCCCAGGCAGACTCCCATCCACCGCAGCTTCCCCGCTATCTGTTCCCACCGTACTGCCTCCCCTGGAGCTGAATATGCCTTTCCGATTGTCAGAAACAGCAGCAGGCATACTGACACCAGTGTCACTACCGTTGGTATCAGCAGTTCCTGATACCCTTCGCTGTGCTGACCTCCCTGCAGCAGATTCCGCAGAAAGGCTTTCCCGAAGGCTTCCGCTCTCAGCACATACTCCGTCTTATGAGAAACTCTTTCGCTCCCAATTCCCAGAATCTGTGCCAGCAGCCGGACATTTTCCACAAGGTAAACGCCAAGCAGCAACAGCCATGCCCCCAACAGCCGCAGCTTTCCTTCCGTTTTCAGCCGTCCTTGTCTCCGCAGCTCCCACACCAGGTACAGCCCCCCCATTCCCAGCAGCCCAAAGCCCGCCAGAACCAGTGAAGAGTTCAGCGCAAAAAACGCCACATATCCATAGCAGAGCAGCAAATGCTTTTTCTCTCTGATCTCCAGCACACACCAGAACAGCAGCGGAATTCCGTACTGCGAAAGCCCATACACAGGCAAAAATGGCAAAAAAGCATACAGCAGCCCTGCCGCTGCGGCTGTCCACCGGTTCCCTGTTCCCATGCTTTTCCTGACCAGCAGGTACATTCCCGCAAAGCCTGCCAGTCTGCCCATAAGCTGCATTATAAGCAAAGCGGCGAAATAATTTCCGCTTAAAAACAGCAGCACACAGGCCGGCGCCGGCGGCGTGAGAGCAGTCTTCCACATCCCTCCCATAAATTCCGGCAGCCACTCCCCGCCGAAGAGATTCCCTGCCTGCAGAATATAGGCAATCATCTCCCCGTCCAGCTGATCATGTGCAGTAAAAATGGAATCCTCCCCCAATATGAAATTGGGAATTATGGAACATGTCACAGCCATAATCCCCATCCCGAACCCTATCCAATGAAACTTTTTCTTCGTCATTACACCTCACTCTGCCCGCCGGCTTCCGCCGCACAAATCGGTTCCGAACCTGCACTTTCCGCCTTCCCCCTGGAAATGCCGGCTCCACCGCACATCTGCCGCAAGGCCCAGAGCAGCCACAGTTCATTCACAGCTATTGTATATCTGTAATCCATCCTGCCGGCTCCCCGCATGGCAAGTGCCGTCACCAGAACCCCCGCTGCCAGAATGCAGACTCCGCCAGCCAGAACACTTCTCTTATCCGACAGCCTTCTCACCGTGAAAATATGCAGGATTGCCAGACCCACAGCCAGAACCAGACAACAGCCGAACCACCAGCAGCTATACTCCACATAGCGCTTCGTATACACAGGCATATGCATCTGCATTGCTTCATAATTGCTGCCGGTATAAGAGTCAAACAGCACCCCCTCCATCTGCTGTCGGAACACAAACGGCGTCATGGTATATCCCAGCATATCCCAGCATATCCGGTGAATAATGTCAGAGGAATGGTACCTCCAGCCAATCTCCGCGATCTGCCTGCAGTATTCCCCGGCCGCTTCCCTTCCTGCCCTCTCCTCCAGCGCGGCAAACAATATCTTCATATTATCCGCGCTGAGCGAAGCCTGCCAGACCACATCTCCGGCAATTTCACGCAGATCCTCCGGCCAGTATTCGAAGTCGCTCCATAAATCCGGCCACGCCATGCGGCTTGCCATTGCTGATGCCAGACTGCACTCCGGTTCCTCTTCCTGCCTGTCCGCCACACCTGACAGTATTGTCATAAACCCCGCACATAAAACTGCCGCCGTCAAAAAACCGGCTTTCCGCCGTAGTCCTTTCTTTCCTCCGGGAAAGCCCTGGGGGCAGACTATCATTTCATAAAAGAAAGAAAGCGTCAGCAGAAACAGTGAACCCATCAGCGAAAAAGGCTGAAGCGCCAGATGGCACTGCATGGCAAAGGGAAAGGTCAAAATCGCCAGACTGCCCCAGACGACATACAGCTTTCTATATCCGGGGCAGCTCCCGCCACTCCGGAAACACAGTAAATCCACGAAGCGATACGCCGCATAAAAGGCAAAAAGCAGCTGAACCAGAAACATTATCTGCGGATTCTCTCCGGTCAGACGGAATATCCACAGGTACAACACGGAGTCAGCCTCTGCAAAATCCTGCACCTGCAGATAATGACAGCCCATCCAGTATATGCCCATAAGAATCTGGATGGAAAATCCTGTAAAAAGTATTCCCTTTATCACTGCACTTATGTGCAAAACCGCCTTTTTCAACACTCCCTTCACATCTCCTGCCGTCAATCCCTTTTCCCGTAAAATGCTTTTACTCTGTCACAGATATAATCCACCTGCTCCGGCTTCAATCCATAAAACATAGGCAAACGTGTCAGCCGCTCACTCTCTCTGGTCGTATACCTGTCCTCCCCGTGGAACCGGCCAAACTTCTCCCCTGCAGGCGCAGAGTGAAGCGGAATATAATGGAATACCGAATGAATCCCATTTTCCTTCAGGTAGTCAATCAGTTCCGTCCTCTCCTGAATGTCCTGTGCCTTGATGTAGAACATATGGCCATTGTGCACACAACCTTCCGGAACCACAGGAAGTTCAATTCTTCCGGCATCCGCCAGAGGCTTCAGATTCCCATAATATTGCCTCCAGACCGCCAGCCTCGCTTCATTCATCTCTTCCGCAATCTCCAGCTGAGCGTACAGATAAGCTGCGTTCATATCACTGGGAAGGTAGGAGGATCCATGATTCATCCAGGTATACTTGTCAATCTGTCCCCGGTAATATTTACTGCGGTTTGTTCCCTTTTCCCGGATAATCTCCGCTTCCTCCACGTCCTTCTTGTCCCGGATCAACAGTGCGCCGCCCTCTCCCATACTGTAATTTTTCGTCTCATGAAAGCTGAAACAGCCGAAATTTCCGATGGTCCCCAGGGCTCTGCCCTTGTAGGTGGACATAATTCCCTGTGCTGCATCCTCTATCACTGCCAGATGATACTTTTCCGCAATGGCCATGATTGTGTCCATCTCACAGGCCACGCCGGCATAATGAACCGGCGCAATTGCCCTTGTGCGCTCTGTCACTGCATTTTCTATCAGTTTTTCATCAATGTTCATAGTATCCGGCCGGATATCCACGAACACCGGCACGGCTCCTCTGAGCACAAAAGCATTGGCGGTTGACACAAAAGTATACGACGGCATAATCACCTCGTCCCCCGGCCTGATATCGCTAAGCAGCGCCGCCAGCTCGGTGGCATGTGTACAGGATGTGGTCAGCAGACATTTGGCGGTGCCGGTCTTTTGTTCAATCCATTCGTTACATTTTCCGGTGTAGACGCCGTCACCACAGATCTTCTGGTTGGCAACGCATTCCTGAATGTAGTCCTTTGCCTTATCCACATAAGGCGGTACATTAAAAGTAATCATAATAACCCTGTGCCTTTCCGCATTTTCAATGCTCGTCCGTCCGTTTACTGATAATATATTTGGGACGTCCTTTTACTTCTTCATATATTCTGGCAATATAATGACCGATGATTCCCAGACTCAGCATCAGAAACCCGCCGATAATCAGAATCAGAAGAATCACCGTGGTGAATCCTTCCACCGATGTTCCCATCAGATATTTTACCAATGTCTGAATAAACAGTATAATACTGAACAGAATGGACACAATCCCCATCACAGTCACCAGCTGCAGAGGAAGCGTGCTGAAGGATGTGGCATTCGTGACGGCGTATTTCATCAGGCTGAAAAAAGACCACTTACTCTCACCGAACTGCCGCTCCTGTACTTCATAAGTCACCTTCTCCGTGCGGAATCCCACCCAGAAGCTCAACGCCCGGAAAAAAGTATTCCTTTCCGGCAGCGTCAGCAGCACATCCACTACCTTCCTGTCCAGAAGCTTAAAGTCCGAGGAGGCATTCATATCCATCTTAATCAGGCCACTCATGACTTTATAGAACAGGCCTGCTGAAAGTCTGTGTGCCAGGCTTTCCTTCCCCCGGCTCTCCTTGATGCCCTCCACTACCTCGGCTCCGTCTTTCCACAATTCCCACATCCGGGGAATCACCTGGGGCGGATGCTGCAGGTCACAGTCCATCACAATCGCCGCATTTCCCACTGTCAGCTCCAGCCCCGCGAATATAGCTGCCTCCTTGCCGAAATTTCGGGAAAATTCAACCCCGCGAATCCGGGGATTCCCGGCCGCCGCCTTCTGTATCTCGGAAAAAGTCCCATCCCTGGAGCCATCGCTGACATACACCAGCTCATATTCTATATGCTGCTCTTCCAACAATTCCGACAGTACCTTAGATGTGTTGGCGATATTCTGTTCTTCATTATAGGCCGGCAAAACAATTGATAAAAGGGCCATACCTCTCTCCTATTCCCGTTCCATTGCTGTTCCCGCTCCGCCGATTTCCATTCAGCGGTTCACATTTTCCGTCTTGACGTACATGACATCATCAATGATACGTATGGAATTCTCCCCGGGGAAGCTGTCCATGGCGATATATTCCTGAGAATAGTACACCTCTTCCATCGCCTCCGGCGGCAGAATGTTCAGCGTCGCACCCAGATAATTCCTGATAAAAATCTCATAATTCTTTCCAGTATACAGCAGAACATCGCCATTCATCCCAATCATATTGTAGGTCACAGGCAAAGTAATATCTGTGACCGGAAAGGATTCGTCTCCCACCACTCCCACCATGGCCACAGGAATGCCCGCATAATATCCTTCTGTCTGCTCTATCCTGTCCAGCAGCCTGATACAGTAGGCATATGTCTTCTCATATCTCTTCTGAAGATTAGAATAGGCAATATTATCTGTAATGCAATAGCAGAAAGTCAGTACAAATGCACCCAGAAAGGCAGTCCATTCCATCCAGATACAGAAGTCCGAATCGTCACAGCTGCCGCTCACCAGCGCCACAGCTCCTATGACATACAGAATCCACTGATACCGCATCAGCAGATGGTACGTGACCGACGGAGAAATCAACAATACAATATTGGTCAGCAGAGGCAATACAGCCACCGCCAATCCTATTATAGCGAAAAATAACGGATTCTTCCAGTCCTTTCTCTTCCTGAACAGAAAAAGCACAGACAGCCCCGCCGTAATCGCCAGCAAAATGCAGGCTGTCACAGAGAAAAAGTTCTGGAACAACACATTTCCTTTCAAACTAAAGCGAAAGAAATCCAGATACATCTCCTTAATCGTAGAAAAGAATCCCCCCACAGAAGCCGCTCCCGACGTCATCTCCCCGATTCCCTGATAATCTGCCAGCTTCTTGCCCTGAAGCTTCAGCAGAACCTGGAGAATCCCATAATAGAGAGCCGCCCCCACAATCCCCATCCAGAGATAGCGCAGCGAAGTCCTCATTTTCCCGAACGCCCCTCCGGCTTCCTCCTTCGAAGCAAACAGCATAAGAATAGCAAATATGGACAAAAGCATGGCAAAAGACAGATACCCCTGATAGATGCCCATACTGAACGCCAGGCAGAGAGCCCCCGGCAGAAACCCTGTCCGATATTTTTTCGTCAAAAGTACGGACAATACCGCCAGCAGCAATGCCAGCATATAGCCATCCAGTGTAAATACATAGGCAAAAGTGGATGCCAGCGCCGGAAAAGCCGCCAGCAGGCCGCCACAGACCCCTGCCGCCCATTTCTTCCGCACCTCCAGGATCTCACATATCACAGCCGCCCCGCAGCTTAAATACAGAAGACCGAGGAGCCCGATAACCCAGGGCAGCGTATAATAAGACGAAATCCCGCAGGCAACCGTGAGAAACCATCTGCCCGAAGTAATCATATTCTGATCAAAATACATGCTGTCCAAACCGTCATGATTGGGAATGTCCGATAAAAGCACAGGCATATGAACTATAAGTCCCGTGATAAGGCAGGCCAGAAAAGCAACCTTCCACTCGCCTCTGATTTTACCATATATCGTTCGAAATGCCTGTGTGGGTGACTGCATGACCTTCATCCCTCCCTGCTCAGTTCTTCCGCAATTATCCGCGCCAATCTCTCTCTGCCTGCCTCATTGGGGTGAATTCCGTCCGTCATATATAAATCCTTATCCTCCCATTTCTCATGGGGTGAAAAATCATGGAACACATCAATGACTTCAATATCCAGCTCCTCTGCCGCCCGCAGCTCCGCTTCCACGTATTCCTTCAGCACACCGCCCCCCTGGTCCGCCTCCTCACAGGTCAGCCCTGTGGTATACCAGGTATACAGAGGCGTCACCAGCACAATCCTCAGCTCCGGATTCGCTCTCCGAAGTGCCTCTACAGAACTGCGCAGGGCGCCCAGAAAAGTATATTCATCATAGGGATCCTCCGGATTCTCAATGGGAACTCCCGCGTGATAGTCATTGACCCCCTGCTGCAGCAGCACAATCTCCACCCTGGAAAAGTCAATCACTTCCAGACCGTTGACTACCTCCGCAAAATACTCCGTATTATTCTCCCGTGTTCTCATTGTCACAGTCTGCTGCACGCCAAAATCTTCCGCCCCCACCGACTTTGTCAGTCCCGCCAGAGACAGCGAATTTTTGGGGTAATCCTTCCGGCGCCCGCTTTCAAGTCTCGCCATACAGGTGCCCCCAAGAGCGGCATTGTACACAGGTGTTCCCAGAAGCTCTGCCAGCTGTTCCGGAACACCTGTCTCATCCCTCACCGCCCCGAAAACGCTGTCTCCAAAAGCGACTACCTCCGGATGCCAGATATGTTCAGCCTTTCTCTCCCGAAACGTCAGGAAAAAAAGTACCGCGAATATCTCTGCGGCGGCTATTCCATATATGATTATCCTCTTTTTATGCAGTCGATCCATACGCCTTCTCCCGCTGATTTTAAATGGCAGTTATTCCTCTGACATCCGGAACCGGAGATTGCTTCTCCCTCATTTCCGGTCAGCTCCATCAGCGCCTGTGCCACTCTTCCGCTTCCCGCTCCGTCGGTCATCCCACGTTCCCTTGTGCTGCAGTCCCGGCGTAGTTCTGCGCTTCCCACGAATTCTGCGAACAGCTTTTCCATTCTGTTCAGTGTCTCTGCGGCATCCTTATGCCACGCCCCTGCGAACCCGGCAACCTTCTGCTCTCCTATATAAGCTGTCAGCGCCTCCTGATTTTCCGCATAAGAAAAACAGATGAACGGAATGCCAAGTGCCGACAGCTCATAAATGGTGGAGCCTCCCGCTGTCAGCGCCAGATCGCACTTCCCCATAAGCCCCGCCATATCCTTTACATCATGGTAAATTCGAACATTGTCACATTGCTGTTCCCATGCCTTCAGCTCTCGGAAATGAGGGTGAAACCGTCCCGTAACCACATGAAAGCATATATTCTCCCGCAATGTCCTCTCCAGAATTCTGCCGGCTATGTTCTCGCTGTCCCCGCCTCCGGTGGTAATCAGCACATTCCTGACCGCTTCTCTGACCTGACAGACCTGATGGTTCAGAAACTGTCCTCTCAGGGGAACATAACGGCTTCCGATCAGCAGCCGGGTCCTTTTTCCCTGATACAGCTTCCTGTACTGTTCCGGCTCCGCAGGGGCATTATAATTAATGACACAGTCCACAGGATAACAGTGTGTGCCGAAATCCTCCATCAATACAACCCTTCCGTATCGCCCCAGTGCCGTCAGGTAGGCATCCGTCACCTGATAGCTGTCTGCCAGAATCACGTTGAACTCCGTCTGCCCGGCTTCCCTTTCTGCCAAAGCTTCTGCCAATGCCCCCCAGGCCGGCAATTCCGCCTCCATGTCCTGGTAATCGGTTCCCAGAATCCTGCTTTCAAAGCCATGCTCTGCCGCCAATGCGCCGGATTCTTCGTCGGCACAGATAAAACAGATGCGCTCCCTGCCCACAGACAATGCCAGTGCTTCCGCCACAGCCAGACAACGCATCAGATGTCCGGCTCCAATTTTACTGTTCCCATCCGCACGTATCAAAAACATGTTTCCTCACCTTTTGTCCGGCTTCGTCAGCCTTCCTCATCCCCTGCAGCCGCCCCGGTTTATTCAGGGCTTTCACAGCGGAAATCCACCAGCTCCCAGCGCAAAGGTGTCCCCAGTCCGGCATCTCTGGTAATTCTTTTCCCCAGTACCTCCTCATAGTACATGGTGTGAAGTCCGTTTGCCGGTCTCACACTTCGGAGATTCTCCGGTGTGAACACCTCTCCGGCCTTCATATCTCTGGCTACGAACAGTGACCGGGAATGTTCTCTCTCACGCTCCTGCCCCGGGGTCAGTTCATAGGTAACACTTCCCAGCGCCGCCTCTATTTTACGGATATTATCCACCATTTCCTTAAATTCCGCAGGTTCCATGGAAAAAGCGGAATCCGCGCCTCCATCCGCCCGGCTCAGCGTGAGGTGCTTCTCCACCATTCTGGCCCCCAGCGCCACAGCCGCCCCCGCCACGGCACTTCCCATGGTGTGGTCCGACAATCCCGTCAGACAGGCAAAGGTTTCTCTCATGGAGGGAATTGTCCTCAGGTTCACATCCTCGTAAGGAGTCGGATAAGCCGAAGTACATTTCAGCAGAATCACATTCTCATTTCCCGCCTCTCTGCAGGTGCGCACCGCCAGATCAATATCCGAAAGTCTGGCCACACCGGTGGCAAGAATCATCGGTTTCCCTAATTTTGCTATCTTTCTGATAAGAGGAATATCCGTAATCTCAAAAGAGGCCACCTTATAAGCCGGCATTCCCAGTTCCTCCAGGAAATCCACGCTGCTCCCGTCAAAGGGGGAGGAGAAAAATTCCAGCCCCATGTCCAGAGCCTCGTCCCGCAGCTTTCCCTGCCATTCCCAGGGCGTATAGGCAGTCTCATACAGCTTGTGAAGGGTAGTCCCATCCCAGAGCGTCTGCTGGGTAATCTGAAAGCAGTCGTCGTCACAGTTCAGCGTAATGGTATCCGCGGTGTAAGTCTGAATCTTCACGGCATCCGCTCCAGCCTCCTTCGCCGCCCGGATAATTGCCACAGCTCTGTCATAGTCCATATTGTGGTTCGCGGACATCTCCGCCACAATAAAACATGGGGTATTTTCACTGATGATATGATTTCCTATCTTAATTTCCCTGTTCATCCTCTTTCCTCCCGGCAAATTCTATTTTTTCATATTTTTTCCCATGTCGGAATTCAAACCAGTTCTCCGCAGTCATCCGCATAAATGTCACATCGTACCAGATACCTTCCTTACATATATGACTTTTCTTTTCCTCCACCACTTCGCATCCGCAGAACTTATGCAGCTGAATGACACCTTTGTTCAGCGTGAAGACATCGCTGTACACTGCCTGCTTCTTCAGCACCACAAATGCATAATCATACATGCTCATCTCCAGGGAAAGTGCCGTTCCCAGGCTCCGCAGCCGCTTCTCTCCCACATAATAAGCCCAGCCCAGATTTCCTTCCGGATTCTCCAGTCCTGTGAGATTGATAACCCCTGCCGGCTGCCCGTCCACCAAAATCAGCCAGTAATCCACATCCGGATTGGCCTGGATTCCCGCCAGCCATATCCGCTGGCCCTCCAGAGTCAGCTTCGGATTGGTATTCATGTATCTGGTGATTTCCCGGTCCATCCGCCAGCGCATGATATTCTCCAGATCCTCTTCCCGGATTTTCCGCAAGGTCACGCTCATTTCTTCTCTCCCTCTGCTGCCTGTTCCGGCCGTTTTTCTTCCTCCGGTACCTCAGGCGCCCTTTCTGGAATGATTTTAGATTTTCTCGGATCAGGAAGCTCTGTCCCTCCTGCCGCCTTAGAAATTCTCCACACATTTCTCCAACAGCTCCCGCACACCAGTCAGCTCTACGGCTTCCTCCAGCGGCACAGATATCCCCAGGCGCTCCTCCAGCTCCCCGATGATCATCACGTGAGCCAGTGAATCCCACTCCTCCACATCCGCAATCATGGTATCTTCCGTTATAGTACCCGTAGGCACATTCAGCGCTTCTTCAATCAGCGCGATAATCTCTCTCTTCTTCCCGGCATCCATATTTCCATCTGCTCCTTTATCCTGCCGGCGGATCCGCATCCGCCCTTTTCTCCGCACTTCCGCAACTATATGGCACAGGCATTTTATCTGCCGCTTCCGGCTTCACTTTCCCGCCTCCGGCTCCTGTTCCTCCATTCTTACATCATACCTTCTCTCAGGCGTCTTCGCAAGTCCTATCTCATACAGGATCCCCTTTTCCCCCGCGGCTCCCACCTCCACATAGCCCAGCCGCTCATACAGTCCGGACACCGGCGCATTTTTCGCTGTGGGAAGATACATGCCTCTCAGGCGATCCCATCCCCGGCTCCGCAGATCCTTTTCAACATCCTCCACCAGGGCATCCTCTATCTTCCTTCCCATAATGCGGCAGCTCATGACAAAATCCGTCAAAACGGGCACTTCTCCGCTGCAGTCCGCAATCAGAACCGCCGTTATCCCATTGTCTCCAAACCGGTCTGCCACATTATACAGATAGACACCTCTGTCCGCGTCCTCCAGAAGCTCCGCTATCTGCGCCCGGGTATAGCGTCTGGTTGTCAGATTGAACTGATTCGTCTTGTTCATCAGCTGCAGCAGCCGCTCCACATGCCTCTTCGGGTCCATTCTCCTGACCGCAATCTCCAGGTCTCTCAGATACGCCTCGAAGCTTCCGGACACTTCCCTCAGTCTGTTTCTCTCGGAAAACGCCGTATATTGTGCAGTTTTTTTCCGGTCTTCCTCCGTAATAAAAGCTTTCTCAAAATATTCCCGGAAAATTTCCGCCATGGCCGGGGCAAGCTCCTCCGGCTTATCAGGGAAATCAGGCACTTCCACCTGGGGCAGCATCTCCTTCACCAGCTGTCGTTCCGCCGGGCTGTCGTCCCAGAATACAAAGGAATCCAGCCCCAGATTCAGCTCCCGGGCAATTTCTCTGATATTTTCATGCTTCGGCGTCCAGTTGATACGCTTTGCCGCAAAGGCCTCCGGCCGCAGCACCATATGCGGATGCTTCTTCAGGATCTCCATGGCATCCTGCTCATTATTTTTTGATACAATCCCCAGCAGCACCCCCTGCTTCTGCATCTCGAGAAGGAGTCTCTGAAGATTCTTATACGCCAGCCCGGCATGTTCCTCCGACAGCACTACCGGCGTCCGGTCATGTTCCCCTGCCAGGCCTCCCCATAAAGTGTTATCCAGATCCAGCAGCAACACCTTCTTCGGAATTCCGGACTCGACTCTTACCCTGTCCAGAATCAGCGCACACAACCGCTTCTGGGCTTCATTGCTCAGCAGGATTCTGCCCATGTACCACATTTTAAGGGAAAAAGCATTCTCCTCTCCCAATGTCTCCACCAGTCTGTGATAGGGCAGAATCCGCACATTGGCATGGATTTTACAGAATTCTTCCAGCCGTCTCTGCCAAAGTCCTTCCAGCGCCGCCTTTCTTCCCCTGTCAGCTGCCGCCAGCTCCGCCCCCTGGAGATAGGCATCCGCAATATAATATATCTGCGCCGACACCAGCGCTTCTTCCAGCCGGGCAAACCATCCGTCAATCCGCTCCCCTGCGGCCTCCGGGTCCAGATCATGCTCCAGCAATTCCATTAAGTCTTCCGCCAGAAAAGTAATGTCCGGTCCAAAGGCATGATAGGACGAGGAAGGGTTCATCAGGATTCCCAGCTCATTCCCATACCCTTCCGTTTCATATACCTCCACCTGCTTCTGCAGCATTCGGATTACCAGATTCATATTGACATTGGACAGAAGCGCAAGCTTCTGCCCCCTTTTCCTGTTCCCGTCCATAGTCTGAAATTCTCCTCTGCGCTGTCGTAAATTCACACCTTTTCCATACAGCTCACCGTCAGCTTTTCATTCACAGCCCGCCCAGTCAGGAATCGCAGCCCTGCTCCCCCCGCATCAGCCGGTATTTGATCTGCGCAATCTCCCAGTCCGTCCAGTCATCGATATCCTGCACCTCTGTCTCCGGAATCACCATGGGCAGAATATTCCCCACCATCAGCCTTTTGTTCTCCCGGAACGCTTTCGTCCGGAACACGTAAAACTGCCCCGCATCATGGTAATGGGGCTCCAGATCCTGAGACCGGCTGTCCAGGAACTGCGGATACTCGAATACCAGCCTTCCCTCCTTCACAATCATGGCCCGCTGGGGCGGATAGGAGAAAGCCACCACGGGAATCAGCGTATCCGCATCGCTGTCAAGAAACTGATTTACGGCACTTTCCAGCTTTCCCGCAGTCACAAAAGGTGCCGTGGGATAGATACAACATCCCACATCAAAATGCTCTCCCCGTTTTTCATATTCATCCAGCACTTCCAGCAGCACATCATTGGTGGTTGCATAATCATTGGCCGTCTTCTCACTGCGGTAAAAAGGAACCTCCGCACCATACTGTACTGCAATCTGTGCAATCTCTTCGTCATCGGTGGACACCATCACTCTGTCAAATATCCCCGCTTCCACCGCCGCTTCTATGGAATAGGCCAGAATCGGTTTCCCGCAGAATTCCTTTATATTCTTCCTGGGAATCCGCTTGCTGCCTCCTCTTGCCGTAATAATCGCCGCTTTTTTCATTTTACTGTATCCTTTCCGCTCTTTCACGCTCCGCAGTTGACACATCTTCCGCTTTCGGCTGCCAATGCCCTGAAGTGTTCAGACGCTTGACCGCACAGTCAGTTCCACTACTTCCCCAGTCGTTTTCTCAGCCGCCGCACCCAAAGCTTCAGCCGATACTGCCGATAAAATTTCCCGTCAGACTGCCCCTGTAAGGCAATCAGCCGCTCCTCCTCCTGCCCTGTATACTGTCTGTAATATACATTCTTCCTGAATTCCGGGAATTTCTCCTCCACGCCCTCCCGCAGTTCCCTGACAAAGGAAAGCCGGGGCCGTTTTACTCCCTGCATATAGGAAAAAAGGGTAACCACATAGTAGAGCTCTGCAAAGCGATACTCCAGCTCCTGGTGACAGCGCTCAAGAAATCCTCTCTTCAGGCACTCCTCATAGAGAATTTCCATTGCCTTCATCCGGTCTCTGCATTTCTCTTCCGTAATAAAATGCACGGTAGACTGTTCGTGCTGATAATAGAAATAAAGCGGTTCTTCCACCTTCTCAAAATGTCTGAAATACAGAGACCACACAGAACCGGCACAATTATCCTCATAAAAAATCCCCTCCGGGAAATCAAGCCCGTTCTCCCGAATCACACAGGCTTTATACACTTTGATTACCATGCTTCCCGGCCGCAGAAAAAGCTTTTTATGCTTCTCCTCATCCAGCTCCCCTGTCTGTCCCACGAAATTGTTCTGTACCACTTTCCCCACAGAGGCCGGGGACACCATACATTTTTCCAGAGGCACATGCTCCCGCACCAGACAATAATCGCAGCCCACCATGTCCGCCCCTGTCTCCGCCGCTCTTTTCAGCAGCTTTTCATAGTAATCCGGCGTCACCCAGTCGTCGCTGTCAATGAAGCCAATCCACTCTCCCGACGCAGCCTTCAGCCCTTCGTTTTTGGCTCCCCCCTGGCGTTTATTCACCGCATAAGTGATTACCTTCACCTTATCCGGATAGCTGCGCTCATATCCCCGCAGGATTTCCAGAGAATTGTCTGTGGAAGCGTCATTCACCGCGATAATTTCATAGTCCGTCACCGTCTGTGCAACCAGAGAATCCATACAGTAATTCAGTTTTCCCTCCCCCGCCATATTGTAGACAGGCACAATGATACTGAGCCGCATTCTGCTTTCCCGCCCCCCCATCTATGCTTCCTTGTTCAACTGCCCTCGCTCTATGACAGCCTTTCCATCCTCCACCCGATACACCAGGTCACATTTTTCGATGGTCTGCAGTCTGTGCGCAATTATGACCAGCGTCTTCCTGCCGTGAAGCCTGTTAATCGACTCCATAATCGCCGCCTCCGTGTCATTGTCCAGCGCGGATGTAGCCTCATCCAGAATCAGTATCTCCGGATCGTGATAAAGTGCTCTCGCAATACCGATACGCTGTCTCTGGCCCCCCGAAAGTCGGATGCCCCGCTCTCCGATGCCGGTATCCAGTCCCTCTGGCAGCGTCCTGACGAATTCGTCCAGCCTGGCTTCCCTGAGAACCTCCCAGACTCTCGCCTCGTCTATCTTCTCCTCAGGTACCCCAAAGGCCACATTCCTGCGGATGGTATCATCCAGCATAAAAATCATCTGGGGAATATAGCCGATATTTTTCAGAAATCGCCGATATTCCGTCTTCACTTCTCTGCCGTCCGCATAAATCCTTCCGCTCTTCACCTCCAGAAGCCCCAGCAGAATGTCCACTATAGTACTTTTTCCCGCTCCCGAAGTGCCCACGATTCCCACAGACGAACCCTTGGGGATAGTCAGATCGGCATGATCAAAAATTAACCTGTCTGTGTTCGGGTACGCATACACGATATCTCTCAGTTCCACGGCACGCTCCAGCGGAAGCTTCTCCTCCACATCGGCTGCAAAAGACATGTCCACCTTATTATCCCGGATCTCCTCCTGCAGATTGTCACTGACTCCCATAAAAGGCGGCTTACAGTAAGTAATGGCAAGAATCTGATTATTGATGCGGTTCACCGCCGGAAGCAGCACAAAAGCCGCCGCCCCCAGAGTGGAAAGCATCTCCAGCATATTCTCCGTCGAAGTCCCCGCCGCGGTCAACGCAATCATGTATCCCACCATCACCGCTATACAGGCTGTCTCAATGAACAGCTTCGGCATATTATTATAGAGGCTGTATCGCTGTACCGCGCTCACATACCCTCTGCCGCATTTACAGTACTCGTCCACAAAATACTGCTCCCTGCAGTGAATCTTGACTTCTTTGATTCCCTGCACTGTCTGTGAAATCCATTTGAACAGACTGCTGTAGTAATTCCTGTTGTCCTCCCCGGCCCGGTACACCACCGGTTCCAGAACTTTCTTGATCAGCACCATCAGAATCAGCAGAACCACCGCCAGCAGTATCGTCATAATGCCGTTACTCATCAGACAGTATCCCGCCACAAACAGAGTCATCACACCGTCCGAAAACAGCTGAAGCAGCGCCAGAATCAATGCATACATATTATTCACATCGGAAGTGATACTCCTCTGCACCACTGCAGTATCCGCATTCAGGAAAAATTCATATCCTCTGCGCAGATAATTGCGCATCATCCGCTCGGAAGTCCTGAACTGATTGGTATACACAAAAGCCAGCATCAGTTTCTGCTGTAAAAAGAGAAACAGATTCTTCACCACAAAAACCACAATCAGCAGCACCATCACCGTTACAGAAAACTGCTGAAAATCCCGGCACCCCAGAAAATCATAGAAAGCTCTCACCAGAGCACTTTTCTCCATGGCCTGAGGATCGATAACCACACTGACCACCTGCACCAGCAGGCCCACGCCGGCAGTCTGCAGAAAAGCACCGATAATCATCATCACCACCAGACCCCCCATGGCCCGTTTTTGCTTTCCGTCCAACAACAGACGGAGTTTTTTCAATATCTCCAGCACCTGGCGCCCTCCTGTCTCATAAATCTCAAATCTGCTCGTTCTGCCTGTGAATCAGCGGATCCTCATAGGCATCCATAAAGTCCTCTCCCAGCCGTACCACCTCGTCCGCAAACTGTATGGCTCTGATCTCCGTGAGCACGGCAACCACCTTTTTAAATCGAAGCCCCGGGAAAAAGTTCAGCATCTCCATGGGAATGGTGGCATCAAACTGGGGATACTCCGGAAAAAGCTTTCGATAATCCAGCACATCCCTGGGATGAGGTTTCAGAAAAATCGTTCCCTCCGTCTGATAACGCTCAATAATATCCCGGAAAATCTGCTCTCTCACATCCAGCGTACACAGAGGGTCTGTCAGAATCAGAATCTTATCCCCCACCTTATCGCTTTCCGCAATCTGCCGCTCCAGAGCCGCCTTGTCCCGGATGAATGCCTGCAGAATCAGTTCCCTGTCCGCTTCCGTCAGCCTGTCCACCAGCTCCTGCCTGGGCTGCTGGATATACCTGGGGCAGGGATATCGAATGGCTGAGATATCGTTTACTTCCATATCCAGACAATACCTGCCATATCCGTTCTGCACAAAAATCAGGTTCAGATACATGGAGAGAAATGCTTTCAGCCTGAAGTTCCCTCTGTTGTCATACCTGGCCGCGTCAAAATTTTTCAGACAATTCAGCCCGTCTTCCAGCGCATGATAATAAATCCTGTTCTGATTCAGATAATAGCCTATAGGGTCGGAATCACAATAGACATACACATCCTTGTATTTCCGAAAATCTACCGGCACATAAGGCGCCTCCAGCCGGGCATATCTTCTGGTAAACTGAATCCGATTATACAGATTCCCCAGAAATCCCCGGCCACCCTTTCTCCATCTGGCCAGCTCCGGGAAGAAATCCTCCCTCTTCTCGTCAAATTCAATCACCCGGCCGAACAGTCCTGTCTTCTCCACACGGCTCTTCAGATCTTCAAAATTGTTGGACATCTTCGAGAGCACCAGGTCTGCCTTTACAGCAGCTTTCCCTTCCCCGCGAAGCTTCAGCTCCTTCAGAAACGTAATATATACATGATAATAAGTATGACATACATAGATCCTTGACTCATTATCTGAAACTTTTCCCTTTTTCATCTATCCTGCCCTTTTCCCGGATTTCTTCTGTTTCTATTCACTATATCGCCAGTCTGCTTACATTGTATCCATTCGCTTCAACTACATTATAACCTATTCTAACACAAAGGACCTGGTTTTTGAACCCGATTTATTACACATTACCTTTCCGTGGCTTGCCAATGTTCCCTTTTATTCTGTACCGCCTGTACATCGCCGCCCCCAACAGTCCCAACACCGTCGCTGCACTGACAGCCTCTGCTACATGCCAATACCACATACCTGCATAACGCACTCTGATTTCGCCGGCAAATCCCTGTCCGAACAGCACCCTCACATCCGAATTCTCTCCCTTTACCACAGGGAGCTTTTCTCCGGTCCTCTTATCATAAGCCATATATCCCTTATAATACAGCATGGGAAAATCAATGTAGCCGGAATCAGCCTCCACATACGCATCCGCCTGTAATCCCTTCTTTTCATAAGAATCCATCCACACACCTTCCGAAAGCACCGGCTCATGATAAGTCATATGCTCCAGACCGGCCCCTTCAGGGAGATATTCCGCCCCCAGCACTGCGGAATGTCCTATTCCCTGAGAAGAATATAATTTAATAAACTCTGTTCTGGTCAACAGAAGATCATTCAATTGATATGTGGTAAAGATAACAGAAACCGCCACAACCAGAAGCAGTACTCCTTTTCCTGACAGATACGCCCACTTTTCCCGAAGCATCCATATTCCTGCAAGGCAGGCTGCCATCACCATACAGACACTTGCGATTCCCATAAGTCTTGTGGGAAATTGCAGCGATCCGTTCAATACAGCAAATAGGCGATTGAAAGAACTCAGCGCATCCCAGGGGAAATAGCAGGTACTCATAAACAATACAACACAGCCCAGAAAAAGCAGTATATTCATCGCTTTCCTTTCCTTTTTCTGTGCTTCTGTCAGCTCTTTCCCGGAATATTTCAGACAGAATCCAATCCAGATTATCACACACAACAGCAGCGCCATTCCAATCCCAATAGGTTCCGTATCTACCATTCCGGTCTCTGCAAATCTGGAAGACGCCCCTCCGGCCTGCAACGTATAAAACAGGTGAGCGGGAAGAATTCCTCTGCTTTGAATCAGAACATTGGCATTATGTCCAAAATAATACTGATCCGCCGTCATCAAATCCAAAAAGGGAACCACAAACCAGGCATTCATCAAGGTTGTCATACCCACAGTAAGCGCCAGCACAGCAAATGTTCGTAGACGGAACGTTTTCTTCCAGAGGAACAGACACAAAAATACAATAAGGCCTCCTGCCATTTCACAGGTAAGCACATGAGACTGTATAATGCCGGTAAAACCCAGCGCAGGAATCACCCAATTCCACAGATATCCTTTCCTCTCCGGTTCTTCTGTGTAAATCCGGTAAAATCCCCATGCCAGCAAAGGCAGAAATATCATGGCAGTGTATTCTCCCACCGCCGCACGATTATAGATATTGTAAATGCGATAAGGAAGCAACGTATATAACGCACATCCGAACATTCCGATGCTCCTGTGGTGAAAGCACCTGTGAAAGCTCAAATAGGCTATATACGCCGTCGCCAGATTTACCGTCAATACAAACAGCCTGTATGTCTCATCCGGACTGAAACCCAGAATACGGTACAAGGCCGGAACAAGCAAAAAGGCATCCCCGTAAAAAATAGAATTGGCATATCCGTGTCCGGCCAGCCATGCGGACTCAATTCTACTCCACCATTCTCCCCGTAAAATATGTTCTGCCAACGCCTCGATACGCATTAAATGAAAAATCAAGTCGGCGCCAAACATATTATAATCCACCATTATCGGGAGAGAAGACATCAGTGCCAGTGCGGGAACACCAAATATCGCAAGCTGCCTCTCTGTCGAAACCGGCTGCCTCCTGTTCAGCATTGCCAGCATCAGCACAACATCTAAAAGCAGACTGATAAGAATCACCCAAAAAAGATACACTCTGCTTCTCTCTGTACCGGTCACAATCTCCGCGCCCTGAATTTTCAGACTCTCCGCACCATTGTCCTCTACTTCCACCCGGAGATTTTCCACATCATCCAACAGATAAAACTGGCACTCTCTCACATGAATGCCCTTAAAAAGTGCTGCATAATTGCACAGCAGCGTCTTATAATGCCCCTCCTTTACGGTAACGCCAAAAGCACTGACCTGATCTTCTCCGGTATCATAATACAGCCTGGCAGTGTAGACCCCTGCCGGCAACGACACGCCCTCTCCCATCAGCAGTGCTGTCTCCTCTGTTCCCACAACAATTCCTTTTGTACCGAACAGTCCTGCCACACCTGCCAAAATCAGCAGCAGTTCTATGCATAACAATATTCTGATTTTCCCATTCTGTAAAAACTCAGACTTCTTTAACACGATTTCGTCCCCTCACAATGCTCATCACCACACATCCGCAAACAGCGACAGCGGAAATAAGTTCACTTAATCTCCACACCATGGATTCCTCTGTCACAAAGGGCATCGGCACCGGATTCAAGTCCCCTGCCTGAGGCCAGATACAGGCTGCCGTTTTCAATACATTCCCGATGAAAAACTGTGTAGTCCCCACCGAAACTACAGTTACTGCCAGAATCAGAATTCGACATCTTTTTTCCCCTTCCTGTCCCGCCGTCTGGCCCAGAGTGATGCCGGCAGTCATCACCAGGCTGAGGCATACCGGAATGGCCCATTTTGTGGGACTCTGCAGAAAAGAAAGCAATATGGAACATATCATATTTCTATCCTGAAAAAAATCCCAGGGAAAACTGCAGCTGCTTAAAACTATCAGCGCCAGACATACCAGAAGCAAACGATTTCCCAAAACCGTCTGCCCGTTCTTTTCCCTGTACTTTCCTGCATATATCCCCCAGATTCGAATCAAAACCAGCGCTATTACAGCCGCTCCGGGAACCATGGCCCGGGCTCCGGCCAGACCATTTTCAAAATAGGAAGTTCCTCTGCCTCCCCATTGAAAGACGCTCAGATACTGCACCGGATAAGTTCCCATGGCCTGAAAGTCTCCGGCAAGAAGTGTCTGTACGTTTTCCACATTCCGCAGTCTGAGCAGCATGGGGAGCAGAAACCATGCATTGATCAGCATAAATGTCACCCCTGTCCTGCCCAGAACCAGAAATATCTGCTCCCCCAGGGAACGTTTTCCCATTAAAAGCAAAATAAAAAGCGTCATTCCCAAGGTAACAGCCAACATGGATGTGGAGGAAAGTGCCAGCAGGCTGAATCCCACAGTAAACGGAATCCATAACCTGCTGTATTCCTCCTCTTTCTGCTCCATGGTATACAGCCTGATCAGCCCCGATATGATAATGGGCAGGAAAATCCATGCTGCGGTTTCTCCCAGATTTCCGTTTACATACATTTCATCCAGTCTGCAGGGACACCAGGTATAAAGCATACTTCCCGCCATTGCAACGTCTGTTCTTCTGAAGCATTTTCTAAAACAACTGAATGCAATCAACGCGGTCAGCAGATTCGCCAAAAACAGAGACAGTTTATAGGCTGTCCCTAATCCCACACCCAGAAACCGCAGCAGCGCCGGTATCAGATAAAATACGTCTGCCTGAAAAGAAGCCGCTCCATATCCGTAATCTGCCGTGGGCCACACTCCTGTACGAATAGGAAATGTATTGCCAATTCCCTGTTTCACCGCCTCGATTCTCCCCAGTGAAACCATTAAATCATTGCCCCCCAGAAGATAATTCGTCATAAGCGGCACAGACACCACTCCTACAATCAACAACAGGCAAAAGGCATTCCATTTTACTGCTGTTTTATTCTGTTTCCTTGCTACTGCATGATATCTATTCTCCATTCTCCTGCCTTTCAGCGAAAAGGCTTCCTCACTGTCCATCCGGTAAAACATTCCTTCCGCGTTTCTTCCATTGATAATATAATGCTATGGCTGCTGCCGTTAATACCGTAACCACTTCTCCTGCCCGCCAGTACCATGGACTGACGAACCGGACTCTGACATCCCCGGTATACCCTGCCGGAATGTCCACTGTCACCTCAAAATTATCACCTGCATAACAGTTAAGCAGCTCTCCACTGTCTGCATCCCACGCGCGATATCCCTTATAATAAAGGAGTGAAAACGCTGCTTTTCCTTCCTGCCCACTGTTATTCTCAAAATGTGCATCCGCCCCCAGGGGAAGCTTTGTATAATTGCCTGTCCCAATTCCTTCCGAACATACAGGATCATGGTACATAAACCGGGAAGCATCCGCACCGTGAGGCAGATATTCTCCGCCGGCTATATATCCTGTTGACACGCCTTCGCCATTATAGGCTCTGAGCACGTTAGAGGTAAACATTGTATTGTCCATCAAATGAACGCTGCTGATTATCAGTAAAAAAATCATTCCGCAAAAATAACTTATCTTCAGCACTTCCTTCTTACTGTCCATCACATATTTTGCTGTCAGGCCGGCTACTGCCGTCAGACACACATTTGCAATGGTCAGAAAACGATTGGGGTGCTGTATGCTGGAGATCAGGGTGGCTGTCACACCGTTCATTGCCTGGATTCTATCCCAGGGAAACAGACTCAGACTCATAAGCATTGCTGCCGCTGCAAACCATCCCGCAATTCCTCCCAGTACCCTTTCTCTTTTTTCCATTTTTCCCAACTGACCTGTAAAATTCAGATACACCAAAATCAAAAGTGCCACCATTGGTGCAATTCCCACTCCCACAGGCGCGGTGTTCGCCATGCCGTTGTCATCAAAAATAACCTCGGTTCCGTTTGAGAAATACGTAAAAAATAAATGTGCCGGAAACAACCCTCTTGCCTGAATCGTCCTCCCGGATACATGGTGAATGACAAAATCTCCAGTAAGCATATAATCGGCAAATGGCACCAGAAACCAGGCACTGAGCAGGATACTATATATAACCGTTTTGGCCAGAACCACAAAAGTCTGCCAGCGAAAAACCTTTTTCCATAAGACAAGACACAACACTATCGTAAAAATACCCGCCATTTCGCCGGTCAGCAGATGAGACTGCACCAGCAGGCTAAATCCAACTGTAAGTGGGAACCAGCTTCTACCGTAGCTTTCTTCGTGAACATCCTGCGTAAAAACCCGCCAGAAGCCATAAAGAAGAATCGGCAGAATCATCACACCAAAGCATTCCCCCCAGGAACCGCTCAGGTATGTTTTGTAAAAACGGTAAATCGACAAGGAATACAACATACTGCAAAACACGCCGATATACGCATCTCCAAATACCTTTTTAAAGCTGAAATAGGCAATCAAAACCGTTGCCATAGTGATGCCGAACATAAATATCCGATAGGCATCTGTCACAGTAAACCCGATCATTCTAAGCAAACCTGCAGGATACAGCACAGTCTCTCCATAGAAAATCGGAGACGCATATCCATATCCCTGCTGCCACTCCGGCGAAATGCGGACAGGAAACTGTCCTGTCAGAAAAGCATCCCTGATTCCCTCCACCCGCATCAAATGATAGAACAAATCTCCGCCTCCCCGCATATAGTCCACCATAAGCGGTGTGGAAGCTGCCAGAATTGTCAGTCCCAGGCAAAAAATGACTGCTTTCTTCTTCACTGAAATTCCATATTTCTTATCATACTGCCAATACACACAGACCATATTTACCCCGGTAAACAGACACAGCATAAGAAAAAGAATAACACGATTTGCCGCATTGGTCTGGCAAATCGTCAGGCCATGTACGGTATAAGAACCTTCCCCGGCATACCAGGCATGTACTGCCAGTTCGGAAGTATCCCGCAGAAGCCACATTTCAAAATCCGAATGATCCAATCCCGAAAAAAACAGCGCCCCGTTGGTACGCAGATTTTTCCTCCCAATGGTGTCGTCCGTAACTTCGCACCAGGTCAACATATCTGTATCCACCGTGTAGTGTACCTGTACCCGATACGTTCCTCTGGGCAATGCAATCCCCCGGAAATCCACCATACTGTCCCGCTCACCTGAATTTTCTGTATGAGCACCCCCATGTTCCTCCGAATAGGAGCCAAAATTTATAGTCATGTCGTCGGCACCATACTCATACACAGCATCTTTTCCGAATAATCCTGCAATTCCCATGAGCAAAGCAATACATTCTATTATCAGCAGAATACGGAAAATTTTTTTCTTCCCCATCTGTAATGCTTTTATCCTGGCATAACTGTTCATTTTTCCGCCCTACTCTCTCCTTTTTTATAATGATAAATTCAGAGCAGCTTTCCAATCACCGGTACTTTTTTTAACAGATTGGTTATCAGTATCCCCGTCACAATGCAGGTAAATATCCACACAAAAGTGGCCGGATAGGAATATATTCTGGTATTGAGCACAAGATATATAAAATAAAATGTTTCTCTCAATGGTCCTTCCATCAGATAAACTCCAAACACGCCACTGCCGGCAAACAGGAAGCCTTTTTCCAATATAACAGGACATCTCCAATGACAGCAAATATAACGAACTGTTATATATATCAAAAAGGAAAAAACCGGAGCAAGCGCCGAACCATAGGCAGCATAATGTCCATCCAGGGTGGTATGATTCATATACATAGTTCCTGCCACCAGCAGCGATACTATGATAAAAGTCCAAAATACATTTTTCCCTTTATAAAAGAAGTCCTCTGTACAACATTCTACAAAATATCCCAGCATACTGTAAAGCACAGCATCACCAAACATGGAAAGCTCCAGCGGGGTGCTCCCCCACTCCTGATAGTATGCAATAATTGGAAACAGACCATAAATGATTTCCCATATAATAAAAAGATAAATAAACCAGCTTCTTGCCGGGATAACCTTCACCAGTCTCTGTAAAAAAGGAAGAATCAGCAAAAAAGAAAGATACGCATAAAGAAACCAATGTTGCCCCGCCGCGCTTCCCTCATAAACCATCTGAAAATACAACTTCCTGTCAAATCCCAGCCCTGGTTGCCCCCGCAGCCTCCATAAATACTGAAATAAAGCTGCGAGAACAATCACACAAACTATTCTCAGCACTCGATGTCTAAGTACATAGCTTATACTCTCCTGCCTCTTCAACAGCAACGCACCTGTAATCATAAAAAATAACGGAATACAGTATTGTGCCACCGAAACAGCAAAAATACCAAACCAATAATTAAACCTGTTATCTGTCTCCAGATAATGATGAATACCGCTTCTCCCCGTGTGGCAAAAAAGCACGCCGAAAATAGCAATCAAACGCAGTATCTCAAAATATACAGTCTTTGGTTCTTTTCTGTTCATTCCGTATCTCCTGCCCTTCAAGGCATACCCATATTACCTGTCCGATTTTCTGACGCACAGATATAACGTATCCTCATATACACTGTCATTTTCTCCCAGCAAAACAACCTCAACCTCCCATCCATACTTTTTCAATGCTTCCAGAACACCTGCCTCCTCCACATTGCTCTTCCTCAGCACCACGATCTGTTCAGCGGAGGTGAGGTCGGAAGTATTCTGTCTCTGCTCCAGCTCCGGAAGCTTCAGCAGCAGCGTCTTCTCATACCGGGTAAACTCCTCCAGATTATAATAATATCCGGTTCCGTCATACAGGCAGATACAAGGCAGCTCCCCATACCGCTCCGCCACCTCCAGCTGCCTGTTATACCCGCGAAACAGATATTCTCCGTCATAGAGGCACACATTGAGAATGCACAGCGCCCCTGTCGGAACCAGCAGCAGATATTTCCCTTTCTTCCCGAATACCCTGCACAATTTCCCCAGTACCAACGCCAGCAGCATTGCCGCAAAAGGAAAAAGAGGCATAATATAGCGGTCTACCAGATAAGGCGACATTCTTGCCGCCAGCAGGAAATAGCATGCTGACGGAATAAGCAGCATAAGCCACAAGGACCGCCTCTCTCCTTCCGGTTTTCTGCTTCTCCCGCTTTTGTGCTCCTCCGCTGCTTTTAGCGCCTTCCTTTTTCTGATCATCAGACACACACCGCCAATCGCCAGGCATCCCAATATGACCAACCCGGCCAACAGACTTCCAAAGCTTCCTTTGATTAGAATGGTGCCAAATGCCCGCAGCCTGGTACCATAGCCGGAAAATCCCCGACTCAGATTCTGCAGAGCCTCCTCCCCTCTTCCACTGGACAGCACATCCTGTATGGAAAAAGGAAATACCACCACACCAACCACCGCTGACAGAATCATGGTCCGCAGATAGCTCTTCAATTCTTTATATCTCTTCTTTGCGCATAGCAATCCTGCTGTCACAGCCGCCAGCGCAAAGCAGTAAAACAGAAAAAAATACTGCGTTAAAAATCCCAGAACAGTAGCTGCCGCCAGGCCTTTGTTTTTTCTTCCAAATCCCTCTGCCAGCCACTTTTTCACATGCAGATAAAATAATGCCACACAGAAAAAGGTCAGCAGGCCATACATGCGAATCAATAATGTAGTGGCAATCGCCCCCGCGGAAAGCCCATATAACAGAGCGGCGCAAATGCCCAGAGGTCCGCCACACCCCTCCGAAATTACCGCTTTCTCTTCCAGAAGCTCCCCCAGTCGAAAAAAACAGATGCAGCATCCCAGCACTGCTACAATGTTAATGAAACAGCCCATAAATGGTGCAAGCACCCCCTGAAACATAGAAGACATCGTATGCAGAAGCATAAAATGCAGGGGTGGATGATTATCATCCTTTACATTGAAATACACTGAAAAATAGTTAAAACAGTCCTTTGAATTTACCGTCAGATACTCATGGAACTGCTGTCTGGATATCCATACCGGTTCCGGATACACATCCGCCTTATATTGCAGAAGCTTGCTGTTCCCCCTGTTCGCCGCCACATCCCGGACCGTATCCGCCAGATTGGACAGAGTCTGTCCAAGGTTATCCCCGTATATTTCCTCCCGCATGAATTTCGCCAGCCTTCCTGTCGGCTGCGTCGGCACAATCCATGGATTAAATTCTGCGTTTGACAGCTCAAAGGACAGAAGTTCATCCATATGATACCCCTCTTTCTGTGCCGTAAAGCAACAGAGTACTATCAAAACGCACAATAAAACCGCCAGCTGGCCAATATGCTTTTTTCCTTTTTCAGTATTCTTCATATAACAACTCTGACTTCCTTTATTACCCATCTGCTTCTCCGGCTATCAT
The DNA here is from genome assembly GCF_024623325.1 of Acetatifactor muris. Classification (GTDB taxonomy): domain Bacteria; phylum Bacillota; class Clostridia; order Lachnospirales; family Lachnospiraceae; genus Acetatifactor; species Acetatifactor muris. Next base: position 188,960 of record NZ_JANJZD010000007.1, read on the forward strand.
AAATGAACACCCATACATTGTCAAGTGTATCGAGGTTACTATGCTTCTACAATTTTTACTGACTGCAGCAGTTCAGACAGGCCACTGAACTGTTACTGCTGACCGTCAAAATGCCACACAAGATATACCCCTCCGTGAGAAACGGTAATTTCATCTACAAGCGTTGGAGGCACGCCAGCTTTTTCGGAAAAATATTTCACCGCATAGTACTCTTCCCTGCTGCCATCATCATAGACTATCAGATAAAAATCATCCTCGTACCCTGAAAAATATTCCTGCAGATAGCGGCGCCTTATCGGCGTATTTGTAAACCACCCACCGGAATACATATAATTATTCTTCTTATAAATACGTGTTTCGAAAGCACTTCCGGTATAATAGTAAAAGGACATTGTATCTAATAAATACCGCTTTTCAAAATTTCTGTTACAATACTCCTGCACCTCCACAAGCCCTTCCATATATGCGCTCTGCCACAATTTCGCTTCTTTTCCACCATAGTATTGCTTTTTTCCGGTCCAAATACAAAAAAGCAGAAAGACAAAACAGAAAAGAAACCCCAGTGGCTTTTCCATGCCCGCCTGTTTTTTGCTCTCTGTATAGTCCAATATCAATAATGATACTAATATAAAAATCTCACAGCTATAAAGCGGCAATGTTACCCGAAATGGCAGTCGTCCTCCATAAAGCAAATATCCCCAGATGACCGTTCTTCCCAAAGCCATTCCTGTCAAAGGCAAAGCCAGGTACCATCTTCTCAATAAAACAGTCCAAAGTAAAGCGGCCCACCACGCTATTCCTGCCACTTGCTTCAGTCCCATATAATCTGTCTGAGAATAATTCTCCGCTATCTGTTCCAGCAAGGCTCTCACATTGATACTTCGACGCTGTCTTTCTTCGGCAAATTCAGCAAGCATTTTTATACATTCTATATTTATATCACCATCTATCATTGCCTGATTGCAAAATGCTGCATATTCGTTCTCTGTCACATTATGCTGGTCCAAAAGAACTTTTACCTCATTATAATCCGGATTTCCATAATAGTCAAAAAGCGATGTACGCGCATTCTTAAACTCCTTATATTCCTTCCATTCTTCTCCATGATAGCCTGCCAAAGTCCCTGCATATCCGACTATCAAAATTACTCCGATAGCTGGAAGTATCCTTGTGGCCCTTTTCCCCTTCTTCTTTATATTCCCTGTTTTTTCAGCCAGGCACGTTCCCATCCATGCCATTGCACCTATGGGCTGAACCATCAGCATGGCCTGTGGCCGTAATAAAAAAGCAATTAACTCAAAACCAAAAAAGAAGACTTGCTTCCTCCGGTCATTCTTCATCAATAACAGGCATATATATCCCATTGTCGCCATCAGTGCTGCAGTGGAAGTGTATTGTATTGCTATCAACATATAAATATGAGTCAGCCCATAGCATCCCACAAGGCCCACCATAATAATTTGTTCCATAAAGCATTCACTTCTATTGTAGATAGTCTGCAGCAACGCCAAATACATCAGGAAATGACACAGCACAAGGAAAACTCCATACCACGATACTCCCGGCCATATCTGATAAAGCAGAGACAGTAGATAAGACAACAGATAATTCATGTACACTACATGCCCATCTGGTTCGCCTGTGACAGCACCTGATAATATCTCTGCAATAAACTTATCATCATTGGTCTCAAAATAAATGCCCACACTTTTCCAGATTAAAATGAAAAACAGAAAAAGAATCCCTGTTAAAATCATGCCTGCTTTTCTTTTTCCAACATGAAATATGCCCTTCTTCACCTCTCGCAAACTTTCTTTACCTCATCCTCTATAACATCACGCACATGCACATATGATCTACTTGATTTACAGGCTGCATTATAAGCTCTGCCCCCCTTAAAAATGCCATACAATATAGGAACCTCCATGGGATACACTGAAGCGATCCTCTAAAACTGCGTCTCTGCCTGTCTTTTCAGAAAAATAGCGAACCGTAATATATGTCGCCTGAACATCAATCGGGTTTCCATCATCATAAACAATTACATAAATGTCTTTCCAATCCGCTCCGCAATAATTTCTGCTGTATTCTCTGTTCACAGGAGAGTTGCCGTTCCATCCTCCGGTATATATTGCATTTGTCGGTTTATATATCTCTGTTTCCAATACACTACCCTTGTAAAAACTAAATGAGGTATTATCCAGCAAAAAGTGTTTCTCCGGATTATCCATACAATAATTTCTGACTTCTCTTAATCCCTCTATATAAATAGTCTGTCCCTCATTTATCGAGCAAACATATCTATATTGTCTCTGACCCGTTTTATATCCGGTAAAAACAAATATAACACTGATAACCAAAATTCCTGTTTTCTGCCATAATGTTCTCTGACTTTCACGATAAGAACAAAGTATAATTAACAGCAGACAAACAATCTCACAAAAAAACAACGGATATGATACACGATTAAGAATTCTTCCTTTAAAAAGCAGATAACACCACACACCTGTGCGTGCAATCCCAAGGCCAAGCATCGGATATAAAAAACGAAATCTCCGGGAAATCACGATCCCGATCAGTGCACATACCCACATCATCTTAACCAGCCCTCTGCAGGACAGTGAATCTTCCTGCGACAAAATTGTCAGTGTACCTTTCAGCAGGCTTCCCGCCTCCACTTTACCGCCTTGCTTATTTTTCATAAAGGAAACAAGTTGTTCCACACATTCCGAATTGATAGTTCCACCAGTTATTACATAGGAACGATATGCTTCATATTCTGTTTCCGTAACCTGATATTTGTCTAAAATATCTCTGACTTCTTCATATTCAGGTGTTCCATAGTAATCAAAAAGGGCTATCCGTGCCTTATTATATTTGTCATATTCCCGCCATTCCCTATCGTGGTATCCCATCCAGGTACCTGCAAACCCAATTACCAGAATACCTGCAATCGCAATTCCGACTCCATATAACAGCTTTCTTTTTTCAGGACTTTTCCATTGAACACTATCTGCCAGAAACCCAATTAAAATAAATATTCCAAATGGCTGTATCATAAGCATCGCTTCGCTTCTCAGCAAAAATGATAAAAATTCCAGACATACAAATCTCCAAAACCCTTTCTTATCCTGCCGCAATATAATGCAAACATAACCCGCCGTTGCCATCAAAGCCGCCGTGGACGTAAATTGCATCAGACCAGTGGTGTACAAACTGATCAGGAAAAGTCCTCCGCATAGTCCGGCTCCAACTGAAAGTTCCACTCTCCCCTGAAAACAACTCAAAATACTTTCAAAGATGAAAAACCATGATATACTATTTATCAAAATTTATGGTGAATTTAGATTATCTCTTTAGAAGTTCTTATATGTCGGTATAGCCCGTATTTTCGGGCTTTCCCGGCATTTTAGATATGGGGAGAAGTTCTTATATACCCTTAAAACTTCTTAGGTTTTCCCTCTCAATGGTAGTAAAAGAAGTAGTAAATCCGTCTGCTGCTATGCTGCGATCAGCCTTTCCATTTCAGCTCTTGCGGAAGCGAATGTTGCGTGTGCGTAATAGTTCAGCGTCATGGTGATGTTGGAATGTCCCATGATATACTGTAACGCTTTCGGGTTCATGCCCGCATTAGCTAAGTTGGTGCAGAACGTATGGCGCAGGGTGTGGGGTGTCATTACTTTGGGTAAGGCTTCCTCATGGCACTTGTTGTACTTTTTCGCAAGCCCCCGGAACATGGTCGCATAGTTCACATTCGTTTTCGGGCAGCCGTCCCGGTTGAGAAAAAGGAAATTGCTGTAACCGTCAATGGTGATTTTCTTCGCTCCCTTGCGGTTCTCCAACACGCGCCCCAACGCTTCATACACTTTTTCACTCATTGGAATTTGTCTGATACCGCTTTGTGTTTTGGGCTTCTCTATGTAGTAGCCTGTTTCCGCGCTCCGTAAAAGCTGGTGGTCTACATTGATTACCCGGTTTTCAAAGTCAAGGTCGGTTTCAGTCAGCCCGCAGAGTTCGGAAATCCTAAGCCCTGTCCCCAGCAGTATGATAACTTCGTCACGGTATTTCTGATAGACGCTATCACTTTGCATAAAGGATAAAAGGCTTTCTTCCTGTTCTCCTGTGAGGGGTACTTTCGGCTCTGTGTCGTCCTCGATCACGGTGTTTAGCTGGAAGTCAAAGGGGTTTTTCCTTATACAGTCGTCCTGTATCGCTGTGTAAAAAGCAGCTTTCAGAGAACGCTTGTCGTTGCTTATGGTCTTGTAGGATAGTCCCTTTTCTTTCATGCGCAACGCCCATTCTTTCGCGTCGGACAGCTTCACACTGTCAATGGGGTAGGAACCAAGTTTATCCGCTTCCAACAGCTTCATCAGCCGTTCGCGCCCCTTTGTGGTGTTGTGCCTTACGTTCCCACGGTGGCGGTTCTGCTTCGCGTAAAGCTCGCAGACAGTCATTTTCTTTCCGATTGTGTCTATCCCGTCGTCAAGGTCTTTCTGTATCTCTTTTTCCTTTTCTCTAAGGGATATGTCGTCACGCTTCCCGGCAGGGGTCTTGTCCGTAGGCACTAACTTCCACGCATAGACAAATTGCACTTTACCAAAAGTATCGGTATATTTGTAAGCATATCTCCCGTCTTTTCTCTGGCTCTCTCCCGAACGCAAAATGCGGTTTCTATTATCACGTCTTTTCTCCGACATTGTTTTTGCTCCTTTCCGTGTCGGAAAGAGCCTTGATATGCCTACATCTATTATAGCACATTCAAGGCTCCTTTTCACTATCTTTTTCGCTAAATTGCGTCCAGTGTGTCAATGATCTTTTCAAACTGTTTCCTCTTGATCTGAATACGGTTGCCGTTCAAGAATATCCAGCCCGCCGTGGGGTTTTCCTCTGCAAGTTTCCGCAGCTTGTTTTCCCCAATGCGGAAATATTTTGACGCTTCCTCAATGGTAAGCGTGTACTTTTCCCAAATAGGCACATCAGCATTGCTCATTCTATAAATCCCCCTTTCAAAAATGGGTAAATGGTTAATGGTGAAAAAGGGGCTGTGATCGGACGGTTATCAGCGTAACCTCACGGGAGTTTCACCCCTGCATGGTTCTCATGCAGCCCTACCCATTGCCTGCGACGCTTTGAACGCTCGGACTGTGGCGGTAAGGGAGTATCATTATATATCCTGCGCTGTCGTCGCCCGCAAGCTGCTAAACTTGCTCCCCGGTGCGGTGTTGATCGCTCGGCTGTCCCGGCAGGGAAAGAAAACCCCGCCGGGATAGTGTCATGGCGCACCCGCCGTATGGCTCGGCGCAAAAGGGACGTATCCGATCTGCCCTATGCTGCGCCGCCGTTATCTTGCGCCGCTTTCTTTGTCAAGGTGCTGGAAAGGTTCTGCCGGGGACAGAACAGCGGAAAGGGGTTCGCTGCCTGTCCTAAATCAGCTTAAACCTCGAATGAAAGGACAGCCCGCATAAGCCGTGACCGTAAACGGTCGCGTATGTCCTCGTCTATGCCCCAATATACATTTCCCCGCTCGTCGTAGAGCTTGCGCATAGACAGGGACGCTATGTAGCTTTCGTAGTGCTTGACGACAATCGCCATAGCTTCCGGGTCGCCTTTTGTTGCGGCTATGATTACCGGGTAGGGTAATAAGCCGCGTTCAGCATTTTCATTGTTCCCAATCGGTGCAGTCATAGGCGTGTTCCTCCAAATAGCGTTTTAATAGCTCGAAAGAGCTTGTCCGGCGGTACTGTACTGCTGATCGTGAAATCTTGCAGAGCTTTGCGATCTCGCTCTCGTTCATATCGAAAAAATAATACAGCAGGACAGCTTCCCGTTTTTCTTCCGGCAAGCTCCGCAGGGCTTCGGCAAGCAGCTTAGCGGTTATCTCTTTTCCTGCGATAAAGAAAGACTGTTCAGCTTCATCATCTGCAAAATACTTGTCGTAGGTATAAAGCTGGTTTTCTTCCTGCGGTGACAGGTCGGAGAATGTTACTTCCCGTGATTGCTGCCGCTTTGTGTCCCTGTGGGCGTTCATTGCTTCACGCTTCAATGCCTGTTTGCAAAAGCCATTAAAAGCACAACGGATTTCCCATTGGGTACGAATTGGTTCATTCATGTTCTCACCTCCTTTCGCAGCCGCGAAAGCGGGTGATTTTTTCTGATGTCCCCTTTCGTAAACCCTCAAAACCACGCAAGCCAAAAATGATTGAGATTTTACAAGATTTTTGAAAATATTTTTCGGGGAAAAACAATACGCCCGTCTGCAAAAAACGCAGACAGGCGTATTGGAATTGTAAGCTGTATTCAGTTGATTAGACAGTTCATATTCATGGGTAGAATTTTCCTCGGTGGTGGACGGGATTTTTTTGACAAGTCAAAGACCGTCATACCTTGTCGGTATCTCTTGTATTGCATGGCGGCTACCTCCTTTAGCCGCCGTATCTTTAGGGATAGGCTGTCACTTCTGTAGATAATAAAAAGAAACGGCGGCTTTGATTTCTCAAAAGCCGCCGCGTAAGAATAGGCGTGTGTAAATACCTCTGCTGTACGACGGCTTTTTTTCTTTTGCCGTCGTGCGGCAGATAATAAAAAGTGTAGTTGTTTGTCACCCTTAAAAGGGGCTGTATCTGTTAATTTCTATATGCCCTTTCGTCCATGCGTTCAAAATGGATTTGCTCTTTGTTAATAGTGATTGTTATATGGTCTGTGGTATATGTGGCTGCAATATCTTCCAGTTTTTTCACTATATCGCTTTCACTCATTTTCAATGCACTTTCAACGTCCATATCGCCCCAAAATGTTTGTACCGCATTTATCATATTTTCAATTTGGCGGTCACGTTCACCGACTGTGACTGTTTCTGAAATGCGGTAAGAAAATTGATAGTATAAATTACACCTTGCCACATCAAGGCTCCCACTGGTGATTTTTTCCGGCAGATATTCACCATAGTAAGGATTCAATTCTGTTTCGGTGTAGCTGCTCTGAATCGCTTTTCCATTCTCCATGCCGGATAAAAATACTGTCAACCTCACAAAAGAAAGTTCCTCGGCGGTTAAAGTAACGGAAAAGTCATTGAATTTAGTATCTTCATCAATTCTTTCCATTCTTTCACGATTTTCATTCGCCCACGCCAACAAAGAAGTGTTAAAATCCTTGATTGACGTATTCTGATAATCGGGCGTTTTCAAAGTGAATAGAGAACGATAATCTTCTTCCGTACCATTGGAATATACGCGGGTTTCCTGTTCGCTGTTTCCTTGCGATTGACCGTTTTCTTTATCTATGCCCTGTACGGAAGCCGGAAAATATGCGTATTCAATGGAGATTTCAATTTCTTCTGTTTTTAATTGTTCAATCAGATTATCCGTATCGCTTTGAATGTCAACCAATATGGAATTAGTATTCTGCAATTCCGGGGCTGTCTTATCCCCTAATATATCCTGCATACCCTTTATCACATTTAAGCGGGCGGTATTATATTCCCGGATAGTAAGCGTGTCAGCGTCTAAAATAGTTAAGGAAAATGAATATTCCAACCTTGCGCTATCTGCTGAATTTGAAGTCCTCACTTCCTCACTGAAATTTTGGGTTTTCCATTCATCTCCTGCAAGTGGCAGCACATAAAACAAGAATGAAGCTGTTGTGTCGGTATCTTTTGCCCCGTAGAGGATTTGACTTTTCCAAAACCTTTCCAACAAATCTCTGTATTCTGTTGTATCTGTCAATTTTGCAATATGGCTCCGATAATCTGAAATAGTCATATCCTCATAACCGTCTAATTGCAGAGCCAACAATTTTTGATATTCCTCTTTACTAAAGGAATTGTCCGGCATTTCCCCCGGTTCAGAAGTAGCAATAGGGGAATTGGTGGTTGATACGTTGCTTTGTTCCGGCGAACTACTTCGCCCTGCACACCCTGTAAACACACTCAAGGTTAAAAGGGTTGCAAGAATGATTGTTAAATATTTTTTCATAGTAGAAGCTCCTTTCTGTTGCCCTTTCCGGGTACAGTTAAAGAATACTTCCCTAACTTGAATCTATTTTGAATTGAATATGTTTTTTATGTGGAGATAGAAAAGGCGGCAAGCTGAAAAAGCTCGCCGCCTTTGAGATATAAGTGCTAAAACTGTACGGAAACGATAACACCCTGAATAGTATTAGTAATTTCAATTTTCGCACCATGCAAATCAAGAATCGTTTTTACAATATATAATCCTAATCCTGTGCCGCCTGTTTGCCTATTTCTTGACTGGTCTACCCTATAAAATGGTTCAAACAGTTTGGAAATAGCTTCGTCGGGGATATGTGCGCCTGTATTCTCAATCGTAAGGGTGGTCGTTTCAGTTTCTTTCCATAACTTTATCAATATTTGATTTCCGGCTCCCGAATACGCCGCCGCATTTCCTAAAAGATTATCCAATGCTTTTTGAAGTAGCTGCATATCGCCTAAAATATAAATCTCCGGGGATATGGATTGTTCAACCGTCAAATCCTTTTGCATGAATAAATCTTCAAACACTGTAATGCGGTCAATTATGAAATTGCTAAGATTAAGATTACTTTTTTTGCAAGTATAACCCGGAGTATCTAATCGGGATATTGTTAAAAGCTCTTGTACCATTTTTCCCAAAGTGTCCGTAATTTCCAAAGACTGTGCAAGATATGTTTCCCGGTCTTTATAGCGTCCCACTTGATAGAGCATACCTTGAAGCTGCCCTTTGATAATGGTGATAGGCGTTTTTAATTCATGGGAAGCTGCTGCAAAAAATTCTACCCGTTGTTTTTCAAGCCGCCTTTCCATGTCAATATCAGCTTGTAACTTTTGGTTGGCTTCCTGTAACTCTGAAAGAGCAGCCGCCAGTTTCTTTGATAGGTCATTTAAGCTATGAGAAAGCACCCCTATTTCGTCTGTACGGTTAGTAGGGCATAAACCGCTAAAATCCATATCAGCCATTTGCTTTGATAATTTGCTTATTTTTTTAATTGGCTTTGTCATATACCAAGTATAGAAAAAAGCTGCAATTACAGATACCAATAAAATAGCAACACTCAAAATAGGAAGCGTCTTTTGAAGTGCTAAAACAACTTGACTTTCTTTATTGGTGTTTTTGGCAAGCAATAAAATATATGCTTCTGTGCTGTCCGCAAATGATATTTCATATTCTCTTGTCGTATCTGTGCTTTTATAATCATCAATTTTATTGCCAGTAAATTCATTTAAGTCTGATAAGGCTATTTCATTGCCAGAGTTTTGAAACAGGTGAAAAGCAAACTCATCATCATACTGCTTTGTAAGAATATCATTATACCCTTGAATGAAATATTGCACTTCCTCTTTAGGAATATGAGATAATTCCTCTGATAGCATATCAGCCAATTCTTCCACTTCCGCTAAATCATGGGAATAAATATATGGGGCAAAGTGGGCTATACACAAATATGTTACAGAGCAGCAAGCCACCATAAGCATTGATGTAATCAAAAAAACTTTTACCGACAATTTACTTTTAATCTTCCTTATCAATTCTATATCCCACCCCTCTAATCGTTTCTATGTAGTCAGCAGCACCAAGTTTTTTCCGTAAGTTCTTTATGTGCGTGTCAACAATCCGTTCTTCCCCGAAAAACTCATACTTCCAAAGTGTCTGTAACAGGTTTTGCCGCGTTAAAATTCTGCCTTTGTGTATCATCAGTTCCCGTAGTATTTCAAACTCGCGGGGCGTTAAATCAATGCTTTCTTCCTTTGTATAAACCTTATACCCCTCTAAATCCAGTGTCAAATCCTTATAGCTCATAGTTTGCGGAATATCATTCTGCTTTGATGAACGGCGTAGGACAGCGGCAATCTTCCGCAACAATACAGGCATAGAAAACGGCTTTGTGATATAATCGTCAGCTTGCAAGTCCAAGCCTTTTAGCTGGTTTCCCTCGTCGTCTAATGCTGTAAGCATGATAATAGGCACATCTGATTTTTGCCGGATAACTTCGCAGACACCAAAACCGTCAATTTTGGGAAGCATAATATCAAGCAGTATTAAATCAAAGCTCTGTTCGGAATACTTCGCAAGGGCTTCCACACCGTCAGCCGCCAGTACAACACTATACCCGGCTTCCTGTATAAAGTCATGCAGCAAAGCCTGTATAGATAAATCGTCCTCAACAATTAAGATTTTACTCATAGCGCACCTCCTAACCGTAATTGTAACAGGGTAATTTGAATCTATTATGTAGATTTGAAATTTTTTCGTCTTTTGTCGGTCGGTTTCTCCGCGTCCTTTGGTATCAGCCACATACGGCTGAATTTTGCCACGCCGGGTATGCGGTTTTCCTCGCATAGCTTTTGTACCCGTCTTTCTGAAATGCCCCATTTCTTCGCCGCTTCCGGGGCAGAAATATACTCTAACATTTTCATTCACCCTTTCTATAAGTTCTATCGCTATAATTATATACGGTTAGCCGAATAAATTCAATAGTGCCACGTCAGAAATAGGGAATTATTCAAGCTAATCAATGGAACTGTGTAGACATATCCAAAAAGAAAGGTGAACAGTAAAATGTAAGAGGGTGAATAACTATGGCAAAAAGACCAGTACCACAATACGATTTCAAGGCTTTTGGGGCGGCGATCAAGGCGGCAAGGACAGGACGCAAGGAGAGCCGTAAAAAGGTATGCGACGAAATGTATATATCTCCGCGCTACCTTGCGAATATTGAGAATAAGGGGCAGCACCCCAGCTTACAGATATTCTTTGAGCTTATGCTGCGTTACAATATCTCGGTAGACCAATTCCTTTTGAAGCAGCCCGCCGGGAAGAATACCCAGCGGCGGCAGCTTGACGCGCTGCTGGACGATATGAGCGATACGGGAATACGGATAGTCACCGCCACGGCGCGGGAGATTGCAGAGGTTGAGTGTGAGGGAGAATAACTGCTGTCCGGCAAAATTACATAGGGATTTAGGAAGCGTTGCAATTCTTTTCGGTTGCAGCGTTTTTCTTTTGTGAAAGTCCGTCATTTTAGGTTTTTTCGGTGTTGTAGGTAGTAGGAAGAACTTTCGTAGCAAGCATAGGAAAAGAGTACCCTTTTCCGTATTTCTGCCCGCCCTGTCGGTCAGAAATTGCTTGTTGGGAAGTGTCCCAAACCCTCTATAAGAACGGAAAGGAGCGAAAAACCATGAACGGACGGAAAAGAACGGTACAAGTCAAATTCTATGTGACAGAGGAAGAACGGAGCTTGATTGAGGAAAAAATGAAGCTCGTCCCCACAAACAACATGGCGGCATATCTGCGCAAGATCGCTATTGACGGGTACATTATCCAAGTAGACCATACGGACATAAAGGCAATGACAGCGGAGATACAGAAAATCGGGGTGAATGTCAATCAGATTGCACGCCGCGTAAACGCGACGGGGAACGCCTATAAAGAGGATATAGAGGAAATCAAGGGGGTGCTTGCGGAAATATGGCGGTTACAAAGATTAAGCCTATTAAAAGCACTCTAAGTAAAGCCCTTGACTATATCGAAAACCCGGACAAGACGGACGGAAAAATGCTGGTGTCCTCTTTCGGGTGCAGCTATGAAACGGCAGATATTGAGTTTGGCTATACCCTCTCACAAGCACGGGATAAGGGCAACAATTTAGCTTTTCACTTGATACAGTCTTTTGCTCCGGGAGAAGTGGACTATCAGAAAGCCCATGAAATCGGGCGGCAGCTTGCCGACGCGGTAACAAAGGGGCAGCATGAGTATGTATTAACGACGCACATTGACAAGGGGCATATCCATAACCACATTATTTTCTGCGCGGTCAACTTCGTAGATCATCACAAGTACGTTTCCAACAAACGGACGTATTACGGCATACGGAACATGAGTGACAAGCTGTGTCGGGACAACGGGCTTTCTGTGGTCGTCCCCGGAAAGGGCAACAAGGGAAAGAGCTATGCGGAGTACCAAGCGGAGAAAACGGGGACAAGCTGGAAAGGCAAGCTAAAGATCGCCGTGGACGCGCTCATTCCCCAAGTTTCCAGCTTTGAGGAACTATTGCAGCGGTTACAGGCGGCGGGCTATGAGATCAAGCCCGGAAAATATGTGTCGTGCCGCGCACCGGGGCAGGAACGCTTTACCCGCCTTAAAACTCTCGGCGCGGACTATACAGAGGAAGCCATAAGGGAACGGATAGCGGGCAAGCGCACCCGCGCCGCCAAAGCTCCAAAGACAGAGCGCAGGGGCGTTAATCTTCTCATTGACATTGAGAATAGTATCAAGGCGCAGCAGAGCCGGGGCTATGAACAGTGGGCGAAAATCCACAATCTGAAACAGGCGGCAAAGACTATGAACTTTCTTACCGAAAACAAGATTGAACAGTACACCGATCTGCTCACCCGGATAGAGGAAATCACCACGGCAAGCGAACAGGCAGGGGACAGCCTAAAGGAAGTGGAAAAGCGTCTTTCTGATATGGCATTGCTCATTAAGAACGTCACTACTTACCAAAAGACAAAGCCCCTCTATGAAGCCTACCGCAAAGCCCGGAACAAGGAAAAGTACCGGGCAGAGCATGAGCGCAGCATTATCCTCCATGAAGCGGCGGCAAAGGCACTAAAGGCGGCGCAAAGCGGCGGCAAACTCCCCAGCGTTCCCGCCCTGCAAGCGGAATATGAAAAGCTGCAAGGACAGAAAGAAAGTCTTTATGCCGATTATAGCAAACTGAAAAAACAGGTACAGGAGTATGACGTTATCAAGCGGAACATAGACAGCATTTTACAGACAGAGAAGCAGCCGGAACGGGAACGGCAGACAGAGCGCGGATAAAAGCGCAAAAAAAGAGCCGGGACGCGGCAGCTTTTCAGTAGCCACCGCGCCCCGGTTTTCTTATGGGTGCAGAGATTGTATTGTTACGCAATAGAACGGCATTTCCGGGGGTAAAGGTATAAATCCCTTGCCACCTTATTTTCCAGCCCGGAAAGCCGCATAAATCAAGGCTTATTTCGCCCCTATCGCGTCACATTCTATTCTCTGTTTCAGCCTAATCTGCGCTATCAATAGCTTGCTCGACAGTATCAAGAATAAATGAAGCAAATTTATCTCCCATATCATCACTTGCAAAGTCTTGTCTTAAATCACTTTCTATATCTTCAAAACTTTGTCGAACATCTTGCTTTTCTTCCGAAGTCATGTCATTCCACCCTTTATTGTTAGAATAAACGCAACCTCCCATTGTAAGCATTATCATACCTAATGAAGTGACAAGCATAATTTTTTTTATTAGTCCCATAATTATTCTCCTTTTTTACAACACATACTTTGCCATAAGCCCCAGTGCTATAATGAATAGCACTGTAATAATCGCTGTTGCTGCTATAATTGATATTATACCTATTGCTTTCCGGGCTTCTTTACTTAACGGCTTTTTTTCGGGAGTTGAAACAATAGCATTGCTTTCTTGTCCCAACAAAATGTAATCAGCACTTACATGATAAATCTCTGTTAGTTTAATTACATTATCAATTTCTGGATTTCCTTGCCCACTTTCCCATTTTGAAATAGCTTGCCTTGAAATTCCAAGCATTTCAGCAACTTGTTCTTGTGAATAGCCTGCTTTTTTACGCAGTTCTTGAAGTCTTTCTGCTATATTCATGTTTATCACCTCCAATAAAAAGATACAACATATTGCTGGTTGCGTACCACCAACACATATTTAATCTGTGTCAACCAGCCGTTGCGGTTGCGAAAATTTAGGTTGCGTTGTGTTTTTTAGGGACTAATGCACTTATAATAACATATTTTGAAGAAAATTAGTATTGTGTTAGAAAAAGAAAAGCCGGGACGCGGCAGCTATCAGATAGCCACCGCGCCCCGGTTTTCTCATGGGTGCAGAGATTGGTTTGTGACGCAATAGAACGGCGTTTCCGGGGGTAAAGGTATAAATCCCTTGCCGCCTTATTTTCCCACCCGGAAAGCCGCATAAATCAAGGCTCATTTCGCCCCTATCGCGTCACATTCGCCCGTAGCTTCCTCATGCGCTCGGCGGTCTGTCTGCGGGTGATACGCTTCCGGCAGTCCGGGCAGTAAATAGCCCGGTTAGAGCTGGACGCAAAAGGTGAGCCGCACACGCTACACCGCCGCATATCCTCCGCATGGTACAACTCGGCGTACAGCTCCTTATCTGCGGGCAGTACGGCGATACGGAACCATTTACAGAGCAGGGAATAGGAAATAAGCTGCGGACATACGCACTCGTCCCCGTCGTCCAGCAAGATACAGTTTCCACTATCATAATTGCAACACGTCCGGCGCACAAGGGCGTTGACTTTCCGGCTTTGGGGCGGCGTTAGCCGCTTAATGTCGTTCATACCTCGTCGGCGGGGTAAAGGGCAAGCCCCGCAAATTCCGCTTCGGTCATGCGCCCTACTTTGGCAAGGGTACGGGCGGCAAAGTCCCGCATTTCCCCCTCCATAAAGGGCAGCGCGGCGTTCATAGCCACCAAAAGCCCCTCCTTGCTGCCTGTCATGTAGATACTCAAAAGGTTGGTTTCCTCAACCGTAAAATTATTATATGTGTTCATGCTCATACCTCCAATCCGTGATTTTTTGTTTTCGCCGCCGCTTTCTTCGGGGCGGTTCTCTTTTTGTCCTGTGCAAGCTGCGCCCGGACAGAGGGGCGGGGCTTCCTTATCTGCCTGTCCCGGTTCTCGTCCTTGCCGATCAGCGCGTATGTGCCGTAGCTGTTCTTGATTTGTGAGAAAGCAAGGGTCTTATAGGGCAGCATGGAGAAAAGGCGTTCCGTGTCCTTTGTGGAAGCAAGCCGCATAAAGGACGGGGACAGCTCCACCATGAAATGAGATTTATCCGGGCTGTTGGGGGCAGACAGCTTTTTCATGTCCGCCACAATGCGCCGCGCTTCCCGTTCGATCATGCCCTCATGCAATGCGGCGATATGCTCCTTAAAATCCCCCGGTTTCAGTTTATCCCGGCTTTCCTTTTCCTCCCACAACAGGAATTGCAGGGCTTCCGGGTCTTTGGGCTGTACCTCGAAGCGTTCAAACTTCCCAAGCTGGGGGTCGGGATAACCGTCAAAGCGTCGGTCTGCGGGCTGCTCCCGCGTCCCATGCTCATAAACAAGTGTTACCGTCCCGGCGGCAAGAGTATTGTCCTTGACGCGCTCATAGTGCTTTTCATAGTCCAGCTCATACAGGTTGCCCTTGATCTTCCCGCCCTCTGTCCCTGTCAGTTCCACGGCATACGCAAGAATAGGGTCGCGGCTCTGCTCCTTGTAATAACGCCATGTATTGTGCGGGGCGGTGTCGCTGATGAAAACGTCACGCTCCCGGAAACAGTACGTCCCGGACGGGCGGGAAAGCCACAAGAGGGTTTTATCCTCCTTGCTGGGGCTTGCCGCCTTTTCCGCAATGATCTGTTTATCAATGTCAAAATCGCTCTGATAAAATCCCGTGTTCTGTTTCAGAATGGCTTCAAGGGAAGCCAGCACGTCCACATTTTCAAATTTATTCCGTTTCCCCATAGGGTCAGCTCCTTTCCAAGTCCTGCGACTTACTTCTTGCCTGTTTCTTCTGCGCCGCCCGTTCCTTGTCGGCTTTAAGCTGCGCCCGGATAGAGGGCTTCTTTTCCGGCTTTTTCCCCGGCTCCGCTTTCTTGCCCTGTTCCTTATCCGCTTTCAGCGCGGCGGCATACTCGGCAAGGGAGATCTGCTCGCCGCTTCTCGCCTTTGCTTCCAGCTCGTCGGCGGTAGGGGTGGGCGTGTTGTTGATGATACCGTCAAAATTGTTGTCGTTCTGCTCGATAGCGTCCTCGACGTGCTTTAAGGGGTTTGCCTTTTCCGGCTGCTCTGCGGCAATCGCAAACGCCTGTGTCCCGTTCCCCATAATGAGATACTTCCCGTCCTCCGACGTGTGGTGAAGCCCGTACCCGGCTTCCCGCATTTGCTCGGCGGTCATGTCGGTTACAGAAAAGCTCCCCCGTGGCGTTCTGATCTGCTCCCCGGTTATTCGGGTGTCGGGGGTAAGCTGTGGTGTCTGCTCCTGTAAAAACTCCGGCACTTCCCGATAACCGTAACTGTCTGCGTAGTGGGCGGTGTCCTGTCCGTTCTGATGAAGCACTACCACGTCAGAGGTTGAAAGGCTGTGTCCCTTAAAATCTTTCGGGTGGTCGATATTGAAACGGACGGAAATATCTTCAAGCGTCATATCCGGCGCAAGTGGCGCGGTATAGATAAGGTCATAATTTGCCGCTTCCACGGAAAGCCCCGCCGCCTGTAAGCGGTCGTAAGGTTCAAAGCGGTAGTCCCTTGTTTCGTCGCCGCGCTTTAGCTGGTAAATAGAAAAGGTGTCCTTGTCCGGCTCTTTCTCTGCGGCGGTTGGCTCCGGCGTTTCCTGTCCCGGCTCGGCTGCGGGCTGTGCTTCCTGTGCCTTTGCATAAAGTTCTTTCACCTCGCCCTGTGTCAGCTCCCCGGCTTCCAGCTTCCCCAAAAGCTCCCGGCATTTCTCCGGCGTTCCTGTGTAGAGAATGTCCCCCAGCTTTGCCATGCCGTTTTCCTGTGTCACATACTCCTGCAAGATAGAGCTGTTTTCCGGGCTGTCGCTGTATGGGTTCTGCCGCACCTTATAAATGCGTTCCGGCTCAAAAGGTTTCTCCGGCGTGTCCGTGGTTCCCGGCTCCGCGCCCTGTGCTTCCTCCTGCGGCTGCTCCTGTGCGGCTTCTTTCTGTGCGGCGGCTTCCTGCCTTGCCCGCTTCTGTAACTCGGTGGGGCGTTCCCCGGTAAGGGGCTGTATGCACTTGATACAGTCGGCGGCGTAGATCGCATTGTCGTTTAGCTGCCGCTGCCATGCTTCCGCGCTGGGCGCATAGCGGAAGCCGTTCCCTTTGAGTTCCTCCCGTATCTCCTTATCCGGCTTTTCATCAAAGAAAATCTGCAAGCGGTTATCGGCTGTGTTGGCTTCCACACGTCCCCCGTCAAACTCCCAGCCCACATATCCAAGCTCTTTCCTCCGGGTAAGGGCGGTAATGCGGTTTTTCAGCCTGTGGATTTCCGCGTTGTTGTTGGATAGCTGGTAGCTCTCAAAAGGTTTCGGGTTCGCCCGGTAGCTGCCGGACATGGACGCTTTCAGCTTTTCGATCTGCTCCGGGGATAAATGGGGGCAGCCGTCAAGGGTCTTATGCTTGCGGTAGTAGGCGTTGACCGCTTTCATGGTTTCCTGCAAGGCTTCCAACTTTGCAAGTTTGCTTTCCAGCTTAGAAACGGCGTTGGGGTCGTCAGCACTGATACCACCCATGCCCGTACTGCGGATTTTGTCAAGCAAGCCCTGTATCTCCCGGTATTCCTCCATGTTCTTATCTGCGGCGGCGTTCTGCTTCTCCTTTTTACGGACAGGGAAATTGCTTCCCCCGGCAATAAGGATAGAGGGGACGCGCCCTGCGATTTCATAGCCCTTATTCATGTTTGCCGCCAGTTTCCGGGCGTAAGCGTCAAGCAGCCCGTCAATCCGTTCATGGAAAGAGGGGTCAACACGCTTTTTCTGCCTTGCGGCAATCTCGGCGGCTTCGTCTACATAGCGGCGGTATTCTGCCGTTGCGCTTCCGGGCTTGTAATCATAAAAACTATTTACCGTATTCGCATGACGGGCGGCGTTCTCATTGATCGGGTAGTATGTAACCGTTGTTTCCGTCGGCTCCGGGGTAGAAGTCTGCGCCGCTTCGCTGGTGGTTGGCTCTGCCTGTTCCGGTGTGTCTGCCTTTTCGGAAGCGGTGCTTTCCGGCTCCTGCGGCTTTTCCTGTGCTTTGGGTTCTCCCGGCTCCTGCGGTTCGGCGGTCTGCGTTGCTTCCGGCTCCGGCGTGGTGTAAGGCTCATACCCATTAGCGGCGTATTCCTCCACGGTCATTCCCGCGTCTGCCGCTTCCTGTGCGATTTCTGCCTTGACGTGTTCCTTGTAGGCGGCAAGCTCCACGTCAAAATCTTTGAGCTGTGGGACGGGCGGCAAATGGTATTCGCCTTGATTGATAAGCCCCCGGCACTCGGCAACGTAGGCTTGCATGGCGGTATGGTAGGCGGTTTCCGTTGGGGTAAGGCTCTCCCCGGCTAACAAGGCTCCTCCGGCGATACGCTCCATTTCGGATAAACTGCAATGCAGTTTCAGATAGGGGATAAACTCATTCAGCAGCATTGCCCGCTGTTCCTTGTCGGCTTCCAGTGCTTCCTTGCCCTCATGCTGTAAAAGGTAGTTTTCCCACTCTTTATCGTTCAGATAAAAGGTATGGTGCTGTTCGATATGCTCCATAAGGGAACCGTCCCCGTCGCCAAAATCCTGTTGCCCCTCGTAATGGTCGGGCTTTCCGTTCATTACATAATCAATCTGAAATCTCGTCTTGAAATAACGGGGCGTATCAAGGCTGGCTTCGTCCAGCACCGCAAACAGGGTATCGGCACGGGACAGGGGGATTGTTTCGCCCTCCCGTAGCTGGCTGCTTTCACTCCAAAGGATTGTGACCGTTGGCTCTGCCGAAAGGTCGGGTGTCGGCTCTTTTTCAGCTTCCTGTGCTTTCTCCGCTTCCCGTTCTTTTCTGATTTCCGCTAAATGCCCGTCAATGGTGTTAATCAGCTCGGCGGCGGTGCTGCGGATTGTGGCAAGGGATTTTTTCAGCTCTGCAAGCTCCCGCCCGCTGCTCCATGTGGCAATGTAATTGAAAGAGTAGTCGGACGTGTCAAGCCCGTAGTGCTGGCATACGGTGTAAGCGATACTTTCCGCCTGTACCTCCCTTGTGCTTCGGTCGGGGCGTTCCGGCGCGTCCCGGTCTATGTTGTGCAGCGTCGCGTGGGCGATCTCATGGATAGCGGTCTTTACGTTCTGAAGCTCGCTCATTCCCTCGTTGATCGCTATGCGCTGCCCGTCATAAAAGCAGCGTCCCTTTACTGTACCCTCCAACGCTTCAAAGCCCATAGCAAAGGGGGAAGTCCTTTCAAGGGCGGTAAAAAAGTCCCGGTATTGCTCCACGTCGCCCGTCAATTCGTTATCCGTAATGCCCGGTATCTCTTTCCCCTCGGTCTGTGATACGTCAAAAACAGACACTATCTTAAAGGCGGGGATTTGGATTTCCTTTGTTTCCGTGACGGGCTTCCCGTCTTTGCCGATTATGGGCTTTTGGGTTTGCGGGTCAATCTTTTCAACCTCCCGCTTGACTATGTAGGGGGACGGTGCAAGTATCTTGATAGATTTCTCGTCGGGCTTTACATGGCGGTCAAATTCCTTTTTCCATTGCTGGTAGCCTTTGACAAACGTACCGCCCTGCATGGCAATCAGTACGGTGTTGTTAAAGCTGTAATTATGGAACTTTGATAAGGTTTGCAGATAATCGGTGTACCGCCCATTTTCAAATACCCCCATAATTCCATGCTCCAAACGGTCTGTGATTTCTTTCATTTTGTCGGTGGAATTTTTGGAAGTAAGGATAATCGGGGCAACCGGGCGCGGCTCAAAAACGGGTTCCGCTGCCGCTTCAAAATCCGATTTCTCCGGGGTAGGGCGTTCCGGCTCCGGGAAGCTCATAACCTTGTATTCTTTCGGTATGTCATTGTCCCGCCCGTTGTACCACTGTGAAAAGGTGTTGCCGTTGTTGTAGATATAGCCTTGATTGGTAAACTGCCCTTTATCTTTCTGAACCGCATCCCGCCCGTATTCCTCGTACTTGAAATACTTCTTTGCTTCTTCGGGCAGCTCCAATTCGTCCAGCTCGTCAATGAGGTAATAGCCGTAGTCGGCTTCGGTTCGGACAGCAGGGTATATCCAGTAGCAGTCAAGGTTCTGTGCAAGGTTGATAAGGTCTTTCACGCTCCCGGCGTGTTCCCCCAGCGTTACCGCCGCCGTGAATTTGTCCTTGTCCTCGTCGCTTTGCATTTCTAAAAGCTTGCCTAAATAATTCAGCTCGTCAATGGTGCTGCCCTGTATCACGGAAAGCGGCACGTCAAAAGGCTGCTTCTCGGTGTTTGCAAAACCGTTGATGAAAAAGTCCTGCGGGTTGTCTGCGGTAATGCCGACGCTTCTCATAGCGGCGTGAAGCTGCTCCGTGGTGGTCGGCATGGAAAGCCACGCGCCGCCCGGTTTCCCGGTTTCAAAACGGGTGCGGCTGTCGATAAGGATTGAAAACTGCTCATTCATTGGGTCACGCTCCTTTCTCTGCCCGGTGGTCTGCTCCGCCGCCTGTTCTGCGGGGGCTGGGTCTGTCTTTCCGGCTTCCTGTCCGGGCTGCGTCCGTTCCTCCCCCTCAATGGAATAACCGGGTAAAAGCTGCCCGTTTACTTTGAACTGCTCGGCGTACTCTTTCGGGATAGAGGGCGATATTTCGGTAAATAAATGGGCGTATGCCTTGATACGTCCATTCAGATACTTTTCCATAGCCGCCTTGTCCGCAAAAACTTTCCTTTCCTGTCCGGCGATCTTTGCCTGTCCGTAATTGTGGGGGCTGTTGGTGTAAATGCTCCAAGAAAGCGTCCATGAGTAGGGAATGGATTTCTCTTTTTCCCTGTCATACCGGGTATTCTCGGATATGTGGTAGCGCATTTGGTAGACGCGGTTGCTGATGTGCTTCCCGTAGTCCGTAGCTTCCCACTGGTTCGCGGTATGCTTGACTTCGGGTGTCCTCACATATTCAATGGCTTTGTCAATGGCAAGCGTCTTTCCCGCCTGTTCGTCCCATGCCGCCGCCTGTTCCTGCAAGGCTTCAAACGCCGACTTTTCAGCCGCCGCGTATTCCTCCCGCAATGCCTGTAACTGTTCTAAGGGCAAAGCGGTAAGCCCGGAAAGGTCGGCGGTCTGTTCCTCAAAATAAATTTTTCGCTCTATCCGCATACTGTCAGCCGGGTCTAACTTGTCCTTGACAAACATGGAATAGCCTTTTTTCTTCTCCATTCATTCGCTCCTTTCTGAAATGGCGGCGCACCGCCGCGCTTTTTTGGTTCGCCCCGTACTACGGCGGGCGGTGCGTCCTGCCAAGATTTTTAATGCTTTTTTAGAGGGTTTGGGACACTTCCCAACAAGCAAAATCCCCGTCCGGCGCGTTAGCGTCGAAAGGGGATTTACGGAAAAGGGTACTCTTTTCCTATGCTTGCTACGGAACTTATTTTTTCTTCGGTATCTCTATCTTGTAGTTGACATACTTCCCGCCCGTATCAGCTAAAACAATGCTTCCGTCATAGGTTTTGCCTGTTTTCGGGGAATATAAGCCCTTGACATTCGCCTTGCCGGATTTTAAGAGGGCGGCGGCAATCTTCGGGGTAAAGGTAACTTTCCTTTCCTCAAAGAAACGGTCGTTTTTCCACATGGTAAAGGCGCAATCCCGGTTAGAGCAGTAGAAATTCTTCTTGCCCTCATGGACGGGAGAACCGCACCGGGGGCATTTCCCGACAGAGGGCTTTTCCTCCCCGCCCGTGAAAGCCGCCTTGCCTTTGTCGGCGGCGGTGTTTTCCTTTACCAGCTCCCGCGCCATAGCTTCAATGCGCTGCATAAACTCCCCAGCGTCGGCGGCTCCCTTTGCGATCTGCGTCAGATTGTTTTCCCATTGGGCGGTAAGCTGCGGGGAAGTCAGCATATCCGGCAGGACAGACACAAGGGCGGCTCCGTTCTGTGTGGGGATAAGCTGCTTTCCCTTGCGCTCTGCAAAGCCGGACTTCACCAGTTTTTCAATGACGGCGGCGCGGGTGGCGGGTGTGCCAAGCCCCCGGCGTTCCGCGTCCGGGTCGGTGTCCCCGTTCCCGGCGCGTTCCATTGCCGAAAGCAAAGTTGCTTCGTTGTGGGGCTTCGGCGGCGTTGTGAAATGCTCCGTTACCTTTGCCGTGGGGTGTTCAAAGCTCTGTCCCTCGGAAAGCTCCGGCAGGGTGTTTTCTTCCTCCATATCCTCCGGGTCGGGCTTGCCTTTGAGGGTTGCCCGGTAGCGGCGTTCAAGCTCTTTCCAGCCGCCCGCAAGCACTGTCTTTCCCCGCGCCGTAAACTCCGTACCGGCGCATGAGAAAACCGCCGTGACCGCTTCAAAGATATGCGGCTCGGCGGCAGCGAAAATAAGACGCGCCCCGGCAAGGGTGAGGATATTCCTTTCACTTTCCGGCAGGGCGGCAGGGTCGGTCTTTGCAAGCTCCATAGTGGGGATAATGGCGTGGTGGTCTGAAACTTTGCTGCTGTCAAGCGTCCGGGAAACGTCCGGGGTAATTTCTGCACCCTCCATAAAAGGCAGTTTCCCGGATAACATGGTAACAGTCTTTGCCGCCGTGTCCCCCATGTCGTCGGTCAGAAATGCGCTGTCTGTCCGGGGGTAGGTAAGCAGCCGTTTTTCATACAAGGTCTGCGCAAGGTCAAGGGTCTGCTTCGCCGTGTAGCCGTAGATTTTATTGGCTTCCCGCTGTAAGGAAGTGAGGTCAAAGAGCTTCGGCGGGGCGGCGGTCTTTTTCTCTTTAGTGAGGGAAACACAAACCGCCGTTTCCGCTTCACAAGCCGCTTTCAGTGTGTCGGCTCCCGGTTTATCCGAAATCCTTTCGCTGGCTGCTTCCGCGCCGGATAAGTCAAGGCGCACATGGTAGTATTTTTCTTTCTTGAAATGGGAGATCGCTTCGCCCCGGTCAACCAGCATTTTCAGTGTGGGGGTCTGTACCCGCCCCACGTTCAAGGTCTTGTGATACAGGCAGGAGAAAAGGCGCGTCGCGTTGATACCAATGATCCAGTCAGCCTTTGCCCTGCACAATGCGGAAGCATAGAGCGCGTCATAGTCCCGCCCGTCTTTAAGGTCTGCAAAGCCCGCCTTGATCGCTGCGTTCTCCATTGAGGAAATCCACAAGCGGCGCATAGGCTTGTTACACTGTGCCACGCCATACACAAAGCGGAAAATCAATTCCCCCTCGCGTCCAGCGTCGCAGGCGTTCACCACTTCGGAAACGTCGGCGCGGTGCATAAGCTCCTTTAAGGTTTTGAATTGTTTCCCCTTATCGGCGGCGACGGTGTACTGCCATTCCTCCGGCAGAATGGGTAAGCTCTCATAGCTCCACTTTTTATACTGCTCACCATAGGCGGCAGCTTCCGCAAGCTCCACCAAATGACCGACACACCAAGAAATGAGGTAGCCCCCGCCCTCGATATATCCGTCTTTCTTTTCCTTAACGCCAAGCGCGGCGGCGATACTTGCCGCGACGCTGGGCTTTTCTGCAATGACTAACTGCACTTAAAAATCCTCCTTTCATTTTCCCGTGGTTTTCTTCTCTGTCAGCTTCTTGATACAATACCCCACACAAGGCGGCTCCCGGTTGTAGGGACAGCCCTTGCAGCGCGGGGGAATGGAAGCGGGCGGCGATTTTCCACGCCGCCCGTCGCCCGGTTTCTGTATCATCATTCTTTCTAAGGGGTTGTCGGTGAACAGGGTCATGCTTCCTCGTCCTCCGTTTCCCCGTCGTCCCCGGCTTCGTCGTCGGGTTCCGGCTCGTCGTAATCGTCAAAATCGAAATCGTCAAGGTCTGTGCCGCCCTTTACGTCCTGTTTGGGCTTCATAATCTTAAAGTAGTAGAACGCGCCCCCGCCCCCGGCAATGGCGACGATCAGAAAGAGCAGCAGCCCGCCCGTGCCTGTTTTCTTCTCCTTTGGTTCCTCCGGCTCGCCTTGTTCCGGCTCCGCTGCCTTGCCGCTGCAAGCGGTCATGTTGTCCTTACAAACGGGGCAGCTTACATTTACTTTCCCGGCTTCGCATTTATCGGTACAAATGCAAACGGCGGGCGGCTCTGTTTTCGTGTTCCCGTCCTCCATAAGTGCCATAAGGTCGGCTTCGTCCACTTGATTGAGGAAATGCACGGTGTTCTCGCCCTCGTCGTCCCGGTCAATGAGGATATAAAAGTAATTTCCGTTTTTTGTCGTCACGGTGATAAGCTGCTTGTTGCCGCCGAAATCGTCAACCAGCGTCGCGTTCCCGTCCGGGGTGAGGGGTTCTTCCTTTTCGGGTTCCTCGTAGACAACGCCGCTGTCGTCGGTCGCGTCGTCCTGCCCCTCCGGGGTCTGCGCGTAGGCGGTGACGGAAAAGCCGCCCATGAGGATAAGGGCGGCGCAAAGGGTCAAAAGCATTTTAAGGGTTTTCTTATTCTTCATTTTCGTTTTCCTCCTGTTCGTCATTATCTGCGCCGTAAGAAGCGGGCGCGGGGGTCATGCCGGGGATTGCCCCGTTTTGCAGCATGGCGGTAAGCTCCTGCGGGGAAAGCCGCATAGAGCGCACAAGCTGGACGATCTGCAAATTCTCCGCTTCGGTTTTCTGCGCTTCCAGCCCTTTGAGCTTGTTCTGATACTCGGTGATCTTCTCGCGGGTCTTTTCAATCTCCCGGTTGATACGGTCAATCTTGTTTGCTGCCATAGTGTAAAACTCCTTTCATAGTCAAAAAATGTGTTCAGTTCCAATTCATCAAGCCGTACCCTTTGATACAGCCATAGTCAAGGGGATAGCTTTTTATCTTGCAAGCGTCGCCGGAATTGCCCTCGACGGTGTAAACGCGCTGCCCGTCCGTGCCGATTACAAGCCCCACATGGTCTGCGCTCCCGTCCCCGTCCCAATCGAAAAAGATCGCGTCGCCGGGGGCGATATTCTCATAGCCCCTTGCGCCCCATTGCCCCCGTGACTGGAACCACGGTACGCCCTGTGACTGGCACGCGGCAAAGCGCGGCTCGCTTTTCCCGGCTTGATTGTAACACCATGAAACGAAACAGGCGCACCATTCCACGCGGCTGTTGAAGCCGTACCAGCTCCAATAGGGCTGTCCCCCTACATTGCCTACCTGTGACTTTGCCCGGTCTACCACGGCGGTATTTCCGGGGCGTGTGCCGTTTACAAGCTGCACCCCGCTTAAATCCTCCGACGGGTTCCCGTCCGGGGAACCGCCGCCGAAAATAAGGGGCTTGTTTCCGCTGGTTTCCAGATAGACACGGAACATTTCAAGCTGCTCCGGGGTAAGCAGTCCCGGCGCAAGCTCGGATATGGGTTTGTTCTCCAGCTTAATATTGAGGATAAAATACTCATAGGGGACTTCCTCGGTGGTGGTTTCCCCGGTGTCCGGGTCTGTGCTTGTTTCTGTGCGGTAACGTATTTCCACTTCCTCCGTCAGAGTGAGGGTATATTGAAGTTCAAAGATACGCTGTATTTCTGCCTGTGCCGTCGCCGGGGTGTAGGTCTGTAAAAGCGCGGTCAGATAGGACGCTAATTCATGGGGGTTATGCCCGATACTGTCAAGGTCATAGCGGTACTCGTCATAGCCGGGGTTGTCGCGCTCGATATTGTCAATCCTGCGCTGCAAGTCCGTTTCCAGTGCCGCATAGTTGTTTTCCACGGCGACTAAATCCGCGTCCTCCGACGTGTAGGAAGTCCCGACAATGCCGTTAATCATGCCGGAAAACATAGCCCCACAAGAAGATAATGCGGAAGAAATCATAATGAAAAGCAGCAGCGCACCTATGGCGATACAGACACCCGCCGGGTGTCGCCCGACAAATGCGATTGCCTTTTTGGTTCCCTCGGCGGTCTTTTTGGCGGCTTTTCTTGTGTTCTCCGCTGCGTTCTTGACAGACTTTGCGCCCTGTGCCTTGACGGTCTTTGCATACTGCTTTTTAATGCGCTGCTTCTGCATATACCGGGAGAATGGATTTGACGCGGCGATCTGCGGGTTGTCATGGAGTGCCTTTTGGTAGAGATAGTTGGCGTTTGCTTTCTGCGCCGCCTTTTCAGCCTTTGCCGCCGCCCGGTAGGGTTTGAGCTTATGGCTGCGGTAGCCCTCCTTGACTTTCCGCGCCCCGTACTTCGCGGCTTTTTCGGCGGTTTCCTCGGATTTGTGCGCACCCTCCACGCCGGAATTGTCCTTTTCCACGGAATGTATCTTGTTATGGACGAAAATACCCGCTTCCTGCGTGGGGCGGGAAAGCGGGTTCTTGTGGGGGCTGCCGTAGTTCTGCGGCTTTTCCCGTTCCTCGAAACGTAGGCGGGTCTTGCCTTTCCCGGTGGCTTCGTCAAAGGTGCGTTCCCTTACAAGTTTCTTTTCCTTTGGGATTTTCGCCCTTGCTTCGTCCAGCCTGTCAGCGGCTTTGTCGGATTTCTTGATATAGGGTTGCAGCTCCGGCGTTGCCCGTTCTTCCTCGGTGAATTGCAGCCGGGAAGTGCGGGCGCGGCTTTCGGCTTCTGCCTGTGCTTTCCGTGCTGCCTTTTTGCTGGCTCTGCGGGTGTGCGCCCCGTCGATATGCTCTAAGACGCGCTCGGCGGTTCCCGTGTCCTGTGCGGCTTCCGTCCCCGGCGCATGGGGCAGGGGCGGCGCATTGGGGGATATGTCCGGCGCGGGATTGCCCGGTATGGGCTGCGCTGCCTGTGCGTCCTGTGCTGCCTGTTGCTCCGGCGTTTTCAGTAAGGTAGCTTCCCGCGCCCGTTTGCTGATACGCTTTTGTTTCCCGGTCGCCGCGTTTACCTCGATAGCCCCGTCACGGGTCATTTTCTGCGTGATCTTGTCGCGGGCTTTGTACTGCTTCATGGTGGTTCACCTCCAAACTGCGCCCCCAAGAGGGCGCAAGGCTGATAAAATAATCTGCGGGTTACGCGCCGCCCACTTCCTCCGGCTTCGTCGTCATAACACGGTACAGCTCGGTATCTTTGGGGAAACGGTCTACAAAGGGCAGAATGACATTTCCATAAAATAAAAGCCCCTCGCCCGCTTCGGAATGGGTGACGTAGCTCATTTGCTGCGGGGAGATGTTGAGCTGCTTCGCAAGGATAGCCCGGTCGCCCGCCGCTTGATTGAGCATGAGGACAAAATCGCTGTTCTCAAAGATATTTTCCACTTCCCGGCTTGCCAAGAGGTCTTTCACGTTCTGCGTGATCGCGGTGGGTATGCCGCCCCATTTTCTGAAACGCTTCCAGATTTCGACGCTGTAAGCGGCGGTCTGCTCGTCTTTCAGTAACAGGTGAAATTCGTCCATGAAATACCGCGTGGACTTCTTCGCCGCCCGGTTCACGGTGACGCGGTTCCACACTTGATCTTGAACAATCAGCATACCCAGCTTTTTGAGCTGCTTCCCAAGCTGTTTAATATCAAAGCAGACAAGGCGGTTGTTAAGCTCTACATTTGTCCTGTGGTTAAAGACGTTAAGGCTCCCGGAAACGTAAAGCTCCAACGCCGCCGCGATACGCGCCGCTTCCGGCTCCGGCTGCTTCAAAAGCTCGTCGTAAAGGTCGCCCAAAATCGGCATTTTTGCCGGGTCGGGGGAAGCAAGGAAAGGACGGTACACGTTCCTAACAGCGCGGTCAATGACAGTCTTATCCACGGGCTGCAAGCCCTCCTTGCCGCCGACGATCAGCTCACAAAGGGAGAGGATAAAATCGCTTTTCAGCGCAAGCGGGTTGTCGTCCTCGGAATAGTTGAGGTTTATATCCATAGGGTTGACGTAGTGCGGGCTGGTGGGAGAAAGCCTTATCACCTGTCCCTGTAATCTTTGCACAAGGGGGTAATACTCGGCTTCCGGGTCGCAGATAATAATGTCGTCGTCCGTAATGAGGAAAGCGTTTGTCATTTCCCGCTTTGCCGCAAAGGATTTTCCGCTTCCCGGCGTTCCCAAGATTAAGCCATTGGGATTTTTAAGCTGCTTGCGGTCGCAAAGTATCATGTTGTTGGAAAGAGCGTTCAGCCCATAGTAAAGGCTTGCGCCCCTCTGAAAAAGCTCCTGCGTGATAAAGGGAATAAAGATTGCCGTGCTGCTGGTTGTCAGTCCCCTTTGAATGGGGATAAGGTTCTCACCGATAGGGACGCTTGACATAAACCCCGCTTCCTGCTGGTAGTCAAGCCGGGTGAGGGCGCAGTTATATTTCTGTGCAATCCCCGCCGCCGCGAAAATGTCATTTTCCAGCTTTCTTTTTGTGTCTGCCATGTTCACCACAAGGAAAGTCAAGAGGAACATTCTTTCATTGCGGCTCTGTAAGTCCTGCAAGAGATTTTTCGCTTCGCCGCCAAACGTGGCAAGGTCGGACGGGATTATATCCATGTCGTACCCTGCGCGGACGGCTTTCTTCTGTTCCTCGATTTTCATTTTGTCAAGGTCGGTGATTTTGCGCTTGACCGTCTTAATGGCTTCTGTCTGGTCGATACTGTGGATATGCAGGTTGACAATCACG
Source organism: Acetatifactor muris (assembly GCF_024623325.1). GTDB lineage: Bacteria > Bacillota > Clostridia > Lachnospirales > Lachnospiraceae > Acetatifactor > Acetatifactor muris. The sequence continues at coordinate 217,128 of NZ_JANJZD010000007.1, forward strand.
CCTGTTTCAAGGTCTAACATATCCGCTAAAATGCGGTCGTTTAACTCCGGCGCAAGTATCTGTAAGAACGATACCGCGCCGATCTTGCGCCCCATGCGGAAATACCGCCCCTCGCCAAAACGGAATGAGGGCGGGGCGATAAAGTCCTTTGTGGTAAGCCCGGACGGGGCAAGCCATGAGAAATCAAAGTTGAACGGCTCCCCCTCCGGGTGGAATACCCCGTGCATGGTCTGTAACCGTTCATAGCCTGTCTGCGGTCGGGCAGATACTCCCAGCACCTTGAAATTGTTCAGTATGTCCGTTTCAATACGGGAAAGCCGGGATTTTGCCGCGCTCATGTTGTCCGCTTCAATACTGAACGTGATATATTTGTGCTTCACAAGCCCGTTGTTCCCTTTGGAAAGCTGGCTTTTTAACATATCCCCGTATTCGGTGCGGATAGAGTTGAAAGCGTCGTCCTGCGCCGGAATGTTGATTGCTTTTTCCGCTTCCTCCCGCTGTGTCCCTTGATTGATGAAAGAGAGCTGCACCGATACAGAAGCGTCAAAGTAGTTGAGGAAGTCGCACCAGTTTTCAAAAATGGCGGTCTTGTCGTCTGCCTGTGCAAGCTGGTAGTTTATATCCTCGTAGACAATGCTCTTGCTGTATTTCTTTTCCGTTATCCGGCATATCCCGTCCGGGTACAGGTTGATGTAGGGGATTGTCTGCTGGGCGGTGTGCGCCTTTCCGTCCCCCTTTGCCTGTCTGATTGCGGCGGCGATCTGTTTCTTCTCGCTGCGGGTCAGTTTCCGCTTCGCCTTAGTTCCGGGGCTTTTTCCCGGTGCGCCGCCTTTGGTTGGTTCCTTTGACAATCGCTGATACCTCCTTTTCCAGTTTCCGCTGCCTTTCCAAGACAGCGTATAAATTCTGTGTCTGATAGGGTCGCTCCTTTGGTCGGACAAATTTTGTCTGTATGATGTTTTTCACCACGGTTTCAAGGGGCTGTCCGTGTTTCTCGTACATTGCCATGAGGAAGCAGGGCAGCATGACGACAATCATCACAAATGCCGCCGCGCTGGTTCCCGCGCTGTCCTTTAGCAAGAAAAAAAGCGGCAAGCCTGTAATGAGTGCTGCCGCGAAACAAACGATCTGCCGCTTCGTGAGGTTGAAAGCGACTTTTGTTTTTATCTTTGATAAATCCTTTGGTACGGGTACATACGCCATACCGAAAACCTCCTTTCCGTCAAAGCTCTATGCTGTTTTTTGTTTCATTCCCCCATGTGTCCCAGCCCGCCGTTTCCTGCCTTGCGAAAAGCTCTATCCGGGGAATGTCGCCCATAAGGGCAATGATTTTTTCCCGCGTTATGTCCGGCTTTTTGCTGTGCTGCTCTATGGGGGAGATAATGAATTGATGAATACCCGCCGATTTTCTCTTTGGGTGTCCCCGTGTGGCAAACAGGCAGAGTTCCGCGTTTCCCCGCGTCCAAAATCCCAAGCCGTAAAACCATGTGTAGGACTTTTTATTGAGTTTCAGCCATACAAAGGCGGCGGTCTTAAAGGAAAAGCCCCAAGCCTTGATAAGCCGCAGGGCTTCGGGAAGCTGTGGGAATGTCGCCCACAAGAAAAGTGCGCTGTCCTCTGCCGCAAGGTCAGCCACGGGAAGCGCGCAAAGTTCCTCTATGCTCATGGTCGGGTAGTGGTGTTCTGCCGCGCCGGAAAGCCGCTTCTGTGCGTACTTCCACGGGGGATCGGCGTAGATTATGCCGTATTTCTTTTCAATGGTGTTTCGTCCCTCCTTTCCGTGTGCTTCCTTTTAAGCCCCATAAAGGGTAATCAAGGCAAAGGTCAAGTTATGCCCTTTGCCTGTCCCTATTCTATGGGTTCCTCCCGCGTCAAGGTCGGGTCGTATTTTCGCCGCTTCGCTCTGAAAATCTCCACCCTGCCCTTGACACGCCTTTAGTGCGCTGAAAAGATTGACTTTGCAAGTGCGCCGGACTTGAACAGGGAAAAGCAGAGGATCACCGTATAGGCAGCAAGGGAAAATATCGCGCTGTGTAGGTTGTCTGCCACTGTTATGTTGTTCACCAGCACCGCGTAAATGCCGACGCACACCATAATGAGGAAGCCTTGAAAGCCGATAGCGAACAGGGCTTTTAAGTAGTTGTTGCCGATCTGCCCCCACTCTTTATTTGTCATTGTTGCAAATGGGATAGGCGACACGGAACAGTAAAGGTAAATTTCTATCATTCTGCCGTAGAGGACAACGGTTATCAGTACGGACATGATTTTCATGCAAAGGCTCACAAGGCTTGTTTCCATAACCAGCAATAAAAGTTCGGGGATTTCCATTGCGTCAAGCCCCTCCTGCATGGAAGCAAGGGCGGCGGCAACGTCAATTTCTGTGCTGCCGCTTATCACCCCCGCCGCGCCGGAAACGACGTGCTGCGCAACGTCAAAGACTGCCATAGTAATATCAAAGGTGTGGGTGACAAGGTACACCGCCACCCACGCCTTGAAAAACCACTTGAAAAACATAAATGTGTCAACGTCGTGCATATTGTTCTTTTCCGTTACCATGCTGATTAGCTCCACGCATAGGACGTAAGTAATGACAAGCCCCGCTATGGGGACAATGACATTTTCCGATAATGAGCGTATCATGCTGAAAATGCCCGCGTTCCACCCCTGCGGGGTCTGCCCTACCTCGGCGGCGATAGTGCCGACTTTCTCGTTTACGTCCCCGAACATAGTTGACAGGTTCCCGTTAATGGCTCCTATGAGGATTTCCTTTATCCATTCCGTGATCGCGTCAAGTATGCTCTGCATAGGCTCTTACCCGCGCTTTTTAGCCGAACAGCCCGGAAAGCAGGGGTACAAGGGTCATGCCGATAAGGGCAACGCCGCCGCCCGCCATAAGCTGTTTCATGCCCTGTGATTTTGCTCATGTGAGATAAAGAAGTAAAAGAAGTGTAAAAAATTTTGCCGTTCCCTGTCCGGCTGACTGCCGGACGGGTCGGGCTTTAGTCGGGCAATTCTACCTTGCC
>NZ_JANJZD010000080.1 GCF_024623325.1 Acetatifactor muris
CCAGGCTGGCCCGCAGTTCCTTCAGCTCCTTGCCCTGGCTCCAGTTCGCAATGTACCCAAAGCTGTTTGCGCCGGTCTGAATCCCAAAATACTGGCAGACCGCGTAAGAGATGCTCTCGGCCTCCACCTCCTCGGTGCGCCGGTCCTTTTTATGGTCCTGCAAAAACCGCTGGGCGGTCTTTTCGCCGCCGTTAAAGTCCAGGCCGGATTCATCGGTCAGCGGGAGATGCCCTTCCTCCGGCAGTTCCAGCGGCTTTGCGGTTATGACGGAACCGGCGTGGTTGACCATAACCCGTTCCTCTACCGCAACCGGCGCGCCGGGGTCATCGTCGGAACCGCGCAGGTCATAACAAAACAGTCCGTCCGGCAGATCGTCTGGGGCAATCCGGTCATTGGAGAACAGGGCTGGCTGTCCAAACAGCTCCACTTCCTGATACAAGGGCGCGTCCGGGTTGTCCGGCACATCAAAGTTGTGCAGCTTGCTGTGGGCGATCTCATGGACAGCGGCGGAAACGGTCTGCACCTCGCTCATGCCCTGGCGGATGGCGATGCGCTGCTCAATGGAAGAAAAATATCCGTCCGTATCCGCGTCCATTTCCTCAAACGCAAGGGGAACCGGGGCGGAGCGTTTCAGCGCCTCCATAAACGCTTCAAAGTGCCGGACATTCCCGAACAGGTCCGCCGCCAGGGAGGGCAGCGGCTTTCCGTCCGTCTGGCTCACATCAAAGACCTTCACCGGACGGAACAGCGGGATTTCCACCTCTTTTTCCTCCATGACCACCCTGCCGTTTGCATCCAGCATTGGCGCGTGGGTGTCCGGGTCCAGCTTCTGCTCCTCGATTTTCTTCTTATAGGGGGTGGGCGCGATGATAGTGATGCCGCGCTCGCCTTTCTTCACATGGCGCTCAAACTGGTTCTTCCACTTGTTATAGCCAGCCACAAGGGTTGCGTCCGGCTTCTGCATATAGATCAGCATGGTATTATTGACCGAGTAGCGGTGGAACCGGGACATCACCGACAGATAGCGCATATACTTTTCGCTCTCAAACAGTTCCTTGATGTTCTGCTCAATGCCCTCGGTGATTTCCCGCAATCGCTCCCGGTTGGTAGGTTTCTCTGCCATTTCCTTGTTTCTCCTTTCCAAATCCATGATTTTTGTTAGGTGTTCTGCAATCCATGTTTTTTGTTCCTCGATGCCATCCTCCATCAGAAAGTCCAGAAGATACTCCACATAGTCCTTTTGGTGCAGCGCCTCCACAAAAAGGGGGTGCGGCTCCGCATCCGGGGTCAGGGGCGCAAGGCCGGTTTCCCAGCCCCGCAGCAGATGGGCGTAGTCTGCCAGCGCGCGGAAACACCGCTGTTTTGATTCCCGGAACTTCTGCGCTTCGGACTTTTGACGGACATAGGTTTTCTTCGGGGGCGCCTGGCTGTCATAGAGCAGTCCAAAATCCTGGGCCAGTTTTTCCGCCGCCTCTTTGGGGGAGAGGTTATACAGTCTGGCGGCAAAGTCGATCACATCACCGTCCGCCCCGCAGCCGAAACAGTGAAAGCGGCGGTCTAATTTCATGCTGGGCGTCCTGTCATCGTGAAAGGGACAGCAGGCCATACCGTTCCGCTTTACCTCGATTCCATAGTGTTCCGCCGCTTCTCTGGTGGTGATGGACTGCTTTACCGTTTCAAAGACATTCCCGCCCATGCTTATTGACCGGAGGAGGATTTCAACGGCGGCTTATAACCTGCGGCCCTGGCGCGCTCACTGGCGGCTTTGCGCCGCTTTTCGCTGTACGGCTCCCGGACCGATACGCAGCGTTTGGGGACAATGAAGTTGTGGGCGTCCTTCTTGATGATCTGCTCCGGGTATTTTTCCGCCAGCTGCTCCAGCTTCTTCATCAGCTTGGGGTCATGGGTATAGACCTCTGCCGCAGACTCGGCCTGGTTATAAAGGAGAACCGTTTCCTGTTCCAGCAGCGACAGCTTCATGACGGGCCTCCTTTCCGCTGGCCAAAGTCCAGCTTGAAGTTCACATACTCGCCGGTATCCTCCAAAAGCACATCCGCGTCATAGGTTTTTCCGGTTTTTTCCGAGTAGCAGCCGGTGAGCCTTGCGCGCCCGTCTTTTAAGAGGGCCGCGACAATGGCCTTGGTGGGCTGTTTCTTCTTGGCGCTCCACCACTTGCTGTCTTTCCAGATGGCAAATCTGCAAGTTTCGCTTTGGCAGAAAAATCCCTTTTGCGATTCTGTAACCTCACCGCCGCACCGGGGGCATCTGCCTACTGCTTCGCGGGGCGGGGAGAACAGATACTCGGTTCCCTTGACCACCTGATAGGTTGCCGCCAGCTCCCGCAGCATGGCGTAAATCCCGGACAGAAACTCCTCCGGGGAAAGCTCGCCGCGCTCAATCTCGCCCAGCCGGTACTCCCACTCGGCGGTGAGCAGCGGGGATTGCAGCTGCTCCGGCAGAACCGTAATGAGGGAACGCGCGTCGCGGGAGGGCATCAGCTGGACCGTCTTTTTGCTCTTTTTCCGTTCCAGAAAACCGGTGGAGGCCAGCTTTTCCAGAATCCCGGCGCGGGTGGCAGGCGTACCCAATCCCTTGCGCTCGGCGGTATCCGGCATATCCTCTTTACCGGCGTTCTCCATCGCGGAAAGAAGGGTATCTTCGGTGAAATGCTTTGGCGGGCTGGTTTTCCCCTCCTTGACGGAGGCGTTGGAAACGGGCAGGGACTGTCCCTGGGAGAGTTCCGGCAGCGTCTTTTCCTCTGGTCTTTCCTCCGGCTCCGGAGCATTTTTCAGACCGGCGTGATAAGCGGCATCCAGCCTGCGCCAGCCGGGGCGCTGAATGGTTTTCCCTTTTGCGGCAAACTCCTGACCGGCGCAGACCAGCGTGGCGGCGGTTTCCTCGTAGAGATGGGGTTCCGCCACCGCGCACAGCAGCCTTGCGGCCACCAGCTCCAACACCGCTTTTTCCCCCACAGGGAGGGCGGACAAATCCGCATCCCGAAGATTGCGGGTGGGGATCACCGCATGGTGGTCGGTCACTTTCTTATCGTTGATGACCGCCTCCGGGTTGCAGACAATGGCAATCCCTTTTCGGAACGGCATCGCGTTGGCGGTGAGGTTGACCAGCACCGGCAGGCCCTCCGCCATATCCGAGGTCAGATACCGGCTGTCCGTCCTGGGATAAGTACACAGCTTTTTCTCATAGAGGTTTTGCAGATAGTCCAGCGTTTGCTGGGCGGTAAACCCCAGCAGGCGGTTGGCGTCCCGCTGTAAGGTGGTCAGGTCATAGAGGGCGGGCGGCTTTTCGGACTTCTCTTTCCGCTGTGCCTGTTTCACCACCGCAGAACCGCCCCGGCAGGCGGTTTGCAGCTCTTTCGCGGCGGTTTTGTCTTTCATCCGCGCCCCCACAGCGGTAAATCCGGGCAGTTCCAGCGCCACCGTATAGAACGGCTCCGGCTGGAAGGCTTCAATCTCTGCTTCCCGCTGGACGATCAGGGCCAGTGTAGGGGACATAACCCGCCCGATGTTGAGGGTCCGGCGGTACAGCACCGAAAACAGCCGGGTAGCGTTGATGCCCACCAGCCAGTCGGCTTTGGCGCGGCAGAGCGCCGCCTGATGCAGACCGTCATAGTCCGCGCCGGGGCGGAGGTTTTCAAAGCCCTCCCGGATTGCCGAATCCTCCATGCTGGAAATCCAGAGCCGCTTCATGGGCTTTTTGCAGCCCGTCAGCTCATAGACGTTGCGGAAAATCAGTTCGCCCTCCCGTCCCGCGTCACAGGCGTTTACCACCTCCGTCACATCCGGGGCGCACAGCAGCTTTTTGAGAATATCAAACTGTTTCTTCTTGTCCTGGCCCACGCTCATTTTCCAGTCCGAGGGCAGGATCGGCAGATCGTCATAGCGCCACTTGGCGTACTTGGGGTCATAGCTGTCCGCATCGGCAAGCCCGGCCAGATGGCCCACACACCAGCTGACCCGCCAGCCGTTCCCTTCCAGATACCCGTCCTTGCGGGCATTGGCTCCGATCACAGCAGCCAGGCTTTGGGCCACCGACGGTTTTTCAGCAATCACAAGGCGCATAATCTTCATCCTCCCATTCTTCCCGCATAGATGTACGCAGCTTTTCCTCAATGCTGTTGTCCTCTGTCAGCATCAGGTCATA
>NZ_JANJZD010000081.1 GCF_024623325.1 Acetatifactor muris
ACAAAATCCAGTCCCCTTGCTTCCAGTTCCTTATCCAGTTCATTGAGTATGATATTTGCTAACAGGGGCGATATATTTCCTCCCTGTGGTGTGCCGACTATCGTTTCTTCATACTCATCGTCAATCATCACTCCACTGACAAGAAACTTCCTTACCACCGAAATGACATCTCCGTCCTTTATTGTCCGTCCGATAACAGTCATCAGCCTGTCATGGTCTACTGTGTCAAAGAACTTTGCCAGGTCGATGTCCACAACCCAGCTATGTCCGTCATTCATCATTTCTAACGCTTTCAGGACTGCCTGCTGTGCACATCTTCCGGGTCTGAATCCATAGCTGTGGGCGTGAAACTGCTCCTCAAATATCGGTGTGAGTATCTGCGCTACCGCCTGTTGTATAAAGCGGTCAACTACTGTTGGCACGGCAACAGCAAAAAGCACTTGACCACAGCAGGGATTTGGGAACGGCAACGATCCTCCATCCCTACCATCCTCTCTATGGGCAGAGCTTCCCCATCCTGAAGATCAGGAAAGTGGACGGGCAACGCCGCTACTCACTCCGTTCTGAGGATGATATCTTCTCCGTCCCGGAGTCCTGGATTACCGATACCGGGCAGAATGCTTTTTCCGAAAGCTATTTTGATGCTGATACGGTAAAAGCTCTCCTTGAACTTGCCAAACTGCTGTAGAAATCCGTAAATTTCCATTGCCACAGGGTAGACTTTTCCTTCTCCCTGTGGTATAATCTTATCATGAATACTACTAATAAGAACAGCAGACCTTATAAATCAGCAACCACTGACACTCTCAAAGCCCGCCGTCAGGAACTCCTTGACATGATGCCGGATCCGGCACACGTCATAAGGGCCTCCCTGATCACCAAGTCCATCAAATGCGGCAAGCCTAACTGCAGATGTGCCAATGGCGAAGGCCACCAGAGCCTGTACCTTTCTTCTTATTACAATGGGAAGACCCAGCTGGATTCTGTACCGAAAGTTTATAAAGGCAAAGTTTCCCAGTGTATCAAAGATTATGAGGACATCACAGGACTGCTTGCAGAACTCAGCTGCATCAACCTGGAACTGTTCCGGCGCAGAGAGATCGACCTTTAGCCTGAAAGGAGGAGCCCCTAATGGAAGCAACTCTCATGTATCTGACCGGTAACGACTCCCGTCTTGCGCAAGAACTCATATCAGCACTTTCAATCCTATTCATCTCCTTCTTTTCAGCTGGAAAGGAGGATGAAAATGAAGCAGAACCTGTCAATCCCGTCCAAAGTACGGGCGGAACACCTGAACCGGGAAGCCCTGGTCTATGTCCGCCAGTCAACGATGGCCCAGGTACGGTTCAACCAGGAGAGCACCCAGAGGCAGTACGCCCTCAGGGAAAGGGCGTTATCGCTTGGCTGGCCGGAAGAACAGATCCGCGTGATCGACGGGGATCTGGGCATCTCCGGTTCCGGACGTTCAAAACGCCCGGGCTTTGCCCAGCTCGTGACAAGCGTATCACTGGGCGAAGTCGGCGCAGTGCTCGGACTGGAGATCTCACGCCTTGCCAGGTCTTCAGCCGACCTCATGAAGCTCCTTGAGCTCTGCGGGCTGTTCGGCACCCTCGTGATCGACGAAGACGGCATCTATGACATGTCCGACTTTAACGACCGGCTCCTTATCGGCCTGAAAGGCACCATGGGCGAAGCAGAGCTCCACTTCCTCCACGCCCGTATGATCGGCGGAAAGGAAAACGCCGCTTCCAGGGGAGAACTGCGCTTCCCGCTGCCTGTTGGCTACATCTACGACACCGGTGGCAGGACCATCATGGATCCCGATGAAGAAGTACAGCATGCCCTCTCCACCCTGTTCTGGGCATTCCGCACATCCGGAAGCGCCTATGGTGTTGTCCGGTATTTCGCCGAAAACAATCTTTCTTTCCCCAAGCGGGCTTATGGAGGCGCATGGGATGGGAAGGTCACATGGGGGACGCTGACCCACAGCCGTGTCCTTGGCGTCATCCACAATCCTGCTTATGCCGGAGCGTATGTGTATGGACGCTATCGTGATAATAAGACCATTGATGCCGACGGACACTTCGAACACCACCCCGTCCGCCTCCCAGACAAAGAAGACTGGAAAGTATTCCTCCCCGACCATCACCAGGCTTTTATCTCCTGGGAAGAATTCGAGGAGAACCAGAAACGCCTTGCCTCCAACCAGACGAATATGGAGCGCTGCGGCCCGGCACGTGAGGGGGCCGCCCTCCTTACAGGAGTCCTTCTCTGCGGGAGATGTGGCCGCCGTATGACAGTCCGTTACACGGGGACCGGCGGCATACGCCCTTTATACGAATGCATCGGCCGCTGGGAGCATGGCAATAAGGCAACCTGTTCCTCTGTCCCTGCCGAAGCTCTTGACCAGGCAGTCTCCGAAAGGATCCTCGCCATCATGAAGCCCTCAGAACTGGAGCTCTCCCTGAAAGTCATGCACAGCATAAATGATGCGGACAGGATGTCAGATAAACAATGGCTCCTCTCCATCGAACGTGCACAGTATGAAGCTGACCGCGCAGAGCGGCAGTTCATGCTCGCAGACCCGGAAAACAGACTGGTTGTCCGCTCCCTGGAGTCCAACTGGAACCAGAAGCTCAAAGAACTGGAAAGAGCAAAACAGGACTATGCCACATACAGTTCCAGAAAAGCCTGGGTCCCTTCCGAAAAAGAAGAACAGGACATCCTGAACCTCGCGCAGAAGATCCCAGAGATCTGGAATGCACCGACTTCTACGCCAAAAGAAAAGAAACGTGTCATCCGTATCCTAGTGGACGATATCACTGTCCTGGCAGAAAAGCGATGCCCTGATTTTTCAATAGGCATCCGGTTCCGCAGCGGGAAATGCGAACAGCTTTCCTTAAAAAAGAACCTTCCCTATGGCGACCGCAGGCGGCACACTGACAGTACCGTTTCCAGAATCCGTGAACTGGCAGCGACCCTGGATGATTCCGGGATTGCAGCACGGCTGAACCAAGACGGGCTGGTTACCCCTGAGGGAAAGGCCTTCACATATGCCGGGGTTCGGTGGATCCGTTATAAATATGATATTTCCGGCCCCTACGAAAGAAACCGGCAGGGCATATCTGTCGCTGAGGCCGCAGGGCTGCTCGGCATATCCGCCGACAGGGTCTACTACGGCATATCTGCCGGTAAGATTCCCGCAAGGAAGCAGCATCGGGGCTGGCCATGGGAAGTCCTGATTGATGATTCCAATCTCGAATCGATAAAAGCACTTTACACATGATGCTTTTAATAAAGCGACTGCCTTCATGATACCCGGAGGCAGCATTCCAAAACAACGTTGGGAGGTGTGCAGTATGAAGAAACCATGGGCACTCCCAGGTTTCTTACTCCACCGTCTGGCTTTGGTATCTCCACCCTGCGGACTGGTTGCGGTTTGTACTTCCTTGTCCGCAATTGCTCCTTGATGTTTTCGCCGTTTTCCGAAAGGTATCCGCCCAGTTCTTCGACGGTCATGCCGTCCACTCCTGCCGCTCCTTTGTTCCTTACGACTTGCAGATATGCCGCATTGAGATTATCTTTACTTAATATCTGCTCCATGAGACTACTTGTGTCCATGCGTTGTTTCCTTTCTTCCCCTTTTGCCTTT
>NZ_JANJZD010000082.1 GCF_024623325.1 Acetatifactor muris
ATGACCTCCCTTTTTTTGTTATAAAGGAATCATACACCAAAAATAAAATCCAAACCTTTTCAGACGGTATTTGTTGCGGTTTACGTCTTTTTTCTGAAAGGTTTGGATTTTATTTAAGTTTGGATAATTGAAATCATGAATATAAGAGTCCACATATGTATCCTGTAGGTGTTTTCAGCCTTGATAGATGCCTGCAGGGTGCAAATAATATCAAGGAGGACTCAGTTATGAGCACAGAATATAGAGGTATAGGATACCGTAGGTATGTAAGAGACAAGACAATACTCAGAAAAAAGCGTATTAGTAAAGCCGTATACGGACTTGACTGGTATAAACACGACGGACAGTATTCGAAGGGAAAAATTCATTGCAGCTGTGGATTATGCAAATATGGTAAAAAATACGGGCTGCCTACAATTAGAGATATGCGAGAAACTTCAAGAGAAAAAATTCTGTTAAGTGATTACAGAATGATCTAATTAGAAAAAGATTTATATTATGAGTTTTATAGGTAAATCAATAAAGAAATATTTTCCTGTCCGTTTTATGGGACTCGGAAAGCGATACTATTAGAAAGTGGTATCGCTTTTATTATATGCAAGAAGTTTTTTCATTTTTGGATCATCCGATATAAGTATATCATTGGGGCTGCATTCAAGAACTTTACATATATTTTCCAAGGTATCAAAATAAATACGTTCAGTTTTACCTTCATATAAATTGCAGGTTGCAGTATAACCCAATTGAATTAATTTTGAAAGTTGATGTTTATTAAGCCCTTTTTCATCAACTTTAGGTTTTATATTTAAGCGCATAATTATAACACCTCCACTTTTAACAATATATACTTTACCATATAATGTTAAGAAAATAAATATGTTTTTAAGAATATACTGTTGACAATATAATCTTAACATGATAAAATGTGAAATATCAAAGGCAAATTTACATAAAGAGAGAGGAGGATACATATGGAGCTTCATAGATACGACATCATAGAGGCAGAATTAGATTATGGTACTGGCTCTATACAGAAAAAGAGAAGACCATATATAATTGTAAGTAATGAGAAAGGTACTACTAATGCAAGTATCATTACTGTAATGCCTTTGACACATATTATAAAAAAGCAATACCTCCCGGTTCATGGGTGTCTTCAGGCTGAGTCTGAAACAGGATTATCTACTTATTCAATGATCTTAGGAGAACAGCCGCAAACGATTTGTAAAGAAGAAGTAATAAAAAAATTGGGAAATGTATCAGATGCGAAACAAAGAAACAGCGTTAACAAGGTTTGTTTTAACACATTTTTCTTTGGAGAAAATATTAATTGGGAAGAGGTGTTAGCATAATGGAAGTAATTATTTGTTCTGCTAAAGAAGCATGTGAGCTGATGAAACATATGAATGATAATGATATGGTTATGTTATCAGTTGTAGATAGAAAAACATATATTCATAGTGTTCCCAGAAAAATAAAGAAAAAGAATGGAGAGGAATTGATTAAGCAAGCAAATAATATACGATACCAAGATAATGATTTCTTTGGAACAATATCATTGTATGGAGTTTTAAAGGAAAAGGATACAATTCATAACATCTTATTTCCACAATTAGAATGAGGTGCAAACAAACGTTCGAAATAGGCATTGACAAAAACGAACACATGTTCTATAATTTGTTATAGCCAAGCAAAAGACCTATCCAATCATGCAAACGGTGAGCCAACACCTCTGATCAGACAGGACTTTTTACACACAAATTCAACGCCGAACTGGCAAGAATTTGAAACGCAGAAAATGCACTTACTATTATTCTACCTTTTATAGATATTTTAGTCAAGCATTTTCAAGCGTTTCAGCAATAAATCAATAAAATTATTTTTGCGAAATTGTACATTTATATGTTAATATGTACAATTTCGTTTAAAGTGTTAAGTAAAAATTTTATAATCAACAATAAAGTTGTTTTACATTTTTTAATTACTAAAAAAGAGAAATAATGTTTAACACTGTTATTTTTTTACCCATTTAAAAAAAGGAGAAGGATAATATGTTTATTTTGACTGATGGTAAAAATTATATAATGGAGAACCCATGTCAAAAGGATGTTTATATTAGTACATCTTCACCAGTTATGGCAAAGAAGTTTACATATAAACAAGCCAGGACAATACTGAATGATAGGAGTAAAAAGAAAGCATGGATTAAAGAATATTATATGGTGAATGAAGATACTGGTGAGAAAGCTAATACATCAAAGTATTATAAAGGTAATGGAGGTGTTTATCTTGGAGAAAATAATATAGAATTCGAAGAGCCAATTATAGAAAAGATATATATAGAAACAAGATCCATTATTGGTCTTGCTGGATGGAGTATGACACAACTTAAAACTTATGAAGAAGAATTACTTAATGGTTTATCCAAGTATGATTCTGCTGGATCAGATATTGCTCATGCATTACAAAAATATAGAGAAGATAACGCTGGGAAAAAGGCACAAGCCCATAAAATGGCGAAAGTTGGATATCTTCTTGATGAGGTAAGAGACAAGCACAAACATATTAAACAATGTTTGGATTACATCAAAGTAATGGAAGATGCAATTACATATAGCTATACTATTGAAAAGATAAAATTAGAACTTACTAAAGCTAAACATACAGAATATAAAGGTAGAACAGAATATTATCAAAAGGCATTGGATTTATTGGATTGAGAGGTGAGGCTAAATGTTATGTAAAAAATGTATGATTGTGATGAGTGCTGGTACTACGTATGGACGAAGAACGGGAGACGATAGATCATCAGCCAGAAGATTCCACGAGTGTAAAAAATGTCATGATAGAGTTTATACAAAAGAACCCAATTTTCAGGAAGTTATGGTAAAAGCATCAGAGAAAAGTAAAAATAGATAATAATTTCAAAGAGGTGTATCAATAATGGATAAGATATTAATTACATATTATGAGAACAATGCAAAAAAACTTCATAAGATGGTTGATAAGATTTTATCGAAATTTGGAGGATTATCAGATAAAGATTTGGATGATTTTTATTCTCTTGCAAATGAAGTTTTTGTGGATGTTATGAAACGATATGATGAATCACAGTCATTTGATGGTTTTCTGTATTCTTGTTTGTTAAATAAAATCAAGACTGAAATTACAAGAAGAAACCGTGAGAAGCGTAAGTCAGATAGAATGTCGATTTCAATTGATACACCTATCGGTGACGATGAAAATTCTACTATTGGAGATATGATTGCTGATGACTTCTCTATTGAAAGAGAGTTGTTTGAAAAGGATGAAGAAAGATATAGTAAGAGAATGTTATTATACCTCAGTAAACTCTCAAAACTTCAAAAAGAAGTATTAATGCTTAATATGGCAGGATATCTTCCTAATGAGATTAGAGGAGAATTACATATAAATGAAAAGCAATATGCAGATTGCTATGCTGCAATCCATTCATACAGAAATGTTTCAGTGTTATTTTAATTAATATTATAAAGAATAACTTCTCGGAATCTCAATGAATGTGATTCTAACTGAAAATTGACAACTGAATATGGTGCAGGAAAAGAAATTTGAGAAAAATGGACATAAACATTGGACATAGCGGGTACTATGCCTTGAAAA
>NZ_JANJZD010000083.1 GCF_024623325.1 Acetatifactor muris
TAGGTACTGCTCGGCAGCTCCATAGTCGGCATTTTTAGAGCTGATATGTTTGAACGTTGCCAACGGCTTCACCTACTTTCTGCAAGACTTCAAACTTCAAGGCGGCAAGTTCCGCTGTGGCGGCTCGCACTTCTTGGGAGAGGGCGTTATAAGGTGCGCCGTACTCGTTCAGACAGCGGGCTATCTGGTTCAAGTTGCCGCCGATTTTTCCGTATTCGGCTGTTAGCTTCCCAACGGCAGAAAGCAATTCATCATTGACCGTGGAAACGGTGATAACCGGGCGTATGCTTGACTTAATGAGGGCTTGCCGGATAAACTCGGCTTGGCTCATTTTGCAGAGGGTGACACGCTCGGAAAACTCGGCGTATTCTTCCTCGGTCAAGCGTGTCTTGATTACCCGGCGGCGGTGGGGCGTGTTGTATTTTTTCATGGCTGTAAACCTCCTTTCGTGGGTGGATTTTTTCAAGCGGCGCAAGCCGCAAAAAGGCGGGCTTGGGGTGGCAACCCCAACAAGATTCCCGCAGGACAAAATGAGCGATTAGCGAAATTTGGTACTGTGGTAGAATCTTGCTCTTAAAAAGTGGCGGCTTCCTCTGTGTGGGCTTCCGTCAATACCTTTAGTGCCGCAAGCGGGAATTTCGCCAAAGCTGCGGCGATATTTCTCCCCCTACTACCTACAACACCATGTAAAGCAAAAATGACGGAGATTTACGGAAATTTTCCTCTATTCCTTACAAAACCGCACAAGCCGGAATAGGCGGGAATTTTGAGAAATTTCTTTTTATCCCCCTTTGCACGGCATAATACTGGCGATTTCTGAAAATGCCAAAAATGGGCGCAAAAAAACAGGAAACCTTTTTTGATTTCCTGTCTTGGTGTGCCGTTTTATGTAGCGGCGGTTATTCAGTTTTTCGGTATGTCTGTTCATCAAAACGGAACTTGAACAGGGCAGCGACAAGCCGCTGTTTTATGCTGTCCTCGGTATCCCTGTCGATATGCCCGTTTTCAATGGCAGCGATTCGGATACGCTTGCTGTAATGCCTTAAAACCTCGTCCACGGCTTCCGGCTCGCCGCTGGTCGCCCGGACAATCGTTTCATAGGGCAAAAGGTTCGGATTCCCCATGTGAAAGCACCTCCATTTTCCTTTGCAGGAGTTTTAACGTCCTGCGGATTTGATACCCGGTCGTACTCCGGCAGCGTCCGTACATTTCCCCGATTTCCTGTTGTGTGTAATCTCCGAAAAAGTAAAAGAATATGATTTCCCGGTTTCTCTCCGGCAGAGATAACAGGGCGGCGGCAAGCTCCCCATTGGTGAGGATAATTGTCTGACCGCATATCGTTATGGGGTATTCTTCATAAGGTGCTTCAAAATATTTGTCTGTTGTGCCTAAAGGGTAAAATTTTTCTTCTGTGAGGTATTCAAGGGATATTTCTTTTTGCCGCCGTCTGCTCCTGTCACGCCATGCGTTGAGTGCCGCAAAGCGTATAACGGTCTTGCAAAAACCGTTGAACGTATACATGATATGTTCCCTATATGCTTCTGTGCAAGGCATAAATAATTCCCCCTTTCTCCCACATGGGGCGTTGCATGGTTTATAGTTGCTATTCAATATTGCTTAGATTTCCAAATGCTGTTTAGCTTTGCTGACACCTTTGATATAATAGACTAACAGTTTCCAGCACCCACGCCCAATAAGATACAGAACTACTCCCATGACAATACTGATGATAAAGACAGCTACCGGATTTTCAATCCCGGAAATACCGATATAGTTGGCATAGGGAATACCTAAATTCAGTAGTGAATCAATCAATTTGACAGAACCCATAATAGGAGTAGCTATTGCACAAATGATGAACACAGGGCTGCAAATCGCAAGAACTGGAATTACAATCAAGCCGGAAAGACTTGCAATACTATAATAGGCGCAAATAGCAAGGACTCTATTCCAACTAAAAGAATTGCTTTTTGCAATCAAATCCCCCAGATACGCTTTTGCCAACTCTTTGGGATTGCCCAGCCGTTCAGTAATTTGTTCTGCGGTTTTTCCATCGCCTTGCAATTCAAGGATTTCACTTTTGATTTCTTTCACAATATCAACACGTTCGGATATTGGCAAAGGTTTCAGATACTTTTCAATTTTTTCAAGATAGTCATTTAAAATTTTTTCCATAGTCTTATTCTCCTTTAATTTCATTGATTGCATTTAACAAGTTATTCCATTCTTGAGACATAGCAGAAATATATTCAAGCCCTTTGTCTGTAATGGAATAATATTTTCTCGGCGGCAAACCCTCGGCACTTTCCTGCCATGAGGACGAAACATATTCTTCTTTCATTAGCCGTCTGAGTAGCGGATAAATTGTATTCTCTTTTGCAGCTAAAATAGGATATTTTTCTAATGTGCTGATAATTTCATATCCATAAGATGGTCGCTGCCTTATCATTAACAGAATACAAAAATCAAGTGTCCCACGTTTGATTTGGGATTTCCAATCATCAATATTCATATACTGTACCTCCTTGCTATATATCGTACCACACAGTATATCTAATGTCAATGGTATATCTGAAAAAAATTAAGATTATACATGTTATAAGTAATGCGTAGGATTTCGCCGACGTAGGCACTGTGGGAATGTGCATAACTTGCTGTCTTATGGAGTTGTGGGAAAGTCTGTTTGCAGAATGTGGGAAAGCTGCACTTTAGCTTTTCCATGTTCTGTGAACGGACTTTTCCATGACGGAATAGCAAGTTATACACATTTCCACGGTGCTTATCTTTTGGTCTTTGGTTTCTTTGGTTCGGAATAGTGTGGTGCTGGCTGTCTATCTCTTGTTTTCGGTTACTTGCTTCTTTACCGTACATGAGCATTCGCGCCCGGATTGTCGTTGCCGTAGCCCTCCATGAGGTTAATCACGCCCCAGATACCAAGCCCGGCTCCAAGTGCTACAACAAGGGTCTGCAAAACGTCTACTGCGCTATTGAAAAATGCCATGAATATATCCTTTCTGCCGCGTCTGCGGCTGTCCGGCAAGCGGACAAAAGGCGGTCAGCGTATGGTCGCCGCCGCAAAAAAAGCCGCCCTGTATGTAAGGCGGCGTCCCCGCGCTGCGTAAGTTCTGCGGCGCGGCGGTATTCAGTTGTAAGGGGTGCGGATTTTGCCGCTGTGTACTGCGCCGGAAAGTGGGGGCGCGTATCATGTAGCCGGTATGGATAGATGTGATTGCTTCAATCGCTCCTTTCTGTGTCCCGCTGTGCTGCCGGACGTTTTTTTCAGACTTGCGGGAAGTGAATAGCTTGCGCAGCAAGGTGTTCGCTTCCCGCAAGTTCACAAAGGGGTAGCTGCCGCAAGGCAGCGTAGGGGAAGTGTAGCTTCCCCTGTCCCCCGGCGGTCTGCCATGCTGTCATTGTTGCGGGATAAGCCCCCGGCGCGTGACATACTCCGTTGCAAAGCGGCGGTGTTCCGCTTCCTTTTCCCGCCAATACTCCCATAATGCAGCGTCGGCGGCTTCCGCAACATTCATTAAAAACCGTTCAAGCTGCTTTTGTTTTTCCTCTGCGCTACGTTTCCTCATGGTCT
>NZ_JANJZD010000084.1 GCF_024623325.1 Acetatifactor muris
TGTTGATTATTCCGATTTGCGGATTATTCCGATTATATCATGTCTTTTCAGGCTGTGTCTATATTTCAACACCAAAAATCGGAATAATTCTTGTGTATAAAAAACATTTATGTTTCCATGTAATCGGGCAAATAGGAGGGCCTTTACATGGAAAAATTAAATTTAAGAGAACACATTGATTATGTAATTCAATGCACAAAAGAACTGGGGCTGTCCCAAAGTACGGTTGACCATTATTTAAGGCATTACAAAGCGGTATTCCTGTTCTGTACAGAGAATGGAATTGATACTTTCACATATCAGGATGCTGCGGATTTCTGTAAGTCCAGGTATGGTACGGATTTCCAAAAATCTTCGGCTAAGGATGCGAGAAAAGTCGCTTATACAATTGCTAGATATTTTGAAAACGGAGAATTCAGCTGGAAAGCAACTACTTTTTCAACATATAATCCTTCTTCTGGGGAATATAAGGAACTGATGGCTGGATTTAATCAGGAACTGTCAAAAAAACTCAGTCCCGGTACAGTCAGACCGGAAATGATAATTATACGGCAGTTCCTGTATTTCTTAGAACAGACCGGAGTGGAAGATACATCCTCCATAACTTCTGAAAATGTTCTGGATTTTGTCCGCCGGGAAGCCCCAAACCATAAAGGCAGCATGCCAAGACTGTTGCGGACACTGAGGAACTTTGTGTGTTTCTTGCGGGCCAGAGGAATTGTTGATCTGGATGCAGACCGTTTCCTGGGTACGGCTGGCAGAAGTAGGCAGAAAGCCCTGCCCTGCTTTACAGATGATGAACTGCAATCCATATTCTCCCAGATAGACCGTACAACTGACAAAGGACGGCGGGATTACGCCATATTCCTTCTTGCCATGAGGACAGGGATGCGGGCTTCTGATATATCAGAACTTAAGCTTACTGACATCTCATGGACAGAAAGGACCATACGGGTGACCCAAAAAAAGACAAAGGTTTCCCTGCTGCTGCCGCTTCCCATCGATGTCGGAAATGCCATTGCGGATTATATCCTCCATTCCAGACCCCGAATGGATACCCCCTATGTATTTCTGCGCATACTGTATCCTGTTTCTGGTATCCCCGTCAGTCCGACGCTCTTCAATGTAGCCCTGCGTGAGTATGTGGAAGCGGCTGGAATTGCCCGTACCGGCTGGGATGGGAAGTCTTTTCACGCGTTACGGAGGACTGCCGGGACAAAAATGGTGGTTTCAGGAACCTCCATTTCTACAGTTGCCCAGGTTCTCGGGCATGGAAACATCGAATCTTCCAAACGGTATATCGCATTGGATACGGAAAAACTGCGGGAGTGCTGTCTGGATCTCGGCGCAATGCATACACGAAAGGAGGGGCTTGTATAATGGTTTCCTTCCAAAGTAAATTTGCGTCTGACATACAAAGAATGAGGGAGTGGCGTAAAATCCTCGGATACGCGGAGGACAGCTATGACAGGCATCTGGTGCAGTTTGACAGGTACTGCCGGGACGTTTTCCCTGATGCGGATGTCCTTACATGGGACATAGCCCTGTCCTATCTGCAGGCAAAACGGGAACGCTGTGATATTTATGTAGATGTGGCTGCTGTCAGGAACCTCGGTCGGTACCAGATCCTGTCAGGCAAGGATGCCTGTGTATTTCCGGCAGATTATTTCAGCTATAAGAAAAGAAATCTCCCATATATCATGAGTGAAGAAGAATGCCGACGTTTTTTCCATGCGACCGACAGGTATCCTCATAACCCGGCAAGCCCGCTCATGGAGTATACGGCAGCCACTATCTTCCGCCTCCAGTATTCTACCGGGATGAGGCCCCAGGAGGTCAGGCATCTTAAGAGGCAGGACTTTGATTTTAGCCATGACACGATATATATCGCGGATTCCAAAAGGCATAAGGACAGACGCATAGCAGTAGACCACGGGATAATGGATATGTGCCGCAATTATGACAGCATTGCACGGGGAATGTATCCCGGTACGGAAATATTTTTCCCAAACAGGAACGGAAACGAACATTGGGCACAAAGCATCAGCACCCTTTTCCATAAGTGCTGGAAAATAGCTGGGAACCCTGAAGTTCCTGAACGTTACTGCACACCCTACATCCTCAGGCATAACTTTGCCACACAGACCCTGACACGCTGGATGGAAGAGGGCAAAGATTTTGGGCAGTTTCTACCTTATCTAAGCGCCTATATGGGGCACCAGACTTTCCGGGAGACCTGCTACTATCTGCACCTTTTACCGGAACGCCTGTCAAAGATGGAGTTCATGGACATTTCCGGCATGATCGGAGGTGAACGATGAAAAGCAATTCTTTTTGGAAGAAGTTGAAAGAATATTTTGGCGTTTACCTTCCCAGACAGCGCAACAGCAGCGAGAAAACGATCGCTTCCTGTCATATGGCATGGAATCTCCTGCTCCGCTTTTTACTGCAGGAGAAAGGGATTCCTGCTTCCGGGTTGAAATTTGAAAGCTTTACATCTGCCATTCTGACAGAGTTCCTGGATACAATGGAAGATCGGAAAGGCTGGAAGGAATCCACACGTAATAACAGGCTGAGCTGCATACGTTCGTTTTTTAAGTTTGCGGCGTATACCTGTCCTGAAGTATATACAGTATATGCCGATCTCTGTACAATACCGCTTAAAAAAGGGACAGATAACTCACGTGTCGTGCGCCATATGCCAAAAGACGCGGTTGCTGAAATCATTGGATGTACGGATGCGGATACTCCAAAAGGGCTGCGTGACCGCTTCTTCCTGACGCTGATGTATGACACGGCAGCCCGTGACGGGGAAATGCTTCAGCTGAAGCTGTCTGATATAAATGTGGACAATTCGACCATCTGCCTGTTCGGAAAAGGTGCCAAGCCACGTCTTGTACCTGTTTCCAAAGAAACCATGCAGATGTTCAGCAGATATAAGTCCTTATTCCACAATGACAGTAAAAAGGACTGTTTTCTCTTTTATACAAAGCACCGGAAAGAAAAAACTCCCATGTCGGATGACAATGTTGCCCGTTTTCTGAAAAAATATGCAGCTGAGGCACGCACACGGAACGTCCATGTCCCGGACAATGTACACCCGCATATGCTGAGGCACTCACGGGCAATGCACCTGTACCAGAACGGGATGCCGCTCGCCATGCTGTCAGAATTCCTCGGCCATGAAGATCCGGAAACCACACTGATCTATGCCTATGCCGATACGGAGATGAAACGTCAGGCAGTGGAAAAAGCGTCAAAAGATTTATTGACGGCAAATATCAAGGATGATTCTCCCATATGGGAATCGCAGGATATCATAGACCAGTTATTAAGAGGCTATTAAAAAGTTATTCCGATAAACTTGTTTGAAAGATCGTAAATACTGCTTACAGAACGAGTTTATCGGAATAATCCCAAAATCGGAATAATCCAGA
>NZ_JANJZD010000085.1 GCF_024623325.1 Acetatifactor muris
GATTCCGCCGCATTGCAACCCGGTATGATAAGCTGGCTTTCACATATATGGGATTCGTATGCCTTGCTTCAATCTTAATTTGGATAAAATGACCAAAAGTTGGTAATTTTCAAACACGCTCTAGCATAATCCAATTTATACCCACAAACGCAAATAATTGCCGCCTGCACAGTAAAACGAGTGAACGCATCGGCAATCCAGAGCTGAAAGCGGCAATTAAATGCGTTCATGAGCATAAAACGTAATTTTATACTGGATTTGGGTAATATTGTCTATCCGTGAGGAATGTTGTAAAATGGTGTGACTTGAGCAATGCGAAAGGATTGGACATAAAAATGGAAATTTATATAAAAGAATTACAGTGTGATTGGTATATGGGTAGTGTTGATTTTTATGAGGAAGCTCAGATAACATCTGAACTAATCGAAAAAATAAAGGATAGTATTATAAGAAACGAGGAGGATGGGCCTTATAATATATATGCTGCATATGATGATGCCAACTGGCTTTATATGTGTTTTAGAAAGGACTTAGTGTCAATACAAATAATTTGTGAACCTGATCATGAGTATATATATTATGATAAGAAATATGAGGGGAAGACTGGATTAGAACTAATAGAATTTGATCAAAACATATTACCAAGAATAGAGACTTGTGAAGATATGGTATTGGCTGCAAACATTTTTAAAGAGTGGACAATGTACGGAAAACTGTATTCTACAACATGGGCAGATATGAATATTACTCCTAATATCTTTGATGCTTATTATCATAAAGAAGAATCGGAAGATTTATATAGTTTATCTATTTATGGAATTGGAGAAAGTAAAAGTAAGACAATTGTATTTTTAAAAAAATTTTTTAAGGATAGCGATTTTAAACAAACATTGAAGCGAATAGAGCAATTTCCAATACTTTTGTGCGTTTATTTTGAACATAATATTTCAACTATAGAAAAAGAATTAAAAAAAAATAGGAGCTGATTATAGAAAGGAAAAAGTATCTGAAAAGGAGTATGAAGAATTTTCTTATTTGAATCATGGAGAATTATGGTTATGTATGATGGAGTATTTGCATTTACGGTAGGTAGTGTAAAATAATTTGTATCTTTAGGAAAAATACATGTCATTTAGTCAGACGCGTGAGTCGTTATACTGCAGACCGCCAGGATTTACAGTGGTGTCCCCGGGAAAGCACCTGGCTGGCGGTCTGCAGTCGGGTCGCGCTGCAAATTTTACCGGTGCACAGTATAGCAAGTTAAGGCTGTATAATAGAGCCAGCGATAAATCGATATTTGTCGGGGAATTAAGCAAAATGAAAATTGGAAATTTTATGGAGGAAAAGAATATGGACTTAATGAATGAACTTTTGAAAAGCCTTAATAGTATCGACTGCAATATATTTGATGAAGATTACCTAAATGAATTGCTTGACAGTAGGGATAGTGACCCGTTCGATACTGAATGGTGTCGAGTTAATGAAGAAATAGAGACACTGAAAAATACCCAAAGTTATACAGATAAAAATGAAGAAGAACAAGGCAAAATAAGAGAAAAGGCGTTCATGATAATTGAGGAAAATATCGGCGGTGAACTGTCGGAATATGTTTCTGATGACTTTGGACTGATTTATGATAGTCTTGTGTTAAACTATGACGACGAGTGGCTTAACAAACTAATTACGGCATACAGAAATAAAAAAATTCCTGCCGGAGAGCTTTAATGCAATTCCAGTTTGTCGAACTGATAACCCATCAAAAAACTAAATATTCCGCCGCACACCAGCGGCACACCCAAGCAGGAAGCTGAAAAAGTTATCCTGCTTTTTCTATGCCCGAAATCCGGGAGAAAGGAGGACGTACACTTGCCATGCCCGCACTATAAAATCACCATTATCAAGCGGAGTAACAATGAATCCGCCGTTTCTGCCGCCGCTTACCAGAGCGGCGAGAAGCTGTTCTCCGAATATGACCAGGAGCAGAAATACTATCCTTACAGGAACGAAGTCACCCACAAGGAAATCCTGCTCCCGCCCCATGCGCCGCCGGAGTTTGCAGACCGCAATGCCTTATGGAACTCTGTTGAAGTGCAGGAAAAACAATGGGACTCCCAGCTTGCCCGGCGGTTCGTGCTTGCCATCCCAAGGGAAATCCCATCGGAACAGCACGTCGACGTTGTCCGTGACTACTGCCGGGAGTTTTTTGTTTCCAAAGGCATGATAGCCGACTTTGCCATCCACGACACAAGGGCAATGCCCGGTAAACCGGGCATTTGCAACCCCCACGCCCATATCCTGCTCACCATGCGGGCGATGGACGAAAAAGGCAGATGGCTCCCCAAGAGCCGCAAAGTGTACGACCTTGACAGAAACGGGGAACGCATCCGGCTCCCGTCCGGCAGATGGAAAAGCCACAAGGAGAACACGGTAGACTGGAATGACCGGAAGTACGCCGAAATCTGGCGGCAGGGATGGGCGGACACGGCCAACCGCTATCTGGAAGCCAACGACCGCCCGGAACGGCTAGACCTGCGCTCCTATGCCCGGCAGGGGATTGATAAAATCCCCACCGTCCACATGGGGCCTGCCGCCTGCCAGATGGAGAAGAAGGGAATCCAGACCAACATCGGAAACCTGAACCGGGACATCAAGACCGCTAACCGGCTCATGCAGTCCATCCGGCAGATGGTACGGAGCCTAAAGGGATGGCTGTCTGACTTAAAAGAGAAAAAGGCTGTATTGCTGGAAGCATTGGAGCAGGCGAAGGAACCGACACTCCCGGAACTGTTATTCCGGTATCTGGAGCAGCGGAGCGGGGAACGTGCCGACTGGACTTCCAGAGGGAAGCTGAAAGGAACCGTTGCCGACTACAATAAAGTGCAGACGGCGATGGACTTCCTGCGGAAAAAGGGAATCTCCACCGTGGAGAGCTTTGACACCCGGCTGGACGAGATCAGCCAGACCGCCGTTTCCGTCATGGGGAACATGAAAAAAAGCGAGAAGCGGATAAAAGCCATAGGTACCATGCTCTCCTACATTGACAAATACGAAGCCGCCAAGCCAGTCCATGCAGAGTATGCCGCCATCGGCTGGAAGAAGAAAAAGGAGAAGTTTGCGGAGAGCCACCGGGAGGAACTGGACGCTTACAATGCCGCTGTCCGGTATTTGAAAGCCAACCTGAAAGGCAATTCCTACTCCCGCAAAGATTTGGAATCCGAACGGGAACAGCTTG
>NZ_JANJZD010000086.1 GCF_024623325.1 Acetatifactor muris
GCTTTAAATGCGCGACGGTCTTGGGCAGCAGGTAAAGGGTGCGGATCTTATTTCCTTTCCCGATAATAACCGCATATGGTTTTTCGTCCGACAGGTGGAGCTGGCTGTTCTTCATCGACAGGAGCTCGTCCAGCCGGGCAGCGGTGCTGTAGAGCAGGATAAGGAATGCCATATCCCGGCGTCCGGTCCTGCTTAATGGGCTGGGGGCATCCAGCAGTGCCTTTACCGCTTCCCTCGTCAGGCCTTCCACTTTCTTTTTCTGGCATTTCCTGCGCGGGATCTGGGCCGCCTCCAGATACAAGTGCAGGTAAGCCACATCCCGGCTGCCCAGGTACTTCAAAAATGTCCTTAAAGATGCCAGCCTGTTGTTGCAGCTCTCCGGGCTGCATCCCCTGGATTCCCGCAGCCAGACAAGCCATTCTTCGATAACCGTATGCCGGAAGCAGTCTGCATTCAGGCTGTCACTGTGTATCTTTTTCTCATTCTCCAGAAAGAACAGGTACAGCACGATCGCATCCCGGTAGGATTTCAGGGTGTTCATGCTGTCTGTTTTCTGTGAAAGGACATAACCGTCCAGAAACCCTGAAATATATCCGGCTATCAGGATGCTTTCCTTATTAGGTTTCTTCATCTGCGGGCACCTCCGGCATCATCCATTCCGAACCGGCTTGTGTCTGTTCCTTTATGATCTCCGAGAGCCCGGGCACAATCGAGTAGTAGTACTTCGTGCTCTCCACTGTCGTATGCCCCATGCTCTTACTGAGGAATACCAGCCTGTCATGGAACTCAAAGCCCCGTCCCACCCACCGGTTGATGTTTTCCACGGCATAATGGTGCCGGAATTCGTAGGCAGTAGCGTGGGATGCGTTCACCCCGCGCCACAGGAGGTTAAAGTTTTTGGTCACCCACCCCCTGCCCAAATGCGAATTCCGTATGGAAGGGAAGAAATATTCCCTCCCGGGCACAATCTCCCCAATGGCCGTATCGTACCTGCGCATGATTTCCAGCATGGAGTCATGCAGGACAATGTAATGCTGGTCATGCCCCTTGGAGTACTGTATGTCCAGGACGCCCCTTTCAAGGTCTGCATTTTCCCTGGGGAGCAGCCTTGCTTCATTCGTGCGGATCCCGCTGCTGTAAAGGAGCCGGAAAAAGACGGGGATGGTCATTTTCCTTATGACCGTCTCTTTCCGGTTGTTGATGACGGGGATATGGTCGCACTCATGGAAGAAACGGCTGAGCTCTTCCTGTGTAAAGGCATGGGGGATGTAAGTCCGCATTTCCTTACGGGGAATCTGCGGGGGCTGTACAGGGGACAGACCCCGCCCATTCAGGAAACGGACAAAGCTGTCCACCACATAGATCCTTGACCGGCAGGAATTGTTTGCTTCCGTGTGCCGCTGGCGGCACCAGCCGTCAACCATCTCCTGTGTCAGCATGGTATCACCCGGATAGTTTTCAAGGCAGTAGCGGTCGAAAAGCATCAGGTTCTCTTCATAGGAAGAGTCGTTCCAGCGCTGCGACGCCTGCCGGTACCGTATGAAATGGCGGATCTGCGGGGCAAGAAAAGACCGGAACTCTTTCATAAGGAAAACACCTCCTCCGCCAGCGGGAAAGCTTCTATGCTTAACGCGCACTCTTTTAAATGCACAAAGTCCGCCCTCAGGTAAGGCTCAAGGGAATCCGGGGCTGTATGTCCCAGGGTCTGCGTGATGACGGGCTGTGGGACGCCGTTCTCCAGCATGGTGGACGCCAGGTTGTGCCGGAAGATATGGGTGCCCTTCCTGTCTCCGGGCTCCTGCCTTATCCCCGCCAGCCTGCAGGCTTTTGCCACGATGTTGCCAATGCTCCCGGCAGCCAGGGGTGAAAAGGGATGTGTTTCTGACAGGAACAGGCGCAGGCTCCCGGTATCCGGCCTTTCCTCTGCCAGATAATCGTATATGGCATTGCCTACAACAGCAGAAAGAGGTATCTCCACCGGCACGGATGTCTTCTGCTGCTCCACCAGTATCCGTTCTTTTTCCCAGTCGATGGAGCTGAATGTAAGGCCGGCGATATCGCATCCCCGCAGGCCTGTAAAAAGGAGCAGGAGGAGAATGGCTTTGTTGCGGGCGGAGAATCCATCATTCTCTGCCGCATCCCGCAGGAGCCTGACTTCATCCTGTGTAAGGTATCGTATGTTTTTCCTTGTTTCGCGCAGCAGCGGGAGAAAGCCCAGTATCCTCCGGCACTGTGGTTCCTTCCATTTGAGTCCGGCCTTAAAGACAGCGGATATGTTCTTCTTGTAGGAACAGCTCTTCTGCAGCGTGCCGTCGTCCGAAACGAAAAACGACAGGACAGCATCTTCTGTCACTTCATCCAGGCTCCGGGCTCCCTGCTCCTGCATCCGGTATAAAAAAGATGCCGTGTTAAGGGACTCACCCCGGATGGTTGATTCTTTTTTGCCGCGCTGAACTTCATACGCACGGTAGAAATCAATCAGTTCCTGGAATTCCGGCACCAGCAGGTGGTAGGAGCCCCTTTCAAAAAGGGTATGGCGGTGTCTGCCGTCCGGAAAGTGGCCGAAGAGATCGAATTGCTCCAGGGCTCCGATGATCGTCCTCTTGTTGCGGAGATAGTCCTTGGAATGCGGTACCTTTAAGTATTCAAGGTAAATATCCTGGTATGACTGCCAGCGGTGGCTGTCTGCATCCGCCAGTATACGGTTGATTTCATCTCTGAACCGGTGTATGTAGGTACTGCAATAGCCATTGTTTTCCATGAAGGAAAGAAGTTCTTCATGGTGTTCCTTTAGGTTTTGTAAATCCATGGTATGACCTCCCTTTTTTTGTTATAAAGGAATCATACACCAAAAATAAAATCCAAACCTTTTCAGACGGTATTTGTTGCGGTTTACGTCTTTTTTCTGAAAGGTTTGGATTTTATTTAAGTTTGGATAA
>NZ_JANJZD010000087.1 GCF_024623325.1 Acetatifactor muris
GTAAACGGTAGATAGTGAGTACCTATACAAAACAAGAGCAAACCTGTATGATAGAAACAGATTTGCTCCAGTCTTTATTTCACTTCACCTTTATCAGGCTTGCGGCAATTCGCTGGCAGGCCTGGTGACCAGGGGAGCAGGTCATCCAGAAAACTGCGGTCTGTATCATCCAGATGCTTCGGGATCTCGGTAAGCAGATACTCAAAGTAATCATACGGTTTCAGATTGTTTGCTTTTGCGGTTTCCGCAATGCTGTAGATGATGGCGCTGGACTTTGCTCCGGCAATGGTATCGATCATCACCCAGTTTTTCTTACCAATACAGAATCCGCGGATGGACTGTTCCGCAGCGTTGTTGTCCATCGGCACTTCGCCATCGTCCAGGAACACTTTCAGGTATTTCTCCTGGTTCAGGGAATACTGGAAGCCTTCCCACGTCCTGCTCTTCTGCGGCACTTTCGGGAGGTTTTCACGAACCCATACGAAATAAGCCTCCACCAGGGGCTTTACGCTCAACTGGCGGCGGTTTTTCCGTTCCCCTGCCGGGAGATCCTTTAACTGTTTTTCCTCCCGGTAGATCGCCTGTATCATGGTCAGTGCCAGATACGCGCGGCTGTCTTTCTGCTTCTGCTTAGGCAGGGCCTTGACCGCCTCATCAAACCTCCGTCTGGCATGGGACCAGCATCCGGCAATCCGCAGGTCTTCCCGTTCGCATTCAATGGTGTGATAGACCTGATATCCGTCCGTGACGCATACGCCGTTGAAGTCTTTCAAAAACTCTCTGGGATGGCTGGCATTGCGCGTCTTCTGGTATTCATACAGGACGATCTGGCGTTCTGTGTACATCCGTCCGGTGCGGTACACCCACATGTAGCTTTTTGCGCCGGCGGGGCGGCCGTCCTTATTTACCAGCACGGGCGTTTCGTCCGCCTGCAGGACGTGGTAGCCGTACAGCTTTTCGTGGAGGCAGTCATAAAGGACCGCAAGGTAACGGTCTGCGCACTGGATCGTCCAGTTCGCCATGTTCTGCCTGGATATATGCAGGCCGCAGCGCCCGAACTCCTGCTCCTGCCGGTAAAGCGGGACAGCATTGACATATTTGGCGTTCATTACGGCTGCCTCCAGCGAAGGGGAAACAAGGCTCCCCCTTAATAAAGCCTGCGGATGCGGTGCCTTGATGACCTCTTGTGTTTTTTTCCCTGCATATACCTTTACATGGTGTTCTTCCACTTCGACCTTTGCCGGGGTAAAGCTGTACCTGCGGTATACTTCATCAGGAAGCTGTTTCCAGCTGTCTTTTCCAAATTTATCTGCCAGTTCCTCATCCGTCAAGGAATGCTCCACCACAACTACCGGAAGCCCCTCCAGGTCTTCTTCCCGTTTGCCCTGCTTTTTCTTCGGCTTTCTGCGGGAAACGCTTTCCGGCTCTTCCTGTGTGTTTTCCTCTGCAGCAACAGTTTCGGCTTCGTTAAAAAATACGATTTTCCCATCCACTTCCATAAAGGAAATCTGGTCTTCGGTCTCATGTTTCTCCGATGACCTGCCAAAACGGTGCCGTTTTAAATCCGCCATCTGCTCCAAAACAAGCTGGAGCGTATGGTCGATGTTTTCAAGCTGCTCCTGCTGCGACAGGAACAGCCTGATAAGCGTTTCCCGGTCAAGGCTGTTCAGTTGTTCTTCCGTATATTTTAAGGCCATGCTGTTTTCTCCCGGTATCCTGATACCCTTATCATACCATGGATACGGGATTTTTGCGAACACGGCGCTGCCGGATGTCCGTCATAATGCCTATGGTTAAAACAGCGGATGCTGCCTTTGTATGATGCTGTTTCCAGAACCCTTTTTCAGGAAGGAAAAGCATGTCTGCGTTCATTCTGGACGCTTTTATGGTCTGCGGCGTGGTTGCGCAGGGATCAGGTTGGACATTTTTCCCGGCAGGAATACCGTCTGAAAATTTCTCCATTTTGCACAAAGTCAGCCTATGTATTCCGGCGGTTCCACCGGCCTGACTGATTTCTTCGGGGTAATCGTCAGACCTTCCATCAGCCATCGGAACTGCTGCGGCGTTAATTCACGCACCTCCTCCGGGGTGCGCGGCCACTGGAACCGGCTTTCCGAGAGCCGCTTGTATAACAGGAGCCAGCCGTCCCCTTCCCATACAAGTCCCTTGATGCGGTCTGTGCGCTTCCCGCAGAAAAGATAGAGTGCATCCGGGACATATGGCCTGTTCCCGGTCTGTGTTTCCACCAGTGCCGCCAGCCGGTCTATGCCGGCGCGCAGATCAGTGTAGCCGCAGACAATGTAGACGGCTTTAAAGCAGGTGGCGTCATTGAGCATTCCGCACCACCTTAAGGACTGCCGTAAGCAGCGGCATGGGTGTGGATTCCGTTACGTGGATGGAAAAACCATTTACAGAGACGCAAAGCCCCTGCTGTATACCGCTGCCGCTTTGTGTATCCTGCTGCAGGAGACAGGTGTTTACCGGCACAATCTGCTGCGCCGGAGCCTCCGGCGGAAGGTTTTCCAGACATGCCTGCCTTACGCAGCGCAGCCTGTAATAGTAATTCCCTTTCGTAATACTGTGGGTGGCACACCAATCGACAACACTCATGCCTGCGGGACGGTTCTGGCACTCCCTGATCTGCTCCGCCCATTCTTTTAAACGGTATTGTACAGCCACTGCCGTTGTTGCTGAACTCATAGACTTACCTCCGTATAGCGGTATCAAAAGTTAAGGTTCAACTTTTAATACCTGTGATAGAAATATAGTCTATTGTCACATATTTTGCCTCCATAGTCGAGGTACGCACTATCTACCGTTTAC
>NZ_JANJZD010000088.1 GCF_024623325.1 Acetatifactor muris
GCAAAGGTTGACTGGCATTTTAGGACAGGTGATGCCAGAATAAAGCTCAAGTCTTTATACCCCAGCTTTACTGCCGCCTCTTAAAAGGCGGTAGTAAGGTTAAATATCATCATGTCAGTACACTAGTTCTCTTTTGAATCGTTCTTCTAATTGAAATACAGATTTACCAACTCCCTTCATAGGCGAATCAATCCTGCTCTGCAATCCTCTTAATCTCTGCCAGTATTCAGGCAAATACATAAAAATATTCTTCAATTCTTTCAAATTTTTATTCTGGCAGCACCAACAACTCACACGATCCAGAACACTATATAATTCAACTCCATTTTCATCCCAATTCCATCCACGATCGTAGCAATATGTAAGACAATCTCTCTGTCATTCCCCAATCAACAAGAGGATATGCTTTACTGACACCAATCCTATTATTTTCTCTAGTCCTTCCAAGTTCATCTGTTGCTATACCAACATATTCAGTTATTTCTTCATTTGGGTAATATTTTTTATAATGATTCATTATTGCTGATAGTTTACCACTCGTTCCCCAGCGAATACCTCTACCTCCACACCAATCATATCCATAATGAATCGGATATGGTTTGCTCTGCGGATCACGATAATTTATTGGTCTAACAAACATATCAAACAAAAAATGATTTTTAGATGATAACTCAGAAAATAGTATTTTATTCTCTGCTAACAATCGTTTCATTTTGTCTCTGTTATGATAAATAGAATCAAATTCCATTCCTGTATCAAAGAAAATCACCTCATCTAAAGGTAAATTTTCTTCTAAAATTCTTAAAACCATGGTAAGACTATCCTTGCCCAAGCTACAACTTGCAATATACTTCATACCAACCACTTACCCTACGGATCGTGGCAAGCAATATACCCTCCCGTGCCAGCTTTCGCCAACGCTGCTAAATTGCTTTTATGTTGAGTTAAACAGTCTCTCAACAACCGGTTTCACCGGATAGGTATTACTCCTTTCGATTTTCTCTCATATTTTTATCGTTCTTTTAAATTTTTCTACTTAAATTTGGCTTTTCATCCTGCTATTCTTTTCACTGCTATATCATAGTATTTCTTCTCTAACTCAATACCAACAAATCTTCTATTTATATTTTTACAAGCAACTCCTGTAGAACCACTACCCATCGTATTATCCAAAACTACTTCATTTTCATTCGTATAAGTTTTTATCAACCATTCCAATAATTCTACTGGCTTTTGAGTCGGATGAAAAAACTTGCCATTACAATGCTCTTTGGAAATACTAATAATAGAAGTTGGATATTTCTCATCGGAAATAATTGTCGGAGTTTCTACAAACTCACCATAACAGCTATTCTTTGTTGGACTGAGCATATTCCCCTTTGAATGATTTCTCTTATGTGGCTCACATTTTGTCATCTGAGGATTATATGTAGGAAGTTTTTTATAAAAAACAACAATATCCTCATGCTGTCTTAATGGCATTCTCTTAGCATTTAGGAATCCAGTCTTTGCCACTTTATCCCATACCAGATTATACTTCCATAATTTAGGATTACTTTTCATAAGGTCAGCAGTAAACATTCCACTGCCAAATAAGAGAATTGCACCATTATCTTTTATTAAACGAGAATATTCATTCCACAATAATGACAGATCTATTTTGCAATCCCATTTTGCATTTTTATTTTTCTTATTTAACACTCCATAAGGTAAATCGGTCAAAACCATATCTATTGATTTGTCAGGGATATTATTCATCAACTCAAGACAATCGCCTTGCCATAATTCATAATTGCTATTCTCGAATATTTTTCTCCACCAGAAAGGTATGATCATCTCACGGCTGCAGCACCTTTGTCCTTTCTGTATTATTTTTCTTTAACTTCTTTAATTTTATCTGTTAACATATTTATTAATCTTGCACCAAGGTTAAAATGAAAACAACGAAATTTATCTAATTGAGTGATTAAACACTCTGGTAGATAGTCAAGCGTATGTTTATTTTTAATACCTTGTGTGGCTTTAACACCACACAACGCAATTTACTCTATTTCGATTTCTTTTTGTATCTGCCAACTATATATCCTACCAAGAAAGCTACTGCAAAGCACACAAGAAATACACCAACATTTAACACAATCATTTGATTCTCCTACTCGACAATTTTAAACGATACATCCGTTCTTCTATTCATCGCACGATGCTCCTCTGTATCATTTTCAACAATTGGATTACTGGAACCATTGCCAACAACAACAATTCTATCAGCAGATATACCATTCATAATAAAATAATTCTTAACTGCTTCTGCTCTTTGTAGAGACAATTTGGTATTATATTCATCAAGCGGATCACTATTAGGATTAGGATCTGTATTACCAGCAATTTCAATAATTGCACCATCAAGAACTTTTGCAATATCAATAAACTTATTTAACTCTGTAGATGCACTAGTGTAGTGACATGTTGATATATAGATAAATTATGCTGGTAAATACAGCCGTTTTGGTATATACTAAGAAAAAAACGGCGGTGATTCCTATGGCAAGACCCAGAAAATATGTAATCAAGCTTACG
>NZ_JANJZD010000089.1 GCF_024623325.1 Acetatifactor muris
CATAGACTTACCTCCGTATAGCGGTATCAAAAGTTAAGGTTCAACTTTTAATACCTGTGATAGAAATATAGTCTATTGTCACATATTTTGCCTCCATAGTCGAGGTACGCACTATCTACCGTTTACTTTCTAACGCTTGTTTTACCTTTATAAGCACTATAAAACGGCTATAGCCTTATATTCTCCATAGCCGTTCTGACTACCTACAAAAATTTAAAATCCCATAAGCTGTAAAGAGTCCTCAGCAGAAAGATTTTTCACAATGCTGAGAAACAGAGCATACCATAATGTACGTTCTTTGTTTGACATTTCTATTCCCCCTCACTTCAAATTACAATTTTATTGTGTACAGATTAAAGAATCTGCACACAATTTCCTTTGTCAGTGAATACAAAATGTCCTTCAAAACTCATGTCGCGTCCGTATGCCTCAAAATCAAAATAGCTTTGCAGATTTTTGGGAATGCTGTCCAGCAGCCCTGTTTCCTCTGCATATTCTCTCGCCACGTCTTCCATATCTTCGCAATTATAATAGATTATGCAATCATCTTTTCCGTCCAGTGCATCATCCAAAGAATATCCTTCAGATATCATGGCTTCTACAATTTCCCGCTCGTACTCGTCCAGATCGTCTAAAGTTTCTGCAAGTTCATTTAACTCATCCAGATTGTCATACTCTCCAACTTCCAAACCGTGAATATCTGTTTCATAATCTGTTATAAACCATTCTTCATAATAATTTCCGTTTTCGTCTGGTTCGTCACTGATCCCGATTCTTTCTTTGACTGCTTCCAGTTCATCATCTGTACAAGGCAATTCCACCCATTCGCCTATAAGTTCGCCTTCGTTATACTTCCCTAAATTTGTTAAATAAATTTTCAACATAACATCCACCGTTTAACCTTTCTTTGATTGTCTATGATCTATATTTTTATTCTCTTTATTGCTTATTAAAAAAGACGATGTTCAACTGTTTACAGTGATCCATATCGCCCATTTTAATAAACAATAAAACTATAACTGCAATCTCCCAAACGATTTTCACGCTTTCTTGAACTTCAGTCCGATTAGTGCGACAAGTGCAGAAGGTAAGTTATCAATGTTCTTTGTTATTGGTTCATTGCTTTCCTTTAACTGTCTTTATTGTACACTATTTGTGTACATATTACTATTGACATTGTACACAAAATATTTACTAATATTTTATTTATTTTGTACACTTTTTGTGTACTTGTTTTATTGTACAAAAAAAGAAGATATCCGGCATTCCTTAATCTTCTTTTTCTATAACATATTCATTTGAACCTTTTAAAATAACTTGCATTCCTAGATAATTAGCAATCTTGACAACATCATCTATAAAAAAGCTATCTCTTGTTAATTTATTAGTAAACGCTTGTCTGCTGATTCCTAGCACATTAGCAAGTTCCACTTGTGTAACTTTTTTCCCTTCATCTTCACAATCTTTTAAGATTTTCCGTATTACATTTGTAAATATCTTTACCGCCCCCTAATCTATATATAATAAAAGCACAATTATTTTTGGATGGGCGGTGTATCCATCATCTCAGGTACTCTTACGAGTGTGTCGGGAACCATTTCCGACCTCAAAAATAATCATGCTTATTACTATCTTATTCTCTTTGTACCTATAATATACTATATGTTTTGCGTGTTGTCAATCTTAAATTCTTTAATTCTACCACTATGTAAACGTCGTTGTATTTTTGATTCCTGTATATCGTGCATAGTTGATACATACAGATAATCGTTGTCTTTGTCTAACTTAATTCCTATCATAACATTGTCACGGTATCTTTTGATAAGTTCTATAGATTCCGCACCGTTTTCATTTGGATTTACACCGATATAATCAGGATTATTAATAATATCTGGTATATAGTCAATATATTTCAAACATTTTGCATGTTTACTTTTCAACATATGAGCTGGTAAACCTTTTGATCTGTATATCTTTTTAGGTTCTATATTTAATCCCAAGATGGAATTAAATTCGCTTTTTTATTTTCCTACTACAATTAGTTTATCTAACATTTTATTATATCCCTTTTGTTTAATAGGAAAATTATAACATACATTCCATTGATTATCTATACAAAAATTAATCATTCCGCTTTACTGATTCCAGCATGATCACAAGCCATATCAATTTTTTGTTGTATAGTAATCTTTATCGTCTCCTTATTCTCCAAACAAATCTGAATGTGTCCCAGTATCAACCAATGTTAAAACTAATATGTCTTCCTCAATTAGATACACCAATAGCCAATCTGGCTGAATATGGCATTTTCTGTATTTTGACATTTTACCCTTAAGCTGATGATCCTTATGTTTTTCTTCTAGTGTATTGACATGACGATATTTAACCTTACTACCGCCTTTTAAGAGGCGGCAGTAAAGCTGGGGTATAAAGACTTGAGCTTTATTCTGGCATCACCTGTCCTAAAATGCCAGTCAACCTTTGCT
>NZ_JANJZD010000008.1 GCF_024623325.1 Acetatifactor muris
CACTCCTGCCGCTCCTTTGTTCCTTACGACTTGCAGATATGCCGCATTGAGATTATCTTTACTTAATATCTGCTCCATGAGACTACTTGTGTCCATGCGTTGTTTCCTTTCTTCCCCTTTTGCCTTTGCCTCCTTTGAAGTCATCGACAGGCGTTATGCTCCGGCTACGAAGTGGAACGTACTTCAACTGATTGATTGTTCAGCCCTTCGCTCCATTCCCATTACAGGAACTTCCCTGCTACTATGGCTTCTGCTGACTTCTCACAGTTCGTTGTTACTACGGCTAATGAGACCGCCTGTGAGACCTCCCCAGTTAAGGCGCAGTATCTTTCCCCTCACCTATCCGCCGCATTTACTGGTACTTCCGGCAACTTTTGGACTTCATCTTCTTTTGCAGACTTATCCGTATTTCCCAGCCTTTTATGCGGTTCCTGTCCGTCGGACCAAGGGTTTGCTTACAGCTTCTTTCAGATTCCATCTCGCGGTGGACACCCTTGCTGTTCAGCTATGTGTTTCCTCGTTGCCCAGGCACACTCGGGACTTTCACCCGTTAGATTACTGCCCATGCTGGGCAAACAAAAGCGAGGCTGACCAGTTGACGGCCGCCTCGCAGAATTCTTTCTTCGCCTGGTCATTTTTTATTTTACCGACGAGTCAGAACCGTCACTCGTCATCATTTGGCGAAGGAAAGTAGAAAATTCTATTTCTTCATTCTTTTTATCATACGGAAAACAGGCCAATTTATCAAGACCATACTCTAACTATTCTCATCTATTTCTGTATGTCTTTTTCATTTATTTTTATACTTTTTCTTCCTGCATTTCTTCTTTTTCCTCTCTTTTTTTGACAGCGAAAACAGCCAGTGTAATATTGATTACCATATATAAAAGCATTAATATAGTCCATCTGTCAATAAAGATCATGGGGTTGCGCATATTTTCTGTCAAAATGAATGTGATAACTGCCAATATCACAGGAAGAATACTCAGAATTCTTATCAAACCATGCCTTTTCAAATCATTTTCGTGCTCATCTGCTTCCTCTCCATTCTTTAACGCCTTCTCTTCATCCCCTTTTCCTTCCCTTGTAAAATAGGATATCAGCAAAGCCAGACTGATGATTGCAGTAAGAATCGTGAGAATCAGATTCAGCAAAGCCCATGCCGGAGAACCGCTTTCCCTGCCTGCCAGCGGAATGTTCCTGTCACCTATATCTGACGATTCAGACTCCTCTGCAGGGGCTGGCATGGATACAGGTTCTTCATACAATATCGCCGATTCCACAGGCTGCTTTTCTGCAGCGGGCATATCTGAAACCGTCGGTTCCACAGGCACAATCTGTGCCTTTACAGGCAGTATTGTTTCCGCAGGTGGTATAGTCCATACAGGTGTCAGCGGTATAGCTGACTGCCGTTCCGGTGTCGGTTCCGGCGTTGGCTCTGCTGTCGGCTTCGGCGTTGGCTCTGCTGTCGGCTTCGGCGTCGGTGTTGCTTCCGGCTCTGTCGTCGGCTCCGGCGTTGGCTCTGCTGTCGGCTCCGACGTCGGCTCTGCTGTCGGTTTCGGCGTCGGTTCTGCTGTCGGCTCCGGCGTCGGCTCTGCTGTCGGCTCCGGCGTCGGCTCTGCTGTCAGCTCCGGCGTTGGTGTTGCTTCCGGCTCTGTCGTCGGCTCCGGCGATGGCTCTGCTGTCGGCTCCGGCGTCGGTGTTGCTTCCGGCTCTGTCGTCGGCTCCGGCGTCGGCTCTGCTGTCGGCTCCGGCGTCGGTGTTGCTTCCGGCACAACAATTTCCTGCCATTGTGCCGTTACTATGATATTACCCTTTTCATCTGGTTCACCGATATCCCATCCGACAAAAGCAAATCCATCTCGTATTGGGTCCGCGGGATGTTTCTTCGGAATTTCTTCCCGCTCCAAATTCTCTTCTGTCTGATAAATCGTGTCATCATAACCACTTACCCAGATAACAGTACAATTTCTTTCATCCGGATGTTCCGTGTTATCTGGTTCAGGTGTCCTGTTTCCATCCTGTGAACCGCCTGCAGGTTCCAGCACAATAATTGTCTCACTGTCACTGGGCTTCTCACCCTCACAGTTCTCAAAATCTACCATTACTGTATTGGTAACCTCGTCTGCCTCAAAATCACGATCTATTCTTACAGTAAGCTTCAGTATGGCTTCACTGCCTGCCTCAATTTTACCTATCTGGTATACGCCATCTTTCGGTTCAATCTTTTCATTGTTCAGCTCCGCCATCATGAGAACCAGTCCCTTGGGCAGATAATCTGTCACTGTCACCTTCCTTGCGTCCAGTCTGCTTTTATTCGTTACTGTCACAGTATATACAACTGTCTCCCCTGCCTCCACGATCTTCCTCTGAGCTTCCTTGTTCACCGTCAGCTCCGGTACTGCCATCTCTGTGCCATCATCCATCGCAGTATGCCTCTCTACACCGTCACCTTCCCCTGAGACCACATTATACACTCGTTCCAGAACATTCTGTTTTGCCTTATCATAGTCATCCTTTGTCAGTATATGGCTGGCCTTCACTGTAATTGTCTCACGGGCAGGTACCTCGGCCACAAGCCTGCCCGTCCCTGTCCTTCCTTCATATTCCAGAATCACATCCTCCATGGCTGTGTCCGTCAATGTCACACGACATGCAGAATATCTGCTGATATTGCTGATTCTGATATCCCATGTGATAAGGTCACCTGCCTGTGCGGGCTTACTTGATGTCCCCAGCTTCGACGTGCGTACTTTCTCAAGTACAATCTCTTTACTGTCATCTTCTTTATAGGTATTTGTAACAGATCTCGTCACTCCCGATGCTATAGAGCCAACAGACAGTATAATAACATTTCCGTCCGCTTTCCCGGAAGAGGGCTCTGCAGAATAAATATAGCCGTCCACATCACAGTTCTCAGTAATTGTAATTCTGCTGCTCTCACCTTTATTGTAAAAATACGGTACTTTCCATGTCACAGTCCCTGTATTCACTTCCACCTTTTCTGCATTATCCAATGTCAGAGTCTCACAGGCGGCAAGCATTCCTTCTGTAGGAGAATCACATATAACTTCCCATTGAATGGAAAAATTCTGCGGAATTTCTTTCAGTCCCACAAATATTTTCTTAAACGTCATTTCTTTTGTTTCTACAATTCTTTTTTCACAGATGTCAGCATTTCCTGCTCCTGTACTATCCGGCTCAGTCTCCTCCGCTGTGCCCCCTTTCATCTCATATAAAACGGGCGAATTAATCTCCGTTTCATTCCAGTCCTCGGAGCGCTCCATGGAAAAAGCAGTTATTGAACTAAAACCAAACAGCAGAACAAGAAGCAGTGCAAAGACGCTCCTGCCCAAATTTTTTTTGAACTTCATATTTTCTTTCCTTCCTTTGATTTTTTATTCTGAGAAAGACTTTCTGACT
Source organism: Acetatifactor muris (assembly GCF_024623325.1). Lineage (GTDB taxonomy): Bacteria > Bacillota > Clostridia > Lachnospirales > Lachnospiraceae > Acetatifactor > Acetatifactor muris. Next base: position 3,424 of record NZ_JANJZD010000008.1, read on the forward strand.
TGAAAAAGAAAAATGCTCTGACTCAGCCGAATCGACTTAATCAGAGCATAACACAAAATTCTTTACTTGTCATTGGACGTTTAGTCCAAAATACACTGCTTTATAAATTATCAGATAACAGTTCAAACAGGACCTTAGCAAAATGTTATCTATGCCTGAGCATAATATTTCGCCACATCCACATGCTGTACAGTACCCACATTTCCGTTCTCATACAGAAATACTCCCGTATTCCGGATGGCCCCTCTGGTCTGACCCTCCTGTCCTTTCAGGGTGAAATCTGTGGCGGCATTCTGCAGGCAGATTGCACCTACTCCCTTGTCAGCCAGCCGATACAGCACATCGTTTCCATTTTCGTCCTTACACCATATTTTCAGCTTACTCCAGATAGCGTCATTTTCATCTATCCATCCATTCCCGTCCTCATCGTATGCCGCCAAATCCGCAAAGCCGTTTCCGCTGGAAGTGCCGAACAACTCGCTTCCATCATTGATCACTCCGTCTCCATTTTTGTCCAGAGCCAGATATCCGCTTCCTTTTCCCAATTGTGACACTTCATCCTTCTCGCCGTCTCCGTCAATATCAAAATAAAATGTCTGATCCGACAGTTCCGCCACATCTGTATCCAGATTAATCACCAGAGGGTCACACATGGTAAATGACATTAAATGCAAGTCCTCTTCGTAATACTGCTGAAAAGAACGGCTCATACCCACATTTACATTAAAATTGATTTCTCTGCCATCTGCTGTCCGCACAGTACCCACCGTGGAAAAATTCGTGGCTTCCGTCTCCGTCTGACTCACAGCCTTATTGTAGTTCAACACTTTCAGAGTCTGCGTACGTGTTCCCTTTTCCAGACTCCCGGAACCGTTCTGATAAAACTGTCCGTTGGAATTGTTGACATATTCCTGCCCATTGTTCTGCCAATCTCTGGATATCTGGCTGTCGACTGTCTGAATACCATTATTCTGCATCCACTGGTTCAGCCGATTCCTTCTGGCAGAGAACAGCAAATCAAATATATAACGTATAGTTGTCTGTCGAATACTGGCCAGTGTTTGACTGGCCGGCGTTCTCACCGACACACTGGAACCTGTCTGCAGACGATTCTGCCAATCCTGAAGAGATGCCGCTGACTGCTGTACATTTTCCTTCGCTTCCTCTGCGTTGTTACCCGCGCCTTCTCCGGGTGTGTTGATGCCTTCCTTCTTTCCGGCATCTGAACCTGTATTTCCTGCACTTCCCGTATTTTCACCTACTGCGGTATGCAGCGCACCATTTCCATCCGTCAGCTCCTGGTGATAGTTCAATATTGCAAAACGTCTGAATATAGTGGTAGTCGACCGATAGCTTCTGGCAGACTCCATTCCCACTGTACTGGAATCGATCTTCAATTTTTTCACCCCTCAATGTCCACCCATTCTGCCTCGCCTGCATTTCCGTTCCTCCCTGACACGGTTTTGCCGCTTTTCAGAACTTTTTATGGTTTTCCTTCCTGGTCCCGCTGCCAGCTTCTTTGTCCAATCCCTGTACCCAAAGCAGACACCGCATCTGCGGCATAAAAAAATGGCACTCAGGCAGGAAACTCCTTTTCCTGCATAAATACCATCCGTGGTGTCCATATATGTTATACTCGGCGCAGTCGGCCTAACTGCTTCCCTGTACTTACTATATCGACACAAAAAATTCTTTCTTTAGAAGCTATTGGCAATAACTTCCTATTACTTTCTTTTTTCCGCCATCTGTTTTGCCTGAGCCGCCTTTGCGGACATAATTCCCGCCAGCATCTCTCTGGGGACAATCAGATTGGATCCGGCAGGATTAATCACAACTCCCAGCGCCGGGCAAATGTTCCCCTTTGCATCTCTGCGCAGTACCATGGCGGCATATTCCTCCAGCTTCAGCGCAAACACAGGAAACTTCTTATTCTTCTCCTGCCACTTTTCATACTCGGCCCTGTCTGTAAAAGCCATGAAAAATCTGGCCCCATCCGGCGTATTCAGCATGGGAAACTGGACTTTGCTGCCCGGCGCAACCACCGGCTTGCCTTCTGCATTCTCCTCAGGCGCCGGTTCCACAATAGCCGGTGACAGTAAGTCTGCTTTCAGCAGTTCACCCACAAACATATTGCGGTGTTCCGGTGTATCCTCTGCTTTCATCAGTTCAATCGAACCCACCAGCATTGGGTTTGATACAGATTTATTGAATTCCATAATTTCTCCTTTTCCTTATGAGTAAAATTTGTTAAATATATATCCTTCGTTGTTACCGGGCTTGCATTCTGCGCATGCAGAATCATTATACCATGTGCGCAGAAAATCAAGCGGCTCCGAAGGAGACATTTGATTTTCAAGCCATGGGGAGCCGGTATAATGCGCCACGCAGTGGCGGCAAGTCAGCTTATGCTGGCTTGAATTCTGCGAATGCAGAATCATTATACCATGTGTCTCCGTTTTCGGCTACAAAAAAATAAATCACCAGCAGTTACTGCGGAAGCGCCTTTCATTCCTTTTCTCCCACAAACAGTAAATGGTTCGTCATACCAAGCAGCTCCGGCTTTTCACAGATATAAAAGTGATAACGGAGATACTGTGCGTAATCCTCGTCGCTCATTTCATTGATCCTGGTCGCCAAAAGCTCGCTTGCACCGTCAGATGCGACTTCGTATAATACGTTGATACCACCGTCGGCAAGGAGCTTTCTTGCAGCATCAACCGTATGGAACACAAAGGGAAAGTCGTTGAGCCTGAATGTTTCCTTATCGTAGTCACCCTTTGAAAAGTAATTCCCATTGTATACAAGCTCAGTAAGAAAAACAAAGTCGTTGGAAATAAAAGCAAAGAAAATCTTGCCGCCGTCTTTGCAGACTCGTTTTGCTTCACTGATACATTTCTGCTTGTCCGCATCACTTTTCAAATGATAAAGCGGGCCGAAGAGAAGCACAATGTCAAAGGTCTTATCCGCATAACGTGTCAGCTCAAGCGCGTTGCCCTGAACAAGGTCGATCTTATCTTCGGGTTTAAGCTTTTTTCTGAAGGCGGCAATATTGGCGTCAGCAAGCTCAAGCGCCGATACTTCATATCCCCTGCGGGCAAAATAGATGCTATATTCGCCTGCGCCTGCGCCGATATCGAGTATCTTATCGCCCTCTTTCAGGTATTTATCTATGTAATGAACGGTAGTCAGAAATTCAACCCTTGCGGCTTTCGAATGATTGAGCCTGCTGTCTTCGTTGAAGATATCGTATGTTCTGTTCACACGTTCACTTTCGTTTTCTATTTTTGCGAGTTTGTTAAAGTCCATTTCTCTCCTTTCCTGTATATTTATTCTGATTCATATCATACCCTTCCAACTATGTAGGATAGGACAGGTTTTTTAGTTTTTTGCCCACATAACAAATTAATATAATGTTCTCTTCATATTCCGGAACGAAAAAGGATGCGGAAAAAATTCTCCACGCCTTAGCCAAAGTTCTTCATAAGTCTGAACCTGAAATAAATCTTCCCTTTTTAATATACATTCTATGGCATGCTTTTTTAACTGGTTTTTCTCATATATATTAACCACGCTTACATGCTACTCATCTTCATACAAAGAAGTGAGAATACCGTCTATAGATTCCTGCTCCCATTTCTCGTCCAATCCTATACTCAGCATAACAGAATCATTTAAATATGCCTCAGTTCCACCTTTCAGGCTTTCCCCGTCCACGCTGACCTCATACTCATCTTCCGGATGATAAGTGATACGTTTTCCCCAAAAGCTGAGATACAGTCTCTGGTATTCCCTGTCTGCAGTCGCCAGCCACTTTTCCAGGGGATATTTGTCTGACCTCAAATACAATATTTCGTCGTCGGGAACAGATACCTCTTTAGCTGGATATTTCCTTTTCAAAGTACTATAGATATCTAAAAAATTCCTTATTTTACAGTCAATCTTATGCGGGTCCTCCTGCCCGGCCTTCCAAGATTTTTCATTTAAATACATTTTTCCCCCTTATACCAATTCGTATAACGCCTTATCCCATTCATCGAAGAAGCCAGCCGGCCAACGGTCCAGCCGGCCATCCTGCAAAATTTCAGGATGAATACATTTATGACGGTAGCCGTCCGCAAAATCCTTATAAAAAAAGGAAAGTATTGTTTCTTCTTTGGATAACACCCGATTTTTAACTGCCAGACGTACCCCATTTAAAATGTGGTCACTGTGTGTCTCGGCAATTACCTGCACACCTCCCATCCCCACACGGGCAATCAATTCTCCCAATGCTCTCTGCCCTGCAGGATGTATGTGTGCCTCAGGATTCTCGATAATGATAATATCACCTTTCTTTGCTGAAACAAGCGCAATCATCAGAGGAAGTACATAAGTGATACCAAATCCTACATTTATACTCTTATATGACTTTGTCTTCTCCCGTCCTTCCACGAATTCATAGCGCACTTCTGACTTTCTTAACTGCATATTTACAGCCACCTGCGGGGAAATACCAGGAGAAATTCTGTCCATCCAGACTTTTGTCTGATTCCCCAGTGAATTCCCCATTTTATCAGGCAGAACCACATTCTCATTTTCCACGGCATCATCCCAATGATAATTGAGATACTGTAAAGCATATTCCCCGTCGTTCCCAAACTCTTTGCTGTTTATTTCCTCTTCATTTCTGATTCGATATAAATCCTGTGGCGGAATACGATATGCCGATAAATAGCTGAAATATTTTCCAAAGAGTTCCGAATCTATATTTTTCTCATTTCTATTTATAACAGGAAGGAAATCCGAATCCGGCAAATATTGAAACGTCCATGAATGCTCTCCTTTGCCATCTCCATAGCCTAATTCAATCATTTCTTCTTCTGCTCTCTCATACAAAACATCCTGACCACTTCCCAGTAAAACATAATCCCCATTCAGATGTAATCCTTTTATACCGTCATTTTTTAATGCAGATTGTCTTAGCAATAACAGGCTTTGAATCATAGTTGATTTCCCCATACTGTTAATTCCCGATAGAATATTAACAGACTTTAGAGGGAGCTCAAAGTTCTCAAAACATTTAAAGTTTTTCACTGTTACTTTATTTATCATACAAACTCCTTCAACATATTTCGCGCCATATCAATTCTCCGGTTTGTGGAGTGTTGATCACCGGCTTTAATCGCTGTGATGAATCCTCGGTCCTGTTGCATATCACAGAATTTCATTAAAAATTCTTTCCTTTTACAGACAATTTTATCCAGCTGTTCTTCCGTCAGTTCTGAAAAGCATACCGACCACATCTCAAATATTGCTTTGTTAATCGGTCCTCTTCGCCAGTTTTCATTATAGGATTTTGATAATAGAATCTGCTCTTTGATTCTATTATATTTTCGAAAGGCAAATTTCCCGAAAATTTCAGCGCAGTACCCCATAACTGTCTGAAATTTGTCCTCAATCCTCCTGATATCGCTTTCCCTGTAATTATTGACCAGTTTCATCGCCTTTATCAGATAATGATCAATATTTCCTTCAAATTCCTTCGTATAGTCAAGCTCCGTAAACGCCAGAAATCTGGTGACATATTCTCTGTCCAGCATTCTGTCAGGTCGAATTGCATTCTGGGTGGCCCTGAGAAAAATTTCACTTTTCGCAAGTCTCTCAATCAATTCTGTGACCTTGCCCTGATAAAGAGCCTGCCGGATTTCCTGGTCTTCCAATACAATGCCACCCGTATGTCCGGCGTACCTTTTTCTACTGTATAAGCTATGACAGAGGTTTCTTTTATCCTCCTGATGTATTGTCTGGGAAGTTCGTCAAAGTTAAGTCCGTTAAAATCCTTTAAATACTGTAAGCCTGTAAACTGCTGCTTTTCCCGTCGATTGTTCCTGTCGGCTCCTACCAGAAAATTCTTAAAAGCAGTCAGCCTCTGCAGTCCGTCAATCACAATCCATTCCGCCTCATTGGCAGCATTGAAATAAAAGGCCGGAATCGGTATTTTCAGCATAAGAGACTCAATCAGGCGGCTCTGCTGTTCCGACGACCATAAATTCCCATTCCGCTGAAAATCAGGATTCAAATCTATTTCTTCATTTTCCAGTCTTTCCATAAGGTTATAAACATTAACAGTTCGCTGCCCTATGTTCACTTCCGCCGGTATGAAGGTTTCAGGATTGGTTTCTTCCGCCGGATATCCTTCATCCTCTTCAGGCATAATGGTGATTTTCCTTTTTCCCAGCTCTTCTATCGCCGTTAAAATGTCCTGCTCTGAAATATCTTTTTTGTCCTTCAAAATATCCATTGCCACATTATAACTGACACAGTTGTCGTTATTCTGCGCAAATTTCACGATTTCCATTATTTTTTCTTCCAGGACAGCTTTCATTTCCATCATCTCCATTTTCCTGATATTACTTCTAAAATTATAACATCTATTTTACCAGCATACAATTACGATTTACAGGTTTTATTGGTTTTCGATCCATTTTTCCTTCAATGTACACCTTTCCTTTTATTTCTATATAAAAGGTCTCAAAAGGAAAACAGAGCAAAAATCGTTCTGCTCTGTTACCCTTCTTATCGCAGTTATTCTCTTTTTCGTCTGCATTTAATCAATTATTCATCTTTCATTTCCTACACCCGATTATAATTAATCAGGCAGCCTTCCAGTATGATCTGTCTCTCCTCGTCCGTCAGCTCGCCCAGCCGCAGTTCAAAGGTCTTCAGCTCGTCCTTCCCCACCACACAGGCGGTGATTGTGTCTGCTTTCTCCTCCACCGCCCTGCGGATATCCGGAAGAAAGAGATAATCCAGATTCCGGAACGGCAGTTCTCCCTCCTTGATCAGGAAGGGCAGCATACCCCAGTTGATCAGGTTGGAGCGATAGCGCTTGGTGGCGTATTCATTGGCGATATTCGCCCAGCCGCCCAGCACCTTCTGGCAGGAAGCCGCCTGCTCTCTGGCGGAACCGTCCCCAGGCTTTACAGCGAAAATCGTGGAGCCAAATCCGGTATTGGAATGGTTGGCTTCCGGATACTGCTTTTTAATGACTCCCATAAGCTCCTTCAACACAGGAAGTACCTGGCAGGGATGCTCTCCCCCCATGCGGGCCTTCTCCGCCTTCTGGATTTCCTTTGCTCTGCCCACATATTCCGGATCCTTGCGGCTCAAGGTAAATTCTGCCAGCCCCAGAGGATTGGAGCGGTAGGAAGAAGTCTCTCCGGAAGGAATCAGTTCGTCTGTGGTGGTAACCGGATCATGGATTTCGCTGACCACCTGCAGAAGCAGATTCTCCGGAAGTGCTCCCATCTCCGGCCAGTCCTTGATATTGGGCCCCAGCTGAATTTCCGCATCCGGGTCTGCTTTTCCTTTGGAATCGAACACTCTGTTGGCATATATTTTGCTGTCAAAGTGGTACTTATATTTTCCGATTTCTCCATCGAATTCCGTGGCCGGCGTCAGAATCCCCCGATTGGCCGCAGTTGCCGCAATGGAACGGGCATCCATCAGGGCCACAGAAGAGATCTGGCCGTTCTGGAGCTTGCTGCCCTCACGGTTGGGGAAATTTCTGGTGGAATGGCGGATACTGAAAGCGTTGTTGGCCGGTGTGTCCCCGGCGCCAAAGCAGGGACCGCAGAATGCTGTCTTCATGACCGCGCCGGTCTCCATCAGCGCTGCCGCACAGCCATTTTTCACCAACTCCATATACACGGGCATGGACGCCGGATACACGCTTAGCGTAAAGCTGTCCGAACCGATGGATTTTCCCTTCAGAATATCGGCGGCTGCGCAGATATTTTCGAAGCCTCCGCCTGCACATCCCGCAATAATGCCCTGATCAACCACGAACTTTCCATTTTTTACCTTGTCTTTCAGGTGAAGCTCCAGAGGAGAACCGTCTATGGTCTTCGCATCGCCCAGGCTTACTTTTGCCCGCTTCTCCGTCTCATCCAGAATCTCCAGAAGGTTGGCGTTCAGCTCCTCTATAGTATAGGTGTTGCTGGGGTGGAAAGGCATGGCAATCATTGGCCGCACCTTAGACAGATTCACCTTTACCACACCGTCATAATAAGTCACATCTCCGGGCACCAGTTCCCTGTAGTCTTCCTTACGTCCATGAATCTCATAGAATTCCTCGATCTCCCTGTCTGTCTCCCAGACAGAGGACAGGCAGGTGGTCTCTGTGGTCATCACATCGATGCCGATGCGGAAGTCAGCGCTCAGGGAAGCCACGCCGGGGCCCACGAATTCCATCACCTTGTTTTTCACATATCCGTTTTTGAACACGGCGCCGATAATGGCAAGGGCCACATCCTGGGGGCCCACACCGCTTACTGGAGCTCCCTCCAGGTATACACAGACTACTTCCGGTCTGTTGATATCGTATGTCTGATTTAAAAGCTGCTTCACCAGCTCCGGTCCGCCCTCTCCCACTGCCATGGTACCCAGCGCCCCGTAACGGGTATGGGAGTCGGAACCCAGAATCATCTGTCCGCCTCCGGAAAGCATTTCTCTGGCATACTGGTGGATTACCGCCTGATGAGGAGGCACGTATATGCCGCCGTATTTCTTTGCACAGGACAGCCCGAACATATGGTCATCCTCGTTGATAGTACCGCCCACCGCACAGAGAGAATTGTGGCAGTTGGTGAGCACATAGGGCATGGGAAACTTCTGCAGCCCCGACGCCCTGGCGGTCTGTATGATACCCACAAAAGTTATGTCATGACTGGTCAGCTTATCAAATCTGATCTTCAGTTTCTCCATATTGCCGGATGTATTATGACTTTCCAGAATACGATAACTGATTGTCTGTTTTACTGCCTCTTCTTTCGTTGTATTCCGTCCGGTTCTGCTGCAGACGGCCTGCTGCGCCTCCGGCCCGTCGGCGATGAGTTCCCTGCCATTGACCAGGTATGCACCGCTTTGTAATAATTCTATCATATGGAAATCCTCCTATTCCTGTTCCGCTGCCCTCTAATTTTCTGTGCCGGTGATGTGAATCAACACCGCATTTCCCTGATATCCGGCAGCGCCCACCACCTGGGGCACATTTTTTTCTCCTTCTATCACATCTCTGTCATAAAAATGGACATGACCCGCAAGTACAAGTTCCACCGGACTGTCTGCCGCGGTTGTCAGCGAGATAAATTTCTCCGATTCCTCATTTGGATAGATTCCTCCGAAATTGCCGGCGCCGATGACCACGGGACTGTTCCAGGCCTCCACCGCCTTACTCAGAGCAGATTGTGTCATAAAAGGCACATGGGCCATGACAATCACCGGACGATTGTCCATGAGCGCTTCCCGGTACCTGTCAAGCGCCTGTGCATCCACCTGATTGGTACTGTCATCTATGCCCAGAATCACTAGCCCCCCCAAATTCAGTCTCTGAAACGCCGTGTTCCCCTGCATGAAGGGTTCCAGAAGCGGCAGATACCTCTCTCTGCCCATGTCGGTCATATACTCCCAGGGATAAGTCCAGTCATGGTTGCCGTTGATATACAGATAAGGCATGTCCAGCGCTTCCAGCTGTTCCTTCAGCCACTGCAGATTGGCCTCCGACGGACTGTCTATAATATCTCCGCCAAGCAGCACCGCGTCCACTTTCTTCTCATTGGCATATTGTATCCATTCGGGAAACTGTTCTTCCGCGGGGACACCTTCCGCATTTACAAACATGGGATAACGGCTTTCCTGATCCTCTGCCTCCTGTGCGGAGACTTCGCTGTCTTTGATTACCACATGGGTGTCTGTGAGAAACAGCAATGTGTATTCCCCTTCCAGACCTTCCACCTGCACTGTCTCCTGCGCAATATTCTTCTCCCAGTTTTTCCTGCTGTTTTGTCCAAATCCCACACTGCAGCCTGTGCCCACAACCATCAGCACTGCGATTATTGTCATAAGGGCGTGCCATTTTGCACGCCCCCGTGAACTCTTTTTCTTTTTATTATGAAACTTCATACTTTCTCCTGGTCCGGCCATCATCTGATCTCCGACTCCGTCCTTTGCCCCGGCGCTGTCCAAAGCTCACACGCTCTTCAGCCATTCTGCTGCAGCGTCACCTTATCCAGATGCCAGATTTCATCCACATACTGCTGAATGGTCCGGTCGGAAGTAAACTTGCCGGAGCAGGCCACATTCAGAATAGCACTCTTTGCCCAGCCGCTTCTGTCTCTGTAAGCCGCCTCCACTTTCTTCTGCGCTTCCGCATAAGATTTGAAGTCCTTCAGGATAAAATAGGTATCCGCCCGGTTGGTGGACAGTGTGTTCAGCAGCGAATTATACAGCGGGCGGAACAGCTCCTTATCCGCGCTGTAGGTGCCGTCAATCAGCTGATTTACCACTTTGCGGATGTCCGCATCCGTGTTGAAAATCTGCATGGGATCATAGCCGCCGTTATTTTCAAAATGAATTACTTCATTGGAAGAAAGGCCAAAGATAAAGGCATTCTCTCTTCCCACCTCCTCCACGATTTCCACGTTGGCACCGTCCAGCGTTCCCAGCGTAATAGCCCCATTGAGCATAAATTTCATATTGCCCGTGCCGGAAGCCTCCTTGCTTGCCGTGGAAATCTGCTCGGATACATCTGCCGCTGCAAAAATAATCTCCGCGTTGGACACATTGTAATTCTCGATAAATACTACCTTAATCTTCCCCTTGATGGAAGCATCATTATTCACCACGTCCGCCACCGTATTGATCAGCTTGATAGTCAGCTTCGCGTTGCGATAGCCGGCCGCCGCCTTTGCGCCAAAGATAAAGGTTCTGGGGAAGAATTCCATATCCGGATGCGCCTTCAGTTCATTGTACAGGTGCATTACATGAAGGATATTCATCAGCTGTCTCTTATACTCATGGAGACGTTTTACCTGCACATCAAAGATGGAATTGGGATCCACTTCAATGTCATTGTGCTCCTTAATATATTTTGCCAGACGAAGCTTATTCTGGTACTTGATTTCCATGAATTCCTTCTGCGCTTCCGCATCGTCAGCCAGCTTCTTCAATCCACTGATCTGAGGCAGATCTGTGATCCAGCTGTCGCCCACCTTTTCCGTAACCCACTGCGCCAGCAGCGGATTGCCATGCAGAAGAAAACGTCTCTGGGTAATGCCGTTGGTCTTGTTGTTAAACCGCTCAGGGAACATCTCATAAAAGTCCCGAAGCTCCTCGCTCTTTAAGATCTCCGTGTGCAGCCTTGCCACACCATTCACGGAATAGCCTGCCACAATCGCCATATGAGCCATCTTCACCTGTCCGTCATACAGGATTGCCATCTTGCGGATTTTCTCCTGCACATTTACATTATAGACATGCGCGTATTTCTCCTCGATCTGCTGCACAAATCTGCGGTTGATTTCCTCCACAATCTGATAAATTCTGGGAAGCAGCCGGGAAAACAGGTCGATAGGCCATTTCTCCAGCGCCTCCGCCATGATAGTGTGGTTGGTGTAGGCACAGGTCCTGGTGGTAATATCCCACGCCTCGTCCCATCCCAGATTATACTCATCCAGCAGAATGCGCATCAGCTCCGGAATTGCCACCGTAGGATGGGTGTCGTTCAGCTGAAAAGTCACCTTCTCCGGAAAACGGTGAATATCATCATGCTTTCTCATATACTTCTCCACTGCTTCCTGAACGGAGGCGGAGATAAAGAAATACTGCTGCTTCAGGCGCAGCTCCTTGCCCGCATAATGATTGTCGTTCGGATACAGCACATCCACCAGATTTCTGGCCAGATTCTCCTGCTCCACAGCCTTGCTGTAGTCGCCTTTGTCAAAAGAGTCAAGCTGGAAACCGCCCATGGATTCCGCATCCCAGATACGCAGGGTATTTACGATACCGTTTCCATATCCCACAATGGGCAGGTCATAGGGAATGGCTCTCACCGCCTGATACCCTTCCTGTACAAAATGGTTCCTGCCGTTCTCGTCACAGCGGACAGACACATGGCCGCCGAACTTTACCACTTTCGCATACTCCGGCCTGCGCAGCTCAAAAGGATTCCCCTCCGCCAGCCAGTTATCCGGCACTTCCACCTGAAAGCCGTCACGAATCTCCTGCTTGAACATGCCATAGCGATAGCGGATTCCGCAGCCATAAGCGGGATACCCCAAAGTGGCAAGGGAATCCAGGAAACAGGCCGCCAGTCTTCCCAGGCCGCCGTTGCCCAGAGCGGCATCCGGCTCCTGGTCCTCAATCACATTGATATCCAGTCCCAGCTCTTCCAGAACCTCTTTCGCCCCCTGATAGGCCTCCAGATTGATCATATTGTTGCCCAGAGCACGCCCCATCAGGAATTCCATGGACATATAGTAGACCATTTTCGGGTCTTCCTTCTCATAGGCCTTCTGGGTATTCATCCAGTTGCCGATCACTCTGTCCTTAATGGAATAGGATGCGGCCTGAAAAATCTGCTGCGGAGTAGCCTCCTCCAGATTTTTGCGGTACATATTCATTACATTATAGAGGATACTCCTCTTGAAAAGTTCTTTATCAAACACAGGCTTCTCCTCCGCTTTCTCTGCAGGGGTGCTTTCGGTATTTACCGCATCCTCTTCACAGGCAGCGCAGATATTGCTTTCCCTTTCGGCTGAATCTGTCACATTCTTATTTTCCACAACTTTTCTCCTTTCGTCGTTTTATAGAAGCATCTTTTTCATTATACCAAAATTTGCCTGACATTCCAACTGCTTTTTACTATTATCCAAATCCTATTCTGTTTTCTCAATGGCAATGGTCACCTTTTCCCCGTTCACATTCTCCCATTCCTTCGCCACGGCAAAATCCACACCGGCTGTCATCTCTTCCGCCAGCACCTTGCCGGAAATGGTCTCCCTGTTGCGGGCGGCAATCTCAGCCAGCTTCTCATTCCCGTTCACGGACACTCTGATGTGATCCATCACTTCGAAGCCGGCCTCCTTGCGCATGGTCTGAATCTTGCTGATCAGCTCATACACAAAGCCTTCCTCCACCAGTCCTTCCGTCAGGTTGGTGTCCAGGACCACCGTCATTTTCCCGTCCTCCTGAGACACATAGCCTTCTTTCTGTGTCATGTCAATGAGCAGATCCTCCTTTGTCAGCTCCACTTCCGTGTCATTCACCACAAAGCGCAGCTTTCCTTCCTGGTTCAGCCGGTCCATAGCGGCATTGCCGTCCAGAGATGCCAGCTGCTTCTGAATCCCGCCCAGCTGCTTACCGTATTTCGGTCCCACTGTGCGCAGCTGCGGCTTGAAGGTATAGGTAGTGTAATCCCTTACATCCTCTGTGTACACAACCTCCTTCACATTCAGCTCGTCCTCAATGATTTCTGTATAGAAGCTGTCCAGAGCCTCTGTCTGTCCGCCTTCCCCCGCCATTTTGACATACATCCTGCTGACAGGCTGACGGTTCTTGATGCTGACGGCATTCCGGCAGGCACGGCCCAGAACAACAGCCTCCAGCACTTCTTCCATATCGGCCTCCAGCTTTCTGTCAATGAAAGCTTCCTCCACAGCAGGGAAATCGCACAGATGGATGCTTTCCGGCGCCTGCGCGTCTGCGGAACACACCAGATTCCGATAGATTTCCTCCGTCATAAAGGGAATCATGGGTGCCGCCGCCTTGCAGACAGTCACCAGCGCCGTGTGCAGAGTCATGTAGGCATTAATTTTATCCTGCTCCATCCCCTTGGCCCAGAAACGCTCACGGCTCCGGCGCACATACCAGTTGCTCATCTCCTCCACAAAATCCTGCAGCGCTTTCGCAGCCTCGGTGATTCTGTATTTATCCAGATTGCGGTCCACCTCTCCCACGGTGCTGTTCAGTCTGGAGAGAAGCCATTTATCCATGACAGGCAGTTTATCATATTCCAACGTATATTTTGAAGCATCAAAGCCATCAATATTGGCATACAGCACGAAGAAGGTATAAGTATTCCACAGTTTATCCAGGAACTTATGCTGTCCTTCCAGCACTGTTTTGCCGGAAAACCGCTTTGGCAGCCAGGGCGCCGCGCTGGTATAGAAATACCACCTGATGGCATCCGCTCCGTAAGTCTCCAGCGCCTCGAAGGGATCTACCACATTGCCCTTTGACTTACTCATCTTCTGGCCGTTTTCATCTCCCACCAGTCCCAGCACAATGACATTCTCATAAGGCGCTTTATTGAACAGCAAAGTAGATTCCGCCAGCAGAGAGTAGAACCATCCCCGGGTCTGATCCACTGCCTCGGAGATGAAATTCGCCGGAAACTGCTGCTCAAACAGCTCCTTATTTTCAAAAGGATAATGATGCTGTGCAAAGGGCATGGCCCCGGAGTCAAACCAGCAGTCGATTACTTCCGGCACCCGCTTCATACTCTTCCCGCACTTCGGACAGGGGAAAGTCACTTCATCAATATACGGTCTGTGCAGTTCCACCTTTCCCGCCTCCTGGTCTCCGCACAGACGGCTGAGCTCTTCCCGACTTCCCACACACTCCATATGTCCGCACTCACACTCCCAGATATTCAGTGGCGTGCCCCAGTAGCGATTCCTGGAAATCCCCCAGTCCTGGATATTCTCCAGCCAGTTGCCGAAACGCCCCTCGCCAATGGTGGGAGGAATCCAGTTGATGGTCTTGTTGTTGCGCACCAGGTCATTCTTCACCGCCGTCATCCTGATGAACCAGGACTCTCTGGCATAATAAATCAGAGGCGTATCGCAGCGCCAGCAGAAGGGATAATCATGCTCAAATTTCGGCGCGGAGAACAGCTTTCCTTCCTTATCCAGATCTTTTAAAATATCCGGGTCGGCATCCTTCACGAACTTCCCTTCATAGGGCGTCTCCGCCGTCATATGTCCTTTCCCGTCCACAAACTGTACCAGCGGCAGATCGTACTTTCTGCCCACATTGGCATCGTCCTCACCGAAAGCAGGGGCAATGTGTACGATACCAGTACCGTCTGACATGGTGACATAATTGTCACAGGTCACATAATGAGCTTTTTTGCCCTGGCGGGAGGCCTCCTCTCCGGCGCAGGCAAACAGCGGCTCATACTCCCTGTACTCCAAATCCCTTCCCTTATAAGTCTCCAGTACCTGGTAAGCCGCTTTTCCCTCTTCCGCCAGACCGCCAAGCACCGTATCAAGCAGGTCCTGTGCCATATAATAGGTGTAGCCGTCCGCCGCCTTCACCTTCACATAGGTCTCCTCCGGGTTCACACACAGCGCCACATTGGAAGGCAATGTCCAGGGGGTGGTGGTCCAGGCCAGGAAATAAGCGTCCTCACCCACACATTTGAATCTTGCCACCGCGGAACGCTCCTTTACCGCCTTGTACCCCTGGGCCACCTCATGGCTGGAAAGCGGCGTCCCGCATCGGGGACAGTAGGGCACAATCTTAAAGCCCTTGTACAAAAGCCCCTTGTCCCAGATGGTTTTCAGCGCCCACCACTCGGATTCGATAAAATTATCGTCATATGTTACATAGGGATGGTCCATATCTGCCCAGAATCCCACAGCACCGGAGAAGTCCTCCCACATCCCTTTATATTTCCAGACACTCTCCTTACATTTGTCAATAAAAGGCGCCAGACCGTACTCCTCAATCTGCTCCTTGCCGTCCAGTCCCAGAAGCTTTTCCACTTCCAGCTCCACAGGCAGACCATGGGTATCCCAGCCCGCCTTCCTGGGCACCATATATCCCTTCATTGTGCGGTATCTGGGAATCATGTCCTTGATGGTACGGGTCTCCACATGTCCGATATGAGGCTTGCCGTTTGCCGTAGGCGGGCCATCATAAAAGGTATACACCGGTCCTTGCTTCCGGCTTTCCATACTTTTCCTGAAAATATCATTCTCTCTCCAGAACCGTTCCACCGCTTTCTCACGGTCCACCAGACTTACATTTGCAGAAATCTGCTGATACATATCCTGTTTCCTTCCTTTCTCCTTTTCCTGTAAAACTTTATCCGTTTCCTTCACGCTTTTCAGGGACAGACAGTTCAGCCCTTTCCCGCTCTGCTTCTGTGAAAAAAGCTCCGTCCGTAAAAGGACGAAGCTTATGCTTACGTTTCACCACCTGTTACACCGTACGTTTCCGCATAAAACTTTTCTATATGGAAGTAATACGTTTTCCCGTAACGGAGGAATATCGTTCAGGGCTACCGGACGGACGAATCCCGCCTTTTGTCCTGACTGCTCGGAAGTGATTTTCACTGTCTGTCTACTCGCACCGGTCTTCCACCCCCGCCGGCTCGCTGCTGCTTTCTTCGGACAGCTACTCTCTTCGTCATGGCATTTACTGTCTGTGATTTTGATTCTTATGCTATGCATTATAGCCTGTTGCTTTTTCGTTTGTCAAGACTATTATAGACTTTTGATCATAGAAAAATCACTTTGCAAATAAGCTCTTTCGGGGTATAATAAACTTAAACCAATCAACTTGATTTAAAATGGAAATATGGCAAGCTTCCATCTGAAGCAGGGAGGGATCGCAATGAGCACATTGGACACTACTATCTCTATGATTCAGAAATGTACGGAAGATGAATTGCAGGTCGTCCAGCAAGTAATTCGGCAGTTTTTTCTGAATAGAGGGCCGCACACCACAACAAAAAACCAATTTCTTGAGGAACTACAAATTTCCCGGGGGCAGCACCAAAGCTGCCAGAGCCAGGAGGCCGGTGAAGCATTGGCGGAACTGAGGGCAAAATATGGACTATAAGGTAATATTGTCAGATCTTGCCAAGCGGCAGCTCGATGACATTCTTTTTTATATTTATGCAACGCTGGACAACGAAGTTGCTGCCGCCCGCATTTTAGAGGACGCAGAGTATACCATACAGAAGCTTGCTCAGATTGGCGGTTCCTTAAAAATATGCGAAGAGCCGGAGCTTGCCGAATATGGTTACCGGAAAATGCATTTTTTATCGCATCGCTACCTTATGCTGTATACCATAAACGGTACCTGCATCCATGTGGATAGAATCTACCATGCACTTGAGGATTATAAAAATCTGCCGGATTAGTCGCCATACCACTAAAAAAGTATGTGTCAGCGCATTTCTTGACAGCCCCGTCCCCTACTTGCAGATTTCAGATTCGCATGTAAGATTTTTCTTAATCTTCCCATGATATATTCGTACAACAAAGAGGTAACGAAAGGAACAATAGAAAAATTATCCCTATACAAAAAAACGCCTCTCTTTCATGCAATCATGGCATTTTCCTTGAATACATTTATTGCATGCATCTGGCTAAAAAGCTCCTGTATGCCATGACGGACGGCAGCACTGCATACTGTGTTGTGGGCATCGAGAACCAGGCGGAAATCCATTATGCGCTTCCGGTCAAAAATGGCGTTTATGATTTCCTCCAGTTATCTCACCAGGTCAGCGAGGCGGCCAGCGCCCATAGGCAGGCCATGAAAGAGCTGAAATCAGAATCCGGAGAGGCTCCGCAAGAAAAAGAAGAACCAACAGACGGTGTGCAGCTGAAGTAATAAATGTTGTTACGGGATCCAAGTTGAAATATCCTGAAGGGAAAGGAGATGTGAATATGTCGAAATCTTCAAATCCTTTATCTCATCACGGTATTGGGATTGTATTCGATACTGCTTCAGCATGGATCCCATCCCTCCCCAGGAAAAGCCTGTATAGTTCATTTCATTCTCCGCAAATTCTTCCTCATAGTCTGCTGCCGTCTGTTCTGCCGTCCCCACAATATCTGCAACCTCCGGAACTGCCCTCCCTCCATCGGATACAGACGAAATACTGACCATTGCGGGATCCACATCCTCAAAACTATCCGTGCTTTCTCCCGGCCCGCTCGTCCCGTTCTCCTGGACAGCAGCTTCCACTGCCAGGCCAATCTCTGAACCACCAACGGCGGTATTGCTGTCGGTATTTTGATAATCATCTATCGACACCTGTTCCCCGGAAAATGAATTGTCCGAAGCCTGAGGCGCAAGTTCCTCTGCATCTCCCAGCCGGAATTCTTTTCTGCTGAACCCGGCATTTTTAAGACCTGCCAGAATACTGTCTATGGTCTCCCGAAAATCGCGAGAGCAGGTAAACACATAAGAAGAATTCAAAAGTGTCCCCGCATGTCTTTTCGTGTATGGCTGCCTGAGTATCCGTCCCCAGATTGTGTACTGCACAATGTGGTTTTTTTGCAAGGAATGCCGTAAATTCGGAATTTTCGGCTTGCTTTGGAGTTCAAAATTCATGGGGATAGGGGCAAATAGTTCAACTATAATTCAACTCGTTTACTGCAATCTGGCTAAAAGTACGGATGAAAACCAGAAGATACCAAAAGTTCAACACACTTGAATCCAACATGGAACGGAAATAAAAAGGCATCCTAAAATAGCAAAAAACACTTTTCAAACACGTCTTTTCGGACTATAATACTCATATAACTTGGTATATACTTTACATTTCCATGGCATTCCCTTTCATATCATGGTATTAGAAATAACACTCCACCGTAGGTGAGCAGAAAACAAGACATAAATGATGAAAAGAGAAAGGAACCAGCAATATTGCTGTTTGCGAGGAGATTTTGCAAATCATTCTCCAAAAACCAAAGCTTAAGGTAATAGATGCACAGACACAACGTTTTCTTCGCAATATTGGAGCGCACTCGGTAATCCTTGACTTGCTTTGCGAAGATGAGGATGGAGCACGAATTAATGTTGAAATGCAGAAAACCGATGATGATGACCATGTAAAACGTGTCCGTTTTAACAGTTCCAACATCGACACCACTTTTACGGAAAAAGGATTAGACTATAAGGATTTTCCAGATATTTATGTAATTTTTATTTCCAAGTTTGATATGTTCCTGGAAGGCAAGACTATTTACCATGCTGGGATATTTCTGCGGGAGACAGGGACAATTATCAATGACGGTATCCATAGGATATTTGTAAACTGTGCTGTGGATGACGGATCAGATATTGCAGAGCTGATGCAGTACTTTAAAAACAGTACCGGCAAAAACAACAAATTTCCCAAATTATCAGACCGAGTATCTTATTTCAAAGAATCCAAAGAAGGAGCTGACGCTATGACACAAGTTGTTGAAGAATACGCAAACAAAAAGGTTCTTGAGCGAGACAAAGAAACAGCCAAATTATTTTTACAAAACGGAGCATCTGTCGAACTGGTTAAGAAATCCATTCCAACCCTTTCTGTAGAATTCATTGAAAAACTAAATCTACAGCTTACAACCGTAGAACAATAACAAGAAAATCTGCAATTAGAAACGGCGCGATCAAAATCACGCCGTTTCTAAATTATAACAACAATACATAATATTAGTCTATTAGCATAAAACGTTATCCAAATGACCTACTAACATATTTGCGGATACAATTTATATGCAGATTGATCCTTTCTAATCTGCATTTTATAAACAGGAATGTTTTTCTCCACAGCTATATGTCGAAGTATCTTTTCATGTATTGGGCTTATTTTACGTCCAAGATATACTGCTGCTGGTTTTTTCCTTGCCCATGAGAATTCCTGTTGGTTAAATTCGGCAGAATTGCATGAGCATGTCAGCCGCCATTCACGCTCATGCCCCCATTCGCTGGCTTTATGCAGCAATATTTTTGTAGGCATAAACAAATCAGGACACGGAACCATATTTTGTAAACTTTTATACAGCGAAAGCGCATTTCTGTCCAATAGCATCTTTTGAATAATATTTTGCTGGAAATGCCATATGGCATATTGGGTTGCATCAAAACAAACATCATCATATATTACCCGTGCTAATAAACAACTTTTATTTGAAGGACAAAGATTCCTTGTCATGCATGAATTACACATTGTGTAACCATTACCCCGAAAATCATAAGCCAAGGCAAAGCCGCAACTGGAATCAGCATAATACCCCAGATTGTATCCTGCACAAATCAGATATTTTGCGTAAAATATCCAAACTCTGACAAGAGGGAATCCATATAAAATTCTAAGCATCACGACCCGCTGGATTTATAATGCCGTACGCCAAATTTCCACAGTCCCAGCGCCGGCAGCAGAAACCAGCAGGCAAGCAGAGGCAGAAAAATGAATATCTTCTCCGTCCGGCGGCCCAACACATACAGAAGGGGATAATATTGCACCAGCGCATAGGGAATGATGAAAGTCGTAAAAAGCAACATCCTGCGGCCATAGATACCGATGGGATATTTCCCGTATTCCCTTGCGCCATCCGTAAATATATTCATGAATTCCAACCCGTCCAGCGTAAAGAAACACAATGCGGCATAAATAATGAATAATCCGGTAAAAACTGCGGTTCCTCCCACCAGCATAAAGAGAATTGTCAGCACTTTGGAAAAGTCCCAGGCAACTTCACTTTTCAAAATTCCATACACAAACATCACAATCGCCTGTGTCATCTTACCGATTCGGGTCAGTTCAAACTTGCTCCCCAGCACCTGGAGAATCTCATTCCGGGGCCTCACCAGTACCCGGTCAAACTCTCCCTTTCGCACCATGCCGGAGAAAGCGTCAAAGCCTCTGGCAAACATTTCCGCGAGAGAGAACTCCAGAAGCATGACCGAAAAACACAGCAGCACCTGGCTGTAGGTAAAGCCTTCCACACTGGGAAATCTCTGAAACATGAAAAAGATTCCCAGGAAAGTAGTAAAGGAAATCAGAAACTGTCCCACCACAGTGAGCAGAAAGGAAGTCTTGTACTGCATCACACATCTGACATTCATAGTTACATAATGCATATACAGTCGAACAGATTTGTACATTTTCCTCATCACCCTCAACCTCCCTGTACCGTTATCCGCTTCTCCGCCATCCGACACAGCAGCTTTCCCGCCGCTGTGACCACCACCAGCCAGAATACCTGCAGAATCACCGCCCTTCGCATCTCATCTCCGCTCAGACTCCCGCTGTAGAGGCGCAGCGCCACATTCTGCATGGCGGCAAAGGGCAGCAGCTCCATAATCTGCCGCACCTTATCCGGAAAAAAGGGCAGAGGAATAATCGCTCCCGAGAAAAATTCCATGATGGACATAAAAAAGATCCGAAGTCCCTGTGGTGATATGGTAAAAAAGGCAAGCATATAAATCAGCATGTTAATAGACACCGTCACTGCCAGTCCCAGCAGCAGGGTAATCACAAACAGCACAAAATACCCCGGACCGACAGGCGGATTCATCCCATAGGGTGCGGGCGTCAATGCGGCAACCAGCAGAACAGGAAAGCAGCGCAGC
The DNA here is from genome assembly GCF_024623325.1 of Acetatifactor muris. Lineage (GTDB taxonomy): Bacteria > Bacillota > Clostridia > Lachnospirales > Lachnospiraceae > Acetatifactor > Acetatifactor muris. The sequence continues at coordinate 24,610 of NZ_JANJZD010000008.1, forward strand.
ACCGCTCTCGACAAACGGTTCGCCGTACTTCTGGAATACCACATATTGTATATATTGACCGGCCTGCATAATTCATAGGCAATGTTTCCATCCACGATGGAATCGAAAATTTCATTTTCCATCATCCATACCGCAGTCAATGCCAGGAATGCCTGCTGCAGCCATACATAGGAGACAGCAGCTGAAAAATTCATGGGAAACGCCGACGCATCTGTCTGGTAAAACGCATGAAATACCATGATTTGCATAAAGCCCCACGCGAACTGTGTCGCAATCCCCGCCAGCGCGGCCACCCTGTACTGCAGGCCCATGGCGAACCGCAGACGAAAGAAGGAGAAATATTTTTTCATACCGTCCCCCTTTCTCATATATCCAAAGAGCGGTACAGTTCCGCCACAGTCTCATCAATACTGTCACCGCCCATTTTGATATCATCCAGGGTGCCGTCCATCAGTATTTTCCCTTTGCCAATCAGGAGAATCCGACTTGCCAGAGCTTCAATGTCCTGCATATCATGGGTGGTGAGAATTACCGTGGTTTTGTGAGTTCTGTTCTGCCTCAGAATAAAATCCCGGACAGCCAGCTTCGATACGGCATCCAGACCGATGGTAGGCTCGTCCAGGAACAGAATACGTGGCCGGTGCAGCAGAGAAGCGGCAATCTCACAGCGCATCCTCTGTCCCAGAGACAGCTGCCTTGCCGGAGAACGCAACAGCTCTCCCAAATTCAGCAATTCCGTCAGCTCTTCCAGACTCTGTTCATATGAAAATTGGGGAATCGAATAGATATCCTTCAACAGTTCAAAGGAATCTATGACAGGAACATCCCACCACAGCTGGGAGCGCTGGCCAAACACAACGCCAATCTCCCTCACATGCTGAATTCTGTTCTTATAAGGAATTCTTCCGTCCACAAAGACGTTTCCGCTGTCAGGTGTCAATATTCCGCTCAGAATTTTGATTGTGGAGCTTTTTCCTGCTCCGTTCGGGCCGATGTAGCCCACCATTTCGCCGTCTCCAATGGAAAAGCTCACATCGTCAAGTGCCTGAATCACTTCGTATTTCCGGTGAAAAAATGCTTTGCAGGCTTCACCGAATCCTGCGTTTCTCTTTGCAATCCTGTACGATTTGCATACATGTTCCATCGTAATCATTCCTGCTTCCTCCTGGTAGTTATACTGTGCAATGGTATCATAGCATCATATCTTGCCAAGTCGGTCTGGTTCCGCTGGATTTTGCCAGCAGATACCGAAGGTAAAATATTCAGTTTTATCGCTGACGCGAGGAGATAAGTTTATCACGCATACTTATAAAAGTCAATTCACATTTACACTTTTCCAGGCTATTTCCCAGTCTAAACGATAACAGTTCAGACAGGTCCTGAACTGTTATCAAACCCGTGAATCCAGTCGCAGCACAGGTAGTAAATCAGATAAATCACCGAACTGATGGCCCAGGTCAGCGGATAAGCCCAGTAAATATAGCCAATCTCATGGGTCAACTGCATGACCGCGAATATGTAGGTAATCCTCAGCACACACCAGACCGCCAGCATGACGCACATGGGCACAAACGCCTTGCCTGCCCCCCGGCATACCGCCGCCACAGAATGAGAAAATGCCAGCAGGCAGTAGAACAATGCAACTGTATGGGCCTGCCGGACCCCCAGTTCGATGACACCGGGATTCTGGTCAAACATTCCTATCAGCTTCGGTGCAAAAATGTAACAGAATACTCCTATCACTTCCGCTGACAATACCGCCGCCAGAATGCTGAAACGTGCCCCTTTCTTCGCACGGTCATATTCCCTGGCACCCAGGTTCTGGCTGATAAATGTAGTGCTGGCCATATTAAAGCTGGTAATGGGCAGAAAGGCAAAGCCTTCGATTTTCGCATGGGTTCCATAGGCCGCCATGGCCAGCCTGCCGAAAGAGTTAATCTGGGACTGCACAATCACATTGGCAAAGGCAATCACAGAATTCTGCACCCCGGAAGGCAGACCATTATGGATGATCTCCCGCAGCATATCCTTATGAAAACGAATCTTCCTCCATTCCACGGTGAACACATTCCCTTTGCGGGTCAGATGTATCATGCAGAGCACCACGCTGGCCGCCTGAGAAATTACCGTGGCCACAGCCGCCGCCCAGACGCCCCAGTGGAATGCGGCCAGGAACACCACATCCAGCACTACATTTAATATAGAAGAAAAAATCAGATAATACAGCGGCCTACGGCTGTCTCCCAAAGCATTCATGATACTGCGGCAGACATTGTACAGGACCAATGCCAGAGAGCCGAGAAAATAATAGCGAAAATAGGATATCGCCTCCGGCAGTACTTCCGGGTCCGTCTGCATCCACACCAGAAACGTGGGAGTGAATGCCACACCCACCACTGTCAGCAGTATGCCTGCAACAAGACCGAAAGCCAGCACTGTATGAATGGACCGGGAGACCTGCTCCCTGTCCCCCGCACCGAAATAGCGGGATGTCACCACACCCGCACCCATGGCAATCCCGGCAAAAAAGCTGATCATCAGAAAAATCAGCGTCCCCGAGGACGTCACTGCCGCCAGCGCATTGGTGCCCAAATACCTGCCCACGATAAAGGCGTCCGCCGTATTATACAGCTGCTGAAATACCTGGCTCAGGAAAATCGGCAGCGCAAACCCCAGCATCAGGGAATAGGGATTCCCTGTGGTCATATCTTTGGTGTGCGTGGTATTGTTCTTAACTTTCGTTTCATTTTCTTTCAAGTTCATCTGAAGTCCTTTCCCGTACTGTTCCTTTTCCTGCTGTCTGTCAAAAGCTGATGCCCATCTGCAGAATTCTTTAATACTTCAAAATGCTCACCCACCTCATTGTCCGGATCCGCCAAAAACAGTAATTCTGTCTAATCTAATATACTTTTCCCATAAATCTTCTGTACTTCTACATAACTTCGCACTTACTTGTGATATGGTTCTCCATAACAACCTTAAGTACGAAAATTTTCATAGTATTATCTTAAAACAACTTTTGACAACCCTCTATTTTCCGCCTAAATCTTAGCTTTCTTGCACTTTCTGGCCTTCCTCAAAACTTCGCCTTTACTTATGGTATGGCTGTCCATAACATACCTAAATGCGAAAAATCTCATAATATTATTAAGGACAGAAAATCTTTAAAATTTTCTGCCCTGTGATGCTCTGCTTTTAAATGATATGATATTCCACATAAAGTTCCTGACGATACTCTTTATCCTGTGATACTTTGATAACGTCTGATAAACGGCCATCTTCACTTAAAAGTATTATTAATTTTGCCAACATTTCCTCACCTTTTTTCACATTCTCCTGGTCTCTCATCAACAACGTCATATACTCATGCCTCCATTCTCTATTCTTCTTGGCCTCTTTTACAGCTTCTTCCAATCTCTCCACATAGGCATCCTTCGGCTTCTTCCCTGCCACATAATCAAGGAACGCCTTTAATTCATCACTCACATCATCCAGAGTTCCTTTTGCATTGAGAAATATCTTTACCGCCTCATCACCCATAGAAATGCTACCGTCTTCTTTACAGATATTTTCAAAGGTATAAATATGCCGCCCTTTCCCATATAAATCAAATGGACAGATAAATATAACATAGCTTCGCTTTAACTCATCATAAAGCTGCCCTTTGTCGATAAGCTGCAGGTCTATCATACTCTGATAATACCGGCTTCTCTTAGGAAGTTCCTTTGTATGGCTCACCTGCATTTCTATGTCGTAAACAACTTCTTTCTCATCTCTTACATACACATCCAGCCTCACACTACGAGCATCCATATCCATGTTAATACTTTTCTGTAATTCTGGATATTCAATGCGTTCAATGTTCAAATCCGGGAGAATCCTTTGCAATAACTCTTTGCACAATTCCGGATTCTGCATGACCTTGCCAAACAGGAAATCATTGGATATGCTTAATTCTTCCCATTTTGTCTGCTTTGTTTCCATGTCTCCCATTTTATCCACCTGCTTTCTTTCCATAAACCACTGCCGGAAAATGTGTATTTTTTTTAATCCCTATTATCTATTTCTATTATACACAGACTTCCGGCAAATTACAATAAGCCGAGAACCTGTCTCCCGCCATTTTTTCCTTTTTAATCCTTCAAGATAACCAGCTTATTCTGGTAACACTCCACAGACACGCTACAGCCAATTTCAAAGCCCCACTGCTCCACCCAGTTCCCCTGCAGGATAATCTGCGGCACATTTTTCCCATTCCTTGTTGTAAATGAGTATGCTTTCATCCTCCGGGTAGCCACAGTATAACCCGAACCCCCATCCTCTGCCACCATACAGTTATTTAACTGAAATCTTTCCATGACCTGGAACATTCTTGACAGCATGGTTTCCTTTCCAAATCTGCACGTTTCCGTGAAATCCGGACTTTTCAGGCCGTTCATGCTACTTCGGACTTCCTGAAACAAGACCTGTCTGTTCTGACGGATAAATCCTGACAACCTCCACAGGTTGTTCAGTGCATAGAGTGTATCTGCCACCGAATAAAATTCTTCTTTTGTCAGGGTTCGGCTGGAATAGTAATCTGTAAAACCTTTGTCCTTTGCCATCATCAGGAACCTTATTTTTTCCACAAACTCCCTCTGCTCCAGCTCTGATTTCAAATTTTCATATTCTGCCGCAATATACCGGTTCAAATTGTTTTTCATCACCTTTTCATCCTTCTTTCTGATTAAATTTATTTATGATAACACAAGCTCCAAATCCAAGGTCTTAATCCCCAGTTCCCGGAACATAAAAACAGACGGCGCACCGTCTGGTGGTGTGCCGCCATAGCCCTGTAGAAATTGAATCAGCTCATCTGATAGCTTCAGTTTGATAGAATCTATGTTCCGGTGCTGGTCGATTGTAATCTCTGAAATCAAAAGATGTAACAGACGTTTCCGAATGGTACGGTCAATGTCGCTGGACAAAATCCTGCTGAAATTTTTTAATATCTCCCGGATGGTTTCTTTGGGAATTTCTTTTTTCCCTTCTTCCAGAATCACCATGGATGTTTCCGTCTGTTTTTCACGAAGTTCACATAGCTGCCGGTTTAATTCCTCCCTGCGTGTTAAAAATTCCTCCCTGGAAATCTCGCTGTCTTCGTAGAGTTCATGGTTTCTCTGTTGGCGAACCTTGATTTTTTCCAAGCTCTTTTCCTGGACTCCCCGTTCCTTTATGGCGTTTTCCTTTAAGATTCTATGCTCCCGGTTAACTCTGCCCACAACCTCTTTAAAGAATTTCTCGTCGCTTAACAGTTTATCCAGTTGATTGTACACAAACGTATTCGCTTTTTCTACCCGGACCATATTGCTGTGGCATACGGTGGTTCCTTTATTTTTCCAGTGAAATTATAAACTGAACCTGTTCCCATAACTCATCCGGTATGATTGCTTCATGTTTTCCGTCTGCAATAATAGGATTGGGATTGATATTGTTCCTCACAGTTCGTTGTTACTACGGCTAATGAGACCGCCTGTGAGACCTCCCCAGTTAAGGCGCAGTATCTTTCCCCTCACCTATCCGCCGCATTTACTGGTACTTCCGGCAACTTTTGGACTTCATCTTCTTTTGCAGACTTATCCGCATTTCCCAGCCTTTTATGCGGTTCCTGTCCGTCGGACCAAGGGTTTGCTTACAGCTTCTTTCAGATTCCATCTCGCGGTGGACACCCTTGCTGTTCAGCTATGTGTTTCCTCGTTGCCTAGGCACACTCGGGACTTTCACCCGTTAGATTACTGCCCATGCTGGGCAAACAAAAGCAGCCGGACTGTTCAAAGCCCGGCTGACAGTATTTAAGGGAAAGTTCATTCAGCTCATCCCGTCCGTACCAGAGAAAACCTCCGCACCATCCCATACATGGGCGACGCGTCAATATGTACACCTATGGTCACAGTCCCCTTCTCCAGCTCCAGGTCTTCTATACGTCCGGCTTCAAAGCCATGTTCCGTGAGATGCATCACCAGTTCCCGCACCGTCTCCCCCTGTCTGGCAAAAAGCCGCACATCCACTCCCGTGGTATCTGTCCCCTGGAACTCGGCCTGCAGACAGTATTGCCCCGCTTCCGCCAACGTCACCTGCTGGCTGATCTGATACCTGAAATGTCTCGCACATTCCACCCGCAGCGCGTTGAGAGGCGGCGCCGGATAAGGATCCACGAACTCAGGGAAAAGCTGGGCAATCACTTCATCCCCGCTGCTCTCCACCTGCCATCTGCTCATCCCTTCGTCCCAGTTGGGATCCGCCACAAGATTTGCGCCGGCTTCCAGCGTGCGTTCCGTCCGGATTTCCATCTGTACGGGGCTCTTTCTTTCTCCCGCCTGCCCATATACGATGCGACTTCCGATTTCGGTACAGGTAACAGAATTGCCTTCCTGCCAGGTTACCTTTTCCTGCTTTATCCTTCCGTCTGCCAGCAGGACGGACACGGTCTCCGGCAGCAGCACCGTCTGGCCCGTCTGGGCGACAATTGTCTGAGGTTCATATATCTTCGCCCATCTGTCCTTCTCCACATGCTCGCTGTCAAAGGTAAAGGCCAGGATTCCTTCCATCGCCTTTCCTTCTTCGTCCAGAATCCCCATGTTGCCGGCCCAGCCGCCCTCAGCCTCCTTCGGCACGCACAGAGGCTCCCAGTAGAAAATCCCCTGCCCCATATGGTCCGGCAGCGACGCCACAATACTGCTGACCAGCTCCAGAACCTGTCGCTGTCCCTGAGGATTTGCCGGAAATCCCGCTATCTTTTCCTGCATCTCATCAATGAAGCCGCCCTCACATTTTCTCCAGGCATGTGCAGTCTCCACAATCATGACAGGCTTGTGATAATCCCCAATCAGACGTTCCATGGTTTCCTTCAGATCCGTGTAGGTTCCATGCCAGAAGGGATAATAAGACAAACCAATCAAATCGAAATCTTTCAGCCCATTCCGGAAGGACTTATCAAACCATTCTTTCAGGTAAAAATATCTGCCGCCCTGATCCAGATGAATCATGATTTTCAGATCCGGGTCTCCCACAGCCTTCGCCCCTTCGATACCTGCATTGACCAGCTTTACCATCTGCTCATACCGGGGCAGCTCTCCCTCGGGGAACAGCAATCCGCTTCTGATCTCATTGCCGATCTGCACAATATCCGGCATCACCTCCTGCCGCTTCAGCTCCAGAAGGGTATCCCTCGTATAAGAATAAACGGCCTCCTGCAGCTCTTCCAGGCTGAAGTTCTCCCACGCCTTCGGTTTTACCTGATGGCCCGGGTCCGCCCAGAAGTCCGAATAGTGAAAGTCCAGCATGAATGCCATATCATGTGCTTTGATGCGCTTCGCCATGGCAATCGTATGTTGCAGATTGCAGTATCCGCCCGAATGCTTTACATTCTCCGGGGTATGCCAGATGCGCAGCCGAATGGCGTTCACCCCATATTTCTGTGCCAGGTCAAACGGATCCATAACGGTCCCATCCATATCTTTCATCTGTATCCCTTCCGCCTCATATTGAGGCACAAAAGATATATCCATTCCTTTATAAAACATATTATTTACCTTCTCTCCGTTGATTTACGCATCAGAATCTCATAGTCTATCATTGTCTTCTTCTGGTATTCTCTTCCCTGAAGAAACTGAATCATCTGCTTTCCAATGACGTTTCCCACTGTTCTGGCAGAGGAGTTCACCGCCGTGACCAGTGGCAGAAAGCTGTCCAGCAGAGAACTGTTGTACAGAGATGCCACGGCGATATCTCTGGGAATGCGATATCCCTTTGACTGTATCCTGGAGAACATCTGACTGCACAGAATATCATCCCCGCAGACCACGCACTCCACCTTTTTCGCCATCATATCCTGTATCACGGAATCGCACAGGTCCTTCTGAAATTTCCCCATATAAAATGCCTGATTCTCCTTTTGCAGCCCGCTCTTCAAAATCGCATTATAGAATCCGTTATACCGGCTTCTGTTCACATGGAAAGACAGATTATCCACCACCAGTGCAAACTTGCGGAACCCCTTTCCGATCAGGAGTGAAATCAGACTCTCCGCCGCCCCTTCATTGTCGATATCCGCCTGAATGACTTCCCCATACTCGCACAGGCCGGTCACTCCCACCGGACATTTCGCTTCCAGCAGATACCGCAGCGCCTTATCGTCCTCCAGACTTCTGGTCAGGAGGACACCATCCACCTTCTTCTGCTCCACCATTTTCCGTATGCCGGAAATGTCCTGAGCAGTCCCCACCGTAATCATCACATTATAATCCAGCAGAGAAGTCGTCTCACAGATTCCCAGCAGACATTCCAGAAAATAGGGATGACCGTTGGCATAGATATCATTGGGAAATACCACTCCCAGCGTCCGGGTCTCGGTCTTCGCCTGTGTATCCTCTTTTTCACCTGCATCCTGCTCTCTGATAAAATTCTGAATTCTGATTCTGGTCTCCCTGCCGATTCTCCCTTTTCCGGATAACGCCCTGGACACCGTACTCTTTGATAATCCCAGCTCTCTTGCTATCTCTTCCTGTTTCATTTTACCCCTTAACTGTATGTCCCATATAGGCAATCGTGCCGTCTTCGTTCCTGGAATATTTACAGAAAAATTCATCCCATATCATCCGGGCCGCCTCTCTGGTATAGGTATGAGGCCAGCCTTTTACCCCGGTAAAGCGCACCATGGGCACCTGCTCCTCATTGCAGGATACAGCATGTCGGTAAATGCCGTTCTCATATCTCCGGGCCTGATTCCAGTCCGTATGATTGCACGCACACAGTGTTCTGACCCCCGTCAGATTCCTTCCTCCTTCTGTCAGATTCCATCCTTCCCCCAGATCCAGCTCGCCCATCATGTACCAGACAGGCCTCTGTACACCGTCCCCCGGCACTTTCACACTGCTCTCCGGCAGATAAGACTCCACGCCTCCCACCGGTGCAAAAGCCGCCGGATGACTGTCTTTATCCCCTCAGTTCAAGGCGGTACTCCGGCAGCAATTCGGCACCGCGCAGCTCGCAGCCGCTTTCCACCGGCAGATCATAGTACACTTCCGTTCCATAGCTGCAGGGTAGCGGATTATCGCTGGCATAAATCCGGATAATGAGCTCTTCGGGATAATCAAAGCGTCTCAGCGCAAAATGCCATCTCTCTCCGTTGGTAAACCAATCGTCTGCCAAAGCTCCATTCCGATAAACTTCCGCCCGGTCTCCCAGATAATCTATGGAAGCATACAGCTGATGCACCGCTTCCTTCCGAAATCCGCTCATAGTCAACGCATATTCGCGCCAGAGCAGCTTTCCGTCCGCATCTTTTTCCTCCCTCACAAACGAGGTCTTCGCTTCGGGTTTCACCGTCTCGGGCACACTGACAGTAATGCTTTGCGCCTCTCCCGTCTCCCGATAAACGGTCAGTTTCTCCTGCGCCGCCTTCGTCAGCAGATATTTCCCCCCATCCATCTCCATAAGGCAGCTGTCACCATGTTCCACGATATACAGCGTATCCTCTGTCCTGAAAGCACGGTTTGCCTCTTTCGTGGACAATACCACGACATTTCCTTCTTCCTCTTCCCACTGGAACAGAGGATTCTCCAGGTCAGTATAGAAAAATACTCTCTCTCCGATTCTGCACAGCAGGCTTGCATTGGTCAGTTCCAGCTTTTTGTCTCCCACCGGCAGGTCAAATGGAATAACCGCGCATTCTCCCGTTTTCAGAGACAGATGGGGAACTGTCACGCTTCCCTTTTCTGTAAGCAATTCCATGGCAAAGTCTTCGTGAGGCTCCATTTTTCTCCGCCTCTGATGATTGTTCAGGAACAGGAACCCCACCCCTGTATCATGATTCATTCTCACAGCAGCCCGGATGGTATGCATATCTTCCGGTGATTCCGGAAGAATCTCCGGGAAATGGACTTCCGCCCCGGCCAGAATCTCCCCGTAATCCTCCATCAGAAAATGCATTTTCTTCAGTCTGCCATAGCTTTCGTTCAGCTCTCCGGACTCTCTGATACAGGTCTGGAAATCATAGCATTTGACAGGAAGATTGTTGTAGATGTCCGTCGCCTGAGATTCCTGGAGTGTGCTGTATTTTCCCTCGGGGTTGATGCCTCCGTGATACATGTAATAGCCCGGCATATTTCCGCCGCTTCCCAGGATACACAGCGCCTGAGCCTCTGTATCCTCCGGCCAGGGGAAGGGACGTCTGTGGCTGGTGGGCTGAATCCCGGCCCCCAGTTCCGCTGTTATCCAGGGATATCTGTATAAATCATAGGTGGTTCTGCTGCCGTCATGACTCTTGCGGTCGGAACCAATATTGTCATCTATTTTATAAGAAGAGAACAGGAAATTCACACCTGCCGGCAGTTCCTTCGTGTGTGTGGCCCAGGGTGCATCCACATAGCCCCCCAGCGCCGGAAGCGTCTCTTCTTCCAACACATAGGATCCCCAGCCGGTGGCAGAATAGTAAGGCACTTCAAATCCCGCGGCTATGGCTTTTCTTTTCAGCTGCGCCATATGGGCAAGTCCTTTTTCGGTCTCCGCCGGGCCGCCGCAGTGTCCGTACTCGTTCTCCAGCTGCACGCCGATCACCGGCCCCCCGTCCTTACACATCATTCCCCGGCACTGCTCACCCAGTTTCCCGAAATATTTCTCCACATACCCCAGGTACTCCGGTTCATTCACGCGCACTTTCTCCTTGTCCATGCAGGCAATCCAGTCCGGGAATCCTCCGTTCCTGCACTCCCCGTGGGCCCATGGTCCGATGCGCAGCCATACCTGCAGTCCTGTCTTCTCACACAGCTCCAGAAAATGTCTCAGATCCCTGCAGCCGCTGAAGTCCCATTCGCCTTCCCTCTCCTCGTGGTGAATCCAGAAAATATAGGTGGCCACAATATTGATGCCGCCGGCCTTCATCTTCTCCAGCTCTTCCTCCCAGCTCTCCGGCTCATACCTGGAATAATGGAATTCTCCCATCACAGGAAGAATTCTCTTCCCGTTTTTCAGCAGGCTGACATTGTCCACCTGATACAGATTCCCGTCCTTATCCTTTCCGCTCATGGGAAGCAGTTCCGGCGCCTTCCCTTTGGAAATGATGTTGATTTGATTCCTCATGTTGTCCTCCTGTTCCAGTCGCTGCGCGACAGCTCTAAAGTCCCGTATCAGTCCATCCAATACCCTTACGCCGGCTGATACTGATCTTTTATAAAAAAGAGGTGCGGTGACTGATCACTGCCCCTCCTGATGCCAGGCAATCTCCGGAACCGCTTTTCAGGCGCCCGGAATTGTGCATTTTGTTGCGCACTTTTCACATTCTTCCATATAATTTAACTTGATAAAAATTATAGGAGAGGGGCAGCCTTCAACCGCTGCCCCTCTTTATCGCAGTCTGCATGACAGTTTAATTATTCTCCAGGAACTCCTTCGCCTGGCGCTCTACTTCATCCAGGATATCCTGCATGCCGGCATCGTCCATAGCCTTGCGCAATGCTTCGATGGAAGCATCCACATCGTCTACCAGACCGTTCAGCAGCGGATCATAGTATGTTCCCATTGCCGCTTCCACAGCTGCAAACTGTGTACTCACATTCTGGGAGTCAAAGCTGAATCCGCGGTATGGATTCTCTGTCTCTTTGATATTCGTTTTCCAAAGTGCTTCCAGTTCTTCCTGTCTCTCATCCAGAGCAGTTTTATCCGCAATATATTCTTTTCTCTGAATGCTCTCGTTGTTCCATCCCCAGTTACAGTTGCTGGATACACCGTAACCACTCTCGTCGATTACCTCATACTGATCGTCGCCCACGGCCTTCCAGTGTTTTCCTTCGATGCCCAGCATGGCCAGATCCTGAATGGCAGGATTACAGTAGAACTCGTTCAGTACCATCATGGCTCTTTCCTTGTGCTGGCTGTTGATATTGATAGCCACACCATTGTTGGTATAGGGATTGACATCCTTCGCACGATCAGCCTGCGGATCACATATGGTGACCTTCCACTCAGGATGCTCTGCATTGGCCTGTTTTCCGTATGTCACACAGGAGCCCATATTCCATACCATGGTTGCCGCCCTGCCGGTAAGCAGACCTGTCTGACGCTCATCGCCGGAATTCAGCACATCCTTGGACCAGCATCCCGCATCCGCCAGTTCCTTCATCTGATGGCAGTACTCACTGAAGCCATCCCAGTCCAGCAGATAATAGACTTTCGTGTCATTGGGGTCATCATTATTGAACAGCACAGTTTCTCCCGACTTCGGGGTTCCGGTAATGCCTCTGAAGCCCTGTCCTCTGAACCAGGTATACCAGGGACCTCCCTGGCTGGCATACATACCGTCCGCTGCACAGGCCAGATAGAACTGGCGTAGCTCATCCCAGCTGGTGATATCCTTCATGCCGTATTTCTCAAGCAGATCCCCGCGGACTGCCAGCACATCCTGGCCAAACTCACTGTTGTAATTGGGCACCATGTACACCTGTCCGTCAATGGTAGCCTGCTGCCATGCCACTTCGGGAACCACTTCCCAGATATCCGGCGCATAGGTCTGAATAAATTCCTCGGACAGCGGATAGAAACCGCCCAGAGCCACTGTCTGCTGATAATGTGCCCAGCCTGCCGCAGTGAAGATCAGGTCGAACTCTTCCTGACCGGAGAACAACAGGGAATACTTGGTATCATGCTCGCCCCAGGACAGAAAGTCCACGGAGATGGAGCAGTTCAGCTTCTCCTCCAGAATCTTGTTGATCTCACCGTATACTTCGTCGAAATCAGGGGTTCTGTCACCGATCAGATACATTTTCAACTCCACATGCTCGGAAGTGTCTATGGCTCCTGTGGAACCGCCGCCAGAAGCTTCTGCGGAACTGTTCTCTCCGGAAACTGCCCCCCCCGGTATTATCTCCGGCACCTGAGCCGCCGCCCTGATCATTTCCGCTGTCTCCGCAGCCTGCAAGCATTGCCACAGTCATGGCAGTACTCAGAAACAATGTCATTACTTTCTGCAATCTTTTTTTCATACTTACCTCCTTAAATTTGTAAGTGTACTCTATTTTCACCGCCTTCAGGATATGGCGGGCAGTACCGTAATTCAGCCTTTCACCGCGCCGATGGTAATACCCTGCACGAAATATTTCTGTGCGACAGGGAATGCCAGAATGATGGGACCGGTTACCACGATGGTCAGTGCCATCTTCAGGGTCTGGGTTGGCAGCGATATGGCGCTCACCACGGAGCCGGACACGGCGCCGCTGGAAATCAGCTTTTTATAAGCCTCTATATTATTTACCTTCTGATACAGGAAGTACTGCAAAGGATACTTCGCTTCATCCTTAATGTACAGCATGGCATTGTACCAGTCGTTCCAGTAAGCCAGCGCAATGAACAGTCCCACCGCCGCCAGGGCCGGTTTGATCAGAGGCATTACCACCTGGAACAGGGTTCTGACTTCTCCGCAGCCGTCGATTTTGGCCGCGTCCACCAGGGATTCCGGAATGCCGATGATATAGCTCTTCATAATCAGCAGATTGTAGACACTGAACATCAGCGGAAGCAGCAGCGCCAGATAGCTGTCTTTCAGTTTCAGCGTCTGGGTATACAGGATAAAAGTGGGCACCAGACCGCCGTTGAACAGTGTGGTAAAGTAGAAGAAAAAGGAAAAACCATTTCTCCATTCGAAATCTTTTCTCGCCAGCACATATGCCGTCATTGTCTGAACCAGAAGTCCCACAATCATTCCCACTATGGTCAGCACAATAGTAGTACCGTAAGCCCGGAAGATGACAATGGGCTCTCTGAATACATTTTTGTAAGCTTCCAGCGTGAACTCCTGGGGAAGCACGGAAAATCCGTTTGCCGAGATCGCCGATTCCGAGGAAAAGGAACCTGACAGCACCATGATAAAGGGTACCAGGCAGACCACCGCAATGAGTCCGCAGAACACATAGGCCATGGTGTGGAGCGCAATCACGTCTTTACCGACTTTTACTTTACCCAGATGATTATTTGTCTTTGCCATATTCTCCACCTCCCTCAGAACAATGTATAGTCTTTGTCATAGATGCTTACCAGTTTGTTGGCCAGCAGAACCGTAACGAAGCACAGTACTGACTGGAAGAGTCCGATTGCCGCCGACATACCGAAGTTGTTGCTGGAAATCAGCGCTCTCATGGCCAGCGTGTCAATGACATCCGTATACTCGAACAGCAGGCCGTTATTTCCAACCAGGTTGTAGAACATGTCGAAATTTCCTCTGAAAATTCCGCCGATGCTCATCAGGAACAGAATCACCATGGTAGGCATGATGGAGGGAATGGTCACCTTGAAAATTCTCTGGAACACATTGGCGCCGTCGATGGCCGCCGCTTCGTAAATGGAGGTGTCCACGCCCATGATCGCCGCCAGATACATGACAGAGCCATATCCCACCCCTTTCCAGATATTAAAAAAGAGGAGAATAAACGGCCAGGACTTCGGGCTGGTATAAAACGGAACCTTTTCTCCTCCCAACGCCGCGATAATCCGGTTGATAAAACCATAATCCGAGCTGAACAGATTGAAGGCCATCACACCCACGATAACCCAGGAAATAAAGTAGGGCAGAAACATCATGGACTGAGAAATCTTCCGGAACCACTTGTTATGGATTTCCGTGAGGAACACTGCCACCGCCACCTGCACTATGGTTCCGCAGACGATAAAGAGAATATTGTACAGAACGGTATTCCTGGTCACCATTGCCGCCTGCCCTGATTTGAAGAAAAATTTAAAATTTTCAAATCCGTTCCAGGGACTTCCCCAGATACCTCCGGCATAATTATACTTTTTGAAAGCCATTACGATTCCCGTCATGGGGTAATACGCAAATACCAGCGTATAGATCACCGCCGGTGACAGCATTAGAAGATAAACTCGATACTTGTACAGCTTCTTCAAAAATTTCTTCATGCTCTTTTTCTTCTTCCTTTCTTTCAGTTGCGCAATTTGTTGCGCTCATTTTCTCTTACTTCCTGGTTCTTTCCGAAATATTAACTTCATTAAAATTATAGAAAATAATTTTTTTGTTGTCAATTTATATATTTTTCAAATATCGCTTTTGAGAATATACATTTTATACAAATATATGTTTTCTGAGCGCAATTTAGTTGCGCATTAATGCGCACAAAAAGAGACTGTTGGGAAACTACAGATTTAAAGCATTTGATCCCCTAACAAAAACATTCCCTCAAAAATCAGTGTTCCATAGACACTGCATTCTTGTGGGAATGTTTTTATTACATATCTTTTTCTTTGCCGCTTTTTCCTGGGAACGACAGCCGAACCTGCGGAAGTCCTCGTTCTCCTTGATGTCCCCAAATTACCCTTCTGTCTGAATGGAGCGAATCTGGCGGTGGTTTTGTTGGACTATCTATTTACCACCACCCGTATATGCCCGCCTTAGGCAGATCAGTAAACTCTGATGGTCTTGAATATAACCACAGAAAACATTTTTCACACACATGATTCCTGATTTATGATAGCATGTAAGGCTCTTAGTCCGCTGCAGGTACTTCATACGCTACATCCCGATTCTTGAGCCCCATACCGATAAAAGGCACTTCAAAGAAATCCCTTGGATTGGCGCGGATAATGTAATCCATATAATTCCCCACCATCAACGCATAGCTGTAATATCCAACCGCATTGGGATGAAAACCCAGGCCGAATGTCTTGCGCATCTCCTCATCGTAAGTCGGGCCATCATGAGACATGTCAATGAGATAGGTGAAAGAAAATAAACCGCACACCTTTTTCATTTCCTCCGCAATAGCCAGAATGATGGGGTCGCCCAATTCCTCCCCCCTGCGCTGCATGGACACCAGGAATAACCGCGCATCCTTTTCTATCCCTTTCAGCCGGGACAGGATACGGCCCAGATCCCCAAAGAAAGTATCCGGGTTCAGTTCGGGCCTGTCGGGGTGGATATCGGCAGCTGTGCCCGGGGCCTGGCCGCAGACAAACACGTCATTATTCCCCAAAGCTATGATGTACGCCTGATTCCACTTCCAGAAATTGTTTTCATCGGCCCAGCTCTCCACAAATTCCCTGGCTGTCATGCCGCCCCGGGAATAATTGTTGTATGTGGTCCCGGTGAGGCGCTCCAGCACAGCAGGCCAGGAATACTCATACATATCATGGTAGGTTATGTCGCCATCCTGGTTATGGGCCTCAAACTCCCCGGAGGACAGGGAATCCCCAATCACCCCGATCTGCCTGAATATCCCGGCAAAGCCGCAGGTGGGCTTGATCTCGTCCAAAGGCATTTCACCAGGTTTTAATGTGAATTGATCCAGCTTCATGACTTGCTCCCTTCTTTATCCCATTCAGCTCCGGTAACTTTTTTCAGATCCAGGCCGCGTGTTTCGCCAACGTACTTCCAGATGATGAAGATCGCTATGACCAACCCGGGCACCGTCAGGAACAGGTACAGGTATCCGAAAGCCACCCCGGGCAGCAGCGGCAGGACGAAAATGGTCACAATGGTAAGCAGCCCTCCCACGATCCCGTTGAGCAGGGTATTAATAACGGTGACGGAGGAACGCAGGTTGGTGGGCGTAGACTCCGAGAACATGATCCCGCCGATAGTGTCTCCTGCGCCCCAATAGCTGCCCATGAAACCGCCGATCGCCAGCCCTGTCACCCAGGGGGACAGCCCCAGCATGGAATTGGCGATAAACAGGCTGTAACACGCCACTGCGGAAGCGGACATGGCGATAATGGTCACTTTCCGTCCAAACCTGTCGGATACCAGCCCGGCCAGGCAGGTCATCAGCGCGTTTCCCACCGGGTAGAGAAACAGTGCCTGGGTGATGGCCTCCTCTGTCATCATGGCGGACTCTTTCATCACCGTATTGTAAGTAGCCGTTGCCAGGGATGCCGAATAAAAGAAACAGCAGGACAGCATCAGAAACCGAAGCTGACGGTGTCTAAATGCAAATTTCAAAGCGTTCAGAATACCTCCCTGAGCATTGCTGTTTTTCTCAGCGGAGCTGCGGCGTTCCCGCTCTTCCATGGGTGTCTTCAGATAATTGACCCGGGTGACAAGGAATGTTTTTGTCTCCTTTGCAAAAAACAGGGCCGCAAAAGACAGCGCAAAGGCCAGCAAAGCCGGGAACAGATACACCATATGCCACCTCTTACTCTGGTTCTGCATAATGGTCTCCCGCAGCAGAGGGACAAGCATGGTCCCCAAAATAGCCACTGCCTTGGTCAGCGCATAATTCCTGGCCCTGGTTTTCTCACTGGAGCACTCCAGAATATACACACACTGCATATCATGGGAAACCATAAATCCCATCAGCGAGCCGCCGATCATGAACACTACCAGATTATCCGACAGATAGACCAAAAACAGTCCCAGCCCCATGACAAAAGTGTTGAGCACCAGAAAGGGCTTGCGCCCGAACCTGTCGGCCAGGGGGCGGTAAACCACGATCAAAAGCGTGAGCGGGTATGTAATAAATCCCAAAACCTGGGAAAAGGACATCCCCTCCCCATACGTCATGCCCATGCCCTGTACATAAAACTCATCGATGATGTTGGACTGGAACTGGATAGAGATGGTTGACGCAATCTCATCAATGATATAAATCAGAGAAAGCACCATAAAAAGGTATGCCACATAAAACCGCCCGCTTCCGGCCTCCAGCTGCTTTTCCCGCCTGGCCAGCTCCTTCGCTTCCCTCGCCCGCAGCCGTTCCACATTCTTTTTACCCATCGCATTCACACCTTTCTTCCGGCAGGGGGCTTTCCGGCTCCAGCATCCGCCTTTCCTGAAATTCGTATACCATAAGGTTTTTGGTCATATCCCAGTCCACGCCAAACTGTCCGGCAAGGCCACGGAGCATCCGCAGGAAATCCTCCGATGTCTTCCCGGGAGCGAGAAGCCCCTGCTTTTCCACATATCTGTGGCAGAAAATATTCAGCACCAGCTCATCAGTTGCCAGAGAAACAATGGCGTGGTTTTTCGTGTAAGTAAAAATACTCCGCTGTCCGCTGTCCGCTCCGGTAAGGCACACTGTGCCGTCTACCAGCAGGGTCATCCGCCGATATGGGAACAGCCCGGAAGCGTCTCGCAGGCGGTAGGAGAAAACCTTTGCCCCCGCCAGATCAATGTCCTCAAAGGAAAAAAGATAAACCTTGACACCCTGGGCAATAGCCGCGGCCAGCGCTTCCCGCAGGCGTTCAAACTCCTCCCTCCAGACGGAAAGTGAGACCTCCCGCTTCGCGCCCCCGATAAGTTCCAAAGCTTTCCTGATAAATCTGTCATAGCCTACCAGGTTCAGCACATAGTCCTGATTCTCTTCTTCGCCGGACAGTCCGCTCAAAAACTCCTCCGCCCGATTCAAGTCGCTTTCCTGCTCTCTGCGGATCCGGGATATCAGCTTCTCATATTCCAAGGGGCGGTAATAGCACGGTTCCCCTTCCACCTGGAAAAGGATTCCCCTGTTAACCAGCCGGTCGATTACGCCGTATACCAGGGAGCGAGACACCCCGGAGAACTTCGCGATCTCATAGCCATTAAGAAACTTGTGCTGAAGCAGCGCCGTATATACCTTTTCCTCGTTTTGGGAAAACCCCAGACTTTTCAGATACTGCGTCTCCATGTAGTAGTCACTCCCATCACTACTATTATTTTTTTCAATATAACATATGCTCTTAATTATGTCAAGAGGCTTCCCATTCCCCCAATCCCGGGAATTTCCAGAATATTTCCTATAATTAAATGCGGCGCATGCCCCCGCCTGCAACAGCATCTCCACCATCCACCTGTGCTCCCCCTGTTTGGAAAACAGATCAAACACATCCGGTAACATGAAGTGCGAAGTGTTCGCGAACGGGGCCTGTTACGTGTGCCAGGATAGGAGACAGCTGCGCCCCATCCGGACAGAACGCAGGTGCCAGGATTGCCGCTCCGGCATCAGCGGCTGATACCACAGTTCTCCTTCAAACGCCCGGTCAGACGCTCAGCAATCTGATGTACGCCGTAAATGTTGGGATGCACTTCATCGGCAGATATCAGCGACATATCTCCCAGCAGCTCCAGCCCGTTGAGATAAGTGACATTGGCATACCCTGCTTTTTTCACCTCTTCCTCAATAATCTCCCTCCATCTCGCCGCCTTTCCCTCATTTTTGTAATCATCGGAACAGTAAAAAGGGGAAACGACAAACACCGGCTTCTCCGGATTTCTCCCCGCCACCTGCCTCAACGTATTGGCCGTTCTGGCATGGATTTTGTCCTCCGCCCAGTCCAGTACATTGATTCCCAGCTCCAGAACCGCCGCGTTCCATCTGTTCTTCTCCCCTTCGGCTGCTATATAATCCACCAGATCCGGTTCCATTGCGCAGGCCCCCGCCATCCCCAGATTCCGATTGTCCATCTTCAAAGCTTCCGCAGTCTGCCATACCCAGGAATGGGATGTGTCGATGGAATTGGAGCCATGGGTAATGGAGGAACCGTAGGCCAACAACGTCCGCGCCGGACACTGCTCCGGCTTCGGCGGCTCTGTCTCTCCGACCACATCATACAGGACGAAACTGCCTCTGTCGAAAACCACCCGCACCACTTCCGGGTCCCAGGTCTGCCCGAACTCTTCCGCTATCCTTTTCAGCACTTCCGGGTTCTTATTTTTGTGAATCACATACTCTCCGGGTTCCGCAAAAATGTACTTATCCACTTCGTGATCTTCCCATCCGCCCTGAATGGCTCCCCGGAACACATGGAACACAGATGTGGAAGGCGCCAGTGCCGCCATGCGGATTCTGACTTCATCGCTCTTCATGACAAAGCGAAGCTCCACACCTGTGGAATTCCCCGCCATGAATTTCCCACCCTCTTTTTCCATGCCTTCCCGGATTTTCCCCGGAATCCGGGTCCAGGTCACGCCCCCGTCCATTTCCACCAGTTCCGCTGCATTGTGAATTTCCAAATTTTTCCAGATCATAACACTTCTCCCTTTCATCTGCCGCTCACGGCCTTTTTTCTGATTATATCGCTGCTTCGAAGCCGGCGCAAGAGCGGCATCGCAAAAGGGCTGCAGCGGCAGCCCTTTTGTCAACTACTTACCTATTGTCATCATCCTTCCGGATTATTTCGCCTTCAGGGAATCTCTCACTCCCTTCGCCTTCTCCAGTTCGTCCATTCTCCACTGAATCACTTCCCCGGCGTTCAGATCGATGCAGTCCTGAATCATCTGGTCCCAGATTTTCTCGAATTCCGCATCATCCTTCGCGTACACCATGTTCCAGCTGGCGGCTACCACAGTCTCTTTGATGGCATCGATTGTCAACTGCATCACATCGTCAGGCTGCGGGCAGAAATTGATCACATCATCCAGGTCACTGAACGGATGATAAGCCGCCTTATCCACTACCTGATCATAGAATCTGTCATATCCAAAAGTCTCTCTCCACTGTACATAGCTGTCGCTGTTGTTATTTACTTCTTTGACTTCCGTCCATTCTCCCAGTCCTCTGTGCTCTCTGGCACCATCCGGCCCCATGTAGGAATTGGAGTAAGCGCTGGAAGTAAGACGGTCACTATCCATCCACAATACAGGTTTCTCTCCGTTGAAATCATATTCCTTGCCGTTTATAGTCACATCCAGTCCGTATTCGGTGGGCTTTACCAGACCGTCCTCTCCATACTCCCAGAGAATACCTTCCGGGCCGCATACAATCTCATAGAAAGTATCCGCATCTGCCAACATATCCACTGCCCGCAGAGTTGCGTCCAAATCCTGGCAATCAGCACTCACCACCAGATAATTGTTGGTTCCATAGGTATTCACCCATTTCTCCGGAAACAGCTGTTGCCCTTCCACATACACAGGAAGATATCCTGCCCAGCCTGCGCAGGTACCGCTGGGAATCATACAGGCAAGACTCTTCTCCACTTTTGCCTTCTGGGTCTCTCTGTCATTGTTGATACTGTCGGGATCCATGACTCCTTCTCTCATACACTGATTGTACCATTTCAGACCTTTATAATACAGACTGTCCTTTCCTGTCTCCAGCAGACTGCTGTATTTGCCGTTTACCATATCACTCTCAATCAGATAGGGAAGATTATCACTCTCATAGCCAAACCATTTGTTCCACAGCTGCATGTTGCCCCAGTAGGTGGCATCGCTTCCTGAATTCAGCATGGTTCCCCAGGTCTTTGTTCCATCTTCCGCTGTAGGTGTGGTTTCCATCATTTTCTTCATCACAGGAATCAGATCATCCACTGATTTAATCTCCGGACACCCCGCTGCATAATAGGCATCCCAGTTCACCTTTACCGCATTCCTTCCGGTATCTGCCCAGATACCATTGTCCTTCGGCAGCTCAAACACTCCCACCTGAGCAGGAATGCCGTACAGTTCTCCGGTGTCCGCGCTTCTGAATTCCTTCACATAATTCAATGCCGTCATCAGCGGTTCGTCTGCCACCACATGAGGCAGCTTCTCCTCTGTAAGATATTCTCCCAGATTCAGAATCTTTCCTGATTCAATCAAAGTAGCCATATTGTCATAATTCACATACATGATATCAGGCAGATCACCACTGGCCAGAATGCCGTTGGATTTCTCCTCTGAGTAAGCCCAGACCTCCACCTGAATCCCCCTCCTGGCCAGAATATCAGCCTTATAGCCGGTCACCAGTCCACTGGAGGTCGCCGCATTGGAGGGGTATATAGTCACCAATCCCAGTTCTCCGTAATCACCGCCTGCCTGTTCGCTGCTTCCTTCCCCGCCTTCCTTCGTGCTGCTTCCCGCACTTTCCCCGCCGTTGGCACTCTGTGTGTTCTCCACACTTCCGCTTCCGTCCACAGGTGTGCCGCTATCACCACAGCCGGCCATACTCATAATCATTGCCGACATCATGCCGAAAGCCAGTAATTTCTTTGTCACTTCTCTTTTTTTCATCTTTCTCTCCCTTTCTTTTTTTCGTTAAAATATTGATATATTGTATCTACCTGAACAATTCGTGATAGATCCGTATACTGTGTGAACAGTTATGCCGTTTTCACTTCGAATTACACAGGGCGATAATTAATGCAGGAATCGCCTGCCTGAACACGCACTGCATCCGAGTGAAAAGGATACATATTAATCGAATACTCTGTACTTACTGCCCCCTTGACGACAACCCATTCGCCCTTTCAGGGTGCACCTAACCTTTCACCGCTCCGATCATCACGCCCTTCACGTAATATCTCTGAATAAAGGGATATACCAGAATGATGGGAATAATCACGATTGCCGTCAGGGTCAGACGTATACTGGTTGGTTGAATGTTACTTGCCGTATTCATGGATTCCGCAGCGCTGTTGATCTGGGTGGCCGCGTTTCTCACCTGGTTTTGGAATTCATAGAGCAGGAACTGCAATGTATACAGCTTTGGCTTCGTAATGTAAAGCTGCGTGGTGAAGAAATCGTTCCAATGTCCCACTGCGCTGAACAGCCCCACAGTGGCCAGAATAGGTTTCTGCAACGGCAGTATAATTCTGATGAATCGGATGAGATACCCCGCCCCGTCCAGCACAGCCGATTCCTCCAGCTCCTCGGGTACGGCCTCCATGGAAGTCTTGATCAGAATCATGTTGTAGACTCCCACCATGCCTGGCAGAACGTAAATCCAGAAGGAGTTGATCAGCCCCAGCATCTTGTTATTCAAATAGACCGGAATCATTCCCGCCGAGAAGTACATGGTGGCCACCACAGCCCGATACCAGAACTTCCTGGCCCACATCTCCTCTTTCGTAAAAAAATAGGCCAGATAAGAGGTACAGATCAGAGTGATTCCCGTGCCTAGAAATGTTCTTCCCAATGTCACCATAGCTGCATTTCCCAGATTCTGGACTTTCAGCACCTCTCTGTAATTCTGCAGCGTCAGTCCCCGGGGGAACAGCACAATCTGTCCTACCTCCACCAGGGAAGGATTGCTGATGGTACAGATAAAGAGATAGTAAAAGGGAAAGATGCAGATCAGGGCAAACAGGGTAAACACAACACCGCATATCCCATTGTAGAGTATGTCGCTTTTAGACATTTTCTTTTTCTTCCAGGGTTTTCGCTTTTCCGCCATTCTCTCACCTCCCTAAAATACACTGGTTCCGCGGATCTTCTTCGACGCGGTATTGGCCATGCCGAACAGTACCAGCGCCACCACAGACTTCATAATTCCTACCGCTACGGAGAATGATATCTGTCCGCTTCCGATACCCAGTTTATAGACATACAGATCCAGCACTTCAATATATTCCTTATTTAATGCATTTCCAAATGCAAGGAACTGATCCACGCCCGTATTCAGGAAGTTTCCGATGCTCATAATCAGCAATACGAAATATGTGGGAATCAGCATGGGTATGGAAATATACCGGATGCGCTGCGTCCTGCTGGCCCCGTCCACCATGGCTGCCTCATACATCTCCTGATCAATCCCCGCGATGGATGCAAAATACACAATGGCGCTCCATCCCAGACTCTTCCACTGCTGCAGCAGGACCATCCGAATCCACACATGATTGCTGGAAGTCATCAGATTGGTAGGTTCGCTGATCCATCCCAGATCCATCAGCACCGTATTCACCAGTCCTCCCGTGGAGAAGAAGCTGTTCACCAGGGAATAAATGATAACCCAGCCCACAAAGTTGGGCAGCGTGGTCACAGACTGCACAAACTTCCGAAATCTCCTGCCCTGCATCTCACTTAAGAATACAGCCACCAGCAGCGGCAGCGGTGTAAAAAGATATCCTAAAATATGGATTCCAAATGTGTTACGCAGCACTCGGAACAGGTTCCTGCGCATTACCACATTGCCAAACAGAGCGGTAAAATTATCCCACCCCACATAGACACAGTCCAGCAGGTTTTTCCCCGGCTTATACTGGAAAAAAGCAAAGGACCATCCCCACAAAGGCAGATAATGAAAAACAAATACTACTACAATCATGGGCAGCGCCAGCAGGAATACTTTCTTTCCATTTTTGTTACTGGCCTTTCCTATGGTTTTGACCGCGGCTCTGCCGCGTAATTTTTCTTTCTTCATTCACACGCTCCATATCTGTCTTCCGAACGGCGGCTTTCCTGCAAAACCTACCGTCCGTAATTTCTCTATTCATACGGCTCCTCACCACTTCACATCCCTACAGGCAGCCGGATTCAACTTTACACGGACCACCGTACCCGGATAGACAAACACACCGTAATCATTCTCATCGCCTCTGCGGACGAAATCACAGTTCCAGTTCCCTGCCTCATCAAAATGTCCTTCTTCCACAGTCAGCGCCGTCAGTTCCGTGGCCGCCCGGGAACTGTATATCCGCTTCGGATAAGTGTCATCAGGAGCGGCTTTCAACAGGAAATGTGCGCTGAATCCCGCTCCTGCCAGATAGAATTCATCCGGCGCCGTCTCACAGATCAGTCCCCGTCCTCTCTCTTCAAACACAGTGGGATATTCCTGAAGCACTGCATCCGTCCGTAGACTGGTCCACAGCGAAGATCCCTTTCTGCTGTAATTGCCGAACTCACAGGTCACGTGATACTGTGTTCTCTCCACATGCACCATCTTCTGGAATTCCTCCTGAGACACGGCAAACAGGTAATCCGTACCGCCATATTTCAGCAACAGAGGTGCCATGGATTCCAGAATCCTCATAGTCGCCGCCACTTTTCGGGCCTCTCCGGTCAGCTCGCCCTCCGGCCCCAGAGTCCGTTCCGCCCCGAAGCCACAGATACCGATGGCCCCGTAATCCCCTGCCGCGTGAATCAGATTCACTGCAAAAGCATCTCCTCCTGTTCCCGTCTCCGGAATAAAGAGTGGATTGTCCACCCTCCCGTAAAGCCTGCAGGCTCTTCGATAAGCGCTCAAAGGCTGACAGTACAGATCCGGTGCAAACAATGCAATACTGGGCGCCGCCTTTTTCCAGATATCCAGCACTCTGGCCACCGGCGAACCGGAGGAATAACTCTGTCCGGGAATCTCCTGGCGAACCTCTCCCTGCATAGTGTTCATGTATAGAGGCAGCTCCGGGTAAATGACTTTTCCCGCCGAGGCAATCCGCTCCACAGCCAATCCGAAGTACCAGGAAGAGAAGGCTTCATGGGCATATCTGCCAAATCTGTCATACCAGGAACTCCCCTGACCGGGCGCTCCGGATCCGTCCAGTTTTACATCAAAAAGGCATTCTGGCACACCTTTGTCAAAGTCTTCCTGTGCCGCCTGGGAATAGCATCTGTCTATTGGATAGAAACCGATTTCATTCTCCACCTGGAGAGCAATCACCGTCCTCTCCCCCTCATCAAATTCCTTCAAAAAGGTAATCAGTTTCACAAAAGCCCGGCGATCTGCTTCTATGGTTTCCCTGCAGTGCGGAGACATCATGGGCACCACCGTCCCATCCCTGTCCCTGGCCAGCCGGAACCGCTCCGGATTCGATTTCGCCCATTCCGGAAGGTATGTACTGTCCGCATTCTTGCTGAATCCGAACCAAAGCAGCACCAGATACAGACCGCTTTCCCGCACCTTTTCGATTAGATTTCTCACCTCGCTCATATCAAATCTGCCTTCTTCCGGTTGGATCTGATACCAGTATACCGGTACTTCCAGCGTATTTCCGTGATATTTTTTCACCGCTGCAATGCTCTTTTTAATCAACTCCATACAGCCGAAACTGGAGTTGTGAGACTGGAGCCCCAGCACATAGACAGGCTTCCCATTTTGTCCTTAAAAATCGTTCTCATCTCTTTTTCCTCTTTCAGATGTTATTTAGAGACATAAAAATTCTGTTTTCATGATAGCCAAAAATGCCATCTGAAAACAGAAATTTTTTTAGGACCTATGGGTAGAATTTCAAGGCTGTTGCTCTCCCTCTCTGTATTGTCTGGGAGACATTCCGGTATATTTTTTGAAAACTTTTGAGAAATAATTGGATTCCGCATAACCGGTGCGCATGGCAATCTCTGTGACGGAAAGTCTGTCTCCTTTCAGCAACTGTTTTGCCTTTTCCATACGCACAGCCTCAATATAAGCTGACATGTTCATTCCCGCTTTTTCCTTGAACATAGCCGACAGATAACTGGCATTTAGAAAAAAATGGGCTGCAATCTCCACGGCGTTCAGATTATCCGCATAGTGGTTCCGAATATATTCCCTGATCCTGTCCACTACATCCATGTCCTTTTCTCCCACAAACCGGTTCAGAACAGTCTCTATCACCTCTTTCAGCCTTTCCTTCAGCTCATCTTCCGTCCTGTACCTGAGCAGATAGTCCTTCTCCCTGAGCCTGTGGAACAGAATCTTAAGCTCTGTCTCATCCATCTGATTCCCCACCGCCCGGCGTAGCAGTACCAGAAGCTCTGTAATCGCTCCCTCTATCACCGCCACGGAATTCCTCCTGTCCACAATCAGATCCGGCAGAAGCAGCAGTTCTCCCGCCATGAATTCATGGGCCCTTTTCATCTGATACTGATAAATGTCGTTCATGGAATCCCTGATTTTCTGCTGATTCCCCTGAACTGCCGTCAGCCCTTTTCCCACGCCTCCTGTCAGATACCGCCCTGTCAGAATCTTTTTCTCCGGATAAAACAGTTTCCGTTTCAATATCCTCACAGAACTGTCCGCAGCCCCGGCCAGTTCCGCGACATCCACAATCTCCGACCAGGCTGCGGCCCCTTCCCTGTTCTCCAGAAGGCTCCAGACCGCTTCCAACGCGCTTTGAATCCATGGCTTCTCCAGCGCATCTCCATTCAGCAGGAACACATGACATTCCCCGCAGGAATATTCGTGCAGATAGTAACTTTCCACCTCCCCATACTGCCTCAATGTCTCCTCCAGACAATTCCCGATAATTTTCTCCACGCCGTCGCTTTCTTCCACATAAAATGCCGCTGCCGACGCCAGACGTTTCTTCCCTGCAAACTGTCCTTCTTCCAGAGACATTTTATGCTTCAAATGTCTGGCTATTTTTGTTTCATCCAGCTCATGAACCAAGCGGTTCAGCACCTTATTTACATCCTCCACCTTCACAGGCTTTAAAATATAATCCTCCACCCCCAGCCGCAGTGCCTGCCTGGCATATTCGAAGTCGCTGTACGCGCTGGTAATCACATAGCGGACCTCCGGAAAACGCTTTTTCGCCTCCTCGATAAAGGCAAGTCCATCCATCAGAGGCATCCTGATATCCGCCAGCACAATCTGGGGATGCAGCTTCTCCAGCAGTTCCAAAGCCTCCACTCCGTTTGCGGCCTCCCCGGCCACCTGCACGCCCAGCTGCTCCCAGTTTACGCGGTTTATAATGCTTTTCCGAATATATTTTTCATCGTCAACCACCAATATTCTGTACATATGACCTCCTTTCAAATTCCCTCTGTCTCATCCGGATATCAAACAGACAGCTCCGGTACATCTGTCTGTCCGGTTCCGGCAAGGAGAAAAGGAATTTTGAGGGAAAAACAAGTCCCCTTTCCCAACTTGCTGAATATCTCAATGGAATATTTCTCTCCGTAATACATGCGCAGACGCAGATGCACATTGAGAATCCCCAGACTCTTATACTGATCGATATACTCCAACGGTCTCTCCGTAGTCTCCTCCAGTCGGACCCTCATTTCCTCCAGGTGTTCCGGTTTGATTCCAGTTCCGTTATCATAAATCAAAATGGATATGGTATCCTCCTCCCTCTTCACCCGCACTCTCAGCATACCATCCTTCCAGACTCCTGACAGTCCGTGAGAAATGGCATTTTCCACCAGCGGCTGCAGGGTAAATTTCACTATGACGCAGTCCATACATTCCTGGTCAATATCGTAGAAAACTTCAAATCGATCTTCAAAACGTACCTTTAATACCTTCACATAGTTCTGAATCTGCTCCACTTCCTCCCGGAGTGTAGTGGTATTTTCAAATCGGGTATTGTATCGCAACATACTGCTCATACATTCGCTGACCTCGATGACTTCCCGGTCCATCCCCTCACTGGCCAGCCCCATGATAGTCTCCATGATATTATGCATGAAATGCGGGTTGATCTGCTGCTGCAGTGCCTTGATTTCCGCTTCCTTAAGCAGTGCCTGTTTTGCCTCCACTGTCCGTATCAGCTCATTGAGCTTCAATAACATCTCGTTAAATTCCAGAATCAGCAGACTGATTTCATCCTGTGTATCCGCCTCCACCACCGCCAGCAGATTCCCCTCTTTTACCTCTTCCATCCCCTTCACAAGCCTTTTATAATTGACAGTAATAATATTAAAAAACTTGCCTGAGACAAGAAGGGTAATCAGCACAATAGAAGCCAGCACGATCAGGAGCGTCCGGATCAGCATATACTGATTCCGAAACAGTTCTTCTTTCGACATGGCCATGCACAGGCGCCACCCGGTGCTTTGAGAAATGCCACAGGACATAATATATTCTTTTGTCTCATAGACGCCTCTCTCCTCTTTTGCCATCATTTCCGTTTCCGGCTGAATCACCAGTTTGTCATAGAACAATACTTTTCCCTGTTCATCCAGAATGGTGGTGCCTGCCACCTGGGAATAATTGTGCAGAAAGCTTTTCTTCAGCATTTCCAGGTCCACATCAATCTTCAGATATCCTACTGCATCGTCACTGTAGACATCATTAATTCTGTATGCAACTGACACCATAAACTCTTCGTTTTGTGCCCCCCCAGAGAGCAAAATTTTCTCTTTTCCGGTCCAGAGCAACTCCTGATACCATTTCTTGTATCTGTAGTCCTCTATATCTCCGGCCTGCATCAGCGAATATACACTGCCATACTTTCCCGCTTTATAAAAGGAAAGCTGCATATCCGGATGAGAGTTGTAGTACAGGCTCTCCACACCATTCAGCCAGTTCAGATCGGCGGCCTTGACTGTGTCATTCTTCAGAAAACGGATAATTTCTCTGTTGTAAATAAGCGAATATGCAACATTGTCTATATTTTCAAAGCGCTGTTCGATCATGGTCAGATTGGATTTCATCAGATCCAGTCCCATTTCCATGGACTGTCTCTTCATGTTCCTTCGAGTAATTACGTACTGGAAGAGAAACATGAGGCAGTTCGAGACAAGAATCACCAGAATCAGATATCTGATAAACTTATGTGTAAGTGATCGTTTTCCCTTCATCCCCATCCTTATTCCTTTGCCTTCATCGTTTTCAGCGCATGTTCAATATTGTCAAAGCATTGGTCCAGGCTCTGTTCCTGAAGCAGATAGGACATGATCTCTTCCTGGACCACCTCCATGGCTTCGCTGTATCCCAAGCTGGCCGGTACACAGGAAAGCTCTCCCTCCATGAAAAAAAATTCCCTGTGTTCCGGGTACTTTTCGGAATTCAGGAATGTTTCCCGGATCTCCTCTGAATCCCAGGCGGGAATATAGTCGCGCTCCGCCAGAATTGCCGCGCCCTCCGGCCCGCAGACAAACCGGATAAAGTCGCCTGCCGCATCCGGATGTACTGTGGATTTTACCATGGATATCACCGCCGCATCCGAAATATTGTGCAGAGGTTCCTCCTCCCACCTGGGCATAGGCGCAATATCGTACTCGAAATCCAGATTCTTCTCTTCTATCTTCTCATTCAGCCAGGATACGGACCAGTCTCCGGTAAAACACATTCCCACGCTTCCCCCCAGAAACACCTCATTGTTGGTCCGTCCCTGCTGTTCTGTCCACTCTGTATAAGGAAGCTGTGCTTTCCGCTCATAAGTCATATCATAGCACCATTTTGCTGCTTCCCGGAACATGGCCAGGTCCTGGTCTGCCAGAGGATTGTTGGCTCCCCTGGTCCTGGCCGGAACCCGCCACCAACTGCTGGTAGGCTCGAACCCCATGGCTCCATATATCCTGTTCACACCTACTCTCTCTGTCAGCAGCATCGCTGTCTGTGCGTACTCCTCCCAGGTCCAGTCTCCCTCCGGATAGGGTATTTCCCTTTCTTCAAAAATCTTCTTATTGTAAAATACCGCCCACCTGCTCATCCGGTAGGGACACATATATTCCTTATACTCCTGCTTATCTCCCTGATACCAGTCCGTAAAGCCTGCTTCCAGCTCTCCGATGTAGGACTCCAGATTTTGCAGCAACCCTTTATTTACCCATATAGCTGCCTCGGCGATATGAGGAAAGAAGACACAATCCCCTTCTTTTACACCTCTGCTGATCGCCATCATCTGCTGAGAATACTCCGAGGCCGGAATCACATGCAGCTGGATCTCCATTCCAGGCCTTGTCCGCAGATAGGCTTCCGACAGTAACTGCAGATTTTTCTCCTCATCCTCCCAAGCATATACCTCCAGGACAGTCTTCTCCTCTTTCGCCGGTTTTTCCTCCCGAATCTGATACATTTCTCCTGATTCAGCCACCCCGCATCCGCTCAGCATTACTGCCGTCAACAACAAAACGATTCCCCGCCTTTTTCCCTTTCCCCAGATCACACACATCCCTCCCTGCCTGCTTTCCTTCCCCGGTATCCACTCCTTACTTCTTTGTACCATACAGCCGCTCCAACAGAGCATAGGCTTCCTCCGGTGCCAGCAGTCCATACATAATTTTCTGTTCCAGATCCTCCATAATTCCCCCCGTGGTTCCACCGTCAATTACCGTGGTATCCACCTTCATCAGAGGACTGCCGAGAGAGCTATGCCCTTCCGCCAACGTGACAAGCTCCGCCATAGCCTTCTGCTCCTGATTGAAATCATCCATCAGCACCTCTCTTACCTTTCTGGACGCTGGCATTCCTCTCTCCGCATTGAGAATTTTATTCGCATCCACATCATTGATCAGGAAATTAATCAGCCTGGCCGAAGCTTCTTTCTGTCCGGATATGGCAGACATACACAAATGAATCCCCGGCCGGATATCCGTTCCCTTCTCCGTGCCGGGTCCCGGCAGAAGTATCAGCTTCATCTCCTGCCCCCTATCCTCCATCAGCTGTTCATATTGATTGGAATACAGAAAATACACGGCATTTTTTTCCTGTTTCCATACTGTGTCAGCAGAAGTCTTCCGATTCATGCTTTCCACATAGGGCACTGTCAGTCCTTCTTCCTCCCATTTCATTCTCATCCGATAAAACTCCACATAGGTTTCCCGGGAAAATCCTATGGCAAGTTGATCCGGCGCTTGATACATTCTTTCCCCTTTCTGCCTGCAGAAATACTCAAAGAGGAATTCTCTTCCAAAAAGGTCTCCGCCGCAGAGTTCATATCCTGCCTCTTTCAGCGTCAGCAAATCCCGCTCCAGATCCTCCCATGACGCATAGTATACCTCCGGAATCTCCAGACCGGCTTTTTCATACAGCTCCGGCACAACGGCCATGCACTTTACGTTGCACCCCATGGAAAGTCCGTACAGCTTCCCATCCATCCTGCCGCTGTCCAGCAGATTTTCCGAAATCTCCGACACATCGATCAGTCCCTCTTCCACATAACTGTCCAGCGGTTCTACCAGTCCTACCTTCATATAACTGTTGTTGGTGGCAGAACCCACATACCCCTGCCATACATCTGGCATATAGCCCACCCTGGCGGAGATTTCCAGATTCTCGTAATAGCTGTCAAAAGGAAAGTATGCCATTTGTACCTGAATATGAGGGTTCCGCTCCATGAACAACTCGACCGCCTGCTTCGTTCTCTCCGCACGATCCTCATTCCCCCACCAGGCAAAGCGGATGATCACAGACGGCACATTCTCTTCCTGTATTATGCTGCCCTCTCCTCTGTTCTCTTCCGCTTTTCCGCAGCCTGCCACCGTCAGGAGAAGCAAGAGCAGGAGATATACCATTATTTGAACGTTTCTGCTTTTTGACTTGAAAATCATGATTTTTCCTCTGTCTTAGAATAACGGTTTCACATTTTTCCTATCCTATCATGGGAATCATCTCCGGCATCCGGTCGAAAGCTTCTTTTTCTCCGTTTTTCACGTCATACAGCACTTCCGCCGTCTCCCGCACCGCCCAGGTCAGCTCTTTGTAAGGCTGCATACAGATATCCACCATGCCGATCTGATAGTTTTCCCCATCGAACCGCCCCAGCACAAATTCATCCACGAACTCAAACCAGTGTGCGCCCACTCCCAGCGGATGGGCCGCACAACCTTCCACAAATTCCCGCCACAGTACCCCTCTCTCATTCTGGTTTGCCACGCCCTTAATTCCCGTGGCTGTCAGGCCCCTGTCCAGGGCTCCCGCGTGATACTCTCCGATGATCACCGGCCTGTCCACCCCTGATGCCTGTACGAAATTCAGATCTGTCAGCGGCTCCAGAGCATAACAGTTAAAGGAAAATACATCCATGTACTCCCATCCTGCCAGCATGTCCGGATGGTTCATCTTCGACCAGCGCATCCCCAGAATTAAATGATTGGGATCCACTTTTTTACAGGCCTGAGAAGGAATCCGACAATACTCCCGCACCAGGAAAATGGAATATTCCCGCAGGTCCTTTGCTGATTTCGGATAAGTCTGAATACAGTTTTCCACAGGCTTTCTCAGCTCTTCAAAGCTTTCGAAAGCGCATCCCCATGCCTGATTCAGCCTCTCCACATTTTTGTAGCGCTCCCGCAAAAAAGCAATCAGTCCCCTTCTGCAATAAGTGTCCACCGGATTGTGCAGCACTTCGTTTCCCAGAGAAACGCCCGCCACAAAGTGGAACTGAGGCTCATTGCGTAGAAAATATCCGATCATCCAGGGATCGTCCTTCCATTCCTTCAGGATCTCCGCGCACTTTACGCTGCTCTCCTCATACTCCGGCGACAGCACATCCGGAAAGTCCCGAAAGATATTGACGGCAGTGGAGGGGAATTCCGGAAGCTGCCTTGTGTAAGGCAGTCTGCTTTTCCCGTCATTCACATTCAGCCCCGGCCCATTGCCCTGGGAATTGATACCATTAGACATAAGGATATGATAGGCCAGCGCCTCCCCCTTCTCCTTCCAGTCTTCCCCGTAAACCCGATACAGATTCGCCCCCAGATAGTCAAACTGCTCCACCGGTGTGCCGAACCAGGGATGTCGTTCCTGACGGTAAAATTGCTTTAACTCCGATGTCTCCTCCGGGGATTGTTCCAGCAGAGACTTCACTCCGGTGATGTCTCCCATACACCGAATCCCGGTACAGCAGATTCCCATGGAGAAGTAATCACAGCCATCCGGGTCCGTCAGATGCCACCTGCCATCCGGGGTCTTACAAGTAGCAAAAAAGCCTGTTCTCTCCTGTAGCTTTCTGCCGGCATCACCACCCCAGTGGTTCCAAAAGGCAACCGGGTAGGCTGCCTCTCCCTGGTTCTCATGCATG
Organism: Acetatifactor muris; assembly: GCF_024623325.1. Lineage (GTDB taxonomy): Bacteria > Bacillota > Clostridia > Lachnospirales > Lachnospiraceae > Acetatifactor > Acetatifactor muris. The sequence continues at coordinate 57,931 of NZ_JANJZD010000008.1, forward strand.
ACCAGGGCCAGCTGCGCTTCGTCCCGTATCTTGCCGGGCCAGTCCTTCTCCGTATATTGTCCGAACCTGTCCACCAGCTTCCGCTCCGGCGGCAGGGGGAAATCCACAGGCTCCTCCTCTGTCAGCACAAAATCCTCCAGAAGAATCCGGACATCATGGAATACCGGCTTCACCCCCAGCTCCACTCTACCCACATCTGTCAGCCCAGTGCGCGTGCCGTAAATCACCTTCTTCAGCGCCCCCGGCGTCTTTGCAAAAGCGCCTCTGTTCAAATCCAGCCACTGAAAATCAAAATACACCTTCGTCCGGAATCGGGGCAGCAGGGTAAAACGGATATGCACCTTCTCTTCTCCCTCCTGCCCCAGGAACCGCAGAGTCAGAGGCAGAGAATGCTCCTCCAGAATGGTGATGTACCCTGTAAGATACCTTCTTCCGGCATTTTGTATGCCTTCCAGCGTAATTCCGCCTCCGCTTTTTTCCAGGCAGACTTTCATACTATGCTCTGTAACCTGAATCACTTCCGCCTCCCGGGGCTGTGATTTTGTAAAATCAATCTCCATGATTTTCCTCTCTTCTGATCTTCCTTCTGTGCCTTTTGCCAGTCTCTTTCCCTTCACGGCCTTTTCCCTGCCGCCTCTCGCCACGATTTTCCTCTTTAAACGGCTTTCGTTACGATTCCCCCAGCTTTACATACACCTTTCCCTCATATCCCGTCTCCACCCGCACAGGAGGCTTGCAATAGTCCGCCCAGGAAATTTCCGGATAATTGAAATCCCGATTAACTATGAACCGTGTATCCCCCTCTTCTTTTCCGTCCAGCACCAGGAACGCATCCACGTTGACATAGCAGTTATGGGATTCCTCCGCCGGCTCCCCGGTCACCTCCAGCCGGATGGTATGCTGTCCCAGGGGCAGGTTTCGGATGGAATACGCCAGATATTTCCAGCCCTTGCTGTAACCCCTGGGGTTCTTGCCCATCTGGACACAGCCCAGATCCAACCCTTGCTCCCGCAGTTCCCCGTCTATATAGATATCCACTCTTCCGCAGATTCTGTCCAGGCTGGAATACCAGGCAATTCCCGTTCCCTGGAAAGTATACTCGCACCAGTCTCCCTTGTCCTTCGACCAGGTTTCTGTCCCGCCAAAGCTATGATACCGGTTCTCTCTCCGTATCCAGTTTCCATGGTATCTCACCTCAGGATCTCTGTCTGACACCAGATGCTTTTTCTCCGGCAGAAGCTCCATCCTCACAGAAAGCGTTCCGTCGGACAGCAGCGTAAAGGCAGCTTTGTCATTTTTCAGGGAAGCTTCCGTCACATAGGATTTCATAGAGGCAAAATCTCTGGTGCCCCGCCTTCCCATATCAAATCGGCCGAACTGTACCGAGTCTGCCTCCTGGTCCTTCCACTCCTGTCCAGGCACAGGCTTCTGTCCTATGGGCGCCTCTCCTTCCGGAGCATGCTTTTTGGCTGTGCCCTCCAGCCTGCCGATGTGCCAGTCAGGATAGACATCCCAGAGTCCCTGCCGCTTCCAGGTCAGGGTGTCCAGGCCTTCCGCCAGCGTAAAGGAAATCCCCGCCTCATCATATCCGCCGGCATGAGAGATAATGCTACCCGTTACAGCAATCCTGCGGGGTGATGGATAGGGCATCCGGGTAATATTCCAGCCCGCTTCCATCAGCCCTTCCCCGTCTATTCTGAGCACAAAGCAAACTTCCACACCGCCGTATGCTCCCTGCAGAAGGATTCTTACGCAGTCATCCGCCTCCTGCACTTCCATGGCATTCAAAGTCCATGGCTCCAGGTCCAGCCCCACCAGATGGAGACAGGGACCTCCTGTCAGCACAAGCTCTTCCTTATAATAACCCGCTTCCACCAACCCTGTCTCCTCCGAGAAAATAAGCCGGAAATCCTGCCCCTTCACGATTATCTTTTCTTTTTTTCGGCCTGCTTTCATATCAGATGCCGAAGCAGCTTCCATCCACGCTTTATCCACAGGCGCCACATCAGATGTCATCTCCGTCAGGTCGATGCGCTCTATCACAGGGGCCTTTCCGGAAAATGCAGGAAAACTCGTCTCACAGGGACAGCTCAGACAACATTCTTCCACCGTAAATCCAAAGGGGTCCGTAAACTTCAGCTCCAGCTTTTCCTCCGGCCCCCTTAGGACGGGAATCTTCAAAATTTCTTCCTCTCCCGGTCCCACTTTCGGTCCCATCAGTTTTCCGCTTCTCTTCCCGCATCTCCACTCCACTGTCACCTCTTCCAGATTCGTGTGGTTAAAGCGATTGTACAGATGTACTTCATTTTCCTTTTCCCCGAAGGTCAGCTCCTTTCGTACCACAATGGGGGAATAGCCCTTGCGGATATGCCAGTATTCTGGCTTCTTCCTCCTCCAGCCATCAATGATTCCCCAGCTTCTCCCCTGAAGTATCCCGTCCTGCACAGTCACATCATCGATCCCGGCCCATACGGCACAGCCCAGCGCTCCTTTCGTCTCCCAGATCCTCTCCCAGAACCGGCTGATGGTTTCCCCCCAGAAGTCACGGATTCCCTGGTCCCGTGCCAGCGCTTTGGAATCATAGCAGGGAATGTGAGTGGATTCGTCATGAATCACCGGCATTTCAGGACCGTCATAAAAGCTGCGCCGGAAACATTCCGTCCTGTCTGCCAGATGGGAATCCCAGGAAGCGTAATGTACGCTCCACAGATCCGTGGTTTCCTCGTCGTCCTTCTGGGTCATGGGATAACTGAATACCGTCAGCCGCCCCGGATCCTCCTGTCTGGCCCAGGCAAGGCACTGCCCGTGGTTCTCTCCCCAGTAGCTCTCGTTGGCCAGAGACCAGATAATCACACAGGGATGGGATTTGTCTCTCTCCACCATCTCCGAAAACTGTCCCAGATAATGCTCTCTGTAAGCCGGGTCGTCCTGGGTCAGTTTCGTCCCATATCCCAGAAAGGCCACCGCAATTTCGTCTTCCACATAGATGCCGTACCGGTCGCACAGGTCCAGAAAATCCGGCCGTGGCGGGTAATGACTGGTACGGATAAAGTTGATATTAGCCTCCTTGAACAGCCGCACATCCTCTTCCGCCAGCTCTCCTGTAATGCTTCTGCCGGTAAGGGGATCAATATCATGGTGGTTGATGCCTCTGAGCTTCAACTCATCCCCGTTTAAAAACACCTGATTTCCTCTTTTTTCTATCTGTCGGAAGCCGAATTGCCTGCTGACGCGCTCCGTCTCTCTTCCCTGTACCCTGAGCACGGCTGTCAGCGTATACAGCCAGGGATGTTCGCTGTCCCATTTCTTCGGACTTTTTACCGGAAAAATACTCTTTATATCCGCACCTTCCTCTGTCTCCCGTTCCTCCACGTTCAAAAGTACCTCACCGAGGCATTTCACCTCTCTATCCGGAGTGGTAAGCAAATATTCCACACTGGCCTCTTCCGTCCTGCTATTTTTTCCTTCCGCACAGACTTCCACTGCCAGTTCTGCGTTCTCATACTGACCGTCAAAGGCGGTACTCACCTGTAGTCTTGACAGACATACCTGGGGCAGGGCATAGAGCAGCACATCCCGAATGATTCCGCCCTGATGAAAGGAACACACCTCCTTGGGCCTGTCTGTCACCCCCAGCACCAGCCTGTGCTTTCCTCCCGCCTTCACCCTTTCGGTAATCTCACAGTCCCAGCTCACGAAGCCGCCGTAATGGCTTCTGACGAACACGCCGTCCACAAAGACTCTGGCCAGACAATTCACGCCGTCAAAGCGCAGGAATATCCTTTTTCCTTCCCACTGCGGCGGAATTTCCAGTATTTTTTCATAAGCATATTCCTGCTCTCCCACGTTAACCTGAGCGGGAACCCGGATAACCTGCCAGTCGTTCCCACTTTTGCCATCCCCAGCTTTCCGGCACACAGTTTCCTCCCTCCAGAATTCTGCTCCCGGATTTCGGTTGATTTTCCAGTCCTCTCCGTTCAGGCTGATCATCGGCCTGCACAACCCCTCCGCTACCTCCGGCAACGGATGAAGTACCGGTCTCTCCCATACTACCTTACTGTCCTGCATCTGTGTTCTCCTTTCCCATTCCCTACCCCTGCGACGACGGCAGTTCCTTCCCTTTCGTCACATATATCTGTTCAAATCGAAGATTCAGTCAGCCACTTGGCGCCATGTATACGAAATTAATTATACTATATCCCTGCCGAAGCAACAGAAATATTCTTGGATTTGCCACGTAATATTTTTGGATTATTATACCCATGCATTCAGTCTTACAGTTTTCTCCGACAGGTCTACTCTTTATATCTCTACATCCCGCCTGTCTTTTATCCTTTTCATAAAAATGAGCCGCCCTGCAGACTCTGCTGCAAAGCGGCCCTTCCTCTATCGATATCTCATCAGAACCATACGCATTCTATAGTAATAATACGCCAGCCTTCTCTCCCGTTTCAGCAGCTCCACCAGAATCTGCCGCTTCTTAACTGCTTCCCAGATCATATCCTCCGTCACAGGTCTTGCGCCATACACCACATCCTCATAGTCTTCGATAAACCGAAGCACCTCCCTCATATCCCGATCCACCGTCAAATCCCGACGCCCGGTCCCCCGTTCTCTCATCTCCTGCAGTGTCTCCCACTGTCCTCTCTCCAGCCCCAGCGCAGACAGAATCCGCAGATTCCGGCGGATTTCCTCCCGGAATTTCCCATCCGGACTCATCCGCCCGTAACGATATCTGCCCAGAGCATTTTCCAGCAGAACCGACAGGACACACAGGAGTACAATCACCGGCAGCGCCACCCGCAGCATGCGCTGCAGATACCCCGTTTCTCCCGTATCTTCCACATCTGTCACATCTTCCATCTCAGGCATTTCCGGCATTTCTTCCATGGCCGGCGCCCCGAATTCCGGCATCTCAATATACGGCTGGTTTCCAGCTTCCGCAGCATCCTCATCCGGCTGATTCAGCCCCCAGGAAGTATAACGCAGACCCCCGTATCCCGGCGTAGGCTCAAAGGGAATCCATCCCACTCCCGCTATGTAGACTTCCGGCCAGGCATGTGCCATATCCGAATATACATTGATCTCCCCCGTCCCCTGCGCAGGAACACAGTATCCCTGTACAAACCGTGCCGGAATTCCGTGAGCCCTGGCCAGCAATACAAAAGCAGTGGCAAAATAGGTACAGTACCCCTGACGACTTTCCAGCAGAAAATAATCCAGAAACGACTCCTGGTCCTTCACACTTTCCGGTAAAAGCCCCGGCGACTTCGTGTAGATCCATCCCGACAGTTCCTTTTCGATTGCCTTCAGCTTCTCCAGCATCGTCCCGGCCTCCCCGGTAATTTCCGCCACATATGCCGATGCCTCCCGGGAAAGAACAACTTCCCCCAGATATCTTTCCGTTATCCCCTGACGATACCTGGCCACCTCCTCCGGCGAAACCGGCGGTTCCTTCTCCTCCCGCCCGATTCTCGTCCACAATTCATTCGAAATCGCCTCATCCATTTCTCCGGAGCTCATTACGGCCCTGTCTGCAGACTGTTCCTCCACAAAGTGCCAGAATTCCTCCTGGCCCAGGTTCATCCGGTAATACTGTACCCTGTATTCCGTCCCGTAACCTCCTCCCCGCTTCAAAAGCAGTGTTCCGTCATTACAGCTATAGGCGAATCTCCTGCCGCCTTCTATTCTCCATACCTTGACAGGTGCAAAGACAAATCCAGTATGAAAGTATCGGTAATTAATACTTGCATTTATCTCATACATGTAATCACCCCGATATCTGGCGTTATATTTCCGCACCGCGCACAAAGTCTCCGCAGTGTCCAGAAACACGCTGTCCTGATCGCCCTGATATCTTTGTTCCCACTGTCTGCCGTCAAAAGTGTCATAGACCTTCCCGGTCAGGTACAGATTCGCATTCTGGCCACGGTCCATCTGAACAGTCATCACTTCCCGGGACGCTTCCTGCAGATTTCCTCCCACTTCTCCATCTTCGGAAAAGCCGCTGAACGCCATGTCAAAGCCCTCTCCATTTCCCCACCGGATACTCTGCGTGAATGCACGAAAGTTCTCTCTGATCTGATGATAAACTGCCCGCACCAGCGGCCACTCGTAAGGTTTCTCAGGGGCCGGCATACACAGTGTCAGCACTGTATACAACAGGATAAAAGGCATAATCCACAGCATATGCGCCTTCCTGCCCCTGCCGCACACCTTCTCCCAGTGACGCTGCGTCCATTCCACATATGTCATCAGCAGGTACCCCAGAATAAAGACCACCGCCGGGCGTATCACTCTGTTCCTGTTAAAAAGGCAATACAGCAGCCCTGTTAAAAGCAGGCCGGAAAGGCCGATTTTCAGTGCCGGAAACCGCTCGAATAAAAGCTCTGTCAGGAAACACAATACCGCCATACCCGTCCCCAGCATCAACTCATATCCCATCTCCCATTCTGCAAATTCCACACTGTTTCCCCAAAGCCATGGAAAAAAGGACCGTAAAAAAACAAGGCTTTCCGTCCTCCCCGCGAAAGCCATTGTCGTACCCAGGCAGACTCCCACTGCCCCCAGACACAGAATCCGCCCTCTCGTCCTCATGAAAATCAGTCCGGCAGATATCCCGAAAATCAGCACCGCCGCCAGAATCCGGATTCCGGGCCTTTCGCCGCTGCGAAACTGTTCTCTGCCAATCAGTCCCATGCACATCAACAGGCCGATATTTACCACCCGATACACCTTCCCGGCATCAAATCCCAACTTTTCCTTCATCACAATACCCCTTCCAGACCGGCTTCTATGGGAATCACCACAATCTGCCTTCTCTCATTGCTCTGTCTGAGATACGCTTCCTGATTCTCGTCGGCAACTACATAAATCACCGTCACCATCCCCACTCCGTTTAACCTCTCTGCCGCTTCCATGATTCTGTCATCCAGCCTGTGCAGAATGAAAAAAACAGCCCTGCAGGACCATAGCTCTCCCCCTGACACTACCTCCTCCAGAAGAGCATGAATATCCTCCTTTTCCCCGAAACTCACCCCGGAAATCGCCTGATAAAAAGCATCAAAATCCCGGATACCTTTCACCTGCTCCCGCATCGTAACCGTCTGCCCATAATAAACCGAAAAAGGAATCTCCTTTCCGGCAAAGAAAAAGCCCAGTGCCAGCAGCGTCTCCAGCATTTTATTTTCCAGCGGCAGATACACCTTCCTGTCCGTGTCATAGCGTGTCATATCACAGAAAATGCCAATTCCCTGCCTCTCCTCTCCAATTCTGGTTCTGGTCTTCAGCTTCCCCTCTCTGGCAGTAGTCTTCCAGTGAATGCGATTCGGCGGGTCTCCCTCCACATAGTCCCGCACATTGACATCCGGCTCCATTCCGGCAAAGGTTTCTTTCTGTAGAAGTGCCTGAAAATCCTCCACGCTTTTCAGCTCAGGCAACTGCACAACCTTTGGATTCACCAGAGCCTTGATTGTACTGGGGTTGGCATAGCACACTCGAAAAAGCCGCAGAAAATCTGTCACTATCACCTCTTTTACACCCACTTCATATTCCCCGCGGTATTTGCACACAATTCTGGTCTCAAAAGGTAATCTGTCTCCTGGAAGCAGCTCATATTCCGTATCCCCCGGAAGTTCCTCCACGTTGGAAAAGTCAGAAAACAGTCTCACGCTGACACTGGTAAAGGCAAAACAGTCCTCATTCTGCAGCACGAAAAAATAGGATTCCGGCTGGCCGCACACCATGCTTCTACTTCCGATTTCCTGATAAATTTTAAAGCGAAAATAAACACAGGCGATATAGATCAGAGAGATCACGGGAATCATGGTCATTCCAAAGAAAAAGCCATAGCTGACTGCACCGCCGAAATTTGTGATGGCAGCCAGTGACAGAATCCACAGTGCCAGAAAAATCAATCTGCGTATTTTCATCGTCCTTCCCTTTCTCAGAATTCAAAGCAATATCCTGACCGATATCACCATATTGATTAAATACTTTTCACACCGGTATCTTCACTTTCAGAATCAGATTCTTTAAAATGGCGGCGGCATCAGCTTTCTGGATTCTGGCCTCGGAAGATAGTTTCAGCCTGTGCAGAAGCACCTGAGTGGCCACAGCTTTCACATCATCCGGCTTCACGAAATCTCTCCCCTGCAGAAATGCCTTTCCCTGAGAGGCCCGCAGAAGGGCAAGTACCGCTCTGGGGCTGGCCCCCAATACAAACCGGGGCTCCGTTCTTGTCAGTGTCACAATATCCTCCATATATCCCAACATGGCTTCTCTCACTGTAACTGCCCGGACTTTTTCCCTTATTTCCAGGATATCTTCCGCCCTGCACACGGTTTCCACGCTGTCTGGAGTCTGTCCCTCCAGGAACAGCGACGCCATCCGGATCTCCTGCTCTCTGTCCGGATACCCTATGGAAAAGCGCATCATAAAACGGTCCAGCTGCGCCTCCGGCAATGGATAGGTTCCTGTGAATTCCACCGGATTCTGAGTAGCAATTACCATGAATGGCCTGGGCAGCCGGTAGACCTTTCCGTCCACTGTCACCTGCCCTTCCGCCATGGCTTCCAACAGACTCGCCTGCGTTCTGGGGGAGGTCCTGTTAATCTCGTCCGCCAGCAGGATCTGATTCATCACGGCTCCGGACCGATATTCAAAATCATTGGTTTTCATATTATAGATGGATACGCCGGCCACATCCCCGGGCATGGTATCCGGCGTAAACTGAATCCTGCCGAAACGGCATTCCATACTCCTGGCCAATGTCGCTGCCAAGGTGGTCTTCCCCACGCCGGGTACATCCTCCAGAAGCACATGTCCTCCCGCAAAGAGGCAGATCAGCAGGTTCTCCACAGCCTCCGCTTTTCCGATAAACACACGGTTAATACTTTCTTCCAGCTTTTTTGCCAGATTGTATTCACTATATTCGTCCATTTTATCCGCCTCCTGTCCGCTCTTGCGACTCTATGTTTCTCAAAACACTTTATGTCAGTTTAACACAGCACTGGGGTTTTTGCAATCGGTGGGAAGCCTGCCGGGCTTTAGAGAGGCCAGGATTCCTGCAAGGACTTACTGGGGACTGCCACTAAGTCCAGGTTACTGCGGCAAGGCAAGTTTAAAACAAAGGGACGGCAGAGGAGGCCGGTGGTTCTTTCCTCGGCGGGGTAACGCGCCGGTAAACTAAGCCTCAACTTCGACTAAAGCGCGAAAGTACCGCGCTTAAGTCTGCGTAGAGGCTGGATTTTACCTCTGCTAAGGGCACCCCTCAGTGCTGTCGGAAAGAACCACCGGCCTCCTCTGCCTGTTTCTCTGCAAGTTACACTGACTTGGGGCAGATATGGACTAAACTTTCTGGTCTGGTATGGTTTGTAAAGTTCCAGTCTTCTGTAGCCATAAGTTGGTCTGCAGTATTACCCCACGAAACCCTGCGGAAAGACAGGCGGAGAAGGGGTGGGAGGCTCTTTCCAAGTGTCCGCAAGGACACTTTTTGCACCAAAGGGGTGCCCTTAGCAGAGATGAAATCCACTGCCTACTGAAACTTGGGAGCGGTACTTTCGCTCCTTAGTTTCTGTTGGCAGTTAGTTCATCGGCGCGTTACCAAAGAACCTCCCACCCCTTCTCCGCCGTCCCTTCGCTTTAAAGGAAGGGCCTTTGTTGAGCCTTGCGGGTATCCTGGTCTTTAGCGGCAGGGCCCTGTTGGGCCTTGCAGGTATCCTGGTCTTTAGCGGCAGGGCCCTGTTGGGCCTTGCGGGTATTCTGGCCTCAGGACCTTTACAGGTCCTTGCGGGGACCTGCCCCTCGTGAAGTAAACGCGAATTTTCCTGCCAGCACAGCCATCTAAAAATTTTAAAAGTACTTGTACACAGCAGAAAGCTATGCTATAGTAAACATGTTATCATCCGCTGGTTTATACTTCGGGTGAAGTATCTAAATTCAGCGCACAGGAATCTGCAAATTCCAAAAGCCACTGAATTCTGTTGTATCGGCTTTTCGCCACCTTTTCAAGCGAAATAAAACAAAATAAGGGCAGGCGAAGCAGCGTTTCTTCTTTTCGATAAGAGAACTGGGGAAAAACGGAGAGAAAAAGGCAGAAGGCAGACATGGCAGTTGAATTGCGACAAAATGATTCCATATGTTCGAATCTGTCGTTGAAAATCCTGCGTTATAGGAAAGGAATGGAAAAATATGGGCTTATTATTTCTATATATTCTCCTCATTACGGGCATTTTTGCAGGAGAATTCTGGCTGAAAAACCGGGCGGAAAACAGAGAAAGCAGCGCAGGACAGACAAAGTTTATCCTGATCCGCCGATATCATAACCGTGGTGCCGCGCTTAATTTGGGGCAGCGTCACAGGCGTATTGTAGCTGCCGTTTCGGCAGTATTCTGCCTGCTTGCGTTTATCTGCTTTCTTCTCAGCCTGGGGCAGAAGGGGAATCACCTGCTGCGCCTGGGTCTTGCCATTTTGCTGGGCGGTGCCTTCAGCAATACCTATGACAGACTGAAGAGAAAATATGTTGTGGACTATTTCTCTTTCAATGTAAAATGGAAACCGCTCCGTCGGATTGTATTTAATCTTTCGGATTTCTGCATTATAGCAGGTGCATTGCTGGCGGCCATTGAAGCGCCATAATCCACAGCAGCTCCCCCGACCTTTCATGCAGGACAGGGGAGCTGCCGCAGGGGATTACTGTGTTATCACAGTTCCTGCCCTGCCCTTCACGGCATCTCTGACTTTTTTCATGGAAGTGATCAGGACCCTGCCTTTTTTCACCTTCTCCAGATAGGCAATGGCAGCTTCAATCTTCGGGAGCATGGTTCCTGCTTCAAACTGTCCCTGATTGATTTCTGCTTTCGCCTCAGCTACAGTCATAGCCGTGACAGGTGTCTGATTTTCTGATCCATAATTCCTGTACACGCATTCCACGCCTGTGAGAATTATCAGCTCATCGCAGTTCAAATCTGCAGCCAGCTTCCCGGCAATGGCATCTTTTTCGATCACAGCAGAAGCGCCTTTCAGCACATGCTGCTGTTCAATCACAGGAATGCCCCCACCTCCGCAGGCAATCACCACCTGGTCAGCCTCTGCCAATGTACGAATGGCCTCAATTTCCACAATATCTATGGGTTTGGGCGCTGCAACCACTCTGCGATAGCCCTTGCCGGGATATTCCCGCACGTAATTCCCCTTCTTAATCTCTGTCTCCGCGTCCTCTTTTGCCATATAACGACCAATGACTTTGGTCGGTTCATAAAAAGCTTCATCATAGGGATCCACAGTCACCTGGGTCAGAATGGTGCTGACAGATTTGGGAATCCCCCGGCTCAGCAGCTCTGAACGAAGCGCATTTTGAATATCATATCCCACATAGCCCTGGCTCATGGCCGAACATACGCACATGGGCGCCGGAGTATAATCAATATACACCCGGTGCAGTTCCGTCATTGCCTTGTGAATCATGCTGACCTGCGGACCATTGCTGTGTGTAATTGTCAGCTGATAATCCTCTTCCACAAGATCCGCCAGCGCTCCTGCCGTCACCTTAACCGCATCTCTCTGGGCGCCTGTGGTATATCCCAAAGCGTCATGTCCAAGGGAAACTACTGCTGTTTTTCTGCTCATTTTATCTACCTCTCTGTCCGAAAGCAGGTTTCCTGTGTATACAGGATTCCTGCCTCATGCCTGCGAATCTTCGGCACTGACTCATTTCCTTCGCTTATTATTGAACACTGCTTTCAGGATACACAGGAGCGCCCCAAAAAGCAGTGCCGCCACCGGCCATATCAGCGCGACCGTCTTCCACTCATATCCGCCTAATCCCAGACCCAGGAAAGCTGCCACTACCAGGCACCAGTACGCTCCGGAAATAAGGGAAATCTTCTGTGCTTCTGCCTTTTTCTCCTCTGTATAGTCGCCTTCCTGAAGCAACTTGTCATAACTGCCTCTGATACTTTCCACCCACACAAACAGGAACACTGCCGCTGCCACAAATCCCAGCAATACAGTGACACAGATAATCAATACAAAATCTTCTGCAGTGAAGGCTGCTGCCAGCATGGTAGGTACCACACCCAGAATGCACAATACAGTTCCCACGGTAATCCCCATATTGTAAGTCCAGGAAAATGCTTCTTTTTTCTTTGCTGCCATTCCTTTTACTCCGTATTGCAGCGTCAGCTTTTCCTTTTCCAGGTATTCATACTTTTCCAACTGTGTCCCGGTAAATACAAATACTGCTACACCCATTGCCACCAGAACTAATAATATGGCCACCCCGATTCCGCCTGCCATATCTTCACTTAAAAGCATTTTGCCATACTCGGCCATCCCTCCAAGCAGAAGAAGCGGAATCGGTGACAATACACACAGGGCTGTAGCCGCTGCTCTGGGAAGCGCAAACCGCTTCGTCAGATTCAGAAATCGGTCGGCTTCTTCCATGGATACAATCTTAGCCTCTGCTTCCTCTGACACAACTTCCAATTCAGCAGGCTCTGCTTCCTCCGTCTCTTCCTTCAGTAAATAATCTGTGCTGACCGCAAACAGCTGACTCAGCATAATAATTTTATCAATATCGGGAATGGAAGTTCCGCTTTCCCACTTTGACACAGACTGCCTGGAAATGTCAAGCTTATCTGCCAGTTCCTCCTGAGACCATCCTTTTTTCTTTCTGAGCACCATTACCTTTTCGCTGAAATTCATTTCTTTTCCTGCCGCATTCGCAGCTTTTCCTTTCTGTGTTTTCTACATGTATTCGTTCAGCTCGTCTTCTCTCATAACAATTCAAACTACATCTGAATGTTACATACGCGCTGAGCACATGAAAAACATATCAGAAATTCCGGTTGTCAACCACCAACTGCGCTTTGCAATCTGTCAACCGGCGGTTGCAACTGCTTTTTGGCATGCTCGGATTGCACTTTTTATCTCTCTCCTGCTTCAGCTACAGGCATTTCAGAAATCATTTCTGTCCCTCCAGACGCTTTTCCATATATTCATATCCATAATGGGTCCGGAATTTCAATGCCGTTGATTTGGAAATTTTGCCCTGCGCATACAGTTTCAGAAGACTTCCGTCCATGGTGCACATTCCGTCATTCATACCGGACTGCATGACAGAATCCAACTGGTTCACTTTGTTCTCCCGAATGATATTCTGAACGGCATCCGTCACCTTCAGAATCTCAAATACGGGAATTCTGACCTGATTGCCGTTGTCGCCTTCCTCGGTGGTAGGCACAAGCTGCTGACAAACTACCGCTTTCAACACCTGAGCAAGCTGAACTCTGGCCTGCTCTTTATCGGGAAATACATCCACAATACGGTTGATGGTATCCGCCGCGCTGCTGGTATGCAGCGTACTGAATACCAGCACCCCTGTCTCCGCTGCGATAAGCGCCGAATAAATAGTATCGTAATCTCGCATTTCTCCCAGGAATATCACATCCGGGCTCTCTCTCAGAGCGGAGCGGAGGGCGTCCAGATAGCCCGGCGTGTCAATAGAAATCTCTCGTTGGGTCACAATAGCGCTTTTGTGCCGGTGAATATACTCAATGGGATCTTCCATAGTGATAATATGGCAGTCACGAGTACTGTTTATACGGTCTATCATACAGGCCAGCGTGGTAGATTTCCCTGTTCCCGCCGCACCTGTCACCAGCACCAGTCCGCCGCTGGTATCGGCCAGTGAAAGGACATCTTCCGAAATTCGCAGTCGTGCCGGGTCCGGCAGTTCAAAGCGAATCACGCGGATAACTGCCGCCAGAGAGCCTCTCTGCCGGAACACATTGACACGAAAGCGTCCTCCCGGAAATGTACCATGTTCCGTTTCTCTCCTGGGCATAGACAGTGAAAAGTCATCGTCTTCCCCGCGTTCAAGCCGCGTGCGGTCACGATGGGCCTCCTGGTAGATCTCGTCCACCAACTGTCCAATCACATTCGGCATCATCATTTTATCCCCGATTCTCTTCTGCCTGCCATTTCGTTTCATCGTAACCGGCAATCCTGCCACCAGAAAAATATCAGAGACATCTTCATCCCGCACTGCCTGCTCCAGAATCTCATATATGCCAATATTTCTGTCCATCTGTCCGTCCACCTCTCTATTTTACTCCGATGCAACAGTTCTGCCTTCCGGCCTGACCGTTACATATCTGTCACCATGGTTCATACTGCATTAATCCCCAAGCCAGAGATTTCCCATATCCGTTTCCGGCTCCCACGCCTTTCTGATTCTCCAACCACACACACGAAATCCTGAAGTCTCGTCCGGCACAATTTCCACCGTCAGCGTATACTGGTTCTCAGAAAAAGTCTTCCGAATTACACCTGTCTCGTCTGTCTCTGTCTCTTCCATCCGGGTTATATCTCCGCCTTCCGCCAGAAATTCTTTCACCTGTCGCAAAAACGTCTGTCCGTAAAGCTCCAGTTCATATCTGGTCCGCACGGTGTCCGCGTACTGCTGAGCAAGACTTAAATCCGCCCGGGCTGTGGTGAAATTCAAGATTCCCAATGTGGTCATACATATACTGATAACCGTCAGCAGAATCGCCAGCGGTCCCAGCCTGATGGGGATATGTCTCATGATAAATCCACACCTTTCTGCAATCTGTAAGTTCGTAACAATTCCACGACCTGTCTGAACTGTCGCGTAAATTCCCCAAACTGCCTAATGTCCCATATATACCGCCGTCTTCAGCATGTACAGCTGTTCTCCGCTGTCCTCCCTGGACACGTTAATCACACCCTGTGTCAGTCCGTTTTCATTTCCTGCTTCCGGTACCCACAGCACCTCCACCAGAAAGCTGCCATCCGCCGCCGGCTTCATTTTCTCGTCATATCTTGCCTGCAGAACCTCCTGACCGTCCTGCCGCAGAATCTCAACGTTTCCATCCTCCTCCAGCAGAACGGCCAGCATTTCCAGGCTGTCGGAAGCGGCCAGAGCCTCTGCCGCGTTCTCTGCCAGATGTACCGCATTGGTCAGTACCTTTGCCTTCCCACTCATCTGTCCTGACAAGGCAAAAACTTTTGTCAACACCAGAATCACCGCGATAAATATCAGCGCCAAAACCAATGTCTCCATATAAAATGATGTGATATGCTGCCCTTTACCTTCTTCCCTGTATCCTCTCATCTGCTGCCTTCCCGCACATCCGCCTGCCGGCTTCTCATATGAAACAATACTCTTCCCCCATCAGTGGTGACGACAAATGTATCTTCCGCTATCTCTTCCACCAGGAAACTTTCCGTCTCTCCGATTACCCTTGCCGCCGCCGGATTCATCTCTCCGCCAGCCTGTCCGTACTCTTCCATGAGACAGCCATCCTGCCAATAGATTCGAAAGCAGTATCCGGAGTCCCCGTCCGCAATGCTCAGTATCTGAGAGCCGCCCTCTTTAGAAAGCGTAACCGCCCCTGCACTGTCGCTGGATTTTACACAGGTAGTCAGATAGGACAGCAACACCCTGCTCTGATTGTTTTCCGTCTGACCTGACACAGTACTGCGATAGGTCTGTGCACCAAAAAGAACCACCAGAAAAAAGCCGGCCAGAAAAAGACAGGCAATTCCCATTGTATAGAAAGCCATCGGCAGATTTCTGTCATGTTCCATGGTTCCTTCTCCTTTTTCATACAATCTATTCTCTGCTCACCACCCGCACATCCGGAGGCAGATTGGAGGCAAAGATATCATATGCAACAAAAAAATCCTCTCTGTTGATCTGAAGTCCGTAATTTTCCTCCAGATACTCCAGACTGGGCGGATAGTTTCCTTCCACCACATAACATTGCAGCGCACTGCGTTCAACGGCAGCCTTCAGCGCCGCGGCACTCTCTTCTCCCATATCTTCACCGGAAGTCCTCGCCCCCCATTGAAGCAGAAATACCGCAATCGCCGCAGTCACCGCCGCAAATATTATCAAAGGATAACGCTTTCGCCTTTTATCCACATACATATTCGTCCCCCCTGCCGCATTTAGGCACAAAATGAAAAGCCTGTTACTGTGAAGATTGTAAACCGTAACAAAAATCCTAACCTACCGCATTCATCATACCAATCAGCGGAAGCATAACACTGAGCAGGGAAAGTCCCACTGTCAGCATCAGAATGCCTGACAGAAGCGGATCCACAATTCCCACCAGACGATCCACCAACGCGGAACAGTGACCGCTCAGCAAATCAGTAAGCTTCTGAAGCACCGATTCCAGATTGCCGCTGCGCTCTCCAGCCAGAAGCATTCTCCCATAGACAGGTTCAAACAGCTTCTCTTCGAATGCGGCCTGCGCTATGCCATGTCCTTCTCCCATACGGCTGATACATCGTCCGATTCTCTCCTCCACAGGTCTGCAGGAAACCATCTTGCTGCTTTCCGCCATTGCCGTATCCTGCATCTCACCGCTGGCCAGAAAAGTAGATAGCGCCGCCGTAAAACGGAACATTCCCAGACTCTCCAATATGACGGCACAAACCGGGATTTTCCCCAGTATGCTCTCCACAATATGCCGCCTCCTGCCGTTCCAGAGAACAAATCCCAGAACCAGTCCCACAATCACAAGCACCATAACCGCCAGTGCAGCCCAGCAGAAGCCATAGGCCCAGCGTACATATGCATAAGAAGAAGCCGTCAGGCTCCCAGTCAGATTCTCATATACTTCGTTAAACGCCGGAAGCACCATAGTCAGCATGACTGCCAGCACAGCCACAATAATAACCAGCATGGCTATGGGATAGATAACCGCATTCTTCAGCTTTACCGCCATGGTCTTCTGTTCCGCATAATACCTTGCAAGCTGGAAAAGCACATCTTCCAGACGTCCTGCATTCTCTCCAGCACTGACCATTCTGACCGCGTATTCCGGAAAAATCCCTGTGGTCTTCATAGCGGCGGATAACCTCCTGCCGGCTTCTGTCTCTGTCTGCATGATCTTCAGTCCCCGTTCCAGGACACCGCCCTGTTCCCTTCCGGACTGCAGCAGCGCCACGGCCTCGTCCATCTGAATTCCGGACCGGACCATCATCGCCATACTTTCACAGAATGCACTTACTCCCAGACTGTCCAGTTTTTTCTGTCTCATTTTATTTCTCCCAATTACAATTCTGCAACTTTCTTCCAGCTCTTCCTTTCCCGGCAATCCCCGGATACTTTCCGTCCATCCCTTTTGCGGCCGCTGGTCAATATGATTGCTGATTTATAGTTCCGGTTTCTTCAATAATAATATACATCCGCATAGTTTGTACCATCTCCGATAAAGGTACCATCCGCACCGTTTGCCGAAAAAGTCAGATCCAGGCGGTTCCAGTCACCACTTTTCACCTCATAGTCTACGGTCACCCAGCCGGTTTCCTCCGTGTAAAACATATTCCAGGCATGATACAGATTATCCGGCGACACATTGCCGAAAACCATCTTCGTGGGAATCCCCTGGCTGCGAAGCATAGACGCCGCAAGCGCGGCATAGTCAAAACAGATTCCCTTTCCTGTCCGCAGAGTCTCGTCGGGATCCGGCAGATAGCTCTTGTTGTTCTGCACTGTTGACGCCTTTTCTCTGTCATATGTCACCGAATCACAGATGTATTCAAAAACGGCCGCCACAAAAGCAACCGCATCCTCCGCCTCTTCCGCCAGCTCCCCGGCCTTCTTCACACATTCCGAGTCCTTACTGTAGCTGACATAATCACTGGGCCGCAGAAAAGGCTGAAATTCGTCCGTCAGCTTCACTTCCTGGTCCGTGGTATACATAACGGCATAATTCGTCTCCGTCGTATTCACCATGACCCGAAAAGTGTATACCCCATCCCCACACTGAACAGGAAATATCGACGGTGTCCCGTCATTGGCCACATTATAAGTATAAGTGTCCTCTCCCTTAATCACCTGAAATTTCAATCTGGAATCTGCTTTCGCCGAGACAGCCACATATCCCGAAGCTACGGCTGACAGATCTATCTGTGCTTTGTCATCTCCCACAGCCTTATCGGCATGAAAGGCAGAATCGGCAAACTCCGGAATCTGGTAATGGGTCTTTGTGCTTTCCGTCTTCTCACTTCCTGAAGCCGCATGTACCGTGGACTGTCCTTCCGTCTCTCCGCCTCCCCCTCCGCAGCCGCTGAGACACAGTAACAGAGCCAACGCCAGACACTTTATTCTATTATGACGCATAAAAATATTATCACTCTCCCACGCGTCCAACGGCATCCGCATGCCGTGGAGAACCAAACTGAACTTCACTTTTCATCAAATGCCCTGCCGGCGCGGAATTGCATCCGGTATTTGAAGAGAAAAATTCCTATGATACTTGATGATAACTCATTTTGGGGAAAATTTCAACTGTATGAGGGAATTATTTTGGGGGAATTATCTGCACTTTGGCCATATCCCCCTGAAATCGGTAAAACGAGAATTTTTTGAAAATTCAGAAACAAAAGACTGCTTTCTGGATCAAATCAATTTTTAGAATTGCAAACCGCACTATATCCTGGTGATTGCCATCAGCATCAATAGTCTCATTCTTTTATATATCTGTACATGGTGCTTACTCTTTCCGCTATCTGCTCCCCTGTTAAGCCACTCTGCTCAATCTGATACTGGTAATCGCCAGGCTTGACAAACAAATCTTCAATCCCAATAATGTCTAACGGAGCATGTTTTTCTTTTTTCACCAGAACTTCACTTACAGCGCTTCCTAAGCCTCCAAGAATACTGTGCTCTTCAACGGTTATTACCAGCCTGTGATTATCAGAAGCCACATTGACAGTCTCCTCATCCAAAGGCTTAATTGTATGCATATTAATGACACTGCAACTGATACCTTCTTCTTCAAGAATGGCTGCTGCTTTCAAAGACTGGCTTACCATAGAACCTGCAGCGATAAAACATACATCCTCACCCTGCTTTAACTGTATGGCCTTTCCTATTTCAAAATCATAATCTTCTTTATATATGACAGGTGTATTAACAGGTCCAGTCAAACGAATATAGGTAGGATCATTTGTCTTTGCAGCGGCAAGCATACATTTTATTACTTCTGTGCAATCTGCAGGAGACAGTACTACAATATTAGGCAGAGAACGCATAAACGCAATATCCTCCACACTTATATGCGTTGCTCCCAATATTCCTGCTCCGTAACCTGCTGTCAGACCAAGCATTTTTATTGGCAGCTTCATATATGCCATATTAACTCTAACCTGATCTGCACACCTGGAAGAGCAAAAACTTGCATAAGTTGAAACAAAAGGTATAAATCCTTCTTTTGCCAGTCCACCGGCAGCACCCACCATATTCTGTTCAGCTATACCAAAATTATATAATTTATCTGGATATTGCTCCCTGAATCGCTCCAACCCAGAAAAAAAACACAAATCAGCTGTGAGCATCAGCACTTTCGGATTACTTTCTACCATTTCCATTGCAGCACTTCCTACAGCACCACTTGGTCCCAAACGAGACCAGATACGAATATTTTTAGAATCAATCTTAATCATAATATAGTCTCCAGTTCTTCTATCGCCTGTTCATATTGCATCTTCGAAAGCCTGGAATTGTGAAATCTCCAATTATTCTCCATATATGAGATCCCTTTTCCCTTAACAGTTTTTGCAATAATAACAAACGGCTTATCATTTTTCATATCATAAGCATCAATCAATGCTTCAACATTGTGGCCATCCAGCTCAATTACATCCCATCCAAATGACTTCCATTTTTCACCCATCGGAGACATATTAAGAACGGCATCTGTTTCCCCGTCATACTGAATCCCATTTGTATCTATAATTGCCACAAGTCTGTTCAGGCCAAAGTGTGATGCACTTGCTGCCGCTTCCCAGACTGAACCCTCATCACACTCTCCGTCCCCCATAAAAACAAAAACTCTGGACTTGTCATTATTCTTACGCTTTAGGGCAAGGCAGACACCTACCCCCAAAGAAAGCCCCTGTCCCAGACTGCCGCTTGCAAACTCTATTCCGCGAAGTCCATTTAAGGAGGGGTGACCAGAAAGCAGCGACCCATTCTTTTTGAATTCGTCTAACTGCTCTCTTTCCAGAATCCCTGCCTGGACCATGGCCGGATATAAAGCAAGCGCCGCATGACCTTTGCTTAGAATTACCCGATCCCGTTCTTCCCATTCTGTATTTTCATTATTATATCTAAGGCGGCCAACATATAATGCAGAAAGCATTTCTGCCATCGACAGACTGCCACCCAAATGAGCGCCTGTATTTCCAGTGGCATATGTCATATCTATAATATCTCTTCGTATTTGTAATGCTGCATCCGAGCATTTATCAACCATACCAAAATCAGCCATTACATTCCTCCGTCCACTCTGATTACCTGTCCCGTTATATAACTGGAGAGATCACTTGCTAAAAACATGATTACATTACTTATTTCATCAAGCTTTGCAACACGGTTCATCATAACATTTGAAATCACAGTATTTTTAAGCTCCTCATCAATAAGCTTCCCCATTTCAGTATCCACAATTCCTGGTGCTATTGCATTGACACGAATATTATATGGCGCAAATTCTCTGGCCAATTGTCTTACTCCGCCAATAACAGCTGCCTTGCTGGCTGCATATTCATACTGGGCAGGTCTGCCATCGATACCGGCAACAGATGAAATATTAACGATTGAACCTGAATGTTGTCGGATCATAAGCCTCGAAATATATTGCGTTAAAAGTGTCAGCCCGAAGAAATTAACTTCGAAAACTCTTTTCATTTTCGCTAAAGCTGTCATAGTAAAACCAGAGCTGTCTTCGACAACACCTGCAACATTTACAAGAATATCAACAGTGCGTTTGGAATTTTTAATTTCCATAACAGCTGCCTTAATCTGAGCTTCGTCAGTCATGTCAAAGTAAAGCGGCTGAATTTCTACAGAATATTTTTCTGATAATATTTTCATATCTGCTTCAAAGTCAGAGTCCTTTTTTCTCGCACATGCCCATACATTAGCCCCATTTCTGGCAAAAACCTCCACTGTAGCATGTCCTATTCCTCTTTTCGCACCAGTTATGACAGCATTTTTATTATCTAACAGCATTTCCATTACCTCTTAGCATTCCAGCTGACTTAATATTCCTCTTACCTTTTCAACTGCATCAAAAAATCTGCGGTATTCGTCCGGAGCCCATTTTTCACGTATTCTCTGCTGCACTCCAACAGGTCCTATTACAGACGGAACAGAGAGAGACACACCTCTTACGCCATGTTCGCCCATCAGTGGTGAGCTGACAGACACTATTGTAGGCCTCTGATTCATAATTGCATCAGCTATAAAGCATACGGAAGTCGCAATTCCATAATGGGTCTTTCCTTTTGCCCTTATTATCTCGGCTCCCATATCACGAGTTGTTGTCTCTATCTGCTCACGTATGTTGCTGTTCCATTCTATCCCTATACACTGACAATACTCTTCAATTGGTATTCCGCCAACTGTAACGCGACTCCAAACCGGAACCTGTCCATCTCCATGTTCCCCAACCAGATATCCGTTAATAACACCAGTACTCAAATTCAAATAATCCGCAACACTTCTGACAAATCTGGATGTATCAAGCAAACATCCAGAACCAAATACCATACCATTGGGAAGACTCATCCATTCGCTTGCTTTTTGGGTAAGAATATCAACCGGATTTGATATGACTAATATACACCCTCTGGTATAATGCTTTTTTACCGAGTCGATAACGCGTCTCATAATCTCTGCGTTTTCGCTTGTCATATCCAGCCTTGACTCTCCCTGTCGTCTATTACGCCCCGCTGTTATTATAATCAAATCGCAATCTGTACAATCCACATAGTCACCAGCATATAAGTCAGCAGTTCCCATGATCGGAATACCATGTCTGATATCTTTAGCCTCACCGTCACACTTTACCTTATCAATATCAATTAGTACAATTTCTCTTGCAATATTTCGCAATGCAAGTGCATATGCTATAGACGCCCCCACGAAACCGGCTCCAATAATCGCAACTTTCCTGGTGCCAATTTTATATACCGGCTTCATCCTGTTTACCTCCGCTATTCTTATATATTGATCTTTATTGTCCTGGTAAGTCTTTCAACAAGATTATAACCATCCCATATAAAATCAAAATCCATGGTTTTCCCAACGGAAACCACTCTATCAACGCCTTTAATTCCTGATTCTAAAAGTGGAATAATATCCTCTTTGGCGCCCAGATATCCTATGGTCTGACAACGCGTATTATTGCAGAAATCACGTATTTCAAGAATATTCTCACAATCATATTCAAAGAAATAACCGGAATTGTCTTTCAATTCCATTAGCTCCGATGTAACTTCTGATACATTCACTCTCACAATATAGTTATCTTTCCTGTCTTCAATTTTTATATTATTTCTTGTTGACGCAGCCAAATAACTGCTTGTAAGCTTGTTTATACCCATAATAGGCTGAAAAGTATACTTTTTTTTGACCAAATCATGCTCATACTTCCAGAAAATATTTTTTGCCTTTTCTTTTTCAGAGCCAATCCATACAATAAGTCTGGGGCTTGTACATGCATTCTGGTCAGACAAATAAGTATCATTATAAAACGCTTCCGCAAAGCGCTCTTTATTTTCCAGTTCCAGATATCTGTCACTATTGATAACAGCAAGAGAATACCTGTCAGCAAAAGTAACTTCTCCTGCTCTTGGGTTCAGCAGAGATTTTCTCAGTTCAGTGATGGTATTGTCTCCACCCCAAATAATACGCACGTCGGCCAATCTTGAAAAAAAATCGTTCACTTTTCTTTCTCTGCCGTATCTCACAAGGCATATATATGGTTTCATCTCAGGATACTTATTCAAGGCCTCATTTATTGCACGATTAATAATTGTCACTTGGGGGAATTCTTTTGAAGGAATTCTCACGATATTTGCATTTCCTGTAAGAATGCCCGATATCAATGAATATGCATAGTTAACCGGAACATTAGATGGTGCAATATGAAAAACAACTCCTTTTCCCACCTTAATATCACCAGAAACATTATTAAAACGTTCTTTCAACGCTAAAACAGATGCTTTTCTTATCCAAAATCCCAAGGTAAACACATCAGGATATGCCTTAGCTTCATTTGAACTCAGCAGTATCCTTGAGAGAGAATTTAAGAATTCAACAGCCAAATCATCAAAAGGTACCATGGCAGAAATATTCGGCAGTCCTAAAATGGCATCTATATCTCCAACAGAGAACTTTACATTTTTAACAGCTTCTCTCATTTCTAAATCAATTGAATGTTGCTGCATAGGTATCACTGCACCCCCTTATCTCAGCATTTTGAAGTCTGCCAAATATCTTAAAATATTTTCCCTTTCTACCGCACGGACAATCATCCTCCCCCAGAAGCATCCCCTCGTCTTCTGTAATGAGAGAATGTCCCGGATAAGACTCCGGAATAGCCGATACCACTTGTATAATACCTTTCTCTCCAATTTTACATACTGAAAAATCTTCTGGTCTTCTGATTACCACATCTGAAAATACACTTGCATGTAAATGCCCACATTCACATTCCATATAAATGCAGCCTGTCTGTTCAACCATCCCATAATAATCATGAATATGATCAAGCCCACAGACAGCCCTGAGACGTTGATGAAATTCCTCCGGACTCACAGCTTCACTGGCAAGCTTCTTCCAACCTCCTCCATGGATGAGAATTCCGTCAGACAAATCAAATTCAACGTTACTTTCCTTTAATCTGATAAGTTCTTTATAAAAATGCTGCCATACCATAAATGTAAATCCAAACATAAAAATACGTTGTCCATGATATTTTTCAAGAAATACTTTCAGTCCCTCAACATCAAGTCTCATATCATCATCTAAAGCATAAATTTTTTTAGACCCAAAAACAGAAAATCCAAGAATACCCGCTCCTCTTGCGGAAAACATTGCTCTGCTTTTGATAACAGAAGGACAGTCCAGAATAATCATAGGCATACGTCTGGAGCCTGTATACTCATTCACAATTTTAACCATTGTCTTCTGTTGGTTGGAAGATGTAATTTTATCTAAATAAATCCTGGAAACAGATTGACCGGATGTACCCGATGATGTCATTGTCTTCACAATTTTTTCATCCGAGATACTTTTTAAAGACAACTCTTTAAATAACCGAACTGGAAGGAACGGTAATTGTTCATAGTTTTGAACCTGATTCTCATCAAAAGAAATACTGTCAAGTATCTTCGCATATTCAGGGCAGTTTTCTCTATGATGTTTTGTCAGTTCTACCAGACGTTTCGTCAATATTCTGCTTTTATCTTTTTTATTTAATGAATACGGTGATATTTCTAATAATTCTTCATAAGTCATCTTACTGTCACCAACCTGTTTTTTATCTCCTCCGCGATCTCACTGCAATGTTCATTTATAAAAAAATGATTTCCTTTGTACTTTACAAAATCACATTTTTCCGTAAAATAATCACCCCATAAATTGATAGTCTCATATGGAGTATCTTCTTCCGAGTAGAATATCGTTGCCGGAATGTTTGATTTCAAGTTTAAATCTTCAAATCTGTATTTTCCAATAATAGAATAATCCGCCCTGTATATCGGTAAATATATTCTCCAAAAACTCTTATTATCAATTAAACTTTCTGGGATTGCCCCAAAATCAATTGTGCGTTTTCTGACCTGATCATCATTCTTTTTGTTGCTGTACTCCACAAGCTCTTTCCTGGTGTATGGTTCGTGCGCAGCCAGGAAAATATGCGCCGGCAACTTTCTGTTGTTTTTTAATATTAATTGGAGTACTTCTACTGCGGAAATACTCCCCATACTATATCCCATAAGAGCATAATCATCGCTTTCATTGATAATATTGCTTATGTTTTCATACATATCTTCTGCCAGTTCAAAAAAATCTTGATAAAAAGCCTCTCTATTACGCCTGCCATGTCCTGCATATTCTAAAGCAACCAATTCTATACTCGGTGTAAGTATTTTCTTCAGTCCATCATAAAATGATGCATTTCCACCAGCACAGGTAAAACATATAAGTTTCATAAATTATTCCGTTCCTGCCGCTGCAGTTCATAATACTTTGTAAGCTCTTTATAAAGTATTTTTCCCGAATCGTTCTTTGGGATTTCATCTATCACAATGGTTTTAAATGCTGACGGATTAAGTCTGGTTTTGAATACTACAAAATCTCTTACCTGATCTGCCAGTCCTTCATCAGTGACAAAAATATACATATGGTCATCTACTCCTGTACTGGCACAATCAATTCCATTAAATTTTCCTTTAATTAAACGATCCATCTCATCAAGGTTGACTCTATTCCCATAAATCTTAAGAAAGCGTTTCTTTCTGCCTACAATGAAATAATATCCATCTGTATCAAACTGTGCCATATCACCAGTCTGAAGAGCACCATTGCGCTCATCACCCTTTATCAGATCATCACCGCATTCCGCATATCCTAATGTAACATTTGGACCTTCGTAAACAAGTTCTCCTGTTACAAACGGTTCCGTTATATTATTTCCGTCAGCATCAATCAGTTTAAAATTCCCCCCAGGAATAGCAATGCCCATTGAACCGCACTTCTCAACTGCCTTATCCGCAGGAAGATATCCCATTCTCGCAGTAGCTTCACACTGTCCGTACATAACAATAAATTTCTTTTCATTTGCAGCCGCATATTCAGCAAATTTCGCATGTAACTCAGGAATAAGTTTTCCCCCTGCCTGAGTCATGTAACGAAGTGATGGAAGTTTCATACGATAGAACCTTAATCTTTCCAGTATCTCATACGTATATGGGACACCGCCAAATGAAGTTGCCTCATTATCCTTGAAAAAAGTCCAGAATTCCTTCTGCATCAGCCCTTTTTCAGTAACCAGAATCGTTGCCCCCACAAGCAAATGGCTGTTTATAATAGAAAGACCATACGTATAATTCATGGGAAGAGTAGTAATAGGCCTTTCGGTTTCATCCAACTCTAAATATTGCGCAATTGATTCAGCATTGGACAGGACGTTACTATAACTCTGTCTGACAAATTTAGGACTTCCAGTGGAGCCGGAAGTTGTAAGCATCAGACACAAATCATCAAATAAATCATTTGATTTGATATAACCTGTCTTCAAAAGTGTATATCCATAGGCTGAATATACTGACTGCATCTGTTGGAATTCCTTAACCAACTTTGTTGGAATCCATAAATATGATGGTAAATAGTTGTCTAATAAATTATTTAATAATTCTCTGTCAAGATAAGCATTCAAAAGAACCGGCGTAATCTTATTTTCAACAAAAGAGGTATAACCTGTTATAGAACCAATTGTATTAGTACAAAGGCAGAATACCAGACAACGCCTGCTAATCACATTACCAATTTTGTATCCCTCTTCCTGCAATTGTCTGTAAGTTACAGATATGCCATTCTCATCAACTATAGCAGTTTTATTTTGATATTTACCAAAATTCCACATACTGCTCTCCTTAAAATTCAATACTATAATTTACTGTTAAAATTTCTTTACCCTTTTCAAAAGAACTAAGATCAATAATATCATCTGTATCCATCATGATATCAAAGGTATCCTCAATAGCAGCCACAAGCCCCATATGGCCTACTGAATCCCAGCTTGCTACCTGCTGATATTCCAACCCTGCTAACTGGTCCTTCGTCAATTCTAATGATTCACAAAATGCCCGCTCATATTTTTCCAGATTAGTCATTCTATATTCCTCTCCTTCTTATTACCGATACATCATTTTTTTCTTTCCTTTGAATGCTTTATCAACAGCTTCCTTTGTATATGTTGCCTTGACCATATAATGACCATTATCATGCATCTCCGGCTCTTCCATAGTACATCCAAACTGCTTATTAAATCTGATTGCCCGATGATTATCAGCAAAAATATAGCCTGATACAGTCTCCATTCCTAAATACTCAAAAGCAAACTTAAAAATCAGCAACTGTGCCTCTGTACTTTGAAAAGCATTTCCCTTTACAGCCAAACGACCGGATTCACAGTTTTTTCCGTTAATATTGTACAAAGCAATAGTGCCTATACGTTCACCATTTTTATCCCAAACCACAAAAAAATAGTCTCCTGCTTTGCTTTGCTGAAATTTAATCCAGTTTTTTTGTTGTTCCAAAGTATTATCCAATGGCGGAAAAAACCTGGCAAAATCCGGGTCCTGTCTTATGTTTCTTGTAAAATCTGCATCCTCAGCTGTAACAGATTTCAAATCTACAAATCTGCCTTCTATAATTCTATCATAATACATACTCAGTTTTTCCTTATAAACTTCTCTACCACATCGCATATCTTCTGCACGTCTTCAAACGTCAAGTACAGATTCATCGGCAGAGAAATTGTGTGCTCACTTACATATTCAGCATAGGGACAACTTCCCTTCGCATAATTATACATATGATAGTTGATATTATTTGCATAATGAACACCCGGATAAATCTCAGCTGCGTTCAAAGCCATCATCAATTCATCACGTTTTTCGACACAAATCTGGAACAGATGACAGGCACTCTCACATCCCTCTTCGATCTTCACCAGCTTGATCTTGTCCGAATATCTGCTCAGTCTGTCACGATACCATGTAACCAGCTGACGTCGGTACGCATTGTCACGATCCAGATACTTCAGCTGCACCAGACCGATGGAAGCCATGATGGAATTCCCATGCCCTTTGTCTCCAACGTATTCAACATCATAACGCCACTTATAGTTGCCGGAATCAGAACTTCTTGCATAAGTATCCTTATTGATCCCCAGCCAGCATTTCTTGCGAACGATTTCATCAAACTCGCCACGTTTAAAGCAAATCATTCCACTGTCAGCAGTGGGTAGATTCTTAACAGCCTGAAAAGAATAAACAACAGCTTCTGCCTCTCTTCCGGGAATTTCACTCATATATCTGGTTCCTGCCATATGTGCTGCATCCAGAATAAGTTTCAGATTGTTCTCTTCACAGATCTTTACAATCTCATAGTAATGACCCATGTTACCACCAAGTCCCACATACATAACTGCTCTGGTCCTGTCTGTAATGCGCTCTTTCACAGACTCAGCTGTCATACACATAGTCTCGTCTATATCAGCAAATACCGCTTTCATATCAGACTTCAGAATTGCATGGTTAGAAGAAACAAAAGTAATTGGTGTCGTGATAATTTCATCACCGTCTTCCCAACCATATTGTTCCTTTAAAATATTTACCGCCATATAAAGCCCAATAGTAGAAGAATTCAAATAGTGTGCAAATGGAAGTCCTGTATATTCCTTCCATGCTTCCTCAAACTTTACAGTCTTAAAACCCATGCCGGTCCAACCGACTTCCAGACACTCCCTGATCTCTGCCAGACACTCATCGACCTCGTACTTTGCCTTAAACAACTGAATACCCATGATTATAATCTCCTTTTCTATACAGCCGATTGACAATAATTTTCTATAGTTTCATGTACTTTATCATTCTATCCTGTGTTTCGCTAATGTCCAACCGACTGTCCGTTTACCTGGGAGCTGTTGCAGATCTGGTAAAGAAACAGGTAAATAAAGAGTTTATCCTGCATTACATATATTCACCCACTTTTGACGACTGTTCAAAACTCTACGCTCCGTTTACTTTTTCTTATTCCCTGCATTTGCTCAGGCGATCATACAGGCTCAATATGTAATCTCCATACGGTGTACTCCTATGTCTAAGGCCCAACTTCTGCAGCTGATCAAGGCTGATCATTCCCCGTCTCCAGGCAACTTCTTCAATGCAATACACATTCATGCCACATTTGTCCTGAACTATTTTCAGGAATGTAGCGGCCTCCTGAACGTTTTCCCAGTTGTTCACTTCTATTTCAACAAAACCTCTGTCCAACATCTCCACAAACATCTCATTTTGCTTCATGCAGTCTTCAATAAATTCCGAAATACCGGAAGCTGCCACAATATTCTGAAAATAAGAGGCTGGAAAAAACAGTATGGGAATATCAGAAAAATCATATTGTGTACGAAGTGCAGCAGAATGTGAATCCATAATACTCGCATTGTCGCTCACCACTCTTTTATCTATATCCATCATAATTGGCGAGGGCTGATTAATCTTCTTCGGCAACACCAACATTGTAAAGTGATTTCTGTTGATCATTGCCTTTTGGAAAAAACGTGTCTGATCCACACCGTACAGAACACAACGGCCATATACCATCATAATGTTTCCCAGAGATCCATTATTTATAGGAACATCGTCTTTGGATTCACTGTCTTTAAATTTCATCAGGTCTTTTAACCCATTTGTATAAGTCTCTATTTTAATTCCGTAATCACTCCCATCATTCAGTACTCTCTTGATATACTCCTGATCAGAGTTTGTGCAGACAATGTCTATCTCTTTAATGCCAACAAGTAAAAAATAACTGAGCAGGAAATTAATTAACGGTTTATCATAAACTATCGTACCGGCTCCGATCCCATATGGATTATCATCTAAAACAAGAACCCCTCGCCAGCCACTCTTGTGATACACTGTATCTCCATCAAGCAGGCTGTCCGAGTCCGTATCCAGAAGAATAGAAAGTTTTCTCAAATACCCAATCTCCGGCAGCCCTTGTCCTCTCTCCCACTTTGACACTGCCTTATCGCTGATACCAATGCGATCCGCCAACTCCTTCTGGGTATATCCTGCCCGCTTCCGTAAAAATGTAATTGTTTTGCCTATTTTTTCTACATCCATAAATGATCTTTATCCTCATAAGCCATTCTTTTGACGACATTTAAAATTTCATTTTGCATTCTTTAAGAGTTGGATTCTTCTTATCCTTTTCGCTCAGTATAATCTCTCCGACTTCCGGCCATTCAACAGCAATATCCGGGTCATTCCAAAGCAGTCCGCCCTCGTCCTCCGGATGATACTTCTCATCACATTTATAAGCAAACTCCGCTGTCTCTGAAACCACTATAAAACCATGTGCAAATCCACGTGGTATCATAAGTTGCCTATGATTTTCTTCAGAAAGAAGTACACCTGCCCATTGGCCGTAAGTCTCTGAGGATTTCCGCAGGTCTACAGCCACATCAAATACTTCACCTTTTAAAACTCTCACCAGCTTCGCTTGCGGAAATGTCTTCTGAAAATGCAACCCCCGAAGAACTCCTCGCCTTGATGATGACTGATTATCCTGAACAAATTTATAATCCAATCCGGCAGCAATAAAGTCTTCCTCTTTGTATGTTTCCATAAAATATCCTCGATTATCTCCATACATTTTTACATCAATAATATAGACACCCTTTATCTTTGTCTCTGTGAATGTAAAGTTACTCATTGTTCATATCCTTTCTCTGTAAATCTTTTTATCAGAATGTAACCTTTTAAGATGCGCGATTATGACATTCAGAAATCTCTCGGCAATATTGTGATATGTCGCCGAAAACAGTAATACTACTGATGTAGACACTATGAAATTGATCAGTACAGCCCCCACATATGGGACTTTATCTGCTAGCCAATATTGCAAAATAATACAAAACGAAAACAGTATTGGACCATGAACAGCAAAAATACCAAAAGACAGATGATTCACTTTCTCCAATTTTCCGATTTCCAGAAAATGTCTTACTTTTCCCACATAATTGCATGCGATACAGAACAAAAAAGCTGTAAGCGACCGCTCTTTAACACCCATATATGGATACACATTCAGTGCCATAATACACAATACAAAAGTGGTACATGGCAGCCAGTGCACTTCCTCTGGTATATTAATTTCCTCCCATATAGCCTTGAGCAATACCCCCCCAACAAGGCATATGGCTGCATGATAAAACTTTTCGTATAAAGGCACTATGACAAATACACAGCTAAACAGGCACAATACACCTGCTTCCGGCATATACCTATATCTTTGAACTTCTATCTGCGCTTTCATAAATCTGTAAAAATATATGCCACAACTTCCGATGAATATTGGTCTTATCACCCAAAAAGAACCGTTAAAGTCATGGGTTAGCAATAATGCGCTATAAAAAGCATTAAAGAGGGAACGCTTCTCTGCATATCCCTGTGCAACCCATGTACTGCCAATATATTTCGCCCATTCCTGAGTATGGTATCCTATTGTTTCCTGAATACCAAAGGCAAAGATATTAGTAAAAAAGACTGGTATTACAAATCGAATATATCTAAGCATAATAGCAACAAACAATTCCCTGGTGGATTCTATTTTCTTCTTGCCCGCAAAATAACCACTTAATATACAGAAAACAAATACCCAGAAATTACCATCTACCAAAATGTGAAATATATGATCACAGGCTATGATTATATATTTGCTGATCCCCTGTATTTCTCCACTGCCAGCAAGTGTTTTATAGAATGTCATATAAAAATGTCCCCAGAATACAGACAAAGCAGCTATAAACTTAAGACTTTCAATCCATTGTATCCGTTTTTTCATTTTTAATAAATAAGTTTACCATTTGCAACATTCTTCAAGTGTTGGCCATATGGGCTCTTGCCATATTTCTCAGCGGATGCCATAAGCATTTCTTTATCAATCCATCCGTTTTTATATGCTATTTCTTCCGGAGCAGAAATCTTCACCCCCTGGCGCTTCTCAATCATTCGCACAAACTCGCCTGCTTCTACGAGGCTATCCATTGTTCCTGTATCGAGCCACGCATATCCACGACCAAGTATCTCTCCATTAAGCTTTTCATCTTTCAGATACAGATTATTAAGACTTGTAATTTCCAGTTCTCCACGGGCAGAAGGCTTAACCTGTTTTGTCTTTTCGCTCACTCCCTTCGGATAGAAATACAGTCCAGTGATACAATAAGGTGATTTCGGGTTCTTCGGCTTTTCTTCCACAGACAGCACTTTACCTCTCTCATCAAATTCCATAATGCCAAATCTCTCAGGATCTGTTACATAATACCCAAATATAGTTGCCAGCCCACTCCTTGCATTTTCCACTGCTTCCGACAGCTTCTTCCCTAATCCGTCGCCATAAAAAATATTGTCACCCAAAATCATGGCACATTCATCATCACCAATGAAATGCTCTCCCAATAAAAAGGCCTGTGCAAGGCCATCCGGAGAAGGTTGTATGGTGTATGAAAGATTTACTCCGAATTGACAACCATTACCAAGTAGATTTTCAAACCTTGGTGTATCTTCCGGTGTGGAGATAATCAAAATGTCCCTTATACCGGCAAGCATAAGAGTTGAGAGCGGATAGTAGATCATCGGCTTATCATAAACTGGTAATAATTGTTTACTTGTTACCAACGTTAGTGGGTAGAGACGGGTTCCCGCCCCACCAGCAAGAATTATACCTTTCATAATTATGTCTATCCTCCGTTTTCGCTATATCTGGCATAGTGTTATACTACCTTTTCTGCTTTTAAAACAGACATTATTCTTCGTATCTTTTTTATAATATTTTCACATAGCTTTTCTTCTATTATTCCTACAGCAAAAGTTAATGCCAATATTGAAATCATCATCAGGTGGATTCTCAAATCTCCCATGTCCGCTTCACCTATAACAGGAATAAGCCAGACCATAATGGTATGATGTATCAGGTAAATAATATAAGTATATCTGCAAATCCATCTAAAACCTTTCACACATGTTTTCAGTATATAGGATGACATATATAAAGACAAAACTACTATTATAGTTGGTCCATATGATAACCCAAGTAAACTTAATGGTTTAACAGTCCATATAAGTACTGTTATCAAAAAAACAAAGGTTGCAATTCATATTTTTGATAGCCGTTCTTTATATTCTTCGCAGTACATCCCTATCCAAAAGTAGAAGAACCCAATTGTCACACTGATATGGCCATCTTGGTATAAGAGTATAGGATAGTAAAAATTTGCAAAGAAAACTATAAAAATAATTAATGTGAAAAAAATTCTTTTTTGGCTTTTGAACATCCATCTCAAAATTGGATATGCTATGTAGAGAATAATAATTATGCTGGTGAACCACTCTCCCACCAGATTCAAAGGTATATAGCCAAATTTATTATTTATCGGCTCAACGAAATGATTTCCACCAAGTAACGGAAAAATAATCTGACCCACAGATATGTCCCATAAAACCCCTTCCTTTGCAAAATAAATAATTGCAAAAAACAAATAAGACACCCATATCGGAAGATATAATTTGAACAATTGACTTTTATAAAAGCTTTTCCAATTATCCCTTTTGTGGTTCAACCATAAAAGGGAGCCTGAAAGCAGAAAAAACAATGCACTTCCCACATTTCCCATTGTTATCGCCCTCCCGATTAGCCAGGAAGCATATTGTGGAATTACAATTCCGGCTCTTAAGCACTCAGCGAAAAAATGCTGTAACAGAACCAAAATAAAAGCAAAACATCTTATCATATCATAATTGGCATAATATGTTTTAATCGAAGCACAGGGAACCTTCTTATCATATGGCGGCATATTATTTCTCCCCAATCTCCATTATGATACCCATCACTTTTATATTCAAATGTGTATTATCAAATAATCATGAAACTCCTGTGCATTTCCAGGATAAACGTCAGTATATTGTGAATCTTCAACTTCTTCTTTTACAAAATCCGTATTGATATATTCCGGCGCATCAAATATCTGAATAATCTTCGGATTATAATAATCAGTTTTCTTTAAGCCTTTACTTTCAGTCAACAACTTTCTGTGGTACTGAAGTGCCTCGAGTGTGCGTATCGAAATATAATCCTCATTTTTCTGCAGAACCTCAAGAACACATCGTGTTGCGTAGACTCTTGCCAACACTTCTGAATATGGAATTTTTTTATTGTATACAATATCATCGCTATATAACTGCTTTTCTTCTGGTACTCCTACAATGTGAAAATCACATTTAAGACCTGCCCTCGTTAATTTCTCATATATGCTAATTAGTTTGGGCAGCCGTCCTTTATCCGCACCTATAAAAAATACATCTGATACAGGTATACTTTCATCCTTGCATATAGGCAGCTTATATGGCTGATTCTGACAAAGTAACAGGTCGAACTGCTTGGCATCTTTCTCATTAAATGTTATAACTGCATCCAGACAATCTGATACTTTTTGAACTTTTCCCCAGACAAGCTTTGTCACAGGATTTAAATACATAAAGCAAAGCTTCGCTTTCGGATAGTTTCTGCGCAGATATTTCAAAAATCCTCTCGAATACGAAAGATGAAAAGATTCATAAAGAAGGAAATATATTTCATCTTCCCTCTGTAAATCCATTCCTTTAAGAGCTCTCTTAAACCATATGGTTTTAAATGGTAATTCATTTTTCTCATTTAACGGTCTTGCATTGTGAAGAATATGTAACTTCTCCGTTAAAGTATTTTTAAATGGCATAAACGCGTATGCATGCGAATTCTGTTCTATTGCATTATTTATGCAGGCTTCATACGCATTCCCATATAATAAATACACAAATTTCTCCATCTCTTATTCCTTATCGTCTCATAGTAATTAGAGTATTGATATATTTAATCGAATCTATAAATTGTTTTCTTACAAATAATAGGGACGCTGTAACAATATAAAGTATAGTAATCACTGCGTATACAAGTGCACATACAAACCATGCAATTACGCCCTCCGGAAACTGAAACAGTTGATTTATCATAACGGTCAGACTTATTCCCACTATAGATATTCCAAATAAAATAAATGCACTGCCATGAATCATATGTGGTACAAGCAGCTTCAGCCTGAAATGCTGATATATGAAATTAATGGCAAAAAACGTCATCAATCCAACTAAAACAAGTGAGTAATCTACAAAGCCGAGTCCGATTGCAAGTCCTATGCAGACAACAACAGATATAACCGGCTGCAACCATGTTTCTTTAAAATATCCGCAGGAAGAGACAATAATGTTATAGGGAATCCTATAGGCAGAAAAAATACCCGCTACCGCCATAATTATTGCCAGATTATAGTTAGCATAGTCTATATCTGTCGCCCCAGATGTATAAATTCTGACAAAAGGAACAACTGTAAACAACATGCACATCATGAGAAATGTGCTGAACATCACAAAAATATATTGAAATGTAGAAAAAATTTTTGCCGATCTCTCATCATTTTCCTGAGCGTAAAAGTTACCAAAGCTGGGAGCAAAAGATGAATAAAGGGATGTTGTTACTAAATTCAGCGCCTCACTTACCAGTGCATATACCGAATACACGCTGGCCTCAGCTAAACCATACATAAACGACATCATAATCGTAATGGATGAAGCCATAAGGCTGTGCGACAATTCATTAGCCAGAGCATAGTTTCTGCTTCCTATTATTCCACCTTTCCCTGAATACTTTGCCGCCTTGATCTCAGGATGCGTTTTTTTCAGCATGGATTCCAGGCAGATAATTTTTACAATACACCCTGTTAAAAACCAAACATATATCCAAATATAATGCTGATGCATAAATATAGTCGCGAAAACAAATATATAATACACAACCTGCTCTATAAGTGTGGCAATGGATATATAATACTTTTGTTGATATGCTGTAAAAATAATTCTGAATTTTGCAGTAAAATACAAATCTATAAAACTCTTTGCTCCCATAATCATCATGGCTGCAAATACAAATATTTTCTCCAGATTTGTATCTAAAACAAATGGCATAATCATAGCGAAAATCAGCATTAGACCGCCAAAAATATAGGAAATCTTCTTAAAAAAGTTTTCAGCTGAAGCAATATTTTTACATATTTCTTCAAAATTATTTTCAGCAATTGGCTTATATAATTCGTACACTGCTGCCGTTGCTGCACCAGCTTGAAGCATCAAAATAATATTGATGATATGCTGTATCGTCGATGTGAGTCCATTTACTTCAGAACTATAATATAAGATAACATATCTGGGTGCCAGGAATCCCAACGCAATCACTACAATATAGTATCCCATTTCCCAAATTGTATTTTTTATTACACTTTTACTGCGACTCATAGTTTATTCTTACCCTTTTTAATCATTTTCCAAACAAAATGGAAGCTTCAAATAGTCCCTTAATTGTTATATCATTAAATCCAATTATTTCAGGAATAAACCATGATAGGCATGATAAAATAAAAAAGACATTTACTGGACTGATTTGAATGCTTCCCCTTCTTCTCTTTGATAAATTTTGTTTCCTATACATTCCAAGCACAATGGCATTTGAAATATGCCCAATTGTCAACAAACGGTAAAATAGAAGATTCATTGCAATAAATGGCAGTATTGTGCTCAAAATCAAATTAATATTGTAATTAACCTTACTATATGTTTTAATCACATTTATTGTCTGTTCATTATTTTTATCTGTTGTTCTTCTCTCGTCAAATACTAACCTATATATATAAATCGCAGTTACCATACCACACAAATAGGTAAATAAAAAAATAATTCCACCAAAATTTGTATTTGTAGTAGTATAAGCATCTATCTTGTTTTCTCCTATTATAAAGACAGCAGTTATAATCTTTACCAAAGCCAAAATTAACAGGTTTTTCTTTAGCAATATGGAAATAATAAAATTCAGCACAGAAAATATACCAACAAGCCACAATAAAAATTTCTTGTTTAGGCTTATAGCTGACATTCGTTTTGTACCACAGAATACAAATAACAGATAAAACAGTGCAACTACATGAAATGATCCTGCACAAATAACAAAAATAAAGAAAAGCCAATACTTTCTTTCATTCAAATACCTAATTGCAGCTACCATAATAGCAGATGCAAGATAAAATCTGATTGCTATTGAGTATGTCGGAAAAATAAACGGCATTGTTATTAATAGTAGATAATGATATGATATATTATATTTTTTTAACCCAATCCATAAAAAAATTGTACCCAAAACAAATAAGACAATTAAGAATCCTGTATACGTGTGAATACCACAGGCATGAAATATTTTTTCAGCAAAAGTATAGCCTACCTCAAACAGTTCACCAGAAAACACTTTGTTTTCAAAATGCCATTTATATAGTGCTGCATCACCTGACAATCCAGCATTAGAAACAAAAAGAATGCCCAGAGTCAAATATGTAATGAAGCAAATTATTTTATTGTCTTTTTTAATAATGACAAACAGTAGATTAATTATCCATAATGTCATGTACAGTATCATTTGGTTACCTCAATAATACATCAAAAATTTCAGCATAATTCTGGGTTAAAAATCTGCTTTTATATGAATTAACACACTTATCATGTATCTTCATATAATCCTGTTTCCCCAACTTCAGAATCCAACTAATAATTTCCTCAATATTATCGCCTGCAATATTGATTCCAACTTCATCTTCTTCCACAATTTTTCTAATCTCACCGCTCGCATTATTTACGAAAGGCAACCCAGCCCTCATATATTCAATAGCTTTTAATGACATTGTTGAATCTATTTCTTTGCGTGGTATATTCAGCCCCATATTGCAAAGAGAAAAAATCATATTTTTCTCTTTTTGTTCAAAAACGCATCCATGGCATATTACTTCTACGCCGTCCTTTTCCAATCGTGCAACAAACTCATTCAAGTATTGACCTTCCCCTATAATATGAAGAAGTGTCCTCTTCTTTTTAGCAAGTGCGCCAAGTATTTCTTCCCCAAGATCCATATCCACAATATGGTTAATCATTCCCAGATACACAAAAGAAAAAACATCTTCTCTGGGATTATACTCCGGCATCTCCCCTTCAGGAATGGCTGGTCTTATAACCTTTACAGGCTTGCCGTATACCTCTGGAACTAAAAGTTTTTTCCCTTCTTCAGAAACACAAAAAATAACATCAGCCTGCCTTATATAATTCCTTCTCAGCTCTCCCCAATAAGCAAAAGGAAGCTGAAGCAATTTACTATACCGAGAATACGGAAAGCTTTCTGGCCACATATCATAAATATCAAATACAAGTTTTATTTCCGTATGTGTCTGCTTATAAATTCCAATTTCTTTAACCAGAGAATTTGGCGGAACCATACAATATATAAAATCAGGGTGATATATTTTGATATATTTTATAACCTTTTTTGAAAATATATAGTGAGAGTAAAGCCTTTTAACAGACAGATTTTTATTATATGGAACAACATTTATCCTTTCACCATTTTCATATGTGTTGTTGTTATAGCATTTTGACATATGGTGAAAATCAGCGTACAAATATCTTGTCTCATATCCCTTTTGCTCAAATAATTCAACAAATGCCTTCACTCTGTTATCGTATGAATCAAAACAACTTATAAATACAGCTCTTTTCAACATATCATTTCCCATTCAAAACATAGTTTCTATATCTTCCAATAAAGTCTTTTCTTTTTTCTTCTAATATGTCTCGGCGAAAGTGCTTTACTCGTGAATAGTTATACCTGCTATGATCATACCAGTTACTTTCGTAAAATTCGCTCATAATGTTTGTAAGCTGCAATATATCGCCTCGCTTAAATATTGCATCAGGTTCTAATAGTTCAGGTATTCCACCTGCTGTAGATCCTATACACGGGCAAGCTCTGCTCATTGCCTCCATGAGAGCTCTTGGAAGTCCCTCCTGCATACTTGGCTGAATATATGTATCAAGTGAATCCATCCATGAAAGTATCTCATTGTGGTTAATTTCCCCTTTTATCACAACTCTGTCTTCAACGTGGAATTTCTTTGCTACTGACAAAAGATACTCAGGATTTCCCGTTCCAGCCAATTCATATCTTATATTATAACGGTCTCCCAGTCTGGACATTGCTTCAATCACAAATTGTTGCCCCTTCAGTCTTGTCATAAGTCCAGCTGCTGTTCCAATAATCCACGGTTCATCTGGTCTTCTTGATTTTATCTTTTCAATACGCTTTTCTAATACAGCATCCTCTACTTTCTCAATCACAACGTCAGATATGTTTGCAGCAACACCTTTTGTCGGATATCTCTTCTGAAGATATTCATCTGTTACATAAGCAACATAAGCGGCCTTTCTGACCATCTTTTTAGTATGCAACTCAGAAAATGGAGCTATCAGTTTTCCCAATAAACTGTAATACCAAAGTCCTTCAAATGCAATTCCAGCACACTCGCAAAAATATGGCTTATTATATTTTTTTGCAAGTGCCACACCTATGTCAGCTATCGTACCTCCTCTGATAAAAATAAGATCGCACTCTTTAAATTCCACTTCCATCATTTTTGTTGCCCTATGAAGTCTTGTCAAAAGATATTGTGGCTTATTAAGATTGGGAATATCTATAAATTTTAGATTTGGTAATGTAATTTTTTCCTGGTGTACATCTTCCAGTGTACAGTCAAGATGATATACCCGAGTCGCAACAACTAATTCATCCACATGATTAAGATATCTTTTAAACACATCATCTGTAAGTGTAGTACATCCGTACATACCATTTTTGTCTTTATATATAGGTAAGTCATGGCAAAAGATACCTTTAATTTTTTTCATTTTTAATTCCAATCCATATAGACTTATATAGATTATCTCCTCCATCCATTTATAATTTCTTATTATCATTATTTATAAGTTGTTGTCATTGACTCCTCAACTTTTATCAATGACGTTTTATATTTTGGGCAGGTGACCCCACTGCTGTAACCTCATCCTCAATATTGCGGATAACCGTACTTCCGGCACCAATAACAGTACCTCTTCCGACACTCACTCCCTGAATAATCTGACTGCCTGTTCCAAGTTCTGTACTCTCTCCTACCTTTACACATCCACTGACATTAACAGATGGGTATAATGTAACAAAATCGGCAATCCATGCATCATGTCCCACTGTGCAATCAAGATTGATAATACAGTGCGAACCAATTTTCACATCCACAGTAATAATTGTTCCGGCACAGATAATACTGCCTTCTCCTATTGTAGAAGTCTCACTCATCTTAACACTTGGGTCAACCAGCCTTGCAAAATGAATATGTGAAAAGCTCCTTAGTCGTTCAATTATTTTCTTTCGAACTTTTGGGTTCCCAATGGCTACTATACACCAGACATCCTCCGAACTGTTCTCCAACACATCATATCCGCCATGAACTTTATAACAGTCAATAGCAGTGTTCCACAGTTCAACGTTGTCATCAATAAACCCTCTGAGCTCCCATTGTTCTTCCGCAGAAACAGCATTAAACCTTTCAACAAGCCAAGCTACTTCCCTGCCAAAGCCTCCGGCACCAATTATATATAGAAAACGATTATTATTCCTGTTCATTCATGCCGCCTTCCTGTACTGCCAACTATAAGTGGCTACAAAGGGACAGCTAACTGAGTACCTCCCCGAATTACTCCCTTTTATTTTGCTAACCTTATCATCTGTTATATTCACCTTTTCATCTCCATCTACTTTCTTCGCCGGAACGCCTATATAGATTCCTTCTTCCGCAATAGTATTTATGATCACTGCTCCGGCACCGATAATCGTATCCGAACAGATTTCAACATTATTAGAAACGATCACTCCCGTACCAATCCAGGTATCTTCACCAACTGTTACAGTCCCACAAAGATGAGCCCCCACGGATACATGTACAAAATTCCCCAGGATACAATCATGATCTACAGAAGCACTTGTATTTACAATGCACCCTCTGCCTATCTCTGTATTTCCATTAATGACTGTCCCCGCCATAACCACAGACCCCTCACCAATCAGAACATCAGCTGCAATTACAGCGTGAGGATGAATCAAAACGGGAAATATTCTTCCCTTATCCCGCTCCATCAATTTCTTTCTTATCCTTCCATTTCCAACGGCAACAAAGATATCCCCGTCAAGCTCTGCCGTCATAATATCCGGTCCAAGAACAGGATATCCTGCACACTCTTTCAAGTCAGAATTGTTATCAAGAAAAACTATATCCTTATATTCATTTAACCTTGCAATATCTGCTACAACCCTGCCATGTCCACTGGCCCCGATAATAATCAGTCTGTTCAATTTGGCGCCCTCCATTGCGCTTTCACATCTTCCGATGTACCCATAAATTCTTCCATTGTCACAGAGGTTTCAGAACTGATTCCCTCACGTTTTAATACAGTTTTAACTGTATCCAGGATAATTTTCATGTCACCTGAAAAAGAAATATTCTTCGTATACCAGATGTCCATTGCGAATTTATCTTCCCAAGATACATTGTTTCTTCCATGCGCCTGCGCATAGCCAGTAAGTCCCGGTCTAACATCATGTCTGTGACGTTGTTCTTCATTATACCTGTCCAAATATCTGACCAATAAAGGTCTTGGCCCTATCAGAGACATATCGCCCTTCAATATGTTGAATACCTCAGGTATCTCATCCATGCTAGTTCGGCGTAACCAGGTTCCAAAAGGTGTAATCCTTTCATTGTCTGGCAGAAGTTCTCCTTTATCATCCCTTGTGTCCGTCATAGTCCTGAACTTATAAAGGTAGAAAATCTTTTCTTTTCCCGTCTTGGAATCTATCTTTCCCGGACGCTCCTGTTTGAACAATATCGGTGAACCCAGCTTGACCCGTACCAGAAAGGCAATTATGGCATACAGCCAGCAGCACAATACCATCATCAACAGAGAGCATATAATATCTATTAGCCGCTTGAAGAACAGAGCATATGGGCCTTTTTTAACTTTTTCCACACAATTTCTCCGTCTTTTATTCAAAGCAGGCCCTGATCACATTAATAATCATATCCTGCTGCCCAGTTGTCATTTTGTTATCACTTGGCAGGCAAAACCCTCTATTGAAAATGTCCATACTAACATCTGTAACTGAACCTTCCATATATGCATTCGTCATTGCCCTGCCATTGCCACCTCTGGTGATAAATCCATTCATCCTGTAAATAGGCTGCATATGCATCGGCTTCCAGATGGGTCTTCCCTCTGCATTGATAAAAGCAAGTGCTTCCAGTATCTCAGTAGGGCAAGATTTACCTGCTTCTTTCACATAGCAGACATCTGTTTCACCTCTGATCTGTTTGCACATGGCATCCTTATCTATAAAAAGGCAGCTCAGCCAGAAATTTGGCTCACTATTCTCTGTATCATATGGATTCATCCTGACAGGAAGATCCTTCAGACCTTCTTTGTATCGCTCATAAATCGCCTTTTTCAGGGCAATATGCTCTTCCAGATATGGATATTGTCCTCTTACAACACCGGCAATCACATTCGACATCCGGTAATTATATCCTAACTCTTCATGCTGGTACCACGGAGCTGCCTCTCTGGCCTGTGTAGACCACTTACGCACCTTATTGGCGGCTTCCACGCTGTCCGTCAGAAGCATTCCCCCTGCACTTCCCGTGATAATCTTGTTTCCGTTATAGCTGATACAATTATATTTTCCAAATGAACCTGTTTGTTTTCCCTTATATGTGGCGCCCAATGACTCTGCGGCATCCTCAACAATAATCGCTTTGTGTCTTTCACACACTGCATTCAGCTCATTCATCTTTCCCGGAGTTCCGTACAGATGTGCCATGACCACCAGCTTTACTTCTGGATAAATTTCAAATGCCTTTTCTAAAGCAACAGGATCCATGTTCCAGGTATCTTCCTCTGTGTCAATGAATACCGGAATACCATTCTCATATATGATGGGATTTACTGTTGCATCAAAAGTCAAATCACTGGCAAAAACTCTCTTTCCTTCCAGGGCACCATAACCCACTGACGGCTGGCCATACAACTCCTGTCCTGCCAACTTCATTGCCATATGCAGTGCTGCTGTTCCGGCCGACAATGCTACTGCATGCTTACACCCGCTCTTTTCCCGTGCAAGTGTTTCAATCCGATCTATATTCTCTCCAACCGTAGACATCCAGTTGGTTTGATATGCCTCTCTTACATATTCCATCTCTTCTCCGTGCATCGTCGGAGAAGAAAGCCATACTTTTTGCTCAAAAGGCTGAAATCTGCCCGCATTATTAAACGCCATTTTCTATCTCTCCCGCTGTCTGTAAAAGCCATTTGTACATCTCAATAAGAGAATTTAATTTTATTTCATAAAAAAATTATCGCCGTCAGCGATAATCCACAATAAAGCATAATTTCATTTGACCTCTGATATAGTTCCGTTTTATGAGATCTTACAGTCCTTTTCTTTGTCTATAATTCCAAAATATTTATTGCTGTCTTATATTTATCTGCCAAACAAGCCTGTGGAACCTCCACAGACCTGTAATTTGCTGCCTTCAGGACGTGCTTCGCCATTCGGCATATCTCTATCCCGGCGTTCTACCGCTTTGTCCACTGCCTTCCATACCGCGCGCGAAGCGTCGTATACAAACTGCAGCTTCTTAACATTCTCCCCGCTTCTCCACCACCCCAAGCCCCAGTGTCACTTCCACTGTCCTTCCCAGCAAAGGTACCTCCAGCACCACCAAACGTTTGTGCCGCAGAATTTTCTTAATCTTCCCTTCATAGCCAGCCAGCGCTCCCTCTGTGACCACAAGCCTGTCCCCTTCCAGATACCCTTCCGAATACCTCACCACATGAGCCTCATCCTGCAGGCTCCGCAAATAGTCCTCTTCGTCTCTGTATAAGGGTGTAATTTCTTCTCCCGTGGTCAGCAGCTTCGTCATAACCTTTATTTCTTTCAGGCGCATATAGAGCTCCCGAGGCCTGTCCGTCTCAATGAAAATATACCCGGGAAAAAGTCTGGTCCTGATAATCTGCCATTCACCCCGAAGCTTTGTCTGCCTCTCTGCCAGAGGAACGAACACATCCTCGTTCTCTCCTATGACTCTGTCCCGGCATTTCTGAGCAATCTCCATCTCCCGGCCTGTGTAGACCTGTATCACATACCACATTCCATAAGCTCCAGCCTCACTTTTCAATCTCTATCCCAAGATAAAGCACCCTGCCTCCCAGAATGTCCGTTTCCACCTCAGCCACCCTCCGGTGCAGATCTACTTTACGTACCATATCTCCCACCTTCCGGAGGGGACCGGACAGGAATTCCACATTGCCGTCACTGTCCACCCGCACTCTTGAGAGGCCAATCTCTCCCTCTGTATCTGCCAGTCGTTCCATCAGGTCAGATTCCTTTTTCTCCAATATAGACGCCCATGCATCAGCTCCCAACATCCGTGGCTTCGGCAGCTTTTTCAGCTCACGGTACACCGCCTCCGGATGATCTGTGGCAATGAATACGTATCCCGGCAGAAGCTTCTCACGCACAGTCTGCCACTGCCCGCCATATTTCTTCCGCCTGCTTCTGGTCAGATGGAAGCATCTGACATACAGTTCCTTTGGCAGCGCACTCTCCACGAAAGATTCCGTTTTTGCCTCATCCCCATCCTTTACATGTACCGCATACCACATACGCACCTCTCTGTCTTCGACTGATATCAGGAAAATGTCGACAATTCCGGCTTTCCATAGTGCCTGGAGATGTGGATAAAATACGGATAAAACTATAGTTTTTTCCACGACTACCCTTGCAAAAGAAATCCAAGTGTGTTAGAATGTGATTCAGCGTTTTAGGGAATATTATTTGTTGATATTGCTTAAAATTGCGAATTGGTATCAGAGCTTTCTTGGTTGAAATTTTCTTTCGATTTGTGCCTCACGA
Organism: Acetatifactor muris; assembly: GCF_024623325.1. Lineage (GTDB taxonomy): Bacteria > Bacillota > Clostridia > Lachnospirales > Lachnospiraceae > Acetatifactor > Acetatifactor muris. The sequence continues at coordinate 102,530 of NZ_JANJZD010000008.1, forward strand.
ATCGCGGATAAATGTATACTTTTTTCCGCGATCCATCAATAGTTCAGTTATCAATGAAGATATTTAATGTCATTTTCCTGCTAATCTTCAGACCATAAAAATATCTGTTAAGCAGCTCTCTGTCTCACGCATTGGGGCTACAAACTGTGTAATGTTCCCGCTGGCAGACTCCAGAACCGTTATTTTCCGGTCCGCCTGTACCAATTGGAACAGGCGGAATACATCCCATCAGTGTTTTTTAATTTCCCTTGAGTTTATATGGCACCCTTCGGCCTTTTTGCTTTTCAGATCCAGCCATGACTTCTTTAGCTGCTTCTTTAATGCAGGCAGTCGCCCTTTGCACAGCCTGTAATCACATTCCAATAAGCAGACCACTCTTCACTTTCAATTACCTAAATTCCATTATACTTCTCCTGGTCCGGTCTGTACGTAACAGTTCAGACCAGACACTGAACTGTTACGTCTGTACCATTAAATTTTACTTCATCCCCCCACATAAAATTGACTTTTCCGCCAAGATATGATACCTTTAATAATGCAGCACTTTACAGTGTCAAATTATCCCGCATTAAATAAATGTGCATCTGCGAAACTACAAATAAGGAGACCAAAAGCCATGCCAGTAACAGATTATCTGGACAGAAATGCCCGAATGTATCCCAACGAAATCGCATTGGTGGAGCTGAACCCGGACGAAAAGGACACCCGGAGGACCACATGGAAAGAATATGAGCTGATTCAGCCTGATTCCTTTCAGCCTTATCGGCACGAGATTACGTGGAGTGTTTTCAATGAGAAGGCCAACCGCTTCGCCAATATGCTCATCGGCCGGGGAATTAAGAAGGGAGATAAAGTAGCTGTTCTCATGTATAACTGCCTGGAATGGCTCCCCATATATTTCGGTGTGCTGAAAACCGGTGCCATTGCGGTACCTTTTAATTTCCGATATGACGCGGAAGAAATCCTCTACTGCGCCGAACTGGCCGAAGTGGATATCATCGTATTCGGGCCTGCGTTCATCGGCCGTATCGAGCTGAATGCCGAACGTCTCTGTAAGGGAAGACTTCTGATTTATGTGGGAGACAATTGCCCCAGCTTTGCCGAGAGCTACCACGAGCTGGTGGCAGATTATTCCAGCCAGGCTCCTGATATCAAAATCACGGAGGAAGATTTCGGTGCAATTTATTTCTCTTCGGGAACCACCGGTTTTCCCAAAGCGATTTTACATAAGCATCAGAGCCTGACGCAGGCGGCGGAGATGGAGCAGAAGCATCACGGCACCAACCGGGACGACACTTTTCTCTGTATCCCGCCTCTGTACCACACCGGCGCCAAATTTCACTGGATGGGCAGTCTGGTGGCAGGGAGCAAAGCCATTCTGTTGAAAGGGACGAAACCGGAGACCATTCTCTCTGCCATCTCCAATGAGCATTGTACCATTGTCTGGCTGCTGGTGCCCTGGGCGCAGGATATTCTGGATGCGCTGGATTCCGGCGCCATAAGAGCAGAAGACTATCAGCTGAAGCAGTGGCGCCTGATGCACATCGGCGCACAGCCGGTTCCGCCTTCTCTCATCAAGCGCTGGAAGGCTTATTTCCCGGACCATGATTATGATACCAATTATGGGCTCTCCGAGTCCACCGGCCCCGGCTGCGTGCATCTGGGAATGGAAAATATCCACAAGGTGGGCGCCATCGGTGTTCCGGGTTATCGTTGGTCCTGCAAAATTGTGGACGAGAACGGTATGGAAGTAAGTCAGGGAGATGTGGGCGAGCTCTGTGTCAAAGGGCCCGGTCTCATGACCTGTTATTATCGGGACGAGCAGGCCACTGCCGACGCTCTGAAGGATGGGTGGCTCTACACAGGCGATATGGCCGTGCAGGATGAAGAGGGCTTCTATTTCCTGGTAGACCGCAAAAAGGATGTGATTGTCAGCGGCGGTGAGAATATCTATCCGGTACAGATAGAAGACTTCCTGAGACGGTATGATAAAATAAAAGATGCAGCCGTCATCGGCCTGCCTGACAGGCGTCTGGGAGAAAAGACAGCGGCAATCATCGAAATCAAGGAAGGCACGGAATGTACCCGGGAAGAAATCGAGCAGTTCTGCAGAGAGCTGCCCAGGTACAAGCGCCCCAAAGAAATCATTTTCAGCGAGATTCCCAGGAATGCCACCGGGAAAATTGAGAAGCCAAAGCTGCGTAAAATGTACGGTGCGGAGCGCCTTGTGGCCCGGGAAAACATGGGGTAATTGCGCTGTTATGTAAAGTATCCTCCAGCCGCCAACGTTTTCTGCTGTTTTTACCACATTTCAGGCCAGTTTACAGGAAACCGCACCCCGACTGTGAAAGGAATTCGGTGCATCCCCAGAGCGTGTTTGAAAATTGCTTTCTGCCAGATGTGCGTCACAATTTGTGGGAGATTTGGGTCAAATGAAGGGCGCATAGCGGGCTATGTAACCTGAATTTGACCCAAAGATACCGCAAAGTAGGGCGTGCAGATGGCGGGAATGAATTTTCAAACACGATCCAGGAGCAGTTCGGACAATTTAAAGCATAAAAAGGCAGGATTTTCACCTTCGGATAAGCTATACTGTTTTCAGGAGGCAGGAAAGAGATGGAATGGCTGGCAAGTTTAAGGAAATCAATCGACTATATGGAAGAGCATCTGCTCACGGATATTGGCGCCATGGAAGTAGCAGATGCGGTGCATATATCTCCTTTCTATTTTCAGAAGGGCTTTAAAATTGTGACAGGCTATTCTATCGGTGAGTACCTCAGGAACCGCCGGCTGTATCTGGCAGGATTGGATGTCATAAGGGGAGGCGGTGATTGCCGTGAAAAAAGCCCATACAGGGAAAGAAACAGCGGATATGCCGAAGAGAAGATCATCGATCTGGCATATAAATACGGGTATGATACCCCGGAAAGCTTTACAAGGGCTTTCTCCCGCTTTCACGGCGTATCTCCCATGCGTCTTCGGGAACAGCCTCATCGAATAAAGGTATTCCTGCCCCTGACAGTGGAGATTTCGATTAAAGGAGGAAACAAAATGGACTTTACAATTGAAAAAAGGGAACCCATGAAAATGATCGGGTTTGAAAGGAATTTTTCGTATGACACTTCGTATCGGGAAATCCCTGAATTCTGGTCTGAATTCTGTGGACGATACTGTGGAAGCGACGCTGGGTTCGATCAGGAAGAGAACGAAATCAGGCAGACCATTGCGGAGTGTATGGTAGGAGAATTTGGAGTCTGCATTGATGATATTGGGGATGGAAAGCAGTTTCGCTATTATATTGCAGGTGCGTATCAGGGAGGAAAAATTCCGAAAGGGATGAAAGTTTTTGAAATTCCTGCCAGTGAATGGGCTAAATTTAAGTGTATCGGAACCATGCCGCAGGCTTTGCAGACAGTCAATACCCGAATTTTTTCGGAATGGCTTCCCGGAAATCAGGATTTTGAAATGACGTTCCCGATCAATATAGAATGGTATTCCGGCGGGGATACAGCGGACAGTAATTACGAAAGCGCTATCTGGATCCCTGTGAGGCGCCTTGGATAAATGGAGCAGGGAAGCGCGGACCGGACATCAGTCATAGTCCACGCTCATCAGACAAAGCCCCTGAGGCGGAGCCGTAGGCCCCGCCTTTTTTCTGTCCGGACATTCGAGAACTTCTTTCACCTGCTGCGGCGTCATCCGGCCGCAGCCCACTTCCAGCAGGGTACCCACCATAATGCGAACCATATTCTGCAGGAATCCTGTTCCATGAAAAGTGAAATACAGATATCCGCCCTCACAGGTGATTTCAATCCGGTCCACCACCCGCACGGTGGATTTCTTCATCCGGGGATTCACGCAGAAATTCCGAAAATCATGTTCCCCTTTCAGCAGCTCTGCCGCCTGCAGCATAAGCTTCACATCAGGCATTTCATCCAGTGCCCAGTAGTACTTTCTGTCGAAAACCGGTCTGACCTCCCCTGTGTAACAGGTATAACGATAGGTCTTGCCGATTGCATTATAACGGGCATGAAATCTGGGGGAAGCCTGCCTGACCTCCTTCACCGCAATGTCGTCGGGCAGGTAGCGATTCAGGTAGTCCCGAATCTCCTCCGGCGTACAGTCCGTCTCCAGAAAAGCATTGGCTGCCATCCCTCTGGCATGAACGCCGGCGTCCGTGCGGCCGGCTCCGATGACTTCCGTCTCCTTTCCGCACAGCACGCCCAGCACGTTCTCAAGCTTCCCCTGAATGGTAGTCTGTTCCGGCTGACGCTGCCAGCCGGAATAGCGGCTTCCGTCATATTCAATCAAAAATTTATAATTATTCATAAGCTGCCCTTTTCATTTCCAGTGACATCTAATCCCTCAGAACCAGATTCCGAATCTTCCGGAAGTCTCCGTCCATCACACGATAAGTGGCCTGAACTCTGCCGTATTCTTTCGGCGATATATCCGTATGAATATACAGCGAATCCATGCCTGCCCTGCGGGCTCCGGTAATATCCGCACTCTCGTCATTTCCAATCATGATACACTCCGCGGGATTCAGTTCAAAGTGCCGCAGAAGACTTTCAAAAAATACGGGAGAAGGCTTCTTACATCCCTGCTCCGACGAAATGAAAATGCCGTCAAAATACGGCGTAAGTCCCAGCATCTCAATCTCCGGCCTGGTAAAATCCGTCTGAGCATTGGACAGCAGATAAACTTTCTTCTCCCGCCGCCGCAATTCTCCCAGCAGCTCCTTCACCCCGTCATAGGCCCGGATATATTCCCTGGACAGCGCCCGAAATGTAATCGCCGTCATTTTCGCCTGCTGTACATCACAAGGAACCTTTTTCTCCTGATATAACAGCGCAAATACTTTCGTCAAATCCGGCTCCGCCTCTTCCCCGCCGATTCTTCTGCTCTCTTCCCGCTCCAGAAAACGGAATCTTTCCCGGATCTGTGCCGCACTGTAACAGGCTCCCAGTGCCGAATATATTTCACTCATTTTTTCCCACAACAGGGGATTCTCCTCGTCTGTGCGGATATCCGCCAGAGTCCCGTAAAAATCAAATATATAATTACGATACATAATTTTCCTTATCTTAATTCTGTCATCGTCTGTTCTATTATTTCAGCTCTGTCACTGCCGGCACAGCGCCATTTTCTGCGGTAACTTTCACTTCACAATTGCCGTTTTCAGCTCCGCAGCGCATCATACACCCGCAAAATCTCACCCACACTCCATGCCTGGGCGAAGCATCCCTTCGAGGATACGGGACTGCCGCCGTCATAGATTTCCGGCAGCTGGCCGATGCATCCCTCCCTCAGCGCGGCGTTGATGCTTTCCAGCTGCCTGTCTACATATTGCTTTGCCTCTTCCGAGTAACCGTGTACTTTCAGGTAAGCCAGGTAATAGCCTCCCAGCGGGAATACCCATACCGTGCCCTGGTGATAGGCCAGATCACGTTCCAGCTGCGGCCCGCCATAAAATGCATGAAATTCTTCATCTGCCGGATCTAAAGTGCGCAGGCCGTAAGGTGTATACAATTTCCGGAACACCATCTCCACCACCTGCTTTTCCCGCTGCTGCGGCAGCACGGAAAACGGAAGCGACACCGCCCAAATCTGGTTGCATCGAATCTGGTTGTCCGCTTTCGTTCCGGAAATCACATCCTTCAGGCAGCCCGCCTCTTCATTCCAGAACTGTCCGAAACTTTCCTTCACCTTCCCGGCCATCCGGGCATAATCCTTCTCGTCCTCCGGATAAAACTTTCGAAACTCGTTCATGATGCACAGGGCATTATACCAATATGCATTGATTTCCACGGGCTTTCCGTGCCTGGGCGTGGGAAGAATCTCTCCCACACGCACATCCATCCAGGTCACCTGATCGTAATCCTGTCCGGCCATAATCAGCCCGTCTTCATCCATTTTGATGCCATATTCCGTTCCCTTTTCATACCAGCTTATGATTTCTTTCATCGTCTGATATGCACTTTTCACCAGGATGCTGTCCTGGGTCCTTCTGTAATATTCATACACTGCCAGAATAAACAGTAGCGAAGCATCCACAGTGTTATACCCGGGCGACTCCTTTCCCTCCGGAAAGAGATTGGGCATGAGTCCTTTTCTGCAATAGGTCATAAAAGTCTGCAGAATACTCTCCGCCGTTTCATATCTGCGAGTTGCCAGGCAGCATCCCACCATGGCAATCATAGTATCCCTCCCCCAGTCCTCAAAAAAAGGAAAACCGGCCAATATTGTCTGCTTTGCTGTGGAAGAGCGATAGGAAATAAACTGATGCGCACTCTGAACGAGAACCTGTGCCGTTTCATTCCGGAAATCAGCCTGCTCCCGTAATTCCTTCCTGTGTTCCCGCATGTTCTCAGTCATCTCCTCCACTCCCGGAAGATTGGTCGAAATTCCATACACCATCCAGAGCCTGCCGATCGCTCCGGAAGGTACTGCAATCTTCATGCAGTGATTCACTGCAGTTCTGCCGGTCTCTCTCCTTCCGTCGCAGGCATCATAGGCATAATAGAGGTTTTCACTGAAATTCAGCGGCAATTCCTCAAACTCCCCATTGGTCTGAAAATGCAGTGTCTGTCCGTTTGCGGCAATCCTCCCTTTCACCTCAGCAGCTTTCACGCCGTGCTCTCCGACAGTGCTTTCGTCTCGTTCCCCGTCCGCAATATCCCCCTGTGCTTTTACAGGTTTTGCACAGAGCAGCTCTACTGTGAACTTCTGTTCTTTTGAAAGCAGATTTCCTTTTGGCACAAACTGCAGGTGCGGATATACCTCCAGCGACACTTCCTCCCCGGAAGAATTTCTGATTTCATAGGATATTCCAACGGAATTCTCCCCCTGCATCAGCACAATGGTCCGCACCACCTCCACACCCTTTGCCAGATAGGTCCATTGGGGATAATCTTCATAGGAAAATTCCGTCTGCCAGAGATATCCTTCCTCCCTGTCCGCAGGCTTCTCATAGGCCTGACTGGAAATATGTATCCGTTCTGCCCCGATGCACAATATTTCTTCCAGACGGTGAATCATATTATATCGGTGATTAGGAGAATGCACACAGGCCATCAACACCGCATGATCATTCCGTCCGCAGGAACCAATCATGGTAAGCGACGAAAATCCCCCCAGGCCATTCGTCATCAAATAGCAATTTTCCTCTCCCCGCTCAAAACTCTTCCAGTCCTGTTTTCCATAGATAAACTTCATTGTAACCTCCATGCTGTCATATCTTTTCTCTCTTTCCGCAGGCGCTGATTCTTGCTTCCCCGGTGTCATTTCTGCCGTACTTTCTTCTCCCCGTTTTCGTCGGTGCGCTCTCCCGCACTGACGTCGGTGCTGTCTTCTCCTGCTATTTACAGGCTAAACCTTCACTGTTTCACGCACTGTCCTCTGCCCCGGGGCACTCCTTTTCTTATGCCTTCTCCGATACCGGTTCTTCCTGCTTCTTCCACACAGTCTTCGATTTTCTCTCCTCTGCCTTCTCAGTCTCCGACTTTGCTTTATCCTCCTGCGCCTTCTCCGTTCCCGACTTTGCTTTCTCTTCCTGCGCCTTGTTCCGCTCCGACTTTGGTTTCTCTGCCCTCGCCTTCTGTTTCTTCTCCTTCTCCAGCTTTGCCTTCTCCTCTGCCGCCTTCTTCTGCGCAAGTTTCTCTTTCTCTATCTGCTGCTTCTCCTCCGAAAGTCTGCTGCTGATTCTGGTCAGCCGGTAGATTTTCTCACGCATTTCTTCCGAAAGCATCTGTGCATCCATCCGCCATTCCCAGTTTCCTCCAAGGGTGGACGGCTTGTTGATTCTGGCCTCCGCATCCAGCCCCAGATAATCCTGAAGCGGCGTAATACAGGTATTGGCGGAGCTCATCATGGCCAGGCGCACAAAATCCCAGTATTTCCTCTCGTCCGGCGTATCCGCATTATCCATGTATTCCTGGGCAAAAGCTCTGGATTCCGCGTCCAGTCCCTTCCACCACTGCACCAGTGTCTCGTTGTCGTGAGTTCCGGTATATACCACACAGTTTCTGTCATAGCTGTGGGGCAGATAATCAGTCTCTTCCCTGGGGTCAAAGGCAAATTCCAGCACCTTCATCCCCGGATATCCGCTATCCTTCAGCAACTGCACCACGGAATCCGTGAGAAAGCCCAGGTCTTCCGCGATAATCGCCTTGTCGCCCAGTCTGCTTTTCAAAGCCCTGAACAGCTCCATCCCGGGCCCTTTCTCCCAATGACCGTTTATGGCAGTCTCCGCGCCGAAAGGAATGCTGTAATACTCGTCAAATCCACGGAAATGGTCAATTCTCACCACATCATACAGTTTGAAGCAATGCTCCAGCCGCCTGCACCACCAGTGAAAATTCGTCCGGGTGTGATAGTCCCATTTATACAGCGGATTCCCCCACAACTGCCCCGTGGCGGAAAATGCATCGGGAGGACAGCCTGCCACGGCCGTGGGCCGATAATCCTCGTCAAACTGGAACATTTCCGGATTTGCCCAGGCATCTGCCGAGTCAAAGGCCACATAAATGGGAATGTCTCCGATAAACTGAATTCCGTTTTCATTGGCGTATTCCTTCAGTTTCGTCCACTGTACATGAAACTGGAACTGAAGATATTTGTAGAACTCAATGTCAAAGTAACACTCTCTTCTGTAATAATCCAGCGCATTGGACCAGCGTTTCCTGATATCCTCCGCCCATTCGTCCCATGCGGCTCCCTCAAACCGGAGCTTCACCGCCATGAAAAGAGCATAATCCTCCAGCCAGTCCGCGTTTTCCTGTGTAAAAGAAATAAATTCCGGATTCTTCGCGATATTGCTTCGCTCATAGGCCAGGTGCAGCAGAGAAAACCGCTGCTCATATATTTTCCCGTAATCGATTCGGTTGGGATCATCACCGAAATCACATGCCTCACATTCCTCCTCCGTCAGCATCCCCTCTTTTACCAGTGTCTCCAAATCAATAAAATAAGGATTCCCTGCAAAAGAGGAAAAAGACTGATAAGGGGAATCTCCATAACTGGTAGGGGAAAGCGGAAGAATCTGCCAGTAACTCTGTCCCGCCTCTTTCAGCCAGTCCACAAAATCATACGCTTCTCTGGAAAAACAGCCAATGCCGTACCGGGACGGCAGGCTGGCAATCGGAAGCAGTAACCCGCTCGCTCTTTTCATATCTCCTTTTTTACTCCTTTCTCTTTCCCAGCAACATGCCGCCATGGGCAGCCACCCGGATACTGTTTTCCGTTATTTCGGCCCTTCTGCGGCAGTCCGCCTCTTTTTCATCCGCCAGAACCTCCCAGAAGCTCTCCCGTATTACAGGCTGCAGCGTGCTCTGCTTCCTGACTGTTCGATTCCCGGGATTTCTTCCTCCTTCTTCCGGATCCTTCACTGCCTTCCCGTTCCACACAGGCTCCGACATCTCAATGAGACAGTCTTCGGAAGAAGCATTATATATAATGAACAATTCCTCCCATGGACAGAGACGAGTATCTCTGTTGTCTACCTGAAATGACACCACGCCGTCCCCGTGGATCCTGGCGTTGGTAATTCTGGCGGCAGCATCCGGCGATTTATCACACAGCCCCGGCAGACATTTCCGCAGGCGTATCAGTCCTTTATAGTAGTGTACCAGATCTTTGTATTCAACGGTCCTGTGCCATCTGAGCATATTCAGCTCCGGCGTTGAACAGTAGCTGTTGTCCTCTCCATGCTTCGTTCGTCCGAACTCCTCCCCGGCCTGCAGAAACAGATTCCCCTGACAGGTAAAATAGATGAAGGCGGCCAACTTATTGGCGGCAAGCACATCCTCATACTGCCTGTCAAAATCCGCATTCTCCCGGTGCATGGACAGTACCAGCTTATCCCAGAGCGTAAAGTTGTCATGGGCCGACACATAATTGACAATCTGTCCGCAGCTTTTGGGCAGAAAACATGCACCGCCGTCCTTCCAGCCTGTTACCGCATGAAGAATTGCCGATTCCAGATTTTCTCCCCCGTTGACAAATCCCGGCTCCCGGCTGTAGAACACACTGCCCTTTATGGCATCCCTGGTGTCATCGCTGAAGATGCCGATTCCCTCACTCAAATAGCCTGTATTCTTCTTCACGGCGGGTCTGGTTCCCTTTTCCAGGGGAGAGTCATCCGCACTCCAGGGCTCTCCGTACAGCATTTTCTCGCCAACACCGAACGCCTCGTCCAGCTCCCTGCGAATCCGGTTCATCAGTTCCACTGTCAACAGCCCCATCAAATCAAAGCGGAATCCGTCCAAATGGTATTCTCTGGCCCAGTACATCACGGAATCTGCAATATAGTTATCAACCATGGAGCGCCCCACCGCAATATCATTTCCACAGGCGGAACCGTTGGAGAGACTGCCGTCCTCCATGTAACGGTAATAATAATCCGGCATCATTCTCTGGAACCACGAATCGTTCTCATGAGTATGATTATATACCACATCCATAATAACTCTTATTCCGTTTTTGTGCAATGCCTGAATCATTTCCTTGCATTCCCGGATTCGGACCGTCCCGTCCGAGACATCCGTGGCATAGGAGCCTTCCGGCACATTATAGTTCACAGGGTCATACCCCCAGTTAAACTGTTTCTCATCTCCTGCTTCATCCACGGACCCAAAGTCAAAAAAGGGGAGCAGATGCACATGCGTAATCCCCAGCTTTTTCAGATATTCCATACAAGTGGGATATTCTCCCCCTGTCCCTGTCACCGTAAATGCCTTATATTTCCCCCTGTATGCTTCCGGCACACCGCTTTCCGTATCATAGGAGAAATCCTTGATGTGCAGCTCGTATATAATCCGCTCCTCCCCCTGTTTTGGCGCTCTGTCAGACTGGAAGCCCGGCGGATCTGTCTGTCTCAAATCCACCACCATGCTCCTTCCTCCGTTGCAGCTGCAGCCTACCGCATAAGGGTCCGCAGTTCTTGTATCCTTCCCCTCCGTTCTTACCAGATAGTCGTAATAAATTCCGTGGAGATTTTCCTGAAAGGCAAGCTTCCAGACACCTTTTTCCTCCGCATTCAGCTCCTTTCTGAGGAAGCTTTCCGCGGTTTGGTCCCGATACAGACGCAGTTCCACTCTCTCGGCCAAAGGACTCCATACCTTGAATACTGTGCTCCCCTCTGCACAGACCGCGCCCAAATCCTTTCCGTCATACCGGAATTTCGCGTCAAATTCTTCACCGGCGAAAAAAGCCATATTCTCAGCTATCCTTTTTTCACTTTCCCTGTCTCCTATTCAAAGTCGCTGCGCGACGGCACTAAAGAAACCTATTAAAAATGCTGCTACAAAATAAGCATTCGTATTCTGCAGCAGCACACGGAACTGTCTCAAAATTTCCCTGACCATCGGTAAATTGTTTCGCGACAGTTCCTAAGTATAGTTTACATCACTTTACATCATATTGTCAGATTTTTCACTTATCCCTTTACAGCTCCTGCAACGCCTTCCACATAGCATCTCTGTGACAGCAGGAAGACAATGGCTATGGGAATGGAAATCAGCACACACCCCGCATAGAACTGCGTATAATAGTAATCCACGTATTCCTTTTCCAGCATGGTCCACAGGCCGATTGCTATTGTGTAGTATTTCGTGTCATTTCCCATGATAACCTTTGCAAAAATGTAGTCCACCCAGGGCCCCATAAAAGAGGTCAGCAGCGTATAGGTGATAATCGGCTTTGACAAAGGTATGGTAATCCTGATAAAGGTATCCCATTTCGTGGCGCCGTCGATATAGGCGGCCTCGTCGATGGATCTGGGAATCGTATCAAAAAATCCCTTTGCCATATAGAATCCCAGACCCGCGCCTCCGGAATAGACCAGGATCAGCGACAGCTGTTTCAGCACACCTGTCTCCAGCAATCCCAGACCTTTCAGAATGTAGTATACGGCAATCATGGACATGAAACCCGGGAACATACCCAGTATCATGGCAATATTCATGAAATTCTTGCGCATCTTGAAACGAAGTCGGCTCATAACATAAGATACGCACAACACAAAAAACGCCGAAAGTATCGTACTGAAAATTGCTATCACCAGTGTATTCAGAAACCACCTGGTAAAATCGATACTCGTTCCCCCAGTAATCTTGCTGTTCACTCCCTGCACCAGTTCCGTATAGTTGCTCAGAGTAAATCCTTTGGGCCAGATATAGGTTTTATAGGAACCGCCCTCCGCACGGAACGAAGTCAGGATAACAAATAAAATCGGCAGTACCCAGATAATGCTCAATACCGTCAGCAGCACATAACATGCTCCGTTGGTAATTCTTCTTTTCATTTTCATTATTGGAACGCCCCCTCATCTTTGTAAGCACCTGTACGGTGGTAAGTTAACAGTGACAGAGTTGCAAGGATGATAAACGCCAGAATACCAATCACGGCGCCCAGGTTGTAGTCCTTCTGGGTGATGGTCAGCTTGTAAAGCCAGGTGACCAGCAAATCCGTTTTACCTGCGTAATAGTATTCCAGGGAATCGGGACCGCCGCCTGACAGAAGGAAAATCACGTTGAAGTTATTGATATTTCCTGTAAAGGAGGTAATCAGGTTGGGCGTCATTACAAATATCATGTAAGGCAGCGTAATCTTTCTGAAAATAACAGGAGCACTGGCACCGTCAATCTTCGCCGCCTCATACAGATCCGCAGGAATGTTCTGCAGAATGCCGGTGGTGGACAGCATGGTAAAAGGTACACCGATCCAGATATTGATACAGATAATGGTTATCTTCGCCAGCAGCGGGTCCGTGAAGAAAGGCACAGAATCCGTTGCCCCGATGATGCCGAAATCTCTCAGAAGTACATTGACAGGTCCGTTGGCATTGAAGATTGTTCTCATGGTCAGCAGCGTAACGAACTGGGGAACTGCCACGGAGAGCACGAACATAAATCTCCAGAAGCCTTTTCCCTTCGTACCCTTGCGGTTGATCAAAAGCGCCAGCAACAGTCCCAGGATGTAGCAGGTCACAGTGGCCGACACAGCCCAGATCAGCGTCCATCCCAAAACGGGCCAGAAAGTGGTGGCAAGAGAGCCGCTGGAAGCAATCAGCGATTTGAAGTTCTCCAGCCCCACCCAGGAGAACAGCGTTCCGGGCGGCTGATGCTCATGGTCATAGCTGGTAAAGGCAATGAGAATCATAAATACCAGCGGCACAATGGTAAATACAAGAATACCGATAATAGGAAAAGAAAGCAGAAACGCATGCAGATTCTCTTCGTGCAGGGAACGGATGTCATCCCGGAAAGTGGGAATATGCTGTCCCTTTGCCTTGCGTATCTGGGTGCAGTAAGCACTTTTTGCAGACATACAGGCTACAAAGAGAAATGCCGCAGTCAACACCAGAGTAATAACGCCATACAGCAGACAGAGCATGGAATTATCACCCATGGAATACTCATAGATCCCCAGAGCCTCATTGTACACCTGCCCCTGTTCCACGGTGCCCAGAGTTATAAAGTCACCAATGGCTCCGATACCAAATACAATCATGTATACAAAATAGAGAATCTCCAGTGCCAGGAAAATCAATCCTCTGGCCACCTGTTTATTCATTATGTTGCCAAGTCCGAAAACGATAAAGGAAAGTCTGGTAATGGTATCACCCTTTTTAAATACCTGCGAAATGCTTTCGTCCCTGGGCTTATCATACTTAAGCGAAGCTTTTCTCTTAAAAAGTCCCATTAGATTTATCTCCTATCAGAGTTCCGCAGGTGCCCCTCGACACCCCTCACGGGAAGAATTGCCGGCCGCACAGCGTCCGTCAATCCTTCCGGGTGTCTTCGCTTCACCTGCTGATTAGAGTTCCGCAGGTGCCCCTCGACACCTGCTGATTTATGTTCCCGCAAAAATTTTATTCCGCTGTCATAGCCTGAACGAAAGCATCCAGCTTCGCCTGTGCATTGTCCTTGGTGATTTCACCGCTTCTGATTTCGGTGGGGATTGCACCTGCATAAGACCAGTATCTGGAGCTGAATACGGAGTTGGAAGGCTGTGCCACGCTGGCGTTATTGGACTGCTCTACAAGCACTGCCGCAAGAGGATCCGCCAGAACCTTCTCGCTGGCGCCGGCCGCTTTGTTGGCAGGAACCTGCTGGGACAATTCATAACGCAGAACCTGATTCTCTTCGTTTCCAATAAATGCGGCGAACTGAACAGCTGCAGCCATATTCTTGGACTGTGCGTTTACGCCGATAGCCTTGGAACCATAGAAGCTCAGCAACTGATAATCATTGCCGTCAGGGTTAAAAGTAGGGATAACTGCCATTCCCAGATCATCGCCCAGGATGCTGTGGAAATTCTCATATTCCCATGTACCGCCGAACCATGCGCCCAGTCTGTGGCCCTCAATCAGCTCGGTTACAGTAATCTCACCGTCGAAAGCACATTTGGGGTTATTGATCAGGTCAATCAGATAATTGGTTACAGCCAGACCGGTTGCGTTGTTCCAGTCTACACCTGCAGAAAGGTCGCTGCCTTCAGGTCCGAAAATGCTGCAGCCCGCGCCGTAGTAATAGCAGCCCAGTTTCCAGCCGCCCGCAGACTCAAAATAATAGTTGTATACATTGTCTGCCGTTTCCTTGGCCATGATCTTCTCCAGAGATGTGATGTCGGACTCATCCAGGAGAGTCTTGTCATAGTACATAAAGAAGGTATTGTGGGTAAAAGGAATCCCGTAAATCTTACCGTCCTGTGTGACGGTGTCAACAACCGCCTCAGCGATATCGTTCTTTACCATCGCCTCGGTATCGCCGCCCAGCTGTGCAATGGCCCCTGCATCCACCAGCTGCGGAAGCTGGTCACTGGCAAACAGGAATACATCCGCCGCGTTGCCTACATCCTTAAGCACTTCGTCCTGGCACTTATCCTCACCCACAACTTCTGTGGTCCAGGTAATCTGGTACTCGGGATGTGCTTCTGCAAATGCATCCTGCATCTGCTTCATGGCACCTGTGTCAATCTGGTTCTGGGGACACCATACTTTAAGGCTGACTGCCCCCCCTGACTGGCTTCCGCCATCCTTACCGCATCCTGCCAGAACGGAAGCTGCCAGAGCTGTTGTCAACAATGCTGCGTAAAGCTTTTTCATTTTAAAGTTCCTCCTTTAAGAAAAATTTTATTGTTTCTTAATATTTCATTGAGATGAAAATATCATATTTTAATTTTTTCGTCAAGCTTGATTTTGTGCATATTTTTGTCTTTTCTTCTCATTTTCTGCGATGTATTATGCACTTTGTATGCCGTTTCGAAATTTTTTCGAAACCTGATAACGAAACTTTATTTTTCCATTTTCGATATTATTGTATTTTTGCAATTGCAGCTTCCTGTTTTTCCGATTGTCAGTTTTGACAGAAAATCGTTTATTTCTTTTTCCAATTTTTCCCATTTCTGTTTAATTTTACCTTTTTGTGGGTTCATTTGAAAAAGGGGGCACGCGGATTCGACTTTTCTTCTTCCTATTCCGCCATTTATATTGATAACGTCAGGAAATAAAGTTTCGCTGACATACTTGTTTTTTCATCACCGTCCTGTTATAATCCATATATCGACAGGCAAAATTGTTGTAATTTTTCACAAATTTTTAAACCGGCAGTAAAACGCCGATGTAGTGCAGCGGCTTTTAAGGGGGAATCTATTTATGACGACGATAAATGATATTGCTGCCAGACTGGGAATATCCAAAAGTACCGTTTCCAAAGGCCTGAACAACGCCAGAGATGTCAGCGAGGAAATGCGTAAGAAAATTCTGGAAACAGCTGTGGAAATGGGCTATGTCAACAGACGCCTGCAGAAAAAGGAAAAAAAGCTCTGTATTCTTGTGGAAAACATGGACTATCGGACACCCAATCAATTCGGTCATGATCTCATATTGGGGTTTAAGCAGATGGCCGAACCTGACGGCTGGAAAATAGACGTGATTCCTCTGGACAAGGAATTTCAGAGGGGAATCCCCTACACGGTGTTTATGATGGAGCATGGATACCAGGCTTCCTTTGTGCTGGGATTCAGTCTTCTGGACCCCTGGATACATGAGTTTCGGACTTCCAGAATTCCTGCTGTTCTCTATGACAATTATATCAAGGAAAATCCGAACATTGCCTCCGTAGGCTGCGACAGTCAGGAGGGATTCGAACTGGCTGTAAAGCATCTGGTCGACCTGGGCCATCAAAAAATAGGCCTGATCTCCGGTCCTCTGGATTCCTATATCCTGAAGGCCAGATACAATGCCTATCTCAATGCCATGGATAAATATGGGCTGGAAATCAATGAAAAATACATCGGACTGGAATATTACATAAACGATTCTACCAGAAAGTATGTCCCCAGACTTCTGGGCGAAGGGGTTACCGCCATTCTCTTCTCCCACGACGTACGTGCGATTTCCGCCATCACGGAATGCGAAGACAGAGGCATCAGCATTCCAGGGGACGTAAGCATTATCGGTTTTGACGATCTCCCCATAGCCGCACACACACAGCCTCCACTGACCACAGTGCGCCAGGACAGGCTTGCTCTGGGTAAATGCGGCTTCTATGCCCTTTCCTGCCTGCTGAATCGAGTCCCCATAGGTTCGATTCTCCTGCGCGCAACTCTGATTGTACGAAATTCCACAGGACCGGTTCCCCGGAAATCAGTGTGACAGCCGCCTGCCCACACCTTCTCCCAGACGCACCTTTGTCTCGATTCCCCGGCGGGAATTCTCCAGAATATCCCCGTCAGGGCAGGCTTCTCCTTTTTTGGTCATAAGAATAATCGTGGAACCGCCAAAAGCAAAATTCCCCTTTTCCCAGCCTCTTTTTACCTTGATTCCACGATTATGATTCCGAATTTTTCCTACCAGCAAAGCTCCGACCTCCATCTGAATCATCTCGCCGAAATTGTCGGAATGCAGTATGCAGTATTCCCTTGTATTCTCTTTGTAAACAGGGAACTCATCGTTTGCCACAGGATTTACCGTGTGTAAAACGCCGGGAATCCACACCAGTTTGGACACGGTTCCTCCATCTGCATAAATATATCTGTGATAGTCCTCCACACACAGCCGAAATACCCACACATAACCGCCGGCATAAGACGCCGCCAGCTTCTTATTCTGCAGAAGGCTTTCCGCCGTATATCGGGTATGCTTGATAGAAAAAGACGCCTTCTCGTTTATCTCATACACACTCAGTCTGCCGTCACAGGGACTGACGAGAACCTCCGGTGCCATTTCCACTCTGCGCGCTTTCGGCTCCATCCTTCTGGTAAAAAAGTCATTATACGAGCGGTACTTTTTCGGACGATATTCACTCATATCAATTCCGTGGCTGCGGACAAATCTGCCGATAAACACCCTGGACAATCCGGAATCCAGGAGCCTTCCTCCCAGTCTCGACACCGCCGGCGTCACCAGAAATCTCAACAACGCCCTTCCCGCCGCATGGCCATACAGTTCTTCCAGAAAACGATCCTGCAGAGATACTTCTTCCGTTACATTTCCTTTTCTGTCTGCAATCAGACCCATAAATCCATCCCCCTTCCGCAGTTCTGCCGTATTTCTTTGACAGCCCCTCTTTTTATCCTCTGGAATTTACCAGTTCCCACCAACTCCTCCATGCGAAGACAATCACCGCAACCGCAAAGGCAACTACTCCCACAATCAGCAGTACCTCCTTCACAGAAGGCTTACGTACCTTAAAGTTAAGAACAAACAGAAATCCTACCAGCCCCACCACAATATGCAGCACCACAACAAATGCAAGATGACTGGGAAACAGAGGCGATATCACGAATAAAACAGGAAGTGCAATGGCCATGGATGTGATGGGCAGACCCTGATAATACTTTCGTGCCCCCCCGTCCTCGGCCTGACGCTTTGCCTCCATTACATTGAAATATCCCAGGCGGATCAGCCCGGCCAGACCGTACAGCGCCAGAATCGCCATCCCATATATCCGATCCATCCCCAGCCTGTAACAGATTATAATCGGCAACGCTCCGAAACACACCATATCGCAGAGGGAATCAATCTGAATTCCGAAGCTTTTCTCATCCTCCGTCCTGTCTTTTTTCATTCTGGCGATTTTCCCGTCAAACATATCACAGAAACCTGAAAAAGCAAGGAAAAAAATTGCCCATCGCAGCTGCATGGCAGCCGCGCTGAAAATCCCCGCCACAGCCGATATAAAGCTGATATAAGTGAGTATAACTGTATAATTATAAAATCCTATCATTTTCACACCTCATATTTGCCTTCCGCAGTCATCTGCAGACTGTCTTACAGACATTCGGCCTGCCCATCACTCAGACCGGGCTTTCACCATATAGTATCCCTGCGCCGCCAGCGTAAAGACCGCGCTCAGCAGCAGCTCACTGTAGTAGCTCATTCCCCTGGACAACACCATTGCCGGCAGGGTCACAGACCCGAATACCGACGAAAATATTTTCAGGAACAGCGCCTCGCTGATTCCCATTCCCCCCGGCAGAGGAAGCATATCCACCGAAATGGAAATCACTGCCTGCAGAATAATCACATCCCACATGGGAGTTCCCGATAAACCGAAAGACAGGTAGACCAGCCATGTCACTGTAAATAATGCCAGCCGCTGTATAAAGGTAATTACAATCACACGAAATATCATTCCCGGATGATTTCTCAGATACAGCGCCGTCTCTCTGTAAATCTGCATGGATTCCCGCAGCTTCCTGCCGCGCTCTTCCTTATGTCTGAGAAACCGGAATCTTTCCAGCAGCCTCAGTCCTCTTGTCAGTATCTTCTCTGCCAGGTCCGGATGAAACACCAGCACTGTCATAAAACCCACGCAGAAAATATTCAGCAGCACGCCCAGGTAAAAAACAGGAGCGACCTCTTCCATATACCGGTGCATAAACCCTCTTCCAAAACAGGCTATTCCCACACCCATGACCACCAGCACCAGCTTATATGTGATAGTCACCACCATCAGTATCACCGTGGCAACCGGAATCGGAATCTTTTCCTTTTTCATATAGTAAATCTGCATGGGCTGACCACCCGTGGCAGACGGGGTAATGCAGCTGAAAAAGAAGCCCACCGAGGAAAACAGAAAACAGATCCTTTTCTTCAGACGAATCTGAAAGGAACGCATCATATACCACAGTATAATGGATTCACCCCAGATAAAGAACATCACCAGCACAATCCCGGGAATCAGCCATTTTATATCCGCCTGCCGGATAGCCTCCATCATTGCTCCCGGATCTTCCCCATGAAATACACCGTAAATCGTAAGTGAAAAAACCACAATCAGAAAAACAATGTTCCAGAATGTCTTCTTTTTCGTCAACATTCACCGCTTCCCCCTTTTGAAAGAAGCTTTCCGTTAATGTTGTCCAGAATCCTTTCATAAGTTCCCCGGACTTTTTTATTCGCAGCCACAAGAAAACAAAATTCCGCAAGGAAAATTCCGCCAATCACATCCGGAATCACATGTTGTTTCGTCGTCAATGTGGAAATGCATACCAGCAGTGCCATCAGACAGGAAGCCGCCCGATACCAGAGCGGTATATTTTTCTTCCCCCGCAGCCCTATGTAGCAGAACCAGCTCACCAGACAATGTATGGACGGAAACAGATTATCCGCCGCATCTATGGAATACAGAAAAATCACCAGCTGATTCCAGAAGCCCTCAGGATCCACCACCGGTCTGGTATTCGTGGTGGGATAAGCCAGATAACAGACCAGACAGACCACTCTGGAAAGGAAATCCGCCGCAAAAAAACGGCACACTTCTTTTTTCTCCTGTCTTCCGATTAAAATGTAGTTGACAATCCAGAACAGATAACATCCAAGATAAATCGCAACTGTTGGCGGCCAGAACGGAATCAGCCGGTCAAGGTTTCCTTCAATATTATGATGTGTCCATTCCCCGGCAATCATCCTGGAACCACCGTAAACCGCCAGGTTAAAAACAACGGCAAAAATCAGAGGAATCATGCTGTATTCCGGAATAATGGTATGTATCCTTTTCCAAATCTTTTCCATTCGGCCCTCCTGCCATAGCCAAACTGTCATCTGCACCTCAGGTTCCGTATAACAGTTTCTACTGAGCTGTTATTGTATAACCGTTTACCGGAAATCCATAACTTTACAGACACATCATAAAATATAGCAAAAAATGAACCGATGCTCAAGATGTTTTTTCATATCTTAAAAAAATCTTTAGATTATATCCAAAAAAAGACAGCAGGCCTTTTACAAAGCCTGCTTTTCCATGGAAAAACCCCGTCCCCGCACTTCACTCACCCTGCTGACAACCATGAAACTGGCCGGATCAATACTGCGGACTATTTTCTCCAGTTTATAAAGCTCTCTGTTGGAGACAACGGTAAAAACCATCTGGGTCTTATCGTGCAGATAGCCGCCCTCCGCCTCCAGCAAAGTCACGCCTCTGTCCACTTCTTTCAGAATGGCATCCCGTATCTGAGACGAGCGGTCACTGACAATCTTCACTTCCGTACGCGTGGTTCCAAGCAGCATGGTTTTGTCCAGTGCAACGGCCGAAATCATCACAAACAAAATACTGTACAAAATGTTCTCTGTCTGATTCAGCGGTGCCTGCAGCAGCAAAATAGTCACATCAAATACGTACAGGCTCACCGACACCGGAATCCTCAGATACTTGTACAGAACCAGCGGCGGAATGTCCATACCGCCGGTGGATGCCCCTGTGCGAATCACAATTCCCATAGAAACGCCCACTCCCAGCCCTGCGAACAAGGTGCAGAGCAGAATGTCGCCCGTCAGAACGAAATCCCCCAGTATCCGGTCAAATACCTCCAGCGCTGCCGGAATCAGAAAAGTACTGGCCAGCGTGTTCACCACAAAAGTCCTGCCCAATGTAAATAGGCCCAGAAGCAACATGCCCACGTTCACCAGAAGCAGAATGCCTGACACAGGCAATCCCGTCAGATAGTGCACCGCAAGCGCGATACCGGTGCCTCCTCCGCTGGCCAGATTAGCCGGAAGCAAAAAAAGCTTCACCGTCAATGCATATGAAATATTTCCCAGAAGAATGGCAATGATGGTCTGCCATGTCCAGCTTAACTTTTCTTTGTCTTTCATATTATAGTTCCGCCATGCGCCCGCCGACGGCCTGCTCCTTCATGATTTCCGCATCACCCGGCAGATACAGCTCTCCGGTATGCAGTTTATCCTTCATTTTGCTCATGTGCAGTCTCCCTTATTCTACTTTTATCTGAGCTTCTCCGGTTTCTGCAGGCACTATGTCATACGCCGGATGTCAGCCGGAGTCCTCACTGTTTTTCTCCGTCAGCAGTCCGGATAAACAATCACAGAATTCCCGTCGCCAAATGGATGCTGTTTTGCCTTTCCGCCAAACCAGGAATACTCGCTGTCCTTCTCCGTCTTGCCGTCACACAGCTCCTGCAGCCCTTCCCGAAGCTCCTCAATCAATGAAATCGGCTCAAAACCTTTGGCATGTCCGTGCAGGATATAATCCGCTTTCTCCTCCAGATACCTGACTCTGTCTATCTCACTCAGCACTTCCTTCGGAGACAGACAGCCCGGAAGCTGCAGCCAGAGATGCCGGTTAATGCTGTCACCGGTGAACAGGATTCTGTCCTCTCTCAGAAGAAGCAGAATTCCTCCCTGTGTGTGTCCCGGGAAGTCGATCACTTCCACACTCAGGCCGCCCAGCTCAATGACAGCGCCTCCCCGTATCTCCCGAAACGGTGGCATAGACAGACCATGCCTCGAAATTTCACTTGCAAATTTCTGAAATTTCGCATGTTCCTCTGCCAGCTCCAGGTCAGCCGGATGCAGGTATGCTTCCTCGAAATAAATATTGCCGTAAATGTGGTCACCATGTCCATGTGTATTCACAACCGTCAAAGGCAGATCCGTGACCGTCCGCACCACAGCCTTTACATCTTCACTGCCATTCATGGTATCAATCACCAGAGCCTTCTTCTCCCCCACTACCGCATATCCTGTGGCTTCTCCATTGTCATCCATCAGGAAAACATGTGGATTTAATTGTTTAATGCTTATTTTACTCACAGTACCCCTCCTCATCCATTTTCTCTATCTTATCATGGACAGCGGCGAAACACAATCCTTTCCTTGACCTGGAACGTTTGATTCAAAAAAGTTTTTAAAGTACTTGTATACTACGGAAAACTATGCTATAATCAACGCATTATCAGCCGAGGCACTTCTGGTGTTTCGGAAAATCATTAAGTTTCTCGCGTTTCGGGGAGCATACTGCTTCTCAGAATGCATAGAATTTCAGAATGCTCCGCATTCTGGTCTGTTGGCTTTTCGCCGCTTATTCAATCAGAAACCGACAATCAATTAAGGGCAGGCGAAAAGTATTTCTCCTGTCCCACATGAGAACAGGAGGAGGCATGAAAGAAAAACAAAAAAGAACACAATCCTTTAAAACACAGCCGAAAGAAGAGAGATTTAAATCTGCGGATGGAAAAAAGGCCGGAAAAAGCAATATACACAACCGGGATATCAACAGTAAGGAAATCTTCGACAATCCCGTCCTGTGTGCCCAGTTTCTCCGGGATAATTTTGATATTCCGGTCTTAAAAAACGTACAGCCGGAAGATATTGAGGATATCTCCGAGCGCTATCACCCTTATCTGGGAACGGAATTCGAGACAGATTCCGTCAAAAAAATCAGGATTCTCGATATCGGAAAGGAAAAGGACTCTGTGATGGAAGCGGAAAGTGAACCGCCTTTTCTGGTCTCGCTCATTGATCACAAGAGCCTGGTAGATTATGATGCGGCCATGCAGCTTTTACGGTATATGATGTGTATCTGGACGGCATATAAAAAAGAGATGGAGGCAATGCATGCGGGTATCACCAGGAGGAAGGAGTTCCGGTATCCTGTGATTATTCCCATTGTGTATTTTGAGGGAGAGGCAAAGTGGACAGCCGCCAGGAATTTCCGGGAGAGAATCAGCAGAGAGTCCCAGTTCAGAAAATGGATTCCGGATTTCAGATATGAACTTGTGAATGTCTGTGCCTACAGCAACGAGGAGCTTCTGAGCCGGGAAGATGAGATGTCTTTGATTATGTTAATCAATAAAATACAGAACGATGTGGATTTGGAGCAGTTTCTTCGGCTTCCCGGAGACAGACTGAACCGGATTCTGAAAAACAGTCCGGAACATGTCGTGGATGTAATGGTATCTGTGATGGAAAGTCTGTGTTTTAAGATAGATGTATCTGCCGAAGAGCGAATGGCATGTGTTCAGAAAGTGAGAGAACGGAAAATGGGATATCTCTGGGAAAATATGGAAAAATTCAGCATACAGGAAGAACGCCGGAAGACGGAGAAGCAGCGCCAAAAGACAGAAGCTGAACGTAAAAAAACAGAGGCCGAACGAAAAAAAGCAGAGGCCGAACGAAAAAAAGCAGAGGCCGAACGAAAAAAAGCAGAGGCCGAACGAAAAAAAGCAGAGGCCGAACGAGAAAAAGCAGAGGCCGAACGAGAAAAAGCAGAGGCCGAACGAAAAAAAGCAGAGGCCGCGCAAAAAAAGGTCGAAGAACAACAGCAATTACTGGAAGCAGAGCGCCAAAAGAACAGGGAAATAGAAGAAAAGCTCAGCGCCGCTGAAGCATTGATAAAGCAGTTGAGCAGTGACAGGCAGGAACACAGCGGAGAAATATAGTTCTTCTCAGTCTTCAAAAAGGATTCATTATGATCATCAGACATACCGGGCCGAACGAATTAGAACAAATATGTCAAATATACGCCTGTGCAAGAGACAGGATGCGCAAAGGGGGCAATCCCTCTCAATGGGGCAACAACCGCCCTTCTGTTCCCGTACTTGTAAGAGATATTCAAAACGGCTGCAGTTATGTGATAACAGAAAAGGATAAACTCTGCGGAGTCTTTTCCTTAATCATCGGTACGGACCCTGCTTATCAGGTAATCCAGCAGGGCAGCTGGCTCAATGAGGCCCCATACGGAACCATTCACCGGCTTGCCGGAAATGGTTCCGTTAAGGGTATTTTCAGTGCATGTCTGTCCTACTGCCTGTCGCAGATTCCCAACATCCGAATCGACACCCACAGGGATAATCTGATTATGCAGCACCTGCTGACAAAAAACGGATTTACCAGATGCGGAATCGTTCATGTGGAAGATGGAAGTGAGAGAATTGCCTATCAGAAATCTCTGCCCGGTTATGACGATTCCGTCTCCCTTCACTCTATATAAGAGAGCTGCCCTGTCAAATGTGCTGGGCAGAGATTATTCTATTCTATCCTTCTGCTTCACTCCAGCTGTCCCTTTTTAACAGAACATGAAAGCACAGGCATATCAGAACGCCAACCACGCCGCATACGCCGAAAAGCATAGCCGCGCCGGAACCTTTCCCGCTACCGAACAGTGATGTCAGCATACCCTCAGCCTTCCTGGCCATCAGTGGTTCAAACACCCTGTCCACCAGCCAGCCTCCCGCCATATATCCCACTGGAATTGAGAAAAACTGCAGCGTATTGCGACAGGCATACACTCTTCCCTGCATCCTGCCCGGTATGGTACTGCGGAAAATTACGTCCATATTCGCGTTCATGTACGGAACAAATATCCAGCCCAAAACCGCGCCGATACACCATACCACCGTATCATTTCCAAATGCCAGCAGGAAATTCTCTGTACTCATGGACACGAACAGCGCCAGACAGATTGCTCTGACCCGGTTTTTCGGTTTCGGAACAACAGTAACCAAAATACTCCCTGCCAGTGTGGCAATTCCCACAAAAGTATTAACCAGCCCCAGTACTGTCTCCCCGCCTTTTTCTCTGGACAAAAGCATGGCCGGCAGCGCCGCATTGTAAATAGAAGCAACCAGATTAATACAGGCCAGAAACAGAATCAATTTCAATATCAGCAAATTCTGCCCAAGCCAGCGCAGTCCTTTCCCTGCCGATGCCAGAAGTTTTTCCTTTTCTTCTCTGACATCCTCCGGCGACTCCTCCTGGGGAATCTCAATAAACAGCCACAATGTCAGAAATGCTGCCATAAACGTAAGCAAATCCACTGCAATTACCGTTTCCATCCCGGCAAAGGAAAAAAGTGCTGTGGCCAGTATGGGCGTCAATATGGAATTCAATGACTGTGAAAAGGAACGCAGTCCGCTGGTTTTCTGGTAGTATTCCCTGGGTATCAGCAGTGTCGCCGCCACCTCACTGGCCGGCTGCTGTACCGTATTCATCAGACCACTGATCCCGTTCAGGAAATACAGATGCCACGCCTCCAGACTGTCCGTTCTGATCAGCACAAAGACTGTCATCGTACTCACTGCAGCAATCAGATCACAGAACAGCATGGTTCGTTTCTTATTCCATCTGTCACTGAGAGCGCCTGCAAATATACTCATAATGATATAGGGCGCATAAGAACAGACAGATAAAAGCGCGGTCTTTAATGCAGATCCGCTGCGCAGATACAGCCACAGCACCAGGGCGTAGCCTGTCATTCCACTGCCGAGAGCAGAAAAAGCCTGTGTGCTCCAAAGTATCAGGTAAGGTTTCAATTGTTTATATTCTTTTTTCATTTTGACTTTGCTCCTTTGATATTCTATTTCATCTTATCAAAATGCAAAGCCGAGGACTTCTGTCATCCTCCATGCGGTGTCCTCAGGCCCTGCATGGAGCAAAAGCAATGCACAACAGCATATGGGACGTTCTCCTTTCCTCAGAATTTCTCTGTTTCATTTTATCACATTCTGCCATTTCAACCAGCTTTAACCCGGACATTCTGCAAATAGCTTCTGCCATTTCTCATTCCCCTGCAGCCACCCACATGCCCCTTCATCCCGGAAACTGTTCACCAGTTTCTCTTTCAGATCATCGTAAAATTCCTCTCCCAGCCTTCGGAAATCCATATGTTCATAGAGACGGGATTCCATATAGGTGCAGATTGCAGGAATATTTTCCAGAAGCCGCTTTGCAATGTCTGCTGCGGCATCGGCATCCCGCCTGCGCATTGCCGGCTCCAGTTCCCACATGAGTGCCTGATATTCTCCCATTTCCAGGAGCGCTGCCAGCTGCCGCTGTATGGTCACGATCATCTGTTCCTTTTCCGAATCCTTCTCTTCCGCAGCCAGCTGATAAATGCCATTTAAAACCATGCTCATCCTCTGATATCCGGAAAACAAAAGCTCCTCATAAGCCTTGTAAGCTTCCTCCCTCCGGTCCGTTCTGGCGCAGATCTGAGCCTGCTTTCTCTTCTTCTCCGGATCCCGATCCGGAAAATAAGCCAGATATTCCTCCGCCTTATCATATTGTTCCTCTCTCGTATAGAAATGGAACAGTGAATCCGCGGCCCTTTGTCTGATTTCCTCCTCTTTGCTGTCCAGGGCGCGGATGTAGCAGCAGATAATCTCATCGGTATATTTTTCCGCATTCGGCACTTTATTCACCAGTCGCCATGCATCCAGCACCACCGCCATGTTCAGGAACAGTTTCTCACAGTTGGGGAACTGCTCCCGTTTCTTTTTTGCCCATTGGAAGACCTCTTCATAAGGTTCCTTTTTCAGGCTGTCATCCAGCTCATAAATCAGGCTGTTGATTTCATCCTCCGTCAGCGCCTCCTGGAAGGACAATAAAGTATCCAGCGTGATGTCAAGCAGTCTGGCAATGGGCGCCAGCAACATCACATCCGGCAGGGAGTTACTGTTTTCCCATTTGTTCACCGCAGGCGCCGTCACCCCCAGGGCCCGGGCCATTTCTTCCTGTGTCAGATTCTTTTCCTTCCTGTATTTCCGTATCACTTCACCTATCTGCATAAGACTGTCTCCTGTTCTTCTTCCGCCCCTCGCTTCGCTGTCCGCAGCAGCGATTCTCCGAAGTCCGGGACTCCCATTTACATGCATCGGCCTTTGCAGTTCCTATTATAGTGGTTAGCGCAGGATTTCACAATTGAATGGTTGTTAAATCACAGGAAATAAAATTAACTGTTGGTTATAACCCAATAATCATAATAGGCTCTCTGCTGCACATGGCCGATCAGAGGCTCCTCGGATTTCTCAAATCCAGCCTTCCGCAGCGCTTCTATCCGCTCGACAGCATACAGAGCCGCTTTGGTGGCAATGTCCGTACAGCCGAACCAGTCATGGAAAGGCTCCGTAATCAGGGACACAATCTCATACAGCAAGTCCGCTTTCTCATAATCACTTCGCACATCCACCCTCAGAAGCCCGTAGCCGTCATAATAATCATCCGATTTCCTCCGGAACATTTCTATGGTTCCGATGGCCTGTTCCGTTTTTCTGTCAACGATAGAAAAACGCACAAAACCTCTGTACTCATGGTATTCCAGCAGCCAGTATTTTATGGTGTCCTCCATATCCTTTCTGACCGCGCAGTAGAAATTACTGCCGTGGCAATTGTCGCTGTTGAAAAAAGGCAGGGCATTTTTGTCACTGTAAACCTTCAGCAGGTCATCCGCATCCTTTTCTTCTATGAGACGTATCGTAAATCGTTCGTTTTCCAGCACAGGGCATTTTTCGTAAATATTCATTGTTTCTCTCCATCCTTTGTCTTTTATTCATCCAAATCAGGAAATCCGTCATAGAGCTCATTGAACGATTTCAGGGGACCACATCTTCCAAAAGGCAGTTCCCTGTTCGCTCCCGATTCAGGCAGAAGACACTTTCCATTCACAAAAAGGGAGTTTGGTCCACTCCGCTCCGTCACACCAAAGCTTTTCATAACAGCTTATGACTTTTTCTGTACTCACCTGGCGTCACCTGAAATGTTTCTTTGAATTTACGGCAGAAATAACCGATATTTTCAAATCCTGTATCCCGGGCAATAGCCGAAACGCTGTCCTCCGTACCCATAAGCAGCTTCGCAGCCCGTTTCAGCCTGTAATTTACCAGGTAGTTTATGGGAGAAGTATGAATGTTTTTGTTAAACAGATTCAACACACTGCTTTTACTCAGCGTCACAGTTTCCGCTATGTCATCCAGAGAGATCTGCCGGGAATAGTTCTTATGGATAAACTGCATCATAATCTGAAGCTGGGCCTGTGTCCGTACGGAGGAGCGGGGAGCGGATATGCTTTCTGTTATCTCCATATTTTCATACATCATGCGCCATAATTTCAGAAGCAGTTCCACTGTCTCCATTTCACATGCATTACCCGATTCCTGAAGGATGAACACGGAAAGCAATGTATCTAAAACCTCATTCTGCCCGGCATTCGGAGAAAGGGTATAACTCTCCAATGAGGAATTCAGAATCGGCTGTATATAGTTTCGGTATACCAGACTTTCCTCCGGAGAAAGCAGGGCAGGCGAAAATACAATGTTGGGAACAATGGCGCTCTCTGTCGCTTCCATTCTGTGAATCACCTGGGAATTTATAAAAATGCCTGTTCCGGCAGACAAAAGATGCCTGTCGCTTCCAACCAGACATTCCACCATTCCTTTTTCCACATACACAAACTCTACTTCCGGATGCCAGTGCCAGTCAATGCAGTGAAAGTCAAACATCCAGGGATCTTCCACATAATATTGAAATGGATATTCCTCGCTTCCGTGTCGAACCATTTCCCGTAAGGACTCATCCGTTATCGTCTTGCCAGCTCCGTTATGAGGTTTCATCGCAGCTCACTCCTTTGTGAGATTATGTAATAATCTTGCGAAATATTGCATTGTCTTCTTCCTGTTCCCGCCATATAATGTAATTCATTGTAACAAATGAAAGGAACGGATGTCAACATGACCAAAAATTATAAAAAAACTCTGACCGCCTGCTATCTCGGCTTTATTACACAGGCAATTGCCGCCAACTTCGCACCGCTGCTCTTTTTAAAATTTCATATGGACTATTCTATTCCCCTGGGAAGAATAGCCCTTATTTCCACGGTATTTTTCCTGACACAACTGATTGTGGACGTTTTATGTTCTTATTTTGCAGATCGTATCGGATACCGCAGATGCGTGGTGGCTTCCGAATTATGCTCTGCTGTTGGACTCATCGGGCTTGCGTTTCTGCCCGATCTCTTCCCCGATCCGCTGACCGGGATTCTCCTGAGCGTTATCGTCTATGCGATCGGGAGCGGTTTGATCGAAGTACTGGGCAGCCCCATTGTAGAGGCCTGTCCTTTCGACCACAAGGAAGCGGCCATGAGCCTGCTGCACTCCTTTTACTGCTGGGGTTCTGTAGGCGTCATCCTGTTATCCACTCTCTTTTTCGCCGTCTTCGGCATCCACAGCTGGAAATGGCTGGCCTGCATATGGGCTGTTCTTCCTCTATATAATATCTATAACTTTGCCACCTGCCCCATAGAACATCCCGTGGATGAAGGCAAAGGCATGAAAGTAGGCGATCTGCTCAAGGTTCCCTTCTTCTGGATCTCCATTGTCCTTATGGTATGCGCAGGTGCTTCCGAGCTGTCCATGGCACAATGGGCTTCCGCCTATGCCGAGTCAGCTCTGGGCCTGTCAAAGGCCATGGGAGATCTGGCAGGCCCCTGTCTGTTTGCGATCACTATGGGAATCAGCCGGGTTATCTTCGGGAAATTCGGCGACCGGCTGGATCTGATGAAATTTATGATTGGTTCCGGCGCTCTGTGTCTGATCTGTTACATAGCGGCTTCCCTGTCAGGCAATCCCGTGGTGGGACTCATCGGCTGCGTTCTGTGCGGCTTCTCCGTAGGTATTATGTGGCCCGGAACAATCAGTATCTGTTCCGGACGTCTCCCCGGCGGCGGAACCGCCATGTTCGCCCTGCTTGCCATGGCAGGCGACCTGGGCGGTGCCTTTGGCCCGGGTCTGGTGGGCAATATCACGCAGCATGCGGATAATGACCTGCGAAAAGGAATGCTTGTGGGCTGCCTTTTCCCGTTGGTATTGATTCTGTCGCTCTTCCTCCTGAAGTCTCTGAGGAGAGAGAAATCGTGTGAGGATACCACTGCCTGAGGAAATAAATGCTTCCGCGAATGCAGTTATGAATGAGCTTCCCGCTCTGTAAACCCAAAGTCACGTATGGCGAAAGTTCCGGTTCCGGAATATAGGAACTCCATCGCACTTTCTCCCTGAAAGCGAATGACTCCTGTAATGCTTTCCCATTCTTTTCCCTGAATGTCAATGGGGATATCTGTTTTATCCCCGGCGACAATCACAGTAAAAACTCCTTTCGCTTTTCCCTTTATACGGATCTGAATACCGGTTTCTCCTTCAAATAAAAAGTATTTGTATACTGCATGTGCACTGCTGCCAAACCGCTTTATCATATGGGTCCTGACGCCCTGTGCCGTTTCCTCATCAAAATAAGTGCCCTTTGCGCGCCTGCAGCAGATACTTTCAGAGGTATCTGCACCGTTGTATAGATTGGCCGCAATCACTGCCGAATACTTCCCTTTTGCCAGAAGAGGCCCCTGGTTCAGACCACAGGAAGTACATTCCGCCTGGACAAAATCGCCTTTCTCCGACATTGTGATTTTCTCAGCACATCCCTGTCTGGAAAAGGCGGACTGCTGGGTATGCCGATGATAGAATATGTACCAGGTTCCTTCTATTTCCACCAGAGAGCCATGGTTGTTTCCCCACCAGTTACGAAAGACAGTATTACCATTCAGGCCATAATCACCATTGGAGATCAGCACACCCCTGTATCTGAAGGGGCCGTCCGGCGCGTCAGCCGTGGCATAGCACAACTCATGAGACAGTTGGCTGGAATAAATAAAATAGTATTTTCCGTTTATTTTCCGAATGGAGGAGGCTTCAAAAAAAGCATGTCCCTGCAGAGTCTCATCTGTATTCGTATATTTATTAGGCAGAGTAGCCCCAGGCTCCGACAATACCGTCAGCATGTCCGGCGCCAGCTCCACCACCGCCCCTCCCCGTCCTTTATTTCCCTTTCTCCAGTCTCCGGAGCCAAAACCATAATATAGCCAGACACGCCCGTCCTCATCCACCAATACCGCAGGGTCAAAGGGAAAATAAGACTCGCTCCACGGGGACAATTCAATCCTCCCATAGTACTGATACCTTCCCGCAGGCGTACTGCATACCGCCACATTGATGCACCACTGTTCCGGCGGCTTTCTGCTGCCATGGCCATAAAACATATAGTACCTTCCATCCGGTCCCTTTACCACGTCAGGCGCATACATGGCATCCTTCTCCGGATTATTGGGGTCATCTGTCTTCCGATAGATGACGCCCTCATATCTCCAGTCTGCCAGATTGTCACATGGCGCCGACCAGCCCACATAATCGTTCATACAAAACCGATTGCCATGGCTTCTGTCATGGGATCCAAAAATGTAAAGCCGGTTGTCAAAAACACGGGGTTCCCCGTCGGGAACATATTCGTCCAGCGGAAGATAGGGATTCACTGCCTGCTTTTTCATTGTTTTTTACTCCTCATTTTTCATCACGTTTTATTCCGGCAGTACGCTCCGCCGCAGGCTGGTATAGGCCAGCAGGATATAAATTCCGTAAATCAGAAAGAACAACGCCAGTGAAAGCGCCACAATGGCTGCGGGGCTGCTCATCCCTGCCATGATGCCAGGCTCCGGCAGCCGGGCCATGTGGAAGAGAAACGGAGCTGCGATCAGAACCGGAGGGACAGCAGGCATGGTATAGTAGAGGGCAAACTGACGGCCCAGAGCGCGCTTCATCTCCTGTCTGGCCATGCCCAATTTCCGAAGCAAGATGAACTGCCGCCGGTAGCGGTCTGTTTCACTGAGCTGCTGAATGGTCAAAATTGTGGCGGCAGTCATGCTGAGAGCCAGGGCCAGATAAAACATGGGAAATACCGAGATGGCCGTCTGAACCGCCACCTGGGCAGCCTCGTTTGCCTTTGTGGAAACGAACCCATACTCCAAAGGATTCACCTGCTTATCATGTTCCATGGCAGCAATATCATTTAGGACATTATACTGCCGCTCAGATACCGGCTGAAGCGTCTTCGCGGCATAGGCCAGATGGTGGACCGCCAGTCCCGCAGCCGCCTCGTCCGGGACTACCAGAATATACCCCCGGCCGTTCCCCACACCGAAACTTTGGGAGAGATGTTCTGTGTAAACGTTCCCGGGAGTCAACGTAACATTCCCCAGGGCAATCGGCTGGTGGTAGTCCCCCAGGGGCTCTTCCAGATAGGTCATGCAGTGAATCAGATACCGCCCAGGCTCCATCTCTACTGGCGGATAACCCGCAATCCGGCGAAGCGCCGCATAGTCGCTCCAGCAAAGGACAGGGTCCCTGTCGTAATTGTAGTAATAATAAACGGTACGGCTGCTGATGTAATCCTGCACCTGGGAACTGTCGCTCAGGTAGACCTGATACAAAACCGACTGCTCTACCGAAATATTTCCGTTGATATATTCCAGATAAGGACCGGGGTCCTGGTCCTCTCCCTCGATTCCGAAATAGAGATCAAAGCAGGCGTTTTCCGCTGCTCTGCCCCGAAAAATACCGTTGAACACCAGCCCGCTTCCTTCAGTGAGCAGTGTGGCAGTGAAGATAATGGAAATCACCGCCATAACCATTCCCATGGTGGCGAGTTTTGAGGCCAGTGTACGGAAAACCAGCAGGGTCTGCCCCTGATATTTCCGGGCAGGACGTTTCTCGAAAAAGGCGGGAACACCGGAGGCGAAGCTGAGAAAAAAGCCAAACAGAGCGGCAATCAGACATCCTGCCCCCATGATGCCGATCATCAGACTGCCCGCTGTCAGCAAAGCAGTCCCCGCCACCCCCAGCAGGATGGAGACGCCAAACATCCAGCGGCGGAGCTTTCCGGTCCGGATGGCCACGCCCTCATTCTGCCGGTCAAAATAGATGAGATCCCAGATCTTCATTTTGCGGACGCGCTTTCGGCTTTTCCCAAGGGCGTGGAGATAAATCAGGCCAAAATAGAACAGGGTCAGCCCTGCCGCCGGAAAGGAGAGCGCCAGCGTGAAATGATAAGGCAGGCCAAACATGGCGAACAGAATGGCCCGCAGAATCTGGTAGAGCAATCCGCCCAGCGCCAGTCCCAGGACAAGCGCCGCACCGCCCACTGCCAGGTTTTCCAGGAAAAACAGCCGCGCCACCTGCCTGTTGGTCAGCCCGATCAGCACATAGGTTCCTAATTCCCGGCTCCGGCGGGAAAGCATGAACCCGGTGGCATAGCTTACCAACCAGCCGAAAATGCACACAACCACCGCGCTGGCCAGGACGATCACAAAAGGCAGCATGTCCATTCCCTCCGAAAGCTGCCTGACTTCCCCGGAAAACACCAGTCCATTGAAAGAATACAACAGCGCCGCGGCCATTACTACAGTGACAAAGTACACCAGATAATCTCTCGCCTGCCGTCTGGCATTGCGCAGGGACAGTTTAGATAACGTCACTGACATCACCTCCCAACGCGGCAAGCACATCCAGAATCTCATGGTAGAATACAGACCTTCCCCGCTCTCCCCGCAGTAGTTCGTTGAACACCCGGCCATCCTTCAGGAACAGCACCCGTTTGGCGTAGCTTGCGCTGTAGGCGTCATGAGTGACCATCAGGATGGTGGCCCCCATGTCCCGGTTCATGGCAGTCATGATCTCCAGCAGATTTTTGGACGCCTTGGAGTCCAGCGCCCCGGTGGGTTCGTCCGCCAGCAGCAGGGACTGCCCAGCTACCATAGCCCGCGCGCAGGCAGTCCGCTGCTTCTGCCCGCCGGAAATCTGGTAGGGGAATTTGGGCAGGATGTCGGCGATTCCCAGTTTCCCTGCCGCGCTCCGTACCCGGTCCTGCACCGTTTTCGGGTCCATGTGATTCAGGGAGAGAGCCAGACCGATGTTCTCCTCCACTGTCAGGGTATCCAGCAGATTAAAGTCCTGAAACACAAAGCCCAGCCGCTCCCGGCGGAATTTCGCCAATTCTTCCTCCCCCAGATCGGCTATGCTCACCCCATCCAGCAGAATCTTGCCCGCGCTGACGGTGTCGATGGTGGAGATGCAGTTGAGCAGGGTGGTTTTTCCGCTGCCAGACGCGCCCATGATGGCCAGGAATTCTCCGGCCTCCACATCAAAGTTCACCCGGTCCAGGGCCTTGGTGACATTGTTTTTACTTCCGTAATATTTCTCGATATTTTGTACCTGAAGCATAAGCAAACCTCCTTTGCACCTTATGATACACCGGATGCAAAGGAGGCGGTATCGAATTCATATTGATTTCCCTTACAATTCTGTAAGATTCTCCTTTGCGGGAAAGGTCAGCGTAACCGCCGTCCCCTCTCCCTCCCGGGAGACAATACCCAGACCTATATCCAGAAAAGACGCCAGCTTTCTGCACAGATACAGTCCCATACCGGTAGAACCTCCCCTGCTTCGCCCGTTGCTGCCGGTGAACCCCCGGTCGAACACCCGGGGCAGCTCATGGGCCGGGATGCCGATGCCGTTGTCCTGAACCACAAGCTGAATCTGTTTCCCAAGGGGCATTGCAAAGAGTGTGATAACCGGTTCCGCGCTGCGATACCGGGCCGCGTTTTGGAGTAACTGCCCCAGAAGAAACACCGCCCACTTTTCATCGGTATAGACAGTGACGTCCAAATGCTCCGTTTCCACCCGGACACCGCTTTGAATCAGCAGAGCGCGGTGGTTTTCAATGGCCCGGGAGGCAATTCCCCCCAGGTTTGCCTGCCGGAACAGGCAGTCCTGTTCCGGATTTTCTGCCCGTGCGTAGAACAGGGCCCGCTCAATATGAGCTTCGATTTGCGCCAGCTCCCCGGTCAGTTTCCGGCGGGTATCCCCGTCCAGGTCCCGGCAGAGCAGCCGGACGGCAGTGATGGGCGCCTTGACCTCATGTACCCAGCGTTCCACATACTCCCGGTACTCCCGTTTGGAGGCTTCTGCGTCAGATACCGCCCCGGTCATGGCCCGCCCCGCCCGGCGGGTCAGGTCAAAAAGCCGGCGTTTGTAAATGCCTTTGGGCGGCAGGGCGCACTCCGCGAACAGATATTTCCGGTCCAGGCCGTCCCAGATGGCCTCCAGCTCCCGAAGCCAGGCCCGTTGACGATAGAAATCCCAAAGCTGCGCCGCCCCGAAGACCGGCAGAAAGACCAGCAGTAAAATCACCAGAATCCCTGGCTGCGTCCCTGTAAAAAAAAGGAACAGCGCCGCCAGTCCGGCGCAGATCAGCCAGAGGGCGATCCGTCCCATTCGATTTGCTAGAAATTCCCTCAGGGTCATAGCTGATACCCCATTCCCCGACGGGTTTTGATGGCGTCAGACAGGCCCAGCGCCGCCAGCTTTCCCCGAAGCCTGGTCATGTTCACGCTGAGGGTGTTGTCGTCAATGTAGATCTGATTGTCCCACAGCGTCTCGATCAGATCCCCCCTGGAAACGATTTGCCCCGGGCAAGCCATCAGACAGGCTAAGATCTGCAGCTCATTTCGGGTCAGCTCCGCCGTTTTTCCGTTGGCCGATACAACTCCTTTGGTCAGGCTCAGACACAGCCCGTCCCCCTCCAGAACATCACTCGGTTCCGGCCCGCCTCCCGTCCGTCGCAGGACGGCCTTGATCCGGGCCAGCAGGACCGGGACGCTGTATGGCTTCGTAATATAGTCATCTCCGCCCAGGCTCAAAGCCCGCACCTCGTCCACACCGGCGTCCCGGCTGGTGACAAAAATCACCGGCACAGGAAGAGCTTTCCGCAATGCGGCGCACAGGGAAAAGCCATCTCTCCCCGGAAGGCCAATATCCAAAAGAATCAAGTCCGGGTGTTCCCGGGCTGCCTGATCCGGTATATCTGTAAACTCTGTAATTGCCAGAGGCATATACCCCTCATTTTTCAGGAGCAGCGTCAATTCCTCCCGAACAGCCGGGTCGTCCTCAATTATCATGATTTTGGGCATACTGCCATTACCGTCCTGTCGTTTTCCCTATACTAACACGAAGGGAGCGTATTTGTCCAGAAGCTCTTCTGCACATGGTAAAATGCGTCCTGACTTATCCGCCATCAGATCGTTCGCCGTCCTGCCTTCTGACCTGAGAATGCGGAAGCTGGAAGAACAGGCAAAGCAAATTGAAAACGATACTGCACAGACTGATTTGAATGCAAAGAAGCTTACCATCATTAATTCTCAGATAGATATTCTGACCGAAAAACTGGGACTGGATGTCAATAAGCCCGAACATAAAGAAAAAGTACAGTTGCTTTGCCTTCCTCTGGTTGATTATCTTGATCATAATCCTGTTGGCAGCGTCAACGACGCAACCTACAATCTGACTCAGGAATTGCACTTACTGGAAAACA
Organism: Acetatifactor muris; assembly: GCF_024623325.1. Taxonomy (GTDB): domain Bacteria; phylum Bacillota; class Clostridia; order Lachnospirales; family Lachnospiraceae; genus Acetatifactor; species Acetatifactor muris. Next base: position 138,798 of record NZ_JANJZD010000008.1, read on the forward strand.
AAGCAGCAAATTCCTGATTCTCAACCGTATCCCGGAGGTATGCACCTTCGGGATATTAATTTCTTATTCTCTTTTTCATCCGTGACGCACTATCATAACCGTTCACAAATCACCGGACTATTACACACTGTCATAATTATCGTGTTCTGTCATCATTCCGGCAATTTTAATCCGGGTATTCTGCAAATAACTCCTGTCACCTCTCATTGTCTTTCAGCCACCCACATGTAAACTTTCATAGATTCTGCCTTCCAGATTCTTCACAAATTCATATAATTGAAAAGCATTTTCCGCACAGTGCACATCCTTTTCTCTTTCAAAATACGCCACAAAAAGCAGCTCTATACATTCCATCACATAGGGCACCGCTCTCTTTTCCATTTCGGATAATTCCAGCCTGCTTTCATACCCGGCAAAAACATTCTCCAGAAATAGAAACCACATTTCTTCAGAGAAATCTGCTTTTTCCTCTTCGCACAGCAGCCCCATCAAAAAGTAACATATATCAAAAATCCGAATATTTCTCTGACTTAAATCAAAATCAATATACCCTGAGAACCTGCCGTTCTCAAACAAAAAATTGCCGAAATGAACGTCTCTGTGAATCAATTGCACCGGCAGACTGTCATACACCATGGCCAGCTGCTCTGTGTTTTTTTCATACGCTTCTCTGCTGATATATTTCCAGTCCGTCTTTTCCAGGCTGCTTTTCACCCACCCGTTCATTTCGTCAAGCAGACTGTTGTCCCAAAGCCCTTCCACATCCTCACATTTTCTGAAAGCCATATGAAGATCTGCAATAATCTCCCCCATTGCGAAAGCCAGATCCGTGTCATTGCCAAAGTGGGAAATGTGCTTACCCGGCAGCCTCTCCGCCAGAAAATAAAAGGAATCCTCCAAAGAAATATATTGCCTGTTATCGCAGGCAGGCACAATTTTTCCTACCGGAACATTCATGCCATCCAATATCTGAAGTATTTTCAGATTCCGCTCCAATGTCTTCTGATTCTGATATTCCTTCAGCACATATTGCTCTCCAATCTGCCAGGCCGTCCGATATATCTGTTTCACTTCACTTTTTTCCACACCCCAGTGAAAAAGAATTTTGGTTATGGTATTGTTCACTGTCGTCTGCCCTCCTCACCTGATGATATCCATATTCTCTTCGGCGCACTCCGCCTGCAGATACCTGCTGAATCGGAGCATCTCCTCCCTGATAACTCTGTGCATCCTTTCATCAGGGCATACATCCGGTTCCCACCACCAGCTTTTTATCCGAAAACATCCCGTTTTCCCTACCGGCTCCGGCTCAAATCTTGCCACAAAACGGGAATTATAGAGAACAGGGATGACATAATATCCATATTTTCTCTTTGCCGCAGGCGTATAGACCTCCCAACGATAAGAAAAATCGAAGAGTTGCTCAAGTAAGGTCCTGTCCCACATAATATTGTCCAGAGGTGCGATAAAGCGTGCGCAATCTTTCTGTTCTTCATCTGTCTGTAAATCCAGAAATTCTTTGCATGCATAACAAATCTCTGAAACTCCTTCCAGCTGGAAAGGAAAAACACGCTTCTGCTTTACCAGCCGTTCTAATGCCATTTTTCGCACATCCCTGTCGCTGAGGAAATGTCCCTGCCACGCGCCGCCATTTTTATCCCACAGAAATCCCACGCTCCGGATTCGCCTTTCAATATACCAGTCCAGAAACTCATCCTGGGATATATCACCTGTCCCCATGCAGGCAGAGGGAATGACCCGCTCTGTCAGGTCAAAGTATTTCTGTGTTCCTTTTTTATCCGTGACACACAATTCCCCTTTATTGTAAAGATAATCCAGCGCTGCGCTTGACAGCTTTCTGTGCCCCCAGCTGCTCTCCCTCGTCTCGCCGATGGAGATGTCCTTCGTCCCTGTCTGTCCATGTTCGGCCACGAATGCTTTCACTTCATCCAATATCTTCAACGCATCCAGCTGCCCGCGGTAAGTCAGCGTATTTATCACAGCTTTTGCATGGGCTTCCCGCACTTTGGAAAACCGGCCAAAATCTTCCGTATTATAAATACACATTTCCTTGTCAAATCCGTCTGTGAGACTGTGTTCTTTGTATAATAAAATATACAGATTCTCATAATTATAGTCATTTACCCGGGCCTGCAGCACCAGGTCGGCATTCCGTCCCACCACATTCAGCGGATCGTACTGTATGCTCCCCAGTCTGCCCATGATCTTTCGAACACCTTCGATGCCGGTCAGCTTTTCACTGCCGTCTATGTTATGATACCGCAATAATCTGCGCCTTATCTCATCCCGCGTGTATCCTTTCACCCCGGTTCCTCTTTTCTGAATCAAATTTCTATTCCTTCTGGCTAACTTACTGGAAATCTCACCACTCTCGCTTAACGTATTCCATTGACATATTCTCCAATATCTCTGGTAAATTTCACTTTCTCTCTCCCGAGTTCAGGCAGCATACGCTATTTCCTCACAAAAGCTTCTCCATCCACTCCTCTTCCCTGAATCCCACAAGCACTGTCTTATCGTCCACTATGATAGGCCGTTTTACAAGCATTCCATTCGTCGCAAGCAGTTTTAACTGTTCTTCCTCGCTCATGGCAGGCAGCTTTTCTTTCAACTGCATCTCTTTATACAGTAATCCGCTTGTATTAAAAAACTTTTTCAGCGGCAATCCGCTTTTCTCATGCCACCCCCTTAACTCTTCGTAAGAAGGATTCTTCTCCGCAATATGCCGGTCCGTATAGGTAATGTGATGTGCCTCCAGCCACTTTTTGGCTTTCTGGCAGGTAGAACATTTGGGGTATTGTATCAACAACATAGGTTTTCTCCTTCTTTTCCTTTCAGGCAACACGATTTTTGAGCAACTTCTTACTCTGAACGCAAATTTATAATCGTAATGGTATTGTTATCCAGCAGCCATTGAACTTCCTCGTCTGTCCGATTCTCAGGAACATCGCTTCTAAATATAGCGCATTGTGCCTGTCGGACAGGCTCGCGTATGTTTATTTTATAGTCAGCTTCCAATCTGTTCCATCGTCGATGCTGATCGTACACACGGTTTCCGACCCTTCATCAAACTGAAATGTATACTCAAATTTACCGTCTTCAAAGCTCAGATAGGTTTCACTGTCTAATGTCATCTTCGCCTCGCTCATAGCTTCCTTAATCTGTTCCCTGGTATATCCCGCATAATTCACACCATTTATCAGAATTTCTCCGGTAACATAGTCCGGATCCCGATAGTCTATCACAACCCGGAATACTTTTCCCTCTTCAAAATTGACCTTTTGTGAGCTCTTATTGCCGGCATACATGGTTCCATAAGTGACATCATTCTTCATGGCATAGAAATTTTCCCAGGAGCTGCTGTCAATCTGAGATTTTTTATCGTAAGAGTACCGATCTGTAAATCCTGCCTCCATGACCTCCGCGACCCTGGTTTTCCCCAGTTCCAGTTCAAAAGTTCCATCATAGGTCAGCACAGTCTTCTTTCCAATAGAACAGCTGGTTAAAAAAAGCATACCTGCCAGTAAGAAACCCAAGCATAATTTTTTCCTGACACACATTGTCCTTCCCTCCAATGCACGAGTGTTTTTTCCTGATTGTAATAATGAACTCATTTGAATCGTCCTCCGGTCAATTTTTATTTGGTAAATTTCCTGATCACTACTCATCTGCTTATTTGGGCGGATCTTTTAAAGTAATGATACCACAGCTTCAGTAACTTTTGAAGATTTGAATAGTGAAATTTGTGGTATTTCCCCTGGCATCGGTAATAAATCAATGCTTAAGAATTATTTTGATTATTCAATTCTTTGGCTTCTTTTAGATCAATTTTAGCCTTATGTCCGTGTTTTTCCAGCAGGAACAGCAGATTTGCCCCGTTCATTAACGTTATAGGTTTACCCTTTGCAAATTTATATGCATCATTTCCATAATTGGATGTTGTAACAAGAATTCCCTTTGTAGCACCCTCATTTATTATAGTTCCATATAAATCCCTAACTGCCGATACACCTACAACATTTGTATAACGCTTTGCTTGAATGACAATTTTACCACCCCTAATTGGATCTGGATCAAATGCAATCCCATCAACACCGCCATCTCTGCTTGCCTGCGTAATTTTTACCTCTCCCCCAATTGAATTAAATTCTTCAGCAAAAATCTCACGAATTAGATTTTCAAAATCCTGCCAGTCAATAGCAGCCAAATTTACAGACTCATCTAATTTATCAGCCACTTCATAGCCATCAATAAATCTTGAATCTTCTCTGCTTATCTCCACCATAGGAGCAACTGGTGTAATTTTCGTAAATGTTGCAGCCGATATTCCTTTTGAACTCTTAAACCACTCCTTTGAATCAATATATTCTAGATTAAGATCTTTGAAACTTTCTCTTGAAACATTTACAGACAATATATATGGTGAAATTGCCTTACCTGTTGATTTGTCTATTGTATTTACTTTACCATTAAGTACAATCGCTTCTACATTTGGATCATTTGCATCAAAATTTCTGATGCATCTTTATCTCCCTCTCTATATGAAGCAAATAGTTCATCAATTCCCTTATTAAATTCTTCTTTATTTCGTAAAAATTCATTCTTTTCCTTTTCCCATTTTTCAAATTCTTCGCTGTATAAAGCAGCAGCAATAGAATTATCACTCGATATTTTATCACATTCTTCTATCCATTTTTTATAATCAAGATTGAATTTCTCATCATTTTCATCTATAAAAGCCTGCTTTTTCTTTTTTGAAATACATGTAAAGAAAGACATAGGGGGATTATATATACTATCTTCACGAAGAGGTTCTCTTGAAAAAGTTTTCGGAATTGGCTTAACAGGCATACAACCGCATCTTTTGTCATATCTTCAGCAAATTTAGCAGCTTTTTCGATATCTCGCTTTTGTTGTTCCTTATCTCTCTTTCTGGCTTCTAATTCCTGCTTACGAGCCTCTGCCTCACATTTTCTTCCCCATTGTTCATCCCATTGTGCTTGAATAGCCGCAATCTTTTGATTTAACTCATATCTATTTTGGGCTGTAACCACACGATATTTATTTAATCCCTGATGACTTATTTCCTGACGTAATGTATAAGTATATCTTGCCATAACTATTCCCCTTTCATTTGTAATTTCTGCACATATAATTGTTATCATTTATAGCACATTTCAGCATATTTTTCCATTGCTTTTCTAACTTGAGTTTCCGCTGTTTTATCCATGTGAATACCGATTGGCAATTGTAATCCACAACTTTCAAAAAATCCCTAAAATATCAGGAGGCTTTCCTGGCCTGACAGGAAGTTCACTGCCGGCATGACCTACAGCATACTTGCTTCCTACAGCTGTCTTCTGACAGATGTTGTTGACCTGCTCCACGAAAGTTCCAAAAAGCTCAACGCTTTGGAACGGCTCACCAGATATTTAGGCAAAGGGGTTCCCGGTATAAAGCGCACCTGTCATCTATATAACAATATCGTGAAACCAGACAGTTGAAAATCTGAAGCCCCGGGGCTTGTAAGAAATGATACTTAGAATACGGATATAAAAAATGCCATCCAGTTAGCATCTCCTCAAAGATCCATTCCTAATCTCATAATGTGTTTTACACCGTCGTCCAAATCAATCGCAATCATCTGATCTTGCAGTGGTCCATCACTCTAATCAACTATTTGGATTTCTTCTATTTCTCTTTATATTTTTTTGTAATAGATAAAGTGTAAATTGCCATAATTGCTATTGTTTCTATCATTACTCCTAATACAGATAATATGATATATGGCGTATTCTGGCCGCTGAGTAACGGCACTCCTAATACAATAAAAATGAATCCATAAGCAATAAAAAGTTTACCAGTTGCACGATTGTATCCCCTTATGTCATTCACTGGAAAAGTCTTAATATTTGCCCAAAAACCAACTGCTTTCTTTGAGAAAAAAGCACTGATTCCAAGACCAATCATAAAACAGCCGAATAACGCCCACACTATAAATCCAATAATTCTTCTGTCCATATTGTTTCCTCCCAGTAAATTCTTGTTGAAGTATACGTTATTTGTTATCCCAATAAAATTTTTACAGCCTGTTTTACATTCTCAAGAGTCAGCCCAACTGTCTGGTCAGGTTTTACTTGATGCTGTTCAATTTGAAGTAAATCAAGATCATCGAGCCCCCCATTCAGTAACATCATTATGCAAGTCTATCCATAAAAGAATTTCGTCAGCTTTCACCAAACTGAATTTCTTTGTTTCTCTAATTTCTTCTGTGGTCAAATTCGGTGTTACTCCGTTTATGTACAAGTCCTCTTTTTCTAATAATTCAACCAGTTTATTTGCTTCCCTACAAAGTGGTTTCAATTCAAAATCAAACCAAAAACGCCATCCCGAGTGAAGAATTATTTCTGAATCTGTCTCTCTTACTAAATATGCTAACAGTTTAATTTTTTCTTCATCAATCAATGTACCATCACTAATTTCTATCTGATGTCCATTATTCCCAAAATTAGAATTGAGTACACCATCTATATCCAAAAATATAACTCTTGACATTATTGCTCCTCTAATTCTCCTGTTTATACCATTTACTACTCCTGTTTACTCCAAAAATACAGAGCATGACCGCCAGCATCATGTATATCTGGCCATTAAAGAGAAGTTCGATTGAATACTATAAACATCATCTTCATGCTTCTTTTAAAACAAGCTCAATATAGTCTATCAATTTTCGTGTAAGCAAATTCCAATCATATTCTTGTATTGGAAAAATCCCATCTTCTTCCAATACCTTTTGTACTGGAAGCGATATTCCTGTATTCCATTCAGAATTATATGGAACAATCTTACCTTGAATAGTATCTATAGCATTTGCTATTGTGTCATTTACCATTGCTTTATAGCTCTTTAATGCCCAATCAGAAGCACCTCCATGCGAGATAATCTTTAAAATCAGTATCATTACAGCATCTTTTACTTTCAAAACATTTTCCACAACCAATACACGGTTGTGCTGATATACATAATACTTTCATTTAGTCTCTCCCCTACATCAATCTCTCCATCAATCTCTCGCATTAAATTTATAAGATTGATTATACCACTTCCGATTTCCATTTGCCACAAAATATAGGCATCGCGACCGTCACATTATATTCATATGCCGTGGTATTTCTACAATTTTATTCCTTTTCGACACCGCTTTCCACTTTTCCATTGTTGCAAAGTTTCAAAAAGGGCTTCCCTACTCTTAGGAAAGCCCTGTAAAATCCAGCTTTTTACGAATGAATTCGTCAGAATTCTATTTACTCGATTATGCTTTTTATTGCGGAAAACAGCGTAAAATCATTGTTTTTGTAGCGTATTTTTATTTGCATGATTTCCCGGCACTACCATCTCTAAAGCAATAAACAGTAAGAGTACTTTTATTGTCTCAGCTGTATAATTCGCTCATCAATCCTCCGCACTACGCTATTGGTGTATGCAGTAAAATATTTTAGCCAGAATCCGCGAGCTGTTGGATTAAAACTTTCAAAATCCACTCCAAGTCTGGTATAGCCTTCTTTCCGTTCTGCTTTGCCACAAAGTAACGTGCCCCTTCCTGCATTGAAGATACTACAAACACCCCTTGTGTTTCGGGCTCACGATTCATAAAGAAAGGGCTTTCTCGGTAATGGCGATATAATGCCAAATAAAGTGGATAGATAAAATGACATTCTGCTTTCGACAATTCGACAAAATCATAGCCGGCACAAAATTCACAATTAATCAATTCCATCGGACCGATAGCATCTATACAGCGTAAACCAAAACCATAACGGAAAAACTGTCGTTGAAGTTCTTCATCATGGGCGTACAAGCAGATTGCATGGGAAACTGCCCCGGTCTTTATCCATTTTTCTCCTGCCGCCTGATACATGGCTGCATAAATTGGGGGGCGGTTTTTAGAAACGGCTGCATTTGCACCCATAGGAGAAAAAATTCCTCTCACATCAGTGGCGCGAAACGCATTGTCAAAAGGTTCACAGCAGCACAGGAACCCTATCATCTTTTCATTTTCAAATGCAGCAACACCCAATCCATTTTCAGCAAAACCGTATAAGTCAGGAATATCACACACTTGTGGTAATTCTTTTACATATTGCCGCTCATCATAGTAGTTCGCAAGCGCAATTTCCATTGCTTCCTTAACGTGCTTTTTTTCAAAGTTTAATATATCCATCAGTCTCTCCTTATTATCTACGGAGAGCTAAATTATAGTCCCCCTCCGTACTTGAATGTATTTAATAATATTTTTCATATCACTTCATCTCCTTTGCATAAAATTATTTTATTTCTATCATCTTTATAATCCCATTTGAGATAACCTCAAAACCTGTTTTCTCATAAAATGGTTCTTTTCCTTTGGCTGAAACGCCTCCGATTGTTGTAAATTTTCCAGTAGTAGAATTTTCTCTCGCATAATCAACTAAATGATTAACAATCATAGTACCAATACCTTTTCGCTGAAATTGAGGCAAAATTATTATTTCTTGAAGATACCAATACATGGCACCATCTCCAACAAGTCTCCCCATTCCCACAAGTTCGCCATTATAAATGGCAGAAACATTAATTAAACCGTTTTGCAGAGCCTTTCGAGCATGCTCCACTGGTATCTCAACAAATCCTGCTTGTATTCGCAGTCTTACAAAATCCTCCGCTTGTAAAATATTATCAACAAGTTTAATCTCCTCACAAACATTCTCGCCCATATTCACCCTCCCATTATATTTATAGATAAGTATCTAATTTCTCTATATCACTTCTGCCAAACTCCTCAAATATTTGCTTTTGGTTATATCACTTTCACTCTTTATTCGCTGCCTTAAAATACAGGGCATGGCAACCGCCATCCCCCACATTCCTTATCGTTCCAACGGCTTCTCAACTTTTATGGCACCACTTTCCACTTTTCCATAAAATACAGCTTTTTACGAATGAATTCGTCAGAATATCCCAAGAATCATATGGTGCATTTGCAATTGCTGTGTCATGCGCACTGTTTATGGTAGCTTATACCTTATCAGAATAATTCATCACCACTCAATCCTTTCATTGAAAATATATACATGAATAGCTATGGAACTTATAATTCTGCAATGCCACTATACAAATTGCATATTTCAACACAGGCTCTCGAAGGTCTGATTAGTTTATCAAACGCGACTCAATTGTACCCTTATTACCTTCTCCATACTGTGCCTGAGCCTCCGCCACCATAGACAAATTCTGCGGCATCTCATATGTATAAGCGCCCGTCTCATCCAAAGCCTTTATATCCTTCTTCCTCATCTCCCGATACACAACCTCCGCCAACGTACTCATAATCGCATTATACTTAGCCGTATCCTCAAATAAACTCTGATACGACTCCTGTGCCTCCATATATCCGTCCTGCGCTGCTGTACCAAACGCTTTAGGAAAAATACTTTCAACAAATATTTGCGGATCAGAGGACTGTGCCATTTTTTTCAATTTCTTATCAGAAAGTAGCTTATCCCTCAGTGCTGACAGAATAACTTTATCCCCCTCTGTGAAATTGCCCTTGAACTTCTCATTAATCTTTGCAATCACCTCATCCAAAGGTGTTTTTTCATCCATTCCCTTGACACCTTTATGCTTTGCCGGAACATACACTGTCTTTGCTTCTTCCAACGCAATTTCACCCTGAAATGTCTTTTGCAGCTTATAATATTCCAGTTTCAGTTTACCCTCCAAATCAACCAACTCTACAGGATCTTTGGGCAATAACCCAATCAGATAAGAGCAGAATACATATTCCCTCTGCAACTCTTTATCAAACATTCTCAATATCTGAGAGATGTAACTATACCATTTAATCAGATTACGAACCTGTCTGCGGAATTGGTATCTTTCGTTCTGCGTTTTTTTTTATAACGGTTGGAAACAGGAAGTAAAATGCTGCTCATTCGCCCCACTGCCCTATCGTCCTGCCTGCCTTTTTTGTAATATTCATTTGTGAAGGCTTCAATATCCTCATCCGAGTAAATACCATACGCCCGCAATTCTCTCTGCGTCTGATACAACAAATCTGCGTTTACTTCTTCCTGCAAGAATGTTTCCTGATAGAATGGCTGAAATGCATCCTTTATTTCCTCCGCCTTGTTTACAAAGTCTAATATAAAAGTATCCGTCTTGCCCTCACAAGTGCGGTTGAGCCGAGATAAAGTCTGTACTGCTTTGACATTCTTTAACTTTTTGTCCACAATCATCGTATGTAAAAGCGGCTCATCAAATCCTGTCTGATACTTCTCCGCTACAATCAGCACATTAAAATTATCATGGAACTCCGCCTTAGTCTGATTCTCCGAGATATGAGAACCATCTTTGCGTACATTCAGCTTTGATTCCGTATATTCCTCGCCCTTATCATCAATTGCACCGGAAAAGGCCACCAGAATATCCACATCATCATATTTCTTTTCCTCAATGTATCGTTTGGTTTCGTGGTAATAACGGACAGCAGCCAGTCTTGACGATGTGATTACCATCATCTTTCCTTTGCCATCAATCTTATGTCTTGTGGTATCTCTGAACGTTTCCACAATAACCTGTGATTTCTGACTGATATTATATGGGTGCAATTCCTGATATTTACGGATAACCTTTGCCGCCCTGCTGGACGGAACATCAGGATTATCTACCATAGTCTTTGCAATCCGGAAACAGGTATTATAGGTCATATAATTTTGAAGGACATCCAAAATAAATTTCTCCTCAATCGCCTGTCTCATACTATATACATGGAACGGATGAAACGATCCATCCTCCTGTTCCTGCCCAAACATTTCCAGTGTGGTGGCTTTTGGCGTTGCTGTAAAGGCAAAAAAAGATAAATTCTTATGTTTACCCTGGGCAATCATTTCTTTTACAAGCCTGTCCTCCGAATCAACTTCTTCCTCTGCTAAACCTTCACGCTCCGCATACTCCCGCAAGGCTTCTTCCGTATCTGCCAGCGCAGTCTTTAATTTAAGCGCCGAACTGCCTGTCTGAGAAGAATGCGCCTCATCCACAATCACGGCAAAGCATCTTCCATTTGCCCTGTCAACTTCCGTGTAAATTACTGGAAACTTTTGCAGAGTTGTAACAATAATGCGCACACCGTCATTAATTGCATTTTTCAAATCCTGAGAATTTTTATCTTCTCCTATGGTTTCTATGGCACCCAACTTATGGTCAAATCCCGCAATTGTCTCCTGAAGCTGCGTGTCTAAAACAGTGCGGTCCGTCACGACCATCACACTGGAAAATACCGGCTTATTGTTTTCATTGAAAAGCGATGCAAGACGGTATGCTGTCCACGCAATAGAGTTAGACTTGCCCGAACCCGCGCTATGCTGAATAAGGTAATTCTTACCTCGGTAATTTTTCCCTGCTCCATTTATCCGTACATCTGCAATAAGTTTCCGAACTACATCTAACTGATGGTAACGTGGGAATATCAATGTCTTCTTTCTCTGTAAATTGATAAACTTCTGGATAATATCCAACATACTATCTTTCTGAAATACATTTTCCCAAAGGTATGCTGTAGGATATCCGTTTGGATTGGGCGGATTCCCCGCACCACCATCAGAACCGGCTCCATTGGAACCTTGGTTAAAAGGTAAAAAATAGGTATCTTTTCCTGCCAGTCTCGTTGTCATCCAGACTTCTGTATGGTCTACGCAAAAATATGCTAAAATTCTCTTATTAAACTGAAAACATATCTCTCGCGAATCTCTGTCGTACATCCATTGAGTCTTGGCATGATCCACATTCTGCCCTGTGTATTGGTTTTTCAGTTCAAAAGCAAACACCGGAATGCCATTTACTGCAAGCACCATGTCCACCGACTTTTTTGTGTCTGCGGAATAATGCCATTGCCTATAGCACTCTACTTCATTTTCGGCATATTGAATCCCTGCCGTATCATTCAATGCAGATTCAGGTTTAAAATAGCAGACTTTAAAGGTAGTTCCTCTATGCTTAAATCCATTTCGCAAAACATGCAGCACTCCGTCCATATCACAGGCATTATTAAAAGCAACACAGAATTTGCGTACAGGGTCTATGTCATTTTGCCGTTCAAACGCCGCCCACTCTCTTGGTTGGGTACGCTGAATAAAAGAAATCAATTTATCCTGATATAAACCCAGCTTGGAATTGTATGTTCCATTTCCTTTTGTATATCCGCCTTCGGCTGATATAAGAAAAGCCTCAATATCTGATTCAAACTGCTTTTCTGTGGTAACTGTTATGCCCATGTTTTTCCTCCACAAATTGATTTTTAAAAAATTGCTACATGTAGCGACTTTTCCTCTTACTCTGTTAATCTGTTATCCCTGAATTCCTGTTCTATCTCCTCAATGCTCGGTAAAGTTCCTTTAAAATCTTCCGGATAAAGTTTGGATAATTCATACTCCGATACACCGATCGGCTCGCTGCTGGACTCCAATGCATATTGCGCCAGAACATTATCCTTTTCCTTACAAATCAATAATCCGATTGTTGGATTGTCCCGCTCTGATTTCAAAATATGATTCGTTGCAGCAACATAAGTTCCAAGTTGTCCAATGTGCGCAGAATCAAATTTTCCGGTCTTTACTTCTACAACTACATAGCAATGCAGCCTAATATTGTAAAAGAGCAAGTCTATAAATTTTTCGGTTTTTCCTATCAACAACCGATATTCCCGACCTACAAAAGCAAATCCGCTTCCCAATTCAAGAAGAAAATTCACAATATTATTTTGCAGTGCATCCTTTAGCTCTTTTTCATTATAACCTTCCGTAAGTGTCAAAAAATCAAAATTATATGGATCTTTTGTGATTTCCTGAGCCAAATCTCCCTGTACCGCCGGAAGTTGATTGTGAAAGTTAGTAATTGCCTTTCCTTGCCGCTCATACAAATCTGTCCCCAGCCAATTTAGCAGCACCGCTCTCGACCAATTATTTTCAATTGTTTTTCTCACATAAAAAATTGCTTTTTCCGGCTTACTTTTGCGCTTATCAATAATATAACGATGATGTCCCCACGGAATTTTGCATAATTCATCCACAAGCTGTGGACTAATTTCTTCTGCTGCATTTTCGTCCACAAGCTGTGGACTAATTTGACTATATAATTGATAAAAATATTTCATGTATTTTAAATTTGTTTCAGAGAAACTTTTCACATTGGGTAGCGCCTCTGCTAAATCCCTACTTAAATTCGCATAAAACTTATTTCCCCATTTACTGTCTGCATGAAGTTCCACAATATCACGCCCCAATGTCCAATCAAATACCCCGCTGCAAGCAACGGGGTATCAATCTTGCAGCGCTGCAGAGCAGCGGGGTATTTGACCCTCGCGGCATTCGTCAAATGTGCATGCAAGCATGCCCACTTGACTCATTGCTCGCGGAAATAAAACAGGAGCATTTCGCGATTGACCTTTGTGGCAGCTTTTATCTGCATGCTCTGAAAGCGTATGCTAATATCTTGAATCCACTTCGCATAATTTGAGTCTATTTTAATCAGCTGACTCACAAAGCACCTCCTTTTTCCCTGTTACATATTCATAAATCAGCGATCTTTTATAGTTTTCTATCTCAGAAAGGTATTGCTCTTTCTTTGCAATAAGTTCGTCTATTGCTGAACATTTTTTGTCAAGATAGTTTACTATCTCGTTCTGTTCTTCTAATGACGGTATAATAAAACTCAATTTTTTCAACCCATCCCAATTTAAGCCTTGACGTACCCCAGCTCCCATTATAGAGACAATCAATGATTACCCGATGATAGTAGCCACACGTCCAGACCCAACAGTCCTGCCACCCTCACGAGCTCTCGGAAATGAAATCTGAATGTTTTTACTGCGTTTTCCTGCTTGTTTTTCTTTATATTATCCAATTTATCCCTACGTTTTTACTATTCTGAAAAATTTTAGAGCCAAAATAGAGCCAGTGGCAAAACACCGATTTTCTTCTTATCCCCCCCTTATTACATGGTGTTAGAACCATGTCTTTTATATTAAAGGAAAATGTAATAAACATTCTATTCGTATACAAACTGAAATTCACTCCTTTCCTACTAAAAATAAAATAGTTCTTCAAACTTTTTATCTAATGCGATACATAGTACCAGTGCCAATTTAGCCGTTGGGTTAAACTGTCCTGTTTCAATAGAACTAATCGTGTTACGAGATACACCAACCATTTCTGCCAGTTGACTTTGTGATAACTTCCTCTCTGCTCGTACTTCTTTGAGATGATTTTTTAATATAAGCTTATCTTCCAAATCATCACCACCTTATAAAATCGTAGATGACACAATCAAATCATAGATATGCCCTATAGAGCATGCAGATACAAATATCGTGTAAGCGATTGCCATCACAAGTTCATGCTTACGACGCAGTTTTATATATTTCACCCAAAATGTTGTCATATTTGCACTGAAAACAAGTGCCCAAATACCCCAATTTGTACCACCGCCGACAAATATCTGTACGACAAAAAAGATTGTTGCAAGAACCATCATTATTATGACTGCACTTGTACTTGCCTGTTTCAAAACTTCTTTCTCATAGATGTCCTTATTTCTATTTTCCGCTCTGCTTTTCTCCAATATCTCTTCCTTGTTCATATAAAAACCTCCTACTAGAATTACCAAGTTTTCTTGGCGCATTTTCATAATAGCACTGCCAAGTTTTCTTGTCAATACTTTTACCAAGTTTTCTTGTCAAAAATATGGGACTCGGTCTATGGTGTCACTCTGCTCCATGACCTTATCCGTCAAGCGGCTAATCTGTTTCTGTTGTCCGTCCACTTTGACGGTCAGCTTCTTGCTTTGTTCTGCAAGCTGTACGCATTTGATAGTCAGATTTTTTACCACTTCTTTCAATTTCTCCACAAGCGGTAAAGGCTTTTTATCACGATAAGCCTTTGTGCTCATCAATGCCCCCGGTTCTGCCAACTGCCATTTCACAGCTTCATCATAGGCGTGTATGTTGCGCTCCATGACTTCTTTTGACTGCACCATTTTATTGATTTCCTGCTGTAACTTTTTCTGCTGTTTCTCCAATTTTTCATTTTCAGACAGCAACTTTTCTTTATCCTCTGTCAATTCTTCCGTCTGCTCTCTCAAAAGAAGATTTGTAACGAAAAGTTCTGATACTTCCTGCCGGATTGCTTCACCCTCTTTCCGTATCTGCTCCGTTTGCTGTCTTGCCGCTATCTGCTGATGAAGAATATTGGATAATTCCTCTTTACTGCCGGAGATTGTCTGTTCCAGTTCCGCAACTTCTTTCTGTCGCTCCTTACGCCAAAGGATATGTTTGATATTTGGAAAAAACAGAAAATTACTGATTACTCCACCTTGCCAGTGACAAAGAAAATGTATGAAGAAATAGACAATGCTACAAGAATGAAACTCCGAAATGAACATTTGGAGCGGCAATTTAAGAAAAGTCAGAATGACAGCGAATAAAAATAGAGCCATTTTAGAGCCACAAGCCATTCTCAATGAAATTCCGGCAAGTGGCTTTTCCTTTTGTTCGCTATTATTTTCAGGCATTAAGAAACCGCAACCCCTTGATTTCTCAAGGAATTGCGGTGCTTATTTTACTTATTTGGCTCTAATCACAAGATTACTCAATGATTGTAGCCACACGACCAGAACCTACTGTACGACCACCCTCACGGATAGCAAAAGTAAGTCCCTGCTCCATAGCAATAGGATGAATCAGCTCAATGCTCATCTCTACATTGTCGCCAGGCATGCACATCTCGGTTCCGGCAGGCAGGTTGCATACGCCGGTAACGTCGGTGGTTCTGAAATAGAACTGCGGACGATAGTTATTGAAGAAAGGTGTATGACGACCACCCTCGTCCTTGGTCAGAACGTATACCTGAGCGGTAAACTTTGTATGGCAGGTAACAGTACCGGGTTTGGAGAGAACCTGTCCTCTTTCGATTTCAGTTCTCTGAACACCACGAAGCAGTGCACCGATGTTGTCGCCGGCCTGAGCCTGATCCAGCATCTTGCGGAACATCTCGATACCGGTTACAACTGTCTTTCTGGTCTCTTCCTTGATACCAACGATTTCAACTTCCTCATTCAGCTTCAGGGTACCACGCTCTACACGGCCGGTAGCAACAGTACCACGTCCGGTAATCGTGAATACGTCCTCAACAGGCATAAGGAAAGGCTTGTCTGTATCACGCTGAGGATCGGGAATATACTCGTCTACAGTGCTCATCAGCTCCATAACCTTGTCGCCCCACTCGCTGTTGGGATCTTCCAGAGCCTTCAGAGCGGAACCCTTGATGATAGGGCAATCTGTAAACTCATACTCTTCCAGCTGCTCGGTGATTTCCATCTCAACCAGCTCCAGCAGCTCGGGATCGTCTACCATATCGCACTTGTTCATGAACACTACGATATAGGGAACGCCTACCTGACGGGACAGAAGGATATGCTCCTTTGTCTGAGCCATAACGCCGTCGGTAGCAGCTACAACCAGGATAGCGCCGTCCATCTGAGCAGCACCGGTAATCATGTTCTTTACATAGTCAGCATGGCCCGGGCAGTCAACGTGTGCATAATGTCTGTTCTCGGTCTGATACTCTACGTGTGCGGTAGAAATGGTGATACCACGCTCTCTCTCTTCGGGAGCCTTATCGATATTCTCAAAATCCACCTTCTCATTACCGGAAACTCTCTCAGCCAGCACTTTGGTAATTGCAGCTGTCAGAGTTGTCTTACCATGGTCAACATGGCCAATGGTACCAATGTTACAATGGGGCTTAGTTCTCTCAAATTTAGCTTTTGCCATTATTAAAGTCCTCCTTCAATTAATGAAACTTTTTCATTACTTTCTTCTCGCCGAAGCGCATTCGCACACTTGGCGCTTTTATCTCGGCTGCCTCTGATTATAGCTCTTAAATAGCAGGAATCTGAACCTGACTCCTATTATAGTAAATAATCAGAGGATTTTCAAGTCATTTTTTACAATTACAGCCAGTTTTTGGGATAAAAATGGCTTACTTTGCCTTTGCAGCCAGAACCTTCTCCTGTACGTTCTTCGGCACCTGTTCGTATTTCTCAAAGAACATGGAATAGTTACCGCGGCCCTGGGTCTTGGAGCGCAGGTCAGTGGAATAACCGAACATTTCGGCAAGGGGTACAAACGCGCGTACCATTTTGCCTCCGCCGATATCATCCATGCCTTCCACACGTCCGCGGCGGGAATTCAGGTCGCCGATGACGTCTCCCATATATTCTTCCGGCATGGTCACTTCCACCTTCATGATGGGCTCCAGAAGTACCGGATTGGCCTTCTGCATGGCCTCTTTAAAGGCCATGGAACCTGCGATATGGAATGCCAGCTCCGAAGAGTCAACCTCGTGATAGGAACCGTCATATACATTCGCATGGATGCCCAATACAGGGAATCCACCCAGGATACCGGCCTGTGCCGCTTCCCGGATTCCGTTGCCTACCGCAGGAATATATTCCTTGGGAATCGTACCACCCACTACAGTGCTCTCGAAGAGCAGTGTCGGAGGCTCGTTGATCAGGATATTCGCCTTGGCATCAAATTCGAACTTCACACAGTTCGCTTCCATAGGCTCAAATTTAACTTTACAATGTCCATACTGACCGCGGCCGCCGGACTGTCTTGCGTATTTGGAATCCACTTCCACTGCTTTGGTAAACGCTTCCTTGTAGGCAACCTGAGGTGCACCTACATTTGCCTCCACCTTGAACTCACGCAGCAGACGGTCCACAATAATCTCCAGATGGAGCTCGCCCATACCGGCGATAATCGTCTGGCCTGTCTCCTGGTTGGTGTGTGCACGGAACGTCGGATCTTCCTCTGCCAGCTTTGCCAGCGCCTCGCCCATCTTGCCCTGACCGGCTTTTGTCTTCGGCTCGATGGCAAGTTCGATAACGGGCTCGGGGAATTCCATGGACTCCAGAATCACGGGATGCTGATCGTCACAGATGGTATCACCGGTGGTGGTAAGCTTAAAGCCCACAGCTGCAGCGATATCGCCCGAGTAAACCTTATCCAGCTCCGCACGCTTGTTGGCATGCATCTGCAGGATACGTCCCACACGCTCTTTTTTATCCTTTGTCGCATTCAATACATAGGAACCGGAATTCATGGTTCCGGAATATACGCGGAAGAATGCAAGCTTTCCTACAAAAGGATCCGTCATAATCTTGAAAGCCAGAGCGGAGAACGGTTCATCATCCGATGAATGTCTCACGATTTCATTGCCTTCCAGATCAGTTCCCTTAATGGGCGGAATATCGGTGGGCGCCGGCATATACTCCAGGATTGCATCCAGCAGCTTCTGCACTCCCTTATTGCGGTATGCTGACCCGCAGCACACCGGAATTGCCGTACATTCGCAGGTCGCCTTGCGCAGAGCCTTCTTCATGTCTTCCACGGACGGCTCTTCACCTTCCAGATAGATCATCGTCAAATCATCGTCCAGTTCGCAGACCTTCTCTACCAGTTCCGAACGATACAGCTCCGCGTCATCAGCCATTTCTCCCAGGTCATCAGTTACGGTGATATCATCGCCCTTATCATCATTATAGATATAAGCCTTCATCTCAAACAGATCAATGATACCCTTAAAATCTTCTTCCTTACCGATGGGCAGCTGGGTGATAATGGCATTTTTGCCCAGTCTGTTCCGAATCTGCTCCACCGCTCCATAGAAGTCCGCACCCATGATATCCATCTTGTTGATAAATGCCATACGGGGTACATTGTAAGTGTCGGCCTGACGCCATACATTTTCGGACTGAGGCTCAACACCGCCCTTTGCACAGAAAACGCCCACTGCGCCGTCCAGTACACGAAGAGAACGCTCTACTTCCACAGTAAAGTCAACGTGTCCGGGTGTATCAATGATATTGATACGGTGTTCCAGCGCGCCCGGCATGGCTTTGGTTTCCTTTTCCAATGTCCAATGGCAGGTTGTAGCCGCTGATGTGATGGTGATACCTCTCTCCTGCTCCTGCTCCATCCAGTCCATGGTAGCAGTGCCTTCATGAGTGTCACCGATCTTGTAATTGACACCAGTATAATACAGAATACGCTCAGTCAATGTGGTCTTGCCAGCGTCGATATGAGCCATAATTCCGATATTCCTGGTTCTCTCTAACGGATATTCTCTTCCAGCCAAGATTTTTTCCTCCTTATTATTCAGTACAAAGAAAATATGCAGGGATTAGAATCTGTAATGTGCAAAAGCCTTGTTTGCCTCCGCCATCTTGTGCATATCTTCTTTTCTCTTGACTGCGGAACCCGTATTGTTGGATGCGTCAAGAATTTCGTTTGCCAGTCTGTCCTCCATGGTCTTCTCACTTCTCTTGCGAGAGAACATGGTCAGCCACCGAAGTCCCAGAGCCTGACGTCTCTCTGCTCTCACCTCGATGGGCACCTGATAGGTGGCACCGCCGATACGTCTGGCCTTTACTTCCAGAACGGGCATGATATTGTTCATAGCCGCTTCGAATACTTCCAGAGCGGGCTTGCCGGATTTCTCCTCTACTTTGGTAAATGCACCGTATACAATCTTCTGAGCGACACTCTTCTTGCCATCAAGCATGATATTGTTGATCAGCTTAGTCACTACCTTATTATTGTATAAAGGATCTGCCAATACATCTCTTTTTTGAATATGTCCTTTACGTGGCACGGTTCTTCCCTCCTTATTCATCAGTGTAGTCCATGTGCAGAGCACACTTTACACCTGTGCGTCTCACCGCACTTCAATAGATCATCGGTACTCACATGTGTTTCCCCAAGTGTTCGCGCTGTTTATCTGTTCATTGAGAGTAAAAGACAACTTCCTTTATTCTTATCTAACAGAATTCCAACACTTTCTTAGTTCGTTTTGTGGACCAAAGATGACGCCTTACTTCGCAGGAAATAATGAAATTATTTCTTAGCTGCCTTGGGTTTCTTTGCGCCGTACTTGGAACGGGCCTGCTTTCTGTTGGCAACGCCTGCCGTATCAAGTGTACCACGGATAATGTGATATCTTGTACCGGGCAAGTCCTTTACCCTGCCGCCGCGAACCAGGACAACGCTGTGCTCCTGCAGGTTGTGTCCTTCTCCGGGAATGTAGCTTGTAACCTCGATTCCGTTGGAAAGACGTACTCTGGCAACCTTCCTGAGCGCCGAGTTAGGCTTCTTGGGAGTTAATGTCTTAACGACAGTACACACACCGCGCTTCTGAGGAGCAGATGCATCCGTAGCCTTCTTGTGAAGAGAGTTGTACCCTTTCTGCAAGGCAGGTGCAGTCGACTTCTTTACAGAAACCTGACGTCCTTTTCTTACTAACTGGTTAAATGTTGGCATTCTGTTTCACCTCTTTCTACTTTCTGAAATCTTGTCGTGTATACCGCTTAAATAAAAGCCTCCGCACACACGCTATATCATTATAGCTACTCGCCGATATGTTGTCAACTGTTTTTTACCTGATTATTTATCCTTTTTTTAGAATCATCTTATCTCCGTTTCATTGACAAGTCCTGTGGGTTGGTATTATGATACTAACAGTTTATATTTCATACCATTCATAATAAAATTGCAAAGCTGACAGCAAATCTGCAGCCATTGAAAGGAGATACTACTCATGCCGGTAATGGATGAATTCAGAGAGGAAAGAGAAGCACTGAAGCACGGAACCCTGAAGCAGAAGATTTCCTATTTCTTCTGTTATTATAAATGGCATGTCATCATCACCATTGCCCTTATTGCCTTTGCCGTTTCCATGGCCCATCAGATACTGACCCAGAAGGAAAATGCCTTCTTTGCGGCTTTCATCAATACGGTGGAGCTGGAGACCGCGGGAAATTTCGTTCAGGGCTTTACCGAATATGCCGGCATTGACATGAATGAGTTCGACGTTATGTTCGACACTGCCCTGCGTATCAACCCGGATCCCGCTTCCTATGATGAAAGCACCATTACTTCCACCCAGAAAGTCATGGTATATCTGGCCGCCCAGGAAATCGACATCCTTGCCGCGGGAGATACCGTCATGAATTCCTATGCCTACAATGACAGCTTTTATGACCTGAGAGAAATCCTGACGGCAGAGCAGCTTGCTGAATATGAGCCGTATTTCTACTATATGGACAGAACCGTGGCTGAGGAGCGGAGCGAAATGGATTTCACCAGCGCCGATTACTCCTCCCTGCCGGCCTATCCGGACCCCAGGAATCCGGAAGCCATGAGCGACCCCATCCCTGTGGGTATCTACCTTGACAGCGCGGACACCTTAAAGGAACATTATTATTTCCTGGATGAAAATGCGCTCGTTGCGGTAGCCGCCAATACCCGGCATCCGGAAACCGTCTCCAGATATCTTGAATACATTTTTCAGTGAAGCAGTTCCTTCAGCAGTCCGTTGACAGTGACAGGATCCGCCTTTCCCTTCATGGCCCTCATTGTCTGACCTACCAGATAACCGACAGCTCTCTCCTTACCGCCGCGATAATCCTCCACGGACTGTGGATTCGCGGCGATGACTTTTTCCACTGCCTTCCGGAGAGCTTCTCTGTCATCTACCATTTTCAGGCCATGTTCTTCCACATACTGCTCCGGGTCCACATCCTTGTCAAACAGTTTCTCAAACACGGCTTTTGCCACCGTGGAATTGATAGCTTTCCTCTCTGTCAGCGCAATCAGCTTCGCCAGATTTTCCGGGGAAAAGCGGATGTCATCCGGATCCAGTTCCTTTTCCTTTAAAAGTCTCAGAGTCTCCCCCATCAGCCAGTTGGATACTTTCTTCGGCGGCACTCCCAAAGCCACAGTCGCTTCAAACAAATCCGCCATATGCTTTGAACCGGTGATAATTTCAATATCATAGTCAGGAATGTCAAACTCTGACTTATATCGCTCCATTTTCTCTGTGCGCAGTTCCGGCTGCCTGGAACGGATCTCCTCCAGAAACCCGTCGTCTATGCTGACCGGCGGCAAATCCGGATCCGGGAAATACCGGTAATCCTGTGCGTCCTCTTTGGAGCGCATGGGAAAGGAGATTTCCTTCGCTTCGTCCCAGCGCCTTGTCTCCTGTACCACAGTTCCTCCTGATTCCAGCAGGTCTGTCTGGCGCTCCCGCTCCCTTTCAATGGCCCGGGCAACAGACCGGAAAGAGTTCAGATTCTTCATCTCCGTACGAGTGCCGAATCTGTCCGTCCCCCTCTCACGAACCGACAGATTCACATCGACTCTCATAGACCCTTCCTGCATCTTGCAGTCGCTGGCCCCCAGGTACTGAATCATCAGACGCAGTTTCTCCAGAAAGGCAATCACCTCTTCCGCGCTGCGCATATCAGGCTCTGAAACAATCTCAATCAGAGGTACGCCGGACCGATTATAATCTATCAGCGTACAGTCCTCCTCTTCGTCATGAATCAGCTTACCTGCATCCTCTTCCATGTGAATCTCATGTATCCCGATTCTCTTTTTCCCGGGCATGCCGCCCTCGGATTCTGCCTTGGTATCAATCTCCACATAGCCATCTCTGCACACAGGCAGATACAGCTGAGAAATCTGATAATTCTGCGGATTGTCCGGATAGAAATAATTCTTTCGGTCAAATTTGCAGTATCGGGTGATGCTGCAGTTCGCAGCCAGCCCCACCGCAACCGCATATTCCAGCACCTTCCTGTTCAGAACGGGAAGCGTACCCGGCATTCCGGTGCACACCGGGCAGGTATGGGAATTGGGCCTGCCCCCGAAAGCAGTGGAGCATCCGCAGAAGATTTTAGTCCTGGTGGCCAGCTCCACATGGACCTCCAGTCCGATGACCGTCTCATAGATTTTTGCCATTTTATCTCCGGTGCCTCCTGTTATATAACTTTACCGTCCTGCCGCTGCAGCTCTCATAAGTATAGGCTGCCCGGAGAATCTTCTTCTCCTGAAAGCAGTCTCCGATGAGCTGGAGACCGATGGGCAGTCCCCTTTTATCCATGCCGCAGGGAATGCTCACAGCCGGAAGTCCTGCCAGATTCACGGAAACCGTGTAAATGTCTCCCAAATACATTTTCAGCGGGTCCGAAAGACTCTCCCCCAGCTTCGGCGCTGTGGTGGGAGCCACAGGTCCCAGAATGCAGTCGTATTTTGCGAATGCCTCATCAAAGGCCTTCTTAATCATTGCCTTTACCCGCAGCGCCTTCAGGTAAAAGGCATCGTAATAACCGGAACTGAGCACAAAGCTTCCCAGCATGATACGGCGTTTTACCTCCGGGCCAAAACCTGCAGAGCGGGTCTTTTTATACATTTGATGCAGTTCTTCCACAGATTCCGCACGATAGCCGTATTTCACACCGTCAAACCGCTCCAGATTGGAGCTGGCCTCCGCGCAGGCGATGGTGTAATAAGTGGGAACCGCATATTCCGCCAAATCCAGGTCAAATTCTTCTATGACGGCACCCTTTTTCCGCAGCACTTCCGCCGCGTTCAAAACGGCCTCCCGCACCTCCGAATCCAGGCCTTCCTCTGTGCCCCCTGCCGCCCTGTCCGCAAGCCAGGCCTTCGGTATCCCGATGCGCATTCCCGTTACATCTTCTATCAAAGCAGCAGTAAAATCAACCTCTTCTCTCTCCATAAGTGTGGAATCCCTGATAATCCCTTTCTCCTCTCCTTTCCCGGAAGCAAGAATCTCCAGAATGACGGCACAATCCTCCACCGTCCTGCACAGAGGTCCAATCTGGTCCAGGGAAGACCCATAGGCCACCAGGCCGAACCGGGACACGGTTCCGTATGTGGGTTTCAGTCCCACGACACCGCAATGGGAAGCCGGCTGTCTGATAGAACCGCCTGTGTCGGAGCCCAGGGCAAAAAAACACTCTCCTGCCGCCACTGCAGCCGCCGAGCCGCCGGAAGAGCCTCCCGGCACATGTTCGGGATTATGAGGATTGCAGGTAGGACCACAGACAGAAGTCTCCGTGGTAGACCCCATGGCAAATTCATCCATATTGGTCTTGCCGATGAGAACCGCCCCTGCCCTCTCCAGGCTTTTCACAGCTTCTGCAGAATAAGGAGGGATAAAATTACGCAGCATCCGGGACGAACAGGTGGTGAGCAGTCCCTGTGTACACAGATTGTCCTTCACCGCCACAGGCACCCCCGCCAGAGGTCCTGTGAGTTCACCTGCCACAATTCTTTTCTGTACTTCCTCCGCTCTCCTCAAAGCACCTTCCGTATCCACTGTCACATAACAATGGTAAATTTTCTCCTTCTCTTCTATCTGCTCCAGCACGGCCTCCATGGCTTCCACTGCCGTAGTCCGGCCCTCCCGGATCGCCCTTCCCAATTCCGATGCAGACAGGGATAAAAGTTCCATATGCCACCTCCACTTCTCCATTTTCACACTCCCCTACATTGCCAGAGCGGCATGTCCGGCCCACCATCCTGACCGCCTGGAAAATCTTCCTTCCATTCACGCCTTCAGCCAAACGTCTTCGGCACCACAAACATATCGTCCTTCCGGCATGGTGCGTTCCGCAATATCTCCTCCACAGCCTCCGTCCCTGTCACCTCATCCTCCCGGAATACATTCTTCTCCGGAAACACATGAGACATGGGTTCCACCCCTGTGGTGTCCAGTTCATTCAGTTTCTCAATACAGGCAAACATTCTGCCCATGTCCTTTCGGGCCTGCTCCCTCTCCTTCTGCGTAAGCTCCAGCTTCGCAAGAATGCTTACATATTCTATGATCTCGTCATTGATTTTGTCTGCCATTTCATGTCTCCTGTTTTCTGCCCTTTATCTGTCTCCGAATCTCAGGATATACTTTTCCGGCAACACTCCCTTTGGAAGGTAACCCATCCATTCGTCGCCGTCCTCTCCCTTCACAGTAACCGAAATATACCTCCTCTGAAACACGCTTCTGTGATAATAATTCTGAATGTAAATCAGCAATGCTTCCAGCTCTTCTATCTCCTCCCGGTCGGTGACAACTACCCGGCACCCGCCGTCCGGAAATGCTTCCGTATCTACGGATACAGCTTCCTTCTGCACGATGTCTTCCCCCGGACCGTCTCCTTCTCCGGCTTCTTCCTTCCTGATATCCGTCTGACCCCGGCCCGCTTCATTCTGTCCGGGCTGTGCCAGGACACCGTATATCTCCCGTGCCCGTTCAATCCATATTGCCTTATCCACACTCTCATCATACTGATACCCCAAATCCAGTACAACAGACTGGATTTCCGGCTTCTGAGCCTCCATGTCCAGCCCATCCATCCGGTGAAGCGCCTCTATGGTATGCTCCATGGATTCCAGAATGTACAGGTTGTAGGTTTTCCACCTTCTGCCCTTCTCAGACTGGTATCGGAATTCCAGTTCCACCTCCGCCAGCATTTTGTCCTGATTCAATAGTATATTGTCCGCATTTTCCAGCACATCCTGATTATACGCCCTGATAACCGGCAGAAGCTTTTCCGGCAGGTTATCAGTGAGATGCTGCTCTTTCCTGTCAAAGCTCACCTTCATCCCAACACAGTCCGCCACAGAATCTTCGTCGAGCATATAGGCATGTTTCAGATATGTCTCACTGGTAAAAATCGGCCAGAGCAATTCTTCATCTTCTTTCAGGACCCGATAGTACCGGTAATAGCTTTCGCCGCTTTTCAGTGTAACTTTTGCCGCCACACGTTCATAATTCTCATAAGTCAGATTGCCTTCCGCCTCCCGCTCCGTCATCTCCTTCAGAAAAGCATAAATTACCTCCGTGTCCTGATAATGAATCTGTTCCAACGCATTTTCCGCCGCGTCATAAAACAGACGGTTTGACAGTTCTGCATCATATATGGCAATTTCCGCAATCTCATCCGCATCCGGAAGTCTGGTATCGAATCCAATCCAGTCCCAATAGAAGGTAAAGCAAACCAGCAACCCCAGCATGACAGTCACTGCCATCTGAATCTTATGTGCGAAAAATGCTTTAAAATCCATCTGAAAAATGATATCCAGAATTCCAAAAGTGAGAATCGAAGCCAGAACCGCTCCAAAGCTTCCCCAGGTCAAAGCCTGCGCATTCGAAGTCAGCAAGACGAACAGCCCCCAGCCGCACATGCCGGCTTCCACACCCATCAGAATTCTAAAGCAGGCCGCTGCCGTTTTGTTTCCCATTCCCTGCCCTGCCGTCTCGGAAGTCCTTCTCCTGTAAAAGAGCCAGGCTGCCATTCCGAAAATGCCTGCTACCCCGGCATTCGTCAGGAGCACCTTTCCGAACTGCCATGACCATTGACCGGCAGAATCTATCCACTGCGTCAAAAGGTCAGGGGCTCCCAGCAGCGGAGAAAAATATGGCACATTCCCCCAATCCACTACCGGGAAATAAAAAGTATCCATATAACTGTCAAAATAAGTCAGACCCAACGCATAAAAAGAAATCACTCCAAAACCAAGAAATCCCATACAGACCAGTGTATTCAGCGCATTTCCCGAAAGCATCACCGCCGTCAATACCAGATGATAAATCAACAGATAGACCACTGTCAAGACCAGCACACTTATTCCCAGGTTCCGCAGTATGGTTCCCAATATCTCTTCGCCGCCCAGCCGCACCATGAAGCTGCCTCCCATGGCCAGTGTCAGCAGCAGACAGGTCAAAAGCGGAACCAGCCAGATTAAAATCCCATTTAGATAACAGGCGCCATACAATGTACTCCTTTTTACAGGCAGACTGTGATAAGTATCCACCATATTTTTGTGAAATACATAACGAAAGCCTGACAGACCTACGATAACTGCTCCTGTAATAGCCAGGAACCCACATACACCTGGCACATAAGAATTGAATATCCACATAATATTCTCCTGACGTACCAGTTTCTCCTTCATCAGCAGGCCCTCCATCCCGCCGTACTGCCTCAGTACATTGCTCCTCCAGAGCAGCCACGCCACAGGCAACGCCAGAAAGCTTCCGAGAAACGACAGTGCTGTCATCCAGATTTTATGGCGCAGGTCCTCCTTCATTGCCTTAAAAAATAAGTGCTTTGATGTCATACCCCTTTACCTCCGTTTCACTGATAAAGATTTCTTCCAGAGACAGCGGCAGCAGTTCATAGAAAACAGGAGACAATTGTTCCATAACAGCTTCCACCCCGTCTCTGTTTCCTCTGACCGTGAAGGTATAGAGTGCCCCTCTGTTCTCCATGGTCATCACCTCCAGCCTGTCCTTAAGCTGCTGCAACATACTTTCTTCCTTCACCACACACTGTACCTTGTGAATATTCAACTTCATTTCATCCAAATCCTTTTCAAAAAGGATTCCTCCCCTGTGCAAAAGTCCCACATACTCACAGATATCCTCCAGCTCCCGCAGATTATGAGAGGCAATCACAGGAGTCAGCCCTCTCTCTTCCATCTCCCGGACGAAGACTGCTTTCACAGCCTGACGCATTACAGGGTCCAGTCCGTCAAAGGTCTCGTCACAGAACAGATACTTTGTATTGGCACAGATTCCGCAGATGACGGAAAGCTGCTTCTTCATCCCTTTGGAAAACGTACTGATCTTCCTGCCTGCATCCAGGCCGAATTTCCCCATCATATCCTTCCACTTATCCGTGTCAAAACCGGGATAATAGGTTTGATACAGCCGAAGCATATCCCCTGGAGTACCGCTCCTGAAAAAATACTGATCATCTGATATATAAAAAATTCTGGCCTTTGCAGAAGGATTGTCGTACACCGGTTCCCCATCTACAAGAATCGTCCCTTTGTCCGGCTTCATGACTCCGCACAGCAGACGCATTAAAGTAGATTTCCCGGCGCCGTTGGTTCCAATCAATCCAAACACATGACCTTCCCCAATAGACGCAGTCACATTGTCAATTGCTTTCACCCGGTCAAAACATTTACTTATATTCTGAAACTCAATCATGACTCTCCCTCCCCATATATCAGATGCAGCTCCTCTGAAAGACGCCCCCGGGTTACTCCGGCCTCTTTGGCCTGCAGAGTGATACTTCTCCACTCCTGCAGAATTTTGTCCTGCCTGTTCTCCCTCCATTCGTTCTCCGCAGTCACAAAGCTGCCCCGGCCGGACACCGTATAAAGGTAACCGTCCTGCTCCAGCTGGGCATACGCCCTCTGCACTGTGTTGGGATTCACAGAAAGCTCCATGGCCAGACTGCGCACACTTGGCATTTTAGTCAGCGGTTCCAATCCGCCGCTGACGATCAGACGCTCCAGCTTTTCCACCACTTGTTCGTAGATAGGGCGTTTATCCCGATAATCCAACAAAATCATGCTCCCTCCTTTTCTCTATCGTATGAAAAGTAGTAAGTGTATTAATTTATTTAATACACTTATAACACAATCAAAGTATAACGTCAAGCCTGAATTCACTTCTTAAGTAATATGATAAAAAACAGGAAGCATCCCTACTGCCCTGATGCTTCCTGTTTCTCCTTACTCAATTCTCCCGATACTATCTTTCAGCTGCCTGATCATTTCCTCCGCTGCTTTCAGCTTTTCTTCCGCCTCATCAGCCCTGCAGCGTTCCTTTTCGGCAAGCTTCCTCTGCTCTTCTGTCCTTGCACGTTCTTCTTCCGCAAGCTTCCTCTGCTCTTCTGTCCTCCTGCGCTCTTCCTGTATGCTGATTTTCTCCATATTCTCCCACAGATATCCCATTTCTCGCTCTCTCACTTTCCGGACACATTTCAACCGCTCTTCCGCAGATACGTCTATCTTAAAACACAGACTCTCCATTGCAGATACAATGATGTCTATCACATGTTCCGGACTGTCCTTCACAATCTGATTCAGTCTGTCCGCAGGAAGCCGAAGAAACTGCTCCAAATCCGCATCGTTCTGTATTTTATTGATTAACATTATCAACGACATCTCGTCTCCCCGGTTCAGAAGCTCCTCGTTGCTATAGGCACAGACAGTCACAAGTTCATATCTGAAATCCGGAATCCATTTTCTGAACTGGGACTCCCTGCTGATTCTCTCCCGGAAATTCCTGGCGGCTGTCCACTTTGCCTCTCCCTCAAAGTACACAATGGGAATAATCACAGGATATCGGAACTCCTTCCTCCTGGTGATACCCTCATGCTTTGCCTCCAGTTCCTTTTTATACGCTGTCCAGATACACATCATATACCGTAAAAGCTGCATGGCCACATCATAATCTACCAGGCTCTTGTGATCAATGAGCGAGATCAGAAAAGGCGGCTCATTTTCCGCTTCCACCACAGAGTCCTTTTCCTTTCCAATATCAAGAATCCGGATTTTCTGTACGGAATCCGATTCAAATTCTGTTCCCAGATAGGGATGATAACGGGAAGAAATATCCTCGATATCCTCCGGCTGTACATTCTGTAAAAACGGAATGTCAAAATTATCCCGAAGAAACTGCGCGCACAATACAGGATTGGAAAACACATCCTTGCTGCTGATGTCCCTGTTATGTACGCTGCTTTTTCCATATCCTTTCCGTTTTACACCAGCAACGCTCTTTTTCACAGGCTGCCGTTCTGCAGATTTTACTTCTGTCGTTTTTCTCTTCATTCTTTCCTCCTGTTCTCTTAGCGGACAGGAGAAGCTGCTTCGCCTGCCCTTATTTTGTTTTATTTCACTTGAAAAGGTGGCGAAAAGCCGATACAACAGAATCCAGTGCCCTTTGGAATTTACAGATTCCTGTACACTGAATTTAGACATTTCATCCGAAGCGTAAACCAACGGCTGATAATACGTTTACTATAGCAGATTTTTCCGTATTGCGCAAGCACTTTTTTTACCTTTTTGATTGCCCTTTTTGATTGCCCCTATGCGATTTATAAAGCAGTCCGGACAGATCACTGCACTGTCAGGATTTATTGTTGAAATGCTGTTTTTGACAGGATTTCCCATAATCTGCCTTCTCTGCAGACAGATTATGGGAAACTATATAATAGATTTACAGAAAGTACAGATTATAGTCGAATGTAAGATTTATTATATCGTTTCTTCCTCCTCCGGAAGCACTGTCTCTGAAAAACGGCCGCAAATATGCCTGCGGTAAAACGTATCCGGATGATTATTTTCTCTGAGACGATACCAGATATCTTCCGGTACATTATCATACTGTCTGATTCTCCCATCAACCAAAAGCTTAATTTCCAATATAGCAGTCTGAGGATCATAACCTACAGTTGCAATAAAGGTACTGTAAAAGCTTATATGTTTAATGGCTTTCTCCTCTGTATCTAACTTTTTCACTTTTCATCACCTGCTTACTTTCTGAGTTTCTAAATTGTTTTTGGAACTGCTTCTCTTTTTTCACAATCTTCTCCTTTGCATTTATTTCGAAAGGTATCGGCGACTCCCTTCCATGCTTTCTGTAAAGATCGCTCTTATTACCCTTCTACTATATAAATGACCTGAGCTGCCAATTTATTACAGAAAAAAAATATTTTTTTATTTTTTCAGATAAAATGGCCCTCCCCTGTAAATGACTGACCTGAAAAACCCCTTGAATTGAAATTCCCTGCCTCCATCCCAGATTACTGTCAGGCGAAAGCAGGGAACCCCATAAAGCTTAACAATACCTTTTATTACATAGCAGTTCAGAAGATCATATAAACGATTCCCCTATTCCGGTCAAAGGCTACTCCTTCTCCTGACCGTCGTCGTCCGAAACAACTGTCTCTTCGAAATGGCCGCTGACATTTACGCGGAAATAGGTATCCGGATGATAATTATGTCTGAGCCTGTACCAAATGTCTTCCGGCACATCATCATATCTCCGCACCTTTCCGTCCGTCGCCAGCTTAACCTCCAGGGTGGCAGTCTGTGGATCATAACCAATTGTTTCAATAACCGTACTGAAGAAACTGATATGTTTAATTGTCTTGCCCTCCATTATTTGATGTACTACTATGGTCACTGGGTTTCTCTGTTATTGTTTTACTCAAAATTGAAAACAAATGCTCCGCTGTCGTTTTCTCCTTCTATGTAACCGTCTACATTTCCATAATGTACACAGGTAATTTTGTAAGTGGCGCCCTTAACTGCATTTGCATATAGTATACTTATGCCCATTATAGAACGATTTTCAGACTCTCCACCACTAGATGTAGCCACCAAATCCCATCCTCCATACCATGTCTTCTTCCAAATTTTAACATCTTTCACTCCCAATACAGAAGCTTTTCCTACTGCTCCTGTAGATATACCAATATGCATTCCTTGGCTATCTCCAGTAACACTAATAATGCATTCAGTTAACATAGTATACGGGCTCATTTCAGAAGATAAATCTATGTCTTCTACTACTGTCGCTTCTAGAACTTCTACATTCTTTTCTACATCACTTACCAATCTGTCTGTTTCTGCTGCGTTACTAACAAATCCAGAAGTACTTACAAGCAAAGTTACCATTACCGCTACACTTAAAAGTCTTTTTACTTTTCTCATTTCTATTTTCTCCTTAGTATAATTTTTCGAAGGACATCTCTTTCTCCTTTCCCATAAAACTCTCTTCAAATTATCCTTCTATAATTAAAATGACCCTAAAAGACTTTTTATTACAAATATCATTACAAATATTTTTTTACAGAGTACCAGTACTGTTTAATTAAATCTTGCAAGTTATCTAAATCATCTTCTCCTTGAATAAAAAAACGGCAATTATTCTCATAGAAGCACAAATCATAATAATTTTTTCCTGATTCTTCCACCCTACTATATACATCAATCTTTTTTTCAGCAATTTCATAGCCTTGGACATAATTATATCCTATAAATTCTTCTTTGTTATAAGATATTTTATCAAAGTATATACATTCTCCTAAGAGGATTTGTTTTTCCAAGCTAGCGTTTAAATAATAGCCTACAACATATCTTCTGTTTTCTATTTCACTCGTCTCATAATACTGCCACTCATACCCCTCCGGCATCTCAAACTTCTCTTCAATCTCCAGCCACTCCTGGGTCCAATCGGGCATTTCCTCCCGACTCAGATAGGTACATTCATTTGTATCCGTCTCTGCCTCCAAATCTGTAGGTGAAGTCATCATTTTTGTTCCCGTGTCATCCTGCTCCAGCCAATAGAAAAAATCATTACCTCCTGTGGCTATCGCCTCCGCCGTTCCGCTGACTGCCAGAATCAGCGCAATCACAATGGTTGCCGCGATATACTTATGCCCCATTGCAAAATGCCACATCCCGGCAGTAAACCTGCCCTGAGCAGGACAGCCTGTCCCAAAAAACCTGATGCTTCCCGTTTTGGGAAGGCACGCGCCGGCCTTTGATGCACTGAAGCCGGATATTCCCAGTTCTGCGGATATCTCCGCTCCGAAATCCGCAGTATCCGGCGCTCTGAACTTCCTGAATTCGGATGCCTTCTTCTCTTTGACTGCATGCATTTCCCCCATGCCGTCTTTCGGCTCGTCGGTCCCGGCCGCCTCCCCCGTACTGTCTTTCGGTTCTTCGGTCCCGGCCGCCTCCTCCATGCCGTTTTCCGGTGTCTCGGCGGCGGACACTTCCCGCCCTTTTTCTCCGGCCCTGCACGCTTTCTCTGTCCTGTCTCCCCGCATTTCCGGGACAGGCAGTAATTCCTCCTGCCTGCAGGCAAGTTCCTGAAAGCGTTCCCAGACCTCACTCTTCCGCGGAATATCATTCTCTTCTATGGGCTCCAGGCGGTCCAGCAGATAAAGGATCGATTCCACAGCTCCGGCATCGTACTCCTCTTCTGAAGCGAACAATGTATACCAGTCCAACTTCTCCTTTAACTCTCTTACCAGTAAATCCCTGTCTTTGTCTTTCTGCATATTCTCCTCCTTTCCCGGCTGTCCCAACATACAGGCCGCACAGGTCATCTCCTGTTGACGCGGAGATACCATACCCGTCGGCTATTATGATGATTTAAACAGAATTCGAGCCGTTACTTCTCTCATTTCATCCCGTCTTTCAGCTTTTTCTTCATTCTGTAAAGGCGTACTCTCATATTGTTATCCGTGATTCCCTCTTCTTTTGCCAGTACTGAAATCGGACACCCGCCAAAATAATATCTCTTGATCAGCTTCCACTCTTTCTCGTCCAGAATCGCCAGCGCAGTCAGCTCCAATTCCACCTCTTCGTAACAGCCTTCCTCTACACCCAATTCCGGACTTCCCTCATCCAGAGGCTCTGTGGCCCAACGCTTCATTTTCCTGTGAAGTTCCCGCATTTTGAACCATGCAGTGCGCAACAGCCACAGCTTTGGTTCAGAATGTTTCAGAAAATCATTGCTCTTCTTCAATGCCACATAAAATACATCCTGTGTAATATCTTCTGCCATTTCTTTATGTGGGATTTCACGATATACATATTTGAAAACAGCATCGAAATATTTCTCATAAATCTCCGCGAGTTCGTCCGGCATATTGATTATTGGGTCTTTCTCTTTCATCTTCTGTTCCGCCATCTCATCTGTAATCCTCAAATAAATACAATTACACCTATGTCTTAAAAGTTTACTTTACCCTTTCTACTGTACCATTATTTCCCTTATCAGAAACAAAACTTTAGATTTTCTGAAATTTCTCTGCCTGTTCCCCGCTTCCTAAAACACCCTGTTCCGACGACTCCCCTGCCGCATCTCTTTACAGCATATATCAGCTGACATCCAGGCCCTCCAGCCTTTTGTTCAAACCATTCTCTAAATTTCTTGCAGGAACCGATTCCATATATTATAATGGTACTTGTCTGATTCGACTGCCCCTGTAAAAATGCGGATGTATCAGAAGCAGAACATTGGAGCAATCGACTACAGTACCATAATACATGGAAAGGATTGCTAATGCAAACAAAATATTATGAGTTTTGAATTTATTCGCAAACTTCCCACTCCGGCAGAGATTCGTGAAGAATATCCCCTGCCCCGGAATCTGGCAGAATTGAAACAGGAAAGAGACGCTGCCATCAGAGATGTCATCACAGGCAAAAGCTCCCGCTTTCTCGTAATCATCGGTCCCTGCTCCGCCGACAATGAGGACGCTGTCTGCGACTATATTAACCGGCTGGCCAGGATCAATGAAAAGGTAAAAGACCGGCTGATTCTGATCCCCAGAATCTATACCAACAAGCCGCGTACCACAGGAGAGGGCTATAAGGGTATCGTCCATCAGCCTGACCCGGAAAAAAAGCCTGACTTCCTTGCCGGACTGATTGCCATGAGAAAAATGCACATCCGGGCTTTTCAGGAGTCAGGTCTCACTGCTGCGGACGAAATGCTCTATCCCGAAAACTGGCGCTATATCTCCGATATTCTGTCTTATGTGGCTATCGGCGCCCGCTCGGTGGAAGACCAGCAGCACCGCCTGACCGCCAGCGGCTTTGATGTGGCCGCCGGTATGAAGAACCCTATGAGCGGCGATTTATCCGTTATGCTGAATTCTGTCTATGCGGCCCAGCATTCTCATTCCTTTATCTACAGAGGCTGGGAAGTCACCACCACCGGCAACGAACTGACACATACCATTCTTCGCGGCGCCGTAAATAAGCACGGGAACAATGTGCCCAACTATCATTACGAAGATTTGAACCGCCTTCTGGAAATGTATAACACAATGGAATTAAAATACCCTGCCTGCGTCATAGATGCCAACCATTCCAATTCAGGAAAACAGTATGAGCAGCAGATTCGCATTACCAAGGAAGTCATGCACAGCCGCAGGCTGAATGCCGGCATTCACAAGCTGGTAAAGGGTGTCATGATTGAAAGCTATATCGAAGAAGGGTGCCAGAAGATAGGCGAGGGTGTCTATGGGAAATCTATCACCGATCCCTGTCTGGGCTGGGAAGCTTCTGAGCGGCTGATCTATGAAATCGCCGAATATGAATGAAAATATCCATTGCAGGCCTGCGGTTCAGCCTGTGCACTATCGCTTTATGGCTGAATCGCGGCGCTGAAATCCTGTCTGTCTGGTAATTCCTCCTTCAAAAGTCTGCGGAATCAGAATATTTTCAGAAATCCCAGCACCAGCCAGGGATTAATATACCCCTCCAGCAGACATCCTGTAATTACAGCGGCCAGAATTCCTGCAAGTCGTCCTGCCTTTTTCAGCAGGAATCCTTTGTCTCCGGCGCTGAAATCTCCCCGCACATAGATTCCCCGAAACAATTCTCTGCACCAGGGAAGCATTGCCAGCACAGCCGGCACATATAACAGATATTGCGGAAATATACTTACCAGCGCCAGCAGGATTCCTTTCAGTCCATACCGCAGCGCCAGCGCCGTCAGAAAGGCACCTGCGGACATCCCGTACCACAGGGCCGCTCCCATACAGGCAGCCATCCCCAGATAAGTAGTGGAGATTACAGCCAGAATCAGCAGCCTGCCGATTCTTTTTCTGAACACATAGCAAAAAAGAGCATTGCCGTCCAGGGACATATCTTTCATCTGATACAGCGTATGTTCATTGAACAGTCCTGTATCTCCCAGCAAAATGCTCTTTCCTATATTCACAATAAACATTCCGGCCACTAATCCCACAACGAAAAAAGTCAGAAATGTACGTTCCCCGGATAAAAATCTCCTTCCTGAAAGCTGCACCCGCATCACCGTCCTTCCAATGACAACTGATATCCGCTGCCTTTCTCCTGTCACCTGTAAAAATGATGCAGGAAATGCAGCCGATACTCCAATGTATGCGGGCAGGCTTTTGTCTATGCGGATTCAGGGGCAAACTTTGCGGCATAGGTCAAAATGCCGCAGATGGTTTTGGAATCCTGAATCTTACAGTCAAAAATCATTTGCTTCAGTTCTTCCACTGAATACGCCTCCACATTGATATTCTCGTCTTCGTCCAGATGCTGTTTCCCCGGCTTCAGGTCTCTGGCCAGGTAAATGTCAATCTTCTCATTGCAGAAAGCCACCGTGGTATATATGGAATTCAAAAGCTCCACCTGACCACAGGTATAACCTGTCTCTTCCTCCAGTTCACGTACCGCCGCAGCTTCCGTGGGCTCTTCCCGCCCGTTCAGTCCGCCTGCGGGAATCTCCAGGGTCTCTCTCTCCAGCGCATTCCGATACTGCCGCACCATGAGAAGCTTTCCATCTTCCCGCACCGCTACCACCGCGGCAGCTCCCTTATGATCAATCAGATCCCATTTTGCCACATTCCCGTTAGGTATCAGCATGGTATCCTGATAATAATCCAGAATAACGCCGTTTGCCACAAGTTCCCTTTTCAGTCTCTTATATTCTTCCATTTCCTTCTCCCGAACCCCTTACTTCCTGAAAAGACTCCCGACTGTTCGCCGGGAGTCAGAATCTGTATTTATAACAGTCCGGGCAGCACCCTGAACTGCCCCTGACTTACAATGTCATACAGCCCTTCCCACAGTCCCGCTGCAGGAAACGTAAATCGGCTCCGGACAACACTTCTCCAAAAGCTTTTCCACGCTTACCAGCTTGACACAGAGGACAAAAATATCTGCTGCCAGCTCCATCTCTTCCTGCGATGGGAATGTGGGGGCAATCCGAATGTTGCTGTCTTTCGGATCCTTTCCATAGGGGTAGGTTGCCCCTGCACCGGTCAGAGTGACGCCCGCTTCCTTACACTTCGCCACAATCGCCTTCGCACAGCCTTCCATGGATTCAAAGGAAATGAAGTAGCCTCCGTTGGGATTTGTCCATTCTCCGATACCTGTTCCCGAAAGTTCCCTGTCAAGCACCTCCAGAACTGCCTGGAATTTGGATCGCATCTGCACCGCATGTTTTTTCATATGCCTGGCAATTCCGTCAATGTCCTTAAAATAACGTACATGACGCAGCTGATTAATTTTATCATACCCGATGGTCATAATCGAGAGGCTCTTCCTTATCTCATCCAGATTCGCCTTCGAGGAGGCCACAGCCCCCAGACCTGCTCCTGCAAAAATGATCTTGGATGTGGAGCAGAATTCATACACCAGATCAGGATTTCCCGCCTGCTCACACAGACTCAGAATCTCCGGCAGTTCATCCTGCCTGTCTTCATAGAGATGATGCATTGCATAAGCGTTATCCCAGTATATCCGGAAATCCTTTGCCGCAGGCTTCAGATTCGCAAGTCGTTTCACAGTCTCACTGGAATAGGTATATCCCTGAGGATTGGAATATTTCGGCACACACCACATGCCCTTGATGCTCTCATCCTCCGCCACCAGCTTCTCTACCATGTCCATATCCGGTCCCTGAGGCGACATGGGTACATTAATCATCTCAATTCCAAAATGCTCCGTAATTGCAAAATGTCTGTCATAGCCGGGCACCGGACACAGGAACTTCACTTTATCCAGCCTGCACCAGGGAGTACAGCCGCCGACACCATGGGTCACAGAACGGGAAACCGTATCATACATAATGGCCAGACTTCCGTTTCCGCACACAATTACATGATCTGCAGAAACGCCCATAATATCGCCCAGCAGTTTCCGAGCCTCCGGAATGCCATCCACAATACCATAATTGCGCACATCCACTCCGTCCTCTGTCTTCATATAACTGTTTGAATCCAGTGTGTCCATAAAATCCATTGCCATATCCAGCTGAGATACCGAAGGCTTGCCTCTGGACATATCCAGCTTCAGGCCTTTTGCCTTCTCTTCCTCAAATTCCTTCTCCAACTGCGCTTTCAATGACAATAATTCTTCTCTGCCAAGCTCCTGATACGCTTTCATCTCTTCCTCCATCCCGGGCATTGTCAGCCGTATAGATTTATTTTATAACAGTTCCTTCTGCGTTGTTCTCAGCCGCTTCTGAGAGCTGTTATACTTTGATTACATGTATCATCGTATACAATCATGCATCTGCATTATCATACTATAATTTCTGCCGCTGCACAATAGAAAAAACAACAAATTTAAGCTCAAAATCTCCGGCCTGTTAAGTGAAAATGCATAGAAAAAAAACGGCGGAAAACCACACCTCTGTGATTTTCCGCCATTCTGTCTTATCAATTCTTTTTTACAATGATTCAGTCTTCGGCCAAATCATTCCATTTTACTTTGCGTAATCAATGACACGGCTTTCACGGATTACATTTACCTTAATCTGTCCGGGATATTCCAGTTCAGCTTCTATCTGTTTGGATATATCACGCGCCAACAGAACCATATCCGTATCCGAAATCTGCTCCGGCATTACCATTACGCGAACTTCCCGTCCTGCCTGAATAGCAAAAGATTTGTCTACACCCTTGAAATTGTTTGTTATTTCCTCTAATTTTGTCAATCTGCTGGTATAAGTCTCCAGCGTCTCCCTTCTGGCTCCCGGTCTCGCTGCAGATATTGTATCGGCAGCTTGTACAATACAGGAAATCAGTGAAGTAGGTTCCACATCTCCATGGTGGGATTCCACTGCATTGATAACCGTTGCATTCTCCTTGTATCTTCTGCAGAGCTCTACGCCCAGCTGAATGTGAGAACCCTCCATCTCATGGTCTACAGACTTACCAATGTCATGGAGCAAACCGGCGCGTTTTGCAATCCTGATATCAAGGCCCAGCTCTGCGGCCAGCAAGCCTGACAGCTGTGCTACCTCGATGGAGTGCTTCAACGCATTCTGACCATAACTGGTCCTGAATTTCATTTTACCCAGTAATCTGATAAGTTCGGGGTGAATGCCATGTACACCGACTTCCAGTGTCGCGGCCTCTCCCTCCTCCTTTATCATCACTTCCACTTCTCTCTGCGCCTTCTCCACCATCTCTTCGATTCTGGCCGGATGGATACGCCCGTCCACAATCAGCTTCTCCAGCGCAATTCTCGCCACTTCACGGCGAATAGGGTCAAATCCTGACAGAATAACTGCCTCCGGCGTATCGTCAATTATCAGATCTACGCCTGTCATGGTCTCAAGTGTACGTATATTACGTCCCTCTCGACCAATGATTCTTCCCTTCATTTCATCATTCGGAAGCTGTACAACCGAGATTGTGGTCTCAGAAACATGGTCTGCCGCACATCTCTGGATAGCCGAAACCACGTAATCTCTGGCTTTTTTGTCCGCTTCTTCCTTGGCCCGACTCTCCATTTCCTTGATAATCATGGCCGTTTCATGTTTTACTTCATCTTCAACAATTTTCAATAAGTAGTCTTTTGCCTGTTCAGAGGTTAGTCCGGAAATCCGCTCGAGTTCCTGCAGGCGCTGCTCGTTTAATTTGGAAATCTCTATCTTGACCTTATTCAGAGACTCCTCCTTAGCGGTCAGATTTGCTTCGCGCCTTTCAATCGCTTCGGTCTTCTTATCGATATTCTCTTCCTTCTGCTGAATCCGTCGCTCGGAACGCTGCACTTCCGCTCTGCGTTCTTTAATCTCCTTGTCCAATTCATTTTTAGCCCGAATAGACTCTTCCTTCACTTCAAGGAGTGATTCACGTTTTTTGGATTCTGCCGTCTTAAGAGCTTCATCAATAATTTCTCTGGCC
The DNA here is from genome assembly GCF_024623325.1 of Acetatifactor muris. Classification (GTDB taxonomy): domain Bacteria; phylum Bacillota; class Clostridia; order Lachnospirales; family Lachnospiraceae; genus Acetatifactor; species Acetatifactor muris. The sequence continues at coordinate 178,272 of NZ_JANJZD010000008.1, forward strand.
TTATCCTGTGCACCGCCGATAGCTGCATCCGCCGATTTTTTCTGGTAACCGGTCACCACAAATGTGGTTACAACTGCGGTCAATACTACAGATATTGCTACAGCAATTATAATCTCAAGCATTAACAGGGCACCTCCTTATTCCATTTTCATTGTACATTAACTGCAAGACGTCCTGCCGCCTCACAGCCTATATAGAATGTATGTACTTATTCCCAAAGCATACACGTTCTTCCCGGGAAATTGAAAACATTCTAACAAGCAATTCACAACAAATTCAATTTTACCCTCAAACTTATCCGATGTCAAGCAAAAGGTTTCATATCCTGCAGAAAATCTTTCATAAAAACTGACATTTGTTGTGCTATTTGTACAAATTCTGTGATGCCCGCGTTTTAAGTGCTTTACCGCAGTTTTACAGCCAGTCGCCCATCTCTTTCAGTACCGCCCTGCGCACCTGTTCACCGGAAAATCCCTTTCTCATCAGAAAACCATACATCCGCTGCCGTTCCTTCAGATTCGCCTTATCCGACGCAAAGCCTTTTTTCGCCAGCAGCGCCTGAATCATTTTCTGTTCGTCCTGGTCTCCTCCCTGCTCCTCCCACTGAAGCCACGCCTTCTCCAATGTGCTCCTGTCGATTCCTCTCCGCAGGAGATCCTGCTCTATTCTCCGGCGGCTTCTGTTATCTGAATGTCCCTCAATAAAGCTGACCGCATAGCGCAAATCATCCGTATAATGAAAGCTCGCCACATATGCCAGAGCCTCTTCGATCACGTTTTCCGGGTAGCCCCCCATCTTCAGCTTGTCCTGGAGCTGCTTCACCGTATATTCCCTGGTCTTCAGCAAATTCATAGCCCTCAGCTTTGCGCGCTTCGGCAAAAGCTTCGTCAGAATCTCCTCATAGCATTCCTGCTCTATTTCCTCTCCTTCACGGATATGAAAGGAACGCAATTCGCCTTTGTACAATACAAAGGCGAATTCATCCTCTACATATATCCTGACCCGGGATTTGGATACTTCTTCTATCTGTGTAACCTTCATCCGTTCCCCCGCCTGCAATATGTACTCCGGTTCCCTTTATAAATTCCCCTGTTATGCTTCCTCTTCACTCACCGCAGCCTGTTCCTCTGTCTTTGCAGCTGCTTTCCCTCCTGATTTGGAGCCTTTGCCCTTTGTCTCTGACTTCAGTATCGGCTTCTCTGCCCCTTCCAGCTTTTGGGCTCTGGAATCGCCAAATCCGTAATGCTCTCTCACTTTCGTGTCCACAGCCATACAGACATCTTCATGCTCTCTCAGATACTGCTTCGCATTCTCCCGGCCCTGCCCGATCTTGTTCCCCTCATAAGCATACCATGCGCCGGACTTGACAATAATGTCCAGATCCACTGCCAAATCCAGAATATCTCCCTCTTTGGATATGCCCTTGCCGAACATAATGTCGAACTCTGCTTCCTTGAACGGCGGCGCTATCTTATTTTTCACTACTTTCACCCGAGTGCGGTTGCCGATTATTTCACCACCCTGCTTCAGAGATTCGATTCTGCGCACATCCATTCGGACAGAAGAGTAAAATTTCAGAGCCCGGCCTCCTGTGGTAGTCTCCGGGCTGCCGAACATAACACCAACCTTTTCACGAAGCTGGTTGATAAATACTACCACACAGTTGGATCTGCTGATCACTGATGTAAGCTTTCTCAGCGCCTGAGACATCAGCCGGGCCTGCAGTCCCACGTGGCTGTCACCCATCTCTCCGTCAATCTCCGCCTTGGGAACCAGCGCTGCCACCGAGTCCACTACCACAATATCAAGGGCTCCCGAACGCACCATAGTCTCTGCAATTTCCAGCGCCTGCTCCCCGCTGTCCGGCTGGGAGATATACAGATTGTCAATGTCCACTCCGATATTCTTGGCATATACGGGATCCAGCGCATGCTCTGCATCTATAAATCCGGCTATGCCGCCCATTCTCTGTACCTCGGCCACCATATGCAGCGTGACCGTAGTCTTACCACTGGATTCCGGTCCGTATATCTCCACAATTCTTCCCCGGGGAACTCCCCCCAGCCCCAGCGCAATGTCAAGGCTTAAGGACCCTGTGGGAATTGTTTCCACATTCATCTGTGCACTGGGATCCCCCAGTTTCATTACCGCTCCTTTGCCGTACTGCTTTTCAATGTGACTGATTGCCGCATCCAACGCTTTGAGTTTTTCATCTTTTTCCATATTCTTATCTCCTTTTCATCAAGGAACAAATGTTCTGTTTTTATTAAGATAAAACATTTGTTCTTATTTGTCAACTCCTGTTTTCTAATTGCAGTGATCCGGTTGTCTCCAACACTGTTTCATACTATAGCACTGTTTGAGTATCATAAAACGCCCTCAAACACAGCTTGTCTCCTTCTGCTTTTTTCCGAAGTCTCTGACCCAAATGCCTGATTATGTAGACTTTCCTTTCTCTGAAATGTGCAGAAAAGCGCTCCCTCTTCCTGCCGTTGTCTGCGGTTTCTTATTTCTGGGGTATGGGCCTGTGCCCGGCAAGAAGTTCAAACTGACATGAAAGGCTTTGGACAGCCTTTAGATTAAAAACAGAATGCAGAATTCTTAGCCTGAAAACAGGTTAGCACAATTCTGGCAGGATTGCAACAGGTTTTTGATGGGAGCGGCCGGATTTTCAATACAGCGGAATGCACATTGAGAATTTTCGTAATTAAGCCTTGCATGCTCCTGTCCCATATGCTAAAATCAATTCAAAGCATAACAATTTCTCAGCAGGGAATTTCAATCTGTGAAATTCCTGTTTGCCGGTCGCCCGTGCGACTCAGGTCGGTTATTTTCATTTGTTATCGAAACTCTATGCTTTTAAATTCAAAATCAAAGTGAAAAAGCAGGAGATTTCGGAATATCTGGTTCTCCTGTGGAAAAAGGAGGACAGTGAATGGATATTGTTTCTTTGAAATACGACTATTTATTCAGGTATCTGATGCAGAACCCGCTTGTCAGAAGGCATTTTGTCAGTGACGTGCTGGATATTCCCACAGAGGAAATCCGGTCGGTGCGCCTGGCCAGTCCCTTCCTGTGGAAGCGCTTCTTCCGCCAAAAGCAGGGGATTCTTGACATTCTGCTGCTTTTGAACGGCGACACGAAAATCAACATTGAGTTGCAGATCAAAATCATCCGGTACTGGGACAGGCGCTCTTTGTTTTATCTGTCAAAGACTTTTACAGAAGACCTGCTGTTCGGTGAAAAGTATACGAAATTAAAACGGTGCGTCAGTGTCAGTATCCTGGATTTTAATCTCAGCAATGATCCGGATTATCATCGGGTTTACAGGCTGAGGGACAAAAATGGCGATGAATTTACTGATCTGCTGGAAGTACATATCGTGGAATTACAGAAGAAGCTGAGCGGTACCGAACGGATGGATGACTGGATCCGGATTTTTAATGCAGAGACAGAGGAGGAGCTGGATATGATTAAGACAGAAAACCCTGGTATTTTAGAGGCAATCAGAGAAATAAAGCTTTCCAGTGCCGGAAAAGTAATACGAGCTTTATATGACGCACATATGAAAGAGATCCGGGACAGGAATGCAAGAGAGGATTATGTGCGGGATGAGGGAATCGCAATCGGTGAAACCAGAGGCAGGGCGGAAGGGGAACTCCAGAAGGTCATCAGTCAGGTCCGGAAAAAGGTCTCCAGAAATATGTCTGCAAAAGAAATTGCGGATATGCTGGAAGAAGATATAAATCTTATTAGCCAGATATGTCATGTATTGAAAAAATATCCGGACCTGAATGACGAGGAAATCAGAACGTCATTACAGCTATAAACCCGAATATGCAAATTTCATTGCGACAGTTCCAGTAGTTGCCTGGCTGTTACTGCCTGTTCCTTAAGCGCAAAGTTTCTCTGGTCAAATATCTGCCAGGTTTTTTCCAGAATTGGAATATTTTTCTTGTCCCATGTCTATACTTTTAACAGCTTAATGGAAAGAGAGGGCCTGCCATGAAAACATATTTCAGTCAGAGAAGTGGGACAGACAGTATGACAGAAGAAGATTATTCCCCCATGACACTAAAAGATTCCATACAAAGAACCCGCCAGGCTCTTAACGACGCCTATGCGGGTTTCGATAATGCTGTGGATATTGACCTTATCGACAGCTATATTTACGAGATTTACGCTTTACAGAAAAGGTACAAGCATCTGACCGATCTGGCAGCTGCGGAACCAGCCGAGGAATCCGGTCCCTTACGCAAGTATTCCCCGGTTCGTGCCCTGGTCAGCCATGTTCTCGGTTAAAGTATTCCTTCCATAGGTCAGGCCGGCATACACAGTCTGAGAGTTATTCATCACCGGTCCTGCACTGTTCTGTCCGGCAATCTCACGGTAAGCACCGGCGAGCGGCTCGATAACACGCCTTATCTCTTCCAGGAAACGGCTGTCGCGTCTGGCCTCGCCGAGTGCAAGCCGCCGTATACAGAACAGATAAAGCCGCATCAATTCCGGCGCCGGCTCATATTTCAGGTCCAGAGAAGTCATCAGCTCATTGAGGCATCCCCGGGCTTTCCGTACAGCCTCCCGGAATAAATCCTTATCCTCCGAAGCACTGCCCTCCGGTATCTCCTTTTCCTGTAATGCCTCCTGTGCATCAGTCAGATAGCACAGCAGCATTTCGTATAAGATTACAATCAGCTCTGTGGAATTCGCCTGGGTAATTCTCAGAGTAAACTGTTGCCTGTCCTCTTTTTTCATCTCTGCTCACACCTTTTCCGCTCAAATTTTCCGACCGCGGGAATCCTGCATTTCTTCACTGATTTAAGGTTCACCTTACTGCAGGAGCTGCAGCACCTGTGAAGGTCTCTCATTTGCCTGGGCCAGCATGGATGTGGCCGCCTGTGTCATCACCTGGTAAGTTGTATAGTTCGTCATTTCTTCCGCCATATCCACGTCCATAATCCTGGAATAAGCCGCTGTCATATTCTCATAGGACACATCCAGAGTGCTGATGGTCGATTCCAGTCTGTTCTGATAGGCGCCCAGATGTCCTCTGACGCTGGACAGGAAATGAACCGCTCCGTCAATGCGGTCAATGGCCTCTGTGGCACTCTCCTGGGTGCTCACATCCAGGTCCTCAATTCCCATCTCTCTCAGGGATATCTCAGGAATATCCACTTCCAGAATCTGACCCTCGTTTGCCCCGATCTGCAGCTTCATGGCACCGATTCCTGTGACATTGACCTCCAGGTCCGAAATGGCAATCGGTGCGCCCGGGAAAGTTCCCGCATCGATTTCCTTGTTGATTTTCCCTGTCAGATCCAATGTCAGCTCAAAACCGTTTACTCCCTGAATGGTCACCAGATTGTCCTTGATGCTGGCGGTAGCGCCCTTCGGGAAACCGCCGTTGTCTGTTCCGCCCAGGTTCATGGTCACCTTATATCTCTCGCTCTCGTCCGCCGGAAGCGGGTTCTCCTCAATCACCAGAGAATCTATCTTGTAAATTCCCGCGGATACTTCCTTGGTGTAGGAGCTCACCTTCACATCCAGATTGCCGTTCACATATCCCTTCAGGGAAAATTCGCCGTTCAGCAGTCTCTGTCCGTTGAACTCCGTGGTCTCCGCCACACGGTTGATCTCGTCTGTCAGCTGGTTGACTTCCTTCTGTATGACGCTTCTGTCGGCGTCTGCCTCCAGTCCGTTTGCAGACTTGATGGCAAGCTCGTTCAGACGCTGCAGCATTTCGCTCATCTCCGACATGGCGCCGTCCGCAATCTCCATGATGGAAACGCCGTCGCTGGCATTGTTGTTGGCCACGGACAGGCTCTCCAGCTGGGCATTCATCCTCTTCGCCATGGCCATTCCCGCAGGGTTGTCTTTTGCACTGTTGATTTTCAGTCCTGTGGAAAGTCTCTGCAGAGACTGTGACAGCAGATTATCATTATTTGCCAGTGCATTATTGGTAAGCATTGCAGATACATTGTAATTAATTCTCATCTTTTATACCCTCTATTCTCCTTGTTGAACTACCGATTGCAGGAACACCCTGGCCACGCGATACAGATCAGCGCTTTCCGTGGGTGTATGCGCTCCGGATTTAATCAGCTCCGGCATTCTCTTCTCAGATGCAATGGTGGAAATATTTCCCACCGTCCAGCTGCCTTCCGCTTCCTTTCTAAAGGTATCGGCTATCTGCTGTAATTTCATTACCTCAACTTTTCCTTCCCCGAATAAAATTCCGTGAACGGTATCATTTTCCAGGTAAAGTCTGGCCTGCATATGCGCCTCTTCGGAAAGTGTCACGCCGATAGTGACGGTTCCCTTCTGTGGGCTGTTCCTGTCCAGGGTGAGGTGAATTCTCGTGAGGGTCTCTCCCACATACATGGGCAGATAGTATTCTTCCCTCTGTGCAAGAGAGGCCGCAACTGTCAGCTGTTTATGATTCAGCTGCATATTTCTGACGTCCACACTACTCTCGGCCTCTTCAAAAGTGGCCTCTTCCACGGACTCCAGCGCTTCCCCGGTCATGCGCTCATACTCCTGCGCAAAATCTTCTCTGTCGTCCAGCTTCTCCCACAGTTTTGTACTTTCCACAGGCTCCTTTTCCGGGTTCTCCCCATCCGTCCGCTTCTCTACGTTTTCCCGGCGTCTGTCACTGAGCGCAAAAATGTTCTCTCTCCCGTGGGTCAGGGCATGGGCGGCCATCAGATTATCCGCACTGGCAGGCAGCTCCCCTCTCTGCAGCATGGCGACGCTCTCCTGGTCCGCAGCGCTGACAGCCTGGCGCTGCTCTTCCAGCTGGGCCTTATTATATTCTCTCTCGGTCTTTTCATCTGCTGACACTTCTGTCAGTATCTCATTTGCCGCCTTGAGCAACGCTTCAGAAGACTGTGCAGGGACAGCAGCCTGCTGCATCTCATCCGCCCCGGCGGCAGTCATCTGCCCGGACACCGTCTCCACAGCCGCATTTACCGCACTGCCCGCAGCTTCCTCCGCGGCAATGGAGCGCTCTGAGGTTGTGGCACTTTGAGCCGCCGCCTCGTCGGGCACAGCATTCTCCCCGGCCCGGGCCGCGTCAGCTGCCGTCTGCACATTTTCTTCCACAGTCGCACTCTTCGCCTCCGCCATTGCCGCTGCGGCTCTGGCAGCCTTCTCCGCTCTGATATCCGCCACTGTCTTCACAAAGGCTTTGGATATCTGCTCTGTAATGCTGGCCGTTTTACTCTTCTGTCTGTCTATGGCGCCCATGTCTTCCGACACCCGCAGGTCAACGCTTCTCCTGCCGCCCTGCATGGCCGCCAGCAGACTGGAGAACTGAATCTCCGACTGGGCGTTCACAAGCGCGCCCACCGCCGCGCCTTCCGCCTTCTCGAACTGGCGCACCAGACGGTAAATGCCGATATAACTTTCCCGCTCTTCCGGCGTAATGGCGTTGTTCCGCTCCAGGCCATACAAAAATCTGCTGTAGCTTTCGGCTTCCTTTTTGTATTCCGGAGGAAGAGATTTGAAATACTGTTCCAATTCTCCAAAGCTCTTCTCCAGCGGATTGAAGCCATCCCGAATCATCTTCAGCGTTGCTGCCGGTGTCAGCTTTCCGAGTACATCCTGCACCTGTCTGTCGGCATCTCTCACAGCCTCCAGATTGGACAGATTCATTTCCATCCGGTTATATCCCAGAATTCTGACAACTCTGCGGTTCTCATCCGTAAGCTCCACACCCAGCTCCTTCAGAATATGGTCCACACTGGCAAATGCCTTCTCAATGCTGTCTCCCATCTCACTTCTGGGCATGGTCATCAGCTTCTCATAGCTTGCCTGCGCCTTCTCATAATTATCCTGCAATGCCTTGCCTTCGTTGTAAATCGTCTCCAGCGAGGCACCGCCCCGTCCTTTTGCAAAGATACCCAGCACATCCGCCGGCAGCCCCGGCAGCTGGTCGGTAACAGTACTTACTTTGCGGTAATTATGGTATTTTTCCACTGCCATATCGTCTCTGGGGAAGTACTGGTCGGCCAGCTGATGCTCCGCCAGCTTCAACGCCTCTATCAGCTCCTCCATGGGAGAGGTGTCAATGGAAAATCCGCTCTTTAACAGTTTTACATTTACTTCCGCAGTCATGCGGAGTCTGACTTCCTCCAGCTGCCTTCTGGCAGTAATGTCTCCCACCGTGGCTTCCCAGAGTTCGCTGCTGTGATAGTATTCTGAAATGGCGGCTGCCCTTTCGTACAGATTTCCGCCTTTTCCCTCCAGAGACGCATGTACCGGACTCTTCCCCTGCGCCACCGCAGCGGCCACCGCCTCTCCGAATCGTTTCTCCGTCACAGGCAGTTCCACCTGCTCCAATTCTTCCAGCCTCTTCAGGTTCTCCGGCGTCAGCGGCAGACCTCTGTCCAGAAGCCATTTCGCATTCTCCCGGCTTCTCTGGTTCACTTCACTTCCGGCCTGTTCAATAATCCGGTCTATCTGTCCCTGAAGCCCGTCTGTCTGTCCCATGCCGGCGCTCTGCGTATAATATCCCTGCACCTCCTCGGCATAGAATCTGGGCGCGTTTCCGCCTCTGCCGGCCCCGCTGCTCTGGGCCAGATAGAGATTCCATATCTCCGCTTCCATTCCATTGTCAATCAGATAACTGTAGGAACCATCCCCCATGGGCTGCAGCCCGGAGCTCATGGCCCACGCCTGGGAAATAGCCGACAGATTCTCCTTCGTCAGCGGCACATCCGCCTCCCGGAAACTGTCCGCCACGCTTCTGGCCAGCACTTCGCTGCCCAGAGCCGCCGTCAGTGTCCCCATGTCCAGATTATCCGTATAACCCACAATATTTTTGCCTGCACGGGCCAGCTCGGCTTTAATCTTATCCACAATGGTCACGACCTCGTCCGGCTCCATGCTTCCGGGATCAAATCCTTCTTCCTGCATTCTGGCATAGTCTTCTTCCGACATGGTATGTGACATAACTGTCATAAAATCCCGCTGGACCCCCACGTCGGCTTCCGCAGCCTCCTGCTGCAGTTCAATCAGGCTTTTCCCCTTTTCTCCGCCTGCCCCCGGCAGGTCATTTTGTCCGCCCAAAAATGCCGCGAAAGGTACCTGTCCCTCCGCCGCTGCCACGCCGGCATGAGCCTCTCTGCCCCTGTCGGCCCGCTGTCTCTCCGCTTCCTTCACTGCCTGTTCCGTAAATGTGATTTTCAAAATGAAGTCTCCCAATCTTCTCTCCGCAGCGTTCCTCTAGTACCCGGACTGCCGGACACCCTGTTCCTCTGCGGATTTATTCGTTCTGATTCCATATCCATATGACACCGGACTTTCCTCCGATGTAAAAAAAGGTGCAGGCACAACTTTCGCACCTACACCTTTTATTTCGGTAACTATACAGAAAACCTTTACCCTTCCTCATGGCTCTCTTCCGGTTCCCCGGCATTTCAGCCAACTGCCGGAACACGTTCTGATTTTCTGACAATCAGCCCCTGCCGTCAGCGTGTTGTCCGATTTCCCGCCGGCTCAGCCACTTGTCAAACCGCCCTCTGGCCGCCTCAGAAGACAAATACCGCAGAGCCATAGGGAGGCAGATCCACACAAATAGAATAATCCCGCCCATGGCAGACAATCTTCTCCGCCGCAATTTCTTTCGCAATCTCATTGCCCCAACCGCCGAACCGTTCTTCATCACTGTTCAGCAGCAGCCTGTACTTTTTCTTCCGCGCGCCGATAGGCACGGGCACTCTGTAAGCCTCCCGTTTTATCGGGGTCATATTCAGCACGAAGAGCAGGCTGTTGGTTCCTCTGGAAGATTTCCTCACAAAGGAATACACACTGTTCTCCCCGTCATCCGCGTTCATCCATTCAAATCCGGCCCAGTCGTCGTCCAGTTCGTACAGCGCAGGATATTTGCGGTAAATTTTCAGCAGCTCACTCACATAGTTTTTCAGGCCCAGATTGTTCTTCTCTCCCAGCAGAAACCAGTCCAGTTCTCTCTCCTCGCTCCATTCCCGCTCCTGCCCGAAATCCTGTCCCATGAACAGCAGCTTCTTGCCGCTGTGTCCGAACATATAGGTATAGCCGGTACGCAGATTGGCGTACTTGTCCACTTCATAGCCCGGCATTTTGTTTACCATGGAGCATTTCAGATGCACCACCTCGTCATGAGAAAGAGGCAGAATATATTTTTCCGCATTGTTGTAGCTCATGGCAAAGGTCATGGCGGAATGATTGCCTTTTCTGTACAGGGGATCCAGCTTCATGTATTCACAGAAATCATGCATCCAGCCCATATTCCATTTAAAGCTGAACCCGAGCCCTTCTCCGCCGATCTCTCCGGTCACATTGGGCCAGGCCGTGGATTCCTCCGCAACGGTGATAAATCCCGGATAGGTTCCGCGCACCACGGAATTCAGATGTTTGAAGAACTCAATGGCCTCCAGATTCTCATTTCCTCCGAATTTGTTGGGCAGCCACTGGCCGTCCTTTTTCCCGTAATCCAGATAGAGCATGGACGCCACAGCATCCACGCGAATGCCGTCTATATGGAATTCCCGCAGCCAGAAAAGTACATTTGCAATCAGGAAATTCTTCACCTCCGGCTTGCCATAATTAAAGATCTTGGTCCCCCAGTCCGGGTGAGACCCCAGGCGCGGATCCGGATGCTCAAAAATACACTGCCCGTCAAATTCCGCCAGACCGTGGGCATCCGTGGCAAAATGCGCCGGAACCCAGTCCAGGATGACGCCTACTCCCATCCTGTGCAGCCTGTCCACCAGATACATAAAATCCTTCGGTGTTCCGTAACGGGAGGTCGGCGCATAATATCCCGTCACCTGATATCCCCAGGAGCCGTCAAAAGGATGCTCCAAGACCCCCATCAGCTCCACATGGGTGTATTTCATCTCCTGCAGATACTCTGCCAGCCTGTCCGCAAATTCCCGATAATTGTAAAAGCCCTCCGTCCCATCCGGATGCTTCATGAAGGATCCGATATGACACTCATAAACTGCCATGGGCTGCCTGTAGAGATTTCTCCTGTCTCTTGCGGCTATCCACTTCGCATCTTTCCATTCAAATCCGTTCAAATCCGTGATCACAGAAGCCGTCCCCGGCCTGTACTCCGCATAATTGGCAAACGGATCCGCCTTATAAAGCTTTCTTCCGTCCTGTGCGGTAATCAGGAATTTATACATGCTGCCTGTCTCCACTCCCGGAATAAACAAGCCCCAGATTCCCACCGGTCCCAGCTTCTCCATGGGATGCGCCTCTTCGCTCCAGCCATTGAATTCGCCCACCACATGTACCTGCACGGCATTCGGCGCCCACACACCAAAATAGACGCCCCGTTCTCCCTCTTCCTCCGACACATGGGCACCCAGCTTCTTATAGATATCATAGTGCGTCGCCTGGGAAAAAAGATACTGATCGTCCTCAGATATGAAAACCTTTTCCACTGCTCCCTTCATTTCCTTACCACCTTTCATGCAACAAAATCTTTTTCGGTCAATATGATCATATCTTCATTGTCATATCGTTTTGCCAGAAGAATGTCAAAAAAATGTCCCAGAGTCTTCCTGGAAGCACGATGAATCGCCTCATCCACAATCTGCTTCACCTCAATTACGGTCACCACATGATCGATGGTCTGAAGCTCTTCGATTCTGGTGTGCAGCGCCAGCACCCCCAGATCGTCGATGGAATATTCCATCTCCCGGGCATACAGCCTGCCGAAGGATACCAGGGTGTCGTTGCTCAGAGCTTCCAAATCCATCCGCGCGGTAAAGCAGCCCGACAGTTCCGGATTCTCCGCGAACAGCTTATTGACTGCCTTCTTCGTTCCCTCCAGCACCACGATGATTCCCAGCCGTTCCTGCTGCAGTGCCTTATAAAGCTTTTTCGCCGTCTTACTGCCCATACCTGACGCATTCTCGATAATCAGTGCACCATTATTCAGCCGTTCCAGCGTCTCGCCGATATTTCTGTCGTTCAGACCCTGCCCTGATATTTTTGCCACCTTTCCGGAGAAATTGCTGTCCGTCAGACGCACTTCACGAATCATATTTTTCGCCAGCGTCAGTGTATCCATTCCTTCCTCTCCGGTCACTACAATGTTGCCGGTATAGGCAGCCATGCTGATACTGTCGATGGCCTTCACCAGCTGTTCTCTGGAATGACGACTCTGGATGAAAGGAGCATACAGTTCCTTCTCCTCCCGGGTCAGCCCTCTGGCACGGGCCTTTTCACGCTGTATGGGATGCTTTTCTCTGTTTCCGTTCCTGTCTTCCGTTTTCTTCTGTCCGCTTTTCTCTTCTTCCGAGCTCAGGTCTTCCTCTTCTTCCTGCGCTTCTGCGCGCTCCGCTTCCTTTGTAAGCGCACTGTATCCCAGCTCTTCAAACAACGCCTCCTCCGACAGATCTTCCTCATCGTACTCCGGTTCTTCCGTCGATACCGCTGCCTCCTCCCCAGATTCGTATTCCTCATCTGTGTCGTACTCCGGCGCTTCCCCGGATATGGCCTGGTTCTCCTCTTCGTATTCTTCCTCTATATATTCCGCATCTGCTGCTTCTTCCGGTTCCGCTCCATATGCAAAGTCGTCATATTCTTCCTCCGCATATTCCAGATCCCCGGCGCTCTCCGCCTCCCCCTCATACACAGTTTCGTCAATATCTTCCTCTGCATACTCCAGGTCCCCGGGGAGTGCCTCGTCCTCATATTCCGAAGCCTCAAAAGTCTCCCCGTCCTGCGCATATTCTTCGTCAGAATATGCCTCGTCCTCTATATATTCCAGCTCCGCCGGAATTTCGTCCTCCTCCCCGTCATATGCAGGACTGTCAGGACTTTCCGCCTCCCCGGAATATTCTTCCACATATCCGGCTTCATCGACGCCTTCCTCCCCGTCCGCATACTCTGCTTCCCCGGAGTATTCCTCTTCTCCCCTGTCTATGTATGCAATCTCTTCCGGCAGCTCTTCCAAAATTTCCCCCCGGTCTCCCGGAACCATTTCTGCTCCCAGGGACACCTCTGCCGTCACATGGGTTCCGCCTGCTGTCGCGCCGCCTTCCAGCTGCTCCAGCAGTCCGTCCCTGACAGATGCCTCGAACTCAGTGAACATGGGGCCTGTCTGTCTGAGAACGTGCTGCCGCACCTCTTCCCTGCATTTTTCCTCGTTCTCTTTCTTCATGCGTTCCCATTCAACCAGAACGTCTTCAATCTTCATCTGACCCGTCAGCTGCTTTTCAACAGCAAGTTCCTCCGGCAGCACCAGACTAATCTGACCGTCTGCCTCCTGAGAAAGCACTTCTGCCAGCTCTCTGGGCGGCTGTGCGTTCACGGTCTCCTCCTGACGCATCTCCTCCATCACTGTCTCAGCGGTGGTATCCGCCGGCACAGTCTCAGCGGGTGTCTGCTCTCTCACAGTCCTGTTCCGCTTCTTCACCGGTTCCGCCGCTTCCGCTCTCCACACTGTCTCTTCTGCAGATTCCGGCTCACGCGCCATTTCTTCCAGACTGTCCATCTCTCTGAGAACAGGTGCCTTTTCCACTGGCAGCTGACTGATTTCCCCGGTCTCACCGAAAAATACTTCTGTCTCTTCTATCTCTTCCGCTTCCAGTTCCCCGCTGTTCTCATAGTCTTCCGCCGCTTCCGCCATTTCACCGGCTTCCGCATCCTCTGCCATATCCGGTTCCGCTGTCAATGCTGCGGCGCCCTGAGCATCCCCGGCCTCCCCCAGCACTTCCTGAAGTCCTTCCGCCAGCTCAGCCTGCAGATTAATTGTATTGTACTGGCCCACATCCATGGTCTTCACCTGGATGTCTGCCTCCGCCGGTTCCGCAGGCTCTTCCGGCTGCTCATATTCAAACGCGCCCTCTTCCTCCATGATTTCATCGGCCGGCTGCTGATCATACCCGTAATCTTCGTAGTCTTCGTTTTCTCCCGCTTCTTCCGGTTCCGCCTGCAGATATTCGTCAAACCGATGATCGTATATCTGCTGCTGGGCAGAAGTCAGCGGCTGATGAAGCATTTTCAGCTCCATGGCCTTCACCACATATTTTCCGTCCCCAAACCACAGAATCATCTCATCGCATTCTTCCACACAGCGAGTTGCAAGTCCCACCCTGTGATACAGAAAAGCCAGCTCATATGCCCACTTTTCTCTGTAATCCCTCTTCTTCAGCTCCTCCAGCACACCGATGCGCTCTTCCAGGCTCACTTCCTGGGCCTCATAAAGTCTGTACTGCAGAATATACCGGCTGGGATCCTTCGGCGCCGCCTGCACAAATTCCTTATAATATTTCAGAGCCTGCACAAATTCTTCCGTCTTGATACAGAGTTCACACAGAGAATAGCAGATGGTCCTGCCGCCCGGTCTTCTCTCATAAGCAAGCAGGAGCATATTTTTCGCATCTTCATAACGTCTGTTGATCTTATACAAGTCGCTGACCGTGCAGAGCATAATGACGCTCTTGACTCTCCGCCAGTCTATGGCATCCGCTATATCGGCGGCCCGGGCATACTCTCCCTCCGCTATCAACGCCTTAATTTCATCCGATCTTATTTTATATTCATATTTATCCAAGGTATCTCGCTCCCCACTCTGGTAAAAAAGTGATACACATTATTTTTTAGTGTACCATAAGCATCATGTATATGTCAAAAATAAACGCAAAAAAATAACAAAAATAAATAGCAGAAAGAGATTCAAAAAAGGACAGCGCCCCGCTGTCCCCTTTTCTCTCAATTCCCCTGCTGCTCTGACAGCAGATTGCTCAGCTCCGCATATTGCGCCAGCGTCAGCGCTTCCCCGCGAATGGCGGCCGCAAGTCCCATCCGCTCCAGCGCCTGCTCCACCCTTTCCTTTTTTACCTCCAGGCCGGAAGCATTTCCCAGACTGTTTGCCAACGTCTTTCTCCGCTGATTGAAAGCCGCCCGAATCAGGGCGAACATTTTCTTCTCGTCCACAGTCTGCACGGGAGGCGCCGCATAACCGGTCAGGCGTACCACCGCGCTCCCCACAGCCGGTCTGGGCAGAAAGCAGTTCGGCGGCACATTCGCCACAATCTCCGGTTTCGCATAATACTGCACCGCAAGAGAGAGCGCGCCATAATCCTTCGTGCCGGGCCCGGCCTGCATCCGGTTCGCCACTTCCTTCTGCACCATCACCGTAATGCTTTTCAGGGGCACATGACTTTCAAACAGGCCCATAATAATGGGTGTGGTGATATAGTAGGGCAGATTGGCCACCACTTTCACGGGTCTGCCCCCGCCCCACGCTTCCGCATATTTTTTTACATCCATTTTCAGAATATCCTGATGAATCACAGTGACATTCTCATAGGCAGCCAGCGTCTCTTCCAGAATGGGAATCAGATCCCCGTCAATTTCCACCGCTGTCACCTTCCCCGCCTGCTCTGCCAGATACTGCGTCATGGTACCTATGCCGGGGCCGATTTCCAGCACACAGTCTTCTTCCGTAATATCGGCGGCCCGGATGATTTTATCCAGTACATTGGTGTCAATGAGAAAATTCTGCCCGTACTTTTTCCGGGTCGTGAACCGATGCTTCTGCAGCACCTCTATTGTATTGCGGGGGATTCCCAGATCTGCCATCTTTCTGCTCCTGTATGTATATCCTTTTGTCTGTGATATTTCGTATCTTTCTGTTTTCAGACCAGCCTGCTTCTTACGATGTTGTCCGGCCGGAAACTATATGGCTGTCCCTCCGGATTCGAAAGCAATCTCCGCCAGACAGCGCTGCACCTCCGACAGATTCCGGAAGATTTTCCTGCTCAGCCGCCTCATTTCCTCATCCGGCTGAATCATGTCCGGCACCATAATGGGATGCATCCCCGCCCTGTGAGCCGCCCGAATCCCATTGGGAGAATCCTCGATGGCAAAGGCCTCTTCCGGTCTGACCCCCAACTCTGCGCAGGCCATCAGATAAATGTCCGGACATGGCTTCGAATGTTCCACCATGTCTCCCGTGACCACCACGGAAAAGTATTCGCCAAATCCCGCCTGGCGCAGATGGCTCAATACGGAAGATTGCTTCGTGGAGGAAGCCAGTCCAACCTGGTATCCGGTGGTCTTCAGCCACTCCAGAATCTGACGGGCCCCCGGCTTAACGGGCAGACCGTTCTCCCGGATATATTCCTGAAACCACTCCGAAGTCTCCTGCCGGAAGACAGGATAATCAAAATCTTCCCCGTAGGCATCCAGCACAATCCGTCTGCTGTCATTGGCATTGAGCCCAATGCACAGAGGAAAGACTTCTTCCATCCGGGGCAGTCCCCTTTTCTCCGCCACGGCCACCCAGGCCTTCATACATACGAGTTCCGTGTCAAACAGCACGCCGTCCATGTCAAATACAACTGCTTTCATCTCTCACTCCAGATAGGTAAAATTTTCCAGGAAATGAATGCAGTTATACAGCACCAGCACATCCATCCCCTCTTCCGGTTCACAGCTTTTCATAAACTGAAAAAGCCTTCCGTTAAAATACCGCAAATCCATGACATAAATTTTCTCATAGTCCGGAATCAATAACGGAATAAAACAGTTTGCATAGGAATCCTTTATGACAAACAACGTTTTTCCGTTATGGTAATCCGTCTCTATCTCAACAATGCCGTGATTGTCATCCAGAAAGAACCCGTACTTGTTTTTCGTCTCCAGGTAAGACTCCTCATAACAGGACTCCCTGACCGTTTTCAGATCATAAGTCACCTTCAGAGGCCGGCTCACCGTTTCCGGGAAATACCGAATGACATCCGGGCGCACATTCAGATTCACTTTCGAATGCAGAGTCCCCAGAAAGTCTTCCGTTGCGGTCTCCATGACAGCAGGGTCATACTTTCCCTCACTTTCGCCCCGTTTCTCTGCCCATGCCTGATAACCGTAAAAGGCCCCCAGTGTGGTCCAGTGGTGGTCCGTGCGATAATAGATCTCTTCCTCCGCATGCTGACGCAGAACCGTGTACACATCCACATAATGCCCGGCGCCAACCTGCTGTTCCACCCGTTCCAGAAAGCTGACCTGGTCATAGCAGGGTGCATTTGCAGGGAGTTTATCTGTGAGAATATTGTCCGCTGTGGGAACCAGCATCACATCCGCATCCCACGCCTGCACCAGTTTTTCCAGCAGAGATATCTTCTTAATCTCCTGCACCAGAGAATAGGTCTCCGGAAGATGCCGTTCTATCAGATAATCGTCCGTCCCCAGATAGACACCGTTGATTTCCTGCCTGCCCAGCGCAATATCCGTGCAGGTCTTGATCGTAATCCACTTCTCTCTGCCCACAAACTGATCTGTCAGATACTTTTCATAATCCTCTGTATACTTTCCCCGGAAGAGGGCATCCCAGGAAAACTTCGGCCGGGAGGCAAGCATCTTATTCTCTGTCTCTGAGAAAAGTCTGTCCCCCTGAATCAAATCGGCCAGCATGAAAATCAGAATGACAGATGAGAGAAATACTATGGTAAGTATGGAACTTTTCTTTTCATTCATCGCCGAATCTGCCTTCCTCCTTTCCCGGGCGGTCCCTGCGTTCTCTCCGTCTCATAATGTCTCCGGAGTATCTCCCCGTCCCGCTGTCGCCATTCAGGGCTGAAACTTAAAAACTAAAAACGAAAATACAGGAACGGATTATACGTGGCTTCCACGATTCCCGCTATGGCCAGAAGCAACAGCGCCGCGGGAATGATTTTCTCCCCCAGGCTGTATACTGCGATGCCAATCCCTGTCCGGGCTTTTCTGACCCTGGCGGCCAGCCTGCCGAAAAAGGGAACCGAAGCCGCGGCCGCAATCACAAACAACAAAAGATACTCTCTGCCCAGATAAAGCCCCTCCCTGTCAATGACCGCGCCTGCCATACCGAACATTGCCCTGAAATAATTCAGAATCCCCGCAGGTGTCTCCAGCGCAAAAAGCACCCAGCCGGCCAGCACCACAAATGCGGTGTACAAAATGCCGACCCCCTTCGGGAGCCAGGACAATATTTTCCCCAGAAATGCTTTCTCCAGCACCAGGGCAGCCGCAAACCACAGTCCCCAGAGCAGGAAGTTCCATCCGGCGCCATGCCAGATGCCGGTGAGCAGCCATACTGCAAAAATGTTCAGCAGCTGCCTGGGCAGCCCCTTCCGATTGCCGCCCAGCGGAATGTACACATACTCCCGGAACCAGCTTCCCAGCGAAATGTGCCATCTGCGCCAGAATTCCGTGACAGACCCGGATATATAGGGATAATTGAAGTTCTCCGGAAATGAGAATCCCAGCATTTTCCCCATACCGATGGCCATATCCGAATACCCGGAGAAGTCAAAATAAATCTGAAAGGCAAAGGCAAATATACCCAGCCAGGCGGTCAGCACACTGATTTCCCGGAAATCCATCCCCGAAATCAGAGCCCACAGTTCCCCGATATTATTGGCGATCAGCACCTTTTTCGCCAGGCCCACGCAGAATCGCTTCATTCCCTCACTGATTTCCGTCAGGCTGGCCCTGCGGTGATGAAGTCTGCGCTCCACATCCCGGTATTTCACAATGGGTCCCGCAATCAGCTGAGGGAACATGGTCACATACACCCCGAAATCCAGCAGATTTTTCTGTACCTTAGTCTCGCCCCGATACACATCGATGGTATAGGACATGGTCTGGAAGGTGTAAAAGGAAATCCCGATGGGCAGGGGCAGATTCGGCGCCGGAAGAGAAAGCCCCGCAAACAGATTGACCGTCTGTATCAGAAAATCCGCATATTTAAAGAAACAAAGTACAGACAGATTAATCACTACCGAGGACAGAAGGATATATCCCGCCGCCCTTTTCCCCCGGAACCGCTCCAGCAGACGCCCGTGAGTGTAATCCACAACAGTGGAAAACAGCATCAGCAGCACATATATCGGCTCTCCCCAGGCATAAAAAAACAGGCTCCCCAAAAAGAGGATGAAATTCTTCATCCTCCCGGGAACCAGATAATACACCATAAAAAACATTGGCAGAAACCGAAAGAGAAACACTGTGCTGCTGAAAACCATTTATTTATTCTCCCAGCTTATTCTTGATTGCCTCCACAGCCTTCTGATTTGCTTCCTGGCACAGTCTGATGACTTCTTCCTCACTCTCCGAGTCAATGGCAAACCCGCCCAGCTGCACAAAAATCACATACTGGCCGCTCTTCTCCACCTGAGACGCCTGAACCTTCCCCAGATTCATCGGGTACTGCATGGTGTCATTCACGTTCGCCTCACGATATGCATTCAGCGCCGCTTCCACTTCGTCCACCTTATCTTCCTTTGCCCTGACAATGATCAGTTCGTCCACATTGTTGCTGATCATGGGTCTCTCCGCCAGATAATCTTCATACATATCTGCCTTCAGCCCATAGTACGTCTCGGCCATCTGTGCGTCCATTGCCATGTCCGGCCAGTAACCCTCCTGTCCCACAGCTTCAATCACTGCCGCTTTCAGGCCTTCCATCTCTTCGCTCCAGCCCTGAGCGGCGTCGCTTCCGCCTTCTTCCGGAACACTCTCAGAGGTTGATTCGTCCTCTGCCGGCGAACTGCTCTCCGCGCTGCTCTCGTCTGCGGTACTGCTCTCTTCTGCGGTACTCGACCCGACGCTGCTTTCATCCTTGTCATCACCGCAGCCGGCAAGCGTCAGAGCCAGCGCACCCATGCATAACAAAAGTGTGATTTTTTTCATAATAGTTTCTATTCCTCCTTACTTTCCTTTCGCAGAATTCCCTGAAACAAAGTTTATCCTGTTTCGAAAATCCTAAACCTATTCTACCATGATTTTTCCAGAATACAATAAACACTTTCTTAAATTAAGTTTATGAACAGGTGAAAGGAAAAGCCTCTATGGAACCGGCACCAGCTTCCCGTGGAGAACGTACCGTGCATCCTGAAAAGAATAGGCGCATGTAGACAGCACCACATACTGATCATTCCTGCTCAGACTTATTTCTTCCCGGGCATCCGGTCCGGTCATGTTGAAGTCTGCCTCAAAATCCGATTTCTCCATGCACTGCTTCAGGTACTCCTCCAGTTCATCGCAGGAATCCGGAAAAATGGTGTAAGTATCCGATGCGGCCGAAGTGGTATAGCCGGCAAAGAGCAGGATCCGGTAATTCTGTTGGGGAGTCAGCAGCCACATGACAGGATGTTCTTCATAGTATTCCTGTTCCGCCCATTCATCCAGGGAGGCGAACATGGAACCGTTTTTCATATGATGGCCGTAAATTATGGTATTCGAATCCCCAAAGCCCGGCTGATTGGCCGCATCCACGAAGATGGAACCGGCGTTGTGCGTCTGTCGGTTCATGTTGCGGTGCAGATAATAGTCATTATCCTCCCCCTGCAGCACCGGATAATTGATGACGGTGCCTTCGCAGTAAATCCAGCCCACCACATCGCCGTTGACCTCCCGGAGCCTGGGGAAATCCACTTCCAGCGGAGCCCCGGCCCAACCGTTTAGAGTCTCTGCTTCTTCCACCGCTTCTGCTCCGGTGGGCAGCCCGGAGGCATCCGAAGTCCCGAAGCCTCCTCCGTCTGTCACAGGACGGGTATACGCTTCCGCAGCCTGCTCATACACCCTGTCTTCCTGCTCATATTTCTGATATGTAAAAAATATGACGCCGCCGGCCGTACAGAAAACGACCAGCAACAGCGCCATGATGATATGTCTTATTTTTTTATTCATATTCTTGATTTCACTCCGCCTTCTCTTCAGTCCCGTTTTGTTTCTCCCGGGCCCTGTCCCGCAGTCTGGCTGCCAGCATGTTGAACATGACACCGCATGCTGCATAGCAGACCACATAGATTTTTCCAACGCCGCTGGTGTAAATCACCAGCAGCTGCCCGATAAAAGGAATATGATATTTCACACGTCCCACCAGACTGGCATAGGAAATGGTATTAAGGTCTTCCTGCTGGTTGGCATCCCCTTTGGTGACGAATTCGCCCTCCACCAGGCGGTTTTGAACCACGCGGTGGGTGACGGCGGACCCTCCGCTGTAGAAGACAATAATCTCACCTTCCCGGACTTCCGCAGGCTGCGCCGGTTCCACATAGACCAGACTTCCCACCGGAATCTCCGGTTCCATGCTGCCGCTGATGATATTGTAAGCCTGGTATCCCATAAGGCGGGGGATTGTGACCGGAATGAAGGTAGCTATTACGGACAGCAGAATCAGGATTCCCAGTATGTTGCAGAGAGCCGCTGCAATTTTTCTTCCCCTCATATCTTTCCTCCGCTTTGGGACACATTCTCTTTATCCTTCCTGCGGGACTTTGCAAGCCACCAGATGCCTCCTCCCAGGGTGAGCAGGAAGATACCAAACAGCAGAATCTTCACAGGCAGAGGGATGTTCACCAGAAAAGCATTGCCGCTGAGCATACTGATCAGTTTGTTCTCTTCCCCGTCAAACTCGGCAAGCGGCACATCTTCATCATCCAAGTCTATGGTCTCCTGAGGCCCGGCCTGTGGAACAGGTTCGTCGGGAAGCTCTGTCTGGTCCCCTCCGCCGCCCTCCGGAGCCCCACCGCCTTCCCCGGGCAGCACGGTGACGGTTCCTTCCTGCTGTTCTCCGACAGGGCCGGTCGTTCCGGCATCACCGGGAATCGTAATCACATTGGTACCCGGCTCCGGCACACGGCTGTACACGAAGGTAAACACATTATCCGCCGCATTGGCTGACAGCGTTTTGGTCAGATTGTAGGCCTGTGGCTGGTACCCGTCAAAATACTGGTAGGAAACCACCGGTTTGTCGCCCACAGTCCCATAGTATCTGTCACTTTCACGTAAGGGATTTCCCGCTTCATCTACATAATGAATGGTATATTCCACCGCATCCTTCATCAGCCCGTAAGCAATCACATAGTCTCTGTCGCACTCTACCGTTTCGGATCCGATTCTCTCACTGTTGTCCTTACCGCTTTCCCGGGAACCGATGATATTATATTTGCTCTCTGTCCTGAACCGTATCGTCGTGGTTTGTGCCGGATCATTGGTTTCTCCCCGCCGGACAGTCAGGACAAAATAATTATACTGATTTTCCGGGGACGTATCCCCGCCGGAAACGCTGTCCCCCTTTTGCTGTAATGTGTAACTGACACTGACACGTTCCCCATATTCCAGGCCGCTCAGCATAAACGTCCTGCCGTCCTCCGTGATGCGGCCGTTTCCGCCGGTACATTCCGTCATGACACCCTGCTGTCCGGCATAAATGCGGATAGTATAGGTATTCTCTGCCGCTTTCACAGGAAAACATATGGTGTGAAGCAGCAGGACCGAGAGCAGCACGCCCAGCAATGCTTTCATCTTTCTCATGTCATGGGGCCTCCTTTTTCTCTTTTCTGTTCTGTTTCACCCCATATACGGCCAACAGTAAGAACAACAGACCGCTGACCCCCATGGCAATTACATAGGGTATCAGGTTGGTATCATCCCCTGTGCGGACCAGCCCGGTTCTCCCCGGGCTGCCGGGCTGCGGTGTGGCCGGAGGCCCTTCTTCTGTCACTGTGACAGGTTCCGGACGGACTTCCACCGCAAACTGCATCCGCAGATCTGCCAGCGTATCCTGATAGGCATTGCCCTGTGTCTCACCATCCAGGGCCACCCGCAGAGTAATACTGCCGCCCTGACCGGGATATAAAGTATCCAGATAGACATAATCTTCCTTCAATGCATCCGTGGCGTCCCGCAGACCCTCGGAGCCGTCGCCGCCCACAGTATCACTGTCAAAAAGCACCACAGACCGATTGGCTCCTGTATAAGCCAGGTAATAGGTGTAGGCACCGCCTCCTGTGGCGGAATTTTCACTGGTATCCTCCAGGGACCGCACCACCTCGTTGGTCAGATACCAATCCGTCATCTTGCCGTTCTGATTGCCCAGCTCCAGCGTAAAGGTAATATTGTCACCGGGCTGCATACCGGATATGGCTTCGTCTATACTTTTCTGGCCGAAATTGCTGTCCATCCTGCTGTCAGCCGTAAATGTGACCTTCCACCCCGCCTGCCCCAGCAGATCGTCTGCCCGGGCTTCCGCGCCTGTGAAGAGAAACAGGCCACAGGCCAGAAGCAGACCCATACACTTTTTCTTCATATTCGTCGCCTCCTCTACTTCACAGAAATCAGGCTTCCATTGCTGTCGATTTCCACCTCGCGCCCCCATGCACTCCAGATGGCATCCTCCGCGCTGTGGGTCTGCACCGCGTCCACCTGGGCTCTGATTCTGAATTCCGCCCCGTCATAGACATAGGTGGTGGTAATGGTGGTATATGCTCCGTTGGTCTCCGTGGTCTCGTAAACCGCATCTGCCACGGAAGGGTCGATCCTCAGATAATCCGTCAAATCCGCCGTTCTGGTCTGAGCCGGATCCACACCCTCGCCGGGCGCTTTCAGAATCTCCCGGTAATACAGAACGGTACGCTCCCTGGTGGAGGAATCCGTATCCAGAATCCAGGGCTGGTTTTCTCCGCTGAGACCGCAGTTAATCAGATGCAGGTCAATCAGGTCCGGAGACAGTTCCGGAAGCTTCGTTCTGATGACACGGCCTTCTCCGTCCCGTCTGAGATTCCCCGCCTCATCCTCTTCCGGCGGGTTGACCCAGTATTTATAAATGGTGACGCGGACATACTGGTCAATGTCACCTGTATTCTCCACATACAGCTTTTCCTCATACTTCCTGCCGGGCTGCATCTCTTCCCCCGGAGCCAGCAGATCTGTCAGAAGGGAATTGTCCGCTTCGTTCTTCAGCTCATCCACATCCCAGTAACCGGTTTCTTCCGCGTCGTAATTTCTCCAGGATACCCGCTTCGGCGCATTGTCACCGCACTGTTCATACAGACTCACCCCGATATTAAACATCTGAACCCGGGAATTATAATACTCGGAAGTATAGGTAAGTACCGCTCTGGCACTGCCTATGGTGCTTCCCAGAAGCATCACCACGGCCAGGCCGAACAGTACTATGGTCACTGCCGGAGAAGCCAGAAATTTCTTCCATTTGCGGAATCCGCTCCCCGACTTTCCCGTTTCCTTCGTCCGGGCTGACCGGGTCTTCTTATTCTCCGACATTTACATCACCTCCAGCTCCGTTTTCAGAATCACCGCCTGTTCCATTCTGCTCTTCTGTCTCTTTATCAGATATGCTTTCATCGGCCTCCGGCTTCCCTGTGGCCGTCACCACATCCAGCGTCTCCGACCAGTCCGCATAGGGCTCTCCGTTCTCGTCATATCTCACGGGTGTGCTCTCATAAATAACGATTACGTTAAAGCTTTCTCCGTCTTCCGGTTTTGTCTGACCGGGCTCATTTCCTTCCGGCATGGCGGGAATGTCAATCACCACATCCAACGTGGCGGTAGAGCCGCCTCCCGGCACAATGTCTTTGTAGTAGTACCAGTCCCCGTCGGCTTCCCCACCCGGAACCACTTTGTTCCAGACACCGCTCTCCTGCGTCCACATTCCCCCGGGGCTGCTCTGGTAAGCAACCTCATATCTGGCGCAGAATGCTCTGGCCCGAATATAAACCGGTTCCGAATCCGCATCACTTGTGATAATCACATGTTTTGTTCTGGAATCAAAAGTCTCTGTGATCTCTGTCCGGTCCCCCAGATGGACAGGAAGTCCTCCCTCCGCTGTGGTGTAAGTCGTAAAATAGGCAAGCGCGCCGTTCACTCCCGCGGTCAGTACAGCGGCCCCGGCCAGAAGAGACAGACATATGTTTCTGATATCTTTACGTTTCATCTTCTCTCCCTCCCCTACGGTGTATCCACCGTTTCATCTGCAGGTGTCTGATGATTTTCCTGCGGACTGTTGTCCGAAGACGCCGTTCCTTCCTGACTTCCTTCGCCGCCCACCGTGCCGTCCGCATGAACGGAAGTCCATATCCATCTGTCCTGCTCCGCATTGTATGTGAAACGATTGGTGATACCATGACCATCCACATGGCGCCCATTGTAATAATTGGTGAAAGTCACCTCGAAAATCTGCTCCGCCTCCGTAATCAAAGTGGTCTGTTCATATGCCTCTCTGTCTGTGCCGTCCTCTGTCCCGTCCGGATAGGGACTGTAACCGGGACCGCTGTAGACCTCCTTCACTGTCACCCGGGCTCCCACAGGCAGCAGCAGTTCCTCTCCCGGTCTGTATGCGGTTTCGGATCCTGCCCCCGTAAAGTCAATGGCTACCACATCCTTATATTCCTTCTGTCCCCCGGCGCCGCTGATCCTGTCTTCCCACACAGCATTTATTTCAAAGATAAAGGTAACCGGCCTGGGGATGTTCTGTCCTGCCACGGTTTCGAACTCCGGCAGCTCCTTCCTTATCTGCAGGCTGCCGTACCGCATCTGCGCCCGGGCCTTCAGCACAGGTTCCATATGATAGAGCCAGGGACCGGGATTCGCCGTATTGCTCACCGGATTCCCTTCGGCATCCACATAGGGTTCCTTTCCCGGCAGCGCAATCAATTCCGGCTCAAATGAAAATACACAGTCAGGGGAATCTGCCATGGTGACAATTTGCTCCGTTCCGTCGCTGTCCCTGCTGACTGCGGTATATGCCGCCACATCGTTATATGTCACATCCGGATCCCCGGCGCCTCCTCTCCTGGCAATCAGCAGATACAGACCTGCGTCCAGTTCTCCGATCTCCTGTTTCACGGATTCATTCATTCTGACAGGCGGCGTCTGAACCGTCCCGCTGACAGCTCCGGTATCGGCATCCATCGTAATCCCCAACGCAATCCGGACCGCCTTCTGGGCCTGCTGCCTCCAGTCCGCATTTGTCATATGCTCAGCAAGCTGCAGGCCTTCTTCTCCTTCATATTGCTCCTCCAGCTCAAACTGATAACCGTCATAGCCAAGTCCGCCTGCTTTATTGGGTACGGCGTCGGCCACTCTATAGAGATCTATCACCACAGAAGCATTATCAAGCTGCTCCGCCAGCCAGGCATTTCCCTCTCCTGTAAAATTGCCCGGTATCACCGTCAGAGAGCATTTCTCATCCAGCTTCACAAATTCTGCCGCCCCTCCCGAAAATGACAATGCTGTCACCATACCGAAAACTACTGCCAGCGACATCAGCACCCGTATCCATTTACGCTTCATAGACGCTTCCCTCCTATCTGATCATCCCAATGTCCGTCAAAGGCCAGACACGAAACAATATCTTGCCTACCAGAAATTCCTCACTAATACTGCCTATTGTACTGCTCCTGCTGTCCACAGAGGTCTCCCGATGGTCTCCCAGCACAAAAATGCGCCCCTCCGGCACCTGATAGGGGAGCGTAATATCGCATATTCCCAGCGCTTTCTCCGTGACATAGGGCTCTTCCAGCAGTTCGTTGTTCACATACACGTTTCCGTCCTTATCAATGTCCACCCAGTCTCCTGAAACCGCAATCACGCGCTTTACCAGGATATTATTGTTATAATAAAAAGCTACCACCTCGCCGGTACTGTAGTTCGATCCGTTCAGCGCCACCACAATATCTCCGTTCCACAGGGTCTCCGTCATGGAAGTTCCGCTGATCTGTAACACCGGCAGAAAGGTCACTGCCACCAGCATGGCTGCCGCCGCCACAATCAGCAGCGTGTATATGGTGCTCCGCATCACCCTTCCGAAGGTATGCTTATGAATTTCTTTTTCCAGTTCCGCTTCCAGCTGGCTTAGAGTAGGAGTTTCCAGCACCTTCTCCTTTTTTTCTTTCTTTTTCCTTCCCATATTACCCTTTTGCCTGTTCTATCTGAGCCCTTTTTCCGGTTTCATGTGACTCCCGTTCTCTTTCCCGGACTTCCCCAGCCTCTTCAGCGGATGTCTCCCGGCCGCCGAGTCTCCTGACATTTTCCAGATACTGGTCCGCCGCCTTCTGGGCAATTTCGAATATCCCGTTTAGCCGCAGCGCAGCCTCCGCAATGGAGCCCGCTTCCTGAAGCTCAATCCTGCGGGTGGTCCGCTCCGCCTGAAGCGTATCCCGAAGCTCCTGTATCTTCGCGTCCTTCTGGTCCAGCCTGTTCCGAAGCTTCTCATAATTCTCCCGAAGCTCCGTCATCTGTGCCTCTCTCTCTGTCAGCGTCTGCTTCAGTTCTTCTGTCTCCCTCACCTGTGCAAGCAGCAGCTGGAGGAGTTCACGTCTGCTGAGCTTATGCATCTCCTTGTCTGTCATGGTATCTGCTTCTCCTCCATCCCGTCTCTGTGTCCTGTCTGGCAGAAATCTACTTCTTCCTGTACTTAATCAGCAGCCAGGCAAGCAGCACCAGCAGCATGGGAATGGCTATGGCAGGCGCCACCAGCTTCGGATCCAGCAATCTGGCGTCCGGCGTCACCCGGATGGCCGCGGCCTCCGTCAGGTTGTCAATGCGCGTTCCCCGCACCAGCAGCCTGTGCGTGTTAATGCCATAGGGCGTACAGGTCACCAGCGTACAGTAATCTTTTCCTCTGCTGAGATCCAGCTCTTCTACTTCTTCCGGCAGAACAATTCGAATCTGGTCCACCTGATAGGTCAATGTCTCATTCAAAACCTGCAGCATAAAGAGGTCACCCTCCACCAGCTGATCCAGATCTGTGAAGAGTCTGGCAGAAGGCAGGCCTCTGTGGCCGGACAACACACAGTGAGTACTCTCACCGCCCACCGGCAGAGAAGAGGATTCAATGTGTCCTGCCGCCACCTGCAGCACTGCTTCGTCCACACCGTGATAAATGGGCAGAGATACATCGATGGAGGGAATCTGGATATACCCCATGATCCCGTTGCCGGAGATATTCAGCAGGGCTTCATAGCCTTCCCGCTCCTCCTCGCTGAGATAATATCGATTCGGCCTGTTCCAGAGCTTCTCATTGTATACTGCCGCCTGATTCCAGTACTCCTCATAGGTTTCCTCATCCAGTGCCGCCACAGCCTCTTCATAATTGGCTATAGCTCTGGACTGGTGAAGCGAATTCCAATAATCGCTGACTGTAGGATACAGCAGCAAGGACAGACCTGCCATCAGAATCAATGTTAAAATAATTGTGGATAAATGTTTCTTCATTCAGGGCTCTCCTTGCTGCCGTACGCGGAAGGAGCCGAAGCCCCTTCCGTATACAACAGAAATTGCATGTGTTACTTATACCTTATTTCTCCTTACTCATACGTTTCCTGGTCACAAGCAGAACCACCGCTGCCAGCACCAGAATACTGCCGGTTACATAGAAAATTGTGGTACCGATACCGCCGGTGGAGGGAAGGAGGGCACCGTTCACGTTGATGATATCTGCCGCAAAGATACCGTTTGTATTTGTGATTGCCGAATTACCGTTCTCATCGGTGGGCCATCCTGTAATCTCCCAGGTACAGGTCTCATTTCCCTCTGTCACTTCCACAGGAGGAATGAATTTAATCTCAAATTCAATGGGTTCAATGGTGTTGAATCCTGCCGGCGTCTTCGTCTCTGTCAGAGTATATTTCCCTTCTCCAAGGCCTTTAAAGGAAATCCTTCCCGTCACCGCATCTGTGGTCAGTCTGATGGATACTTCCGAAGGAACCAGTCTGGTCGTCGTCTCGGTTACCGGGTTATATTTCGTCTCCACGTCCGCATACAGACCTGCGGAACCTTTTACCAGCATATAGACTTCCCTGCCTGCATATTCGGTCCTGTCCGCAGGAATATAATACACATCCTCATTGTCAATGGTTTCTTTCAGATACCCTTTTGTAGTATTCTCATCGCCCTGGCCAATAGAAGTATATTGATCGTCCGAAGGCTCATCTGTTGTATAGCTTCCGTCCAACAGCTTATAGTATGCTCCGTTTTCGTCCACAACATAGTGTTCCACCGTATCCAGCACCACCTGATAAGAGGTACCTGTCAGGGTAAATTCAGCACCGGCCAACAGGTTCTCTTCCAGCACTGCATTTGCATACTTTGTGATGTCCAGCTCCGTGAGATAAGTCAGTGTCTTCTGCTCCGGGGTCTTTCCCAGAGGAATATCTTCGTCTTCCACAGGCAGACCGGGATGTTTCTCATCCTTGCTGCCGCCATAGTCAAAATTCGGATCCTGTGAATAATCCAGGGACCATGCGTTCTCATTTCCCTCCACACCTATAATGGCATCCTCATTTACCGTTGCAGAATAAGTCACAATAATCTCATCGCCCACGGTATACTGCATAATGTCGGTAAACGCAAGTCTGAAAGAATGATCCCCGTTGGGATATACATAGTACTCTGCCAGCGGATTGTCCGCAGCCTCTCCTGCCGCATTAAGCGTTCCTCTTGTCAGTGCTTTACCGCCCACAGTAACCGTAACGGAATCTGCACCGTCAAAAGTAAGCCCCTCTGCCATTGTGTCGTTCATGACAAAGAAATAATAATCATATCCGGCATAATTGGGCACTTTACTCTTAATCCGGAAAGTGGCATGATCGCCAATGCCCGCATAGTTTGCATCGTCAAGATTCTCATTGGGAATATAATTCTCAACGTACTCCGGATGGTTGTAGGCATCTGCCCCCTGATAGAACACATCCTTTTCGCCGGAGGGAACTTCGGATTTTACTACCATTGTGGAATCACCCACAACCTCCAGCAGAATTCTTGTATAGGCAGCCTCTTCTCCTGTCACGGTATCTTTCTGCGCATCTTTCACCAGATAGTAACCGGAACCGGTGACATCAATGGCAACATCCCCTGTGCCGGTTGCGGTAAACTTTGTGGCACTTAAATATTTGGAGACGATGGATGCGAAGAAATCAAGCGGGCCCGATTCTCCGATGCTGGTATTGGAGAATTCCGACAGCGCTTTTGCCACATCGGCAGCTGTTGTACAACTGTCAAACGCGCCGCTGAATACACCTTCCGCATCTGTCTTCAGTTCCTCCAGCAATGCCTCTCCGTCTGTCACACCGGAACCCCATACAATGTTGGACAGAATGTACTGGGCATTGTATCGTCCGTAACACTCTCTCGTATGTGTATGTTCCTCCTTACCGCATGTCACCTCATCCCCTGTCTTACAGGAGTCATCATGTGCATGTTCTTCTTTGGTACAGGTCACGCTGTCCCTGTACTCCGGATTCTCTGCCAGATCTCCTGCAAAAATCTGATAGGCCTCATAAGTATGTTCCGCCTTATCATTCTCGTTTTGTTTTACGGTGATTGTATGGGACAGAGTATCCGCTGCAAATGCAGTCAGTCCCATTCCCAAAACCATCACCATCGCCAGCAATATGCCGGCAATTTTTCTCATACGCTTCATCGTCTTACTCTCCCTTCTTCTATTTTTCTTCCTTTTGAAGCTCTGATTCTTCTATACATCAGGCCTGCGCCGGACAGAATGCCGAATGCGCCTGCCAATGCATATAATGTTGCGGTGCCTGTGCCGCCCGTTTCGGGAAGTGAGAATTCGTACAGGTTATTATACGCAATCTCAACTGTACCGTCTTTTGTAATGGTTCCTATGATCTTCCTTTTTGTGTCTGTGGCGATTCCTCCCGAGATAATGGGACTGTACGGGTCGTCAGGGTCCACCTCCCAGCTGATGTCCTCTCCCGGTTCTTTGGGGCTTACTGTGACCGGCCCGATCTCTTCAATGGCATAGCTGGAGCCCTCCGGAAGAAAGCTTACCACAATGTACTGGCCGGCTTTCAATGTAAATCTGGAATCATTCCAAATGAGAATATCGCTTTCAATCACTTTGCCGGACGAATTGTACTTGGTATAGGAATAGTCATTTTTCAGAGCATTCTCTTCTGTCTGCCCTGCCAGGATTTCCTCCTTTGTGTCCCCGGACGTCCTGTAGAAATGAATGGTAAAGCCAAATTCCTCATCCGTCATTTCATTCCCTGTCACCTGCTTCTCAATCCTCAGTTTTCCCGTATCCTGTTCTGTGGTGGCAAAGGATACGGAGGGAAGTGTGAACTGCATCCAGCAGGTGGAACCGGAAGCACCTCTCTCTGTATAGTAGAAGGTCAGCTTATATTTACCAGTTGTCCCCTTGTCAATGTAATCCCACAGGTTTACATACTCGCCAACGGAACTGTGCACACCGCCGATATCACAGATCAGCTTTCCATTGTATCCGGGTCCGTCAAGGAATACCCACATGTCATCATCCCCATAGAAGAGATATTCCAGAGGTCCCACATAGTCCTCCACCAGATCAAATTCGACGGTATAGTGCATGCCGAAATAGTGATTGTGGTTTAGGTCGTCGTCTGACACAGGCATAAAAAGGCTGTTCTCCTTAATGTTATTTTTATCAGCAAAATTCTTTGTTACCGCTTTACTGGCAGGGCTTCCAAACAGCAAATCATGTCCCCCTGTTCCTGCGGTGGGAACCGTGTCCAGAGGATAAAAATCATTTCCGGCGAAATAATATGTGTTATTCCAGTTGTTGCGTTGTCTATTGAATCTGTCTATTCCATATACACTGCTGACAACCTCTTTATTATCCCCTTCTCCCATTACAACTTCCGCGCCGGTAAGCGTATATGTGTCACCCATCTGGCGGAATACAAGATTTCCGCTGTAAGCGGTCTTGCCTTCCGCATCCCCGTCATTAAACAGATTGGGCGCTTTTACGGTGGGCGCATACTGAATTTTGTCATCCTTCAGGCCTGTTACCATTCCAAAGGTGGGACTGCCGTATGCGGCATTATCTGCGTTGGCCATGTTTCCCGTAATATCACCCATTGTTGTCTTCACACTTGTTTCACTGTTTCCAAAGCCAAAGGTCTGATCCGGTCTGTTGCTGTTAATTCCCTGCCTGTTGGTATACAGATACCATGTGTCACCGCTCTCATGGGTGGTTGCATTGCCCCGGTCCGCTGCCTTTCCATCCTCCGTATAAACCCTGCCGTCCGAGACATCGTAATCATAGAAATCAGCCCCGTTTCTTACTTCCTCCTCCCGGCAATTGTAGATCAACCGGATGGTTGCCCCTTCCGTAATCAGGATAAAGTCATCCCTGTTTTCCTCCTGCGTCGTTCTCTTATTGGTGAAGTGCCATTCCTTTCCGTCGGCGCAGCTGTAAAGCTCCCAGGTATCACTGTCCTCTCTCTGGACACGTATTTCATTTAAGATATAATTCTGGTTTTTTGCAATTTTATTGAAGTAAACCAGCCCCGGCGCCTGCACATAGTGATAGGTGCCGGCCGAATAGATCTCCTCTTCCACCATCTGTGTCTGAACCCTGCCGTCCTCCGACACATAAATGTTCTTTTTCTTCATTGTTCCGCCGTTTGTGGGCAGTATGGCATTATCCTGCCCCGGCTGCTTTTGCGTATCACCCGATGTGTCAATAACGGTGATCGGTCTTAAGGATGCATGGGTAGCTGCAAGCACCTCAATATTGGCATAAAATTCTACCGTAAACTCCGGATTTGCCTGGCTGGAAGCATAAATCGTTGCAATATTGTCCGTTCCCTGTGCAGCCGCTTCATATGTCATCGATTCGTCTGTCGTTTCACCATCCACTACAAGGGAGCCGTATATGTCCTTAACCGCAAATCCTGCTTCACTCTCCGCGATGTCCACGGCTACCAGCGACACATCACTGCTGTAAATCTCTTCACCCGGGACTGCTTCTTTCTGGTCCGGTTCGTCTGTGCCACTGTCAATTGCCATGGTACTTGCTTCCCCGCCTTCCGCGAACTCCACCAGTGCCTCTGTGGGAGTTACTTCCACAGCCACCCTGCAGCCTGTCAGATCCAGTTTCATCCCCTTGTAGATTAATCCATACGAGAGTACCTGCATGGAAAGGATTTCATCTCCTGTTCCCGTCTCTTCCGCATAGGTAAGAGCCGCTTCATAGGCCTCCGCATTCTCATCCAATGCCTCCACAACAGCTTCCAGTTCATCTTCGGTTACATTCTCTTCTCCCTCATCCGTTTCTTCCCCGCCGGGCGCCGCTGCCTCCCCATCGGTTCCCACGTTTTCTTCCTGCCCCGATTCTTCTGGCCCGGCAATCTCTTCCTGCGCCGTCCCTTCTCCCACAGCTTCCCCGATCTCCTGCGCGTCCGGCAGAATTGCTTCCCCTTCCACATGGAACTTCACTGTGAAAGCGTCATCTTCATAGGTAAAGGTCTTATCAACTGCAACGGTCTTCACCGGTTTCTTCCACCCCAGCGCAATTTCCGAGAAGCTGTTCATCCGGAAAGTGGTACCGTTCTTCTCCGCATTGCTTCCTTCCAGCCGTTCTGTCCCTGCCTCGCCAAAGTGAACTACAGTGACAGGGCTGCCCTCTTCCATGCCGTTTTCATCCAGGAACTGCACTCTGATGGTCACAGGCCCTTCGGGCTCCGCTTCCGCCCCTTCTGCTGTAAATCCAATGCGCATCAGAACCTGCATGGTATTCTCTTCTTCCGCTCCCTGCATCTCCTGATACTGGGCCGCCCGCTCCGCATAGTATGCCTCATTGCCTTCCTCGGTAATCCGCTCCGCATAAAGCCGGGCGTCCTCCGGGAGATTGGCTTCTTTCTTATTATAAGAGGCAGTCACGATAAAGTCCGGACCCCTGTAAGTCTGTGTGATTTCTATCTCGGCCGCATCAATGATGCATTCTTCTGTATGTTCATGTTCTGTTATCTGAAGTATGCCGCAGCTCAGGCCGCCGTCGGCATCTCTGCAGGAATCTGTGTGCTCGTGAATCTCTGCGGCCAGAGTGCAGGTCAGTGCCGGTCCGGCTTCCTGAGATTCCTGTGAATAACAGGCTTCATGGTGTACATGTAGTTCCGCCTCCGGCAGAGTACACAGAAGTACACCGTTCAGTCCATAGCACATGCGGCTGTGCGTATGAAGGACGTAATCCGCCAGTCCGCACTGAACATTACCGTCTCCGTCATAGCAGGCGGCTTCGTGCATGTGAATCTGTGCTGTACAGCCGTATCCGGTTGCCTCGAAGCACTCTTCCGTGTGCATATGCTCTTCCAGTCCGCAGATCACATTTCCATCGCTGTCCCTGCAGTTATCCCGGTGGGTATGAGCCGCTGTTCCACAGTAGGCAGTGGCGCTGACGGTATCAACCCATATATCGGAAGTGTCCATCCGGCAGCTCTCATCATGTTCATGCAGCGGCACTTCTGTCTGACCGCAGATAAGGATACCGCGAACTCCGTAACATTCTTCTGCGTGTATATGAGCCTCTGCCTCTTCCGTCTCCGACAGCGGGCAGATCAGTCTCTCGTTCTTGTCATAGCAGGCTTCGCTGTGAATATGATTCTGATAGTCCGCACTGCCGCACAGAAGATTTCCTTCCAGATCATAGCAGTCATTGTCATGAACGTGCACTCTCTCTGCGCAGTAGTAGGTGTTGGTAATATAACACTCATCTGTGTGAATATGTTCCTCTGTTCCGCAGACCGGATTCCCCGCTTCGTCATGACAGTCCGCACTGTGAATATGAACCGTGATACCGCAGTGCGGCTCCTTATAGCAGTTCGCCTCATGTCGGTGCTCCGCGGTCTCACAGGTAAGGCTGCCGTTTTCATCATAGCAGTTCACCCCATGGGTGTGCCCGGCAATGCCGCAGAATACTTCTTCATAGCACTGGTCATCATGGGCATGTTCTTCGGCCTTACAGGTCAGAACCTCCATGAAACACTCTTCCGTATGCACATGGGCCGGGGGGTTCGTGGTTTCCGAATCTTCTGTGGTTTTCGGATTTTCTGTATTCTCCGGATTTTCAATGTTCTCCGGATTTTCTGTATTTTCTGCCGTCTCCGCCGATTCTGCAGGTTCTACAGGTTTCACGCCGCTGTCAGATGCCTCTGTCTCTTCTCTTCCGCACACCAGTTTCTGTATTGTCTCGTAACAGGTATCCATATGCAAATGGCCTGCGCGTTCTTCCTGTCCGCAGGTAAGCTCTTCTGTCTGGTTCACAGTGTAACAGTCATCTGTATGTGCATGCCCTGTGCTTTCCTCCTGGCCGCAGGTCAGTTCCTCTGTCTGACTCACAGTATAGCAGCTGTCTGCATGGGTATGCTCTGCGCTCTCTTCCTGGCCGCAGGTCAGTTCCCGGTTCTCGGTGACAGTCCTGCATTCCTCCGTGTGAGTATGTCCCTGGCTTTCCTCCTGACCGCAGGTAAGCTCTCTGTTTTCTGTGACCGTTTTGCAGGCCTCTGTGTGCACATGCCCCGGGTCTTCGTCCTGATTGCATATGAGTTCTTGCTCTTCTGTATAGCAGGTTTCATCATGCTGGTGAGCCTGGCTTTCCGGCGCCTGTGATTCCGTCATTTCCTGTGCAGCATGGTCCTCCTGTCCGCTCTGCGAATTCTGTGCGTCCTGCGCATCCCCTGCATTCTGGCCTTCCTGAGAATTCTCTGCATCCTGGATATCCTGCGTCGTCCAGGTCACAGTTCCCTCAGCGGCACCATCCTGCGTATCTGAAGGAAGCGTGGGAATCTCCGTATATCCGCAGAGCAGCTCCTGTCCGTAGCATTCTTCGGTATGGGTGTGCTCCTCTATGCCGCAGCTGATGTCCTTCACCAGCGTCTGTGCCGGTTTCGACAGAATATAAGCTGTGGAAATGACCACAACTGCTGCCAGGGCCGTCACACTGATCTGCCAGCGTCTGCGCCGGTTTTTTTCTCCCAGAAGCTCATTTGCTTTTTTTATAATAGAAGAGTCCATCCGAATACCTCCTTATCCGCGGCTGCCGGTCCTGTCTCTCCCGGACTCCGCATCCTGACAATCCTCTATGGCAACAGCTCAGACGTTCCATCTCCGGTCATACTGTTACATTAAAATTCAACTGTTTTCTCATTTCACTATAAACCTCAGCAGGTTAATAAAACCGTTAATTTTTTCTCAAATACATGGTATCAGGCAAAAAACACATTCTGAAATTCCAAGTCTTCCACCGGATGACCCACATCAATCACAGAAGTAGCGTAAAACTTCACGCATTCACGCCAGGATCTGTGTTCCGCAGAAAATGCTTTGAGAATCCGCTCCCTGATCAGTCCACAGCCGCCCCCCTGGGTCCCGAAAAGCAGCAGCACAAACTGAGTGGGGCTGTACATACTGTATACGTCTCCACTTCGCAGCGATTTTCCGATGGCCTCCCGGAGAACAGGTGTCATGGTCTCGATACGTTCTCTGTCCTCCAGATGATTCCCCTTCGCGTCTGTCAGGGTACACACCATCATATATACAGACTCTCCATGTCGCTCCACCACTCGTCTCATCATTCTGTAACCGTCTATAAAACTGGGAAAACCGCAAAAATATGCCCCTGCCTTCCTGGGTTCCTTTTCCTGCAGAATACTGGTGATATTGGACGCGGCCTGTGTACTGGTATAAATCTTGCTGCCCATATCCCGCAGGCGATCCAGCATACGGTCCGAAGGCGGCAGGCCCATCTCTTCAAAGTACATCCTGGTAGTGGCCTCATAGACATCCATGGCCTCCCGGAACCGGTTCATGGCCATCAGGCAGTCTATCTTTACCGCCTGCCATTCTTCAAAGGGATACATACCGATGGCATCATTGCACAGATCCAGCAGATCCAGATAACGTTTCCGCTCCTTCAGCGCCTTTTCCGCTTCACTCAACGCCTGAAAATACTGCTCCCGGAGACGGGTGCTCTCCATCATCACCCACTCTTCTCCGGAAAGATTGGAGAGAAATTCTCCTTTATAGCAGCGACAGGCTTCGCAGCAAAGCTCCATACATTTCTCCGCGTCTGCCTCCATCCGTACTTTCTGTAACAGTTCTCCAAAAGTCTCCACATCTGACCGGATTTCCATAGGCGCATTCCAATAATAAATGCCTCCCTTGTTCTCTATGTAATTCCACTGCGGCAGACCGGCCGCCATCAGTTTCTTCCTGAGCTGGTATGTGACGACTTTCAGGTTGTTGGAAGGATTCTCCACATTCCCCTCTCCGTACAGAGCATGCAGAAGCCGTTCCCGGGTAATGCCCTCTTTCCTGTGGTATAGCAGTATCTGCAGGAGCTGCATACTCTTCTTCGTGGTATTTTTCTCCGGCGTCACATTTCTGTCTCCATAGCGCAGAGAAAATACCCCGAACATATATACATATAAAATATCTTTCATACTTCCCCCATCCTGCGGCAATGCTCACATATATGCCGCTGACTCCTGTTCCCTGCAAAACGCTATTCCCAGCCTACTGTCAGCTGTTCCTGTTCCAGCATCCGTTCATAGGCCTGTTCAATCAATACGGCAACATTGGCCTGAATCCCCTTCTGGGTGGACTGATACATTTTCCACAGGCATCTGGGATTGACTTTTTCCTCCGCCACCCGCGCATCCCTGCTGACCCGTTTGATACTGTGGCCTACATTGGAGCGATCCATGGGCTTTCCTCCCGCCGTGGCAAAAACGGGCCCCTTCACAATGCCCTCCCTGCCCATATATTCCAGCAATTCTCTCTGCAATATCCCGGGGAGATGCAGAACCCGGGTACTCATTCCGTTCTGGCGCTCCAGCCGCACGGTTCCCTGCCTGACTGCTTCTGCTGTAAGCTGGGGAAGCTCCTGTATACGTAAGCCCATACCGCCCAGAGTCTTAATCAGCAGATACACCCTCTCCTGGCCAGCCTGCTTTGCTGCCGACAGCAGACGCAGATATTCCTGCCTGGTCAGCTCCGGCTGCACATCGTTCTGTATGCTGCTGAATTCTCCCACCTGCCAGTCTCTATGTCCCAGATACTGCATGAGGCTGTTCCACACAGATATCCTGGTATTGACAGTCCGCGGACTGAACCCTTTCTCTTCCAGCCACTGCTTCCACCAAAGGCCGTTTTCCGCAGAAATTATCTTCTCTCCGGGAAGACCATTCCAGAGCATGGACAGCGTTCTCCGATATTCCTGCAGCGAGACCTGGCTGCGCCCTCTGGTCAGCAGGTACTCCAGAAACTCTTCCAATATTTCCGGGGTCAGCTTTTCTTCTGTTTTCTTTTTCAGAATATCCATTTCTTCTCCTTTTCCATGGAATATGGCTGTTCGGTAAATGTGATTAATAAACAAAATTGTCATTTTGCAGTTTCGCAAAGGCAAAATACACCTCTTTATACCTGTCATTAACTCCAGTATAGCACTGAAATCTGTGGTTTTCAAGATTATTTTATGCGTGGCACAGGAGGAAAGTGACTGAAAAAGTAACTTTTCAGACATCAGGGCGCAGGAAAAGAAACACGAAAAATGCCTTATTTCCTGTTCTCTTACTTTTTGTGCCCATTTTAGAGGCACCCGGGCCTGACTGCTTTCACAGAGGCCTGTTTTTTATACAATTCTATCGGTCATAAGCGGGTTCTGTAAATGAAATGACAATTTTGTGGTGATTATCCCGTTGGCCAAATTATTGTCACTCACTATATCTTCCCTCCGGTCAGCTGATCAGTCCCAGCCGTTCCATCTGGCGCGCATGAGTCTCCCCGGTGGAAATCAG
>NZ_JANJZD010000090.1 GCF_024623325.1 Acetatifactor muris
AAGGGGCGCGAAGCGCCGCATTTTTTGACTGGTTTGTCAAGTGTTTTAGAGAAAAAAGTGGGTGATTTTTGAAAAATAGGTTCTGAAAGCACCATGAAATAAGGGCTGAAGATTCCGAGAAGTTATGAAGACTGCAAGGAGGAAAGCATGGCAGGGAAATTATATTTATGTGCGACACCCATCGGAAATCTGCAGGACATGACGCCGCGGGCGGTTGAGACGCTGCAGGAGGCGGACCTGATTGCGGCGGAGGATACACGCAACAGTATTAAGCTGCTGAATCATTTTGACATTCACACGCCCATGACCAGCTATCACGAATATAACAAAGTGGAGAAGGCGAAGCAGCTCACAGAGCAAATGCTGGCGGGAAAGAATATAGCGCTGATCACAGACGCGGGGACGCCGGCTATCTCAGATCCGGGGGAAGTCCTGGTGCGGATGTGTCATGAGGAGGGAATTA
The DNA here is from genome assembly GCF_024623325.1 of Acetatifactor muris. Classification (GTDB taxonomy): domain Bacteria; phylum Bacillota; class Clostridia; order Lachnospirales; family Lachnospiraceae; genus Acetatifactor; species Acetatifactor muris. Next base: position 464 of record NZ_JANJZD010000090.1, read on the forward strand.
TTGTCACCAGCCTGCCGGGCCCTTCGGCCTGTATTACGGCATTGACGCTTTCCGGGCTTTCCACCAGAAGATTTTGTTTTGAAGGATTTCTGCCCACGGATAAAAAAGAGAGGAAGACAGTCCTGGCGCAGCTTACAGAAGAGACGCGCACCATGGTGCTCTATGAGGCGCCGCATCATCTGGTGCGGACGCTGGAGGAGCTTTATGATTGGCTGGGTGAGAGAAAGATTACGCTTTGCAGGGAGCTGACGAAGAAATATGAAACCGTAATGCCGACCACATTTATTCAGGCGCTGGAATATTATAAGACGGAGGAACCCAGAGGAGAATATGTGCTGATTGTGGAGGGGAAGAGCTTCCGGCAGCAGCGGCAGGAGGAGATCGCAGCCTGGGAGAACATGAGTATAGAAGAACATATGACATATTATGAGAATCAGGGAATGGACGGTAAATCAGCCATGAAACAGGTGGCGAAGGACAGGGGCGTGGGCAAAAGAGAAATATATGCTTATCTTCATACCGGAGAAAAGGCGTGAAGCTGAGCAGACTGAAAAAAGGAGGGAATCCCAATGGCGGTCAATAATTGTGACATGTGTGTCAATTATGTGTACGACGAGGAAGAGGAATGCTATAGCTGTCTGGTAGATCTGGACGAAGACGAAATGTATCGGTTCCTGTCGGGTACACAGAGGGAGTGCCCATATTTTAGATTGGACGATGAATATGGGGTGGTGCGCCATCAAATTTAGAAACAAACGTACAAAAAAGAAAAATCCGGAATTTGGCAGTTATCTTGTTTCAGGTCAAAGGCCGTATATATTTTTCACTGTAAGTCAATAATAACCTCGTAGTCTTAAAATGAAAAGTATTTTTGGACTTTTCATTCATGAAAAACAGGAGGTATGGATATGAGCAATATTTCAGAACTTGACTTACAAAATCTTCGCCATCTCATAGGCGGTTTCGACACAACTCACTGCAAAATGCAGGCATATGCCAAGGAGGCGGAAGACCCGCAGATCAGGCAGTTTTTTGAAAAAGGTGCCCGGTCAGCCATGGACAATAAGGAACAGCTGATGAAATTTTTAAATTAAGTCCGCAGACTGACAAAAACAGCTGTAAATCCATGACAGTTTTGAGATTTGTAAATCGAGTATTCCAGAATGAGAGGTAAAAGAAGATGCAGGAAAAAACAATGGTAGCAGATACCCTGGCCGGTATCAACGGTGAACTGACCCGTTATGCGGGTATGATTGCACAGTCGGAGAATAAAGAACTGAAGCAGACATTAAAGCAGATTAGAAACGCATGTGAACAGTCTCAGGAAGAGCTTTACCAGATTGCAAGAGAAAAATCATACTATGTTCCCGCAAGCAAGGCAACGGCGGAAGAGGTGGCACATGTGAAGAGCCTTTTCACCCAGGGCACGCTGTAGGCGGCAGGCAGGATATGAGTGAATTATACGAAAGATTGTTATAAATAAACAAAAGGCACTGCAGGCGGATTGTCCGGTTCTTTCTGAACTTTGGGTATGAAAGCACCGCAATTAAGCCGTCAGATAAGTGTTCTGACGGCTTAATTTATATCAGATCCATAAGGGTAAAATCTTTAGTTTTGATCAGAAAAGCGAGCTT
>NZ_JANJZD010000091.1 GCF_024623325.1 Acetatifactor muris
GGTTCTTTCTGAACTTTGGGTATGAAAGCACCGCAATTAAGCCGTCAGATAAGTGTTCTGACGGCTTAATTTATATCAGATCCATAAGGGTAAAATCTTTAGTTTTGATCAGAAAAGCGAGCTTGCATTTTTTGGTCAGGTTGACAATCTTAGACCTGCCATATACCATACGCTTGATGAGTTTAAATTTGTTGTTGTTCCCTTCGACAAACCCAGAACTCACGTCCATGGATATCGCATTCCTGACCGAAGAGATATCTTTTTTTAAACTATTACAGAAAGAGGACAGTTCCGTATCAGCATATTTCTCGATATATCTATCTATTTCCTCAGGTTCGTCACCCATCAGTATCCCGTGGAACTCATGGAATGTATCTGCAACCCATGTGACCATTGGGAACTTCTTCTTAATGATCTCCAGGTTTCCAGAAATGACCTTGTCCTTTTCTTTCTTCGGATCTATTGTCAGGATGTATCTTAATAATTCATTCCGTCTGATGACAATTACATCATCAGGATATCTTTCATCCATGAGCCTCATGCCATACATTCTTTTTCGATCCGGAAAGTTTTCCCTGCTAATGGCTTTCATGTAATCAAACAATGTATTACGCGAAGTCGACACCCCGGATTTCCGGAGATATTGGTATATGATCTCATCATCGTATCCATCCGCCATCATTTTATATATGATATTTACGAAACCATTCCCGGCACGTTTCCTGGTTTTATAGTCCTTGGGTGCATCCATCCCGTTGATCTGGTCATCTGTCATGGAAACATATTTTTCAGCTGTATGCCTTGCAATGCCATACTCCCGGCACACCAGGCTGATCTTCTTCTTTGGCAGGCCCTCCCAAAACAGCTGAATGTCACGTATCAATTGCTGTTTTTTTCCCTGTTACAGGCATTCTTCTTATACTGCTTGCTGTTGAGGTTCCGCTTCTTGCTCTTGAATTCAATTTCAGCTCCATCTTCATCAACCGGTGGCGAATTATCATAGGAAATACCATCCAGCAGATTCCCGTCAAACCCCTTCTCCCTGACTTCCTTTTCGGGGGCCTTGTCCAACACTGCTCCGTCCTTTATGAATATAGTAGCAGGTATTTCGTTTTTGAAGATGTCCTTCATCTTATCCAGCAGATTCTGCATCAGGTGAAAACGGTCCGCAACCTGCGTACACTCCGGCAGCACCTCACTGATCGCAGATGCATATGCACTGGCCCGATCCCTTGCGACCAGCCGGATCTTCTTATGGCCTTTTAACCATTCCTTCAATGGGGCGCCATCCCTTCCTTCCAACAGGGCGATCATGTGGTGGTCCTTCAGGTCATAAATTGCCGTCGCATACTTTTGACCTTTTCTCATGGCTACGTCGTCAATTCCAACAGCTTCCACATCAGGGTCATCTTTGAATTCAATCCTGTCATACAAACGTTGGATGGTATCGTTGCTTATAGCGACACCCATAAGTGACAGAACAGTGCTGGCTCCTTCATTACTCATGAACATTGCCATGGCCAGGACCAATGCGTTTAAGGAATCTGTCCGAACCTGGGAAGCAGATGCAAAGGACAACGGCTCCATAAATACTTTCTGGCGGCATTCAGTGTTTACACAGTCATATTTGAAAACATTCACATGGACATACGTTGGCTTACATCGTATAGGGACATCCTGCAAGGTCCGTTCGTAAGTGGCATGTAGATCCGAAGATCTTGTTCCGCAGAGCGGGCACTTACAACTATGGACAGATGATTTCAGGAAAATGTCAATCCTGTCATCCGTTTCTTCTGTTCTGTATATGAATTGGTTCTTACCGTATAGCAGCGAATTATCTGAGGAAGGGGAATATTTCATTTGTGTTCACCTCTCATTTTGATGTCTCTATTATAACACAAATACCCAAATATGAGAAGTAATAAATCAATAAATAAGACAGGTGTAAATCCTGTCTTATTTATTGATTATACCCAAAGTTCAGAAAGAACC
>NZ_JANJZD010000092.1 GCF_024623325.1 Acetatifactor muris
GGTAGTGTCAAATCCTACCTAATTTTTTGTTACTCAAACCTTGATTTTATGGGAGTTTGCAAATAAAAGAGCATTGACCTCCCTTTTTATGGTATAATGTCAATCGCCAAACCAACATTCCGAAAGGAGCCAATGCTCATGAACATTATACACTACCTGTTACAAATTATTCAATACCTCTACCAGCAAAACTGTTGGTTAATTAACTTCATCTGCAGATACATCCCTCTCAAGCAGTGGGCTTTCGATGATTCCCATTCCCCCAAATATCAGAAGTTCAGGATCGACCAGCTTCCTCTGGTCACTGACTTCCGGCAGGACTGGACTTATAAAGAACTTATCCCTTACTACGAAAAACGCTATGGCAAGAAGATCTGCCCTGTCAGGCGCCGCTCTGAATGCGATATCCCTGAGGACTGCTCCTGCCCGCGCTGTGACGCACCCATGCCATACCTCTACAGGAACAACGGCTCCAAAGGCCAGATCCTCTGCAAGGTATGCGATGCCAGATTCTCCCCTGGGGACAGCCGCTTCTCTTCCATGAAGCTGCGCTGCCCGCACTGCGGCAACGCCCTCGTCCCAAAGAAAGAGCGGAAGCACTTCATCCTCCACAAATGTGTCAATCCAAAATGCCCTTACTACCTCCACAACCTCAAAAAGGTGGATAAGGATGACCTCAAAGAGGATTATGGCAAGAATAAATATAAGCTCCACTACATCTACCGTGAATTCACGTTGGATTTTTTCAGCATGGACTTAAGTTCCCTGCCTAAAAACGCTTCCTCCCTGAAATTCAGCAGGCACAATGCACATGTCATGTCCCTGTGCCTGACGCTCCACGTCAACCTCGGCCTCTCCCTGCGCAAGACCTCGCAGGCTTTGAAAGACCTTTACAACATCAGCGTCTCCCACCAGCAGATCGCCAACTACTGCAAGACTGCCGCTGTCTGCGTCAAGCCCTTCGTCGATCGGTATCCCTACGAAAAAGGGGATGTGTTCACTGCGGATGAGACCTACATCAAGATCCGCGGCGTCAAGGCCTACGTCTGGCTCATCATGAATGCGGCGACCCGCTCCATCATCGGCTACCAGGTATCGGACAACCGGGGCGTCGGCCCCTGCATCCTCGCCATGCGCATGGCATTCCGGGGGCTTGCAAAGCTGCCTGAAAGATTCAAGTTCATTGCTGACGGCTACAGCGCCTATCCCCTTGCCGCCATGGAGTTCGCTAAAAAGCTGGGGAAAGACTTTTCTTTCAAAGTCACGCAGGTCATCGGGCTTGCCAACGATGATGCCGTCTCCACGGAACACCGCCCGTTCAAACAGATGATCGAACGGCTTAACCGCACCTACAAGGCCTCCTACCGCCCTACAAACGGCTTTGACAGCATCGACGGCGCAAACTATGACCTTGCCCTCTGGATTGCCTACTACAACTTTCTGCGTCCACACAAACACAATAAATACAAAGTCCTCAACGAAGTAGAAATGCTCCAGGGTGCCGACAATATGCCGGGCAAATGGCAGCTCCTCATCTTCCTGGGCCAGCAGACCATCCTGGAGCTCCAAAAACAGACAGCTGTATGACTGGAGCGGGGCCTTATGTCAAGGGGACCGTGGAATAAATGCGGCTGCACTTCGCCGCTTTTATGCCGCGAAAGTCCCTTGACATAAGGACCACGGATTATCCTTGCGATAGGGAAAAGGGCTCAACAGCCCTTTTCCCTGCTTCCGGCGAGGACGGGTCTGGGCAGGGCCCAGATAATGGGTCAAGGGACGGGTCCCTTGTGGGGTTTGGGGCAAGGCCCCAAGGTCTTAAACTACCTATATCTGCAATTTTCAAGGTTCTTTTGAGCTTATTTTTTTCGGCTCGCTTTTTCATAGATTACTTGACACTACC
>NZ_JANJZD010000093.1 GCF_024623325.1 Acetatifactor muris
TAGTGTCTGCTTTTTAAGTCTGTAAACCATTGATTTTACTGACTTTTCAGCATATTTATGATAAAATAACTACAGGGGTTCTGCATCCAGGCATCGATTTTCCTTGCAGTTTTACCCCAAATCCTACCACGGAATGGAGCAAAAAGCCATGTACAGACCAACCGACAGAACCCAGCATTCTTTCCTTGACTTCAACCAGCCCATGGGGCTGCATATGAACCCGGACAACCGATGGGTGAAGATGGCCGACAGCATCCCATGGGACGAGTTCGAGACCAAATACGCTGGCCTGTTCCCCAGCGGGACGGGGAATGTCGCGAAGCCCCTGCGCATGGCCCTGGGCGCACTCATCATCCAGACGAAGTTCCAGTACTCTGACAGGGAGCTGGTGGAACAGATTGCGGAGAACCCGTACCTGCAACGCTTCTATGGGCTGCCCGGCTACCAGGAGGAGGCGCCTTTCGATGCCAGCACGCTGGTGCTGTTCCGCAAGCGCATCACCATGGAGATGGTTATGGAGGCGAACGAATCCGTGCTTTCCCGGAAAGATGACCGCAAAGGGCCGCCTTCATCAGGTTCTTCCACTGAAGGAGGGAGCCCGGAAAAGGAACCGGGGAACAAGGGGACCCTGACCCTCGATGCGACCTGTGCGCCGGCCCATATCCGCTATCCCCAGGACATCTCCCTGCTCAACGAGGCAAGGGAATTCCTTGAGGGGATGATAGGGCGCTTCTGCCGGTACTACAGCCTGCCTCTGCCGAGGCGCTACAGGAGGCAGGCCAGAAAAGCATACCTGGCATTCGCGAAGTGCAGGAAGCATACGGCAAAGAAAGTGCGGGCAGCGATCCGTAAGCAGCTGGGATATGTACGCCGGGACATCGGATACCTGGAGCAGTTCATGTCGGAGGGCCTTGTCCCGGACAGGAAGGACATCCCGAAGTTCCTGACCATACTGAAGATGTACGGACAGCAGAAGTACATGTACGATCATAAGGTGCATTCCGTCCCTGACCGCATCGTGAGCATCAGCCAGCCATGGCTGCGCCCCATAGTCCGGGGCAAGGCCACGGCCCCGGTGGAGTTCGGTGCCAAATTCGACCTGAGCCTGGACACGGAAGGGTATGGACGAATCGAGAGGATATCCTTTGACCCTTATAACGAGGGGGCCACCCTGCAGGAGGCTGTGGAACGCTTCAAAAAGCGTACCGGGCACTATCCGGAGAGGGTCCTGGCAGACCAGATATACAGGACGCGCGACAACCGCAGGTACTGCAAAGGACATGGGATACGCCTGTCGGGTCCCCGCCTGGGGAGGCCGGCCGCCATAGTCTCCGCCACAACCAGGAAACAGGAATACCAGGACAATACAGACAGGATAGAGGTAGAACGGGTTTTCAGCCTGAGCAAACGGTGCTATGGCATGGGGCTTATCGTGACCAAGCTGGAAGAGACCCAGCTGACCACAATCGCATTGTCTGTATTCGTGACGAACCTCTTTAAGATTCAGAGGCGGATACATTCTGCCCTTTTACGGATATGTCAATTTTTTGACACAAAATATGCTGTATTAAGTTTTGCGTGGCTTAGCTGAACTTAATCAGCAGACACTA
>NZ_JANJZD010000094.1 GCF_024623325.1 Acetatifactor muris
CACACCTCATCGCCACCCTTTTCAACGGATGTGCGTTCGGACCTCCACTGCCTTTTACGGCAGCTTCATCCTGGACATGGGTAGATCACCCGGTTTCGGGTCTGCGCGTACTGACTAATGAGAATCAGATGATTCTCTTTGCCCTTTTCAGACTCGGTTTCCCTTCGGCTCCGCGGGTCTTCCGCTTAACCTTGCCGGCACGCGCAACTCGCCGGACCGTTCTACAAAAAGTACGCGGTTGTGCTCTTACGGCACTCCCACAGCTTGTAGACGCGGGGGTTCAGGTTCTCTTTCACTCCCCTCACGGGGTCCTTTTCACCTTTCCTTCACAGTACTGTGCTCTATCGGTCACCAGCGGGTATTTAGCCTTGCGGGGTGGTCCCCGCTTCTTCCCACAGGGTTTCTCGTGTCCCGTGGTACTCTGGATCCTGCCGCCTCTGCTCAAGTTTCGTCTACGGGGCTTTCACCCTCTCCGGCTGGTCTTCCCAGTTCCATTCCACTACTCTTACAGTTGACTTTTGCAGTCCTAAACCCCGGAGTGCTCGCACTCCGGTTTGGGCTCTTCCGGGTTCGCTCGCCGCTACTTCCGGAATCGATTTTTCTTTCTTTTCCTCCGGCTACTTAGATGTTTCAGTTCGCCGGGTTCCCCCTGTACACCTATGGATTCAGTGCACAGTGACAGGAGTTTTTCCTGCCGGGTTTCCCCATTCAGACATCTGCGGCTCTGTGCTTATTTGCAGCTCCCCGCAGCTTTTCGCAGCTTATCACGTCTTTCTTCGGCCCCTGGTGCCAAGGCATCCGCCCCGCGCCCTTCTTTGCTTAACCTCTTGTCTTTCGACTCTTTCCCTTTTCGCGTCTAGCGTGGCGCTACTTCGGGTCCTCTGCTTCCTGCCTTTCGGCTTTCCGCTCTTGCTTTTTTGCCTCTTTTTTGTGTCTTTCGACACTCCTCGATTGTCTTGTTTGTTTTGGATTTGCAGTATTCGGTTTTCAAGGTACAATTATATTGACTGTTTTATCAGTCATTAGAAAGCAAATTTTTACTCTCTAATCACTGGTAAAACTATTTATTTTTATTCCGGCAGCCACCTGCTCTCCCATATCGTCTCCAATATAGTACCATCGGCCGCTCAGGTCTTAACCTTGTCGTGTTCGGGATGGGAACGGGTGTTTCCCCCAAGCGCATCGCCACCGGAATTATGAACTTGTTTGCTTCCTATATGGTGATGCGCTTTGCGTATCCACCATCGGAATTTCTTAACATCCAAACAGTAATGCAACCCCTACTTCTTCCCTCTCGCTGCTTCTCACAGCTTCCTTAGAAAGGAGGTGATCCAGCCGCACCTTCCGATACGGCTACCTTGTTACGACTTCACCCCAGTTACCAGGCCTG
>NZ_JANJZD010000095.1 GCF_024623325.1 Acetatifactor muris
TGATTTTGTCAAGATTAGTTGACACATTTTCCTCAAGGATTTTGTATCCTATGCTTCTTCTTTCAGGGAATCATAGTATCGCTGCCGTTTTATCATGGGAGGAAGACCTCCATTAGAGGAACAGATCCTCCGGTTATTCCAATAGCTGATGAAATATCTCCAGATGAGGGTTTTCACTTCATCCGTGCTCATCTTCTCTGTATTGTAGCGGCCATAGAGCAGTTCAGATTTCATTCTGGCCCACATGCTCTCGCAGCGGGCGTTATCATGGCATCTGCCGCCTGCACTGTTCATGCTCTGCTGTATGCCATACTTCCGGATTGTCTCCCGATAAAGCTGGCTGGTGTACTGGCTTCCCCTGTCACTGTGGATAATTGCCCCATGGATGCCCGGATATGTCTTCGCCGCGTTTTCCAGTGTCCGCGCACATAATGGAGCTTTCATATTAGTATCCATCGCCAGTCCAACCACGCTGGAATCGAAACAGTCGAAAACAGCGGAAACATACAGCTTTCCATCGCTGGCTTTGATCTCTGTTATGTCTGTTACGCACTTCGCCAGCGGTTCCTCTGACTTGAAATCACGTTTTAACAGATCTTCTGATTTCTGGGCTTCCCGATCCGCTTTCGTGATTCCGTTTGGTTTGCGCCTGGGATGATGGCTGATGCCGATATACTCCATGACACGGTAAACAGTACGTTCGCTGGGAATATTCACATTTTCAGGCTGTTTTAACATTAATGCCTGATACATGCGGGTCCGGCCGTAGGTGTCATTACAATCATCTTCCTCAAGGATTTCCATCATGGCGTCTGCCAGGGGCTGATACTTCCATGGGCGGTCTTTATTTGCAAGGTACTGGTAAAATCCCTGCCTGCTGACATGAAGGATTCTACAGTAAAAGAAGATATCCCCTTTTAATTCGCCGTCTTTGGTTTTAAGAGCAATAAACTTCATTCTTTCGTTTTTGCTGACCTCAGACGGCTCGCGGCGAAAAAAGCGCTGGCTTCCTCCAGAAAGTCATTTTCCTTCTTTAAACGGCGGATTTCTTTTTCCTGTTCCTTAACCTGCTGGCGGAGCTGAAGAAGTTCCTCGTTAAGCGTCATGGCGCTTTGCGGGGTTTGTGAACCTGCCCCAAGGTCGAGGCTGCCAAGACGGTTGGCCCGTACCCAGCCATACATGGTATTCTTGGGAACCCCCAGTTCTTTAGCGGCCTTTGCTTGTCCGATTTCCTTTGCGAGTTTCACTGCCTGTACTTTGTATTCATGGTCGTATTGCCTGTTTTCTGCCATTTTTGTTCACTCCTTATTCTCTTGATTATATCTCAAATCCTTGAGAATGGGCTGTCAACTTTTTTTATACCACATCA
>NZ_JANJZD010000097.1 GCF_024623325.1 Acetatifactor muris
TTTCCCATGCTTTAGAGTCCCTTGGCGGTATGTTGAATAACCTTGGATTGTCATTGGTAAAGATGTGTACGGTTCTTCCATATTTTGCCGGTGAACAGGGGTGTTCACAGAAGCAGCCACGTTTCCGGTTTGATTTCGGGCACCGGTATTTTGCCCGGTGTTTGGCAGCTTCATATCCATCTTTATGCATACGTAAGCCCAATTTACAGACAGGGACACCATTGTCATCGATTGTGAAATCGTCCTTATAGGTAAAATGCCCGGTATGTCCGGGATTGAGGTCGATAAACGGTGTGATATCTTCCCGTCTACAGTAATCATAAACAGCGTAAGCGTCGTGTGCGGAATCCAGAAGGAGCTTTTCAATCCGGAATTCCGGAAGATACGCTTTCATGGTGAAAAAGGAATGCAGGAAGGAAAGCATGTCATGCCGGGAGGCCCGCTCTAAAAGCGGAAACACAGGGAGGTCGCTGAAGGAATCGGAAGCCACATACATGTAGAGGTGGTATCCGAAGAAATAACATTCCCGGTGGGAGTCCCATCCCCAGTTACAGTCGGGTTGGGAATAATAGCGTTTACAGTTACAAGAAGAACAGCCTTTCTCCTTACAATCGCAGATGCGCTTTTTGCGCTGCTGTGCGGCAGTACGGACAGGGGTGCCGTCACCGGCAAGGGCCAGGTGCCGGGGATTAACCAGCCCCCTGTGGATGGACTGGTCCAGGAATTGCTGCTGATAAAGCCGGAAAATGAGGGAAAAGGGATTCTCAGGCTTTAAATGCCAGCGTTCCAGCAGGGGAAGAAGCCTGGAAGCCATGCTGGAAGAATCGCAGGGAGTCTTATCACCTTTCCTCTTCCCCTTGGGAGTTTTCTTCATTTTAGGGAACCGGTCTTTCGGGGAAAGGTTGTTGGAGTCATGCTGCCAGATGCGGGAAAAGAAATCATAAAAAGTCCCAACACCAGGGGTATCCCCGAAAGAGAAACCGCTGAGGATGGCATAAAGGGGAGTTTCCTTAAGCATGCGGCACCAGACAGTGATGGAAGTCACTTTCAGTTTCAAAGCGAGCAGATAGGAGCGCAGCATGCAGGAAGGGAGCCGTGGCGGCGAGCCAAAGACAGAGTAGCAGTCCCGCATGATGGAATCCGTCTGGGAAAGGTCGAGGTACCAGAACTGCACGATATAGTCCCAGGTGCTTTTGGGAAGCACAAAGGGAT
>NZ_JANJZD010000098.1 GCF_024623325.1 Acetatifactor muris
TTTACTCCCACTCAAATCCTAAATTGCGGATTTTTAAATTTTCATCAGTTCTTCGATAAACTGTGCCGGTGCAAAGCTTATGTTAAACCGCTTCCTTCTTAGTGACATCTTCGTTCCCCTTATCTCTATCAGTTTCAACATGCTCAGACACCATTTTCGGATGATGTTCTGGTTCTGCGCTGCTGTTTTATCCAGTGTGGTATTTGCATCCTCCTTAAATGTCACATCCAGATGCCAGTGCATACTTTCCACTGCCCAGTGTCCCCGTACTGCCCGGCTGAACAGTTCGATGTCTTCACAAAGGCTGCTGATATAATACCGGTATTCCTCTTTCTCTGTTTCTCCCTTTCGGATGGTTTTCTTCTCCATCCCTATGCTTTTCAGCCCCTTCCACTGTTTTTTCTGGTACATCCACGCCGTCTCTTCCGTTTGGTAGTACTCCCTTATCTCTATCTGACCGTGCGCTTTCTCTGTTGTTTTTTTATACCCGGACCCTTTCTTTAGTTCTTCACATATCTGCTGTTCTTCAAAATACTGGCGTATGTCCGTTTCCAGATTTCCCTGGTTTCCCTTTACTGCCAGCACATAATCTGCACGCCTCTTCCGGATTGTTTCCGCGATTGCCGTCTGCGTCCCCATCGCATCAATGGTTACAACCTGCCCTTTTATCTCTATGCTTTCCAGTACTTTGGGGATTGCCGTGATCTCATTACTTTTTTCTTCCACTGCTTTCTGCCCCAGGCAGTATCCGTCTTCCCTGCTCCAGGCAGAAACGATATGGCATGGTTTCGTCCCTTCCCTTTTATTGGAACGCATGGTTTTCCCATCCACACAGATGATTTTTTTCAGCTTTTCCCCTTCATTGCTGTCCAGCAATTCCTGCCATTTCCGCTGAAGCTGCTGCAGATTCTCCGGGCGTATCATCCCCATAACGCGCTGTATGGTATCGTGAGACGGAACTCCATTCTTCAATTCGATATACTGTCTCAGATACTCCTCATTCCACAGTGCAAAATCTGCGATCTGCTCCCATGTGTCCGCATTGGCAAGTGTTGCAAAAAGCACAATGATCAAAATATCCTTTATACTGTGGCGTACTTTTCTGTGCTGCCTGACATCCTCGATGATCTCCATCCATTCCAGTAACTGCTCCATATCACCATCTCCGTTTTTATTTCCATTATAACGGATAATGGAG
>NZ_JANJZD010000099.1 GCF_024623325.1 Acetatifactor muris
ACGATAGCGTCCTCGTCAAAATAGCTCTCTTTCAGCTTTAGGTAATAATATTTGCGGTTGTCTGCCATTCGTTCCTCCTTTGGTCTGTTCTGTGGCTTCTGTTACGCAATTAAAGCGGCTTTTGTGGGGGTAAAGGATAAATGTACCGCCTACCCGTTGAGGGCGGTCAAAAAAGCCTTGATTTACGGGGGTTTGGAATATCCTAAAGCGTGACATTTATCCCTCTGTTTCCGCTTGCGCTGTGTGGCTCTGATTCTTTTCATGCGTCCGGCGCAATCCGGGCAGTATTTCCCCCGGTTGGACTTAGGGAGAAAATACCCGCCGCACTCGGTACAGCGTTTCCTGTCTGCCCGGTGGAGCAGGGCGGCTTCCAGTTTCCCGTCCAGCGGCAGCACGGCGGCAATGAACCAGCGGCACAAGAGGGAATAGCTGATACTCTGTACACATACGCAAGGCTCGCCGTTATCCAGCAAGATACAGTTGCCGTTATCGTAGTTGCAGCACTCATGCACAAGCCGACACGCCGCCCGGTACTGGCGGTAGTCCATGTATGGTGTTTTTGCGCCCATGCCTTTAACGCTCCCTTTCCGGCTTCCTGTCCGGGTACAGCCTCCCGGCGGCTACGGCGGCATGGCTCTTTATCTTGATTTCTCCCCGCCCCTCGCTGGCTCTTGCGTTCTTATAGCCCTCATCAGAGAGGAAATAGCGGTGGCGTTCCCCCGGAAATCCCACGGGGCTGTCGCTGGTCTTTACGTCAAGGACAATCATGTGCCGGGTTTCGGGGAGAAAACGCTCCATGCCCGTCAAGTCATGCCCCTGCATTATCGGCTGTTTCGTCTGTGCCTTTGCTTCCGCAAGCCGCCGCCGGATAGAGTTTTCATGCCCCGCAAGGAAACGGGCTTTGTTGTCGGCTATGAACTGGCTGCACTCCGGCTCTGGTATCTTTTGCAGCTTTTCTATTGCGTTCTCCATGATTACCCTTGTCAAAAGGTCTTTAATCACGGGTACGGTTTCTTTCATGCCGCCTATGGTTTCCGCTTTGGTGGGTGCGGCGTACTGGTAAATCATTTCAAGCTCGCTGTTCGTAAATCTCATTGTGCTACCTCCTGTGGCTGTTTTATTATCGCTCCTGTTCATGCTTTTTCTGCTGGCTCGGTGCGCCCCTCAAAATCTGC
>NZ_JANJZD010000009.1 GCF_024623325.1 Acetatifactor muris
TTCTTTCCTCGGCAGGGGTAACGCGCCGATGAACTAACTGCCAACAGAAACTAAGGAGCGAAAGTACCGCTCCCAAGTTTCAGTAGGCAGTGGATTTCATCTCTGCTAAGGGCACCCCTTTGGTGCTCAAAGTGTCCGTTGGACACTTGAAAAGAGCCACCCACCCCTTCTCCGCCTGTCTTTCCGCTGGGTTTAGAAAAAAGTGCCGCAGATTAGTTTTTGGCTTCAGTTGGCTGGAACTTTCACGAACCATACCGCTTAGTCCATATCTGCCCCAGGCCAGTGTAACCTGCGGAGAAACAGGCAGAGGAGGCCGGAGGCTCTTTCCGAAAGCGCTGAGGGGTGCCCTTAGCAGAGGTAAAATCCAGCCTCTACGCAGACTTAAGCGCGGTACTTTCGCGCTTTAGTCGAAGTTGAGGCTTAGTTTACCGGCGCGTTACCCCGCCGAGGAAAGAGCCTCCGGCCTCCTCTGCCGTCCCCTTGCTTTCACCCTGAACTGCCGCAGGAATCCTGGACTTTGGCAGCAGGACCCTGTAAAGCATTACAGGAATACCGGTCTTAGGCGGCAGGACCCTGTAAAACACTGCAGGAATCCCGGCCCCTGGCGGCAGGACCCTGTAAAACACTGCAGGAATCCCGGCCCCTGGCGGCAGGACCCGGTAAAACATTGCAGGAATCCCGGCCCCTGGACGGCAGGACCCGGTAAAGCATTGCAGAAATCCCGGCCCCTGGCGGCAGGACCCGGTAAGGCATTGCAGCAGAACTCCTGTCGGCCGGCAGGGAATCCGGCGCTGGCCTCAGGGCCCTTACAGGTCCTTGCGGGAGGCCGCTCCTTTGTGAAAATGAAACGCAAATTTAGTCCACCCCCTCATTTCTATTTGTTTTTTACCACAATAAAGTTTATAATAGAAACTGCAAAATAATTTCTATAATATAGTCCGTAACAGGATAAACTATAATGAAGGAAGTGCAAATATATGTATAAACTTGATTTTACCCATCCGGTCTCTGTATATTTTGTAGGCATCGGCGGTGTCAGCATGTGCGGGCTCGCGGAACTGCTGGCTGACGCCGGTTTCCAGGTATCCGGCTCCGACCGCAGTCCCAGTGCTCTGACCGACATGCTGGAGTCAAAAGGGATTACCGTATTCTATGGACAACGCGCCGAAAATATTACTGATTCCATTGACTGTGTGGTCTTCACCAGCGCCATTCATCCCGATAATCCGGAATATATTGCCGCCCATGAGAAGAAGCTTCCCTGTCTTACAAGAGGTCAGCTTATGGGGCAGATTATGAAGAATTATCACACCCCAATCGCCGTCAGCGGTACCCATGGCAAGACCACCACAACCTCCATGGTCAGTGAAATCCTTCTGGCAGCGGATACGGATCCCACGCTCTCCATCGGCGGAATTCTGAAGGATATCGGCGGGAATATGCGCATAGGCAAATCCGGCTATTTTGTGACGGAGGCCTGTGAATACACTAACAGTTTCCTGGATTTTTCTCCTAAAATAGGAATTATTCTGAATATCGAGGAGGATCATCTGGACTTTTTCAAAGATCTGGCAGACATTCGTTCTTCTTTCCGAAAGTTTGCCGGGCTGCTGCCCGGGGACGGCTGTCTCATTGTCAATGGAACCATCGAGAATGTTCAGGAAATAACGGATAACCTGGCCTGTCGTGTCATCACTTTCGGCATGGATGCCAATTCCGATTATTATCCCACCGATATTCGTTACGACGAAGCCGGACATTCCGAATTTATTCTGCATGATTCAAGGGGCCGGGAGCGGAATTTTGCACTGCAGGTCCCGGGCGAGCATAACATCAGCAATGCCATGGCTGCCATTGCTCTGGCCGACCTGCTTTCTATCGACAGCACCGTCACAGCCGAAGCACTCCGCCGTTACAGCGGCACAGACCGCCGTTTCGAATATAAGGGAACCATCGGCGGTGTCACTGTCATTGACGATTATGCCCATCATCCCACTGAAATCACCATGACCCTCAGGGCTGCCGCAAATCATAAGCATAACAGGTTGTGGTGTGTGTTCCAGCCGCATACCTATTCCCGGACAAAAGCATTTCTGAAAGAATTTGCACAGGCGCTGACACTGGCGGATAAAGTGGTTCTGGCAGATATTTACGCGGCCAGAGAAACGGATACGCTGGGGATCAGCTCCGAAACCCTGCAGCATGAAATTCAGGCCCTGGGAAAAGAATGTTATTATTTTCCCACTTTTGATGAGATAGAAATTTTTCTTCTGGAAAATTGCATAAACGGTGATATGTTGATAACCATGGGAGCGGGAGATGTGGTAAAAATCGGTGAAAGCCTGCTGGGGAAATAATTATCCACAATATCCACAGTCAGAACAGAGAACTGTCGCTTCTCTGACTGTGGATAAAGAGTTCTCCCCAATATCGGCAGACCATGCCTTTTCCAATATTATCCACAATATCCACAATATCCACAATTTGGCTGCTTCTCTGAGAACTACTGTGAATTCAGCCAAATTGACTATTTCTTTTTCAAAAACCTTATGCTATACTTTTTCTACTGCGCAGAATGGGTAATTCGGCAGGAGAAGCCGTCTGGCCCGTCGCCTGCGGAATTAAGACAGGGAGTGTGTGACAATGCCTTTTTTGACAATATACAGGGATGAACAGGTAAATTCCACCGTTGTTCCCAATCAGTTTATTGATGATTATATGAAGGATGCCAATGATGCCCAGCTGAAAGTATATCTGTATCTGCTTCGCATGATGAATGCACATCAGGCTACCAGTGTATCCGATATTGCGGACAAGTTTAATCACACGGAAAAAGACGTCATCCGCGCCCTCAAATACTGGCAGAAGCTGCAGCTTCTGGATCTGGACTACGACAGCGGGAAAAACCTTACGGGAATTCATATCCGGGATCTGGATACCCCGGCAGAATCATATGCCGGACGCGGTACCGGCTCTGTATCTTCCTTTATTCCCGAACCTGTTCTGTCCGGTTCCGCAGGATTCCCGGACGAGAAGGACGGACCTCCCCAAAGCGCCGGGATACCTCCTGCCGCACCTGCTTCCGACGACAGAAGCACTTCCTATGAGAAGCCGTCTTATTCCGCCGATCAGCTTCGGGAGTTTAAGAGCCGTCAGGATACCGCACAGCTTCTGTTTATCGCGGAATCCTATATCGGAAAGCCTCTCACGCCCTCGGAAATCAAGACAATCCTTTATTTTACGGATGTTCTGCATTTTTCCGACGATCTGATTGATTATCTGCTTCAATACTGCGTGGACAAAGGCAAAAAGGATTTTAAATACATAGAAAAGGTAGCCGTCAACTGGGCGGAAGAAGGAATCTCCACACCAAAGCAGGCCCGGAAAACTGCCTGCCGCTATGATAAAAACATTTATACGATTATGCGCGGGCTGGGCAAGGATGGCTCTCCCACAGGCCGGGAACTGGAATATATCAATCGCTGGCTGAAGGAATACGGTTTTTCCACCGATATTATTCTGGAAGCCTGTGAGCGCACCGTCCTGGCCACGGACAAGCACCGCTTTGAATACGCTGACAGTATCTTATCCAGCTGGAAGCGTCAGAATGTACACCAGAAGTCGGATATACGCGGAATCGATGATTTATACCGACAGCGAAAGAAGCCTCAGTCTCCCTCAAAACAGACCAATAACCGTTTTAATCAGTTCCCCCAGAACAACTATGATTTCGATGTGCTGGAGCAGGAGCTTTTAAGCAATTAATTTTTATCGGCCAAAATCACCTGCAGTTACAGGAGCGAAGGTGGAAACATTATGGCACCTTATAATACAGAAGGAGAATCGCAGTGGCACTCAGTAATTCCCAGTATGAAGCAATCATAAAAGAATACGAGCGCACCCGGTATTCCAACCATATTCTCACGGAAAACCGCCGTGAAGAAGTCTACAGGACAATTCCCGGCTTTCAGGAGCTGGCAGAATCCATAAGTTTTCTTTCCGTGGACAGCGCACGCCGTATGCTGGAAGGGGACGAGCTCGCACAGAAAAGTCTGCATGATAAATTGCAGGAAATTGTCTCCCGTCAGAGAAAGCTGCTGACACAATATGGCTTTTCCGCAGATTATCTGAAACCTGTCTGCAATTGTGCTGACTGTGGTGATACCGGTTACATTATTCTGGACAATGGTACCAGAGAAAAATGCCATTGTTTCAGACAGCAGGAAATTCGGCTTCTCTATGCCCAGTCTCACATTCAGGATATGATTGAGAGGGAGAATTTCTCCACCCTTTCCTATCAGTACTACCAGGGTGATGATTTACGCCGTTTTGAAGCCGCCGTACAGTTGAGCAGGAAATTTGTACAGAATTTCAACGATGAATATGAAAACCTTTTCTTTTATGGTACCGTGGGTACAGGAAAAAGTTTTCTGTCAGGCTGTATCGCGGGAGAACTTCTGCAGCAGGGCCATTCCGTAATTTATTTCAGCGCTGCAGGCTTATTCGATATGCTGGCCCGTTATTCTTTTGACGCGAAGTCAAAAGAGCTGTTATATGATTTATGTGAAGATTTATATGGCTGCGATCTGCTGATCATTGACGATCTGGGAACAGAGACCACCAACGGCTTTATTACTTCTCAGCTGTTCTCCTGTCTCAATGAACGTTATCTGCGCAGAAAAGCCACTTTGATTTCTACCAATTTAACGCTGGAAGAACTTCGGGATCGATATTCCGACAGAATCTTTTCCCGTATTACAAGTCATTTCGCGTTATGCAAGCTCACCGGAGCGGATATCAGAATACTGAAAAAAAGGCTGGCAAAATAGCTTTACACAATTCTATGAAAGGATAAATACGTATGGGAAACCGCGAAGAAAAAAGGAATCTGGAGACCATTCCCGTAGGCTCACTGGGAATCATAGCATTGGAGGGCTGCCGTCCTCTTGGTGAAAAAATTGATCAGTATCTGGTCAGATGGCGGGCAGAAAGGGAAAGCGAGCACAAGGATTCACTGGCTTTTTCCGGCTATCAGAGATGCTCTTATCTGTTAAAGACAAAAGTGCCCCGGTTCGGTTCCGGCGAAGCCAAAGGAATGATTCTGGAATCGGTCCGCGGACACGATCTGTATCTGCTGGTCGACGTATGTAATCATTCTCTGACCTACAGGCTGTGCGGTCAGGAAAATCATATGTCTCCGGACGATCATTACCAGGATCTGAAACGAATTATCGCCGCTGTGGGGGGCAAGGCCCGGCGAATTACTGTGATCATGCCCTTTCTGTATGAAAGCCGTCAGCACAAGAGAACCAACAGGGAATCTCTGGACTGTGCGCTGGCTCTGCAGGAGCTGGTTCAGATGGGTGTGGACAATATCATAACCTTTGACGCCCATGACCCCAGAGTACAGAATGCCATTCCGCTTCACGGCTTCGAGACGGTACAGCCCGCCTATCAGTTTATCAAGGGTCTGCTCCGGCATGTGAGAGATCTGAAGCTGGACGCCGATCATATGATGGTAATCAGTCCTGACGAAGGCGGCATGAGCCGTGCCATCTATATTGCAAATGTTCTTGGCCTGGATATGGGCATGTTCTATAAAAGGCGGGATTACACCAGAGTCGTAAACGGCCGCAATCCCATTATCGCCCATGAATTTCTGGGTACCAGCGTGGAAGGCAAGGATATGATTATCATCGATGACATGATTTCCTCCGGCGACAGTGTGCTGGAAGTGGCCGCTGCGCTGAAGGAACGAAAAGCACACAAAATTTTTGTGTTTGCAACCTTTGGCCTGTTTACCAGCGGATTCGATAAATTCGACAAAGCTTTCGAAACCGGGCTCATCGACAAAGTGCTGACCACCAATCTGATCTACCAGGCACCTGATCTCCTTCAGCGGGAATGGTATATCAATTGCGACATGAGCAAATATATTGCCTATATTATCGACACGCTGAACCACGATTCCTCCATCAGCGATCTGCTGAATCCAAATGAAAGGATTCAGAGCATCCTGACCAGATACAAAAACGGCACCCTGTACCCCGCATAACCAAAAGGAGTCTGACATGAACATTTCCAGAATTTACCGCAAACGATTTATTCCGGCTGAATGTATTCTGTTAAAGGATGATATTATTGTCATGCAGGACGAAGAGGTCATTGTCACAAAGTGGACTACTCTGAATTCCAAAACCGCTTTTTCCCACGGCTGTTCCTGTTATTTTCTGGCTGACGGAATCAAACTGAGCAAGTTTTATCGCAGCGACAATACACTGCTGTACTGGTACTGCGATGTTGTGGAATATACTTTTGACCCGGATGGAACCACTCTGACTGTCACAGACCTCCTTGCAGATGTGGTTGTCCAGCCGGAGGGAACTGTGGAAGTGGTGGATCTGGATGAACTGGCGGAAGCGCTGGACCGCGGTCTGATCACAAAAGAGCAGATGACCTCATGCCTGCGCAATCTGAATCATCTGCTCTCTCTGATATATCGTGATAAATTTGACAGGCTGCAGTCACGTCTGAACAGCCTGGGACTGTGAGCGTGCAGTCAACAACCCCGCTGCTTGCAGCGGGGTTGTTGACCCTCGCGACATTTCGCCAAATGGATGCTGCGCGCATCCGCCTGGCTCATTGCCCGCGGAAATCAGTAGAAAATATGGCCTCCGATGCTGATACCGCTCAGCCCTTCGATGGGCGTCCTGAAATAGACACAGTTTCCTACATTGCTGATACCTGACATGGCCTCTTCCGCCGCTCTGTAACAGTCGTTATTGGCAATGTCCGCAGCCAGCGCAAGGTCCAGCCGCCCGCTGGCTACCGGTGAAAACTGTCTGTTCTGATAGATAACTCCCAAGACGGTATCCGGATACTGGGAACTCAGCACGCGGTTGATAACCACGCTGCCCACTGCCACCTTTCCCTCGTAGGGCTCAGCGCCGGCTTCACAGTAAATCAGATTGGCCAGCAGCTTCTTATCCCCTTCCGCAAAGCTCACTTCCGAAATATCCCGCCATACGCCGTTGGCCGCTGCCTGGGACTTTGCTATTTCTTCTGCAAGCACCTGCTTCAGGTATTCCAGATCTTCCTCTTTTTCCTTAATCTGTGCTTCATAGGCCAATGCCTTCTTCTCCGCATCGGATATCTGATTTCCATATTTTGCGATGGAATTAGATGTCTGATTAATCATGCCGGAGACCTTGTCCCGCTCCTCCTGAGCCTGGGCCTGCAGAGCCTCCAGTTGAATCTTCTCTTCCTGAAGTCTTGCCTCGCTCTCCTCAATGAGGATTCTGTTCTCTTTGTAGGCTTCCAGCATTTTCTGATCGTATGCCACCATTTTTTCAATCCGATCCGCCATATTCAGCACTTCAGAAAAGCTGCCCGCCGACAGCAGAACCGTCAGATAGTTTTCCTCCGGCTGCTCATACATACAGCGCACAAGTATTACCATACTTTCATACTGCCACGCTTCCGTCGCTTTGGCCTCATCCAGAGCCGCCTGTGTGTCTGCGATTTCCTGTTCCTTTTCCCTGATCTGACTCTCCAGATTCTCCAGATTCTCCACCACCGAGGAAAGCTGCGAATTCAGATAATTCAGTTCCTTTTCCAGCGTATCCCGCTTACCCTCCAGCTGGTCCAGATTATCCTGCGTTTTATTCAGTTCATCCTCAAGATCATCTTTTTCCCGCTGGGTCTTGTTGATTTTATCACGGGTCGCAGTTATAGCCGAAACCCATCCCGGACCGGCCACAGAATCCACCGCGCCGATCAGAAGTGCCACAGCGGCAAGCACTGCCATCTTCTTCCAGATCTTCAACCCATACACCGCCTTTCACAGTGTAATTATTTCGTTCCGAAAATGCGGTCACCCGCATCTCCCAGCCCCGGTACAATATAGCCGTGGTCATTCAGCTTCTCATCCAGGGCCCCCACATATATATCCACATCCGGGTGCTCCTCCTGCATGGCTTCAATTCCCTCCGGCGCCGCAATAATACACATAAAATGAATATTCCTGCAGCCTTTTTCCTTCAGCATCCGGATAGCCGCCACGGAAGAGCCTCCGGTAGCCAGCATGGGATCCACCACAAATACCTCGCGCTCCGCACAGTCGGCCGGCAGTTTACAGTAATACTCCACTGGCTTTAATGTGTCGGGATCGCGGTAAAGTCCGATATGTCCCACTCTCGCGGCAGGAATCAGAGAAAGCATTCCATCTACCATACCCAGGCCTGCCCGCAGAATCGGAACAATAGCCATCTTCTTGCCCCGCAGTTCCTTAGCCATGGTTTTGCAGATAGGCGTCTCAATTTCCACGTCCTCCAGTTTCAAATCCCTGGTTGCCTCATAACAAATCAGCATGGCAATCTCGCCTATTGTCTGCCGAAAGTCCTTTGTTCCGGTCTCCTTTCTCCGGATGAGACCGATTTTGTGCTGAATCAGCGGGTGATCCATGATGACTACATTTGCCATATTTCTTTCCTCCTCATTTGAGTTCCGTAACAACCTTCCAAACGTATCCCTGTCGAAGAACTTTTATATCTTTTCTATCAGCTGAACTCTCCTTAAATGACGTTCTTCCCCGGAGAAAGCCGTATTCAGAAATACATCCACGATTTCCAGAGCCAGATTCTCACCCACAATGCCGGCCCCCATGGCAAGCATGTTGGCATCGTTGTGAAGCCGGGTCAGCTTTGCGGAAACACTGTCCGCACACAGAGCACAGCGAACTCCCGGATGCCTGTTGGCCGATATACTGATTCCGATGCCTGTGGTGCAGATTACAATCCCCTTTTCACATTTTCCTTCCGCCACGGCCTTCGCCACAGCATGCCCAAATACAGGATAATCGCAGCTTTCCTCACTGTGACATCCCATATCTTCATAAGGAATGCTTTTCTCCTCCAGATACTGAATCACTTTCTGTTTCAGTGCAAAACCACCATGATCACTTCCGATTGCTATCATAACCTGTCAATGCCTCCATACTTTATATTTTAACCCACCTTCCAAAATCGAACAAAAGATGGTCTTCCCCTGGTCAATGCATGACTCATGGAGCCCCGGCAACAGACATCCGGATACGGTCGTACCCATACCCCAATGCCTGCTTACAGTCTGACAACCCGATGTCCCGCCGCCTTCAGCAGTCGATTCATAATCGCCTGTCCCAGTCCCTGACTGGAAAAGCTCTCCGAATAAATGCTTGTCACCTGTTCATCATCAAAATCCCGCAGTACAGAGAACAGATTTCTGGCAATGCTTTCTTCATCTTCACGACTCCCAATACATTTTACCACATCTGCATGGTATTGTTCAAGTAATTCCTCTGTTCCGAGTATCCCTGTTTTTTCCCCTGCTTCTTTGTCCAGAGCCGTCTGTCTGTTGATATATTCCGTTACCTGCCCGGATGTTCCCTCCACAATCACCAGCCGGCCCATGGGAGCATAGTGGCGGTATTTCATCCCGGGTGCTTTGGGCGTTATCCCGCTGTCCGGTTTTATCAGGGTAATGTCAATATCCGTCTCCTTCAGCACCCTGTCCAGCATTTCTCTCGTGACATAGCCTGGCCGCAGAATTCTCGGCGGCTCCACCGTCATGTCCAAAACCGTGGATTCCAGGCCGATTTCTACCTGGCCTCCGTCCACAATCATCTCTATCCGGCCGGCCATATCTTCCAGAACGTATTTTGCACTGGTTGGACTGGGCTTCCCGGAGATATTGGCACTGGGCGCGGCAATGTAACCTCCGGCGCAGGCAATCAGCTTCCTTGCCGCCGGATGAGAGGGAAAGCGGACCGCCACTGTATTCAGTCCTCCTGTAGTTTCCGGTGGCACCATTTCCGCTTTCGGCAATATCATGGTGAGGGGTCCCGGCCAGAAAGCTTCCGCCGCCCTGACCGCGGCAGCCGGCAGCTCTGTCACAATTTTTTCGATATCTTCCAGCCGACAGATATGGACAATCAGCGGATTATCTGACGGCCTTCCCTTTGCGGCATAAATCTTCCGGGCTGATTCCGGATTCAAGGCATCTCCGCCCAGACCATACACTGTCTCCGTAGGAAAGGCTACCAGTCCGCCTCTCCTGATAATTTCTCCGGCCCGCTTCAGTCCTTCCTCTTCTTCGGGGGAAAGCGTCCCGCAGTTTTGCCTTATTTTTATCACTTCTGTATCCATTATTCCAACACTTTCCAAACGGATTCACCGATTTCCCGCTTTTCTCTTTTTATGTCTGTACCATTTTACCATTCTTCCGGGCGAATGACAAGGCGAAAAGTCCCTTGTAAAATTATACACGAATATTTCCCTGTCTCCACACATATCTATTATAAAGAAAAAGTGACAAGATAAAAGCTTAAGGGGATTATGGATGAGTGCTAAAACAAAAATTGTTGTACTTCACATGAAAGAGCTGATTTATACCGGAATATTTGCTGTTCTGGGAATCCTGTTTGTTGTCCTGCTGATTATGATGTTTCTGCCGGATAAGGACAAAGACGGCACCCCCGGTCAGGAACCGGATATTGCGGAAACCGCCTCTTTATACATACCGGGCATCTATACCACAGAGCTGGTACTGGGCACCCAGTCCATCGATGTGGAGGTCATTGTGGATAAAGATTCCATCACCTCCATACGCATGGTCAATCTGAACGATGCTGTCACCACCATGTATCCGCTGCTCCAGCCCACCTTTGATTCTATCTGCGAACAGGTCTATGACCAGCAGTCACTGGAGCACATTACCTATACTTCCGACAGCAAATACACTTCCCTTGTACTGCTGCAGGCAATTCAGAATTCCCTGGATAAGGCCTCCGTGTCCTCCGCACAGGAATGACTTCACTCCGTCGGGGAAAACGGACTGAGCAGCCGGGGCCGGAGCGCTGAACAATCTGCATACACAATATGGCATCCTCATATTTCATGGTCCATATTCTGTATACATGATCCTCAGTGCCCCAGCCCCGTAAGTTTCCATGCCCCATTCCCGCCGCAAAAGCGAGACTCATGGGGTCTTATTCTGTATTTCACAGCTTCTCAAGCTCCTGCATCCACAGGCTCACGCACGCGTCGGAGGGCATGCGCAGATCCCCTCTGGGCGACAGCGCCACGCTTCCCACTTTGGGACCGTCCGGCAGACAGGAGCGCTTAAACTGCTGTGTGAAAAATCTTCTGTAAAATGTCTTCAGCCATTTTAAAATAACGGTATCTTCATATTCACCTGCAAAAGCCTGCTTCGCCACACGATACACCTTCGCCGGGGGGAATCCGCAGCGCAGCATATAGTACAGGAAGAAATCGTGCAGCTCATAAGGGCCCACCAGGTCCTCGGTCTTCTGCGAAATCACCCCGTCCACAGGCGGCAGCAGTTCCGGACTCACCGGCGTGTCCAGCACATCACAGAGCACAGCCGACAGTTCCGTGTCGCTGCAGGTATCCGCATAGTATTTTACCAGATGACGCACCAGGGTCTTCGGCACACCTGCATTGACACCGTACATGGACATATGATCTCCGTTATAAGTGGCCCAGCCCAGAGCCAGCTCCGACAGATCTCCCGTACCAATGACAAGACCGCCGTGCCGGTTTGCCAGATCCATCAGCACCTGAGTCCTCTCCCTGGCCTGTCCGTTCTCATAAGTCACATCGTGGTTGGAGCTGTCCTGTCCGATATCGCGGAAATGAACCTGAACCGCTTCTCTGATATCCACTTCCTCCAGCGTAACCCCCAGAGTATGTGCCAGCCTGCACGCATTGTCCCAGGTTCTGTCCGTGGTGCCGAAGCAGGGCATGGTCACGGCAAATATGCCTTTCCTGTCCAGTCCCAGCAGGTCAAAGGTCCGGACAGTGACCAACAGGGCCAGTGTGGAGTCCAGACCGCCTGACACGCCGATTACCGCTGTATGAAGTCCCGTATGTTCGAATCTCTTTTTCAGGCCATGGGACTGAATGGATAAAATTTCCTCACAGCGTCTGTCTCTCTCCTCCTGCTTCCCCGGCACGAAAGGCAGGGGCATGAACTTACGGTCCAGACGGTCCTCCGTCACTTCCAGCCGGAAAGGCACTTTCACATAAGCAGCTGCCGGTTCCTGACCGAAAGTTCCCATGCGCCTTCTGTCCGACAGAATTCTCTCTATGTCAAGATCACTGTAAATCGTCTCGCATCCGAAATTTTTCACCTGGGCAAGTACAATTCCGTTCTCCGCAATCAGATTGTGTCCGCCGAACACCAGATCCTGGGTGGACTCTCCCTCTCCCGCCGAAGTGTACACATAACCGCAGATCAGACGTGCGCTGGAGGATTTCACCAGAAGCTCTCTGTACTCGTCCTTCCCGATGGTCTCGTTGGAGGCGGAAAGGTTCACAATCACAGTGGCCCCCTTCATGGCGTGGTCCTTGCCCGGAGAATCGGCCACCCACAAATCCTCGCAGATTTCGCATCCTACCGTAAGTCCGTGCATGGTTTCACATGCAAACAGCAGATTGGTTCCGAAGGGAATCGTTTTCCCCTCAAAGGAAAAGGGGACAGGTTCCCTGTTTCCGTCGGTAAAATGCCGGCCCTCATAAAATTCCGCATAAGAAGGGATATTGGCCTTCGGGACAAATCCCAGAATCTCTCCTCTCCAGAGGGCCGCCGCCGCATTGTACAGCCGTCCCTCCCGCTCTATGGGCAGCCCCACCATAACCAGCGCATCCTTATCCTTCGTATGCGCCGCTATCTCCAGAAGCTGCCGGGAAGCTTCCTGCAGCAAAATCTGCTGCAGAAACAGATCCCCGCAGGTATAACCCGTAATACACAATTCCGGGAAGACGATAATCTTCGCCCCTGCGGCACATGCTTCCTCCATCCTCTCACAGATAATCCGCCCGTTATACACAGGGTCCGCCACCCTGATTTTCGGCGTCACCGCCGCCGCCTTGATAAATCCCTGCTTCATATTCCTCCTGTTTCATTCCCCGATGTGCATGTCCTTTGCACGATACTGACTACCTGCTTTTATGGTACAGTTGTTTCAGTTCTTCCACACTGAACTTATACTGTTTATTACAGAAATGGCAGTTTACCTCGATCTCCTGTCCTTCGTCTATCATATCATGAAGCTCCTGCTTTCCCAGGCTGATCAGCACTTTTTCAATCCTGCTTCGGTCACAGTTACAGGTAAAGGCCGCAGGCATGACCTCCGTTATCTCACAGTTGAGACCTTCCAGGATACATTCCAGCATCTGCTCCGGCGTCTTTCCTTCGTCCAGCATGGCCGTCACGGAAGTGATCCGGCTCAGATTCTCCTCCAGCCTGGCAATCACCCCTTCCTCCGCAAAGGGCATCAGCTGCACGATAAACCCCCCGGCCTGTTTTACCGTATTGCCCCGCTCCATCAGCACGCCCAGCCCCACGGAAGAGGGCACCTGCTCGGAGGTGGCGAAATAATACGTCAGATCTTCCGCAATTTCTCCTGTCTGCAGTAAAGTCTGCCCAACATAGGGTTCTTTTAATCCCATATCCTTAATGACCCTCAGGGTTCCCTGACCGATGGCCCCGCCCACATCCAGCTTTCCCGCGGCGCTGGCCGGGAGAATCACATCCGGCACTGTGGCATATCCCTTCACGTTTCCCCGGGAATCCGCCGTTACCATCAGTCCCTGCATGGGCCCGTCTCCCTTGATCTGCAGGGTAAGCAGATCTTCCTCCCCCTTCAGCATACTCCCCATCATGACACCGCCGCACAGCAGCCGCCCCAGCGCCGCCGTGACCACCGGGCTTGTATTATGTGCCTGTCTCGCCTTCTCCACCACGCCTTTCGCTGTGCAGGCAAAGGCACGAATCTGCGCCTCCCCAGCGGTGGCGCGCACAATGTAATCCGTCATTTTCTGCCTTCTTTCTGTGTGTTGCTCCTGCTTTGTTCCTCTCTCTTGTCACATATGCTCTGTCTCTTAAGAATCTCTTCGTTTGCCCTGCTCTCTGGCTACCACATATACCCGCTCGCTCTGTTCTGTAACCGTCTGACCGGTGTCTGCGTCCATGACTTCCACTATTGTCATGCCGGCCTGCTTTGCCAGTCCTGTCATCTGTTCCACGGTATATCCCCGCTGAAAATGTGTCTCCGTAAACCGCCGGAAATGTTCTCCTTCTTCCCTGACAAATACCGTCAGATCATACTCATTCATTTCCTCTTCATCATCATAAAAATTCTCCCAGATAAAGCTGCAGTCCTCGCGATTCTCAGCAATCGTTGTGTTTCCAATGACTTCCCGGTACTTATATACCGTATTAAAATCAAAAATGAAGATGCCGCCGGGAAAAAGATAGTTGTTGACCAGGGAAAACACTTCCGCCAGCTCATCCTCCTCCAAAATATAATTCAGCGAATCACACACACAGAACACTGTTCCCACCGTACTGTACAGCTCCAGTTCCCGCATGTCCTGCTGCAGATAGAGGATTTCCGAACCGCTTTTTTCCTTTTTCTCCATGGCAATATTCAGCATATCCCCGGAGACATCCACCCCCAGCATATCATATCCCTTCTGATACAGGAGCTCTGTCAGTGTCCCCGTTCCGCAGCCCAAATCTAATACCAGATTCTTCTCCGAATCCAAAACGCCTTCCGCGTCCCGCTCCGGCCCTGACACACCGTACTTTCGAATCAGGGTATCCAGACGCTCCGCCCACTGTTCATAGGGGACGTTATCCATCAGTCCATCATAAACCCCTGCAAAATCCTGATACATCTCCGTCTCCGCCCTCAATTCTTCTATTCCACTCTGTTCCTTTTCCCTCGCCGGTTCCGGAGTCCCTGTCCGGAATCTTTCTCCTGTTCCCCGGGCCCACCGGCCCTGATCTGCCCGCTTCCGGAAGCCCCCGCCTCCGACTCCTGATCCCCATTCACCCGGAAATCCCCACTCCATCCGCCGGCGTCATTCGCCCAGCTTCATGGCAATGGCAATCCCAGCCGCCAGCGCAAGCACCCCTGTGAGGAAGCTCACCACGGTCAGGGCCGGGAATGTTCCCATCAGCAGAATCGCAATGGGCGAAGATACAATCAGTCCGATAATTGCCCAGTAGGCGTACAGAGGAAACTTCTCGAAAATAATCTCCACCAGCTTCGCGATACCGAAGATTCCCGCCACCACACCGATGCCGAAGGGAATCAGAATCCCGCATCCCGTGAGTATCCCGTCCATATCAAAAGCGGCAAGGGCCGTAAAAAAGTCCTTCACGGCGTTCAGCACCGGATAGTAAAAGCCCATCAGCATCAAGACCATGGAACCGCTGACCCCGGGGATCACCATGGTAGCGGAAGTGATAATCCCCACCCCCACCAGCTTCACCGCATTGACCAGGCTGAAGGACAAATCCGCCGCCTTACCTTCCGTCTCTCCCATGGCGGCCATCCCCACCACCAGCGCAAAGAAAAAGACACAGGCCGCAAGCGGTCCCACCTTGACGCCCTTCCCCTTCACTTTCTTCCACACGGCGGGGAGACCGCCCAGAATCAGTCCGATAAACAGCAGATTGGTCTGAATGGGAAAATGCTCAAAAAGGTACGTGAGGCCGAAGGAACTGCCTGCCACAGCCACCACCATACCCACTGCAATGGGCAGCAGGAACAATATACTTTTCTTCAGCTCGCTGAACAAATGTGTAATACAGTGAATCAGTTTGTCATAAATTCCCATGGAGACCATCATAGTGCCTCCGCTGACTCCGGGTATAATATTTGCAATCCCGATTACCACTCCCTTGAAAAAACTCTTAATCATTGAAATTCTCCATTCCTTCCTTCATTGATATCTTATTGATTATACTCATTTTCTATCCGTTCGTCCATCAAATTTCCATAACAATTTTCTTTTTGTCTTCATAAAGTACCTCCAATCACTCCTCCATATGCGGAAATCCTTCACTTCCAACGAGAACCTTTTTCCCATCAAAAGCGAAACCGTATTTCCGTATCCTCTCCTTCGGAATACCAATAGCCCGCAGATTCGTTTCATACTGTTTATCCTCTATCTGCCGCAGGGCATTTTGCATGGTCTCCTCCAGATTTTTTTCTCTTCTGAAATTGTAAACCTTAAACTCAATGATGATGGCATCCTCTTCAGATGACAGCGGCTCCAGCAGCACGTCATATCTCCCGAACCCGCTCTCCCGATTGGAAGTGATCACATATCTGTCCCTTAAATCTATTATGAGTCCCAATACAAAGCCATGGTAAAAGCGTTCCGGCTCTGCCTTCCCCGACACCCGCCTGCCGGTGTCAAAGGAACTGAATGTCTCCGCCGCCACCCGGCCCATGTACTCATTCATGGCGTCCACATCTCCCTGAAGCAACGCTTTTATGAAATCATTGTAATCCGATTTCACCACTCCAAACCATCCCCGAACCATGTTCTGGAACATGATCTTCACTTCCAGGTTCGTCAGTTCCAGTTCATACTTCGGTTCTGTAATCTCTTTCGGTCCGTATTTTTCATAATTTACCACTTTTAAATAACCGCTTGCCAGCAGCAGACTCCAAATAGCCTGTTCATTGTCATCCAGTTGATCGTATACAATCTGCTCATCTATGGGCGTTATCAGACGTTCTCCATCCAGCAGGGCTTCAAAGGAAGTCTTGATGTCTTTGCTGCCCTGTCGGATCAGTTTGCCCACCAGGCCGTTAGAGCTGGTGTTGGCCCAGTGGGTGGTGAAAATTTCTTTGTCCAGAAAGTTTAAAATAGACCAGGGATTATAAATATCCTTATGTGTTCCAAAAGTAAAGCCGTCATACCACTGCTTTACCTTTGCTTTCATATCCCCCAGCCCGCATTCTTCCAGCGCTGTAAAGACCTCCTGTTCCGTAAAGCCAAAGGAAGTGACATATTTATCCGATGTAGTAGTCACTACCTCCAGATTATTTAAATCTGAAAAAATCGACTCCAATGCTTCGCAAGAAGCTATGCTCACTCTGGTAATTCCCGTCATGATTCCACGCTCCAGCCAGGGGTTGGTCTTAAATGTGGAATTAAAAAGGCTTCTGGTAAAAGCCACCAGATCCGTCCAGTATCCATCCACATAAGCTTCCTGCATGGGCGTATCGTACTCATCCAGCAGAATGATCACTTTTTTCCCATAATACCGGTGCAGATAATCCGACAGCTGATACAAAGCCAGGCTTGCGTCACTGTCGCTCATATTTACAGAAACCCGGTCAAAATACTCCCGGTCCCCGTCTGTCAGGACACTGCTGTCCCGCAGGAAAGAATATTTAATGTACAAATTTTTCAAAAGCTGGCAGATTTTTTCCCTGGTATTGGCATAATTAATCTCCTTCACATTAGCAAAGGACAGGCTGATCACCGGATATGTCCCCTGAATAGCCCGGTATTCCTCCTGTTCCCAGATGGACACCCCCTCAAACAGGTCGGCCCGTCCCGCATAGTCTACGGAGAAGAACTGCTCAACCATACTCATAGTCAGTGTTTTTCCAAATCTCCGGGGACGGGTGATCAGGGTAACACTGTCCCTGCTATCCCACCATTCCTTGATAAAAGCCGTCTTGTCAATATAAAAGCAGCCTTTTTCAATAATCTCATTATAATTCTGAATCCCGATTCCGACTATACGCGCCATTTTCCCCGCCTCCTGACAGAGCCTTTTTGCAATAACTTCTTTGCCTTAGTATAGCGAATCTTTGCGAAAAATACAAGGCAGGATTTTTTGCCATATTCCAGGTTTCGAACGCATCCATGAAACTGTCCGTTCCATCCGGAGTTGCAAAGAAAATACATGTCGGTCTGCCATCCTCAAATAATATAAAAGGTCTGTCCAGATTTCCCATCACACTCTCCTGGCCATTGTCTCACAGCACTTTCCTCAAGTAAGCACAATATCCCCGTTTCAGATCCCAGTGCAGGCATTCTTGATTTCCCCGTCCTATCTGTCCAAACAGTTTAAGGACCAGACGGGAATCAGCCCCTCTCCTACCTGTTGTCCCTTCGCATAGCAAAAAGCCGTGACCTTCTTGTAAATACGGACGAAACGGTTTCCAAAATAGCAGAAAAATGCGGATTTTTAAGCAACGAGGTGTTTATTAGAAGCTTTAAGAATGAAAACGCCGTTCCTGTAAGCAATAACGGACTGAGGCATACCGCCTACGAGGATGTACTGGCGGAAATCGTTCATGATCTTTCGGTGAAGAGCTGCCCCAAGAGGTTTCTTTGTTTCAAAGCAATGCCGAATCAGCGGATAGGTCGCCTCGTCGCCCATTGCCCATTGCCCAAAGGAACTCTTCAAAGTCCGGCGGAAACATCTCGATGTGTTCTCGGATATTGCTGGACCTCATCAAGGGTGATCAGCTATCTCAGAATTTCTTTCTATCAGGTTTATTATACCAATACGTACGCACAACAGCAATGCATCTTGCTTTTCTTTTTTTGGAAATTCCATCTTTACCTTATACGAAAGCCTTTGACCGCTTTCCCATCTTTAGTATAAGCAGATCCGGCAGGCCATACACAATATGCGCCATCTCCAGGCGTCCGGGAGATGGCATCAGTTCACAGGCTGTTCACATATTCTTTCAGGAAATCCAGCAGACGGTCCATTTCCTCGTCCGTACCCACAGTGATACGCATATATTCCGATATCCTGGGCTTATTCCAGTACCGCACATAGATATCCGCCTGCCGGAGCGCCCTGAAAATCTGTTCCGCAGGAATGCTCTCATGGGCGGCAAAAATAAAATTGGCCCTGGAATCCGGAAAGGAAAATCCCAGCTCCTTCAACTCTTTTTTCACTCGTTCCCTTGTGGTGATAATCTTCGCCGTGGTCTCTCTGAACCAGGCATCGTCTCTCACCGCCTCCGCTCCCAGAATCTGAGAAGGCAGATTCATGGTGTAGGAGTTGAAAGAAAACTTCACATCATTCAGGTATCCAATCAGCTTCTCACTGCCGATGCAGAAGCCGATCCGCAGACCGGCCATGGCTCTGGATTTGGAAAAGGTCTGCACAACCAGCAGATTGTCGTACTTTTCCACCAGAGGCAACGCCGATACGCCGCCGAAATCCACGTAAGCCTCGTCCACAATCACCACCGCATCCTGATTGGCCCTGATGATCTCCTCCACTGTCCCCAGGCTCTCCAAAAGCCCGGTAGGCGCGTTGGGGTTGGGAAATATCACGCCGCCGTTGGGCTGTCTGTAATCCTCCGGGCGTATGTGCCAGTTTTCATCCAGTGCACAGGTTTTATAAGGAATCCTGTAAAGCTCTGCCCATACATCATAAAAGGAATAAGTCACATCGGGAAACAGTATGGGCTGATTTCCGTTGAAAAATGTCATGAACGCCAGGGACAGCACATCGTCGGACCCCACTCCCACGAACACCTGGGATGGTTTCACGCCATAATACGCCGCCAGCGCATTCACCAGCACAGAGGTATTCGGGTCCGGATACAGCCGCAGAGCCTCCCAGTCCATCTCCGCCGCCAGCCTGGCCACCCCGGGCGCCGGCGGGTAAGGGCATTCGTTGGTATTTAATTTGATGATATTTTTCTTTTGAGGCTGTTCTCCCGCCACATAAGGGGTTACTCTCCGTACCTTTTCTTCCCAGCTCATCTTTTCTCTCCGTCTCTTTTTGTCTTATTTTCCGTTATCGATTTTATCCTGTTTATCACTGTCAGAATTCCGACTTCCGGTTCCTGCTGATGCCCGACTGTGAATTTCATTCCTTTAAGGACAATAAATCTGCTTTGAATTTATCATAATCAAATCTGCCTTTAGAGCAAATCCGTTTCACTGCCGCAAGAATCATTTCTTTAGTCTGTTCTACTTTCCCTGAACTATCCGCTTTGTAATAATTTTCAAGTATGTAAAATATCGCTGTATTCTCTGTCCTTAAAAAAATTATATGCTTTCCGGCAGAACTTATATACTTCATCGTCCATACCATAATGCTCTTTGAAATAGGCAGGTGCGTTTATATTTAATTCCATAATTCACTCCATATTCCAATTCTGGATCAGCTTACAGATTTCAGCCGCGCCTGCGCAGCTCCTCCCTGTAAACCTGCACCTGTTCCGGACATCCCAGCTGCTCATAGCAGCGAGTCAGCCCCTCCAGGCTCTCCCGGCCTCCGGCCTGCAGATTCAGGATGGGCGAGGTCTCATACACCGCGTTGTAATACCACACCGCGGCCTCCTCCCAGTCTTCGTTACCCTCATAAAAATGGCCCATCTCACAGCAGATCTCCGAACATGCCTCCTCCGCAATCACTTTGGAAGTGTATTTGAAAAAAGTAATGGTATCTCCCGCCAGTCTGGCCGCCTTCGCCACCACGCAGCAGGCCTGGGCCATCTCCTCGCCGTCCCGCTCATTGTCCGCCGCGGACTCCAGAAATATATCTGCCGCCTGAGCAAAATCCTCCTCATCCCCTGCCAGCATCAGCTCCCTGGCATAGAGGCCGTGCAGGCGCTTTGACAGACGATACCCATTGATACAATGTCTGTGAAAATTTTCCAGATCACGCTTTGCATGGCTTTCCGCCGGCAAATGGGTGATGACAATATCGCTGTCATAAATAACAGGCGTCAGCCGCACTGTCTCATGGATAGGCGCCTCCCAGACGAAATCCCGTTTTCTTTTGAAAAGTTTGGGACGATATTCCTCGTCAAAATTGTAAACCGTTCCAAACTGCAGCTGATTGGCATACTTCATCTGCACAATCTCTATCTCGGGAAGCAGTGTCTCCTTCAGCAGGCGGAATTTCTCCCTGTTTTCCGGAGACAGTACCTCATCTGCATCCGCAGAATAAATATATTCCATACTGGCTTTGGAAAATGCAAAGTTTCTGGCGGCGCTGAAATCATCCACCCACGGAAAGTCATAGACATGCTCTGTATATCGTCCGGCAATCTCCTTTGTGGCATCTGTGGAGCCCGTATCCGCAATGATGATCTCGTCTGCCAGCTCAGCCACACTGTCCAGACATCTGGCCAGTATTTTTTCTTCATTTTTAACAATCATACACAGGGAAATCGTAATCATTTGCTTCCTCTTCCTGCCTTTATTCGCCGGCTGTGCCGCTGTGATACTTTGATGACTTTTACCCCGGGGTAAATGACTTACCCCTTTTACCCCACCTGTGCGGAATTTACCTCACCCAATTTGCAGTTCGACAAAATGCGCTTTTACAAATAAAATCCATGCTTTTCAGTGCGGAGCGGCCACATTAGAGCAGCCTCAAAAGCTGTACCAGCTCATGAGATTCGTCCGTATCTGATGCGTTCTGTCTGGTATCAAACAGTGAAAAACGGTTATAGCGGTAAAATGATAACAGCTTTTCCTTATTTTCAGCTTCTAAGAAGGTCACTACGCCTCCACCCAAATACTGTATCTCTTTAATTTTGTTCCATGCCAGTACGAGTAATTCTTCACCAGTAATTTTTTTGTCTACACCATTGATAAAATTTTTGCCAAGTTGGGCAATAAGGTATGCAGACATGGTATATGTATCTGATTTTTCATCCCATTCACTGACACGCAGCAGCTTTTTCTTTACGGTATTGCTTACTGTTTCTCCCCTTACTGTTAAAGGTTTTAATGCAAGGGTAAAATACCCTACCAGCACCATGCTGTTTATGTCAAATATAAGATATGTAACCGACTGATTCTTTTTCGTAAACTCTATTGAACTTTTTTTCAAAAAACGCTCAACATCCGGATTTCGCGGACAAGAAAAACTGGAGAGAACTTGAAGAAGTCTGCTCTCTCCGAGTTTTGGATTATCACTATTAAGATAACGCCGAATGTTGATAACTGAATACCTATTTGTTTCCAACATTTGCTTTCTCCCATTTTGTCATAAATTCAAGCAGTTCTGCATCATCTGTTATTTCGCTTGCTGCTACTGGTATATGAACAGGACGGTTCTTGGCAGATTCTTCAATCGCATTGACAAACATCTCCACCTGTTCCTTGCCGGAAATGACAAAATTCTTTGTGATACTTGAAGTTGCCATAATAAACACCTCCTTTGTTAGTACATGACTAAAGTCTGCTTACAGACTTTAGTATGAGTTCTTCCGTTTCAATTCATACTTTTCTATCTTTATTTTATTATTTTATATCAGTTAACGCAACAAATCTTTTATGAATTTTTTATAACTTATTTTCCCCTTAATAGAGCGTGTTTGAAAATGCAGTCCACATGACACCGGCCTTTTAAATATAATTTATAGTTGAGATTTAACCCGGAACATGCTATAATCAGATTATTGAAATGAAACTTCAAGGCGATTTAAATCGTTTTTCATCTGGGAGTGAGCTGTATTTATTCTATTAAGGAGGCGTTCTGTTATGTTCATTGTTTTAGGCGGCGGATTGTTAATCATTATTATCGCAGTGATTGTTTCCGTAATTTCCAGTGTGGTTTCGGCTGTTGCCGCCGACTCGGATATAGAGTCATAAGGATTATTTCTTATTTTATTAGAACAGAGTCCGCGGGCTGTGAATCCCTTCACAGCCCGCGGACTCTGTTTTTTCAATGCTTTTAGTGCTTTTATTACTCTGTCTGCGTGATGGCAAGGATCTCCACCGCAATCGAAATCGCCCGAACCATCGTCTCCAGCGGCATACTCGCCGTCTGATCATCCGTCTGCTCCGGCAGATACGGCACATGAATAAATCCTGCACGGACTGCCGTCCCCGCATAATGATGCAGCAAAGTATATAGCAGATCATTGCACACATACACTCCCGCGGAATAGGACAGGGCGCAGGAAATTCCTTCCTTTTTCACTGCCTCCATGATTTCCCGCACAGGAATCGTGGAGAAATAAGCAGCCGGACCTCCGGCGACCACCGGCTGGTTCCGGGGAGTCTTCCCCGCATTGTCCGGCAGGGAAGCCTCTCTCAGGTTAATCCCCACCACCTCCGGCGTGACGGCCTTACGGCCGCCTGCCTGTCCCACACACAGGATGGCCTCCGGACAGACTTCCGCCGCTTTCTGCAGAACGGTTTCCGCGGCTTCCCCGAATATGACCGGCAGCCGCAGTTTTACCAGCTCACAATCGTCAATCGCATCCGGCAGCCTTTTCACTGCCTCCCAGGACGGATTGATACTATCCTTTCCAAAAGGGTCAAAGCCCGTGATGAGAAGTTTCCTCGTCATATCTGCTCCTTTTGCACTCATTTCTTCCGAAAATGCAGATAGAAATGTCCCGCCTGCGCTCTTGTATCAACGGCCAGAAGTCCCGCCGCCACACACATTTCCTCTATGGACGCTCTGTCCTGGGTATCCATTTTCACCACACCGTATGTTGTGTGAATCTGTTCTCCGGGAAGAGAGATATCAAGCTCCGCACAGAACGGCTCCGGGTACGCGGAAAGTATTTCCGCATCCCATATGTACAGACGGCCGCCCGGTCTCAGAACTCTGGCCGCTTCCCGGAGAGCCTGTCTCTGCTCCTCCCTCTGCATATACATCAGGGTATAGAAAAAGGTAACGTTACAGAACCGATTATCCTCAAAGGTCAGCGCCGTCCCGTCCATCAGCATTTTTTCATAACCGCCGGGCGCCTCGTCCAGCTCTTCCTGACAATTGTCGATCGCCGTCACCTGGCTGCCGTACAGCCGGCCCAGAATCCCTTCGCCGCCACCGCCGATATCGAGTATGCTTCCCTCTATCTCCTGCACCAGCTCAATTTTCATCCCCATTATGCCAGCTCAACCTCCAGATGCAGCACGCTGCAGGCCGGAATGGTAAAGCTTATCCGATCCTCCTTCACCGTGATGGCGGAGAATGCCTCCTCGTGCACCTGGTCAGGCTCATCGAAGGTATTGTGTGCCTGCATCTTCCCTGTGAGCACCGTACCTTTAACCGCCTTTACCTGGCTGTCCGCGAAAATGCTCTCGATGTCCTCCGCCTCGTCCAGAGACAGATTGGTCAGGGTCAGATGAAGCTTTCCGTCCTGAGACTGAGACACAGACTCTGTCAGGTTGGGCACTTTGTTCTCCTCTTCCTGTCCCACTTCTCTGGTCTCCACGAAGGATTCCACCAGCTCCGCGTCCTGATGTACCTGATACATATGGAACGCATACCAGGTAGGTGTCTTCACCATCCGCTTTCCATCGGTCAGAAGCACGGACTGAAGCACGTTCACCATCTGGGCGATATTGGCCATCTTCACCCGGTCACAGTTCTTGTTGAACAGGTTCAGGTTAATGCCTGCCACCAGCGCGTCTCTCATGGTATTCTGCTGATACAGGAAACCGGGGTTGGTGCCGGGCTCCACATCATACCAGGTTCCCCATTCGTCAATCACCATGCCGATTTTCTTCTCGGGATCATACTGGTCCATTATGGCTCCGTGCCTTTTGATCAGTTCTTCCATCTTCAAAGTGGCCTTCAGTGTGCGGTAATATTCCTTCTCGTCAAATTCCAGAGCGGAGCCTTTCTTGCCCCAGTCGCCGGGCACTGTGTAATAGTGCAGGGACAGCCCGTTCATAAATCCGCGGCCATGGTCGAAAGTGGTCTCCAGCACCTTATCCGTCCAGTGATAATCCCCGGCATTCGCCCCACAGGCAATCTTGTAGACAGGCTTCTCTCTGTCGTAATTGCGTATGTAGGTCTGATATCTGCGGTACAGATCTCCATAGTATTCCGGGCGCATATTGCCGCCGCAGCCCCAGTTCTCATTGCCCACGCCGAAATAATCCACGGTCCAGGCTTCCTCATGACCATTCTTCTTGCGCAGGTCTGCCATGGGAGAGACCCCTTCAAAAGTCATATACTCTACCCATTCGCTCATCTCCTGCACCGTTCCGCTGCCCACATTGCCGTTGATGTAAGTCTTGCAGCCAACCTGTCTGCACAGCTCCATAAACTCGTGAGTTCCGAAGCTGTTGTCCTCCACCACACCGCCCCAGTGGGTGTTGATCATCTTCTTCCGGCCTTCTTTGGGACCGATGCCGTCCTTCCAGTGATATTCATCGGCAAAGCAGCCGCCCGGCCAGCGCAGCACAGGCACATGAATCTCCTTCAGCGCCTCCACCACATCCGTGCGCATGCCGTTCACGTTGGGGATGTCTGAATTTTCCCCCACATAAATACCTTCATAGATACATCTTCCCAGATGCTCGGAAAAATGTCCCTGCAGTTCCGGGTTCAGATGTCCTTTTTTTACTTTTGGGTTTACATATAATTTCGCCATAATTCTTTGTCGCTCCTCTCTGTCTCTTTACCTTTTTCATGCCCTTCCCATCCCCCGACTTTTACCGCCCGCAGGCATTCCTGGATGATTTCCTTAAATCCATTTTTCTCTGAGCACACAATTCTCTGGCCTCTTCTTCGGTAAAACCAAAAAATCCTGCCAGTTGTCTCAAGAAATTTCTGTATATCCAGCCGAATCACATGATGGCGGTTCAAATGCTCCTGGAAAGCCTCTCCTGTTTTCGCTTTCCGTCCTTCAAACAACGCTGCCGAGTTGCAGCCTCTGCTGTAATATGCCGTCAGCATATCTGCTGCCATGGATTTGCCAAAACGGCGGGGACGGCTGACACACAGATAACCGTTCATTGTGTCAATCCTGTTGTTCACTACGGTAATCAGATCCGTCTTATCTATATAGATTTCAGAATTCAAGGCTCTTACAAAAGCCTTATTTCCCGGATTTACATAAATCCCCATATTCTGCTCCCTTCATGACCACATTCTCCCAACCGTCGTCTCTCAGGCATACTGCTGATTTCTTTTCCCGGCACAGCATATTCAAAAGCTGCCAGAATGCATGTCCTGCACCCTGACAGCTCCTGCTTCATACTTCGTCTTAATTAAGCGAAAGGATTCTCCGTCGGATAGAGCACACCCTTCGGCTGATTGTAATTCAGATCTTCCACGGGTACGCCGATATACTTGAATACTTCATACAGAGCCTTTCCGAAATGACCGAAGGCCACCGCACCGTGATGAGGGTAGTTCTTCTCAATCAGTACATGACGGTAGAAACGTCCCATCTCCGGAATGGCGAACACACCGATGCCGCCGAAGGATCTGGTGGCCACCGGAAGCACCTCGCCCTGTGCGATATAAGCGCGCAGCTTGTTGTCAGCTGTGGACTGCAGACGGTAGAAGGTGATGTCGCCGGGAATGATATCTCCCTCCAGAGTCCCCTGGGTCACTTCCTCGGGAAGCGTTCTGGCCATGATCATCTGGTACTTCATGTTGCAGGAAGAAAGCTTCTTCGTATTGGTATTGCCGCAGTGGAAGCCCATGAATGTCTCGTTGTGGGTATAGTCATACTTTTTGTTGATGGACTCTTCGTACATGTCATCAGGCACGGTATTGTTGATATCCAGCAAAGTGACAATATCCTCGCTGACGCAGGTGCCGATGAACTCGCTCAGGCAGCCATAGATATCCACTTCACAGGATACGGGGATTCCCATGCCGGTGAGACGGCTGTTCACATAGCAGGGAACGAAACCGAACTGGGTCTGGAATGCAGGCCAGCATTTTCCGGCGATTGCCACATACTTGCGGTATCCCTTATGTGCCTCAACCCAGTCCAGAAGAGTCAGCTCATACTGTGCCAGCTTGGGCAGTACCTCAGGCTTCTTGTTGCCCACGCCCAGCTCTTCTTCCATCTCTTTTACCTTGGCAGGGATTCTCTCGTCTCCCTCATGCTTTTTAAATGCCTCGAACAGATCAAGCTCGGAGTTCTCCTCGATCTCCACGCCCAGATTGTACAGCTGCTTGATGGGCGCGTTGCAGGCAAGGAAGTTCAGCGGTCTGGGACCAAAGGAAATAATTTTCAGGTCACTCAGTCCCACGATTGCTCTGGCAATGGGAACAAACTCATGAATCATGTCCGCACACTGCGCGGCGGTGCCCACGGGATTCTCAGGAATATAGGCTTTCACATTGCGCAGCTTCAGATTGTAGCTTGCATTCAGCATACCGCAGTAAGCGTCTCCGCGTCCGCCTACCAGATCATTCTGGGTCTCCTCGGCGGCAGCGATGAACATTGCCGGACCGTCAAAATGCTTCGCCAGAAGCGTCTCGGAAATCTCCGGGCCAAAGTTTCCAAGGTATACGCAAAGTGCGTTACATCCATTCGCTCTGATATCCTCCAGAGCCTGTACCATATGAATCTCGCTCTCTACGATACAGACGGGGCATTCATAGATGGCTTCCGTGCCGTATTTTGCCGTATAAGCCTCCACCAGAGCCTTCCTTCTGTTCACAGACAGACTCTCGGGGAAGCAGTCACGGCTTACCGCCACGATGCCGATTTTTACCTGTGGTAAATTGTTCATGTCTTAACCCTCCTAAAATATGATATGTATATTTAGATTATAACTGTTTTGTACCTAAATTTCCATAGTTTTATGAAAATACTTCGGATAAATTATATCACTTTGCCCAAAAGCCCGGTCACCGCCGTAAATCTGCCGGGACTTTATGCCAGAATCTCCGCGTAGATTCCGCCCAGTTCCCGCAGTCCCTCCGCCACCAGAGCGCCCATTCTCACCGCTCCCTCATAATGAAGATGTGTATTGTCCTTCATATCCTCCTGATAATTCTCATAGGTCCCGGCAGGGAAATACATAAACCATTTCCTGCTCTCTTCCTCTCCGGTACGCTCATACAGCACCCTGCTCTTCTCCGTCAGATCCACCACGGGGACATTTTCCCGTCTGCCCAGCGCAATCACCGCGCCGGGATATTCGCCATGACTGTTCCGGATGGTGCCGTCCGCCTGAAACAGCCTCCGGGACAAAGGCGTAATCAGAACCGGATGTGCACCCCTCTCCCTGGCCGCGTTCACATATATCATCAGATATTCCTGAAATGTAGTATGTGCTTCCGTGCGTCTCTCTTCGTCCGGTTTCTCATCATTGTGTCCGAACTGGATAAACAGGAAGTCTCCTCTCTCCATCACTTTCAGAGCCTCTGTCAACAGGCCTTCCTGATAAAAGCTTTTGGAGCTTCTCCCATTCCTCGCATAATCCAGAACAAGATACTCCCTTTTACAGTACCGGTCAAATTCCTGTCCGATGCCCGTCTGAGGATAGGTGTCCGCCTGGTTGAAGGCAACCGTGGAATCGCCCGCCCATATAATTTTGTTCATCGCGCCTCTTCTCCTTTTCTTTCGCAGCATTTCTGCCTTTGGTCAGTCTGTGCTGTCCCCTCTGATATCACAGTACCCTCAGTCCCCCACGGGACTGCCGCCTGCAAATACCTTCTCCTTTGTGTATTCTTCCGCTTCCTCATCCGTCAGCACATGGGCCCAGGAGACTCTTTCTCCTTCCGCACCGGGGCCTTCGTTGTGGTATTCTGCATAAAAAGCCGTTTCATGCGCTCGTTCTTTATCCCAGTCATGCCATCCCTCCCAACGGATATGGGAACCCAGATAGGAATTCAGGATCACCACTTTTGCAAAATCCCGCCAGGGCCTCCCCAGATAAATGCTGTTCTCCGGAGCTCCTCCCACAAAGCGGCAATGGGAAAATATATAACCGTATTTCTGCCCCTCCGGCGAGGACCCGGCAGTCACATAGCCTTCCTTCCGCGGAAGAGACTCCAGGGTACAGTTTTCAAAATAAGCCGTTGCACTGCCGAATATAAAATCCACCGTTCCGCAGATGTAACAGTTCTCATAATACTGCCGGCCATTTACCCGGGGTGCGAATTCTTTCGGCCCCCGGAAACCGCCGGGCATCACTTCCTTCGGCGGAAGCGGTCCTGTGAACAGTGTATCCTGTGCTCCCAGCAGTCTGCAGTTTTGCACCACAATTCCCTCTCCTTCCGCGTACAGAGCAATGGCCTGTCCCACAATGTTCTGAGGCGCCGCACTGTTTTCAATGGTAAGATTCACCAGCCGCACCCGGGGCGCGTCCACCAGCATGGTATAGCTGCGGAAAGTTCCCCTCTTCTCCCCGTCCGGCATAAGCGCATTGGCATAATCGTCATAGGTGATAATGGTATCCTCCGCACTCTCTCCCTCCAGAATCAGACCTTCCTGCCTGATTTCCAGCTTTTCATAATACACACCCGGAAAAATGTGTATAATCCGTTCTTCCTCTCCGCAATCCTGCGCATATTGCAGCGCCTCTCCGATTTTGTCGAACTGTCCGCCTTTTCCTACTGTCAGTCTCATATTCTGTCCCTTCTCCTGTTATCATTTTCTTTTCACAGCGGCTGCCGCCGCTTTTCGTCTGTCTGCGTCTAAACTCCCGTGCAGCCGGCCGCACCGCCGCACTGCAGCTGCTTCCCGCATTGTCCTCTCTGTCTCGTGACTTCATACATCATAATGGACGCCGCACAGCTGACATTGAAGGAAGATGCATAGGATGTCTCCGACATGGGAATGGTGCAGAGCACATCACAATATTCCTTAAAAGCCCGGTTCAGGCCCATGGTCTCATTTCCTGCCATGAGCAGAAGCGGCGCTGTCAGATCCACCTCCCAGATCGGCTTTTCGTTATGGGCTGTGGTTCCCAGCACAGTAAAATCCGGGAATCTGCGCTTCAGCTTTTCCAGATATCCGAAGAGCTCCCTGTTATCCTCCATCCGAATCACCGGCATATTAAAGAACGAACCCATCGCCGCCACAACCACCTCCGGGTCATACAAATCCACCGCATGTCCCGTGAGAATCAGCATATCCGCTCCAAGAGCATCACAGGAGCGTATCATCGTACCCAGATTCCCCTTGTTAGACGGTCTGTCAAACAACACGACAAACGGCCTTTCGGAAAGTTTCACACTCTCCAGTGAATCCTCCCTCATTCCGATTACCGCCATCAGCTCCGAGGTATCCTCCTTGCCGCTCAGCTCCCGCATCAGCTCCCCTGTCAGACAGTAGTTCATCTCTGTGTGGGTGCTCCTTATCATATCCTTCGCCCAGTCGGAAAGATTTGCCCTGTCATATAAAAAAGAATGGATTTCCCAATTATTTTTTACCGCCTCATTCAGGCTTCTCACGCCCTCCACCAGGAACTCATGATAGCGATAACGTTTATTACGATTTGTCTTCAGCACCTCGAACTTCTGGAACGTACTGTTTCTGCTGTATATTTTCGTCTCCTGCATCCCCGCCTCCGATCAGTTTCCACAACTGTTATCTCTATTTCAGCTTTTTGGACAGATAGATTACATGCTGTTTTTACAATACATCATAAAGCAGAAATTGTAAACACCTGTCTGAACTGTAGGTTACGGATTTTTCATCATACCGGCAGAAATGATGCAAAATATATGCCTGTAAATGTTATACTGAAAAGGAAAAGCGAGGTACCGACGATGAAAAAGAAAAAATGGATTTTTTGATTCCGGCAGTCTGTATTTTATTGCCGTTTGCGCTCACAGCCTGTAACCATCCGGGAGACAGTGCCTTTACAGGCAGCCCGGAGGACACAGAACCACAGTCTG
The DNA here is from genome assembly GCF_024623325.1 of Acetatifactor muris. Taxonomy (GTDB): domain Bacteria; phylum Bacillota; class Clostridia; order Lachnospirales; family Lachnospiraceae; genus Acetatifactor; species Acetatifactor muris. Next base: position 30,427 of record NZ_JANJZD010000009.1, read on the forward strand.
AGACAGTCGACACTGCAGAAAATGAAGAAAAAGACAGTGAAGCAGAATATTCCGCGTTTGGCAGCGTCCCGTGGTTCAGGGATGATACCGGCAGCAGGACCCAGATGGCAGATGGCTGGATTTACGGCTACTGGGGCAGGCGGCTGTGCAGAATCAATATCGACACTCTGGAGGCAGAAACCCTTTATGAAGCGGCGTCTTCTCAGGATGGCTGTTTCTGTATCCAGGACGGGTATATTTATTTTCTCGAAAAAAGAAACATTGACTATCTGGATGGCGCCAAAGCGAATCTTAGGCGCATAAAATGCGATGGCTCCGATATGGTTCTGCTGGCGGAGAACATTCCCGTACAGGAATATCAGTTCTACAGAATGAATTTCCACGAAGATATTTTGTATCTCACCAGCGCCTACAGCGGCCCGGAAGATGATCTCTATTTCCGGATCTCAATGGACGGAACAGCCAGTCCGGTCGATGTCAGCGACACACTCTACGGCCTGCTTCCGGAAGGATATACAGATGCCTGTAAAACTTATAAATATAACAGCCTGCCTGATATCGCGTCCTGTATGACGCATTTTGGATATGCCTTTGTCACCGACAGCGCAGGCAGACTCTATCGCATCCTCCCCGAATCCGGAGAAAAGGAAGAATTTCCGCTGACCAGTCCGGAGTCCTCCGGGTATTTCTTTCTGACCAACGAAGCGCTGGTCTATAAACAGGACAGGGACATATGGTACGCCGCCAGTCTGGACCATCCTGAAACTGTGACCGAAATCGGAGAGCTTGCGTGCTACGGCATAAATTTCTGGGATGAAAAGGGAATGTACTATGCAAATCAGAGATACGATGAAGACGCCTTTCATCTGGAACGCCTGAACTGGGATGGAACAGGCGACCGGCTGCATTATGGAATCAGCCGGCCCACCACTTCCCTGTCCGCTGACGGTCTGGACTTTTTCTACTCAGACGGCACCTGGCTGTATTACAACAGGCTGCATCAGGGGGACAGTGCTGTCTATCGCGTCCAAATAGAAAATGATTCTGACTGTCTGCCGGAACTGGTTTATGTCTATTATGACAACCCTCTCAGGGATATCAGTGTCAGCGAAACCTTTGACACCACTTTTACTGTCAATGAAAGCGGCGCAAAGGGCAGCTTTTCCATGACAAAGGTATCCCTGACGGAACAGACGCCTGCCGCCGCCGGCATCAATCAGTTTCTGGAGACACTGTATGAGGAACAAAGCCACTATATAGAAGAACTGGCAGAATCCGTGCGGGAAACGGTCTCCTGGGAATGGCCGGAAGACGACTGGGCCAGCGGTACCATCGTGGAGCACAGCACCCATTTCTCCATCAGCTATCTGGACGACAATTATATCGTCCTCAGCAGAAACTGGTATGGATACTGGCAGGGCGCTGCTCACGGACTGCACGGAACCATAGAATATGTGTTCAGCCGTTCCACAGGCAAACAGCTGCAAATCACAGATGTGGTAAAAAATTCAGAGGCGGAAATCAAAGCCATCATCGGCCCCTATGTGGAGGCACAGGCAGAATGGGGCACTGACGGTGAGGACTGGGAAGCTGTTCTTCTGGAAGACGGACGATTCTTCCTGACCCCGGAAGGTATCGGAATGCATTTCGACGTATATGAAATGACAAGCTATGCTTCCGGAGGTCTGGATGTGATTGTTCCTTATGAAGAATTTGAAATGAGATAAATTTAATCTGTGGGCATATAGGTATCCAGGTACTCGGTGATTTTTTCCATGTACTTTTCATACTGGGCATTGTCGTTCTGCAGGCCATGGCCGGAATGTTCGAAGACAATGTATTCATGAGGAATAACATACTGCGTCAGCATACTGTCCAGCCGTCTGGAAGCGCCGAATGCCTGTGCCCTGTCCCATGCGCCATAGGCGCATACGGTGGGGACGGAATTCTCGTCGATCCACATAGCCGCGGAGATATCCTTTACCTGTTCCAGATAAGCCCCTGTGGCAAACATATCCGCTGTGATTTCTTTCCCTGCCATAACGGAAAACAGTCCTGCCAATCCACTGTAATCAGCATTCGGGTCTACAGGATTCGGATGGCCGGGGTCCGCTCCCATGTTAATCCAGTCCTCCAGATAGAAGCAGGACGGTCCCACAGCGCCGAAGGTCATTTTCACAGGGACCGGGGAGGTATCAGCGTCACGGTATGCGTACAGCATGGCAAGGGCATGACCTGCAGAACCGCCTGCCACCGCCATTTTGTCAATGTGATATCCTTTCTTTTCCGCTTCTGCAATCACAAAAGGGATGCTCTCCCGGATTTCCACAGACTGGGTATATACATTGGCGTCGGGATTCTTCTCGCCAAAAAGCGTATAGTTGATGCTCGCCGCCACATAGCCCCTGGCGCAGAGCCATTGAAGCATTTCCGCATCGCCGCTCTTATCGCCGCCGGTGAAGCCGCCGGGATGCAGGTAGACGACCAGACCATAGTTCTCCCTGCCGCTGTCGGCGGGGACATAAAGGTCGAACTTGTTAGCTTCCCCATCGCCATAGGAAAGATCTGTATAGACCGTTCCCATGGAGCTGTCCCAGCGGACCGTATATTTTCCTCCAAAAGGATCTGCCGTCATCTTCACCACGGCGGAAATGACAAAAGCAGCCATAAAAGCACCTGCATAGATAAATCCCCACATCATACGTCCTCTCCTTTTCATTTTCTCCCCGCTCATAGAAAATTCCCTCCGAACAATGTGCCGCCCAGAAGCAGGTTCATCACTGCTCTCACAGCCAGACGCCCCAGGACAACGGCGATTAAGACCACCACACTCAAAATGAGAATACGCTTTTGCATCAGTGACATTTTCAATACCCTCCCTTGACAGAATAACTCATATGTGCTACCATATGTTTCAAATGCAACATCGATACAAGTGTAACAGCAATAATCATACCTGTCAATGAGGGAAGACAAAATGGAACAAAAGGCAAAAAGTGTTTCACCGTTCAGCAATGAGAGCCGCAACAACTATGTGCTGGAGCATCTCACAGATTCTCTTCTGACGTTGTTGGCCCAAAAGCCCATTGCCGAGATTTCCATCAGCGAACTGTGTGATCTGGCCGGTGTGGGCCGGACCTCCTTTTATCGCAATTTTGAGACGAAAGAGGATATTCTGAAAGCGCATATCAGACATTTATTTCAGGGATGGTTGAAGGAATGGAAAAGTAAACCGGATCTTCCTATGGATAAACTGGTTTATCAGGTATTCTCCCATTTTGAAGAGAACCGTGCTTTCTACAGTCTGGTGAACAGACGAGGATTGATTTATCTCCTCAAAGATATTCTTCTGGATTTGTGCGGCTTTGACCCGGAACAGGACGTAGTCTCTGCCTATTCCTCCGCTTATGCCGCATTCTTCCTGTATGGTTGGGTTGAGGTCTGGTTCCGGCGCGGAATGCGGGAGACAGCCCATGAACTGGCCGGATATCTGAAGGCGGGCCAGACTGTGTAACGCAAAGGAATATGGTCACATTATACCATGTGCGCAGAAAATCAAGCGGCTCCGAAGGAGACATTTGATTTTCAAGCCATGGCTTTCGGGTATAATGCATCGCGCAGCGATGGCAAGACAGCGAAGGCTGGCTTGAATTCTGCGATAGCAGAATCATTATACCATGTGCGCAGAAAAGGAAACACCCCGAAGGGCATTTCCTTTTCAAGCCATGGATTGCCTGGTATAATGCATCACGCAGTGATGTCAAGCCAGCGCAGGCTGGCTTATATTCTGCGAATGCAGAATCATTATGCCATGTGCGCCCACTCCCTGACAGCTTCGTTGACTTTCTCCCGGAGGCCGGCCAGGAATGCCGATTCTCTGGGCCATTTTATTGTCGATAACTGGCCCCCCGCCTCCCGGCGGATAAGCTCCGTCACCCGTTCTCTGCCCCACAGCCCCTCCAGCAGCTGCAGCGCCCGCATATCCTGCATGGCTTCCAGCATCAGCAGCATACGCAGGGAGTCCTCCGGTCTGCCGTCCTCCCCCGGATAGACCAGAAAAGAGTCCCCGGAAGGAAAAGCGCCGCCTGCGTCTGTCACGGCATAGGGATTGATATGCTCCAGGGAATACTGCGAATTATAAAAATTATATCCCCAGTGCAGGAATCCGTCCGCACCATAATAATACAAAAGTACACCCAGCACCCTGATCTGGCAGTGAGGCATGGCAAAGTAGCGGTTCGGCGTACCGTGTCCATGGCACCCGCAATAATACGTCCACAGAGGGCTTGCTCCCTTTTCAGCGAACAAAGGCAGCTTTTCCATATTTGGTACCGCACGGTCCACCGCGCCGCTCTCATAAAAGGAGTAATCCGACAATGCATCCATTATGGGATAAGGCGCAATCCAGCCGGCCACTTTACCTCGCAGAAAATTGTACCGCTCCAGAACGTCCTCTCCCGGCTCGTCTGACAGATGGAAAAAGGCCCTTCCCTCCCAGCCCCATTCCGTCAGTTTCCCTGTAAGCGCCTTCAAAAACTGCTCCAGGAAGCCCAGATATTCACTGCCGTCCGAAGGGGTATCCCAACCGAACCGCCGAATCTGCGTATCCCCCCGCCATACCATCACCTTCGGCGCCGCACAGGCTCCCCACTGGGTAAACAGATGGGAAATCTCCAGATAACGAATCCCTGCCTTGCCGCAAAGCTCCACATATCGTTTCACCCGGTCGAATCCAAAGCTGTACCTGCCTTCGCCCTCCTCCCGGATATCTGTCAGCTGCACCGTGGTCCGTTCCCGCCCCACCGCCGTATCCAGAGGCGGCGTCAGCACGGGAACCAGAACCATATTCATCCCCATTTCCCCATAGTGATTCAGAAAACTCTCCGTAATGCACCAGTGCTCCTCGCTCCAGGGCTCCACTCTGTAATAATCCGCCAGGCAGTCCGCATGGAACCATTCCGTGTGAATCAGAGTCTGTTCCGGCAGCGCTGCCTTTATCAGTTCCAGCTCCAGACACTCCCGCACCGGTTCCCCTTCCTCCGGCTTCACCGTAATCTCCAGCTTATGAATCCCATAAGGAAGCTCACAGGAAAACGCCTTCGCCCCCCTGTCGCTTTTTTCCCTGCCACATGCCACGGTAATCCACAGGCTGTGCCACTGGCCGGGATACAATTTTACACGGCCGCCTTTCAGCTCCCGGAGCAAATCCGGATACAATCCGGGAGGGCAATTCTTCGCCCCAGCCGTTTCCGCCGCCGGAGTCTGCGCTTTTGCCGAAGTATCCTCTTCCGCCTGGGTGTTCTCCTCCTCTCTGCTATCCACCAGCGCCCTTCCCGGATTCCGGGAGGGCATGGGACAGACCTCCCGCACCGCGGCATACTCCGCAAAAAGTCCCGAAAGCCCCACCTCGGCCCAGCCTTCCGCTTCACAGGAAGTCAGAAACGCAAACTGCAGCGAGAACACTTCCCCTTCCAGAAAAGAAGGCATTTTCTTCAAATCAGCAAAGCCGCCCTCCGGCTCTCTGTCCGGAAACACTTTTTCCAGTGAGCTGAGCCACTTTATTTTCTCAATCATTGAAAACCTCCACTTTCACGCCTTCGCCCATAAATTCATAGGTAAAGCGAACCGCCGCGTTCTCCTTTTCCGTGCGGAAAATTCCTCTGTGACCCGAACCACTCCGCGGGAAACGGTCTGTACTGTATGTGGCCGACAATGTTCCATAAGTGGATACTCCGAAATTATATTCCCCGGGAAAAGGAATCACCACTGACAGTACATAGGTATTGTTCCCCACATAATACATCCTTGTAACTTCACTGTTGGAATCGTCCCGCACCGCTCCCACATAAGGCTGAAAACTGCCGTACACCACCACGCGTTCGGGCAGCTTGTACCCTGTCTTCTCATCATAGACTTCCCTGGCCCCATGATCGAACACCAGCGGCGGATTTCCCGCCTTCTCCCGAAGGCTGTGGCCCTGGCCCCATATCCTGCAGATGATATCCTCCTGCGAAAATCCCATGGGACAGGCCGGACTTTTCCGGTTACACTGGTAGAAGTGCTGTATATCCCGGCATCCGTTGTCGGCGCGTTCCGTTTCTATCCATGCGTCGCTGAGCATCCTGCGGAACGGAACTTCAAAATAGGCGTTCACATTACTGATTTCCGTCCAGCGATAGGTATACTCCAGAAAGCGATTCCTCTCTTCCTCGGGCTGATTGGCAAACCAGGCAATCTGATCATAGCCCCACCAGTCCCTGGCCGCCAGCTCCTGTCTGGTAAGCTTCTCCGGATCCTCCACTACCCGGCCGCCCCAGTTGTCATATTCCATGAGATAGGGCATGGCCTCCGCGCTCCATCCGTCCGGATTTACACCGCCCTCGCTGAAGCCCTCCCGCACCAGCACCAGCTTCTGGCCTTCTTCCTCCAGAAGTGCCACCCTGGTAAAGGGCATGGCATGATAGTCAAAAAGCAGCTTCCCCCGAATACTCACGCCGTGGGTATGAGCATCCATCAGGACTTTGTGACGTCTCCCGTGAATGGCGGCATACTTTCGGATCTTGTCAAAAAGCTCCACCGTTTTCACCATGCCGTGATCGTTGGCCGTATACAGATGCACCTGTCCCATGTGAAGCGCCTCATAACCGCAGTCAATATAGCGGGTGGCTCGATAATAAAACCACATGGCAGCCTCTGTCCGACTTAAGTCAGGAATGCCGCCGTTTTTGTCCTTTCCCTCTCTCTGGTGCCGGAAATCCTTCGGCTCTCCCGGAAATAAAGTGTCTTCCAGCCGAAAATGCCGTCTCTCCTCCTTCTGCCCAAACGCCCGCAGCACAGGAAGCGGAATTTCCACTTCCTCCATCCTCTCTACCACCATCTCAAAGACACAGGCCTGGAGAATAATCTCCGGGTCCATCTCATGTACCCGTTCTGCCAGAAGTCTGGATTTCTCAAAATGCTCCTCATCCGGTTCTTCCATATACCATACACCGGAAGCCCGGCCCAGAAACTTGGCGCCGATTTTCTGCAATACCCTCAAATCATCCTCCAGGGTATCACTCTCATATAATCCGGCAGCTGTCACCGCCCGACTCAGATAATTTTCCAATACTGGTTTGCTTATTTTTCCGTCAAATGTAAAATCCATACTTCTCCTCCGCACTTATTTTCAAGTCAACAATCCCCGATGCTCCATCACAAACAGTGCAAACAGTGAGTTCGCCCAGGCAAACCATTCCCTCGTAAATTTTTCCGGGCAGTCCGCGTCAAAGCCCTCATGCATCAGCCCCAGACCAGCGTCCGTCTCCGTCAGGGTCCGCAGCAGTGCTTCCCGCTCTTCCCGGGACTTTGAAGTAAGCCCCTGCATAGTCAGCGCAATATGCCAGATATAGCCCCGGGGCGTGTGGGGACTGCCGATGCCGCAGGCTGCCTTTCCTTCAAAATAATAGGGATTCCCCCCACTGAGAACAAATTTTCTGGTGTTCTGATATATCTCTTCCTCCACTCCCGGAGCCTCCAGCCAGGGAAGGGAAAGCAGGCTGGGCACATTGGCATCGTCCATGAGATTATAATGGCCCATACCGTCTGTCTCATAGGCATAAACCGGCCCCAGGCCTTCCACCTGTGTGATACCGTGAGTCCGGATTCCCTCCAGAATTTCTCCTGAAAGTCTGTTCGCGCGCGCCGCCAGCTCTTCGTCCCTGTAAATCTCCCCGGCAAAGTCTGCCACATACTCCAGCACTCCTGCCGCAAAGAAATTGGCGGGAATCAGATAGCCGTACATGCATGCGTCATCGCTCGGCCGAAATCCGCTCCAGGTCATACCCGTGTACGCACAGGGACTTCCCTTTCCCCCGTTGGACAGGGTGTCCGAAGCCGGACAGTTGCGGCGTACAAAGGAATACTCCGCACACTCCCAGTGGCGCTGCTGTGCTTCCCACAGTGTCACAATTTTCTCCAGCGCTTCTTTCGTTCTGTCCCCGAAAATGCTGTCATCCCCCGTGGCCCTGCGATACTGGGCCAGAAGTCTGACAGGATAGCAGAGAGAATCCACCTCGTACTTCCTCTCCCAAATCCAGGGAGATGTCTCTGTCTCATCCTTCTCAAAGCATCTGCCGTTGGGCTCCTGATTAAACGCGTTGGCATAAGGATCAATGCAGATAAAATCCATCTGCTGTATCAATAATCCTCTCACCAGCTCCCGGAGCATGGGCGAACGCTTTAAATAAGGAAGATAATGCGCCACCTGAGCCGAAGAATCCCTCAGCCACATGGCCTCAATATCTCCCGTAATCACATAGGCCCTGCCCTCCGGCAGAAAACGCGCCGTTGTGGCAGCTGTGCTGACAAAACACTGCCGGAACATGTCTTTCAGCTTTCCGTCTTCCAGCTTTTCCGCCAGCTCCTCCGCCAGCGCAGACACCTCCTGCCGAAGTGCCTCTGCCTTTCTGTTCTCTTCCTGTCCCATTCTGATTCCTCCTAATTAAGTCGCTGCGCGACGGCACTAAAGGGTAAAGTCTCTTCGACGCCCCTACAAGAGAGAAATTCTCATTCGATAGTACACTCATGAAAATTCCTCTCGGGCGTCTTTGTGACTTTACCATCCATAATTTCCAGTTCCGCAACAGGCTGTCCAGTACTTTCCTCTCACATCTCCAAAAGCTTTGCCACAGCAGCGAACATGGTTCCCGTGGCGCCGGTCTGCAGCCTGCCGTTTTCTCTGCGCGACACCGCCGGACCCACCATGTCAAAATGTGCCCAGGGCTTTCCTTTTGTGAATTCCTCCAGAAAACATCCCGCCACGCTGGCCCCTGCCTTTTTGTCCGGCATATAGTTGGCCATGTCCGCCGTCTTGGTCCAGAACAGCTGCCGCTTATACCTTTCTCCCAGAGGCAGCCGCCACACAGGCTCTCCGCTGCCCGCCGCAGCCTTTTCCACAAGGTCCGCCAGTGCTTCCTCATTACAGAAAAAGCCTGTTGTCTCATCTCCCAGAGCTTCTCTGCAGGAACAGGTCAGTGTGCCCAGGTCTATCAGACGGTCCCCCCGTTCCGCGGCAAAGAAAAGCCCGTCTCCCAGCAGCAGCCGTCCTTCCGCATCTGTATTATATACCTCCACGGTCCGGCCTGACAACATGGTAATCACATCTCCCATCCGAAGGCTCCTGTCTCCCACCGCATTTTCCGCCAGCGGAATCACGCCCTCCAGCGGAAACGCGCAGGATATGTCCGCCGCATATTCCAGCAGGCACAGGACATCTGCCCCGCCGCACATATCATATTTCATCCCCTCCATGTCTCCCATGGACTTCAGGTGCATCCCGCCGCTGTCAAACATGACACCCTTTCCTACCAGCGCCGTCACAGGGCCTTTCCCTTTTCCGCCGTAACGCAGATGCAGCAGGGCTGCCGGTGTTCCCGAAGCCTGATTCACAGCCAGAATTCCGCCGCAGCCCATTTCAGTCAGCTCCCTGTCCCGATAAATCTCCAGAGACAGGGAAGGCCTGTCCCGAACCAATTGTTCTGCATAGAGGCAGAAGTCATCCGCCGTCAGGTAATTGGAGGGCAGGTCTCCCAGCATTCTGGCATAGTTCCTGCACCGGCCCAGAGCCTCCCCTTTTGCTGTCGCCTCCTCAATCTCTTCCTTGGATACCAAGCAGACTGTCACATCCGGCACCGCTGCCAGTCTGTCCCGCAGTGCATACACATTTCCGCGGCAACACAGCTTCAGGGCTTCCCTTCCGAATCGATACGCCCCCTGCAACAGACATTCTGTAAAAAATTCTGCCGCTTCCCCTGCCGGACCGTCAAACACTCCTTCCGCAAAGGCATCCACATCAAACTGACAGTCTTCTCTCAGAGCATATCCCAGCCTGTTTGCACTGTCCCGCAGACTTTCTCTGTCCTGATTTTCGTCCAATGTAAGCACCGGAATGTTCTTCTGCATTTCCTTTTTATGGACAAACTTCATATTCAATACTCCTCTATCCTGAATTTTCCTTCCATTCCAGTTCCGGAAGAATCCTGTGTGCAATGCAGTTCCGCCCTCTTCAATTTGCTCCAAACAATCCGCCGTAAGCCTCTCCGTATTCTGTCAGCAGCTTTTCTGCCAGAGAGTAAGAGTTAATCAAAGGATGCAGCATCAGCGCTCTGACAGCCTTTTCCCTGGACTGCTCCACAATTGCCTCGGCCGCCAGCCTCTCGTAATGCTTGATGCTGTGGATCAAAAGCATACAGTCTTCCGGCGGATTTTCCACCTTCACTGGCTGAATTCCCTCCTTTGACACCAGACATGTCATCTCCACTACATCTCTGTCCGCGAGCTGCGGCAGTGCGCCCCTGTTCTCCACGGACAGCACCAGATATCTTCCCTTCTCCGACTGCATTCCCTCGATGCAGTCCAGCATCACTCCGGCATAGCCGATGCCTTCCGGTACGGGCAGCTGTCCCCGTTCTTTCATAGGACGGCCCTTTCCTCCGGTCTCCACAGCCATGTAGGAATTTTCTCTCTGCTGCATGTAATAGAGGAATGTCTGCAGCATCTCTTCCGGGTCACTGTCCGCGTCCATCCCCCGCAGTTCCTCGAACATTTTGCGGTTAATCTCCTCAATGTTGCGTCCTCTGGCGCTTCCCGCTTTCTTTATATTCTCCAGTGCTTTCTCCCGGTGATAATAGTAGTAGAGATACTCATTGGGCAGCAGGCCGGTCAGCCGAAGGACACCCGGCTCAAATCTCTGGAACTCCTCCACACCCTCCAGAAAAGCGTTATCCTCCAGCAGCTCTCCCAGCATCTCCTTACCGGAAAGCTTCACACTTCGAATCCAGGAGAGATGATTCAGCCCGAAAAATTCCACATACAATTCTTCTTCCGGAACATTCAGGTACTTTGCCATCCGGAATTTCGTGCTGCTGGGTGCATCACAGATACCGATCACCCTGTCATATCCGGCATTTTTCAGCGTCTGGGTCACCAGGCCGGAAGGATTGGTAAAGTTAAAAATCCAGGCCTCGGGAGCATATTTTTTGATCAGCTCGCAATATTCCAGCAATACCGGAATGGTCCGGGCCGCCATGGAAAATCCGCCTACTCCTGTGGTCTCCTGGCCGATGACACCGCAACGCAGGGCAATCTCCTCGTCCACCGTCCGGGAATGATCTCCCCCTACCCGCAGTGTGGTCACCACATAGTCCGCCCCCATAACCGCCTCTTTTGCATCTTCTGCGGCATATACCTTCAGATCCGATTCCCCTCTTCTCACCACATGAGTACAGAGCTTTTCAATTATCTGAAGCTTCTCTCTGTTGATGTCATAGAGCGCCACCTCATCAATGTGAAGTTTATGACAGCGCTTCAAAAGTCCGTTGATGAAGATGACGGTTCTGACACCGGCTCCTCCTATTACTGCTATTTTCATATGAATAAATCCTCCTATTTTAGTTCCGTAACTGCACTCCAGTATCCATATACTATGAATAATATACGGCTGCAAATGCATGCATCCGTATATTATTCCGGACACTGTTCGTGCAGTTACTGTTTTCAGTTCCGTAACTGCACTCCAGTTACTGTTTCCAGTTCCGTAACTACTGATTTTTCTGTGTCTCTATAAATGCCCGGAGTTTTTCCAGGGTGGGGAACATAGTGTTGCCGCCCAGTCCGGTGCAGGACAGGGCGCCGCAGCCGTTGCCCAGGCACAGCGCGGTCTCAGGCTCCTCTCCTTTCAGGAATCCGTATACAAAACCTGCATTAAAGGAATCTCCTGCCCCTGTGGTATCCACCGCAGTCACGGAGAAGCCCTCCCGACTCCAAACTTGTCCGTCCCGGCAGCAAAGCGCCCCTTTCCTGCCCAGCTTGATCACCGCCATACAGCCTGCGGATGAGAAATCCAACGCCGCTTCCCGGGCAGTTTCTTTTCTGCTGTAATGGAGACTCTCTGTCTCATTCATCAGCAGCACATCCAGATAGGGAAACAATTCGTAAATCCTTGGACTCCACTCCCCGGTGCTGTCCCAGCCTACATCAAAAGATACAGTGACATCTGTCTCTCTGCGCAGCTTTTGCAGAAAAGCAAGGTATGCCTGGTGGTTTACCGATTCCGTATAACCTGTCAGGTGGATATGTCTGGCCCGGGATACCTGTTCTATGGAAACTTCCCCAATATCAGGCACTTTGCAGTCTCCCCGGAAAGTGAGAAAAGACCGATCTCTGTCATCTGTAAAACTGATGGAAATACCTGTCTCAGCATTTATCCCTGTCTCCAGAAGCGAAGTGTCCACCCCTGTCTCTTCCATGTATTTCTTCAAATAATTCCCGTACAGATCATCTCCCACACGTCCCAGGAACACAGGTTTCATTCCCAGTCTGGCCAGTCCCAGAGCAAAAAGCGCAGCTCCTCCTCCCGGCGCTGTCTCCATCACCGGCACTTCCCACTCCTCTCCCGCCGGCGGCAATCTGTTAACATTTGGCACCAATAAGTCCATATTGATATCTCCGAAAACAAATACATCCCACTTTTTCATCTGCGCATCCTTTCCTTCCCTGCCTCAAAATAGCTCCTCAAATTATTCCTTTGAGCTGCAGCTCCTTAAAATGCCTGTACAATCAACATTCCATGTCTCTTATACACAGTGATCACAGCTCTTTCATATACACAAAACCGCCGCACAAAGTCCAGCCTTCCAAACACATCCGGCTTTTGTGCGGCGGCTAAATGCTCAATGCATTTCCACGCCTTAGAATCTGCTGCCGTCAGCTCCGTGAACGGCAATCCAAATATCTTTCCTCTGGGAAAGAAAGTTATCCCTTAACTGCTCCAATCATGGCACCCTGTGCAAAATACTTCTGTACAAAAGGATATACACAGAGGATAGGAACCGTAGTAATCACTACCGCCGCCATCTTCAGGGAATCCGATGTAACTCGGCCGACACTCTGTGCAATGGCCTGGGCCACACTGGTAATCTCCTTCTCACTGGACATGGCTCTGGAAAGCATCTGCTGCATGACAGTCTGTACAGGCCATTTCTTATTATCCGTCATATAGAAGGCGCCTGAGAACCAGTCGTTCCAGTGGCCTACCGCCGTATACAGTCCCACCACTGCGATAACAGGCTTACTCAAAGGCATCATGATCTTCGCGTAGATTTTGAAATACCCGCATCCGTCCAGCTTAGCCGATTCCTCCAAACTGTCTGGAATCCCTTCAAAGAAGGTTCGCATCATCATCAGATATGTCACACTGTACAATCCCGGGATGATATACACCAGATAATTGTTGAGCAAATGCAGATTCTTATACTGAATGTAAGTAGGCACCGTACCGCCTCCGAACAGCATGGTGAACGTAATCAGGAAATTAATCAGCTTACCGCCGGGCAGCAGCTTTTCCTTCAGTGCAAAGGCGGCAAGAGAGATACAGAGCAAGGTACAGGTAGTACCGACTACCACTCTTCCAACCGTAACTATGTACCCCCGCATAATGCTGCCATCCTTGAACACTTCATTGTAATTGTCCATAGTCCACTCTCTGGGCCAGAAATACACGCCGCCTTTTGCAGCATCCTTGCCGTCGTTAAAAGACAATGCCAGAACATTCAGACAGGGAAGGATAATGAGCAGACAGAAGGCAATCAGAATCAGATAAATAAAGGCCTGCATTATCCTTTCGTTCAGATTTGTCTTTACTTTTGTTCCTGTTTGCAAATGCCTATTTCTACTCATAGCACCCTCCCTGCATATTGTTTTCAACTCATGAATCATACTTTTTCATGATACTGCGGGAACAATCCCGCAGTATCATATCAATGTCATTGTCTCGTAAAATATTAGCGGTAAAAACTGATTGCCTTCGGATCTTCCTGATAAATCGCCTTCAGTTTTTCCTTGAACTTGTCTACACCTGCAGACTTCAACTGCGCCCGGAAGCTTTCAATGATGGTCTTCACTTCAGCGTCATCCTTGGCAAAAATCGCCTGTACCAGAACATCATTAAAGTTGAGCAGATCCAGCTGTGCCTTCACGTCTGCCATATCTTCCGTATTCAGATAACTGGTTGCTCCCAGGCCCTCGACCAGCTTATATTCTCTGGGATACTGTGTGGCAAGGTCCACACTTCTCTGGAAAGTAGAGCTTCCCGTTGCACCCGGTCTTGCCTCGCCGAAATTATCGATATTATTCTTATTGGTTGTAATAAACTCGAACAGATAAACTCCGCTTCCGCCGAATGCCGCACCCACTTCATTCCACATCCACTTTTCATCACTTGCATTCAGATGCTCCAGCGCCTCGTCTGTCAGCACAGGCTTGCCGTCTACCATATTATAGGTAAGTCCTTCTATGCCATACTGGGTCAGAAGCTGTCCTTCATAAGTGGAAAGCCAGTCAAAGAAACGGAAGATCTCTTCGGGATTCTCTGCGTCCGCGGAAATTGCCAGACAGCCGCGTCCGCTCTTGCCGGAAGTAACAGTCTTGTTGTCGCCCTGAAGATCGTTCAGAGGTCCAAGGGGAATCCAGTCTTCCGACTCATAAATAATATCCACATAGTTGTGAACATCGCCTATAATAGCACAGCTATGGCTTCTGTAAAGCTCCTCGGCTCTGGTTTCATCCATGGTAAAGTATTCCTGATGCATCAGACCCTCGTTCAGAAGCTTACGCACATAATCGATCAGCTCATATACATGGTCAGTCTCCGCTACATGATAAATCTCTCCGTTTTCATCCATGTTGTAGTCGTCACTGACACCCCAGATCAGACCACGGAAGTCAAAGTCCATGGCATCCACGGAACCGCCCCAGTATTTGGGTCCCAGAGGAATCACATCATTACCATTGTCATCCTTGAAGTCGCCCTCTTTGATCTTTACCAGCAGATTGTAGAAATCTTCCGAGGTACGAACAGAGGTAGGATCAATATTCAGCGCATCTATGATAGACTTCTGAATATAAGGTCCGCCTATGTAAGCTTCTGTGGGATCATAGATCAAGGATCTGTCTACTTCGTCTATACCCAAATGCAGCAGATACACCGCGCCATCAAAATCCTCACGGAACACAATATTCTTGTAAGTATCATTGGGAAGATATCCATCCTCCATGTACTTGGAATACACCTTTGAATTCGGTATATATTCGGAGATATCTGCAAACAGGCCGTCCTTTGCCGCCTTATACAGAAGCGGGAACTCCGGTCTGGCCGAGTTGTTCAGATAGCAGACAATGGCATCGGGAATCGTGCCTGCCGCCAGCTGAGCAGCCAGCGTTTTGCTGTTGCTCTCGCCAGGCGTAAACGTAATTTTGAGCTGAATCCCTGTGCGCTCCTTGATCTCCTTGAATACCGGGTTGTTTACCTGATCATCCGGCAGCGCATTGTAGATATCATCCACATAGGCATGTAAAACGATCTCACGGTCTGCAATCCATTCGTCGGACTGTCCGGCTTCCCCCTGACTTTCATCTCCTGCCCCTGCCGCATCATCGGATGACGGCTGTGCCGAAGACTCATTCTGTGCGGACTGCTGCGCGTCGCCGGATGTGGTATTCCCGTCATCGCTGCCGCAGCCTGTCAGAACAGTTGCCATCATGCTTCCCGCCAGCAAAACGGAAAACATGCGTTTTAATACTTTCTTTTTCATTTCTTTCCCTCCTTAATTTTTCCTTCTATATAAATGGCTTTCGCCTGAAGGTTCCTACCATAGACTGACTTCCGTCATCTTCTTGCATATCTTGTTGGCCGTGATCACTATTATCAGGCCCACAATACCCTGTATCAGACCGATGGCCGAAGCGTACCCGAACTGTCCGCCCTGCAGACCAACCCGAACCACATACACATCCAATGTATCTGCCAGCTCCATGTTGCCCGGCGTACGCAGCAGATAAATCTGTTCAAACCCGGAGGAGAGCAGACCGCCGATGCCCATAATGAACAACAGGCCAATGGTGCCTCTGATTCCGGGAAGTGTAATATGCCACATCCGTCCCAGCTTGCCGCAGCCATCCATCTCCGCCGCTTCATACAGTGCGGTGTCCACACCTGCTATAGCCGCCAGATAGATAATGGAATCCCAGCCGATATTACGCCAGAGATCCATGAGGAACAAAATGGGATAGAAATAACTGGCTTCCATCAGGAAGAAGGTATCTCCCTTGCCGCCCAGCGCCGCTATCACCTGATTCAACATACCGTTGTTGGGTGCCAGAATTCTCTGAATCATGGTCACGATGATAACCGATGACAGAAAATGGGGCAGGTATGTGATGGTCTGAGAAATCTTTTTGAACTTCATGTTCCGCACTTCGTTCAGCATCAGCGCAAGAATAATCGCAAAAGGGAACTCCAGAATACATTTGATCAATCCTACTGTCAGCGTGTTCTTTATCAGCCTGAAGCAATCATAGCTGGTAAAGAAAGTCTTAAAATACCGTAGGCCTACCCAATCGCTTCCCCAGATTCCCTTTCTAAAGGAATAGTCCTTGAATGCCAGTACATTTCCCGCGATAGGCACATAGCAGATCAGTATGTAGTAGACAACGCATGGTATCAACATGACATACAAGGGCCAGAACTTGATAATCCGCTTCCCCACCGGCGCTTTTTGAATCTTTGCCTTACTTTTCATGTGAGTCCCTCCTCTTCCTTGCTCTCAATGGGCTTATTATATCGAAATACCGTCTTCCGAAACAATGGACTAATTTCTTTTATTCTCTGTAAATTTTTACACTGACCGGATAGTGGTCTGATAAATAGACACCGTCCACACAGTCCTCCCAGCGCTTCGCTTCCTTGAAATGCAAAGGCTCTGCCAGGCAGATATAGTCAATTTTCTCAGGCTGTGATAACTGTCCGTAATCATGGAAAGTTCCTCCCAATCCTTCGGAGGCGTCTGTCAGCCTCCCTCTGCCCCACAGCTCCGCAAGCTCCGGCCCGTCAGGCTCCGCATTGAAATCTCCCGCCAGAATCACTCCTGCCTCCGGGAACGTCCTGGGGCATTCTATTCTGTCCAGAATCTGTCCAAGTCCCCGCTTTCTGGCATCACCGGACACATGGTCCAGGTGGGTGTTGAACACCCGGTAGATTTCCTTTTCCTCTCTGTCATACAAAAGCGCCTCCGCCGCGGTTCTGGGGCAGATACTCTGTCCTTCAAAACGACTTCCCGGCCTGCCGGAATCAGAAAGCCAGAAGGTCTCCCAGGATATCAGGTCAAATTTGTCCGGGCGGTAGGCCACCGCCATCTGCTCATCCTGAAATTCCTCGCTTCTGCCGCAGCCCAGCACGTAGTAATCTGCAAGCTCCTGTTTCAGCCATGCCGCCACATGGGGCAGAACCTCCTGAAAGCAGATGATATCCGGCCTCTCTTCTTCCAGCTTTTTCAGAATCCGTTCCCGGCGGAAGCAGAAATTATTAGGGCCGTCCTGCTCATAATCACAGCGGATATTGAATGTCACAAAATGAATCATCCTTCCTCCCTCCTTTCCAGCGGCTCATAGCGCCATGGGTCATCCACCACAATGCCGCCGTCCAGACTCACATAGGTGGTATAAGAGGCCGTGTCCTCCTGGTTCAGCACAAATACTCTTCCGCCCCGTGCAAAATCCTGTGCTCCGTAAGAGCCATAGCCTGTGGCCCGTCCGTACCCCAGGGTCACGCCATACAGCTTTCCGTAAAAATCATTCGCATGGTCATGTCCCACAAAAAGGCTGGGAGAATGTCCCGCCTGCAGCATGGCCGCAAAAAAACCGGTATTGATCCTGGGACAGCCGTACCCCTCCCGTCTGGTACCGTAGCAGGTCTCATAGCGGAATACCTCCGCATACTCCGGCAATGCCATGTGCTGAAATGCCAGAACCCCAAAATCCGGATTCTCCTGCTCCTGTCTGCGAATCTGTTCCTGATACCAGTGAATCTGGGCGGGTGTAATAAAGCCATAGCCTCCCACTTGTTTCAGAGGATTATAATCCCCGGAATCTATACCGATAATCAGCCATCTGACCCTTCCTTCTCCGTCCTCAATCCCAATCGTATGGTTCCCCACACCATCTTTCGATTCGGCATCATGATACCCAATGCACCCTGGCAGTTTCCGCACTGCCGCAAACAGTTCCTCCCTGTTTCCGGCAAATTCCACATCGTGATTTCCGAAGAGAAATGTCCAGGGAATCCCGGATTCTGTCAGCGGCGCCAATGCCAGCGGAAGGTACTCCATGTTCTTCTCCCCATAGACAGTATCTCCCGTAGTGATAATAAAATCCGGCTTCTCCCGACGGATCAGATCCCGCATAAGCGCCACTGTTCTGTGGTCTCTCTCATCGTCTTCCGTATAGTGAATATCCGTGAGCTGAAGAATCCGAAAGCTTCCGTCCTCTTTAAAACGCAGTTTCCTTTCCACGCTTTCTTTCCTCCCTTTTCCAATGGGGACTTCCGTCCCTTTTTCACTGATTCAGTATAAAAAAATCCCCGGGAACCTGACAATGGAGAAAACTCTGATTGCCAATGGGAAATTTTACAGCAAAAAAACACAGTTCAGTTTTCTGTCTGAACTGTATCCCCGGGATGCACACCGTACCTGGTTGACAAACCGCTGTAAATGGATTATCCTGTTTCCATCAAAATGCAGGAGGAATTTTAAAATGCAGCAGCTATATCAGGCCAGAGGCCTGCTGAGCAAAGATTTCACAGGGCAGATCACCTATACCTTCTGTCTGCCGTATGTTCTGGAAGAACTGGACATCTGTCTCACTTTTGAAAAACAGCACTATGACTCTCCCGCTCAGGTGCCGGTGGAGGAACTGGCGGATTACTGTCGCCGCCATTACAATACCACCGCCTATGATTCTTTCAGCCGGGAACAGCTGGCCCAACTGTTTTTCAGAGAAACGAAAACCGAAATACACATTTCCGCATCCCTGAATGATCACTTTATCGGCTGCATCCACAAACAGCTGTTGTGCCGTCACATGCATTTCGGCCCTGACGAACTCTCCGAAGGTTGTCTGATGCCGGAGACCATGGACGGAGTGCTGAAGGTTACCGTTCTGGCTTTTCAGGTGTTGATGGATGACACACCTTATACCATTACAGTATCCGGAAAAAGAGCAGCCGGACCAAATGCATCAGCCAGAGTGACAAAAAGGCCATCGAAGGAAATCCCCGCCGCAACGGTAGAGAATACATCAAAGGATTTTCTGAGACTGGAGCTCCACAATCACACCACGGAATCCGACGCCTCTCTGACCTGCCGGGACCTGCTTGAGCACATGGCTCAGGACAATGTGGATGCCTTCGCCCTCACCGATCACAATACCATTTCCGGTCATCCGAAAATGAAAGAACTGCTGCGTGATTTTCCCAGCCCCATCCAGTGTATTTACGGCATGGAATATACTACCTATTACGGCCACATTCTGTGTCTCAACCTGCACGAATATGTCCCCTGGGATTCCATTGATCCCAAAAGACCGGAGCTGATTTTCACACAGATACTGAAAACCGGAGCTCTGGCCGGCATTGCACATCCTTTCTCCTTTGGATATCCTTTTGCCACAGGATGCCGCTTCGAAATGCAGATGACTGACTACGCCGCCGCAGATTTCATCGAAATTTTCAACAATCCCGAACCGCTCCGTGAGACCAATCTGCCGGCCCTTGCCCTCTGGGAGAATCTGGTCCTGAACGGCCTGCGTATCGCAGCCACCTCAGGTATGGATCTCCACAACAGAGCACCTTTTGCAGGACAATACGCGACCTTTATCCGAAACGACGGCACAGCTGTCCCACAGGCCCTGACCCGGGCAGTGAAGACAGGACAGACCTGGGTCTCCAGAGGTCCTCTGCTTGTGGCGGAAGCTATGCCTGATGAGAAGAAAGTTCTCTTCCGGATAATTGACGGTCAGAAAAACGGCTGTCCTGCAGACAGCCGCAAAAAATATCTGATGACATTGACAATGCCGGAAGGCAGCTTTGCAGAGCCCATTTCTCCGGACATTCCCCTGAGCATATCCTGGGAAAGATTTTTGGTCCATGCAGGGAAGGCCGACCCATGTCCCGTGATTCCGAAGCTCTATGAGCAGGACAGGAACTCTTACGACACGGCTCCGGACCCGGAATCGCTGCTCTGCGTTTCCCCGGTTCTGTACCTGCCTTTGACAGCAAGGCAGACCACCAGCCCCGCCGCAGTCACGGCCAGCCAGCTGCCCACGGTTACACCCCAGCCCAGCGACTCCACCATCACGCCGATGGTGAACGTGGATACCGCAGTGCCGATATAGGCACAGGCATTCAGAAAGCCGGACACACTTGACACCTTCCCCTCCTTTTCATAGCGCAGGGGAAGGAGATTTACGAACAAAGTATTGACACCCATCATGGAGGCGGTAATCACCGCCAGCAATGCCACCGTCAGCGCCATGGAGAAGGAACCTGCCAGCCACAGAATCGACAGAGCCGCCACCGATACGCTGAAAAACACCACGGAAGCCCTGACTTCGTTCCCGGCGCACTTTCGATAGAGCGCTCTGGCCAGGTAGGCTCCCGAAAGGTTGACAATGGGCAGCACGGTGGTCACCAGCACCGACAGAGAGGCTGAAGTGTGAAAAGTCTCCAGGATATAGGTAGGCACCCAGGAAGTGACACCGTCCTTTAAGATTCCGTGCACCACCACCGGCAGAATAATCAGCCAGAGTCCCCCCAGCAGCAATGAGCCAAAGCTTCTGCCGTTCTTTCCCACACTCCTTTCTGCCGGCACATTCTCTGTGGAGTTCTCCTCGACTACCCCGTTTTCTCCGGCAAGGCGCTCCACTCTGGCATATCCCAGGATCCACAGAATCGCCACCAGCAACAGACAGATTCCCGCACCCCAGAATACTGTCCGCCAGCCCGACACCGACAGCACCGCCGCCGACAGCACATAGGCGGCCAGGGTGCCCGCCGCCTGGGTGGAGACAATATCCACACAATAGCGCAGCCGCACGGCTTCCTCCAGCCGTTTCGCAAAAATGCGGATAATCGGCGGCCATACCATAGACTGGGCATATCCGTTGACCCCCCACACAATCACCATCACTCCGAAAGCCCCTGCGGTTCCCATCAGAAGATTACAGAGCATGGACAGTGCCAGGCCGCTGAAAATCATTCTGCCGGGCTGCAGCTTATCCCCCAGGAAGCCATTCAGCAGCTGTCCGGCACCATAGATGAAAAAATACACCATGCTGATGGTACCGGCCTGGGTTTTGGTCAGAACCTGCTCTTCAATCATGGCAGCCATTGCAGAGGAGAAATTCAGCCTCCCGATATAGCAGGTAAAATAAGCCATCCAGCAGATACAGAACAGGAAAAACGCCTGCTTTTTATCCGTTATCTTTTTCTCTGTCATTTCTTTCACTCGCATTTTTTCTATATTCCTTTCGATACATCAGGGGTGTCATCCCCATGATTTTTTTAAACACTCTGAAAAAGTACTGACTGTCTTCATATCCGACTTTCTGCGAAATGTCCACCACACTCTCCTCCGTGTTCTCCAGGTACCATACCGCCTTCTGCACACGCAGATTCGTCAGATAGGCAATGGCAGACTGATTTGTCTCCCTTTTGAACATGGTGGAAAAATAATTGGGACTCATACCATAGCGGCCGGCCAGCTCGGTTATGGCAATATTCCGTTCAAAATTCTGCTGCATATACTGAATGGCCAGTTTGATTTTGTCCTCCGTATGTGCCTCCTGGAATTCCTGTCCGATATACCCGAGAAGCAGGGCATATAACCGTTCTGCCAGCTCCTGCGGTTCCGTCGTTTCATCCGCCAGAGCAAATCCTGACATCAGTTCCTCCAGTCTCTCCTCCCTGCCCTCCCTGGTGGGAAAAGCCAGAAGTGTCATATTGAGAATCCTCCCCAGAATCATATGGATGAACTGCGCACTGTATCGTGACTGATGCTGCTCCGCAAAAATACGTCCCACAGATCTGCGCATCCCCTCCAGATCTCCTCTCTCCATAAGCGCTCCCAGAAGATTCAGCTCCGCCGTGGGAAAATTCTTTACCTCCAGCATCTTCCGATCCGCATGAAAGCAAAGGTTCAGTCTGTCCTGGGCGCTGCGCCATTTCAGCGCCTCCTCGGCCTCTCTTCTGGCATTGACATCCAGATTCTTCCTGCAGCTGCTGACTCCCATGGACAGAAACACATCCAGCTTTTTTTCGAACAGCGTATAGATTCTGGCAAAGATACGCTCTGCATCCTCCCGAAGGCTCATGGCGTCCTCCCCAATGAAAATCAGGTACATCTGCTCCATATTAGTCAGATTGTCTACAATCAGCTTTACTCCGCAGGATACCAGTTCTGAAAATACATTTCTCACCGAAAATCGAAGCAGCTCCGCATCTTCCCGTTCAAAGCTGCCCTGACAATAGCTGTCGGCTTCAATATTCAGGATTCCCAGCATCAGTATCTGTTCTCCTGCACAGAGCAGCTCCGGATAACGCTCCTGCAGCTGCGGATAGCGGTTTCGATTGTCCCATGCATTTTTCTCGTTCAGCAGGACATTGATCTCCCGCTCCAGCCAGAAATCCTGCTGTGTCCTGGCCAGACGTTTTCTGGAAGAATCCATGGCTCTGCGCCTGGCGACCTCCTCCAGCTGTCCCATTGCCTTATTTATGGCTCTGGACAGTTCCTCATTTGCCAGAGGCTTCAGCAGATAATCCGACACCCCCAGAGAAATAGCTCTCTCCGCATAAGAAAATTCCGCATACCCGCTCAACAGGATAAACTGTGTATTTACCCCCCCATGCTTCTTCGCGCGCTCGATAAACGTCAGGCCGTCCAGATCGGGCATCTGAATGTCTACAATGCAGATATCCACCGGTGACTCCTCCAGTATCTTCAGTGCTTCTGTACCGCCTCCCGCCTCCTGCACCTGTTCAAAAGAAAACCCCAGAAATTCCAGCCGGGCCAGCAGTCCCTGCCGAATCAACGCCTCATCATCCACAACCATCAATCTGTACATTCTTCATCCCCTTTTCTTCGCAGCGGAAATGTTATCAGGAAACCGGAACCTCTGTACGGCCGGGATTCTATGCTGACTCCGTACCGGTCTCCGCAGGCCAGCCGGACACGACGATGCACATTTCTGACACCGATACTGCCCTTCTCTTCCCGACTGTTCTCCGGACGGCTGATATATTCTTCCAGCTCGCTTTTCCTTGTACTGTCCATCCCGATTCCATCATCTTCCACTTTCACATACAGTATCTCTCCCTGTCTCCCCACGCTGATCTTCAAAGTACCGTTTCCCGTCATGGGTGCAATTCCGTGAAGAATGGCATTTTCTACCACCGGCTGCAAAATAAAACGCAGAATCATACATTGCCTTACTTCCGGCTCAATATGATAGAACACTTCAAATTTATCCCCGTAACGCACCTTCTGAATGAAGACATAATTTTCCACATGATGCAGTTCCTGTTCCACAGTGACAAATTCTCCATAGTCCTTACCCAGACTGTAACGGAAAATCTCCCCCAGTCTGCCGCACAGATCACAGACCGTAAAAGCCTGCCGCACAGCCGCAATAGAACTGATGGTTTCCAGTGTGTTGTACAGAAAATGCGGGTTGATCTGCAGCTGCAGATTCTGCAGCTCCGTCTCCTTCTTTTCCAGCTCCTGAACATAATTTTCCCTGATCAGAGCATTGATGGTCTCCAGCATATGGGTAAACTGATCGTCCAGTACCTTCAGCTCATCATTTCCGGATATGGGCTCTGTGGCGGAAAAGTCTCCTGTCTCCACCCTTTTGAATTTATTTACCAGAATCGTAACCCTCCTGGAAAACATTCCGGCAAACAGATAGCATCCTATACTGTCAATACCCATCACCAGCAGAATCAGAGGTATAATCGTACTGTTTACCTCCCGATGTTTTTGTTCCATTCCATCCGTCCCGAAAAAAAGCAGAAATTTCAGCCCACAGGTCTCCAGGTTCCTGACACATACCATCTGCCCGTTGATAATTCTCACAGATTCCTCATCCCGGCCACTTTTCTCGATTTCCTCCAGACAGGCCAGCGCCTCTGTTTCTTCCACTCCTTCAGTCCGATATCTGCACTGCAGCTCCTCGTCAAAAACTGCTGTCCGAAAGCTGCTGCCATCCTCTGTTGCCGGCGCAAACAATCGTTCCATGTAAATCTCCAGTTTTGCGAATCCAATCTGTTCCTGTTTCAGGGAAACCAGATCCATCTGATAGATGGGATACACCAGTACCCCCAGATTGTTACCGGTACCTGCGGAATTTTCATAGAAAAACCATTCTCCCATTTTGCCCTGCCACACCGGGTACCATTTCTCCCTGACCGCCGTGTCTTTCATGGTAACCCTTCTGCCGTATACCGGCGCATTCTTCAATTCCGAATAAATCATACAGTTGCGGATCGTACTCTGTTCATCCAAAATCAGAGATTTGGACACCTCCTCGCTGATCATGCCGCCCCTGGTATACGAGTTCAGTGCCGTACTTCCAAGCTGCTCAACAATCACGGTATTCTGGGTAATAAACTTCAGGCTGGTCTCATACCGCGCCAGCTTCTCCTGAATCCCTCCCAGGTACTGAGAGGCGAGAATCTCATAAGAATGCGTCAGTTCCTGTCCTGCCAGTTCATTGACACGATTGTACATATACAGCCCCAAAACGGCAATCGGCAGAATGCCCGCCAGAATGAAAAACAATGCCAGCTGATGAAAAACTGTGCTGTAGCGCTTCCTCCGCATGCTTTCTGCCCCCTTTACCTACTGATTCAGTTTCCAGTATAGATATAATTTCCAGTGTCGTAAATAAAGAAAATTTAAAATAGAATGTGGACTTTTTGTAACTGCTTCGTTGAGACCGGAAAAATCACACAGTCCTTCAGCACTCTGTCCGAACTGTAAAAAATCAGACTCTCCCGAAAGAAAGTCTGACCAGAAAATGTATCCTGTACACATAATATATGAAAATTCCCCTGACTACAGCGAAAAATCACGGCTGCTGTCTCCCGGCTCGCGGTAGTACTTCGCCTGTGCATTCCACAGGCCCGCATAGTACCCTCCGGCGGCAATCAGTTCCCCGTGGCTGCCTCTCTCCACGATTCTGCCTGCATCAAAAACGATAATATCCTCACAGAACCGGCAGCTGCTCATTCGATGGGAAATGTAAATACTGGTTCTGCCCTCCACCATCTGGTTAAAACGGGCATAAACCTCCGCCTCCGCCTTCGGGTCCAGCGCGGCGGTAGGCTCATCCAGAATTACCACCGGCGCATCCTTGTAAAGCGCTCTGGCCAGCGCCAGCTTCTGTGCCTCACCGCCGCTGACCTCCACACCGTCCTCCAAATCTTTATAGAGCCAGGTGTCTGCTCCCTTTTCCATTTTCCTCACTGTCTCTCCGGCATCCGCCTGCTCCAGTGCTTCCCACAGCTTATCCTCCTGATATGGAAAGCCGGCCGCCACATTTTCCCATACGGGAAGAGAAAAGAGTGTGAAATCCTGAAATACCACACCGAACAGACGGCGGTATTCTTCTTCGTCATACTTCCGGATATCTACCCCGTTTAACGTAATCTGTCCCTCCGTGGGCTCATAAAGCCCACAGAGAAGCTTGATGAAGGTACTCTTCCCGGCACCGTTTCTCCCTACCACAGCCATTTTCCCTTTGATTCGAATCCTGCAGTTCACATCCCTCAGCACCGGTCCTGAGCTTCCCGGATACTGAAAGCTCACATGTTCAAAGGCAATCTCATATTCCCCGTCGGACCGCTTCTCCACCGGAATGGTCCCCTTTGCATGCAGGCTGTCCATGTCCAGGAAGGCCAGAAACTCCTGCATATAAGTGCAAATCTTCCGCAACTCCCCGTGAGCGGTAATGAAAGTAAAGCAGGCCCCGCCGAACTGATTCAGTGCCCCGGCATACCGGGTAAAGGCTCCTACAGTAATGGCTCCCGTCACCGCTTTCATAGTTACCAGAAGATAGGACGCCATGGTAAAAAAGCTGTTCACCACCTTGTTGGCATCGCTCTCTTCTCTTCCCACTCTGCACATTCTCCCGAAATAATCCCTGGATTTTCTGTAAAACACATGAGCATTTTTCAGAATCATTTCCTCCATGCCATATAATCGAATCATCTTCCCCGCTTTCGGGTCTCCGAACACATGATTCATCAGATAACTCAGCTGATTCTCCACCCCTGTGTGGGCCTGGAAGATTTCTGTCTGCTTTACGGCAAATCGTCTGAATACTTTCCACGAGCCATACGCCATTCCCCCCAGAACCACTGCAAATAAAATGACAGAGGGCACAGGACCGGCCAGGATTCCCGGAATTCCCGACAAGTCCCCGGATCCGGCCAGACACAGATACAGCACCAGCCCCGATGAAAGCAGCACATTCAGCACTGCTTTCAGGATGTCACAGTAATGGTACAGCACCATGCCCAGCCCGCCGTACATGTCCGATGTTCTCTCCGAAAAGAGAATTTTCTCCGACACTTCTGCTTTCTCCATGGTCTCGTAATCCATGGAAAAGGATTTCTCCCGCAGCCATACATAAAAAAGCAGCCATATTTTCGTCCGAAGTCCCTTGAAGCGTCTCCGTATCAGGTGAATGGACACTCCGAAGACCAGATTTGTTCCCAGCAGGGCCATCGCCAGCCATGCCGCCTGTTCGTATGCCCCGGCCAACAGAATGTCAATCAGCGCAGAAGTCAGAAACAGGCTGACATAAATCTGTGCCACAGAAAAACACAGTTCCAGCAGATGCAGGGGAATGATAATGGAATCCTCAGAATGAATCATCCTCAGAAGCCGGAACCCCGTCTTGTGAATAGAAATGAAATTACGCATATTACTCCTCTCCTTGCCGTTATATGGATTCTGATACTGCATGGCAGTTCATCTCACTGTCTGCGTCATTGCGATAATACCTGGCCTGCAGCGCAAAAAGCTCCGCGTATGCTCCATTTGCTTTCATCAGGCTCTCATGGCTTCCCTCCTGAATGATATGTCCTTCCTCCAGAAAGAGAATTCTGTCGCAGAACCGTGTGGAGCTCAGTCGATGGGAAATGAAAACCGTTGTCTTCCCCTGTATCATCTCATCATATTTCTCGTACATTTCGCTTTCCGCAATGGGGTCCAGAGCTGCTGTGGGTTCATCCAGAATGACAATGGGCGCATCTTTATACAGGGCCCTGGCCAGCATCAGCTTCTGCAGCTCCCCGCCGGACAGCGTCACGCCCTTCGGGTCCAAATCCCGGTTCATCACAGTGTTCAGTCCTTCCGGCAGCTCCCGCACCCGCTCCAAAAGTCCGGATTTTTCCAGGCTTTCCCGCAATTTCCCGCTGTCTTCCTGTCCCTCTCTCTCACAGGTGACATTCTCTCCCAGCGGAAAGGAGAAGACGGACACATCCTGAAATACCACTGCAAACTCCCGAAATAATTTCTCCCGGGACAGACTGCTCATGTCCTGACCATCCAGATAAATCTTCCCGGCAGTGGGGCGGTACAATCCGCACAAAAGCTTGACCAGGGTAGTCTTCCCGGCCCCGTTCAGCCCTACCAGCGCCAGCTTCTCTCCCGGCCGAAGCCTCAGATTCAGGTCATGGATGGTATCTTTCCCATTCCCTTCATAGCGAAAGCACACATTTTCCAGACGGATTTCATGGATGCTTCCCGGATGTGTCGGCGCCTCCCGCTCTCCCTGCTCAATACCGAAATCCATAAAATCCCGATATCCGTCCATCAGCTTCTCATTCTGGGCTATCTCCTGCACTGCCTCGAACACACCCCGCATCCAGGATTCAAATCCCGCTGCAATCCCCACATACAGCAGGAAACCGGGAAGGGTCAGATTTCCTGCGGCCATCTGCCAGAGAAGCCAGCCATACAGAATAATATTCCCTCCGAAGGATAACAGGCTCTGCACAATGCCGGCCACTGTGAATCCACTCCTCCCCCTGTCCAGGATAGCGCAGATTTTCCCGATGCACTCCCGAAATGCCCTGAGGAACCAGACATCCATCCGGTAGAGCCGGATGTCCTTTCCTTTTCCCGCGTCCACGGATACCCTCCGCAGATAGTGAAAGCGTTTCCACTCCCGCTCCACTTCGCCATCCATCTGATATACTCTCCTGCCGGCCTGCATGTGAAAGGCAGAAGTAATCAGTGTCTGTACTGTCAGAAGCAGCAGCATGAGCAGACTGGCTCTCCCCACAGTCACTCCGTACAGAACAAGCCCTCCCAGATGCAGAAACAGCTCACAGAATCCCTTTGCATAGGCTTCTATCCCTGCATCGTTTCCGGAATACAGATTCCGCTGCGCCGCCTCCCATTTTTTCTGCCCTTCCGCACTTTCCCGGCTCTGTCCGTCCATGGTCAGCGTTTTCCTGTAAAATTCCTCCGCCATATCCAGCCGAAACATAAAAAGCTTCTCCCGCCGCAGAGAGCTGAAATGACTCTGCAAAAATCGGACCATCTGCAGCAGAAGCACATAGGCCGCCACCAGCAGCAGAATCTCTTCCGGTCTCCTGCCGCTCACAAGACAGGCTGCCACCGCTCCCGCCAGCGCGGCCTCCAGAAAGGGCAGCAGCACACTGAGCCCAATGTCTGTGACACAGACAGCGACAGCCCGGTTGCCTTCCTTCTGCCTCAGATGAGATATTGTGTAGTGAAAATTTCCATGCATTTCTCCAGCCTCCTGATTTAGTCGCTGCGCCACGACTCTGTAAAACAGAGTCTCTCCGCGGCAGCTCTGTCCCTATAATAAAGCAGGAACCCCCGTCTGTGGGGATTCCCGCACGAAATGTCTTATATTTTTCATGAAAAGTCAGGTGAGCGGCATGGTCACCTCCGCCGCGAATATCCCCGGCTCGTTTGCCAGGTTCAGATAGCCGCCATACCTGTCCACCGCGGCTTTCACCCGCTTCATCCCCAGGCCGTGATTTCCCCTTTTTTCAGTGATATAATTCCTCTGATTAAAGCCAGGCTCTTCCCTGGCGGAATTCTGTACAGAGAGATAGAGCTGGCTCCCGTTCACCGTCATATAAATCCGCAGAAACCGCTGGAACTCCTGTGTCTGGACGCAGGCCTCCAGCGCATTGTCCAGCAGATTTCCCAGAATCACACACATGTCCACATCTTCCACGGCTATCTGTTCCGGCACCTTCACTTTGCAGTTTACAGAAATCTTCTGCCGTCTGGCCAACGTCAGCTTGCTGTTTAAAATGGCATCCACCATCAGATTCCCTGACCTGACCACAGTGTCTACCCGGTCCAGCTCTTTCTCCAGCTGGTCCAGATAAGTCCTGACCTCTTCAAGATTTCCCATGCTCAGCCAGGCCTTCATCACCTGCATATGATTGTGATAATCGTGGCGCCAGCCCCGCATGTCCATATAAATTTCTCTGATTTCTCCATAGCTGTGTTCCATCAGTTCCCTGCGGAATTCCTCTGTCCGGAAGGCAAATCCTTTT
The DNA here is from genome assembly GCF_024623325.1 of Acetatifactor muris. Taxonomy (GTDB): domain Bacteria; phylum Bacillota; class Clostridia; order Lachnospirales; family Lachnospiraceae; genus Acetatifactor; species Acetatifactor muris. Next base: position 59,903 of record NZ_JANJZD010000009.1, read on the forward strand.
TGATAGAAATACAGTGTCCCCTCCACTGCAAGAAAGAGCAGCAGTTCCAGCACTACGCCTCCCCACAGGAGAACGCCTTTCAGCGGCTCCTCTGCCCTGATTTCCCCTGTACAGGCCAGCAGCCACAAAAAGGCGGATATCAAAGCAAATGCCCCGGCTGTGAGTCCCCCGTTTGCCAGCCTCAGGCTATCTCTTTTTTTCGACAGAAGCAATAAGAAGACGAACAGAATGCCGCCGGCCGCCGCAAAATACATCTCCGGCGGCAGCATGACCACTATCACCAGGCAAAGACCCGGCAGCAGAATTCTCCACCACTGTCTCTCAAACGGTTCGGCGTCAAAAAACAGATCATACAGCAAAATCACCCCGGAAATCAAAAGCCATATCAGCCAGCGGGGAAGAAAAAAGGAAAGCATTGCAAGCGCTCCCGTCAGCCCGAATCCCACCGCTTTCTTTCCGGCTCCTTTTTCCATACTGCCCGTCTGCCCCATGTAATACCAGTATAAAACCAGCCACAGAATCGTGAAAACCATCCGTTCTCTCATTCCACCCTCCCGCGGTAATACTCCAGGTAAGCCTGATTCAGCGCCACCCATCTGCCGCGGGCCACGGGAAGCACTTCTCCGGTATCCAGCGTGATCTCCTTCCTGTTTATCCTGGCCACACAGGCCAGATTCACCAGGCAGGAACGGTGAATCCGGAAAAAATTACCGCTTATTTCCTGCAGCCTCTCCTCCAGCCGCTGAATTCCTGTAATGCATCGGATGGGCTCCCTGTCTCCCCTGCCATGAATCCAGGTGTTGTGGGCAGTGCTCTCCAGATAAGCCACTTCCGTCAGCTTCACTCTGGCCATCCCCCCTGCCGTCTCAAACAAAAGCGAGGTTGGCTCCTTCTCCCACCTCATGACAGCTTTGTCCAGGCAGGCATAAAGTCGCTTTTCCTCCACCGGCTTTACCAGGTAGGACGCAGCCTCCACATCATAGCCATCCAGCGCATACTCCGCAAGCCCTGTCACAAAGGCAATCTGCATATCCTTCCCCTCTGCCCGCAGCCTGCGGGCCAGGGACATACCGTCTGCTCCCGGCATGTCGATGTCCAGAAGCAGAAGATCCGGTTCCCTTTTCTCCTCCCGCAGAAAAAGGAACTGCTCCGCATTCCTGCAGCTGTCCACACAAACCGGCCTCCTCCTCTCCTCAGCCCAGGCCTTCACGGCCGCTTCCATCCAGGAGAGCTGCGCCGGCTCATCATCGCAAATCACAATGTACAGGCTTCCCAATCCGTCTTCCCCTCCCCTTTCATCTACAGTGTCCCCATGTCTCCTGTTCTTCTGCCGATATCCCGGCACCCATAACTGTCATGTTCAGTTTACCACGCTTTTCTGCTCTCAACAACTGTTTGTTTTTCCGCTCCCTTCTGTGCCGGCACCATTCCCCGCAAAGCCCTCTCACTCCTCCCAAAACTGCATCACCTTAAGTTCACCTCCCCGGTCTGTGATGGTGATGGCGCCGGACCGGTCCGTCTGCAAAATGTCCGTTCCGGAGACTTTCAGCCTCTCCAGCAGTTCCGCATGGGGATGTCCATAGCGGTTATTCCTGCCGCAGGAAATCACGGTAAGCATAGGATTCAGTCTCTCCAGAAGCGCCGCCGGCGTGGAATTCCGGGAGCCGTGATGAGCCGCCTTCAGCACTGTAATATTTCTGATATCCTCTGCCTCCAGCGCTTCCTGAAATGCTTCCTCCCCTTCCTCCTGCACATCTCCTGTCAAAAGCAGTGTCCAGCTGCCGGAGGAAGCACTGTTAAATTCCACCAGAATACATTCCGAACCTGCGTTGACATCCTGAGAGGAAAAGCCCGCGCCGGGGTGCAGACAGACAAAATCCGCACTTTTACAGCTCCAGCTGTCCCCGGCGGCCAGATACCCCACCGGAATTCCTCTTCCTTCCTCCGCAGCAGCAGCCGCTTTCGTCAAGGTCCCCAGCTGCTCTTCCCGCAGACTCTCATCCACGGCAGGCAACAGCAGCTGATGTATTTTGATATTATTTTCTCCGCCAATGGCAAACAGTTCCAGAGCGCCGTTTACATGGTCCGCGTCAGGATGAGACAGAAAAACCGCATCAATGTCCCGAATCCCGCTGTATTTCAGACAGGGAAGCAGTACATATCTCCCCACATTGCTTCGACTGCTGCTTCCGCAGTCAAAGAGGTAATTCTCTCCGGAAGCGGTATGTACCAGGATGCAGTCCCCCTGTCCCACATCCAGGAAAATCACGCGGTTCTCAGACCATGGCTTCATGGCAAAAAGCAGCACTGCAAAGCTCAGGATTCCGGCGCCTGCCGCACCGTCCACATATCTTTTCCCGGTCTTCAGGCTGGTTCGGAATATCACGACACCTGAAAGCAGCAGATAGTAAACCACAATCTGCCATACTTTTGGACAGCCCGGATTCCAGGTATGAAAGGGCAGTCTGTCAAAACAACCGCACAGAAATTCGTACAGAGCCAGAATGCATCTGTCTGCCATGCCCAGAATGCCAAGGCCAGGCACTGCCATGGCGGCCAGGCCTGCTGTCATCAGCGGTTTCACAAGGGGAATTACAAACAGATTCAGGAAGACAGAATAGACCGGAATTTCATAATAGAACCATAGCTGCACGGGAAGGGTGGTCAATGTGATGGACAGACTGGCGAATGCGGACTGGCGCAGATTCTCCGACAGACTCCACAGGGCAGAAACCGCTTTTCCCCGGAATCCTTCGCCGTCTTCCCTCATTTCCCTCTTATTTCGCCCCGATTCCGGCGCCAGTGCCGGATATACTGCCCCGATTCCCAGAACAGACGTAAAAGAAAGCAGAAATCCGCTGTTCTGCAGATAATACGGATTACCGATAACCATCACCGCTCCCATGACGCCCAAAGCGGTCAGCATATCGTAAGTCCGCCCCGCCACCTCCGCCAGCATTTTAATCAGATACATTCCAATGGCACGACAGGCAGACACGCTGAAGCCTGTCATGCAGCCATAGAGCAAAAGCAGCACGCTGCCTGCCGCAGCAGCAGGCCAGACCGGCATTCCCCTCTTCCGAAACAGCCGATACACGCTCATGCCGATGATGGTAATATGGAGCGAGGAGATACTGAGAATGTGTAAAATACCATTTCTCTTATACAGCTCCTTCAGCTCATCGTCCAAATCCTTTTTGTCCCCCAGGAGCAGCGCGCTCATCACTGCGGCTTCTTTTTCCGGAAAAATGCGGTAAAGCCTCTCCTTAAAGTACTGCTTCAGTCTGTACAGACCTTCCCGCACCTGCCAGCACTCCCCGCCTACAGCCAGAATTTCCGCCTTTTTCAGCCTTCCCCCGATTCCCAGCGTTCTGTAATAAACAGCGGAATCAAATTCTCCCGGATTCGTGGCTTCAGAGCATGGATAAAAAACGCCGCGAACCGCCACGGTGCTCCCCAGCAGAATGGTCAGCGTCTGCTGCGTTTCCAATATGAAGTTATCCTGACAATGAATTTCCCGCCCTGAATCGGCGGATGAAAGCCCGAAGGCATTTGATTCCCATATCACTATGGATTTCAGATAGATGGATGTGTCTTCCTTTTGATACACCTGCCCTGTGACAAGCAATGTGTCCCGGGATGTCATTTTTCCGGAGCTGACCTCCCCCGGCCTCACATTGTCCGCCCATCCGACTTTCAGCCGGACGGCGGCAATGATGACCAGAAACAGAGCAGCCGCAAACAGTGGTCGTCTCATATTCTATTTTCTCCTATTATAATCGCTGCGCGATGTCACTAAAGGGCAAAGCTCAAAGTTTTCTTGCAGTCCGTTTCACAGACAGGAACAGCAGAAGACCGGCTATGGCGGCCATCAGAAGATACGCCTGTACCATGGGCGCGAAGTTATAGCTGCCCCCGGTCCACACGGTATAAAAGTCTCTGTTGATATAAGTAACCGGCAGCAATTTGGCGATTACCTGCACGGCGGATGGCATATTGTCGTAGGTTATCCCCATCATACCTCCCAGAATCATGAAGACAAAATACAGAAGCATGGTCACACAATAGGTCAGTGAGAATTTCTTAAGCAGTGTGGAAATGGCATGAGCCAGGCAGAACAAAATCACACTGAAGGTCAGAATGCATATCACATACAGCATCGCTCCTGTGATTTCCGGCGCTTTTATTTCAGTAAAGAGATATCCTGCCGCAAAATACACGCAGAATGCAATCACCATAAAAACAGTTTCTGACAGAATCCGATTGCACAGAGAGACGCCGGTCCTGATTCCGAACAGTTCCATTCTCTGTGGAATGCCCTTTTCCATCTCCTGGGCATTGGAAATCCCATACCCCATGAAAATGGTTGCCATGGGAATCAATGCACCTATCCCCAGAAACACACTGGTTACCGCCACGCGGAAAGCCTCCGCATCGGTAAACTCTCCTGCCACGGCACGGGTGATGACAATCATCATGAGCACAGGCATTCCCACTCCGAATATATGCACATACGGATTTCCGATTGTCTTGCGAAATTCAAATAGCAGCATCTGCAGGGAAATCAGCCCTTTTCTTCTATCCTCTCTCAGCATGGTCTCATCCCCTCCTGTTTTGCATTGGTGTAAAGAATTTCGATATCGTCGCTGCTCCGCTTATAATTCACATTGTGTTTCAGAAGCACCTCCGTAATTTCCCGTTCCTTTTCCTGACTTGTGCAGGAAAGCGCAATCAGATGCGCCGGCGATGCCAGCCTGTCATAGCCTGCCAGAATGGCCTCATTTTTATCACTGTGTTCCACCACAATCACTGCTCTGCCGCAATATTTATGAAAAAGTACCTCTTTCCTGCCGTAATCAATCACCTTTCCCCTGTCCAGAATCAGCAGTTTATCCGCCAGCTGGTCCAGTTCCTCATAATAATGGGATACCATCAGAAAGCTGGTCTCTTTCCCTTTGTACCATTCCACCAGCTTTTCCACCAGCTTCTGTCTTGTCTCAAAGTCAAGCCCGGAAGTCACCTCGTCATAAAAGGTCAGAGCAGCCTCCTGCATCATCACCATGATAATGGTAAAGCGCTGCTTCTGTCCTCCCGAAAGCTTCGAGTACTTCTTTCTCAGGCAGTCCTCAAATTCGAAGAAAGCAATCAGCTCCTGCAGCTTTTCATTCCGGGCAATCTTTGTCCCCAGAATTGCCTCCATAATATACTTTACCGGCATGGCATCTGTATATTCGTTAAACTGCATGTGCACTGCCATCTGCTCCGGTTTCAGCCGGGTCTCAATCACCCCCTGACCTGATACGATTCCCAACAGGCTTTTAATCAATGTGCTCTTCCCTGCGCCGTTAGACCCGATGACTCCCACACGGTCCCCCTCCTCAATGACAATAGGAGCTTCTATGGCCAGTGCCGTTTCCGCTCCGTAACGCACAGTCAGATTCTGAATGGTCAACAACATAAAATTACCTCCTGCCTCAGGAATAAGGCCGTTCTTTCTCTCAGGAATAAGGTCATTCTATCATAGCTGTGTGAATTTCGGATGAAGACGACATGGAACTTTTCTCCATCTGTCCGCAGACTCCGGTCCTGTCAAAGGTTACTTCTGCGACAACGCTGTTCTCCCCATTATAAATGGACAGATTTATATTCAGTTTCTTCGCATAATAAGATGCAATATACAGCCCCAGGCCATGGCTTCCCGTTCCCTGGCTCCTCCCATGGTCTCCGCTGACAAAGGGCTCAAAAATGCGGGGAAGCAAAGCTTCCGGAATGGTCACGCCGAAATTTTCAATCCTGACACTTCCTCCCTGCGCTTCCTCACCGACGCTTATGGTTATCCTCCCGCCACAGGGCGTGTACTTTACAGCATTGGACAGCAGATTGTCAAAAATCTGGGCAGCCATCACTTCGTCCGTATCTATGCACAGACGTTCTTTTTCCTGGAATTCCACTGCAATACACCGGTCTGTCAGCGCAACCTGGCAGGACTGCAGGCACTCCGTCAGCACCTGTCCCGCATCCGTCTCCTGAAGTCTCATGTGTTCCGCACAGCGGTTCAGATACAGAATCTCCTCCACCATTTTCCGCATGGAGAGCAGCTGTTCCTTCACTTTTGGCAGATAAGTCCCCACATCCCGGTATTTTCCCACTTTATTTGTCATGCCGTCCACCAGCAAAAGTGCCGCGGCTATGGGCGTTTTCAACTGATGGGAGGAAGCCCTGAGAAAGACTTCCTGACGCTTGTTTTCTTCCTCCAGCTCCCCGTTCTTTTCCTCCAGTGCCAGATAGCTTTCTCTAATCTGAAAATAGAAGTCATCCAGGGTGTCCGCAAGTGCCTGCACCTCATCCCTTTTCTCTGTCCGCCTCCCGGAAAACCTGCGCACAGGAACCGCTTCCCCGGCTTTCATCTGACCGGCATGTTCCGCCAGCGCAGCAATGGGCCCCACAATCCCCCTGGAATACATCTGAGAAGACAGCAGAACCAGCAGAAGAATCACCGCTCCCAGCATCGGCAGGCTCTGCAGGACCACCGGCCGGATTTCAGCCGCCTCGGGAGCTACTACAGGCAAAACAGACAGAATCAGGCGGCTGTCCGTCTGTTCCATGACAATATAATTGGCGTATCGATTGGCAGAATCTTCCACACTTGACTCAATGATAAGCAGATGATCAGAATAAGAATGTACTTTTATCGACTCATTTCGGAACTCTTTTCCCATGTCCCTTTTGTACAGCAGATGAATCTCCACGGGAAACCCGGGATTCTCCCCCACAGTCTCCTGCAGAATCTCTCCCAGCTCATCCAGGTCAGTCCTCAGCTCATAGTCCGCGTCCTCCTCCGGATTCGGCTTTTCTGTCAGCTTCTCCCGGCACCTGTCCAGAATCCCGGACAGTCGCAGATCTCTGATTATCAGCTCCGCCGAAAAAGATTTCCCGGTCACCAGAATCCGATTCCCTTCCAGGGGAATTTCCACGGAAAAACAGGCGGTGGAATTCCTCACTTTCACGCCGTCATAGCTGCCCTTATCCCGATAGGCTATGTGCTGCTCCCTGACAGATTTCAGATTCTGCTCCATCACATAATCCACATAGAGAGAAGGCAGCATATAAATGAAATATCCTACCAGCAACAGGAGCATCATGCCTGCAAGCGCCATGCTGTACAACAGATTTTTTCGTCCCAGTTTCATAGTATAGCCCCGCTGTATTCCTCCCGGTTCCCGGCCTGCCGCTGTTTAAAGTCCCCCTGCTTCCCGGTCAAATTGATATCCCACGCCGATTATGGTTTTGATACAGGAGGCGGGCAGTTTCTTACGCAGATTCTTCACATGGGCATCAATGATCCGGTCGTTGCCGATATAATCTTCATTAAAAATGCTCAGAATCAGCTGTTCCCTGGTAAACACTCTGTTCGGCTCCTGCCAGAGTCTGTGCAGCAGCAGGTATTCCGTCAGTGTAAGCGGCAGCTTCTCACCACCATAAAAGGCACAGTAAGCCTCCTCCTGCAAGATCAGCCCTTTTTCCTGTCCCCTTTCGTCCGCAGCATTCTGTGTGGTACGCCGCAGAATCGTCTCCATGCGCTTCAGCAGAATAATGGGGGAAACCGGCTTGATCACATAGTCGTCCGCATACAGATTAAACGCTTTCACCTGAGTCTGCTCATCCTCCAGCGCAGTCAGCATGATTACCGCTGTCCTTTTCCCGCTTTCGTGAATGGACTTCAGCACCTCAAAACCATTCACTCCGGGCACGCAGATGTCCAGCACCGCCAGGTCAAACGTCTGCTCTTTCAGAAATTCCAGCGCCCTGTCTCCTCTTTCTGCTGTTATTACCTGATAGCCGGTTACCAGCATATATTCCGTCAGTACTTCCCGGATTGTGGGATCATCCTCCAAAAATAATACCCTGTATGGCATTTCCTTCACCTGTTTTGCCTCCGCAAGCCGCATTTACTGCTCCCTGGTCGTTACAATATCCAGGTTCCGTTCAAAAGTAGATGTTGAAAACTGTGACGGCACTTCCCCGTTCACAAGAATCTGTACCTTATTGATATTGCTCAGCTCCACCAGCGAATTGGTAATGGCATATACGGACACATCCGTTGACACATTATTTACCACCGTCAGAAAATTCTCATCCAGATTTACATAACAGATGCCATCCTTCGTCGTGACATTAATCACTTTCGTATTCGGATTGACACAGGGGTAAAGTCCATCCACCTGCCCGCTGGGCCCCGCAATCAGCTCTTCCACCACAAAGCGTTCCAGCAATGTATTGGTGGAATAATGCTTTTCCCGGTATGCCGCTATCAGATTAGTCCCGTTTTCGTCAGCAAAATACAGCTTGACTCTGGCCATCTCATAGGTGTTAATCTCATTTCCGTCATTGTCGATAAACTGTTCCGCGTTCATCCAGCCCACCGCATTGCCTTTATTGTCACTGAGCTGCTCTCCTTCCACCGTAAGCATAATCAGGCGGACCTCCGGCAGCTGTGTCAGTGTCCGCACAATGGCGGCCCGGACCAGCACTTCCGTGTACACCGGCAGCTCCTTATAGGCAGCATCCACATTAATCAGCAGATTGCCTTCCTTCAGCTCCATATCCAGCACCTGAAATCCCATGGCAAAAGGTACCTTATATTCCAGCTTCTCCGGATTGGTGGAAAGACAGTTCATCAGTTCCATCAGCTGTTCCTCCGGTTCCGCCGCAGTCATCTCGTAATCATGCACTTCCACTCTGGTCTCGGAATTGCTCACACAGTAGACCTGATATATATTTCCTCTTTTTTCATCGTTCTCGCCGCAGGCACTCATCAAAATAAGACCCGCAAACAGCATCATAACAACGCATATTTTCCTGACCATTCTGACTCCTATCCACCCTGCACGGGCGCCTTTCCATCCCAGGGCTGTCCCGCCGGCGCAGCCGCCCTGTTGCCTGTCTGAACTGTTACCCGATGACGGCACCTCCGGTCAGAGGAATTTTCACCGTAAAGCTGGACCCTTCTCCTTCCACACTGGTCACTGTAATGGCCCCCCCGGTGCATTAAAACCGCACTCTTCGTAATGGCCAGTCCCAGCCCGGTTCCGCCGATTTCTCTGGAATGTGACTTCTCCACCCGGTAAAAACGTTCGTAAATCTGGGTCAGAGAATCTTCCGGGATTCCCAGACCGGAATCACTGACCTTAAAGGTAAAGAACTGATGATCCGCATCCAGCTCCACCTTTACCCAGCCATGCTCTTTGTTATACTTAATGGCATTCTCCACCAGATTCGTCATGATCAGCGTCATCTTCACTTCGTCCACTTCCGCAACCACGGGACGTATGCTCTCAAACACTACTTCCACATCCTTTTTCCGGGCCAGCGGCCGCAGACGTTTCAGAATCAGCTCCACCAGGTCGTTCACATTCAGAGAGGTAATATTCAGCTCCTGAGCCTTCTTGTCCATTTTGACCAGGGCAAGCAGGTCTGTGATAATCTGATTCTCCCTGTCTATCTCCGACACGATATCCGTGAGGAATTCCTGATACAGCTCCGCAGGCACCTCTCTCTGCCCCACCAGAGAATCCGCCAGTACCTTTATGGCCGCCATGGGTGTCTTCAGCTCATGGGACACATTTTCCACGAATTCCTGCCGGGAATCATCCAGTGCTCTCATTCTTTTCAGCAGCTGATTGAACGCATCCACAATATGTACCGTCTCCGCATAATCCGGCACGGAAATATTCTCATCGCTGTAGCCCGCCTTCACCTCATTGATAGCCTCCGTCACCCGGTTAAACGGGCGGGTCAGCATAACAGATAAAACCATTGCCATGGCGACAATTGCCACAATCATCAGATTCTGCAGTATGACTGACTTCCGGTTCAGCACCTCCAGCATGGTCATAATCGCATCCGTGGAAATGCTGGTCAGCATAACGCCCACAATCTGGCTGTCGTCCACGGTATTGTCAATAATCGGCGTGGTCATCTCTATATATCCGTGTTCCCTGTCATAATTGGACAGCGTTTCTCCCCGGAAGCATTTGATCACTTCTTCGGAAATGATTGTTTTCCCCGTGCTGATGCCATAAGTGTCCTTCACCACTTTCAGGCTGGAATCTATAATCATGACACGTCCCTCATACAGATTGGAAATCATCTCCAGTTCCGCGTCTATTACCTCTCTGGACACACTGCTGCTGTATCCTTCGGGCTTTGTATTAAAGTAATTATTGCTGATCAGATGATTTCCCACAATCATCAGCTGATTTTGGACCGTATAGATTCTCTGCTGGACGGACCGTTCCTCATAATTGTTCATAATTCCATACCGAACAATTACGCTGGGAATAAATCCGGCCGCCAGCACAATGATAAAGATACGCGCCTGCAGGCTGCGCAGAGAAATGAGATTCTTCAGCTCTCCGTATATTTTTGCAATCATTTTTCACCCTGACCGAAACTGTTATATTTTCTATACATTCCGGAAAAAATATCCCACACCCCATTTTGTATGTACATACTTAGGCTCGCTTGGGTTCTGTTCCACCTTTTCCCGCAGCCTTCTGATATGTACATCCACGGTTCGGACATCCCCCGGATAATCCGCTCCCCATACCAGGTGCAGAAGATTTTCACGGCTGTATACCTTTTCGGGATTCAGCATCAGAAGCTCCAGCAGCTCGAATTCTTTCGCCGTAAGCCCGATTTCCCTTCCCGCAATGAACGCTCTCCTTCCCTCGCAGTCCAGACGCACGTCCCCTCTTTCCACCGTTTTGGCCGCAGGAGCCTCTCCGATAATCCGCTTCGGCTCCGTCCGACGCATGATTGCCTTAATCCGCGCCTTTACCTCCAGAATGTTGAAAGGTTTGGTAATATAATCATCCGCGCCGTATTCCAACCCCAGGATCTTGTCCATGTCCTCCCCTTTTGCCGTGAGCATAATGATAGGCACATTGGAAAATTCCCTGATCTGCTGGCACACTTCAAACCCTGTCAGCTTAGGCAGCATTACGTCCAGCAGAATAATATCATACTCATTGTTGCCGGCATATTCCAGGGCTTCTTCCCCGTCATAGGCACAATCCACTTCCATATCATCCTGTTCCAGACTGAACCGAATCCCCTTTACTATCAGTTTCTCGTCGTCTACTACCAAAGCTCTCCTTCTGGCCATACCAATCTCCTGTTCGTTATATTATTGCCTGAAAAGGCACCGGCACACCTGTCCCCATCCGGAATATTCCGGCGGCTGCCGCAGCATATCCAATTTCCCGCCGGAGTCCGGCATCTGTCACTTTACGGTAATTCTGTCCTTAATCTTCTGGTACATGGCTTCCTTGATACCGGTCACTTTCATAATATCCTCGCAGCTCTCAAAACCGCCGTTGGCCTCCCGGTAGGCAATGATATCCGCCGCACGGCTCTCTCCCACCCCGGGTAAGGTGCACAGTCCCGCCGCGTCCGCCGTGTTGATATTCACCAATCCCGCCGCGGCATCTTCTTCCCGGGCCTTCTGCACTTCGGCTTCTCCCTCCGTGGGGAAATACAGCATCTGACCATCCTTCACCCATTCGGCCAGATTTACGGCCTCCCGTCCGGCCTCCGGCGCAAACCCGCCTGCTGCCGCCAGCGCATCCTCCGCACGGCTTCCCTCCGGAATCTCCACCACGCCGGGATTCGTCACGGCGCCGCACACATATACACGGATAGTGGTCTCCCGGAGCTCTGCTGCCTGTCCTTCCCCGTGGCCGGACTTCGGCACCTCATTTTCTTCCCCGACGCGCTCCCTCTCCTCGCCTTCAGCGGTTCGATTTCCCGCATTCTGACTTTCCAGATTTCCAATCAGAAGGGCTCCGTCCTTTTCTCCACAGCCACAAAGCAGCATACATGCCGTCACTAAACATGCTGCTGCCTGAATATATCGTTTTTTCACCATAGTCCCTCTCACTTTCCCCATAAGTACTTTTATGTCTCATGGCATGAAAGGGATTGCCTCTCTATGCTGACTTTTTTATTGTAATAGAAACCTGTGGATTTTACAAGTGGGTTTCGGAAATCTTCATGAAAAAACTATTTCCATTTAAAGATGATGATTCCGGCCACCGCCACTGCCATACCCACAGCCTTACGCCACTCCCAGGGCTGCTTCTCCACGCCGAACCATCCGAAAAGCTCAATGATATACGCCACCGCCAGCTGTGCCACCACAATCAGCATAACCGCTTTCGCCGGTCCCAGCATGTCCATGCTTTTAATCACAGTATAAGTGATAAACGCGCCGATTGCTCCTCCCAGAAGCATATACTTTGGCTGTACCTGAAATACCTGCAGCAGATTACTTCTGTCTGTACAGAGCCAGGCACCCAGGCAGACAACAAGCGCCGTCAGCTGCACAAAAGCGCTGGCAGCCCAGATACTGGAGGCCTTTGTCACCTGGGTGTTGAAGACACCCTGAACACTCATCAGCGCTCCTGAAATCAAAGCAATAAAAAATCCAATCATAGGTTACACCTTCCTTTCAGGCTTTTCTAAAAGTGTATCCCATGATTGGAAAAATATGCACGATTATTCTTTACTCCGCCGCATTCACCTGCGTGGCTATTTTGTCAGCCAGCTCCTGCACCAACGCTGTCACATCCGCTCCGTTCCAGACTTTCGAGAACAATCCTTCCAGCTGAAGCCAGAAATTCCCCGTCTCCATCATCTTCGGCAGCGAAATGCTGTCAGCATACTCGGCTTTAAAAATCTGCAGTGCCCCGTTCTCCCCATTTGAGTCGAGCTTTGCCGGCACCTTACCGGCCTTCTCGTAAAGGGAATCCGCGCATGTGGTTACCAGATACGCCGCAAAGCGGTTGGCCAGCTCCTGATGTTCCGAGTAGCCGTTGATCGCCACCGCATTTGTCACGGACATGGTGCGGCTGTCCAGCTCTCCGCTCACCCGCGGCAATCTCGCTATCCCGTACTCAAAACCCAGAGTTCCGTCCTCCTTTGCCTTCGCCAGCTTCTCCGCCACATCCGTGGTCGCAATGGTAAAGACAATGCCGCCCTGGCAGAAATCCTCTATCACAGATTCGTAAGTCACGGTATCTGATTCGATATAGAAGAACTGATTCAGCGCCTTATAAACTTCCAGGCATTGTATTGTCTCCGGATTATTGATATTGATCCTTTCGGGGGCATCTCCGGCATCGCCTCCCACAATCATATAATTTCCCACAATCCAGTAATTATAAAAAATGTCGGACACATCCCATTTCAGCACACTTACGCCCTGGGGCACATCGAAGGTATTCGCTATATTCAGAATGTCATCCACCGTGGCCGGAACCGCATTTGCAAAATAATACTCCGTCCGTTCCTTAAGCACGCCTTCGTCCACGACAATTCCGTCCGTCTCCTCCGGATTATCCCCGATTTCTCCGCCTTCCAGAAGCTCCTTCATGGCAATCTGCTCCGCCCATTCCGCCAGAAAGGTCTCATTATACACAAGCGCGCTGGTCTCGAAAAACAGAGGATACGCCACCTTTTTCCCCTGATAGGAGACAGCGGAAAGCGCTGACGACGGAAAAACCGCCTCGCTGCAGATTCCCCCCCTGTCCTCAATCCGCGCCGCCAGCCCTGACAGATACGCTTTTTCCAGGGAATCATGGCTGATGATATAGGCGTCCGGTGTCTGCTCTGTGTGAATCGAGGCATCATTTATCGCTTCCAGATATTCGCTCTCGGAAGCCAGAACCGGAATCACCCGCACATTTTCCTCTTCCCCGAAGGTAACGGCGGCACTGTTGATAAAGTTTGTCATGCCTTCATCGTTATACCAGAAGTAAATTGTCTCCCTGCGCTCAAACGCAGACAACAGTCCCCCCGACTCGTCCATGCTGCCCGCCTCCAGGGTGCTTCCATATAATACCACTGCCGCCAGGCCCGTCACTGCCGCCGCTGCAATCAATCTCTTTTTAAACTGCATTCTGTCCTCCGCTTCATCATCCTGCAATCATTCCGTTCTCTGTCAGCGGCTCTCTATGCCGCCGCCCGTTTCTCCGCCTGACATCCGCTTATGCTTCGATACAGCTGTCCAGAATATCAATCATTTCGTCAATATTTGCCTTTGAAATGATCAGAGGCGGCACAAAACGAATGATGTCCGGCCCTGCATTAATCAGAATCAGACCTTCTTCCAGCGCCCTGTTGATAATGTCTCCCACCGGCCGGTCAAATACCAGTCCCTGCATCAGGCCCAGACCGCGCCTTTCCACAATGCACTCATATTTATCCTTTAATTCATCCAGACATTTCTCCAGATAGGGCGCAGTCTCTCTCACCTTTTCTATTATATGGTTCTCTTCGAATAAATCAAGGACTTTTTCCACCGCGGCACAGGCCAGGGGATTGCCTCCGTAAGTGGTTCCATGATCACCTGCCGCCAGGGAATGTTCCGCCACCTTTTCCGTCATCAGAAATGCCCCTACAGGCACACCGCATCCCAGAGCCTTTGCCGTGGTCATAATGTCCGGCTTCACCCCGTAACGCTGCCAGGCATACATATAACCTGTCCTGCCCATGCCGCACTGAATTTCGTCAAAAATCAGCAGAATATCCTTCTCCTGACAGATTTTTTTCACTTCCCTTAAAAATTCTTCCTCCGCAGGAAAAAGTCCGCCTTCTCCCTGCACCGGCTCCAGAATCACAGCACAGGTTTTATCTGTTATCTGCGCCTTCACACTCTCGATATCGTTCAAATCTGCAAAACGGATATTGCCGATCATAGGTTCAAAAGGTTCCCGGTACTTTGCATTCCCTGTCACAGACAGCGCTCCCATGGTTCTGCCGTGGAAAGAATGGTTCATGGCAATGATCTCATGATCCGTTCTGCCATCCTTCAGATACGCATACTTGCGTGCCGCTTTGATGGCCCCTTCCACTGCTTCCGCACCGGAATTGGTAAAAAATACCCGGTCCATTTCCGATACCGCTTTCAGCTTCTTCGCGGCCCCCACAGCCGGCACATTGTAATAATAATTGGAAGTGTGTATCAGCTTGTCAATCTGCGCCTTCAGCGCATCATTGTATTCTCTGTTATGATACCCCAGCGCAAAAACAGCTATTCCTGCCACAAAGTCCAGATACTTTATTCCTTCCATATCGTACAGATAGACACCCTCGCCTCTGTCGAGCACAATCTGGTACCGGTTGTATGTGTGGAGAAGTGCGCTTTCCGCCTCCTCTATATATTCCTGCATGTTCATGATTTTAAGTCTCCTATTTCAGTCGCTGCGCGACGGCTCTAAAGTGTGAAGTTCTTTCGGCGCTTCTCTCATGAGAGCAACTTTCATTCGAAATGCACTCATAAAAGTTGCTCTCGTGCGCCTTCCTGACTTCACATTTTCAGTCGCTGCGCGACGGCTCTAAAGTGTGAAGTTCTTTCGGCGCTTCTCTGATTCCCCTAATTCTGCTCTGCTTCTTCGTCTGCCACGATCGCAGTGCCGATGCCCTGTTTTGTGAAGATCTCCAGCAGCAGGCAGTGGGGGATTCTGCCGTCCAGTATGTGGACACGGCTGACGCCGTTTCGGACAGCGGCAGTACAGTTGTTCAGCTTCGGCAGCATGCCGCCTCCCACATATCCTCCGGAAATCAGCTCTTCGGCCTGGGCCGCGGAAATTCTGGATATGAATCCCTTCTTTTCCCTGAAATCCTTATAAATGCCTTCGATATCCGTCAGGAAAGCCAGTTTCTCCGCCTTCACAGCCCTGGCGATGGCACAGGCCGCATCGTCGGCATTGATATTATAGGTCTGAAACTGGCTGTCCAGGCCCACAGGCGCCACAATGGGCAGGAAATCTTTCTCCAGCAGATCATAGAGCACTTTGGGGTTCACTTCTGTAATCTCTCCCACAAATCCGATATCCTGTCCGTCGGAGTATTTCTTCTCCACCTGCAGAAGGCCGCCGTCCTTACCGCTGATACCCACCGCCTTTACCCCCAGCTCCTGCACCATGCTCACCAGGTCCTTGTTGACTTTATTGAGAACCATCTCCGCAATTTCCATGGTCTCCCCGTCGGTGACCCGCAGTCCGTTGACAAAAGTGGACTCCTTGCCCACTTTCCCCACCCAGCGGCTGATTTCTTTGCCGCCGCCGTGAACGATGATGGGTTTGAATCCCACCAGCTTTAAAAGTGTCACGTCCTTAATCACGTTTTTCTGCAGTTCTTCATTGCTCATGGCACTGCCACCGTATTTCACCACAATGATTTTGCGGTTGAAACGCTGGATATAGGGAAGGGCCTCTATGAGCACCTCCGCCTTCTGCAGTACCTTTTCCATATCCTTTTCCATACCTTTCAGGCTCCTCTCCTCCCGGTTATTTTGTCTGTCCGAATCCCCCTCACCGCAAATCCGCCTGTCCTAACTTCGGTAATCCGCATTGATTTTCACATAATCATAGCTCAAGTCACAGCCCCAGGCAGTAGCCTGTGCCTCTCCCATATGCATATCCACCAGAACAGTGACTTCCGGGGCAGAGAGAATCCTGGTTGCCTCCTCCTCGCTGTAATCGCAGGCTGTACCGTTCCCATAGATATGAATGCTGCCACCTGTGCTCTGGAAATAGAGGTCCACATTTTCCGGGTCGAACTGCGCTCCCGAGTATCCCAGCGCACAGAGAATTCTGCCCCAGTTGGCATCATGTCCGAAGATAGCCGCCTTGGTCAGAGAAGAACAGATCACGGACTTGGCCAGCGTCCGCGCATCTTCTCTGGATGCCGCACCGATTACCTTTGTCTCGAACAATGCCGTGGCACCCTCTCCGTCACCCGCCATTTTTCTGGCCAGATACACAGTGACAAAATGCAGTGCCTCGCAAAAACGGTCATAGTCTTCTCCTTCGGCTGTGATTTCCCGGTTCCCCGCCAGACCATTGGCCAGAATCAACAGAGTATCGTTGGTGCTGGTGTCCCCGTCCACGGATATCATATTAAAAGAATCTGCCACATCCGTGCGCAACGCTCTACGCAGCATCTCTTTGGAAATGGCTGCATCCGTGGTGAGGAATCCCAGCATGGTGCACATATTGGGATGAATCATGCCGGAGCCTTTACACATTCCGCCGATGGTCACCGTCTTGCCGTCCAGCTCTACCTCCACCGCAATCTGCTTCGGAACGGTATCCGTGGTCATAATGGCCTTCGCGGCATCCAGTCCGGCCTCCGGACCTTCCGCCTTCGCCGCCGCAAGCTTTCGTATGCCATCCGTAATCCGCTCTGTCGGAATCTGCATCCCGATCACACCGGTGGAAGCCACCAGTACGGCAGACTCCGGAATGCCCAGCAGCTCACCCGCACACCTGCTCTCCGTTTTACAGCAATCCATTCCCTGTTTTCCCGTACAGGCGTTGGCGATCCCGGAATTGATTATCACTGCCTGTACAAAAGGAGAGTTCTCCACCAGCTCCTTATCCCAGAGCACCGGCGCTGCCTTCACCACATTGGAGGTAAAGGTACCTGCCGCCGCACAGGGCCTGGTACTGTAAATCAGCGCCATGTCTCTGCGGTTCTGATATTTTATGCCGGCTTCCACACCGGCTGCCTGAAACCCCTTCGCCGCGGTCACACCGCCTTCTATTTGCTTCATATTCTTCCTCTTTTCCTGTTCTGTTATGTATTTATCGCCCTTTTGGGTCATAAGCTGATGCTTTTTTGTTAAGGGAGCTATTGATTGAACGCCGTGATATTTGCCTCATTCAGCGTAAAGTCATAATAGTTCAGGTCCTCCCGCCTGGTCCAGCCAATGCGCTTCCAGAATGCATTTCCCACATCGTTCACCGTAAAGGCAATCAGGCTGACTTTATTGATTTTCTCATCCTTCAGCGCATTCATACAGTAGACTACCATGGCTCTGCCGATACCTTTTCTGCGCCAGTCCTCCCGGACACACACATGATACAGACAGCCTCTCCTGCCGTCATGTCCGCAGAGAATTCCGCCTACAATAATCCCATCTTCATCCACTGCCACCACACTGGTATCAGGATTGCGCCTGAGAAACCGTTCCACACCCTCCCTGGAATCGTCAATGCTCCGCATGCCGAATCCTTTTATAGTCTTCCACAACGTGTACAGCCCCTCATAATCGTCTGCCACCATAGCTCTGATTGTAAATGTTCCGGTATTCATATTTTCCGTCCTGTTTTCTGTAATCTTCATGTAAAATCAATATCAAATCTGGTCCCATTATGAAAAAGTACGCCGTCCGTCAGCTGTATGCGGAGAAGACAGGTATTCGGATCGTCTTCATTTGTATGACCGTTATCATACCACTCGGCAAAAGCAGCCCTCACTTTGGACATGATTTCCGCGTTGCGCTCATCCTTCACATGTCCCAGATTCTCACCGGTGCCGTGAGCCGTAAACCACTCGCCGCAGACAGCCACGGCCGGATTCCCCGCAATTTGTCTCATTTTGTTGGAAAGCGCATATGTAACTACATAAAATGCGCCTTTCTCGTAATAAGCATCCACAATCCGCACAGAGGGCATTCCCTCTTCCACAGTGGCCACGGACAGCAATGTATCGCAGCCAAACCTTTCATCCATGATCTGCGCCGTTTTTTCAGTTAATTTTTCTCCCATTTTTTCTCCTTATCTGAGTTCTGCAGTCTCCCTCCGACACCCTAAATCCCTGCTGTTATCTGAGCTCCCCCCTGTCATTCAGGGAAAGCATGGCACCAGTTCCAGTCCTTCGCTCTCTTTCAGTCCGAACAGCAGGTTCATATTCTGCACTGCCTGGCCCGCTGCCCCTTTCACCAGATTATCCAGGGCGCCCATCATAATAATGCGGCCGGTTCTCTCATCAATCACAAAACCAATGTCCACATAATTGCTGCCCTCCACCCATCTGGTCTCAGGACAAATCCCTTTGTCAAGCACGCGGATAAATTTCTCTGTGTCATAGTACCTGTCGTAGACAGCTTTTATCTCCTCGTAAGAAGGTAGAGTACCGTCAGCCTTCTTATTCAATTTCGCATATTCCGTCACCAGAATTCCTCTGTTCATCGGCACCAGATGAGGGGTAAAATTAATGGTCACATTACAGTTCCCCGCATAGCCCAGCTGCTCCTCAATCTCCGGTGTATGGCGATGGCCGGCCACCCCATATGCCTTGATATTCTCATTCACTTCACAGAAAAGATTCTGCACTTTCGCTCCGCGGCCCGCTCCGGAGGTTCCCGATTTCGCATCAATAATTAATGTATCCGTATCAATCAGTCCCTCCCTGACCAGCGGATACGCCGTCAGGATAGAGCAGGTGGTATAACAGCCCGGATTCGCCACCAGCCTGGTGCGCTCCGTAATCTTCTCCCGGTTTATTTCACACAGGCCATACACTGCCTCCCCAATAAACTGCGGTGACTTATGCTCAATGCCGTACCATTTCTCGTATACAGACACATCCTTTATGCGGTAATCCGCAGATAAATCCACAATTTTTGTCTTCTCCAGAATCTCTTCTGTCAACATTCCCGCCAGAAATCCCTGGGGTGTGGCCGTAAAAATCACATCCGCCTGCTGCGCCAGCTCCGACAGATTATCGTCCCTGCACACATTCTCCACTATCCGGAACATGTTCCCATAAACTTCGGCATATTTTCTGTCAATATGACTGTGGGAACCATACCAGACGATTTCCGTCTCCCTGTGATTCATTAAGATTCTCACAAGCTCAGCGCCGGCATAGCCTGTAGCACCGATAATTCCTGCCTTTATCATGTCTGCTCCCTTCCGCACTTTTTAAGTGTACCTTTTGTAATCATACCACTTTTTGTATAAATGTCCACTACTTTTTTATTTTTATGCAGCTTATATTTTATAAATGAATATTTATTCACTCTCTTCTGTTCTATTCTCACCGCAGTCCAAAGCCGCGCCCCGAACTTCTCCCAGGTAATCCCCATAGAGAGATTTCCAGTCCTCTTCCAGCCAGTATTTCGAACCGTCCCTCAGTCTTCCGATGAATCTGTGCTGGAACATTTCTCTCCGGATTAATTCTATATCTGTAAATACAATGGAATTCCTGATAATTTCGTTTACTTCTTTTTCCGTATATTTTACGGATAGCTCAAACTTTTCCGCAATCTTCGAAAGCGCCAGTATCCTCTTTACTCCTGCTTTCCCTGATAAAAACTGAAAAGCTCCACGGATTGCATTATACAGTATCCGAATATACATTTCAAGGCATGAGACACAGAAGATTGCACGCTTTGTGACAGTGATATGAAATTATGACAATTGCAACCGGAATAACAGACTATTATGATGAAAGCAGAACAACTTGAGGAGCCTGCTTATGTATAAAATGAAAAAGAAATTTCGTTTTCCATCTGACAAGGGAAGAAATTATTACTGTATTCTTTTTGAGGGTCTGTTCAATACGCTGGGCACAGATGTTCTCGGAATGACCACTATTGTGCCCCTTTTTCTGGCAGAATTTGGCGCAAGCCTGACACTGATTGGTTCTCTCTCCAGCATGCAGAGCATTTTGCATGGAATTACCCCTCTTCTGGCAGGAGGCTTTATCGCCGCGGCAGTGAGCAAGAAGTCGCTCTCTCTGCTTTTAAACGGAATTTCCCGCGGCGCCATTCTTCTGATTCCGTTTCTGCTCCTTCTGCGCTTTCCGGATTCCGTCATCGTCGGAGCATTCTTTATGGTCATGCTCCTTTATTTTTGTTTCCAGTCCATGAGCGGCATTATCTGGAATCATCTGCTCGGGGACTGTGTGACCGGCAGACAGCGGGGGCAGCTGGTAGGGACACTTTTTGCCATATCCGGCTTCATCACCTTTATATCCAGCAATCTCGTCAAAATCATCCGGGATTCTCCTGAGCTGGATCGCTGGACAAAATACGGCATTATCTTCGGTCTTGCCGGTATTCTTCTGACTTCCTCGGTTCTGTGCTTTATTCCGCTCAGAGAAGAACCTGTGGGAGCAAGTCCCAAAGAGGAGCGCAATGTGAAGGTCTACCTGAGTGAACTTTTCCGCTGCTTCCGCAACCGGGATTTTAACTGGCTTTTGATAACGAATTGTCTCTCCCATACTTCCTCCATGATCAATACCTTCATTTATCTCTATGCCCAGAATTTCCTCAGGCTGCCTTCCACCCAGGTATCCACACTTCTGGTCATTCAGACCCTGGGGGTGATAGCAGGCGGATTTTCCACCGGACGGGTTTCTTCCCGGTTCGGCTGTAAACGTATGCTGATTTTTGCGGAATCCCTGGGACTTCTCGTACCGGTCTGCAGCCTGACAGCCATGCACACACAGTTTCCCTTTTTTACCATGTGTGCCGGCGGAAATGTCTTCGCAGTCAGACCTGTCTATGTCGTCCAGATACTGGTCATTGTCCTGACTCTGGTTTCCGCGTCCCGGCTGAGACTGATCGTCTACCCTGAAACACAGACAAAATAGAAAGGAGAACTTATGAAATGCGCCCAGATGAAATATGACACCCTGGCAGAAGTCGTTGCTCCATTTTTACATTGGTTTGAAATATTCTTTCATTCCGTCCGACATAATGATTTCTCCGTCAGCCAGCACAAAAAGCACTTCCGCGTCATATGCCGCCGCCAGCGCCATTCCTTTCTCCGGCCCCAGAATAAAACAGGCTGTGGAAAGACCGTCACCGGAAAAACCATCCTGTGACAAAATGCTCACACCGCGGACGCTGCTGACGGAGGGACAACCTGTTGCCGGGTCCAGAATATGGTGATAGCGCACACCGTCCACTTCCACATACCGCTCATAATCTCCAGAAGTGGAAATGCACCACTGCCCCTCCAGACTCAGTATTCCTATATTGGACGACGTGTCAAAAGGATTGACAATTCCCACTTTCCAGACGCTGCCGTCCGGTTTGCTCCCCCAAGTCAGGATGCTTCCTCCCAGGGAAATCACTGCCCCGCTTATTTCCGTCTGTTTTTCCAGCAGCTCACAGATCCGCGACAGCGCAACTCCCTTTCCCACAGCGCCCAAATCAAGCTGCATTCCCTCCGGCAGGAAAATGCGCGCTGAATCTTTCTCCAGTCTGAGTCTGTCGCTTCCGCACAGACTCACCGCTTCCCGTATGGCCTCCGAAGAGGGCGGCTGGAAATTCTCTCCCTCCCCTTCCGCCGCCCATCTGTCAATATTCCAAAGTCTGCTTACCGGTCCCAGCGTCACGTCAAAAGCGCCTTCCGCTTTCTCATACAGTTCCACACAGCTTTGCAGCAGCTGCGCCATTTCTTCGGATAAAGTACAGCCTTCCTCATTTCCCGCCGAAGCGTTTATCCGATACACTTCCGAAGATTCCATCCGCCAGGACAGCTCCCCGCTCTCCAATTCTGCCAGAAGCGTCATTACCTCCTCCGAAAAAGCTTCTGCAGTGCCTTCGGTCCCATAGATCGTCTGCCGAATCACTGTTCCCATGGCAGTATCCACGTATTGCCATGCCGCAGTCTTCCCGTTGTCTTTGTCGCTGTCTGAACTGTCCTCCTGTCCTTCAGCTGTGTCGCCTCCCTCCATTCCGGACAAGTGTCTGTCTCCTCCGGCCCCGCAGCCGCAGCAGGAAAACACTGCCAGCCACAGTACCAGTACCGTGGCTGATTTCAAAAATCTCTTCATTTTTTCTTTCCTTTTTGTTATACTGTTTCCAATCGTAACAGTTCAGTGACCTGAACGGACTGTCATCCGCAGTCAGGTTCCGCATAGCCGGCTTCCTGATTTTGCCTGAATCAGCAGAAAGGTGTCCCGATGAACAAATATCCATCCTGGAAAAAAGCTGCCGCAGCCATCACAGTCTTCCTACTTGTTCTGTGCCTGGCAAGCCTTTCCGCCCTGCTGCGTCCTCCGGAAAGCAATACGCGCTATATTGCAGATATTTTTCAAAACGGAAATCGGCTTATGAGTATTCCGTTAGATAATCACACAGAACCTGATACTTTTACCATAACAGGAGAAAATGGCTGCGTCAATGAAATTGAAGTCCGCCCGGACAGTATCGGCATCATCTCCGCCGACTGCCCGGATAAGCTCTGCGTGGGTCAGGGTTTTATCCAAAATTCCGGCCTGCCCATTACCTGCCTGCCAAATCGACTTGTGATTATGCTGCGCCCTGCGGATAATTCCGAAGGCAGCTCCGCAGATACTTCTGCCGTCCCCGATGCTGTCAGTTATTGAAGAAATCACATACTAAAGGAGCTGTTATGTCCCGGAAAACGTCCATGCCCGTAAAAAAAGTTACCTTCCTGGCACTTTTCACCACATTGTCTCTCGCCGTCTATGCCATTGAAAGCGCCATTCCGCCCCTGGCACCCATTCCAGGTATCAAGCCGGGACTTGCTAACATTGTCACTCTGATTCTGCTGCGGCACTTCTCTGTGAAGGATGCCATCGTTGTACTGCTGTCCAGAATCCTGCTGTCCGCCCTGCTCTTCGGCCAGGCCCTCTCTCTGCTCTACAGCCTGTCCGGCGGCCTGCTCAGCCTGCTGGTAATGGCTCTGGTCATGAGACTGTTGCAGAAAAACCTGGTCTTCCTCACAGGCGCCATGGGCGGCCTGACACACAATATGGGGCAGCTGGCTCTGGCTTTTGCCGTCACCTCCACCAAAGGCGTGTTCTCCTATGGGCCTTTCCTGATTTTAAGCGGAATTCTCACCGGTTTATTCACCGGTTTCTGCGCAGGCTTCCTGGGAAAATACCTGCCCTCCCAACGTTCCGCCTGATGAAAAACTCTCCCTACGGACCGTCACAGCGGACCTTTCTCCAGTTCCTGTAAGAGCTCCCGCATGGCCTTTCCCGTGGCCGGATGCCGAAAATACGGTGCGATGGCAGTCATAGGTTCCAGTACAAAACGCCGATTCTCCAGATCAGGGTGGGGAATCACCAGGTCTTCTCTGTCCATCAGAAGTCTGTCATAGAATAAGATATCCAGATCCAGTGTCCTGGGCCCCCACCGCAGCGTTCTCTCTCTGCCGGCAGCATTTTCAATCTCATGGAGAGCTTCCAGAAGCTGCTCCGGATTTAAAAGTGTCTCTATCTCCGCCACACTGTTCAGAAAATCTTCCTGCTTCACACCTCCATAAGGCTCTGTGACAATACAGTCAGAAACTTTTTTCAGCACAATCTGCGGATGCTCCTTCAGCGCTTTCAGAGCTCCGGACAGATACGCTTCCCGATCTCCCATGTTGGACCCCAACGCAATATATGCCCGGTGCCAGCTTCGATGTACCTTCACAGATATCATCTCAAAAGGTAAGCGCACCGGCGCATGAGGCTTCTGAATCTCCAGGTCAACGGCAGAAACCATTCTGTAACGCAGCAACAGCGCATTTGCCATCCTCTCCGCCACAGCTTCCAGCAGTCTGCAGGTATTCTGCCGCATCCAGTCATTCATAAACCGGCACACATTTCCATAGTCTGTCGTATATTCCAGTTCGTCACTGACTCCGGCCACATGTGTATCCATATACAAAACAGCGTTCACATAGAATGTCTGCCCGTTCGTCCTCTCTTCCTCATATGCGCCGTGATGTGCATAAATTTCCAGTCCGTCGATATGAATTTCATCTTCTGCCCATTCTGAAAACATAAACTCTTCCTCATTTTTATTCTTTCTAATATTCATGGATCCGCATCAGTTCATTCTGTCTTCCTGCATATGAATAATGGCCTCCGCCATTTTTATGGCTCTCACATTCTCTCTCACATCATGCACCCGCACAAACATACAGCCGGAAAGCACCGCCATGACCGTAGTCGTCAGCGTACCTTCCAGTCTCTGTTCCACGGGAAGGTCAAGTGTCAGACCGATCACAGATTTCCGACTGCATCCTAAAAGCAAAGGACAGTGAAGCTGCTTCAGCTCCTCCAGTCTCCGAATCACTTCCAGATTCTGTTCATAGGTTTTACCAAAACCGACGCCAGGATCCAGTATGATTTTTTCTTCCGGAATACCAGCCTTTTTTGCCAGATGCAAAGTCTCCTGCAAATCCGAGATCACCTCCGGCAGAAAGGTTTTGTAATCTGCCTCTCTCCGGTTATGCATCAGACAGCAGGGCAGTCCGCTCTCGGCTATTATTTCCCCCATGCGGGAATCATATTTCAGTCCCCATATGTCATTCATCAGGTCTGCCCCGGCTGCAATACCCGCCAGCGCCACTCCCGGCTTATAGGTATCCAGGGAAACCGGAATGTCAAAAGCCGCCTTCACCGCCTCTATTATGGGAACTGCCCTCCGGATTTCTTCCTCTTCCGGCAGAACAGTGTAGCCCGGACGAGTGGACTCGCCTCCGATGTCAATGATATCGGCTCCCGCCTCAATCATTTCCTCCACATGTCGAAGCGCCCTGTCTGTGTCGTTCCACTTTCCGCCATCCGAAAAAGAATCCGGCGTCATATTTAAAATTCCCATTACATAAGTATGTCCTGAAGTCTGAAATTCTTTCTTTCCGATAAGCATCTGCTCTCTCCGTTTCTTATTTCTCCTGTACTGCTGTTACATTTTCTGTTGACAGATACCGGCTGATACCGCCGCCCTTCCAGTCTGATCGGGGAACTCAGTCCCATCCCCCACTCACATCTGCAGCATCCGGAAAAAACGCTCCTGCAGCCCGCTGTCTCCCTCGAAGGCCCCTCTCACAGCCATGCTCACCGTTCTGCTGCCCGGTTTCTTCACCCCTCGCATGGTCATGCACATATGCTCCGCCTCCAGAACCACCATCACGCCCCGGGGACTCAGATGTTCCATAACCGCATCCGCAATCTGTCCCGTCATCCTCTCCTGCAGCTGCAGTCTCCTGGCATAAATCTCCACCGTTCTGGCCAGCTTGCTCAGCCCCAGCACCTTTCCGTCCGGAATATATGCTATATGCGCCTTTCCGTAAAAAGGCATCATATGGTGTTCACACATGGAGTAGAAGACAATATCCTTTTCCAGAACCATCTCGCTGTCACCCACGGCAAATACCTTTGCCAGCGGTTCCGCCGCATCCGCATCCATACCGGAGAAGATTTCCCCGTACATTCTGGCGACTCTGTCCGGCGTCTCAGCCAGTCCCTCTCTGCCCGGGTCCTCTCCGATTCCCTCCAGCAAAAGCGCCACTGCTTTTCTGATTTTTTCCTGATCTATCATTTCCGTCCGTTTCCTTTCCCCGCCATATTATCGACTATCTTCATCAGTCTTCCCAGAAAAGAAAGAGAGCCGAAAGCGACAATGACATCTTCCTTCCCCGCCAGCAGACAGCTCATTTCCACTGCCTCCTCCAGGCTGTCAGCCGCCGTCACACCTGCATGTACTTTGGCCACCTCCCCGGCCAGCAGATATGCCGGCAGCGCTCTGGGTTCATCCGGTGTGGTTATCGTGATAATCTGATCGGCCAGAAAATGAGTCCGGGCAATTACTTTTTCATATTCCTTATCCTTCAGCATACCCATGATGTAAATCATTCTCCTGCCGGGAAAATATGCCTTCAGAGACTCCGCCAGCTTTCCTGCCGCGTCCTCATTATGTGCGCCGTCCACAATAAAATAAGGCTTCCGCCCAATTACCGTAAATCTTCCCGGCCATCGGGTCTCCGCCATACCTTTGCGCTCTTTTTCCTCCGTCACCGGCAACCCTTTCTCCCGAAGGACTTCCAGCACCTCCAGCGCCACTGCGGCATTTTCTATCTGATGCTTTCCTGCCAGAGAAATCTCAAATTTCACACCGCGGTATGTAAGCTTTTGCTTTTCCAGGCCATAATGTACCCGGGAAATATTGGCCGCCTCCGCAACATGCAGCGGGCAGCCCGCCTCCGCAGCTTTCTGTGAAATTATTCTCATGACTTCAGGTTCCTGTACCGCGGTAATCACATCACAGCCCTTTTTGATGATTCCCGCCTTCTGAACTGCGATTTCCTCCAGTGAGTCGCCCAGGTAGCTCATATGGTCCCTGCTGATGGAAGTCAGCACTGCCGCACAGGTATTCTCCACCACATTTGTGGCGTCCAGCAGACCTCCCATTCCCGTTTCCAGCACCACAATATCACAGCGTTTTTGCTGAAAATACCAGAATCCCAGCGCTGTCTCCATCTCAAAAGGTGTCGGGTGTGTCATCCCCTCCTGCTGCATCTCCCCGCAGGCCTTTTGGATCAGTTCCATACCCTCGCAGAGAGCGCTCTTTGTAATCGGTCTGTCGTTTATCTGAATACGTTCTCTGTATTCGAAAAGAACCGGAGAAAGAAATCTTCCGACTCTGTAACCGCCCTGTCTCAACACCGATGCCAGATATGCGGACACGGATCCCTTTCCGTTTGTACCCGCAACGTGCACAAACCGCAATTCCTTCTGCGGATTGCCCATTTTCCCGCAAAGTGCCCGTATATTGTCCAGCCCGGGCACGATACCGTATTTCCCGGCCTGTTCTATATATTCAAATACTTCCCTGATATTCATCTGCCCTACCTGTATTCCGTCTGTTTCCATATGCTGTGTTATCAATTCAAATCATTTAATACCTGGATCCGCAGCTTGCCTGTATTTGCTTTTAAACTTCATTTCAGCCATTCTCATAATTTTATATTCCTCCGGTTATACTATAAAATGTCACGCTAAAGCGTCATAACAGTTCGGGGCCCTGTCGAACTGTTATAAGAGTGCATTCACGCACATCCCGAAGGAGAATCATTATGAGGCAGACTCTTACCCTTTTTCTGAAAAATTTCCTGAAATGCGGCCTGGCCGGCTGGTGTATGGAAATCAGCTTCACAGCTCTGGACTCCCTGCGCCGCAGGGATATGACTCTGAAAGGCTGCACTTCCCTCTGGATGTTCCCTATCTATGGCTGTGCCGCTCTTTTTACACCGCTCAGCCGCCTTCTTTGCCGGAAATCCGCCCGGGTACGAGGCCTGGCCTATGCCGGTCTGATTTTCGCGGGAGAATATCTCACAGGCCGTCTCCTCTCAAAACACAGAGTCTGTCCCTGGGATTATAGCCGCAGCCGCTGGAACATAGGCCGCATCATCCGCCTGGATTTTATTCCCTGTTGGATTCTCGCCGGGCTGCTGTTCGAAAAGCTGCTCTCTTCCGAATCCGGAAAGCAGCAGGTAACGGAGCCTCATATTGATTTATCTGCATGACAGCTCTGCGTCTTCCTGCTGCAAATCATTTTGCCTGAATCCGGCCTTATGTATCCGCATCGTCCATATCGTCAAGGTCCACAGAACCAATATCCAGCATATTCACCGTACGCCTCTTCAGTCTGGCTTCTTCTGACTCTTTCAATATAAAATCCTTTACGGTTCTGGAATTCTTAATATGCTGCAGCACCAGCTGAGGATGTGTGGTATCCCCCGTATAGCAGGTCACGGTCCCCAGACCGAAAATCTTCTCCGCCAGAGTGGTGCTGTGTGTGACATCCTGAACCTTGTACATATAACAGTCATTCTCCACAGTTTTCAGCAGGCCCTCCGCCACGGTAATCATATCTTCCTTTATCGTATATTTTGTAAACGTAAAGGGAAGTCCGAAAAACAGCCATCTTTTTCTCTCCACAAATTCCATTCCATGCACCGTCCTTTCTAAATTGCTTTCTGTCAGAAACGTCTCGATTCTTCTCAGACGTTTCCTATAGAATACTTTATTTTACCTGGGCTGTCAACCTGGCTTCCTCCCGCTCAGCACCGCTGCCACGACTGCATATTCTCCGCAAAAATGCCTTGTTCCTGCCGGTATCCCGCAGCCATGCCGGGTAAAATCGGACGCTGCGCCGTCATTTCAAAGAGCAGTCCCCGGGCCCATGCCTGGGAACTGTCGAAAAACAGCTGATACAACTTTTTCACTCAGCCTTCAGAAGCAACCTTCGGAAGTTTATTGCGGCAGATTGCCAGTTCTTCGTCCGAGGGAATATAATCGCTCATTTTTCCGTCGTGATATTTTTCATAAGCCATCATATCAAAATATCCCGTACCTGTAAGACCAAACACAATCGTTTTCTCTTCACCGCTTTCCCTGCACCTGACCGCCTCGTCAATGGCCACACGGATTGCGTGAGAGCTTTCCGGCGCGGGCAGAATCCCTTCTACCCTGGCAAAGTATTCTGCCGCGTCAAACACTTCCGTCTGCTTCACACTGACAGCTTCCATCAGACCCTGATGGTACAGCTCGGACAGCGTGGAGCTCATACCGTGATAGCGAAGGCCGCCTGAATGATTGGCGGACGGGATAAAATCGCTTCCCAGTGTATACATTTTGGCAAGGGGACATACCATTCCCGTATCACAGAAGTCGTAGGCATATACGCCTCTGGTAAAGCTGGGGCAGGATGCCGGCTCCACGGCGATAATCCGGCAGTCCGTTTCCCCCCGGAGCTTTTCCCCCATAAACGGTGCAATCAGACCGCCAAGGTTGGAACCGCCTCCGGCACAGCCGATGATGATATCGGGCTTCACTCCGTATTTGTCCATAGCAGCCTTTGTCTCCAGGCCGATAACCGACTGGTGGAGAAGCACCTGATTCAGCACACTGCCCAGAACATAGCGATGGCCTTCGCTGGACACCGCCTTTTCCACTGCCTCGGAGATGGCACAGCCCAGGCTTCCGGTGGTACCCGGATGCTCGGCGAGAATCTTCCTGCCCACTTCGGTCTCCATGGACGGCGAAGGCGTTACCGAAGCCCCATAGGTACGCATTACCTCCCGGCGGAAGGGCTTCTGTTCATAGGAACATTTCACCATATATACCTTACAGTCAAGGCCGAAGAAGGCACATGCCATGGAAAGGGCCGTCCCCCACTGGCCGGCTCCGGTCTCGGTGGTCACACCCTGAAGTCCCTGCTTCTTCGCATAATAGGCCTGGGCGACGGCGGAATTCAGTTTGTGGCTTCCGCTGGTATTGTTGCCCTCGAATTTATAATAGATTTTCGCCGGTGTGCCCAGCTTTTCCTCCAGGCAGTAAGCGCGTACCAAAGGAGACGGACGATACATTTTATAGAAATTACGGATTACCTCCGGGATCTCAAAAAATGCCGTGTCATTATCCAGTTCCTGGGCAATCAGTTCCTCGCAGAAAACGGCTGACAGTTCTTCCGCTTTCATGGGCTGATGGGTACCGGGATTTAAGAGCGGCGCCGGCTTCTGCTTCATATCGGCCCGCAGATTATACCATGTCTTCGGCATCTCTTCTTCATTCAGATATATTTTGTAGGGGATTTTCCCTGTTTTTGTTGTATTCTGCATTATATTACCTCCCTGGGCTCTGTTCATTTTACCATTCAAATAATTGTCTTCAGGTTCCTGTTCTCTTTATGATTCATTCTCTTTCCGCGCCCCTGCGGACGCCAGCGTTTTGTCAGCAGCATTGCATTTCCCTCCTTCAGGGCATATTGGGTGATATGATATCTCATGTCAGGGAAGTTCCGGGCATCCGGTCGAGTCCGCATGGTGTTTTGACAGCAGACTTCCATGTTCCGGCCCGTGCATAAAAAAACGCCCCTGACAGAAAGATCCTCTCTGTCAAGGACGAACAGTTACTGATAACAAACAGTACGACACTATCCGCGGTGCCACCTTGATTCACGGTATGACCCGTGCTCTTGCAGGATACCAACATATCCCCGGCATTTATACGCTTGCCTGCAGCGTCGCAGAATACTCTGTGAAAATGACTCACATTTGACTGCGCCCTCCGCGGTCCATTTGACAACTTGTTTCTCACCTGATTCTCAGCATCACAGGCTCTCTGTAAAGGCATCGCTGCCGTTATCTCCGCTTCAACGGTTTGAAGTATTAAATTTTTTACACTATATCACCTTTTTTTGCCCGTGTCAATAGGTCGGTGAAAATTTATCCTCTCAAAATGTAAGAAAGATGTTCCGGCAAATTCTCTGTTGACAGATCAGAAAAGGTGGTCTATTATAATACCTATCAAATCGGTAGGTATTTCAACTGAAAGGAGAAACCTATATGTCTGATTACAAATTTGAAACTTTACAGCTCCATGCAGGACAGGAACATCCGGACCCGGCAACCGACGCCCGTGCGGTTCCCATCTATGCCACCACTTCCTATGTGTTCCGGGACTCCGCCCATGCGGCGGACCGTTTCGGCCTTACTGATGCCGGCAACATATACGGCAGGCTGACGAATTCCACCCAGGATGTACTGGAACAGCGTGTGGCCGCTCTGGAAGGCGGTGCGGCGGCCCTGGCTCTGGCCTCCGGTGCGGCAGCTATTGCCTATACTCTTGAGGCTCTGGGACAAAACGGCGGTCATTTTGTCGCTCAGAAGACAATTTACGGCGGCAGCTATAACCTTCTGGCACACACACTTCCCACATTCGGCATTACGGCAAGTTTTGTAAATATCCATGATCCTGCCGAAGTGGAAGCCGCCATTCAGGAGAATACACGGGCGATTTACATTGAGACTCTCGGCAATCCCAACAGCGACATTCCCGATATGGACGCTTTGGCGGAACTTGCTCACAGACACGGGCTTCCACTGGTAGTGGATAATACTTTCGGCACCCCGTATCTTATTCGCCCCATCCGACACGGCGCAGATATTGTAGTACATTCCGCCACTAAATTTCTCGGCGGTCACGGTACAACCCTGGGCGGTGTCATCGTGGATTCCGGCAATTTTGACTGGACCGCTTCCGGCAGATATCCGGCAATCGCAGATCCCAGCCCCAGCTATCACGGAGTATCCTTTGTAAAAGCTGCCGGTCCTGCGGCATTTGTGACCTATATCCGCGCCATTTTACTTCGGGACACCGGAGCCACCATCTCCCCCTTTGCGGCATTCCTGCTTCTGCAGGGAATCGAAACCCTTTCCCTGCGGCTGGAACGACATGTGGAAAATACGAAAAAGGTGGTGGAATTCCTTTCGGCCCATCCTCAGGTGGAAAAGGTCAATCATCCTTCTCTGCCCGACCATCCGGACCATGCATTATACTGCAAATACTTCCCCAACGGCGGTGGTTCCATCTTCACTTTTGAGATTAAGGGCGGTATGAAAGAAGCTCACAGGTTTATTGACAGTCTTAAAATTTTCTCACTGCTTGCAAATGTGGCCGATGTGAAGAGCCTGGTGATTCACCCCGCAACCACCACCCACAGTCAGCTCACGGCGGAAGAACTGGAAGATCAGGGAATTAAACCCAATACCATCCGGCTTTCCATTGGCACAGAGCATATCGATGATATCATAGACGATCTGAGGAATGGATTTGACGCAGTAAAATAAAAAAGGATACATAGAAAATAATGAAAATTTATCTGGATAATGCAGCCACCACAAAAATGAGCAAAACAGCAATAGATGCCATGTATCCCTATATGGACACCGTCTACGGGAACCCTTCCAGTCTGCATTCTGCCGGGCAGGCAGCCGCCGAAGCGCTGGCAGAGGCAAGGCGGCAGATTTCCGCCTGCATCGGCGCTTCCCCTGAGGAAATCACTTTTACCTCCGGCGGAAGCGAATCGGATAATCAGGCAATCCTGTCCGCAGCGCGAATAGGAGAACGAAAGGGAAAAAGGCACATTATTTCCACGGCCTTTGAGCACCATGCAGTCCTGCATACCCTGAACAGACTGGAAAAAGAAGGATTTGAAATTACGCTTCTGGACGTTCATGAAAACGGTATCATTGCCCCGGAACAAGTAAAAACCGCACTTCGTGACGACACCTGCCTTGTCACCGTAATGTTTGCCAACAATGAAATCGGAACCATTCAGCCGATAGCGGAAATCGGTAAGATATGCCGCGCCGGAAATGTCCTTTTCCATACGGATGGAGTCCAGGCGGCAGGGCATCTGCACATCAATGTGAACGAACAGAATATTGACATGCTTTCCCTTTCGGCCCATAAATTCCACGGTCCGAAAGGAATCGGCATTCTTTATGCCAGGAAAGGGATTCCTCTGACAACTCTGATTGAAGGCGGCGCCCAGGAACAGGGCAGACGGGCAGGCACCGAGAATATTCCTGCCATTATGGGAATGGCCGCAGCGCTCTGTGAATCCTGCTCCCGGATGGAGGACGCTGCAAAACGGATGTGTTTGCTGCGTGATAAACTTATTGACGGGCTTTCGCATATTCCCCATTCGATTCTCAACGGTGATGCGACAAACCGTCTCCCCGGTAATGTGAACTTCTGTTTTGAAGGCATCGAAGGAGAATCCCTTTTGCTGCTTCTCGACGACAGAGGAATCTGCGCTTCCTCCGGTTCCGCCTGTACTTCCGGCTCCCTTGAACCCAGTCATGTTCTTCTCGCACTCGGCAGAATACACGATATTGCCCATGGTTCTCTTCGTCTTACACTTTCGGAGGATACTACAGAAGAACAAATTCTGTACACTGTAAAATCGGTAACAGAAGCCGTAGAATATCTGCGCGGCATTTCTCCTGTCTGGCGGGATCTTGTCAGCGGAAAAAAAGAATTTATACTTAGGTGAGGTTTTTATTATGGCTTTATACAGCGAAAAAGTGATGGATCACTTCCGTAATCCCAGAAATGCAGGTGTTATTGAAAATGCCGACGGTATCGGCGAAGTGGGAAATGCCAGATGCGGCGACATCATGAAAATCTATCTGAAGATTGAGAATGACATCATTACAGATGCAAAGTTTGAGACTTTCGGGTGCGGCTCCGCCATAGCGTCAAGCTCTATGGCCACCGAGCTGATTAAGGGAAAGCCTGTCTCAGAAGCGCTTACCCTTACCAATCAGGCAGTAGCTCAGGCATTGGACGGACTCCCCGCCCACAAGCTTCATTGTTCCGTGCTGGCGGAGGAAGCAATTAAGAAAGCGCTGCAGGATTATTATGAGAAAAAGGGGATGAAACTATGATGATTTCCACAAAGGGAAGATATGCCCTTCGGGTCATGATCGATCTGGCGGAAAACTTCGGGAAGGGCTATGTTCCCATGAAAGAAGTAGCCGAGAGACAAAATATCTCTCTGAAATATCTGGAACGAATCCTTCCTGTCCTGACCAGGAATAAGCTGATTGAAGGAGTTCAGGGAAGGGGCGGCGGTTACCGGCTGACAGCGGATCCGGGCCGATACCGCGTGGGAGATATCCTGCGCCTTACGGAAGGAGATCTGGCGCCGGTGGCCTGTCTGGGCTGTGATGCGGATGCCTGTGAGCGTGCCGCCGACTGTAAGACACTGCCCATGTGGTCGGAATTCCACAGACTGACCAATGCGTACTTTGACGGAATCTTATTGTCGGATTTCGTGAAATCTTTGGAATCGAATCATACGAATTCCTGACTGTGGAATACCATCCCTATTCGCTGGTACCTATGCGTCAGTTCCTGATATCATACAGTGAAACGGTATTGCCCCTGGAAGTATACGAACAGGCAGTTTTGGAGAAAACCTTTTTGTTGCGGAATGCGATGAAACCTGTGAATATGGAGCTTTAGACCTCTTTATATAACAGCCAAAAGCAAGGACATGATCTCGGCTGCATATTTTCGTCTCTGTCACAGGGATCCTCTGTACACTCCTTTACCTTTATTGTAAAACCAAGCCGCTCATATAAACGAATATTCGCCATATCTGTGGTGTCAACACCAATAGATATCCTTTGATATCCCAAATCCTTTATGTGCTCAATCACATGGCAGATCAACTTTGTCCCCAATCCCTGACCACGGAAATCTGTTCTGACTCTAAATGCACAAAGATATGCCGTTTTTTTGCCATCTGCAAAATCTTTGTCCTCAAGGTCATAGAAAGCATACAACTCTCCAATCAGTTCGCCATCATAGTCGAGCGTCCAGAATTCGGTATTCCCTCTTGTTATGTTATCGCAAAAAAATTTTGCATTAGCAGAAGCGGTGTGAATATTCTCATATCCCCACAATTCCAACAACTCATCCCCTGCTGCTCTTCTAATCTTCATGAGTTTCATCCTCCATATATAAGATTTATCGGTTTGTACTGCGGAAAATTATACTCTCAAAAAAGTTCCTCTTGATAAAAAACCTTATTGTTATCGTCTTCCCAAAAAATGATGGAATAAACCCCATATCTGTGATAAAATGCGAGCAGGAAAACTATATGATATGTCCGTTCAGAAATGAACAATGGAGAGCACAAGATGAATCAATTTGAAGTACTTCTGTGGGATATAGACGGGACACTGCTGGATTTCGCGGCAGCGGAGAAAGCCGCGGTCAGGTCCCTTTTTACAGAATTCGGCCTGGGCGAATGTACCGACGAAATGCTGGCGCGCTACTCTGCAATCAATCAACAATACTGGAAACGGCTGGAGCTGGGCGAGCTGACCAAACCGCAGATTCTAAAAGGGCGTTTCGAGGACTTCTTCCAGGGCGAAGGCCTGGATCCCTCTCTGGGAGCCTCGTTCAACGAAGCCTATCAGCTCCGCCTGGGCGACACCATCGTCTTTCGTGATAACAGCAAAGAACTGGTGGCCTCATTGCGCGGCAAAATCAGACAATATGCAGTATCCAACGGAACCATAATTGCCCAGACCAAAAAGCTTCGTCTTTCCGGCTTTGACCGGCTGATGGACGGCGTCTTTCTGTCCGAGGAAGTGGGCTATGAAAAGCCGGCAGCCGAATTCTTCGACTGTGTCTTCCAGGCAATTGGCTCAGTGGATAAAGGTAAAGTTCTCATTGTAGGCGATTCTCTCACCAGCGATATCACAGGAGGCAATCGCGCCGGTATCAGAACCTGCTGGTACAATCCCGCAGGACTGAGTAACGATACGGACGCAGGAGTTGATTATGAGATTCGCAGCCTGCAGGAGATTCCGGAACTTCTATTCTGAAGAACAGACCAATCTGAAATTATCATTGCAACTCGCCCCGGAACATGGTATCATACTAACAGGATGTTGCGGGACTAAAATCAGCAGTCTCCTGCAAGGACACTGATTCAATTACGGTTGCATACCCTTTGCAGACGGAAATGAATCAATGGGCTTTGTGTCCTTGCAGGTGACTGCGGAACTAAAATAAGCAGCCTCCTCCAAGGACACTGATTCAATTACGGATGCATACTCTTTGCAGACGGAAATGAATCAATGGGCTTTGTGTCCTTGCAGGTGGCTGCGGAACTATAATCAGCAGTCTCCTGCAAGGACACTGATTCAGTTACGGATGCATACCTTTTGCAGACGGAAATGAATCAATGGGCTTTGTGTCCTTGCAGGTGACTGCGGAACTACAATAAGGAGGTTCACTGATGACAGCAAACGAATGTATCAAAGGCCGCAGAAGTATTCGTAAATTTACGAACCAGCCGGTTTCTCATGAACTGCTTGCGCAGATTGTGGAGACGGCTTCCTATGCTCCCAGCTGGAAGCATACGCAGATTGTTCGCTACATTGCAGTGGAAGGGGAGAAGAAAGCCACGCTGGCAAAATGTACCTCTCTCTATCCGGGCAATGGGAAAATTATGGAAAATGCTCCCATGGTAATCGCCGTCACCATGATCAGAGGCCGCAGCGGTTATGAGAGGGACGGTTCTTTTTCCACTCCCAAAGGAGACAGATGGCAGATGTATGACGCCGGCGCAGCGGGTGAAGCATTTTGTCTCGCCGCGTATGAGCAGGGACTTGGCACCGTTATCATGGGCCTGTTCGACGAAGAAGACGCCTCAAAGCTGCTGGAACTCCCGGAAGACAGGGAGCTGGTGGCTCTGATTCCCATTGGATATCCTGACGAATCCCCCGTGGCTCCCAGAAGAAAAGCAGTGGAAGAATTATTATCTTATCAGTCATAAGCAGGAGTCGAAGAGTTATTCTCTTCGACTCCTTTTTCGGGTGCCTGTGTCCGCGCTGTGACATAAGCCCCGTTTTCAAATGACAGCGCAGAAATGAGGAAAACGAACACTATGAGACATTTGATGAGTCCCCTTGATTTTACCCCCGAAGAGCTGGACCGGCTCTTCGACCTGGCAAACGACATTGAAAGCCATCCCGGCAAATACGCCCATATCTGCGACGGCAGGATTCTGGCCACCTGTTTTTATGAGCCCAGCACGCGCACACGCTTAAGCTTTGAATCAGCCATGACCAGGCTGGGCGGCAGAGTCATCGGCTTCGCCGACGCAACCTCCTCCTCCGCCTCCAAGGGGGAAAGTGTATCGGACACCATCCGTGTCATCTCCGGGTACGCGGATATCTGCGCCATGCGGCATCCGAAGGAAGGAGCTCCCATGGTGGCGGCGGAGAAATCCGGTATCCCTGTCATCAACGCCGGCGACGGAGGACATCAGCATCCCACCCAGACTTTGACTGACCTGCTGACCATCCGCAGCCTGAAAGGGAGACTGGGGGATTTCACCATAGGTCTGTGCGGCGACCTGAAATTCGGCCGAACCGTGCACTCCCTGATTAATGCGCTGATTCGCTATGACAATATCCGTTTTGTCTTCATCTCTCCCGAAGAGCTTCGGGTGCCTGACTATATCACGGATATGCTGAAAGAAAAGGGCATTCCCTTCCAGGAGGTCATCCGTCTGGAAAATGTGATGCCCCAGCTGGACCTTCTGTATATGACCAGAGTTCAAAAGGAGCGATTCTTCAACGAGGAAGATTATGTTCGGCTAAAAGACTTCTATATTCTGAATGCCGACAAAATGCTCCTTGCCAAAAAAGACATGCTGGTGCTTCATCCCCTGCCCAGAGTCAACGAGATATCGGTGGAAGTGGATTCCGACCCCAGAGCGGTCTATTTTAAGCAGGCAAAATATGGCGTGTACGTCCGTATGGCCTTGATTCTGACGCTGCTGGAGCTTGTACCCTAAGCTGTTGGCTTATTCTCATGCATCCTTCACCCAGCTGGCAGGAAGGGAAAGGAACCGCAGGAGCAGGCGGGTTGGATACATGGCAATTGTACTGGCCTGAGTCTATCAGATATAAATATTGCAGTAGAAAGGAAAAAATTATATGCTGAACGTGGGAAAAATCGAAGAAGGCTTCGTGCTGGATCATATTAAAGCAGGGCGCAGCCTGGACATTTATGAACATCTGCAGCTGGATAAACTGGACTGCACCGTGGCTATCATCAAAAATGCCAGAAGCAATAAAATGGAAAAAAAGGACATTCTGAAAGTAGAATGCGATATCGACATGCTTGACCTGGATGTGCTTGCGTTCATTGACCACAATATCACTGTCAATGTGATTAAAAACGGAGAAATCGTGGAGAAAAAAGAACTGGCACTGCCGAAGCAGATTAAAAATGTCATCAAATGCCACAACCCCAGATGCATTACCTCCATCGAGCAGGAGCTCCCCCATATTTTCTGTCTGGCCGATATCGACAGAGAAGTGTACCGCTGCAAATACTGTGAAGAAAAGTATATGGCTTCCGCAAAATGGAACTGATCTGAATATGCGGACAGAGACTTCTGAAAAAATAACGCTCACTGTGTAAGTGAGCGTTATTGCACTTCTGCTTTTCACCCGGAATCAAAACTTTCCGACTTCCTATATCTCCGTCAGCTCATATTCCCGGCTTCCCACGCCGATTTTCGCGGCGGCTTCCACTGTATGAACACCGTTTCTGGACTCAATCCTCTCCAGCAGATGATCTCTGCCCGTATCCTTGGATGCATACACCAGATCCAGACATGCCTGATCCAGCGCCACCGGATCCAGCGAAGCCAGAATGCCGATATCACCCATGGCCGGATCTTCCGCCACAGCACAGCAGTCACAGTCCACCGACATATTCTTCATCACATTTATAAATGCAATCCTGTCTCCGAACCTGTCCATAATAGATTTGCTGGCATCCGCCATGGACTCCAGGAAAGAATCATGGTCAGAATTCCAGAAATTATTTACATCTCCAACTCCGTGGATATATGCCTTACCGTGAGAGGAAGCCAGGCCAATGGAGATATTTTTCAGCGCCCCGCCAAAACCTCCCATGGGATGCCCCTTAAAATGAGACAGAACCAGCATGGAATCATATTTTTCAATATTCTTTCCCACATAATTCTTCTGTATCTTCTGCCCCTCCGGTATGGAATATTCAATCTCGCCTTCCGCATCCAGAATATCCACTTCCGCAATGTCTGCCCATCCATGAAGCTTCATAGTCTCCTGATGTGCCTCCGTGGTATTCCGCTTTCCTTCATATGCGGTATTACACTCCACAATTGTACCCTTCACCCTGTCAATTACAGACTTCATCAGCTCCGGACGCAGGAAATTCTGATTCCCCACCTCGCCGGAATGAAGCTTCACCGCAACTTTCCCCGTCAGCTCCACGCCCATAGCCTCGTACATTTTAATCATAGCCTCCGGGGTAATCTCCTTCGTAAAATATACCTTTGCCTTTCCCATATAAAACCACCTTTCTTTGCTCCGGCTGTTTTGATTTCTGCCGGAAATATCCTTATTTTATCACAGTTTATACCGGGGAGACAAGCAGGAATTGCAGAGAGGATTCTTCCCTGTACGCTTAATTATGCCATGCAGTGATATTAACACATTCATCATCAGAACCTGTCACTTCTAAATAATACTTTGTCCAGGAAATTCCGCCACTATTACCTATTGCAAAAGATTCCAAATCGGTTTCTGCACACCATTCAGGTTGTCCTTTTTCAAGGTAAATCCACCCTGTCCCCCAACTACATCCATTATAGCCATCCATATGCAGATTCCAGTCTTCTATTGGATATTTCCCGATTGTCTCATCCCAGTTACCCTTTAATGAGGGATCCCAGGTAATACCGCCTGCTTCCATCAAAGAGCGATAAACTGCTATGGCCTCTTCAGGTGTATATTTATCGCTTACAGGAGCTTCTGCAGGTTCATCATCAACAGGAGCCTCTGCAGGTTTATCATCAACAGGAACCTCTACAGGTTCTGCCTTTGCCTGTTCCTTTGTTTTACTGTTAGCCAAAGCATCTTCAAATCCTGCAAATCTTTGGTTGTCATCAAGATAGAAGAAATCCAATTCATCATCAGTCTCTTCTGTAATCAGGCTGTCAGTGTCAGCCGGTTCAGGGGACGCAGTAATTTCTTCCTGTTTCACCTCTTCGGAACTTATAGGAGGTTCCCTCTCCTGTGATACTTCAACCTCAGAACTTTCTGTAATATCTGTGCCTGTGGCTGTTTCTGCTTCTTTGTTCCCGCAGCCTCCAGACATCATCACTGCAATCAGTACAACTGCCAAAAGATTCTTCCTTTTCATAGTGATTCTCCTTAAAGTAAAATCAGTCACTGATATCAATGCCCATAGCTGTTGAATTCTTCATCAGTAATCATATCCTTATAGTAAATCTGACAGATAATGTAATCATCCGTATCCTCTGTACACACAACAGAATATGTCTTATAAGACAGAATTGAGATTTCTTCTCTGTATTTATAGTAATAATCATATACCCAGTAGACAGGTGTATCAGTTTCAGGATTATAATACATCGGTATTCTGAACTCCAACAGTTCCATATCATCTGTAGATTCTGTGAAGACAGGAGCATCGTAATTACGATTTCCCAGACTCTCTTTAATCATAGCTTCAAGTTCTGTAGTGGTAAGTGCAATTAAATTACCATCTGTAATATAATCCTTCATCACATACAGATAATCATAGTCAGTTCCTTCAACAGGATTTTCAAATCTTGCCCAAAAGTTTGAAGCAGATCCTGTTATTGATATCGTCGAACCTGTTTTGATATATCCTACTTCAATGCCATCACCATTAAAAACAGGAACATCTTCAGGAGCTTTAAGAACATCATTTACAGGCTCAAAGGTTTTATCTTTCTGCCCTTCATAGTCTCCATACTTTGCAATTTCATCAAACAACACGATGCTCTCATTCTCTGTACCTGTGGTATCAGAAGCTGCTTCTTCCTCTCCGCCGGCTTCCTCTGAACCTGTACTTTCACCAGCAGGGGAATCATCCGTATCTGCTTCATGCTCAACAGCACTACTGTTTTCAGGAATCTCCTGATTTGTTATATCTGTCTTCTCTCCACACCCTGTAAGCAACGATGCTGCAAACATCCATGTCAATAATGTCACCACTGTTTTCTTTCCCATTTTTCTACTTCCTTTCCACTCCGACATCTTATCTGCCTTATCTCCTGAATTTCAGTTCATAAATCCTTATCTCGTCAGCCTGTACATCATAGCTTCCCTCTACGGCTTCCCCTTCAGGATCAATAACGAGATTTCCATAACCATCAATAGTAAACGCACACTTTTTACTTGAATTTCCTTCGGAGACAAGTACTGTATCATCATTAAAAAATTCCAGCTTAGCTCCTCTGTTTGCAGTATATCTTCCATATGGTTTCGGAATATACACAGGTATGGCATTGCCGCCTGTCATAATCGCATCTACATTACCCTGATTAATCTCACACCAGACGATAGGAATTTCATTGCCTGATTTCAGGGATTGATAATACTGATCCGCTTCTGTTCCTGTTATATCCCTTCCGTCAACATTATATATCTTACTGTGACCTTCGCTGTCCGGGCTTCCATCTGGATCTTCGGAAACCTGTAAGGCCGCATCCGTAAATTCCCCTGTGCGGAGGTTCCAGAAATTTGTATGCCCCTGCCCTGCTTCAACCATTGTCATCAGTATTCCTGTGTCATAATAATGCCATGAATTTGCATCCAGCGGTTCGTAAATTTTATCTCCGTCGAAATCTGATACTTCTCCTGTGTTTCTGTCATATTTCAGGATATTGAATATGGTGATCCACTTTGCTCCCCCATAAGGACTTATATCACTGGCGCTCCCTAATAAAATCTCATCTTCCCCATCCTGGTCAATATCCAGCAGTGCAAAAATCAGATGTTCATATTCCATCCCCCGGGGATAATATGCGCTGTTTCCTGCTGAATTCAGCAGTATATCACTTAACGGACCATCTTCATCTGCCTGTTCCATCCATGCATAATCCCCTGGTATTGCCTCACCGAACTCCATGGAAATCATCTGGAATCCAAAGGGGCTGTCATCATTTTTTATGGCTGTAAGCTCATAAGGACAACCTGTCTCCATGATACCCTCTGCTACCCAGAGGAAAAAAGTACCCCTTATCTTATATGTGCCATCTGACATTACCTCTGCTCCGTCAATATATGTATCCTCCAGCACGAAGTCACCCACCATGTCAAACACCACCCTGTCGCCTTCACAAAATGCTGATACATCTGCATTTTCCATGCCAAACACATTTTTCAGATAACTTTGCACATCCTCCTCCCTGCAATATCTGATCAGGGTAGCATCATCTGTCTCTGTGGGCGGCAGATACTCTGTATAGGACTTGTCTGTCAAACCCATATTTCCAATCACATCGATCAGCTTCATATTCATTGATACGTCATCCGTGGGATAACTGCTGCCATATGCAT
Source organism: Acetatifactor muris (assembly GCF_024623325.1). Lineage (GTDB taxonomy): Bacteria > Bacillota > Clostridia > Lachnospirales > Lachnospiraceae > Acetatifactor > Acetatifactor muris. The sequence continues at coordinate 102,277 of NZ_JANJZD010000009.1, forward strand.
CGCCACCAAAGAAATAGCTGTTGAGGGAGAGCATGCCAGCCAGCGTTTCAATGTCTTTTTGTTCTTTTTCTGACAAAGTGAGTATCCCTGTGGGGTCATTCTTTTCTTCCGATACCGGTTCCTCTGCCGTCTCCTCCATCGGGGCACTTTCCCGCGCCGTTTCCTGCCGGGATTCTATATTCCCCTTTCCACATCCTGCAATGGATGCCGCCAATATTGCCATCAGCAAACCAGGTATGATCTTCTTTTTCATTGTCTTCACCTTTTCTCCATTTACACATTCTATTTTTACAATCAGTTTTTCAACGCGGCTCCAATTATAAATATATACTCATCGCATCCGCTATTGTCTGTTCATCCAGCGGCTTGTAATCAATGGGCTGATAGATTGCCTCCAGTTCTTCCACCCTCTGCAGGCCCTGTTCATAGGTGAGCTCCGTTATTGAATTATTTGCTTCAATTTCTGCGGACACGCCTTCTCCAAAGCTGTCTGTTATCACCCGAACCATTTCCACGATCTCAAAATCTACCATTCTGTAAGCCAATCCATCACCAGGATTGTAGGGCTGATAATAATCATCCTTATCAGATATATATAAATTCCGTTGGTGTACTCCCATATCCCACAGCAGGGCCAAGGCCATATCTATATGATGGGAATGGCTTTACTTCTTTCGTAAAATAATGGAAATAATATATTTCAATTGTATGGTTCTCTTCCGTGCTTTTTAACAGGATTTCGGGAACCCCATCCGCATCCAGATCATGCAGTTCAAAGCCTTCATATACACTATGATCCAGCCCCAACAGGTATTCTGTATAGATACTCTGCCAGCTGATTTCCTCTTGTAATCCTCCACTTTCAAAATCATTTGATTCAGCAGTATCCTGGGAACTGCCCATATCTATTGCATCTGCATTTTGGACAGTTTCATTTCCCTGAAGCTGCCGGACCTGTTCTGGCACAGCATCGTCCCTCTCCTGCTTCCCATTCCACAAAAGCACTGTTCCACCGATGATGCCAACTGCCAATATGGAAGCCATCATTTTTGTCTTCACGGAGGCCTTTGTAAGCTTCCTGATGATTCTTCCGATGCCCGTTGCCGATGAACCAGATGCAAGCACACTTTCGGTAACTCCTGTCGGAACAGTACATGCAAGCACATCCTCTTTGAAAAGCAGAAGCAGAAGCGGTGCAGCACTGTAAAGCTTTGTACCCTGTTTCTTTTCCAGTGCAAGCACATTTTCCTTAATTTTTGCCCTTGCCCTTGACAGGTTTGTCTTGACGGTATTCTCCGGGATTCCCAGCTCCTGTGCTATCTCTGATTGTTTCTGTTCATTGTAATAAAATGCTATGATACAAAGTTTCTGCATTTCTGTGAGCTGGGTGTCAATGATCTCCCTGACAAGCCTCTGCTTCTCCCTGTCCTGCATGATATCTTCCGGAATGATGCTGTCATTATCTGTAAGATTTTCAAAAGTATCATCTTCTTCGTGCAAAAGCACATACTTCTTATTCTTTTTCAGCCATGCATAGCATTTTCTGGTGGCAATGGTCCCAGCCCATGAAAGGAACCTGTTTTCATTGTCCAGCTGTGCAATGTTCTTACTGATTTCCACATAAGTATCCTGCATGATATCACAGACCGCATCCTGCACATTGTCATTGCCGCTCATAACTTTATAGATACAGGTATATATGTATTTACTCGATTCCTCATAGATCTGGTTAAAAGCCTCTCCCTTTCCTTCCCTGTATTTTCTCACTGCCTGCCTTAATTCCGCTGTTGGTTCCATAAATCCGCTCCTTCATAAGTATTCTGTTTTTCTATTTCTTCTTTAAATTTAATCCCCTGTTCTATCGGTTTCACTTCCTTCAGCTTTTACAGGAATTTCTTTTTTATTCTTTTCATTTTGCCCTCCTGAAATTTTCGCTTTTTCTATCATGTTATATAAGAGAGATTCACTTTTCCAAAAAAGTTTCACTTTTTACAATATTTTTCTTAATTCAATTTTTGCCCTTTCTGTAATAACAACCCCCTTAAAATTATCCTGTTCCAAAATACTGCCTGTCACTTGTACCTCCTGTCCCCTTCCTATAAAAATATGGTCCTTTACCGCCTGCCTGTCAGTAGACAAGATCAGATACAGCCCGTCTTTTCCCTCCATGGAGAACACACAACAATTCCCAATCAGTGTCGGTTCTCCCTGTACAATTCCGAATATCTCCACTCCTTCGCTTCTCTCCTTTCGGAAATCCCTGTTATGGTTACCTGTATAAGGGAGTGCCTGGCTCTCTGAAAGGTTTCACTTAATATCACATTTAATAGATTATGTTCAATTTTTTGCCCCTACAGATTATAACGTATCATCCCATCAGGTGCAAGGAAAATATAAGCAATAAATTGCCTGCACAACATGTAATGAAACAGAATTCCTGCTTCACAAAAAATCTATTGTCATGAAAAAAATGACCTTATAGAAAGGATGCTTCCTCTCTACAAGGTCACTTGAACTTACTCTATTCTCTTTCAGGGGCTATCCCAGATTGCCCTCACAGGCTATTGGGGTGTGCCTGGAGATACCAAAGTCCGGAATCACAGGGAAAGCTCACCGTCACTTTGAACAGATCTCCGTCAACCAGGATCTCCATCTGTCCCTTCTGCAGCTCCACCAGACTTTTGGCAATGGACAATCCCAATCCGTTTCCTTCCATATGGCGGGACTTATCCCCCCGCACGAACCTTTCTTCCAATTCATCCGCCGGAAGATTCAGCGCATATTTGGACATATTTCGGAAAATAATCAATACCCTGCCTTCCTTTTCTTCCACACTCAGATAAACTCTGGATTTTTCCTGTGCGTATTTGCAGATATTATTCAGCAGATTATCAAACACTCTCCACAGGTGCCTGCCGTCCGCCATAATCTTCACCGGTTCTTCAGGCTGCCTGGTAATCAGCTCCAGCTCTTTTTCCTCCATCCTCTGCTGATATTCTCCCACTGCCTGAGAAAGCAGCACCCCCACCTCGCAGCTTTCCGGATTTACCTCCAGATTGCCTGTGGTAGCTTTGGCTGCCTCCATCAAATCCTCCATCAGCTTCTTCAGCCGCCTGGATTGACGGAGCAGCACCTCCGCATATTCCGCTATTTTCGCTCTGTCAACTTCTTCCGGCCGGCAATTATCCATTGCTGCACAGGCAGCATCACTGTTTTCATCGGAAACCTGTTTCCCTGCCCTGGCCGTCTCCTCATAAATCAAATCCGTATAATTAATAATGGAAGTCAGCGGTGTCTTGAGATCATGAGACACATTGGAAATCAGCTCCGTTTTGAGATGCTCGCTCTTTATTTTCTCAGCTACCGCTCTGGCAATACCCTGCCCCAGGCCGTTCAGATTCTCTCCGTGCTCCTTAAACTCGCCGAACATTCCAGCAGTATTCACTTCATAGTCCCCGCGCCCTTCCGCCAGTGCCCTGCTTGCATTCAGCAGCTTTTTACAGGTCACTGCAATATACAGAATGAGGAACAGCAAAATCACTTTTTCCAACGCCCACAACAGCACCCCCGCCTCCGCTCTGACAAACAGGGTCACCCCCACAAGCTCCAGGATGCAGATTCCGAAATAGACCATCACCGTGGTAATGACCAGAGGGATTCTCCCGATCAGGAAACCACCTCCCCGCCAGATTCCCCGCAGTATCTTAAATATCAGACTGGAGCGCCAGCATCTGCCCCTTTTCACTCTCAGTGCAAAGTCCATGAAATAGAAAGTCATACAGACCAGAAGTATGGTCCCTCCCACAGCCAGTGTGACAACCTGCGACAGATCATCCATAAAAGATATAAAATTAAATAAAATATAGGTAAAAAACATTGCGCCGCAGAAAAATATCACTGTCAGTACATCCAGTGGAATTCCCGTCAATACCCCCGGCACAATGTCATTCTGACCACTTCGGTGTCCCGCACTGCACAGCAGGAATATAAAACAGATAATGCAAAACAATATACTTCCCACAGCCAGCCCCGCAGCACCATATCTGAGCTCATACAGCCGGATGGCCTCCTCTGCACTTCTCCGAAAATTGTCGTCACAGGGAAAATCCATATCTATGAAGGCACGATACAGATACTGCTGATCCTCCTTCATTGTATGCCTGTTCACACTCACTTCTCCACTTTCTCCTCTAAAGGGCTGATGCAGATCCATAATGACTGTCCCATCCCGTCCCTCCCCTGTATCCAGGAGAACATTGTCTCTTCCCCTTTCATCAATCCAGATCAGCTGAATGTCAATATTTTTATTTTCACATAACTTCCTGGCCTCCTCAATATCCCCCCAGTCCACCAGAGACGCAAACTCATAGAGCGTATCCATGCATTCTTTTCGCATAGCATCAGTGATTGCCGCATTCCTGCCCTCTGTGTAATATCCGTTTATCCCGATATATATGCAAAAACCTGTAAATAAAAGCCCTGCCAGGCAGCTTCCTGCCAGCAGGAAAAAGGCAATGATTTTCGCCGGCAGAGAACCTGTCAGGCGGTACTTCCTGTTCCTGGATCTGCGCGGGATGCTTTCTTCTTTTTCCGTACTTTCCTGCTGTCTTTCTTCTGTTACCATTGCTTCCTGCTGTAATCTGTCACTCATAATTGTCCTCTTCTTATTTTCATTGCACTTATTTCTTATTTATTTGTTCCTTCTGTTCCGGTATCTCAGTTTTGGATATTCTGTTTTGCACCATTTTCTCTGTATTTTTCGTTTTGTCGCTTTCCTTCCGAAAACATTCAGCCCACAGCCTCACATTTATATCCCTGCCCCCATACCACTTTCAGATACCGGGGTTCTGCCGGGTTAATCTCTACTTTTTCCCGGATATGTCTGATATGTACCGCCACTGTATTTTCACTGCCATAGGCCGGATCATTCCATATTCTCTCATAGATCTCCTTAGGGGAAAAGACCTGTCCCGGATGCTGCATCAACAATTTTAAAATCTCATATTCCGTGGGGGTCAGAAATACCTCCTCCCCGTCCAGAAGCACCTTTTTTCTGACATCATCCAGTTCAATTCCGCCGCATCTGAGCACATCCGGTTTCACATTTCCCGCTCCCAGCTGCATATATCTGCGCAGCTGAGACTTCACTCTCGCAGATACCTCCACCGGATTGAAAGGCTTTGTAATATAATCGTCCGCCCCTATGGTAAGCCCCAGAATCTTATCAGAATCTTCTGATTTGGCCGTCAGCAGAATCACCGGCACATTGCTTCTCTCCCTGACTTTCACCATGGCCTCAATACCGTCCATCTCCGGCATCATTATGTCCATCAGTACCAGATGGATATCCTGCTTCTCCACAATCCCCAGCGCTTCTTTCCCGTTAAAAGCTTCAAACAGATTATAATCGGCATCATTCAGATAAATCTTCAGGGCATTGACAATATCCCTCTCATCGTCACAAATCAGAATGTTGTACATATCAGCTGATATTCCCTCCTCATTCCAGTTCTCTCATACATGTCCTTCTCACTGTTACACATACGGATTCCATTCCGGTCTTACTACATACCTGCCAAAAAGATCTGTGCACTGTTCAGACACTTATAGTCATCCGGATATCTCTTCAGTCGGTACAGATATTGTATCAGATTATTTTTTAATAAAAAACAGGGCAATTATTTAAGAATTAATTAACATTCCCCTCATAAAGTTCACACCTGCTCAGGATGCAAAAACAGCACCCCTTCAGCCAAAGCCGGGTGCTGTGTTCATATTACTTTCAATGACAGGAAAGTAGATTTAATCCTCTTCCTTCTTTTTCTCTTTCTTCTCCGCAGCTTTTTTCTTCAGCTCTTCCAGAGATTCGCTGAATTCTACAGAAGTCATTCCGGGATTGGAACGAATCATATCCCTCTGGAAAAAGTCCTTTATCCTGCCCAGCCGGTTTCTGTCCGCCAGGTTAACGGCATACCTTGTTTTCAATTCCAGAAATTCTTCTTTTACACTTTCCACATATTCCGTCGGTTTTGTCAGCAGCATATTCTTAAGCGTCTCCAGTCTGGCTTCCACGCCTGATTTCACATCTTCGAAGCGTACCGCCATACCCTCTGTCAGTTCTTCCCTGGCCGCACTTACACTTTCTGAGAAAGCCGTCCTGTAGTTCTCCATTCCATGGTTTACCTGGGCAAAAATGTCATTCAGACGCTTCTGAATATGCACCATCTCCTCTTTCACCTGCTCCATTTTCACAAGAATATTCCGCAGATCAATGGCAGCTTTAAAAGAAAGCGAGAAATCCGCAACAATATAAATCGTCAGAATGTATGTGGACACCTTTAATGCCCGATCAGGTATCGAGAAAACCAGCTGTTCCACAGGAATGTGAACCACCTTTGTCATCAGAATCGTCAGAAGCCCCCATGCCAGTGTGGTGCCGAGACACACATGCCCCTGAAAATTGAACTTCTGATTGGAGTAATCCCAATAGCGCACCTTGAACAGCGCCTCCATAGTCACGCCGGTGACATATTCCAGGACGGTGGCTCCAATGCATCCGGCCACATAAGTCATGATAAGATTCTCCCGAAAAGGCATGGACACCACCAGCATCATAACAGCGCCGCTCCCATAAAGTGGCAGAAAAGGTCCCCGCATAAAGCCCCTGTTGGTAAGTTTTCTCTCTTTTACAGAAACATATGCAGATTCAATACACCATCCTGCAAAACAATAAAAATAGAAGAAAAACATCCATTGAAGTACTGAATATGATTCCATAAATACGCCTCACTGTTCTGACTCTTCCGGCAGAAATCTCCGTTAATGGTTCCGCCGCTTTCATCCCATCTTCTCTTATCTGTAAACAGCCACATCCATGGCCAGTTTCCCTTTTCTTGTCTCTCTGGGCTCACCGATCAGGATAAATTTCCCGTATCCTCTGGCATTTACCGTCTCCCCGCACTTCAGCTGTCGGGAATTGTTCTCACAGAGCCGCCCGTTCACATATACTTTTCCGGCCCGGAACAAGTCCAGGCTCCTGTCTCTGGACAGATTGCAGACTTTTGCCATCACCGCATCCACCCGCAGGGACGGCACCTGTACACATATGGTCTCCGGCTCTTCCTGTGGGATATCCATCACATTCTCTGCCACAGTGCATTTTACCCTGGTATGCTTCACCTGGTCCAGATTCCCACAGATAAAATCAGCAATGGTATCCAGACAAAAAAGGCAGGCCCGTTTCTCACCTGCCTTTATGTCACCGATGGTACTCCTCTCAATTCCCAGATTCATCAGTGCTCCCAGAAAGTCCCTGTGGGAAAGTTCCTCCGCGAACTTCATCGCAAGCGGCTGAATCTGAATACATACCAGAGGAAATTCCACTTCATATCCCAGTTCTCCGGCATTGCCAAATCGAATCATCACCCTCTCCGCAGTCTCAAAACCACCGTTCAGGCAGTAACCGGCATACCGCAGTCCGGGCTCTTCCCGCCAGAACACATCCTGCTCGCTCAGCCCCAGGAATCCGGTGAATGTATAGCAGCTCTGCTGATAAGACTTGTCCGCCAGATCATGCAGCCGGTTTTTCAGCTGTTGTATTTCTTTCTCATTTGAATGACTTTTATCCATCCGGAGTGTCTCCTATGAAAACGAGATAATCTCTTCCTTCGGCGCCCTTGTCTTCTCCACGCTGACCGCATGCAGCACTGGTCCTTCTCCGTTATAATCTTCCCAGTATTCCTTTGCCACCACAGCCGTCACTTTTACCCACTCCCGCTGCCGCAGCCCATCAGCTCCCGAAAATTCACAGGTATATCCCAGAAAGGCCATATCGTCCGCGCAGCAGGTCATGGCCATTCTTCCCGGCACAAAATATCCCTTCGGAAAATTTTCCGGTTTCAGTACCATCGCCACAAACTGCAGCTTTTTCCCCACATACCGCTCCAGATGATCCATGGAGTCAAGATACCAGATTCCATACCCCTGATTATCCAGCACAATCAGCTCCTGATTCAGATCATAAGGCAGATCTTCTTCAAAAATCTCGTCGATCTCCCCTTTCTCATCCTCAAAAATGACATCGGCAGAAGGATTTACCGCTTTGATGTTCCGCTTGTAGGAACTCAGCTGCTCCTTCGCCTCATCGCAGCGATTGAAGATAATCATCTCCGATTTCCGAATCATCTCCGCAAGCAGAGAGCGCATATTGGTGTAGTACATGGGAAAAGTAGAACCGTCGATTGTCGTGATCTGCTGCTCAATTTTCCAATACCAGGGCAGCTTCATATTCTTGTAATTCCACATACCGTTATATTCAATTATGATACGTTCCGGCTTATGCTTTTTCTCCAGCTCCGTCAGATGTGCGGGATTAAAATCCTCTTCATTCTCAATCAGCTCTATCTCCGTACGGCTCTGTGCCAGTAAATCAGGTTCATACTCATTCTCACCCTCTTCACAGAGAATCAGAAGCGTCTTCCCCTTAACCTGAAAATACTGCTGCCCCAGCGTAAAACTGATAAACTGCGTCTTGCCGCTTTCCAGGAATCCGTTAATCATATATACCGTTTTCATCTCTGCTCCTATCCGTCCGCTGCCGCCCCCCGGGTGAAGCTGTCCAACCCAGCTCAGCGGAACAATTCCTCCAGCTTATCTTCCTTCAGTTCTGCTCCAATGACACAATACTTTCCAGTCACTTCGGGCTTCCCTGCTCTGATGTCATGCTCTTCCGGAACATAATCAAAATAAATCCAGGTACCATCCTCTGCCGGGACCATACCTTTCGAGCGCAGAATCGCACCGTACTCTCCACTGTCCAGGGCAGTCAGGATGCTTTCAATCCGCTCCCTGGTAAACTTCGCCGGCGACTCTTTCCCCCAGCTGGTAAATACTTCATCCGCGTGGTGGTCATGATGGTCGTGACCGCAGCCGCAGTGTCCGTCGTGATCATGGTGGTGCCCATCATGACCATGGCAGCACTCTCCGTCCTCGTGATCATGATGATGCCCATCGTGACCGTGGCAGCACTCTCCGTCCTCGTGATCATGATGATGCCCATCGTGACCGTGGCAGCACTCTCCATCCTCGTGATCATGGTGATGATGCCCATCATGACCGTGGCAGCACTCTCCACCCTCGTGATCATGGTGATGATGCCCATCGTGACCATGGCAGCACTCTCCATCCTCGTGACCATGGTGATGATGTCCATCATGGTCATGATGGTGGTGGTGCTCCTGCTCTTCACCTGCGTGTTCCAGCATTTCCCGCATCATTTCTGCCAGCGTATCCACGCCCTCGATCGTCTCCAGTACGGCCCTGCCGTCCAGCTCCGCCAGAGGTGTTGTGATAATAACCGCTTTCTCATTGTGCTCACGAATCAGTTCCACACATTCCTGAAGCCTGGCGTCACTTACCTTATCCGTTCTGCTCAGAAGAATTGTTCCCGCGTATTCAATCTGATTCACAAAAAACTCGCCGAAATTCTTGATATACATCTTCGCCTTGGAGGCATCTACCACAGCCACTGCACTGTTCACCTGCACATCCAGATCTGCCGCCACATTTTCAACCGCTTTCAGCACATCCGATAACTTCCCCACTCCCGAAGGCTCAATCAGAATCCGCTCCGGCGCATACGTCTCAATCACTTCCTTCAGAGAAGTACCGAAATCACCTACCAGCGAACAACAGATACAGCCGGAATTCATCTCCTTAATCTCGATTCCCGCCTCTTTCAAGAAGCCGCCGTCAATTCCGATCTCTCCGAATTCATTTTCAATCAGCACAGTCCTGCTGCCGTCCAGGGCCTCTTTTAAAAGCTTTTTAATCAGTGTGGTCTTACCGGCTCCCAGGAATCCAGAAAACACATCTATCTTAGTCATTTTACTTCCATCCTTTCTCAGGGTTTCCCGTGCAACAAAGATAGTGTATACGGACTCTCCGCATACACTTTGTCTGAACCCCTGCCATTTTACTTCATTCTCCTCCATAATGATGCAATTGTCAATAAATTTAAAATAAATTTTTGCATTAAAACAGCTCGTCCAGCAGGATATAATATTTCATCTTCTCATAATCCGGTTCCAGTCCCAGCTGTTCAAACAGCTGCTCCGCCCGGAATCCTTCATATGCTCTGCCGCCGTATTTTCCACTGTAATTGTGACTGATACTGCGGAACGCAAGCGCTATATCCAGCCATTTGTCCGCAGTTCCCGCCTTTCCCAGATCAATAAAGCCGCCCGGCTTTCCCTTCTCCGCGAAAATATTGGGAAGGCAGAAATCTCCGTGGGACAGCACGATTTCCTCCGCGGGGCGATTCTCCTCCAGCCAGTTCAGCAAATGTTCCGGACTTTGAAACCCGTTTTCTCCAAAGGTCTCCGGCTCTACATTATCCATATCCACCAGGCCGTTCTCCACATTGTATCTGGCCATCTGCAGCTTTCTGTCCAGATCATTTGCACACGGACAATCCGATACATCCACACGCCACAGCATCTTCAGGCTTTCCGCCAGAATGCCGGACAGCAGTTCCGGATTCTTCATATACATTTCGTCACAGAGCATTTTCCCCGGAAGCTTCGTCATCAGCAGCCAGGCTTTCCCGTCTCTCTCCTCCCAGGCAAGGACTTCGGGAACAGGAAGTCTGCCCCGCAGCCATTGCATCATCTGATACTCATTTGCAGCCTCTCCCATTCTGTCGGCGTCCTGCACTTTCAGCACCATATCTTCAAATAAAATGACCTCCGAATCCGACATTCCCGTTTCGTCTGTCCGAAAAGGTCTGCTGCCTGTTATTTCCCGGATTTTCCCGGGCATTTCCGTCATTCTCACACTATCCCTCCGCAGGCGTCCACGCCCGTCTTCTATCAGTTCAGACAGGAAACAATATCCCGCTTCATATCCAGCACCGCTTCCCTGGCTGCCTCCGCATAGCCGGCCTCACCAAAACGGGCATATTTTTCCTGTTGATATGCCGCAATAATGCCTCTGGAAGAGTTGATAATGGCACCCAGACCATCTTCGTTAAAGAAATGCACCAGGTCCGCACCTTTGCCGCCCTGAGCACCGTACCCGGGAACCAGAATGAAAGTCCTTGGCATGATTTTCCGGAGAATCCTTCCCTGTTCCGGATAAGTGGCCCCCACCACGGCACCCACATAGCTGTAATCGCCGGACTCCGGCATACATTCCGCACCCCAGGCTGCCACCTGACTGCCCACAATCTCGTATACAGGCCTTTCCCCGGCCTCCTCTCCTCCGGTACGGCTCTCCCCTGCACTCACCAGACGATCCTGCAGTTCTCCGCTGCTGGGATTGGAAGTTTTCACCAGTACAAAAATTCCTTTGTGTTCTGCTTTACATACATTCATAAAGGGTCTGACCCCGTCGGAACCCAGATAGGGATTCACCGTGACAAAGTCTTCGTCAAAACCGCTGCAAAAGCTTTGCCCTACCTGTACCTTTCCCAGGTGCCCCACCGCATATGCCTCGGATGTGGAACCGATATCACCTCTCTTAATGTCACCGATTACCACCAGCTCTTTTTCCTTACAGTAATTTACCGTTTTCTGAAAAGCAATCAGCCCGGGAATGCCGAACTGCTCATACATGGCAATCTGGGGCTTAACCGCCGGCACCAGATCATATATGGCATCCACAATCCCTTTGTTATATTGCCATATGGCCTCCGCCGCTCCCTCCAGCGTCTCTCCGTACTCCGCAAAAGCTGCCCGGCGGATATGCTCCGGCACAAATTTCATTGTGGGGTCCAGTCCCACCACAATAGGTGCGTTTGTTTTCTGAATTTTCTGTATCAGTTTATTAATCATTGCCCTCTCCATCCTTTTATTATAATTTTTGATATGTTTTTCTAATCCTATCATAACCCGACATTTATTACAACGTAATTCTGACCAAATCATCACACCAACATAACTGCCGCTGTTTTTTGCCTCTTCATTCCTCTGAAGGCGCTTCTTACAAATCCCTCCGGCAAGTTGTCTGTGACCTGTCTGAACCGTTATATGGAAGATTTACGAAATGCCGAAACAGATAAAGGAATCACTTGCATTTTCAGACGCAAGCGAGTAAAATAACATGTGAAAATATACATAATAAGAAATGAGGTACAACATGAAAAGTGAAAACAAATGGATACGCGCCGCGATTCCGGCGCTGCTGCTTCACTGCAGCATAGGTACTGTCTACTGCTGGTCCATCTTCAGCCAGGACATAGCCGATTATATCGGTTTCTCCAAAGGCGCGACGGAATGGGCCTTCAGTTTTGCCATCTTTTTCCTGGGCATGTCAGCCGCCTTCCTCGGCAATGTGGTGGAAAAGGATATCCACAAGTCCTCTCTGATTGCCGCAATCTGTTTTGCCTGCGGTATGGCCGGAACCGGCTTTTTCATCTATTACGGCGGTCAGCATCAGGGAAGCATTCTGGCCCTGGTAGGTATCTATGTCTGCTATGGATTTATCATGGGTATCGGCCTGGGCACCGGTTATCTCTCTCCGGTCAAGACACTGATGCTCTGGTTCGAGGACAGAAAAGGACTTGCCACCGGACTGGCTGTCGCCGGATTCGGCGCGGCAAAAGCCATCGCCAGCCCTATTATGCAGGCAATGCTGGACAATCTGGGCGAAGGCGGCATATACAAAATGTTCCTGATTCTTGCAGTGGTTTATTTTATTATGATGTTTGCCGGCCATCTGCTGCTGAAAAAGCCTTCCAGCTGGCATGAGCCTCAGAAAGCGGAAAAGGGCCAGGGTATGATGGCCGTCATCAAGTCCAGACCCATCACCAATTACATAGGTATCTGGCTGATGTTCTACATCAACATCACCTGCGGTCTGGCCCTGATTTCTCAGGAGAAAATGATTGTAAAGTGTATCGGACTTGCCGGTGCGGCCGGTATTATTTCCACTGTGTCTGCAATCTTCAACGCAGGCGGACGTCTGGGCTTCTCCGCGTGGGCCGATACCATGAAGGACAGAAATACCATCTATAAACTGATTTTCATACTCTCTATCGTATTTACAGGCATTGTAATATTCACCAGCGGCATTAAGAACAGTTTTGATATTATAAGCGATGAGAGAAATATCCTGCTGACTGTCCTGGTACTGGGACTGATTTTTGTGGTAAACGCAGGTTACGGCGGAGGCTTCTCCAATGTGCCCACTCTGCTTTCCGATCACTATGGAATGGGTAATATCAGTGCCATCCACGGTCTGACCCTTTCCGCATGGGCCTTCGCAGGTCTTACAGGCAATCAGCTTGCGAACTGGATTGTGGAAACCACAGGTGCTCCCACGGAGATACATGGCATTGAGGTCAACCCCACAGGTTACCAGAATGTATTGTATGTCACCATTGCTCTGTATATTGTATCGTTGCTGATCAGTCTGTTCCTGGTTCGTCCCGTGAAAGATCAGAAAAAATAATTGTCAGAATCGTCAAAAACAGGGCTGCAGCAGCCCTGTTTTTTCCTGAAATTAACTTTGGATACCATTCACTTTCTTATTTACATCTCCAATCCATAGGATTCAGCTTTCCACCCTTCTGCTTCCTTTACCATGGATATCCACAGATATTCCAGAGTATCCGCTGTCGCCGATGGCCTGAATTCCACCCACACATCAATTTTGTTTCCCACGGCCTGTTCTCCGATATCCGTTCCCTTTACGGCCAGAACTTCCGCTTCCTGTGCCGAGTGCCCATCCTGTCCGTCAGGAAATACCTCCAGCTCTCCGGTATAATCAGCAGTCAGGTACTGTTTTAAAGTATCACTGTCTCCCGCCAGATATGCCTCCCAGAATGCAAATGCCGCCTGCTCTGCCAGCTTTCCATCCTCCGACTGAGTTCCCCCGTTTTCCTTCGGCAGTATCGCAAAATTCGCCGCCACTACAGACAGAAACAATTCAAATCCCTCAATATATTCCGGATCTGCAGGATAGGTGTAATTGAAGCACATAACCTGCTCTCCGCTTCTTCTTATATTGACATGATATATTCTGTCCGTATCCTCTTTTCGCATGATTCCATCCACATCCGTCCTGGTATATCCATTCTCCTGCAGCTGTTTTTCCACCTGTTCCCATGTACTTCCGCTGTAGTCATTTATCCAGAACTGTACCATTTCATTAGCCTCCAGCATCCATGCATCCGGGGCATATCCTCTCCACCCTTCCACAGGAATCAACAGGCAGTAGCCGTCACCTGTGTACAGGTTCGCCGGCTCCTCCACTTCCATACCTTCCGCAGTATAGCTGAGCACATATTCTCCATTTCCTGTATTCGTATCGTTCTCCATCTGATTGTCTGTATTTTCTCCGGGTATACCGGCAGTATCCGGTTCTTCTGTCTCTTCCGGTTTTACAGACGTCTGACTTTCATTCTCCCCGCCTTCCTTCGGCGGGTCCATCAGTACATCTTCCTGGTTTCCCATTCCGCTTTCAGTCGGGTTCATTCCGCCCTCCGCAGCCTCCGCATTCTGTGCCGATGTGGCAAAAACCAGAACGATAAACACTACCAGCAATGCCGCTGCACTGACAGCCGCATAAGTCACTTTCTTATATTTCATAATTGATTTTATCCTTTCTTCAATGGCATTTTTACTAAATCCGTTATAAAGAGGCATCAGAACACTCTTTTTCTCCTCCATCCCAATCAGTGTCATGGCATATCCCGCCCTTGCCTGTTCTCCAAAACGGCGCAGAACACCCGCATCACATGCAAGTTCAATATCTCTGTTGAGCAATGCCGCCATCAGCCAAACCAGAGGGTTAAACCAATGCATACACAGTACCACCAGCATCATCAGCTTCATCACCGCATCATAATGGCAAATGTGCACATATTCATGTTGAAGAACATATTCCAGCTCTCTACGTTCCTCCCATACAATTCTCTCCGGCAGCAGAATCACCGGCCTGATGATCCCGTAAGTCAGCGGAGCAACAATTCCGCGTGCCCGCCTGACGGAAATAAATCTTCCTCTTCTGCGACTGCTCAGCCACTGGCACACCCAGGCGCTTTCCACCAGAACAGCCCTTCGAAACTTTCTCATGCAGCGAATATACGCCGTCGCAAAAAACAGAACGCACAGAAGCACACCTATACACCAGACAATGAAAAATACCGGAATGCCTTTCTCATCAGGCATTGCAGCCATTCCCTCTCCCGAAACAAAGTTCTGTATTCCATCCCAGGCAGGCAGCTCACCGGCCGGTGCCGCACCTCCAGGCATCCCCTGGACAGCATTGCCGGCTATGAATGTACCTGTCTCCTTTTGCAGAAAAGAATACACACTGAATATGGAAGAAAAGGAAAAAGGAAGCAGCAGGCGTACCATCGCAATTCCCCATAAAATGGGAAATGTTCTTCTGGGCAGCTTATTCCGCAGCAGTGCTCTAGCCATCAGTATCACCAATATCAGAATCCCTCCGTAAAGACTTCTCTGCATCAGTCCCATGCCGCTTCTACCTCCCTTCTTCCACAATCTTTTTCAGTCTGTCGATCTGGTCCGGGGAAAGTTTTTTCCTGCTCAGCAGCGAGGCGAACAGCATATCCGTCGAACCTTCATAAATTCTGTCAATCAGTTCATCTGTCTCCGCCGCCTGCACTTCCTCCCTGGAAATCAGCGCATGACACAGAAAATTCGGTTCCTGGCGTTCAATGGCTCCTTTCCCGATACATTTCTTGATTACGGTATAGGTGGTATTAATATTCCAGCCTGTCTCTTCATTTAAAATGTCTGAGATGCGTTTCGCAGTGGTGTCGCCTTCTCTCCAGAGTACATTCATGACTTTCAGCTCCGAGTCAAAAAGTTTGATGTTCATCCTGATTCCTCCTGAAATCTATGACCGGAAAGTTGTTTCTTTTCCGGAAATCATACTATTGCAATAGTTTGTGGTTTTATACTATCACAGTAGTTTTATTGTGTCAATACTATTCTGATAGTTTTGAGATAGAATCTGCGATTCATTTATAAAGGGACAATCTCCTGCAAAAGCTTTGTGAACGAAACGCGAAGATACTTGCTCTCTAAAAAAAGAAGCCGACTTCTCCTGGAGAGAAATCAGCTTCTTTATATCTTTCGGCAATGTTTCCTTTATTTTTCTTTTTTCTTCGGCACAAATTTTATCCGCAGCAGATACCACAGGCTTCCCGCCAGGCAGATGGAAGAATAAGCGCCACAGATAATTCCTACCATCAACGGCAGAGCAAAATCCCGGATACTGGTAACACCCAGGATATACAGCACGGCTACCATGATAAATGTGGTCAGGGAAGTAAAAATACTTCTTGACATGGTCTGGGTAATACTCTTGTCCACAATTTCCCTGAGATCATCCTTATGGGTCATACTCCGCATGTTTTCGCGAATACGGTCGAAGATAACGATAGTGGCATTGATGGAATACCCCACAATGGTCAGCATACAGGCCACAAAGGTATTGCTCACAGATACACGGGCCGCCGCATAGAAGGCAAGCACCACCAGCACATCATGAAGCAGAGCAACAATACTGCTGACACCAAACCGAATATCGCTGAATCGGATTCGGATGTAAATCAGCATAAAGACAATGGCAACCACCACTGCAATTATCGTATCTGATTTCATCTCATCACTGATGGTGGAGCTGATCGTCTCCGAAGTAATCATATTTTCAGCCACACCGAATTTATCGACAAACATCTGATTTAATTTTGTTCTCTGGTCAATATTCAGCGATGTGGTTTTAAAAATAACTTCGTTGGAGTCCTGCACAGTCTGTATCTGAACGGCACTGCCGGTAATCTCTTCGATAAAAGGAACTACATCCGCATTGGCCTTCTCCAGGGTCATGGCCTCCTGGAAAGTAACTGTGGTAGCCGTGCCGCCTTTGAATTCCAGACTATAGTTCAGCGCATCTCCACCGCCCGCTTTATTCACGCCCATCACGATAAAGCCCGCCGCAATCACCGCTACAGATATGCCGAAAAATACAGCTTTTCTGGAAAGGATATTCAATACCTTATGTTCTTTTCCCATACCATAAAGCTTTTCGCTCTTCAGACCCAGCGCATAAAAAGCATACAGCAGATATCTGGTTACCACCAGCGCCGTGAACATGGAAAGCACAATGCCAAGGGCCAGCGTCTGCGCGAAGCCCTTCACTGTTCCAGGCCCCAGCCAAAGCAGAACGCCCGCCGCAATCAGAGTTGTAATGTTTCCGTCAATAATAGCGGATAATGCTTTGTCGAAACCGATTTTAACAGCATTTCTCACCGTTTTCCCAGCAGCCAGTTCTTCCCGGATACGAGCGAAAATAATCACATTGGCGTCTACCGCCATACCGATGGAAAGAATGATACCTGCCACACCTGACAGTGTCAGTGTCATGTCAAAACCATTCAGAAGCAGAATCACCAGAGCCACATAAGCCAGCAGACCGATAGCCGAAGCCACACCCGGAAGCAGATAAACCACAATCATAAATACCATGACAATCGCCAGACCAATGGCTCCTGCCTTCAGACTGGTATCAATCGCTTCCACTCCCAGCTGCGCTCCTACTACTTTCGAATGCAGCTCTTCCAGTTCCAGCCTCAGACCACCGATACGGATAGTAGAAGCCAGGCTCTCCGCCCGCTCATAGGACTCCATGGGAGAAATCTGTGCGCTTCCGTCCGTAATCACTGCATTTACACTGGGCGCGCTGATAATATTTCCGTCATAATAAATGGCAAGACTTTCATTTTTGTCAAAAGCGTTCTGGGTTGCCTGCGTAAATTTGGCAGTTCCTTCCTCTGTCATGGTCAGGCTTACCACGAACTCGGACCCCATATTCGTCTGTATGGTCCCTGCACTGGCACTGCCCACATCTGTACCCTGTACCAGAATGGAGCCATCCTCCAGAAGCTGCTCTATTGGCTTGTGCAGCACATAACCAATTCCATAAGTGCCGTCTGCATTCTGAACCGACTGCTGACTGTAATTTATATTCCCATCCGGGTCAGTCTGAGAAATAAAATACAATGCACCGGGTCTGCCCAGATCCTGCAGAATCGTATTGGCATCACTGACTCCGGGAATCTCAATATTGATTCTGTCGGAACCTTCCTGATACACAATTGCCTCCGTGCTGTATCCCTCCACACGCTTCTGCAGCTTCGCAATAGTGTCAGCCATATCCGTGGCACTGGGTTCTTCCTCTCCCACCACCTGATAGGTGATGCTGACACCGCCTGCCAGGTCCAGCCCCAGATTGATGTCCGATGCGCTTCCGCTTCCGTCCGCATCCGTTCCGGCAATGTCGATGTATGTGACACCTGCCAGAACTACGAAAATGCAAAGCAGTATCGCTATCGCTCTGTTTTTCTTCATGTCTTTTCCTCCTGATTAAAGTTCCGTACAAGCCCTGACAGTACCCGACTCCCACATAGAATTTCCGGCCGTAAGTACGTCCGTATATTCTATGGGTACTGCTTCGGACAGATACTGTTTTAAGTTCCGCCTCTGCTTTTATAAATCCGCCTCTGCCACTTTCAGCATGATTGCACATTCCACGCGTTTCCGCTGGAGTTCGCAGCCCACATCATAAGCATCGTTGATATTGCCGTGAAAATTATAGGAATTGGCCGCACATCCGCCGCTGCAGTAGAATTTGGCAAAACATTTTTTACATTTATTCTTCGAGTATACATTGCAGCATTTGAATTCGTCCCGGATGTCCTCCCTGAGAATCCCCTCCTCCACATTTCCCATGAGGAATTTCTCATTTCCCACGAACTGGTGGCAGGGATACAGGTCTCCCCAGGGTGTCACTGCCAGGTATTCCGTGCCGGAACCGCAGCCGGAAAGCCGCTTTGCCACACAGGGGCCCCCCTCCAGATCTATCATAAAATGGAAAAAGTTAAAACCCTTTCCCTCTTTTCTGCGCTTTATCATTTCCACTGCCAATCTGTCATATTCTTCCCTCAGCTGTGGAATATCAGACTCTCTGATGGCATAATCATCCTCCGGCCCGGCCACCACCGGCTCCACGGAAATCTGCTGAAAGCCCAGATCCGCCAGGTGCAGCACATCCTTCGAGAAGTCCAGATTATTGCGGGTAAATGTACCACGGACATAATACCTGGTCTGTCCTCTGCTCTCTGCCACCTTCTGAAACTTGGGAACAATCAGTTCATAGCTGCCCTGACCGCCGCGGAAGGGGCGCATGGTATCGTTAATTTCCTTCCGGCCGTCTATACTCAGCACAATATTGGCCATTTCCCGATTTGCGAATTCCAGAATCTCATCATTCAGAAGCACCCCGTTCGTCGTCAGCGTGAAACGAAATTTTTTGTGAAAGGGTTCTTCCAGGCTTCTGCCGTATTCCACCAGCTCCTTTACCACCTGCCAGTTCATCAGGGGCTCTCCGCCGAAAAAGTCCACTTCCAGATTCGTCCGGTTTCCGGAATTTTCCACCAGGAAATCCAGTGCCCTTTTTCCCACTTCAAAGCTCATCAGCGCCCGTCTGCCGTGATACTCTCCCTCTTCCGCAAAGCAGTATCTGCACGCGAGATTACAATCGTGAGCGATATGAAGGCACAGAGCCTTTACCACGGTCTGGCGCTTTTTAAAATCATACACATAATTTTCATAGACA
Organism: Acetatifactor muris; assembly: GCF_024623325.1. Classification (GTDB taxonomy): domain Bacteria; phylum Bacillota; class Clostridia; order Lachnospirales; family Lachnospiraceae; genus Acetatifactor; species Acetatifactor muris. Next base: position 121,924 of record NZ_JANJZD010000009.1, read on the forward strand.
TCCGGTGCAAACAGCTGCCCCTCCGCCTCCAGTGCCAGCACTTCCTCCAGCGCCTCTTCCAGCTCCGCCCTGTCATAGGGGAGAATATCCAGATTCAGCACCGCCATCCTGAGCGTGTCGGCATCTTTGATTCCTTCCTTTATAAGAGGCTCAACTACCTGAATCATATCATAGACAATTTCATCCACCACATGAATGGAACCGCTGTTCACGTCCATTACAATGTTATACCCATTGCTTTTAAACTGGTGTATCACTTAAATTTTCCTTTCCGTACACAAAGTGCAAGCAGCGAGAAATCACTGCTTGCACTGTTCTTTTCCTTTTTGCCTCTGTCACTATCTGGCGTTCTCACAGCTCTGGTTGCCTACCGTACAGGAAGTCTTGCAGGCAGACTGGCAGGATGTCTGGCACTCACCACAGCCGCCCTTCTTCATGGACTCCTTCAAATTTCTGGTTATCAAGGTCTTAATGTGCTTCATATCGTACACTCTCCTTATCTTTTTATTTCAGTTCCGTATCTCCCTGACTGATCCCATCAGGAAACTTTATGTAGTATATCATAAAATGAGTATTTGTAAAAGGGTTTTTTCAAAATTTTAGCTCATCATGCCTCCCAGCATACCGCCTCCCGCGCACAATGCAAATGTGGTGAAAAAGGAATTTCCAATCTGAATATTTCCTTTTCCCACACACAGAGAGACCACTGTCAGTATCAGGAAATACGCACCGCCCATCACCAGTCCCCATAAGAATCTGCGGCTGCCCATCTTCTTTCCCGTGACAAAGCCTCCGAAAAATGTTGCAGCTACATAAATCACAATGATGGCGACGGAGACAACCTTCTCGTTCAACCCCAGCTTATACAGCAAAAACGCCAGCACCGCAAGCAACACTCCCGTAAGTATGTACGAAAAAAGGAGGCTCTTCAGCAAGAATGCCGCAGGGATTCCTTCCTTATCTGAATTGCGTTCCATACGTTCCATCTTTCCCCCTGTCCGACCTGAAAGTCTATAAACTTTTTATAAAATCATATGCACTCCAGTCCAAAAACTTGACAACCGGCTCCATATTATGTATATTTACTTCATAGCCAAGGCGCTATACTATTACTATGGCAGCTGCCATAAATGCAAAGGAGTGATTTTTTTTTGGACGTTCCGGAAGGTATACAATTTTTAGCTCTGTTTTTTCTGATTCTTCTTTCAGGCTTTTTCTCATCTGCAGAGACAGCCTTCAGTACTGTCAATCGTGTGCGAATGCAGACCCTCGAGGAGGAAGGGAGCAAGCGTGCGGCAAAGGTCAATAAAATACTGGGAAATTACAGTAAAATGCTGAGCGCAGTTCTGATTGGCAACAACATTGTCAATCTGTCAGCTTCCGCGCTGGCTACCACATTGGCCCTGCGGTTCGGCATAGCCGTAGCCATCGCTACCGGTACCCTGACCATTGTCCTTCTGCTCTGCGGCGAAATCGTCCCCAAAACCTGGGCCATGCTATCTTCGGAGAAAATTACCCTCGTTTACAGCGGAATTATCTACGGACTGATGCAGCTTATGACCCCTGTTATCTTCGTGATTGACAAACTTGCCAACGGCATTCTGCGCCTGCTGCGCATTGATCCCAGCAAGAAAATTACCACCATAACCGAAGCAGAACTGCGTACTTATGTGGATGTAGGGCATGCGGACGGTGTCATTGAGTCCGAGGAAAGGGAAATGATTTACAATGTGTTTGATTTCTCCGACGCGCTGGCCAAAGATATCATGATACCCCGGTTCAATATGGTGACCGTAGATGTGGATTCTACCTACAGCGAAGTGCTGGCTGTATTCCGGGAATCCATGTACACCCGCCTTCCTGTCTATCAGGAGGATAAGGACAATATTATCGGCCTGATTAATATCAAGGATTTCATCCTGAAAGAGGACGAGGAAACATTTAATATCAAGTCCATCCTCAGGGACGCTTATTATACATACGAATACAAAAAAGTGGCCGATCTGCTTTACGAACTGCGGGAGAAAACTACCAGCGTTACTTTTGTACTCAATGAATATGGCGCCACAGTAGGTATGATTACCCAGGAAGATCTGTTGGAAGAGATTGTAGGTGAAATCCGTGACGAATACGACGCCGACGAAGAGGAATACATTCAGGAAGTGGGAGAACGCACCTATCTGGTGGAGGGCAGCATGAAGCTGGACGATATCAACGATGAGTTGGAAACCAGTCTGGACAGTGAAGACTATGATTCCATCGGCGGTATGATTATCGAAGCGCTGGACCGGCTTCCGGAGGACAATGAAGAAGTCACACTGGACACCGGTGTCCGTCTGAAAGTACAGGGAATAGAGCAAAACCGTATTCTAAAGGTACTGATGACTCTGCCGGAACCGAAAGCAGAGGAGGAAGACTCCGATGAAGAGGAAGGTTCCGATGATGCCGGCGATTAAACTGAGACAATAAAAAGCCGTGCAGTGTTGAAACGGCGGAAAATAAACCGACTTATATATCAGGGCGTTTCGATATCCTTATCCGAAGCGCCCTGTAATATATCTCTCTGTGCGCCAGTCCGCCGGCCTGCAGAAAATGTCCTCTGTAGGTGCAAATTCCACCAGTTCTCCATCCAGGAAGAAGGCTGTCTCATCGGAAATTCTGGTCGCCTGCTGCATATTGTGCGTCACAATCACCACTGTATATTTTTTTTTCAATTCTTTTATCAATTCTTCTATTTTCAATGTGGAAATCGGATCCAGTGCTGAGGTAGGCTCATCCATCAACAATATTTCGGGCCCTGCCGCAAGAGCTCTTGCTATGCAGATTCTCTGCTGCTGCCCTCCTGACAGTCCCAGGGCAGGATACTTAAGCCGTTCCTTCACTTCGTCATAGATTGCTGCACCTTTCAGAGCCTCCTCCACTATTTTCTCCAGTCTGTGCCTGTCTTTTATCCCCTGCACCCTCGGTCCAAAGGCAATATTATCATAAACAGACATGGGAAAGGGAGCAGGCTGCTGAAAAACCATGCCCACACGCTTCCGCAGCAGTGTCACATCCACACGACTGTCATAGATATCCTCCCCGTCCAAAAGTATCTGGCCCTCTATCCTCGCCTTCTCTGTCAAATCATTCATCCTGTTCAGGCATCTTAAAAAAGTGGATTTTCCGCACCCGCTGGGTCCAATAAGCGCCGTTATGGTATTTTTCCTGATTTCCATGCTGACGCCTTTCAGCGCATGGTTTCCTCCGTAATACAGATTCAGATTCATCACAGACAATTTACTGTTTTTCATTCTCCTCCTGACGGCAGACCAGTTTTAATAGTGAATTCATCAGAAAAATCAGCAATATCAGCACACAGCCGATACCAAAAGCCGTTTCATACTCTCCATTCTGCATGGACAGATAGAGCTCCACAGTAAGCGTTCCACCGGGCTCCAGGATCTTTCGGCATAATCCTCCAGACATTTCACCGAATCCACTTCCCCATACAGGCAATATCCTTGCGCTGCCTGCAGTAAAGAGCAGAGCTGCCGACTCTCCAATGATACGCCCTGCAGCCAGAAGAACTCCTGTCAGGATTCCACTGCGGGATGAGGGGAGCAGAATCCTTCGTATCAGCTGCCATTTTGTGGCCCCCAGACCAAGGGCACCCTTCCGATATCCTTCCGGAACCGCGCGCAGCGCATCCTGTGTATTTCTCACAATCAAAGGCATAACCATCAGTGTCAGAGTCAGTACCCCGTTCAGCAGAGAGAATCCAAGTCCGGCTACCTGCCCGAAAAATACCATTCCGAACAATCCGAAAATCACGGAGGGGATTCCCGCCAGCGTATCTATGGCAAATGTGAGCAGCCGTACCGCCCACCCCGGCTGTGCATATTCACTCAGATAGACCGCTGTCCCCACACCAATCACCACAGCCGCCAGCAACGTCAGGACAATTATGTACAGTGTATTGAGCAGATTCCCGGCAATCCCTGTCGTCCCCTTCAGATAACTGGTAACAGACAGGAGAAATTGCATACTTAAGATCCGGAATCCTCTGAAAAATACATATCCTATGATTCCCAGCAGCAGAAATACCGAACAGTATGCTGCCCCATAGATTGCCGCCAGAAGGAACAGTTCTCCGATCCTCTTTTTTTCCGATATAAGGTAAAATACTCCATTTTTCTCCCCAGACTTTTGAGCAGACCGTACCATAGCTGCTCAGCTTTCTTCTGCTCCCATCCCTTATTCAATGTTCCCGGCCTTTTCTCAATATCCTGGCGGCTATCCCGTTTACCAGCAGAATAAACCCAAACAGTACAAGACCAATGGTGAAAAGCATCTGTCTGTGCAGTCCCTGGGCATATCCCATCTCGCTGACTACCGCCGTTGTGAGAAAGCGGACACTGTTGAACAAAAAAGGCGCATTCACACTTCCTCCGGACACCAGAGTGATAGCCATTGCTTCCCCCAGGGCCCTTCCCGTGCCCAGTACTACCGCCGTCAGAAGCCCCGGTCTCGCTGCCGGCAGAAGGCAATGAAAAATCGTCTGTATCCGGGATGCACCCAGTGCCAGCGACGACGCTTTTACACCGGGATGCACCGCACGTATGGAAACCTCGCTGATTCTGATTACCGTGGGCAGCATCATAACAGTCAGTACCAGAACTGCAGACAGCAGATTCGCCCCTCCTGTAAATCGATGTGTTCCGGAATCGGCGAATACCCGCCGCTCCAGCCGGTACATCAGCGGATTCAGCAGGCAAATGCCCAGCAGGCCATAAATTACAGAGGGAATTCCCGCCAGAATCTCCACAGCATCTCTGACCAGCTCCGCTCTTCTCTGGTCAGCCAGCTCTGCCAGATATACCGCCGTCAGAATTCCCGCCGGCACACCGATCAGGGCAGACGCAGCGGTCCCCACCAGAGATGTCAATATAATATACAGAATGCCGAATTTCGGTTCTTCTGCCGTTGGTCTCCACTCCGTTCTCAGAAATATTTCTTTTATCCCCACCTGCCTGACAGCCGGTATCCCCTTCAGAATCATATAAAAACAGATGGCGACAACTGCCAGAATGGCCAGTGCGGCACAGAATGTAAAAAACATTTCTGCAATCACCTCAGAGATTTTATGAACAGATGTCAGCCTTCGTGCATTATCCTTTTCCTGTCTGCCGTTATTCAGGGCTCCCGGATTATTTCCGGCATGTCCGGCATCTTTTGCAGACAACGCCATAAAATAAGGCCCTCCGCATACCTTTTTACAAGATATGCGGAAAGCCTGACCATAGTTCCTGACTTTTGCCTGTCATATTCATTTTATGTACATCAGCGTGACAGTGCAGTGGCCGGAACAAGCCCCACAGCCTCCGCAGCTCTGCGCCCTTCCTCACCGTATACATATGCAAACCAGAGCTGCACCAGCTGATTTTGTTCCGAAAGCTCTCCTCTTGTGGCCATCACAAAAGGCCTGTACAAAAGATAGCTGCCCGAATATACATTTTCAGCAGTTGGTTCCACCCCATCGAGTGTAAGCGGCACAATACCCCCAAGTGCAGTATGATTCATCACATCAAAGGATACATACCCCACTGCTCCCGGTGTCACAGCAATTCTCGCCGCAACAGCCCCCGTACTGTCCAGTTCATTCCCGTAAGCACACTTCTCCTCCAGCTGCAATAATTTTTCGAAAGCACTTCTCGTGCCGGAGCCGGCTTCCCGTCCGATTACCACAATCGGCACATCCTTTCCGCCCAGCTGAGACCAGTTCCGCAGTCTTCCCGTATAAATGTCCGCAAGCTGCGCCTTTGTCAGCCCTGTCACAGGATTATCCGAATCCACACACACTGCCATCCCGTCCAGGCCGATAATGTTTTCCGCCGCCCCTGCCTCCTTCTCCGCATCCTTCAGATATCTGGATGAAATCCCGATATCCGCGCTGCCTTCCGTCAATGCCTGGATACCGGCTCCGGAACCGGTAAACTGAACGGATACACTTACCCCCGGGTATTCTTCCATAAATCCTTCCGCAAGCATATTCACAAGCTTCTCCATGGAAGAACTACCTGATATATGAAGCGAACCGGAAACCCGGGTCCGCACGTCATCACTCCCATCCCTTTCTCCTGTATGCCCGCCGCAGCCTGCCGTAACTCCCAGCGCCAGAAGCAAAACCATCAAAAAAAGCTTTTTCCGAAAGCTGCCTTTTGTCTTAACCACATTATTTGGTCGAATTCTGCAATGTACCTGAAAGTCCTCCGCCCAAAAGGATTTCATGGTCATGCACTCCAGACAGTGGCAAGAATTCCTTCTGCAACAGCCCCGGCAATCTCCTGAAACCTTGTATCAAGCAGCTGATTGTCTGCATCTGAATTGATAAATCCCAGTTCCAGCAGTACCGCCGGCATCTGTGTCTGGTTCAGCACTGCCAGATCGGTCCGCTCGTTCACTCCCTGATTCTCAAAGCCCACCTGTTCCAGCCGGGTATTGATATTCTCAGCCAGACGTGCCGCCTCCCCGTAACGATTGCGCACAAGAGATTCCACACCGGTATACTGATTGGGATAAGGACTGGAATTTCGATGAATGGATACGAAATAATCCCCCTGTACCGCATTTCCTTCCTGCGCCTTCTGTGACGGTGACTCGTAGATATCCGACGTCCTTGTATAATATACGTCCACACCGTTATTCTCCAGAATCTGTCCCACCGCTGTCGCCAGCCTCAGTGCGTCATCCTTTTCCTGTCTGCCGTTATACACAGCTCCCGGATTCGCCCCGCCATGTCCGGCATCCATTACCACTAACGCCATAAAATAAGGCCCTCCGCATACCTTTTTATAAGATATGCGGAAAGCCTGACTATGGTTCCTGGTTTTAAGAATCTTCCTGCCTCTCCACCGGCACCAGCACCCCATGCAGCACATACCGCGCCTCCTCAAAGCTGTAGGCACAGGTGGACAGCACCACATATCCCGCCCGGGCCGCCGTCTCCGGTTCTGCCCCCGGAGACCCCACAGTTGTTACCTGCCTCCCTGCCTCCCCGGCCGCTTCCACTTGAAAATCCGACTTCTCTGCACACGCTTTCAGATACGCCTCCAGTTCTCCGCAGCTGTCCGTAAATATCGTATAAGTCTCCGAATCCGCAGCTGTGGTATACCCTGCAAACAGCACAATCCGGTAATCCCCCTCCGGCGTCAGCAGCCACATTTCCGGATGTTCCTCATAGAATTCCTGGTCCGACCACTTCTCCAGACAGGCAAACATACTTCCGTTCTTCATGTGATGACCGTAAAGGATGGAGTTGGCATCCGCAAAGCCGCTTTCGTTTGCCGCATCCAGAAAAATGGCTCCGGAGGAGCTGGCTTTTCCGTCATAGCTGTGATCCAGATAAAAACTGTTGTCCTCCCCCTTCACCACAGGATAGTTAATGGGAGTTCCCTCACAGTACAGCCACCCCTCTATGTCTTCGTTCTCCTCCCTCAGAGCTGCAAAGTCCACAACAAGCGGGGCTCTTTCCTTCCCCGCTTCGCCTTCTCTGTATGGTTGTATCCCTCCGGAAAGTCCTCCCTCCTCCGGAGCGTTTCCGGTTCTCTCTGTCCCCTCTCCTTCTGCTTCCCCGCTTTCCTCCCGGAAGGAGACATAGCTGTCCTGTGCTTCCTGATAGAGCGCACGGTCCCTGTATCTCTCATAAAGGATGCTTCCCGCCGTGGCCGCAGAGAAGACAAAGAGAACAAATGCCGCCGCGGTCACCGCCCGTCTGATTCCTTTTCCCATACATGCCTCCCTGTGCTGTCTCCTTCTGAAAGTCTGCGGCTGCGGACAGTGGCCGACAGATCCCGCCGGCCGCCTCCGTTCTGTGCAGCTTCTCTTCCGGACAGCCCGTGCCAGTCACAGTCTGTCGTCTTCCGCTTTCTCTTTTTTCCTCCGCACCAGCATAAACCACAGGACAGCTCCCAGAGCCACAGCGCCTGCAGCTGCTATGCACAGGGATCCCCACACAGGAAATCTGAAAGAATGATCCTGCTTTTCATCCATTCCCGCCAGAGGCACCTCCCCTTCATCCAGGTCCACTACATCCTGCGGCACCTCCGGGTTCTCTCCACCGGGATTCTGATCCGGATCCTGAAGTTCCCCGCCTGCATTACTCGGGGGCTGTACGCCTTCCTGCTCTCCTCCCGGCGTCTGCGGGGTTCCTCCCTGGCCGCCCGGCGTTACCACCGTGGTCCCGGGGGCTCCGTTTCCTGCCCCCGCTGCGGGTATCTCATTTCCCGCTCCTGCACCGGTTCCTGTGCCTTCTGTACCTGTTCCCGGCGTGCCTGTGCCACCTCCGGTCTCCCCGCCTTCATTTCCCCCTGCAGGTGCTGCCGGCCGCCTTCGGTAGGTGAAGGTAAACACATTTTCCGCCTCGTTTTTGGAAAGCGTTTTCGTCAGGTTGTAGGCCTGGGGCTGATATCCTTCCACATATAAAAATGCTATCACGGGCTTATCGCCCACATTTCCATAGTAAGTCCTGCTGGGGGCAAGTGCATTCCCGTTTTCGTCCTGGTAGTTCACCACATAGGAAGTCAGATCTCCTTTAATTCCGTATGCCACCACATAGTCCCTGTCTCCCTCCACCTGGAAGGCCGAGGTGTCCACTGTGCTGTTGTCCCTGCCGCTGACACGGATGCCTTTTACATAGTAGCGGCTTCCCTCCTCCAGCTTCACCGCTCCCTCATACGCCGCATCAAAGCTTACAATGTCCCCGGCCTTCAGGCCGCTGACACGGATTACGTCTCCTTCTCCTGTAATCTCCCAGGAAGAGCCTGAGCTGCTGTTGTCCACTGTCACCTGCTCCGTCCCCTGAAAGCTTCCGTGGTTGCCCGGATAAAAGGTGGCCGTATAGGTGTATTCCTCCGCACGGCATTCCGTCTTCCCAAAGGCAAAAGCCGCACAGCACATTACCGCTCCCGCCAGAAGCTTCCAGATTCTGCTTCCGCTCATGCCGCTTCCTCCTTTCTGTCCTTCTTCATGCCGAGCAATGCCATCACCAGCAGCACTGCCCCGCTGGCAAAGGCCAATGCCGACCACAGAGCCAGGTTGCTGTAATCTCCCGTCTTCACCCCTCCTGTTGTGTAGGAATGGCTTCCTCCTCCGCTTATCTGGTCCCTGTTGTCTGCACTGTCCCCGCCTCCGTTTCCATCATTTCCGCCGTTACTTCCGTCGTCTGCCACGGTATTCAGGGTGTCCACCGCAAAGTTCATCCGCAGGTCCGCCAGGGTGTTCTGGTAGGCGTTTCCCTGGGTCTCTCCGTCCAGAGCCACCATCAGGGTCACTTTCCCCTTTTCCCCGGCAGAAAGGGTGTCCAGACGAAAATATTCGTCCAGGCTCTCCGCCGCTTCATGGAGTCCCAGGCCGGCGGCGCTCTTTCCTTCCCCTCCTATGGATTCGCTTTCAAACAGAGTGGTCACCGTTCCGTTTCCCTCCGTATAGGTCAGACGGTAGACATAGGCGCCTCCCCTGGCTTCCGATGAACTATCCTCCAGACTGGCAAGCACCCGGTTTGTCATGTACCATTCCGAGCTCCCGCCGCTTTTATTCTCCAGGTCCAGGCTGATGGTCACGCTGTCCCCGGGCTGCAGGGCGTACACTGCCTCCGACAGATCTGCAGAGGTAAAGTTGCTCACCATCTCTTTGCCGGTGAACTCCACCTTCCAGTCTCCTCCCTGATAGTCTTCCGCCTCCGCTGTCAGGCGGCTTCCCCCAAGCAGAAGCACACCCAGGGCAGCACATATCAATTTCCTCTTCATATTTTTCCTCCTGATTCCAGTACCGTAACCTCCCCTCCTGGCACCCCTCTTACAAAAGATTTCCAGGCAAATACATCCTGTAAATCTTTTGTGTGCCACTTCGGTACGGTTACTGTTTAGAGTTCCGCTCATTTCCCTCCGGACCCCTCTCAGCCAGAAAATTCCCGGCCAAGTACAGCCCGTTAATTTTCTGCGGGTCCGTTCGCGAAATTCGCTGTTTAGAGTTCCGCTCATTTCCCTCCGGACCCCTCTCAGCCAGAAAATTCCCGGCCAAGTGCTGCCCGTTAATTTTCTGCGGGTCCGTTCGCGAAATTCGCTGTCTCCAGTACCGTAACCTCCCCTCCTGGCACCCCTCTTACAAAAGATTTCCAGGCAAATACATCCTGTAAATCTTTTGTGTGCCACTTCGGTACGGTTACTGTTTAGAGTTCCGCTCTTTTCTCTCCGGACCCCTCTCAGCCAGAAAATTCCCGGCCAAGTACAGTCCGTTAATTTTCTGCGGGTCCGTTCACGAAATTCGCTGTTTAGAGTTCCGCTGATTCCCGGTTACTGATTAGAGTCTCGCCGTCTCCGGTTTTCCAGAAAAGAGGCCAGCGCCTGCAGCACCACAGCCAGGCCCACCCCGCAGCCTGCCAGGCTTTTCCCCGCCGGACTGGTGAATACGGCTGCTGTCTTTCCCGCCTCCGGAATGGAGTGTTCCACTTTTCCCAGGTAATGGCCATAGGGCACCGGATTCATGTCCGGGCCTTCGTTGGCATCGCCTTTCGTGACAATCTCTCCCATCACCACACGGTTTTCCACCACCCTGTGGGTGATGATGGAGCCTGACTGCGCACCGCCGTAAAAGGCAATCACATCTCCCGCCACCGCTTCCTCCGGTTTCCCCTCTCTGATATACACAAGGCTTCCCGTGGGGATAGCCGGCTCCATGCTTCCGCTGACCACTGTGTAAATCTGGTACCCAAACAATCTGGGCAGGGTCAGGGGCAGGCATGCCGCCAGTAAGAGCAGCAGCACAAGAATGCTCACGGCACGCAGGATAGCTGCCGCAGGACTCTTCTTCCGCCCGCTCATCTTATATTCAGCGTCCCGTCCGCCTCCACCGTCACATCCACGCCCCAGGCACTCTTAATGGCTTCTTCGGCATTGTGGGTCTGGACCGCATCCACTTCCGCTTCCACACTCATATAGTATCCGTCATGAAGGTACACCGTCCGGATGGTCTTCCCCTCCGCAGTCTCCTCCACAATCTCTTCCCTCACTTCTCTGTAAATGTCATTGGAAATCCGCACTGCTTCGCACAGGGCAGGCGTATCCGCCTGGGAGGCCAGTGGCTTCGTATAGTACAGCACCGTCCGCTCCGGGGTGGAGGCTTTCTCATCCACCACCCAGCCTGACCCTTCCGTCAGCTGAAACTCAATCAGTTCCGGGGACAGGCTGGTCACTTTCCCGCCTGCACTGTCCTGCCAGCTTCTGTATAACAGCACTCTCACATAGCTGTCTATGGCTCCGCTGTTGGTAATGCTTAAAGCTTCCGGATAGGTTTTCCCCGGTATCAGCCTCTCTCCTGCCGGGATCAGGTCCGTCAACAGCTCCCCGCTTCCGGAGTCGCTCCAGTCATCCTTCAGATAATTCCGGTAGCTCACCGGCTTTCCGTTCTCCGCAAGGGTCACACCAATGCTGGACACTGTCACTTCCATGGCATAGTTTTCACTGTAATAGGTCAGAGCCGCTCTGGCGCTTCCCACTGTGCTTGCAAGCAGCAGAAGCGCTGATACACACAGGAGCAGCACAGGGATTTTGAGATTTCTTTTCTTTTTCATTCTGTCCCCTCCTTTGTGCCGTCGTCTGCGCCGCTTCCGGTATCTCCACTGGTTCCTTCTACGGCTTCCCCGTCGGGAACGGCCGCACTGTCTGCGCCTTCCACTTTCATAGTCCAGTCCGCGTAAGGATTTCCCGCTTCGTCATAGCACACCGGTGTGTATTCCTGCACTACAATCACATTGAATTCTTCCTGGCTTCCGTTTTCCGTGTCCTGACTTAACAGCGTCCGGTCCAGCGCGGCCAAAAGCTCCTCCGTCCGCTCTCCGCAGGCCAGTATCCTGTCATAGTACCAGTATCCATCCTCCCGAAGCTCCCAGCTGCCCTCTCTCCCGGACGTATAATTCAGATACTTCTGATATTTTTCACCGGCCAGCACCCTCACACGCACAAAGCACTCACTGGCTCCGGTATTCTCAATGGAAATGTGTTTCGTCCAGTCCTTCACCTCATCTCCTGTCTCCGTCTCCGTAAAGTTCAGGCCAACCTGCACTCTTCCGGAGGCAGATGTACAGGCGGTAAAGTAGGCCAGGGCCTCTCCCACATGGATTCCCCCCGCCAGTACCAGCGCCAGGGCGGCCGGAAGAAGGACTGCCGTTATCTTTTTCTTTTTCATCTGTCTCCACCTCCTGTCCGCTTTACCTGGTTGTCACCCCATTGCTGTTCTCCAGCTTCTCCCACTTCAAATCTTCCTTTCCGGTTTCATCCTTCTCATAGATAAAATGGTTTACCACGCTGGCTCCGCCTCCGTTCAGCTTCCCGTCGTATTCGTTTTCAAAAACGACCTTTGCGCCGGCGCTGTCCGCCTGGATCACTGTGGTCTTCACGGTTGCTCCGTCCACAGGGGAATAGCTCCCGCCGCTGTACACTTCCGTCACCGTCACTTCCGCTCCCGCCGGAATGTGCTCTATTTTCACACTCTCCCTTCCCGGTCCGTCAAAAGTCAGGGACACCACATCGCTGTACACCAGAGCACTGTCCTTGACCCCCCTGATTTCAAACACGAAAGAGGCTCCTTTCAGAGTCTCGTTGTAGGAGGCAAGCTTTTTCTCGATCTCAAGGTCCCCATAGCGGTCTTCCCGCTCCGGCTTCAGGCCCACATAGACCGGACCCGAGGCATCGTCCCCGTAAATCCATACATCGCTGCTGTCTGCGTCCTCCGGATTGTAGTAATTATTGGGTAGGGAAATCAGGTATGGTATGAAGCTGTAACGATAGAAATCCGTATCCACAGGTTTCACCCATACCAGGTACAGACCGGTCTCCAGATCCTCCGCTGCCCCCTGAACCTTTCCGTCCTCTCCCAGGCGGATTTCCGCACTTTTGTCCGGCAGAAGGCGTCCTCCCTCCGGCGGCAGAAAGCTTCCGTCCTCCTGCTCTGTTCCCAGGGCTGTCTCCGCTGCTGCCTGTGCCCACTCCAGCCATTCTCCCGCCGTGGTGTCCGCGTCCGCTGTCTCCACCCCTTTCAGGGCTTCCCTGGTCTTCCAGGGGGCAAGCAGGGTGTATTTCCCGCCCGCGTTTACTTCGGCTATCCGGTACAGCTCTGCCTGTATGGCGTTTTCTCCGGAAGCGCTTCCTTCTCCCGGCTCTTCGAGTACATTGCCCTCTTCCTGTCCCGGTGCGGTATCGCCTTCCTGTTCGCCGGCTTCGGTGCCGCCCTGTGCGTCTGAGCCCTTCAGCCAGGCTGCCAGTTCTCCATAGTATTGTTCATAGCCGGGGGCTGCCGTCTCCAGACCCGCCAGCTCTCCCGCCTTCTCCAGAGCCTCCACATCCAGGGTAAAGGTGATTTTGCAGTCCTTTCTCTCTGTGTCGATGGCCCCTGCGCCGTATGCTCTTCCCGGTCCTGCCGTCAAAGCGCCAATCAGCACGGCCAGCCCCAGAATCAGGACACCTGTGCTTTTCGCTCTCTTTTTCTTTCCCGCCATTTTTCTCCCTCCTGATTATAGTTCCGCATATGCCCGCTCCGGTCCCTGTATTAAATGCACCGCCGCTGCAGGCTTTTTTTCATTCGCCAGGGCCATGCAGGCACATGCTGATTTCAGTTCCGTCACTCTCCGCCTTTCTCTTTCCTGCGGCGGGGCCGGAACAGGAATTTCATGATCAGTATCATCAGGATTGTCACCGTCAGGCCCAGAATCAGGTAGATCATGTAGTAATTCTGCACCGCCTCCAGCATGGTCTCCACCGGTGTGCTGATGATTTCCTCTTCGCCTTCATAGGCCACCCTGCTCCCACGCACTAACAGACGGTGGCTGTTCACCCCATAGGGGGTGCAGGTAAAGAGGGTGATGTAGTCCTTTCCCTCCTCGATCTGAAGGGCTTCCTCCAGTGCCGCCATGTCGTCCTTGTCGATCATGGGCAGGATCTGGTCCACTTCATAGGCAAGGGTCTCATCCAGGATGTGGATGTAGATCCGGTCGCCCTTGTAAAGCTGGTCTATATCGGTAAACAGCCTTGCGCTGGGCAGGCCTCTGTGAGCCGCCAGCACACTGTGGGTGCTTTCTCCTCCGATGGGAAGCTTCGTCCCGTTTAAATGTCCCACCCCGGTCTGCAGGATTGCTTCCCCTGTGCCGTGGTAGATGGAGAGCTTCAGGTTAATCTTCGGAATGGACAGATACCCCATCACACCGTCTCCGGAGATATTCAGCACCTTCCAGTACTCCGTCTCTTCCAGGTCTCCCTCTCCCTCTCCGAACACATCCCCGTAAAGGTTGTTCCGGGTCAATTGTGCGTCAAAGGCCCGGGCCGCCTCCCATTCCCTGGAGTAATCCTCCGGCTCCAGCACCGACACCGCCTCTTCATAGGTGGTGATCAGCTGGTTCTGGCGGTAGGTGTTCCACTGATCTGACAGAGTGGGATAACACAGGATCCCCAAACCGGTCAGGAACAGCAGGCCGAAAAACAGGCCGGACAGTTTCCTTTTCATGTGGCATCTCCTATTTCCTTCTTTTTCAGCCTCTTATCATAAAGGTATAAGAGGAGAATGAACAGGCCCGTCACCGTCAGGCCAATCATCACCCACAGCAGATAGCTGGTGTGCATGCTGGGGCCCACCAGCCCCGAAAATCCCGCCATGGGCGCCGTCTCTTCCTGGATTGCTTCATAGGGTACTCTGTGCCCCCGGACTAACAGCCTGTGGCTGTTCACCCCATAGGGGGTACAGGTGAGCAGGGTGGCAAGGTCCTTCCCCGCCTCTGCCGCCAGAGCCTGCGTCTCCGTGGGCTCTACCACAGTAATCTGATCCACTTCATAGCAGAGAGTATCATCCAGCACAGACAGCAGGAAATGGTCTCCCTCCTCCAGCTTATCCAGGTCCGTGAACAGCGCTGCGCTGGGCAGGCCCCTGTGGGCCGAAATCACTGTGTGGGTTCCCTCCCCGCCCACCGGAAGAGAGCTGCCCGGCAGGTGGCCTGCCGCCTTCTGGAGCACGTCTTCGTTGGTGGTATGGTAGATGGGAATCTTCACCCCGATGTCCGGTATCTGTACGTATCCCATCATGCCGTCCTCCGTCAGGTTCAGGCAGGACAGGTACTGTGCGTCCCCCTCCTGGGGCACCTCCGCCGTGGAGAAGGAGTCCGGCAGAATGTAGGGAATCAGGTCGTTGTTGTAATTCTGTGCCTTGATCCACTCCGCCTTATAGTCCACCCGGCCGGTCTCCTCCATCTCGGTGACCGCCTCTTCATAGGTGGTAATCAGCTTTGACTGTCTGTAATTGTTCCACTGGTTGGATACAAAGGGATACAGCAGCAGGGACAGACCGGCTGCGAACATGGTACAGACTATGATGGTGGTGATATGCTTTTTCATCCGCTCTCTCCCTGTGGTTGTATTTTGGAATAGCTTCTTCATTTCCTTCTGCTTCTCCGGGGAACTTCTTCCTGTCTCCCGGCTTCTTTTTAGTCCCAGGGCGGGCAAGAGCCGTCCCGGGTCAGTGATGCTTTTTTCTCTGGTACTTCCGGTCAGGTTCACCGAAGGGATTCCGGTGAACCTGTGCCTTTCTCTTTTGTACTCATGTCCTGCATGGACTGCAGAAACTGCACGATATGGTTTCCTGCTTATTTCGCAGATTTTCTGCGGCTTGCGAAGTACAGGCCTGCCGCCAGAATCATGATGGCACATCCGCCGATGGTGAAGATGGTGGTTCCGATACCGCCGGTGGAAGGCAGGGAGGAAAGCTTGGTGTTCTTGATCTCCGTCCGCTGTACTGTTTTGTCAATTGACTGGATTTCATCACTATCAGCTACATAGGTAGCCTTATACGTATTAGTAGCCGTTCCATCAATTGTAATTGTATAAGAAGCCAGAGTACCATTGTCGTTGTATACTGCGCTGATCTCAACATCATGCTCTGTCTGATCCAGCTGGAATCCTGTAGGAGCCTTGGTTTCAACTAACTTATAGCTTCCCGCATCAAGTCCTGTGAACTGTAATCTACCGTTTGCATCTGTTTTACCCTTAGCCAACACATCTCCATTCGTGTCTCTCAATTCAAACTCTGCGCCTTCAGTTACTTTTACAACAGTGTCACCAGGTTCTATTGTAGTATTAGATTCAAGTACAATAAGGTTTCCATTCTCGTCTACCTTCACAATTTCCTCAGTTTTTTCGGAACCTTCTACATTTTCACCATTCGTGAATGCACCGATTGCAAAGGTATAGGTATAAGTCTTGTCATTTACAGTGTTCGTTGATGAGCTGTCATCAGGATTATTACTATACTCTAACGTTGCCGTATTAGTATTGGGAACAAAGTTCACTGCTGCTTTATCAGTCAGTTCTGCCGTATAGGTCACTTTTACATTTTTGATAGTGTCACGATTGGAAAGCACATAGCTTGAAGCAAATGCTATCTCAAACTTTCCCTCTGTAGCTGTATCTACTGTATAAGTATCTTGACCTGGATCTACCTTTGTGTCATTTACTTCAACTACAATAGAAGTTACGTCTAACTCCAGTCCTTCACTTAATACGTCCGTAATCTTAACAATCACATTTTCATATTCGGAACTGTAAGAAGGAATTACTGTATCAATCTGGAATGATACCTTATCGCCAACAGCCACATCATTACCTGCCTCAACAACCTCACCATCATCATTTTTACCGTCAGAATTCACAATTTTCTTATCAATGGCAGGCTTTGTAGACTTTGCATATACTTCGGTACCATTTAATGTCCATCTGCCGTTTGAGTCCAAGTCTCCGCCTTCAACAGTATTTCCTGTACCGTCTTCATTTTCGTAATAAACACCAACAAGCATGGGATTATAGACATCTTTCTCTGTTCCAGTCACAAGAACCAGCCAGTAACCTGCACCAAGAGAAGCACTATAATCAACTTTACCATTCTCTGCAGGGTTCTCACTTACATGTGGTTGTGATGCCACAAATCCGTTAGGATCCTGGCCATCAGCAGCAGTATTATTTGTCACTGATGCAAGACCGTCCAAACTACCCTTTGCAATTGTTAATATTTCCTCCGATGTAGGCGCTGTCGGATTCGCAATGGTAACACCTGATACTGCCACATATTTTTCAAATCCGGCATCGCTGTACTGTGCTTCCACAATGCGGTATGCGGTTACTGTAGCACCAGCTTCCACATTTTTCACAACTACTTCTGCCTTATCCTCAGCCGTTGGCTTATCAGCTGCAAGTTCCTCCGCCAGGGAAGTCACCGACATCCCCAGGACCATCGCCATTGCCATCACAAAGGCCAGAATCTTTTTCATCTTCTTCATTTTTTCTTTCCTTTCTTTTTGCCTTGCTCTCGCTTTCTGTTTACAGTTTCCTTTCGTGTATCCGTTCTATGTATCTTTCGTACTCCGGAATGCCCGGTGTGTCCAGATGTTCCGGATGTCCTTACATCCGTGTTCCGGAATGCTTCCGCGTCCGGCCCGGTTATCAGCCCCGGCTGTACGGATCCGGCCATTCCGGTACACCTGCATCCGGCCTCCCCCGGCAGGAACGGCTGCCGAAACATCTCGTTGCTTTCGCTTTTTCTTTAATCTTTCAGCACCTCCCCCTCATGTTTATATCTATATAAGATCAGGGCCGCCGCCATCATCAGCAGCATTCCGCCGATCGAATACCAGTAGATTCCCATTCCGCCGGAATTGGGGAGTTCGTAAAGGTAGATGTTCGGTATGGTCAGAATAAGTTCGTCATTGAGCTCTTTGCCTGTGGTGGAATCTGTTCCCCTGTCTGTGATAATCTGAACCGCACTCACCGTGCTGCTTCCGGTCTCTATGGGGTCAGCCGCTTCTTCCGCCTGATAGAGGATACCGTCCACCTGTACTTCCAGTCCCGTCCGGGTCTGGGTAATTGTAATCTCTATGGGGTCCGTCAGAATCCGATAGCCGCTGGGCGCTTTTTCTTCGTAAAGCCAGTAAGTACCCGGCTTCAGATTCTCGATTCTGACAATTCCATTTTCATCTGTAGTATAGCGGAAAGTATCGTCTGCGCCTTCCGGAAGTACTTTGTCTTCCTTGCCCTTATTCAGGTAGAGCATGAATTCCGCGCCCTGGCGGGGTTCTTTCTGTTCGTCTACTTTCCGAAGCTGCAAATCCACTTTTTTCGGTTTATACAGGTTGGTGAAGGTAAAGGCCAGACCCTCCCGGGGCATCACGGCTGTCTGGATGTACTCGTAACTGCCGTCCGCCTTTCGGGTGATTGTCTGAACTGTTCCGCCGATAAATTCCGTCGCGGTCTGTTCTTCACTGGAATCGGGGTTAAATCCTGCTGTAACGGCAGGCTTCGGCGTGTATTCTGTGGTTAATCCCACTTCTTCCACACGATACTGTCCCTCAACGGAAAGGGTGGCAAATCTGGCCGTCTGGCCGGCTTTGACTGTAAATTCGCCTGCGCCCCAGCCTTTCTCCGCATCCGGTCCGGTGGCATGGTTTTCCGTGATGTCACCTGTCACTATGTTGTACACAGCGCCTGTCACCGGGACATAGACTTCCCGGCGTCCTTCGCCGGAGTCGTAATACCAGTTTTTATCCGCTTCCGTATCGGAATCCCGCAGGAGAGGCGGGGTTAATTTCCATCCCAGCTCTTCCCGGATCTCTTCTCCGGCAAGCAGGATTCCGACTTTTTCGCTGAGCTCTTCGCCGGTATATCCCTTTATGGCATCAATGCTGCCCAGCTCATCTTCCAGATCCTGGTTCGCCTTCACCAGCCTGGTCAGCTCGTTCTTCACATCTGCCGTTGTCTTCAGTCTCTTATATAGAAGGAAATGAAACGCATCCTCTGTTCCGGAGCCTTCCTGTCCGTCATTTTCCACCTGTTTGGTAACAGCCAGGGTTCCTTCCATGTCCAGCCTGCTATTGACAAAATTCTGTGTCGTCAGCTGTCCTGCGGCGCTTACGGTTCCGCTCTGCGGCGGCTGTTCCGCATAGGAGGGGTCAACTTTCATCTCGCCGTCCACTTCAATCAGTCTGCCGATTTCCTTCACGGTATAGGAGGTCCCGGGTTCAATGCCGCAGAAGATGGCTTCCTCGCCTGCCGCCAGACGGAAATACCCGTTCTCATCGGTGGTCCATTCTTCTGTTCCCCTTATCGGCCGAAGGGAGGACTGCATCAGAATTCCGCCATCGCCGAAAGAATCCTCCTGATTCGGCAGCAGTTCCTTCGTGGACATATTGTAGCGATAGTAAACCACCCCTGCCATGGGATTATTCCGGGCATCCACCAGCTGGAAAGTGAACTCCACATTTTCCGGCTCCGTGTTGTCATCCATGGTTTTCCGCACTCGGAAAGAGGTATTGGCGTTGTGAAAAGTCACCGGTGACGCAGGAATCCTGTCTCCCTCTTTCACCACTTCTCCCACAGGCCACCATCCGGCAGGCCAGCCTTTCATTATAACGGGCCTTAAAACCGGCAAGTCTCCGCCGCTCAGGTTACCGCCTGTTCCGCTGTCCAGGATTCCGCCTCCCCCGCCGATCAGGCCTCTGTCTACGCTTAGCGACAGCATCTCCATACTGCCATCGTCCCCGTCTCCCGGCAGCATTTCTGTCCCGCCGTCGTCAGGAAGTATCGTGTCCAGGACAGGATCCATTATCTCTGACACTCTGTAGCCTGCATCTCCGGGAACATCTGCGAAGACAGCAGTCTCACCGGGATATAATGCAAAATCTCCATCCTCGTCTGTGTAACGTACTGTTTCCACCAGTTCATCTATTGGATTGAGCACCGTGTATTCCCTGTTGGCACCATCCTCGATTTCCAGATGAAACCAGAACAGCGTGTTTCTTACAGCCTGGGGCATCTCATACTCTGCCGGGAAGGAGATATTCTTCGTCACTTTCAGTTCTGTGGCATTCAAATCCTTCGGCGTATACTGGTTCACAAATTTTACGCTCTCCATGTCCGGCACTACATTCCCGCTGCTGCCGCCCACAGGAGACACAGGCGCATAGCCGTCCTTTTCCATGCCCCGCAGCTGATACCTGTATTCCGGGTGCAGGAACGTTTCGTTCCCGCTGCTGTCCTTCTGATACAGGACATAACCGCTGCTGTCCGGCTGGAAATTACCTTCTGCATCCTTTTGGGGACAGAGATACGTATTCCGCTCGATCACTTCGTACGGAACGTTATTCCCCACATACTCGAAGACGGCGGTCTGGCCGTTCTCCAGTGTAAATACACCGTTCTCGTCCGTCTCAAAATCTACTGTATTGTTCCCGGACTTCCTGATAATCTCTCCATTCCGGTCAGACAGGGTATACTTCTCTCCCGCCGCAATCTCTCCGTTCAGCTTCAGCACGAACTGGAACCTGACATACTCCGGAACTTCATAACCTGCCGCCGTGGACTGAACCGTTTTGGTGACGCGCAGGTCCGGAGACAGGTTGGGCTCGTTGGTAAAGGTGACATGGGGAGCCGTACCATCATTTTCTGCTGCGGACAGGGTGGTCATGCTTCCTGCCAGGCAGCAGATAATGGTCAGGAAGGATGTGATGACTCTAAACACTTTATTCATGATTTTATTTCAGAGGCCTCCGGGTATGGGAGGCCTTGTTCCTCCTTTCCATCACTAATAACTTCTCGGAATCTTCAGCCCTTATTTCATGGTGCTTTCAGAACCTATTTTTCAAAAATCACCCACTTTTTTCTCAAAAACACTTGACAAACCAGTCAAAAAATGCGGCGCTTCGCGCCCTTGATTATGAAGTATATTTTTTGATTGGAGGCGATTCTTGATGTTACCTTGTAACCCTGGCGGACATTCCGCCTACCAGGATACTTTCGTATCCGACTTCCTTAAGGCCTACCCCAATCCCTTTGTGCTTCCCAAAAGCACCTGGGACTATATCGTGCAGTTCTGGTACCTCGACCTTTCCCAGACGGATTCCATCATGCGGGACTGCTACTCTGTCTTTGGCTCGCCGCCACGGCTCCCTTCCTGCATGCTGCGTTCCTACCTGCTTGCTTTGAAACTAAAAGTGTCTTCTGTCACTGTCTGGTGCCGCATGCTCAAGGAAACTCCACTTTATGCTATCCTCAGCGGTTTCTCTTTCGGTGATACCCCTGGTGTCGGTACTTTTTATGATTTCTTTTCCCGCATCTGGCAGCATGACTCCAACAACCTTTCCCCGAAAGACCGGTTCCCCAAAATGAAGAAAACTCCCAAGGGGAAAAAGAAAGGCCATAAGACTCCCTGCGATTCTTTCTCCACTGCTTCAAAACTTCTTCCCCTGCTGGAACGCTGGCATTTAAAGCCTGAGAATCCCTTTTTCCTCATTTTCCGGCTTTATCAGCAGCAGTTCCTGGACCATTCCATCCACAGGGGTTTGGTTAATCCCCGGCACCTGGCTCTTGCCGGTGACGGCACCCCTGTCCGTACTGCCGCACAGCAGCGCAAAAAGCGCATTTGCCATTGTAAGGACAAAGGCTGTTCTTCCTGTAACTGTAAACGCCATTATTCCCAGCCCGACTGTAACTGGGGATGGGACTCTCACAGGGAATGTTATTTCTTTGGCTACCACCTCTACATATATGTGGCTTCCGATTCCTTCAGCGACCTCCCTGTGTTTCCGCTTTTAGAGCGGGCTTCCCGGCATGACATGCTTTCCTTCCTGCATTCCTTTTTCACCATGAAAGCGTATCTTCCGCAATTCCAGATTGAAAAGCTCCTTCTGGATTCTGCACACGACGCTTACCCTGTTTATGATTACTGCAGACGGGAACATATCACACCGTTTATCGACCTCAATCCCGGACATACCGGGCATTTTACCTATAAGGACGATTTTACAATCGATGATGATGGTGTCCCTGTCTGTAAGTTGGGCTTACGTATGCATAAAGATGGATATGAAGCTGCCAAACACCGGGCAAAATACCGGTGCCCGAAATCAAACCGGAAACGTGGCTGCTTCTGTGAACACCCTTGTTCACCGGCAAAATACGGCAGGACCGTACACATTTTTACCGATGATAATCCAAGGTTATTCAACATACCGCCAAGGGACTCTAAAGCATGGGAAACGGAATATGACAGAAGAACTTCTGTGGAGCGCTCCAACAAGCGGGAGAAAGAGGACTATAAATTAGAAGACGGCAGGCACCGCTCTACGAAGATGTGGTACTGCCGCCTCTACGGCATCATGATGCTCCAACACCTTGATGCCTGGGAAATGCCCTCTGTCAAGGCATTTCAAAAATCATTCTTAGGTTTAGCCGCCTAATAATGATATCTTAAGCGATTCCATGAGATTTTTCAAGGCATAGTACCCGCTATGTCCAATGTTTATGTCCATTTTTCTCAAATTTCTTTTCCTGCACCATATTCAGTTGTCAATTTTCAGTTAGAATCACATTCATTGAGATTCCGAGAAGTTATCACTATGGATTTATCAATGGCTTCTCATTCACTTTCCACGGTCACTGTACAGTTATTGCTGCTCACATCAATGTCTCCCACTTTGAGTTCGGCAGTGTTTGGGATCTCACCGGCATCGTTTGCTTTTACCCATACGTTCAAATCCTTACTCCCCTCGCCTGGTATCGTCACATTTTCCCAGGTCGCAATACGAGTCTCCGAATCATATACACCACCATCACTTTGACTGAATTTTACAAACTCCAGCTTCTCATCCAGGCGATCCGTGACAGTAACAGATACAGGTGAAGTACCATCGTTTGACACTGTAATAGTGTATTTAAACTCTTCTCCCACCTTCGGGTTGTCATTGTCGGCCTGCTTAGTAATCCTCACGTTGACTTTTTCCCAGACTGCATAAAGGGTTTTCTGCGGCTCCGCACTGGTAAGCATTGCATGGTCATTTGGTTCATACGTTACTGTTGTAGCATGCCGGTCTTCACTCCATCCCAGAAGGATATAGCCTTCCCGTTTCGTTTTATTCGAAAAGCTACTAAGATGAGTACTTGAACTATCTATATCTGAGTATCGTTCAAACGCCACATACTCATCTTTTCCATCAACTTTCCCGCCATTTCCATTTAATATCAGCTTATAGTGATATCCCTTTTCCCACATTGCGTAAAGCGTCATCTGGGAGGACTTCATGTCTCTTGTCTCAATCTTATCCCCCGGCTTATAATTAACTGTGACAGCGTTTGCTCTATCCGCCCAGCCCAGGAATCTGTAGCCGGCTCTGACCGGTATCACACTGGACACGGTGAAGGCGGAGCCTTCCGCCGTACTGTCCGTTTCTATGGTCATAGTTGCGGGCAGATTCGTCACATTTCCACCATTGCCATCATAAATCAGCGTATACCGCATGGCTGCAGGCAGATTGATCAGCATCAGGTTATCATCCAGTTTGGTCAGCTTTCCGCCGGACTGTTCCGTCTCCGGTGCAAGGTTCTTCAGCTCATAGTTCTGTGTGGCATATACATCCTCGGACACAGTCCACATGGTGCCGTCCGGCACATCCAGGATTACGTACTGTCCGGCCTTCAGGCGAATCTCTCCTCCGGGTCCGGTGGTTCCGTTTCTGTTACCGGTTACCTCGCTGCCATCCACATTATGGATGGTATAGGAGATGCCTCCTCTGGGTTCAGATCTCCATTTGGTTCCATGATTCTCCTTTGTAATCTCACTGACAGGACCGTTAACTGCTACCACCTGCTCCAGTATCATGGTGAACTCCTGGTAGGATTTGGTCTCCATGTATTTCTCGATTTCTATGGAAGACTTCCTGTTGGAGTTGAAGAAGGTTCTCACCTGGTTCTGAGGATTTGACGGTTCAGGTTCCCAGCTATAAGAATCGCTTCCTTTCGTTCCATAGCCAACCAACATGCCCCATTCCTTTCCGGATTCCTCCGGCACTTCCACAAGGCGCAGTAACGGTGTTCCGGTTGCATGCCCCAATATCCCCAGGAGCGTTTCAGTTATCTCGTTATACAGGTTGATATGCACGGTATTCTCTGTAAACCATACTTCCGGATAATGCCCCTCCGTTTTGGTCAGCAGGATTTTACCGTCCGCTTCGGTGGCTTTCACTTCATTGGAAATCGGTGTGCCCTCATCATCGAAAACTGCATAGCGGATTCCCTCTGCCGGAATCCAGGTCCCGTTGTCGTATTTCTCCAGCCGCCATACCAACTTCTCCCCTGTGGGTACTTCACTGGAGGCAGATGTCATCTGCTTTCCTATCTTTGAGCCGTCGAATGTCAATGTGGATATTTCATTGACGATAGTGGCATTGGGTGTGCCTGCTGCTGTTCCTGTAATGGAACCGTTATCTGCCGGATATTTCTGGTTGATCTGCAGATAATATGTTCCATTATTCGGAACATCAAATTTAACAATTCTCTTTTGACTTGATTCCACCTCACTCAGGGTGTATGTGACATCTTTCGAAATCTGATTCTCTTCGTCTCCAAAATCAATCATCAGAGTGATCCATGGCGGCAGCTTTATACCCTTTCCTATTTCCCAAAAGAAGGCACTTTCTTTCCCGTTTTGTTGATTCACGGCAGTCACATATACACCACCCCGCCCTTGCTGTGGCCAAATATAAGTACCCTGATCACCTGTCACCTCTAAAACAAATTCTGATGCACATTCATCTGAATAATCAGATATTACCATACCATCAAGTTCCCAGGCATTAAGCGTACTTTTCCACTGACGAAGTACTCTTTCTGCAATTATATCTCCCTCCGCAGCCACATACTCCTTGCTGATGCGAAGTGCATTTGTACTGCCGTTTACAAAGGAAGCCTTTCCGCCTTCTCCGGACAAAGTACCGGTTGCCGGCTGTCCATTGGCAGGATACAGCTGATCATATCCGGTATATGAAGTCTCTCTCACTTCAAAATTCTGTCCCAGCATACCGGCATCTTTAAAGGTCACTGTCTGGCCGTCTCTGAGCCTGAATTCTCCGCTTCCGTCTGTCACTCCGGTTCCGCCGTCCACCACATTCCCCTGTTCCGTCACAGTATAGGAGATTCCTGCCGGTAAAAGCTGATTGTCGACCTTTATAGTAAACAGAAATTCCGGATTCGGGTCTGTTTCATTTTTTTCTCCGCTGACAGTCTTCGTCACAGACAGAGGCCGTTTCAGATAATCGTTGGTGATGGTCACTTCCTTTTTCACGCTGTAGGGAGGCATCTTGAACTCTTCCGTGTCCTTCACCGGCCGGTACAGTATGTTGCCATTCTCATCAGTCGCTATGGCCATCTCCTTCACCATGTAGTATTTACCCGCTTCCAGCCCGCTGATTATAACGGTCTGCCCTCCAAAAGCACAGGTAAATTTACCTTCGCTGTCCAGAGTTCCGGCGGCGCTGTTTCCTGTGCCGTCATCTTCTGTGCTCAGAAGCTTCCATTCCTTTCCTGCGGTTGCCGTTATCGGTTTTCCACTCTCATCCACCGCGGGATTGCCCTCCGCATCCCGTTTTATGACTTCGATGGGATTACCATTCTCATCCAGCTTCAGCCTGCCATTCTCATCCAGCTCCAGTTCCGTGATCTGGAAGGTAAATGCCTGCGTGCATTCCGCCGGATCCTGATGGGTGATTTTCTTGGTCAGATACAGGTCTTTCCATCTGTAATAGTTGGTGATGGTTTCACTGCTTCCCTCCGCCGGAATCGTGCCGGTTACTTCCGGAACGGTGCAGTACCAGTTCTGATTCTGATTCAGACCGTAACCGTTCTCATCCAGATTCTCCTCTGTCAGCATATATTCCATTCCCGCTGTACCGGGGAACAGAGCTATGATCTGCCCTTCTCTGATGGTGAACGTGCCGTCCGCAGCTGTTTTCTTTATATCGCCTCTGCCGTTTTCTTCTGTCCAGACTTCGCCGTCCCTATTGACTCTGGTGGGAACGCCTCCGTCCAGGAGCACGCTGTCCACATACCAGAATTCCGCGTTTGCAAGAGGTTCATATACTCCGTTCTTCTTCACCTGCAATTTGAAGGTAAAAGTTCTGTCAGATTCGGAAAGTGCCGCGCCGTTCGGAACAGCCGACAGCTCCTTCTGCACATACAGTACCGGGCGATAGGTATTGGTCCAGGTACGCACATGGATATCGCCGTTGTCATCGCGCACTCTCCGGGTATTCCCGTTGGCATCTGTCTCTTCCCTGTAAGTCACCTCTCTGACAGGTTCGCCGGGAGCCGGGCTGGATTCCCAGAATACGCTGGGTTTCTCTTCCACCACAATGCGGTCTGTATCCGCTGCTTTGAAGACTGCTTTTTCGTCTGCTTTCAGGTAAAGGTAACCATTCTCATCCGTTGCATGGAGCTGGCCCTCCTGCTTTACCCATCCTGCATTTTTGTCTGCCTTATAGAGGTCATAGGCCTGGAAAGCCAGGTACTGGGGCTCTCCTCCTTCGGTATATTTCTCATAGAGCCGGAAGGCAAATCTCTCATTCTGAAGAGCTGTGGGAACTACACCTGCAGTGCGCTTGACAATCTCCAGCCTCTCCGGACGGTTTACACCTACCCGGACGGAATTGCTGCTTACGGTGGCTCTTGTATCTGCATTGCCTTCTATATAAGAAGAGAAAAATACATTATTATAAGCATAGGCGTCTTTCGTTGCCTCTTCTTCTGCGGGCGCCTGCATCTGAATCCGGAAGGAGATGGAATGGCCCTGTTCCAGCGTAAAATCAGGGTCCACTTTCACTGCCACAGCCTGAACATAATCTGTCCACTCTGCCTCTGACGCTTCCGGATGCTCCGATTTCATTTTTTCCCGGAACGCATCCTCTGTGTACCAGCCATTATTCTGCGTGAGAATCTCTTCCGGCGCCTGATTTTCTGTTATTGCAGCATTTCTGTTATCGCTGTAATAAACTGTTCCTGTGGTTCCCTGCTTCTCCAGTCCGCTTAAATCCACTGACAGGAAAGAACCATGCCAGGTCTTCTCACTGAAGGGCGCAAACGGATCTTTCTCTTCGCTTCCCGAGTTCTTCCGATCCACCGCCGCATTCTCCAGGCGGTCAAACGCCGCGATACCCTGGATGTCATTTTCAGCGCTCACCGTGATCTCATAGGTATATGTACCCTTATTCTCTTCTGTGCCGTCATAAGACACTGTGGCGCTCTCCCGGAAGGTTCCGAATCTGTCTTCATCCGCACGGACCAGTTTCGTGATACTGGACTCCGAGGAAACAGCCACATTATCATTGAGCTTCTCTTCCGCATAGAGAACATTGCGATAGGAATCATACGTACTGATTCCGTCGATATTTCCTTTATTTTCAAGTTTCCCATTGCCCACCAGCAGATCTTTGTACACGGCAGCTTTCGTCAGGTCTGTCATTTCACCGTCGTCGGCATACACGCTGTCCCTCAGACCATACAGTGTGGGATTGGTCTCGTTGATACTGTCTTTCACACTGAAATCCGGCATAAAGGCACAGAGGTTGGCGTTGGCATCCACCTTGTTGATGGAGTCCATGTTCTTCCAGTCATAGTAGGCACGGAAGGATACGCCCCATCCCTCTATCCACTTTCCTGCAGTATAGGAAGTAGAATCCGCTCCGCTGTAAGAAATGTGGAAGGCCACCATGGTCCTGCCGGTTCCCTTGTAATCAGGTATAATGTCTCTGTCAGGATCCACGGTTACGGAGACCTGGGTACTGTCCCAGCTTCTGGTCCTGGTCATATAGTCGCCCTTTATATCCAGCTCCTTAATGCGGCCTGCGGTCACAGGCGTGGAAGCGTCGAACTGCATTCCATAAGGAAGAAGGTCATAAAACACCACATGCTTCCTGCCCGGGGACATCATATCCTGGTCATGCTTCGTCAGATAATCCAGGCAGCTTCTGTCATAAATCTCATAGCCGTCATAAGCTGTCAGATAGTAATCCACCAGCACACGGTTGTTGTTCGCATCATTCTTACTTGTATATTTCTTATTGGCCTGAGCCGTCATGTTGAGCCAGCTCACATCCCGGAAAGCATTGTCGCGGACCAGGAGATGGTTGTAGAGCGCCTGTGTTTTTTCCTGCAATTCCGGTCTGTTCTCATAATTGAGATTGCCCGAAGAAGCATCCGCCGTATCACACACTGTGCTTTGCTGTCCATCTGCCTGCTGCAGTCCCAGGACGCCGGAGAGATTCTCAAACCGAAGTACAGGGCTGATTTCGTCTTCCGCCTGTTCCTCACGGGCATTTACAATCTCTGTCAGCACCGGCGAATCCGCCTTGATTCTCACGGCCGCCTTGATTTCACAGACTGTTCTGTAATCAATGGACGCATGTTCCACCATCACCCGGTAGGGTTCCCGAGCTATCTGTTCTGCGGTGAACGTGTAAACGGCATTTCCTTTCTCATCCATAGAGACTCTGCCTGCAGGTTCCCAGGTTTCTCCCGTATTCTCCGTTCCCTCCGCAGATTTGGCAAACATGGCATAGACATTTACCGTTCCGAACCCAGGGTCTAATTTACCTGCATTTACCAGAGACTGCCGCTCCGAATCTATCATTTTATCTTCATAGATATCATAGCCGTAATCCTTCTGGCTGATTGTGACACTGGAAAAGTAATAGTCATCCGCTCCCAGCAGCGTCTCCTTCCCATCATAGTGTACATAAATAAAATCATCCACCGTCCTGAGTGTATAGAATGTATTCTCTTTATACTCTCCCAGCCGGGCGCCTTCCACATAATGTGTGGTTTTGTATCCGTTCATGCGGCCTGTGACGGTAAAGGGAATGTCACCGTAATCCTCACCATTGCCTTTTGCCCTTCTGTAGGCTTCCAGCCATCCGGTGTATTCTCTGGTGTCATTTACAGCGCTCCAGCTGTTCTTCTTCGTGACACCGATCACGTCTCCGCTGTAGCTCCAGTCGTAATTTTTATAGCTCCAGGCAGAGGGAGTCGCCGCCAGGACCACATCCTCGTCTATCCCGTCTACAGGATGCAGTGTCACGGTGATGTCATTCTTTACTGTAGTATTGGCCTCCACTTCGTCAGCCGGGTAAGCCGTCACCACCCAGAACCGGTGGCCCCAGCTTTTCTGCTCTCCACTGGCTGCACTGCTCTCCATCCTGCGGGAATTTACAGGATAATCATAAACCGTTGTCTGGTCCGAGTTGTCCTTATAACCCACCACTTTCGCCGCTGCACTGCTGCCATCCACACCCGGGGTATCCATGACGGAAAGCTTCCAGGGCTGTGTGGCGTTTCCTCTTATCTTCACATCCCAGACCACATAACGGTATGCGGGATTCAGCTTCTCCTTTCCGTCTTCCCGCAGGATAAATTCGCTGCCGATCTTATCTGCATAATTCCGCAGCTGATTCAGCGTATACAGACCCGGCGTATACTTCCTCCCCGCCTCGTAATAAGGAGTCTTGACCACGCTGGTCAGCGCCACAGAGGAATTCACACGGCCGGAGAGAGTGCTCCCCTCCATATAGCTTTTCCCTCCGTCCACAGATATCTCCGGCGTCTTGCTCCAGCTGGTCTCATCTGCAATCTGCATCAGCTTCAGATTGCTGTAGAGCACCTGCCAGGCGGCGTTGGTGCCGGAGGCAATCTCTTTATAATTGCAGAAAATCAGCCAGGGTGTCTCCGGACTGTAATCAGGGCTTTTCTGACTTTCGTCTGCATTTGCATAGTAATAGTTAAAGGAAGTGCTTCTGCTGGGGTTTGCCGCGGGATTCCCCTCATCATCCCAGCCTGTTACAGGAACGCCGATATCATTTGGCATGGCAATTGACCATCCGTACCGATATTCCAAAAGGGCTCCGTGGATTCTGACTTTCACCTCCCCCACGCCGAAATCTCTGCTGGCGTGGAACTCCATCTGATATTTCAGGCTGAAGTCATCTGTCTTCGTCACGTTATATCTGTCGGCCTCGTTTACATAGTAGGCATCAAAGCTCCATGAGCCGTCATTTGCCACGCTGTTCTGATTGCCGCCCAATATCCTGTTGGCTCTGAATTTGGTAGCTCCCACTGTCTCCGTGGCCAGGCCGCTCAGCTCGTCAAAGGACATCAGATCGCTGAAATCCTCCTCCGGAACTGCCGGTGTCTGGGTGGGCTGTGGTGTCTGGGTCGGCACCGGACTTCCGGTGGCTTCCGGCACCGGTGTCTGCTCCGTCACAGGACTATCGGTGGCTTCCGGGCTCTGGGTGGTCTCCGGAACCCGGGTACTTTCCGGGTTCTGTGTGGGCTGCGGGTTCGGGGTAGCCTCCGGACTCTGACTGGTCTCCGGATTCAGGGTAGCCTCCGGGTTCTGTGTGGGCTCCGGGGTCTGGGTACCTTCCGGACTCTGACTGGTCTCCGGATCCGGTGTGCCATCAGGTGCCTGTGTGGGTTCAGAAAGAGTTGCATCGGAGTCCGGTCCCTCTTCTGTCGTCCCCGTTGTCAGCTCAGTATTCGGCTGTTCCGGATTCGCATCTTCATTTATATTGCCGCTTTCCGGACCGGCGGCCATACCGGCAGGGTCCTCCCCGGGCATCCGGCTCTCCGCAGCTATATCATCTGCTCCCGCCACCACATAGGATGAACCCATGGAAAAGGTCATGCACAGAACAATCGCTATGCTGATAACTCTTTCGATGCTCTTTCTCTTTTTCCTGTTTATATGGAGTTTCATGTGTCATATCCTCCTCTATTCTCCAAGAATCTCATCAAACAGCTGAATTAATTCGATGACACTTCTGAATACGATTTCCTGATTTTCATTCTGCCAGATCAATCTGCCCTGCCAGGAGTAATGTTCCCGGAACAGGACCTGAATCCGAAAAACGGAATGCTTCCCGTCCGCTTCCTGTTCCCTGGATACCAATGGCAGAGAGCAGTTCGGACAATCTTCCAGGTCTACCAGGCTGTTCAGGAGAAGAACCATCTGAGACAGGCTCTGAATCTTTTCTCTTCCATCCAGCCGCGGATGCTGCAGATATCCGTCCATGATACCGTTGCTGTAGGACAGCACTGTCACCACTGCTTCCCGGCTTCCACATGGAATCATCTTCCCGCTTAGCTCCATGCCTTCGTCACCTCTCTCTCAGCTTTGAACCCACTTTATATGAAGTCCATTGTTTTTCCATTGTTTTTTACAGATTCTCGACAGAAACTTTTCTCTCTGCTTCCAAAGGCGACATCCGAAACGAAATACAGGCTTTGGAATGTGAGTATGCCCTGCGGAACGCTTTCTCCAGCCGCTCTGTCACAATCTGTGCATTTTCCTCGGTAGTCCCCGTCAGCATCAGAATATACGAAGTCGCATCCAGCCTGGCCACCGGGTCTCCGGCTCTGAGACCGTCCAGCAGGATTCGCTCCAGCCGCTTTGCATCTGTGGCAGGAATCACCTTGTTGCTCAGTCTGACTACCACCAGTGTGGAAGCGCCTCCGTCTCTGTCAATGTGGCGTCTCTCCAGTGCCACAATCTTCTGAAATATCCGAAAATTGCAGAAAAAGGCACGGCCGTCGCTCTCTTCCTCCGTCACCATTTTCAGTATATCTTCATTTCCCTGAATGCCTCTGCTCACACCCATGGCCAGCGCGTAAATCTGTTCCACATGTTCTGACGGCGCAATCTGGAATTCCTCCCAGAGCTGGTCCCTGAACTGTTCATACTGCTCCGCCGCCCGTGCGGACTGGTCCAGAGAAATCAGTGCCTGCATTCGATGCGCCACGAAATCCTCCGCGGCAAAATCTATATTCTGTGCCTGTTCGCAGACCGCCACCATTTCCATCCAGCGCTCCTGTTTCTGAAGAAGAGGCAACACCTCCCTGCAGGCATCCAGATACAGAGTCTGATAATACCGTCTCATGGGAATCGCCCAGTCGCTGTCATTCCCGGCCAGGAAATCTCCCTTATATAAAGGAAGAACCTGGGAGAGTGTCTCCGCTCCTGCTTCTCCCTGCTGTCTCCTGGCTTTTATACAGGCCTGCTCAAACTGCTCTGAATCCAGTTCCAGCCGAAGCGCCGGGTCCCAGGCATAACATCCCTGTAATGTCACAATCATATTCTCCTGTCCGGGAAACATCTCTCTCAGATACTTCCGGACCTTGAAGAGCATACTTCTCAGCGCGTTGATGGGATCACTGCTGCGCTGAGACCAGAACCTGTCGATAAGCTCCTCAGCTGATATATTCCTTGTATGATTCACAATCAGATATTGCAGAAAGGACAAAGCCTTTCTGCCGGAGGCCGTATTCTGTTTCCATTTGCCATTTTCTCCGTTTCCCCAGGAAAAGGAACCCAGCAATCCAAACCTGATAATCCTGTTCTCATTCATTTTTACCCATTCTCCCACCCTGTCGTCAGTTGTTCCTGCTCCAGCATTCTGTCATAGGCCTGTTCCAGCAGGATTGTGAGATTCGCCTTTATGCCCTCCTGGGTAGACAGGTACATTTTCCACAGACATCTGGGATTCGCCTTCTCCTCCGCCACCCTGGCATCCCGGCTGACCCTTTTAATGCTCTGTCCTACATTGGAGCGGTCCAGAGGTTTCCCCCCGGATGTAATAAATATGGGCCCTTTCGTAATTCCTTCCCGCTTCATGTATTCCAGAAGCTCTCCCCGCAGCACTGCGGGCAGCCGCAACACCCGGGTAGTCATACCATTCTGACATTCCGAATATATCACACCTTTCTGCACTGCTTCCGCCGTGAGCTGGGAAAGCTCCTGAATCCGCAGTCCGATACCGCCCAAAGCCTTAATCAGCAGATATGCTCTCTCCTGTCCCAGCTGTTTCGCTGCTGACAGCAGGCGAAGGTATTCTGCTCTGGTAAGCTCCGGCTGCACGTCCTCCCTTATATCGGAAAAAGTCTCTACCTGCCAGTCTCGATGATTCAGATACTGCATCAGACTGTTCCATACGGATAGACGCATATTCACTGTCCGCGGCTTGAATCCCTGTCCCTCCAGCCACTGCTTCCACCATAAACCGCCGGATGCGGTAAGTGCCCCGCCGTCAGGCAGATTGCCCTGCAGCAACAACAGCGCTCTGCGGTATTCCTGCAGAGATGCCTGGCTGAATCCTTTCCCTGCCAGATGTGTCAGAAACTGTTCCAGCATTTCCGGTGTCAGCCTTTCTTCCGTTTTCTGTTCTGATTTCCATTCCGAGACAGGCATCCTTTTCTCCTTTCTCTCCAATATCCCCGCAGAAAATTACTTTTTTAATTGCCCTTACATGCCACAAATTCACCATTTTGCAGGCAGAGGACCACCTTGTATATTCAGAAAACGAAAAAACGGATATATTATGATTTTTTTCAGGATTCAAACTCCTCTGACAATGCATTTCCATAAAATAAAAAGACACAGTAAACACTGTATCTTTCAAAAAACGGAAAAAAGTATAACAAAAAAGAAACCTGGAAAAATACTTTTCCAGATTTCTTTTTTGTCATACAAATATTTCCAAAAATGAGTCTGAATCCGTCACTTTCCCAACTCTCTGCACATAAAATAATCTTGAAAATCCTATATTACCGTGCTATACTATAGCAAGAAACAGACAAATCAGAATTCCTCTTATTCTTACACGAAACAAAATGGTGAATTTGTGGCAATTCACATATTGTATCGTTATCTTTAACTGACCAGCCCAAGTTTCTCCATCTGACGGGCGTGGGTTTCTCCGGTAGAAATCAGATAAATGCGCGTTGTCTCTATACTGCTGTGCCCAAGCACATCCGCAAGCTTTACGATATCCTTGCACATTTTGTAAAAAGTTCTGGCAAATAAATGTCTCAGGTTATGGGGAAAAACTTTGGTCGGATTCACATTTGCCTCTGCGCACAGGCGCTTCATCTCCCCCCAGATTTGACGTCTGCATATACTTTTTCCATTTCTGGTCACAAAAATCTCGCCCGATGTAATCTTTCGCTTTTTAGCATAGTTTCTGAGTTTTTTACATAACTTCCCCGGAATCAGAATCGTTCTGATCTTGCCTTTCAGGGAAATATCCGCCCGTTTCCGTCTGATGGCCTCCACAGTAATGTATTTCACTTCCGAGACTCTTATTCCGGTGGAGCATATGGTCTCCAGCAAAAGCATCAGTCGGATATTTCCGTGCTTTTCCGCCATCAGCAGCAACCTTTCATATTCTGCTCTGCTCAGCTCTCTGTCCTGGTCCCGAAAAGTTCTCCGCTGTATTTTCAGGAATTTAACGCTGCACTCTTCCCAGCCCATGTAGCTGACGAATCCATTCATCGACGAGAGCATGGCATTGATTGTAACCGGGGCATACCCTGTCTTCACCAGATATGCCTTCCATCCGGATATCACTTCCTTGTCCACAGTCACACTGTCCGACCTGGCAGCATATACAGTCTGGCCGGCTTCTGACCCGGACTCTGCAGTCCGGCCGGCTTCTGCTTCCGCACCGACAGCCTGTTCTGTCATTTCCCGGTCATGTCCGCGTTCTCTGTCAGCAGGCCGTGCTTCCGTCTGTATCTGATTGCTTTTCGCCCATGCAGTAAAAGCCCGGATATCTCTCAGATATTTCTGTACGGTGCTTTCCGCATATTCCTCCTGTAACAGCTGTTTCCGGTAGCTCACAATCATTTCATGAAAGATCTGGTGTGTCATGCTCCTGTTCTCCTTATCTGTAGTAAAAATCTGCAATTTCCTTCCTATTATACTGTAAATTTTCCTGCGCTCATAGCCGTTTCCTGTTATTTTATATGCGGGCGGCTTTTTCTGCCGGCATCGGGAAATTGAGCATCCTTTGTTTTATGGAAGAAAAAGGGCACATGCCCAATACCCACAAGGCAACATGCAACCAATATGGAAAAACGAAAACCGCTGGCAATCCAGTGCGTCACATATGGCATTTAATGTCGAGAAACGGATAGCACTTACTTTTCCTGTTTTAATCTTAGATAAACTGACATTTGCTATCCCCACTTGATCCGCTAAATCATTCAAAGAAATCTTCCTGTCTGCCATAACCCTGTCTAATCTTAAAATAATTGCCATCTATATCACTTTCATCTGCCTGATTTTGTAATTCACACCCATATCCGTACAGCTGAATGATTCCTCAAAAGATCTTTGGGAATGGCTGTATTTCTGGTATAACAGAGGTATCAAATCTAAGGAGAGAACGATGGCTTCCAGTGCAAAAGGCATCAAGCTGCGAGAGCTGAAGGACACTATAACACAGCTGAAAACAATGATCTCTGAGCAGACGGAACTGATCAGATCTCTCCGTCTTGTTATTGACGAAAAAACCAGCCACGAAAAAGCCCTTCAGGAACAGGTGGACTATCTTACCAAAAAGCTTTTCGGTTCCTCCAGTGAAAGAAGAACCGATGACATTCCAGGACAGCAGAACCTTTTTGATGAAGCCGAAGTGGAACAGGATCTATCGCTGTTGGAAGAAGAGACCATGATCCAGGAGCATACCCGCAAGAAGAAAGCAGCCCATGAGGAGCTTTTCAAAGGCCTGAAGGTTGAAAAAGCAGTTATCCCTCTTTCGGAAGAAGATCAGGTCTGCCCGGTCTGCGGTACGCAGATGGTGCTGATCGGCGAAGCGTATGATAAAAAGCATTATGCACAATTCCTTTCGTCTTCTGGTTCAATTTCATACCTCCCTAAAAAATGCGTTAAAAAGACACCCGCTGTTATGGCAAGTGCCTATGTATCCAAATGCAAAATTTCAAAAATATGTCATTGCTTTTTTCCTATTTTCTGCATATAATAAAAGTACAGAAAATGTTGCCGCTTACTGATGGTGCGGGATATAAATTATTCGGTGCGAACATTTATCCCCACCCTTTGTGGTGGGGATTTTTATTAAGGAGAAACATAAATATACAATCCGGATTTTTTTACCACATCAAAGATGCCTTTTTCGAGGAAGTACAGGACAGTTCACTGATGGCAAACATCTTGGTGCATTTTTTATACCGGGCAACCTGTCGGCTGTAGATATTCTGATATTTTTCAAACTTGGAACTTACAGGAACCATCCAGTAAATTCCGGGATTTTGGGAGTCCTGAATGGCAAGATAATGCGGGCGGTAATTCCCATCCTCGAACAGTTTTTAAAATGCCCATAAATCTTTTAAGGGGAGATTATGGGCATTTTTCAATTTTAATTCGCACTGTTTAATAAAGTTTCAGCCTGGATAATTCAAATATATAAAATCCATGCTTAAGTTTATGATGTTGCGTAGAGCAGGTGGTTTATTTGTTCTCCAAAGTTCCGTTTTTCGGATCAGCGAAAAACGAAACTTTGGAGAACAGGGCCATGCCCTAACAAAAAGTGAGGTTCACCAGCCATTCCAGTGAACCCCACCAAGCCTAAAACCTTAATTTTAAGCTATTCTTCAATACTTTTGCCTATTAGTACCCAAAATCCTATGGCATCAATTTAAGATAGCCGCCTGTGCCGCTGTTATACTTTGATGACTTTTACCCCTCTTTACCCCATTTACC
Organism: Acetatifactor muris; assembly: GCF_024623325.1. Taxonomy (GTDB): domain Bacteria; phylum Bacillota; class Clostridia; order Lachnospirales; family Lachnospiraceae; genus Acetatifactor; species Acetatifactor muris. Next base: position 158,362 of record NZ_JANJZD010000009.1, read on the forward strand.
CCACCTAATTCGACATTCGACAAACGGGATTCGACAGAAAACCTTTGCTTTTTTGCGGAATCCGCTATAAAATGATTTCAGCGGAACGCTCCGCAGCGTTTGACAATTCCACATAAATCTGCTAAGATATATTTACATAAAGGTACTGCCGATAGACGGCTAGTCCAAATTATTAGTTGCAAAAATAGCCGCTAAGTTTTCCAGACTGGGGCGGCTATTTTTGTGGTTTATTATTATCCTTGCTTCCGATGGCGTATCCGAGACCGAAGCAGGTCAGGCATAAGCCAAGCACTGAAATCAATCCTTCAATCGTCAACATCCACTTAGCCCTCCTTTCCTAGATTCCTGCAAGCAGGTTTCTATGTAATCGGAGGGTCACAGTCCCTCCGTAGAAGAACTAGCCGCCTACCGTTATGGCAGTACCCGTATGAATATTTTATCAGAAAATGTCGGACGCTACAAGCGGTTTCCGGCTTTTTTCTTTTTCCGCTTGCAATCCAGACAAAACAGAGGTAAGCTACGACACCACGGAAGGAGGGATTGGATTGGAAAAGGATTCTGCATTATACCAATTGATGGATACCCGCATGCACAGCGTCATGAACGGTATCGTGAGCGGTGACGGGGAATACCAGGCGATTCTCCGCAAGTCGGACATATACTCCGGCGAACTGGACAGGATGGATTTATCAAAAGAAATCCGGCTGCTGATTGACCGCTACGTCAGCGAGCAGAACGCTCTCGGCTCCCGGTTTGGGATGCTCGCCTACCTGTTGGGATTTTCCGACTGCAAGGCCATGTTTTTAGGGAAATGCCTGCCGACAGAAGCAAAAGAAATGACCTCAGAACTGTAACCGCAAATCGGTGACAGGGCGGAAAGGCTGCGCCACAGCCCTTCCGCCCTGTCCCTCTTTCGTTTTAAATGAATATCCACGCCTCCAGCTCCGCGTACCTGTTGGATTTCGACCACTGCGGGTGTTTCCTGAACCACGCCCGCTCGTCATCCGGCGTGACCGTTATCTTCTTGAAATAAACGGGGGAACCGGCATCATCCAGTCCCCCTCCCGCATCGGGGCTTAAGTTTAGGAGCCACTCGAAGCGGTCTTCGTAAACCCTCACCCCTGACACATATCTATCCATTTCCTCTTCCGAAAACTCGCCATCCTCCGGCATGGAGAACTGCCCCATGAGCTTTTGCAGGTTTTCCAGCTTGCCGCTCACGTCCGCCTCCGTGGCGGGCTCCACGTCCCCGTACTGCGCCATCCGCTGCTCCAGTTCCGCAATCTTCTCCCCCACCTCCTGCTGCTTGCGGCTGAATACCTCTTTCGGTATCTCGTTGTTCATCCTCATATCGAGCAGCGTCTCATATCTGCCCCGCTCCTTTTTGAGCTGTTCTTCTATGATTTCCTTGTCCCGCAGGACTTCCGACTGCTCCACCCCCGCAATGCCGCACCCCAGCACCGCCGCCGCGTCCAGGAGCGTCCCCTCCGGGTCATCGAAAACGACGTGGAGGACTTTCTGCGCCATCGTGTACATCTTCCAGTCCTGCACCAGCGGCGAGCGGCAGACGTTCTCAATGCCCAGGCCGTTTTTCAGCCTTGCCGCTATGGTTCCCGTCCGGGTCTGGTCGTAGCATTTATAGGTGTAGGTGATGAAGTCCGTCTTGGTATGCCACTTGGTCTTTGCGAAGGCGTGGCCGCACTGGCACCTCATCTTCCTGCGCCAGAGGTCGTCCGAGTGGACGCCCTTGTTCTTCCGGCGCTGGCCCATCTGCGCGTCCTTTTCCGCCATCATCTTCTGCACCCGCTCGAATTCCTCCTTAGTGACGATGGGCTGGTGCTTCCCCTCCACGATGACGCGCTCCAGCTCCCCCTTGTTCTTCGCCCTTTTCTGTTCCAGGTAGTCCGGCACATATTCCTTCCGGTATTCCAGTTCGCCGCAGTAAAGGCGGTTTTTCAGGATATGGCCGACGGTGGCGTAATGCCACATCGTCTTCCCCATCGCCGTGCGGCGGCCTTCCTTTTCAAGCTGCTTCATGATCTTGTGGTAGCCGTTGCCCGCAAGGTACAGGTCGAATATCCTCCTGACCGTTTCCGCCTGTTCCTCGTTGATGACGTATTCCGGCCCCACCTTGTCGTAGCCAAGCACGTTCCCGGTGCCGTAGACCACCCCGTTCTGGAAGGAAACCATCTGCCCCGCCTTTACGCGCATGGAGGTCTTTTTCGATTCGTTCTGCGCGAGGGTGGCCATGATGGTCAGCCGCAGCTCCCCGTCCTCATCGTTCATGGTCCATATGCCGTCCTCGGTGAAATACACCTCAATGCCCATCCGCTTCAAGAGCCGCGTCTGCTGGAGGGTGTCCACCGTGTTCCTTGCGAACCTCGACACCTCCCTCGTGACGATCAGGTCGAAATGTCCGTCCTTTGCGTCCTCCATCATCCGCACGAAATTCTTACGCTTGGATATGGAGGTGCCGGTGATACCTTCATCGATATACCGGCGGTACAATACCCAGTCCGGGTGCCTGTCTATCAGGTCATCGTAATACTGCACCTGGTTCTCCAATGCTGAAAGCTGTGCCTCATGCTCTGTTGAAACCCTTGCATATATCGCAACTTTCCTTATCCGCATCTGCATCCGCTCCTTTCCGTCCCTGCCCCGCAGGGCTCCCGCATTTTTCTTTAAAACAAGGCCCCGCATCCTTTGGGTTTCCTACCCTGCAGTAGATTGACGCCCTCAGTTTTTTTCCCTCTTTATCTGCCATGACCGTCTGCGCTCCTTTCTTTTTGGGTAGTCTATTAATCACTCTGAAAGGCCGTAAAGTCAAGCGGTCTGGCCGCTTTCTTCCTATATGAATGCCACCTTACATTCGGGTGGTGAATGCAAGCGAAATCCACCCGTTCCTCTTTTCCGCATAGGCTTTGAGCAGCCCCCAACCGTCCTTTTCCTCGACCACGGTGAAAACGCCGACACCAGTAAATTTGCCCGTCTTGGGAAAATCCGTTCCGGGGCCACGGCGGATATTCAAATCGGGAATAGATACGCGCACCATGTAGGGTGCGGAAAGGGTAAGGCTCTCCATGAACTGCACTTTTCCTTCGCTGACAATGGCTTTCAGGATGGAGAGGATTTTCTCCCCATATTTCTCCCCTGCCGCCCAGCCTTTTCCCTGCGGATTCTTCTTCTGGCCGAGCCATTCCGCATATGGCGCACAGCCCCTTGTGACATAGCGGAACCGTGGATCAATTCTTGCCTTCCGCAGTTTATCCGTGGAGGCATAGGCTTTGAGGTGCTGAATCTGCGCCCGGATGCCAAGCTGCGCCGTTTCAAAGGACAGTCCTGTTTTGCCCCTCTGTGTCACCCCAAGGCCACAGAAATTGTTCTGCGGAAGAGTGACCGCAGAGCCGGAGAAAGTGAAGTTCCCCGTTTCGAGGCAGGACTGTGCAAAAGCGATATCGCCCCTCACGCCCTCCGCTTCCCCTTCTGAAAGGTACAGCGGAACCATATCCAGAACGGACTGCGGCACGGACGGATTTTTCTTTTTCAGATAGGATTTCATCTGATCCGCCGTGGCTTTCGCTTTTCCCATAATGGCGGTAAGGGAATCCGCCGCCGAGCCGCCCTTCATCGCCGTTTTGATGTCTTTTCTAAACTGTTCCATAGTCAGACCAAACTTAGACCACAGATGCTCCACGTCTCCGTGGTTGCTGGCAATGCCTCTCCTGCATCCTTCCGAATGGGAAATCACCACACCATCTGCAAGCGGGTCTAAGTTATACTGGCTGCACAGATATGCAAACAATTCCACCGCATATTTATAGGTGGCAAGCACATGGTTCTTCGTGTTCTCCCCATCCCCTGTCTCCGTCCAGTTTGAGCCGCCCGTATATCGGATGGTGGCAGGCTCCGTCATCTCCACGCCGATATGGGTATTGTTCGCTCCGCCTCCGCAGTGCCAGCCCCTATGATTCCAAGGCAAAATCTGGTACACATCCCCGTCCGGCTCTACGATGGCATGGACGCAGGCGGATGCCTCTGCCCTGTTCCAGTTCTTCATGAACACATCCGCCTTTGGCTGCGGGCATCCCACCGAATGGATCATAAGACCTTTCACGGTGATGCGCTTTCCCGCTTTATAACAGCCGGACTCCGTAAGGTAATTCTGTTTTAAATTCATCCCATTTCCCTCTCTTTCTGCACGAAAAAGGCATCAGTTTTTACACCGATGCCTCAGATTAAAAATCCATTAATTCTCTTTTTCCTCCCGTAGCTGCTCCAGCACGGCCTTTAACTTCCCCGGAATGGGCAGCCCCGTCCCCGCGGCATTCTCTAAGATGGAAATGCCCTCATTGGAGAGGTAAAAGAAGATGACCGCCGTCCGCAGGACGCTCCCTTCCCCAATGATGTGCATATCTACGATATGCCCCACCGCCACAAGGCTGAAAATGACCACCTTCTTAAAAATGCCTTTGAATCCCACTTCGCTGGAGAGCTTCTTCTCCACCGCTGCCGCCATCAGCCCGGTGATGTAGTCCACCACCACGAATACCACCAGTGCATAAAGGAAGCCGTCAAAACCTCCCATGACCGCGCCCAGCGCACCGCCGAGCGCCGCGAACGCATACTGCGCCGCCTCGATAAAATTCTTCATTCCAGTTCCTCCTTCAAATCTGACATCAAAAAAAGCACCTCATAGGGTGCAGTTACTGTTACGCGCATTCCACATACCGAATGAATGCCTTCCCGTGCCCTTCGTTCACCCCAGCCTCAGTCTCTGCGGGATAATATTTCCCGTTGTGGGTGAATGGCGCGACACCGTCCACATAGCCGGAGCCTCCTGCGCCTGACTCGCCGCGCATGCCATAGTTGCCGCCGAACCATCCGCCTCCGCCGCCGGAATAGCAGGTGCTGCTGGATGAGCCATAAGACGGCGCTGAACCAAAGTTTGTGGAAGGGCTGCTCCCCGTGGATATCTGCCGCCCTCCCAGGGCACCGCCGGAACCATCCCCGCCCCGCTCCCCTCCGCCGTCTCCGCCTTTGTGGATTGTGCCATTGTCTATTGCGCCTCCTCCGCCTCCTCCGGCCACGATCAGGACGCATTCCCTGTTGGAGTAATTCACCCCATTGCTGTACCCTAACGAACCGTATTTTGTTGCCACATGGGTAGCGCCGCCTCCACCTGCCCCATATTGCCTGCCATTCGTATAGCTGTATCCATAAGCGCCGCCGTTTGTCCCCGGAGATGTCCCATTTGCAGCGCCGCCATTATATACATAGACCACCTCGTCCTTTTTCATCTTCTTATAGCCTTTGGAATGACCGCCAAGACCGCCTTCCGCCACAAGGGAGTCCACTTTTGCGCTGCCCCCGGATGCGCCCCACACTTCAAACTCATAGATGCCGTCCTGGGGGATAACAAACTGCACATAATTCCCTGTGTAGGGGAAGTCATACTCCGTGGTCACCCACATGGCATAGAGCGCAGCCTCCGCAGGGAATACCCCTTTCTCCCCCGGTTTGTAAGATGGCGTGGAAAGGGAGTCAATGCTCCATCCGCAGAAGGACATACCATTTCTCGTGTAGGGGCTTGCCGGGATCGTGGTGGGTTCACTCTGTGCATTTCCGTTATTGTAATAGCAATAAGCCGTAAAGGACTCCGCCGCCCCGGTTTCTGCAAGGGTGCCGCCGTTCGGCATCAGCCCTACGGTCATCTGCTTTCTGAACACTGCATAGAGCGTAACGGGTTCCTCCGAACTGATGATAAACTCGGAAAGCACTTTCTTTTCCGCCTGGTCATCCTGCCGCCATCCCACAAAGGTGTATCCCTCCAGCGCGGCATCCGGGGCGGCGGCAATGGCGTCCTCCCTGTCCGGCACAGTCCTTTCCAATGCATACCCCGTGTCGATCTGATATGTCACTTTGACACCCGCCGCATATACCCTGTCCTCTCCCACGAAAATCCGCGTCACCCTTTTTGTGGCTTCATCCTCATAACAGAGATAAATGGTGGTGGCACTGTAACTTTCCATTGCCCGGTACTCGTCAAGGCTCACCAGTTTCATCACAAGGCCAGTGCTGCTCATCATCTCCGTCACTCTTTCATCCAGAGTCTGCACAGACTCTCCGAGGGATGCATTGGAAGAAATAACGCCGTCCAGCTCCCCGATGATGTTCCTTGCCGTGAATACCGCGGTTCCATCCAAAACCCTGTCCCCCACTTTGGTGATCCTCGAATACCCGGAAGGCTCGGAGGCGGCCGTGGTTCCTGCCTGTGTGCAGACCAGTGTCGCCCACCCCGGAGCGCCCACTGCGGTCACCGCATCCCCTACGGCATAGGAAGTGGCACGGGTGAGGGTTTCCCCTCCTCCCCCGCCGCCTCCGCTCCCGGCTTTCAGCGTGGGGAACACTTTTGTCAGCCCGTCCAATCCTGCGGAAGATACGGTGAAGATGGCAAGTTCCAGATCGTAGGAAGAATTGTTGTAATTGATATTTACATCCGCATCCAGCGGCGGAAGCTCCGCTGCCGCCTGCGCCAGTATCTTGATGGGTTCATCCGCATTGGATAAATCAAGATGGATATACACCCTTCCGTCCAGCGTCTCCCCCACGTCCGCAAGGCGCACGTCAATCTCCGTTTCATACACCTCAAAGAACCGCCCCCGTATCATGCCAAAGCCCTGCGAGATATGCAGCACATTTCCTCTCGCATAGGTCACTTCGCACCCTTTGAAGATGCCGCTGCCGGGGATCGCCGTCTCGTAGATGATGGCGTCATCCTGCGGTGTGACATTGCCGCCCTTATAGGTTTTCAGTGTGATGTTGTCAGCCATTCTCCTGCCTCCTTAAAATCTTAGTCAAATCCAGCCGCACCGTGCCGAACACCAGCTTTGTATTTTTGCCACGCTCCCTGCCCGTGAGGATGCTGCGGTAACTCTCCCCATCCGATATGATGTCCGCCACCTGCCCGAATTCCAGTTCTTCCGGCTTCACCAAAGCGTCACCGTTCATCATGGTAAGTTCGATTAAATTTGAATAGGATAAATTTGCGAACTTGTTATGGGCGGCGCTGATGGCCGCGCTCTCAAAGCTGCTCCCCTCCTCATGGGAAACAGCCTGCATCTCACAGACCACCGGAACAATGCGGTCACGGTCCTTCGTATCGTAGCCAAGATCGGGATGCAGATAATAAATCCGGGTGTTGGCATAGTTTTCCGCATCATAAATAATCAGCTTATTCACATCCGCGCTGACCTGCTTGATGGTGACGCTCTTTTTGATAATGTTCGGCAAATCGCTCTCTATGGTGATGATTCCTGCCGCCGCCCTCCCCACCGAAATCTGCACTTCCCGGTTCTGGATATCCAGCTTTGTCTTTACAAGGATGCTGTACTTCTCCATTGCCGGGATGATGACGGAATCAATGAGGTTCACGATATTGTAATGTCCGCCCTTATCGGAGGGCGTGATGTGCAGACTCCAGTCCTTTGTGGCGGTAACTGCGCTGACGGAAAGACCTTTGATATTCTGCATTTCATCTTCATTGATGATAAACATTTCTTTTATCCTGTCACAGATAAACTGCTCCATGCTCCCCTGCCCCTGCAAATCCACATCAAACAGCACATCCGTATTGAGCAGTTCCATAAGGGGCTTATAGGAAATGGTCTGTAGCTTTTTGGATTTATCCGTGCCATACCCGATCTCTGTCACGATTCCGGCATATTCCTCACTGCCCCGGCTGATGCGGATGTAGTCCTGCTTTTTCACACCGGGCAGAGCAAGCACCGTAACCGTGTTCCCATCGGAAGATAAATAGTCCTCTTTATAGGTGATCTCATTTACATTGGTGTTCCCTACCATCTCAAAGTCCTGCGTGAATATCTCCACGTTATACGGTCTCATAGCTGATCCTCCCCTCAACCATAACATTCAGAATATTCAGCCCCTCATGCACCACGGAAATGCGGTTGCTGCCGTACTGCAAATGGAAGAACCGCTCCGTGGTGAAATCGCACATCTGGTACCTGTCCGCCACCACCTCGTCACTGACGCCCCGCTCCGTAATGCTGTAGGGAATCTGCGTGGTGTCGATGACCAGCTTATGCCCATCCGGGATATTCCCCTCGTACCTTCCCGTTTCATACAAAACATTATTCACATAGTGCTTCCATACGGGATTCGTGCAGGGGCCATATACCGTCACTTTACACGGGCTGTCCCCGTGGCTGTCGCTGTCGATCATCAGCGTGTTCTGCGTCACGTCCGCATAGGCATAGGTGTATTCGTATGGATAAATCTTCCCGCCAATGGCGATTGTGCCGCTGTAGCCGGAAACATTCTTATAAAACAGCCCGGTTGCCGTAAATGCAACTTCACAATCCAGCCCCGCCCCGCCAGTGATTAACTCACTCTTAGCAATCTCCGTCATCCGCACCGGAACACGGAACGCCTCCTCCATCTCATACACGAGGGTCAGCGGCACCGCCCGGACGAATCTTGAAAATGCACGGTAATTCACATAGGCATTCCTGCCTCCGAAAAATATCCGCCCGGTCATCACACCCTGTGAGAATAATTCCTCCAGAGGGATGAAGTCCGTGCCGATCTGTTCATACTGTGTCCCGTCCTTATAGCCGAAGCCGCCAATGGAATGGAAAAAGGACGTCCGGGCGTTCAAATCCCATGACACCCCTTCCCCGTTTATAAGCCTGAATTTCCTGATCATGAATACGCCTTTCCCAGCTCCCGGTTCAGCCCGTCTGACAGTTCCCCGACCAGCACCCCGGAATCCAATACCACCTGTGCGTCTGCCAGCCTGGGCAGATACTTTGTAACCACTTCATACATGGCATCCAGCCTTGCCGCCAGTGAAGCATTCCCGTTCCCGCCATTCCCGGAGGATGTGATGCTTTCCATTGCCCCCGCCTCTGGAATGAGCATCCCTGCCAGTTCCTTCATGGGACCGGTCAGCTTCCCTAAATTCCCACGGATGCCTTTGCCCAGCAGGTCAATCATATCCGGCATAAAGGTGTGGAAGTTGGAAAGCGGCCCCTCGTCCGGCTCGGAGAAATGCAGGAAGGACGCAATGGTTCCCGCGATGTCCTTCACGCTGTCCACAAGGCCGCTGATCTTGGATTTGATGCCATCTATTAAGCCGCCGATGATATCCTTGCCCCACTGCAATGCCTGTGAGGGCAGGCCCTTGATGAAGTTAATCGCCGCATCGAATCCACTCTTCACCGCCCCGGCGATTCCGCTCATGGCATTCTTGATTCCTGAGAGCAGGCTGTTAAACACATTTACCACCGCGTCTTTCAGTCCTCCCACAATGACTGTGACCGTGGACTTGATGGCATTCCACACACTGGTGATGACCTCTTTTATCGCATTGACCACGGAGCTTACTGCGGATTTGATGGCTTCCCATGCGGCGGTGATGGCAGATTTAATTGCCTCCATAATGGAGATGACCGCTGACTTGATGGCCTCCCAAGCCGCCACAGCCACATTTTTTATCGCTTCAATCGCAGAGGACACCGCACTCTTGATGGCTTCCCATGCGGCAATGACCGCAGAACGTATCGCCTCCATTGCCGTGGAAATGGCGTTCTTGATCGCCTCCCACGCAGAGACCACCACATCCTTAATGGCGGAAAGCACCGCCGTCACCGCTGACTTTATCGCTTCCCATACAGATGTGATTACACTGCGAATCGCCTCCATTACCGTGGTGACGGTATTCCTTATCGCTTCCCAAGCGGAGGACAGGAAAGAGCCGATGGCGTTTGTGACGGTTTCAATCACTGTTTTAATCGCATTCCATACCGTGGATACAACTGTCTGTATCACATTCAGCACGGTTGTGATAATCATCTTATAGAACTCGAACCGCGCCACGATCAGCGTCTTTATCACGTCAAGGACAGTCTGGAAGATACTTTTTATCCCTTCCCATAATCCGCTGAAAAAGTCCTTTAGCCCGTTCCAGATGGACTGTGCCGCCCCGGTGATGGCGTTCCAGATGTTGGAGAAGAAATCCTTCAATCCATTCCATACCGCAACAGCCGCTTCTTTGATTACATTCCATAAGTTGATCCAGAACTCCCGGAAGCCCTCGCAGTTATTCCAGAGAGCCACGAAGATAGCAATCAATGCAGCTATGGCGGCAATCACTAAGGTGACCGGGTTCGCCGCAAGGATGCCCCACAGCGCACTAAGACCTCCGCCGATACTGGAAATGCCGCCGATCAGTGTCGGGATGAAGGTCATGATGCTGCCCACTGCCGACACAACTTTTCCGATGATGATAAGCACGGGGCCGATTGCCGCAGCGAGTAATCCGATAGTGACAATGGTATTCTTGGTGCCCTCATCCATGCCATTCAGCTTATCCACGAATCCCTGCACCCATGTGACGATCTGGCGGATGGCGGGCATGAGGATTTCACCGAAAGAAATGGCAAGTTCCTCCAACTGGCTTTTCAGGATGGTAAGCTGCCCGGCGAGGTTATCCTGCATGGTCGCCGCCATCTCCGCCGACTTCCCGTCACAGTTTGCTATGGCGCTGCTCACCTTCTCAATGTCCGCAGGGGCAGCGTTCATCAATGCGAGGAATCCAGACATGGCGTTTTTACCTACCAAAGCCTCTGCCGCCGCTGCCTTTTCGGACTCTGACAATCCGCCGAAAGCCGTCCGGCAGTCTGCGAGGATGGCGCTCAAATCCCTCATGCTCCCGTCCGCATTGGTGGTGGCAATGGTCACTTCCCCGATGCTCGAACCGCAGATTTTCACTTCCCCGGAAAGGTTGCTCATGATGGTGCGGAGGGCGGTACCGGCCTGTGTGGACTTGATGCCCGCATTGCCCATCAGCCCAATCGCCTCTGCGGTATCTTCCGCAGAGAATCCCAAAGCCCCGGCAATGGGCGCACAGTATTTGAAGGTCTCGCCCATCATGGAGACGTTGGTATTGGCATTACTGGATGCCGCCGCAAGGATATCCGCAAAATGCCCGGAATCCGCTGCGGTCAGACCGAAAGCGGTAAGCGCATCCGTCACGATATCAGAGGTAGTTGCCAAATCTTCCCCGGAGGCGGCGGCAAGGTTCATGATGCCCTCGATGCCGGAAAGCATATCCGAAGTTTTCCAGCCCGCCATCGCCATGTAGTTCATGGCCTCCGCCGCTTCCGATGCGGAGAACTTGGTCTTGCTCCCCATCTCCCTTGCCTTATCCCGCAGGGCATCAAGGTCTTTCCCCGTAGCCCCGGAAACCGCCCCGACCTGGCTCATGGCGGTATCGAAGTCCGCCGCCGTCTTGACCGCCACCGTGCCAAGCCCCACAATGGGCGTGGTCACGCTTTTGGTCAGGGTAGTCCCTACACCGGAAATCTTATCCCCTAAGTTCTTTAAATCCTCACCCACGGCGGCAATCTTCTGCACCGCCACCGCCGACTGGTTCGCCTGCTCTTCGAGGCTCTTTAATCTTTCCTCGGTCTCAATGATCTCACGCTGCAAACCATCGTACTGCTCCTGGGTGATCTCTCCCTTTGCCAGTGCCTCATTTGCCTGCTCCGCAGCGGCTTTCAGGGTTTCCAGTTTTTCCTTCGTCTCCCGCACCGCATCCGCAAGGAGCCGGTGCTTCTGTGCCAGCAGCTCCGTATTGCCGGGGTCCAGTTTCAGGAGGTTGTTCACATCCCGAAGCTGAGACTGTGTGGTGCGGATGTCAGTATTGACTGATTTTAAGGCGGTGGTGAGTTTCGTGGTATCGCCGCCGATTTCTACCGTAATGCCCTGTATCCTTGATGCCACTCCCCTCACCTTCCTTCCCCAAATCAGGCATAAAAGAAGCCCGGATTTCTCCGAGCATAAAGAAAGCACCGATTATTTCTAACCGATGCTATGTATTGAACTTATGTTTTCTGTCTGCTAATAAATTATTTCCCGAATACTCCCTTCAATCGGAATCGCATCATGAATATTGAACAAAACCACATTTTTTCCAACAACCTTATCTGTCCGGGTACATGGGTAAATAATTCCAGTCACTCCCCTGCTTTCCAGATATTCCGATAAAATGTGAAATGACCTATATGCCTCCTCCTTCTTATCATCATCTTTTTCATCTACTTTTTTATATATACAGTTACATACCATTTTAAGGTATTGCTTTGTAACGGCATCTGCTATAATCTGATGATCTACCATGCTTTCTGATTTCTGCTTTATTGCCTGTTTTAGTTCCCTCCCATTCTTCCTATACCTCTCGACCTTCTTAGGGTCAGATATGATTTCTGAAAAAATCACCTTCTCCAGACCATGCTTATAATTATCCAGTTTTCTCCTGAATGCACCTAAATCAATATCATTATAAGACAAGTCTAAGATGTTTCCCTCTTTCGCCTTTTCAAACAGGCAGAAAGAATACTTTTCACCTTTCTTGGCGCGGAACTCTTCTAAACACACATACTCACTAATGGAAAGCTCCGCATTATATTCCTGCAAACTTTCTGCAAATGATAAATAGAGATATGTTCTCCCCGGTGGGTTCCATCGGTTCTGCGCTTTGTTCGGCCACGGAATAAACCTGTCTGTATCATGCCCCCACCCGTCAACCACTCTGCATAATATATCTGATTTTTGTAATGGGCGAAAAAATTCTTCTTTCCGCAATTCAATGGACTGTGTAAACACCTCACCAAATGTCTCTAAAAATGTTCTAGAACCATCGCTGGATGCATTTATATTTTTCCATTTCTCATCTATGATTACCTTTGCATTTTCAAGCAGAATATCATCTATCAATTTCTCATAATATCCCGCATCCAGCTTGGGGTTAATAAAAATATTATATTTCCCCAACGTATGTGTATAATCCAGTACAGTATCTACCGTACAATCCGCTTTGTCTGGATACGTTTCTTCCAATGAGTCATTTAAAGATTTTAATATCCTTGCCAATACATAATCATTCCCGTCTTTCCATATATCCCGCCTAATCCTTTTACTTAAAAACCGCAGTTCTGTTTTATATCTGTCACAAATGTTTTCCAAGCGTTCCAATTCAAATAACACCCTGTCCGAATAATCCACAGCACCATACCTTCCCTCTTAAAAATATTGAACAATCAACCGCTTTCCAGTATATAATAAAGCGGCTGATTATTCAATAAAGTGCTGTGTTCCGCTAAAAAAATGTGGAACTTAAAAGGCATCCATCGCGGCCTGATCGCCAAGTACAGCGTAGGAATAGGTATCATTCATACTTTCACAATACATATCATTGATTAATCCTATTGAAAGCAGTTCCAAGTCTGCCATCGAAAGCCCTAGCTGCACACACCGCAGAAGGAACAGCGGCGTGGTCATTTCCCGCTCAGTTGGGCGAAGTTTTTTTTAGCCTCCACATCCGTCTGCACGTTCAGTCCCCACAGTTCTATAAGCTGCGGCAGAACCTGGTATATTGAAAAGGTGTTGAATCCGTCCAGCCACTCATCCACTTCATTTGGTATCTGCGGGTCTGCGTGCTTCGCCATCGTGTAGGCGATATTCTCGAACATCTCCAATGAAAATAGATCGAGGTTGGAGTTTTCCTCATCCCCCTCACCGATGCTCTTTTCCAGAATCCGCAAATCCTTATAAATGTCTCTCTGAAATTTCAGTCTGTAAATACGCGGAATTGCCGCCGATGCCTTGAACAACACATCCTGCCCGTCTATCTCTATCTTCCTGACAATGCTCATATCCTTTCAGCCTCCTTCATCCCTGTCCTTCTGTCTCCGCATCCACCGCTTTGGGTTCCGGCAGATATACGCTCTTATACCAGTTGGCATAAGTCTCCGCAGATGTCTTATTTCCTGTCTTGGCTTTCACATAGCCGCTTGCCAGCGGCCTTGCCTTGATGGTCAGCGTCTCCGTCTGCACCTCCCGGCTCTCCTCATTGGTCTTGCCCTCGATCTTGGGGCGGCTTGCGGAACAGTTATACAGCACATGGCGGATTTTGCGGATGTCGCCGTCAAACTCAAAGAGCAGCGCAAAGGCCGCAGTCTCGGAATGGGCGTTCTCCACCAATACCTCATTACTGTCCGCTTCCTCTTTCAGCACGTCCGTGCGGAAACTTTCAGGAATGAGGGCAAGTTCCAGATCCCCATCATAGCCCATGTTGTTGGCTATGATGTAATACTCGATGCCGTCCGCATAGAACGATTCCGGCTCCCCGTTGGGGTCCAGGGCGATGGAAACCGCGCCGGGCATTGCCACCGGGTTCTCGAATCCGATCTCCCCATTCTCCTGTGTTTTCTGCAAAGCATAGTGGCAGTTGCAGATATTGAATTTCACTTTATTGTTGTTCTTCATTTCAGACCTCCGTTTCATACAAGACTTCGTACAATTTTTCCGATTCAATCCACGTCTCGCTCTTGCCATAGAAAATACCGTACTTTAACAGAACAGCCTCTATGGTTTCCTCCAGATCGGGATTTTTCAGATCGGTGTACAGTTCAATGTCTAGCTGGTTGATTTTGAAATACGTGATCCCGTCCGCTGCGAAATTAGCAGCTTTGGGATATAAAAATACCAGGAAAGGCGGCTCCGGGGATTCGCCCTCGACAAAGTGGTCATAGGCAAAGGGCAGCCCCATTTCCTCCATCATCTTCAATACATCATCGTGCTTCATCCTTCCAGCCCCCTTCTGATGCCTTCCTCCAGTTCCCGGATGCCCGCCTGTTCCGCAGGGGCGATGTGGGGGAATGCCCGGACACGCCCGCCGCCACGCTTGGCATGGCCTTTCTCCAATAAATGGGTGAGCTGGTAACGCTTTTTGTTATGCACCACCAGTTCTAGTGCATTGGCGGTCTCTTTCTGCTTTTTCACAGCCCATCCCTTTTTGTACTGCCCTGTCCGAACCGGGGCGTTTGCTTTCACTTCCGATTTCACCGTGTTCCCGGCTTTAGTCACACAGTCCTTCATCACGTCCGTGGCAAGCCCGGCATATTCAATGAGGCCGTCCATGACCGCCTCCGCCATCTGCCCGATGGATACTTTCTTTTCAGACATTTTTACCTCTTTTCCAAAGGGAGAATTTATTCAGCCTCCCCTTTTTTCCAAAACCGCCCGCAACTTTATGGTTTTATTCTGATATTTCACGTTGTCGATAAATGTGATGTTATACACCTGCCCCCGGAACAGAATACGGAAATGCTCCGTGTCAATGGCGGCGGCTTCGCTGCAATAACGGATAAGGAAAAACACTTCTTTCTCCGCATTAAGCTGCGCCGCCTCCCAATACTCCTTCCCGGAAAGGTTGTTCACATAGGCGTGGCAGGTGTAATAATCCTGCCATGCCAGCACATGGTTCCCGGCTCTGTCATTGCCCGCCACGCTCTTCTGAATAATGATCTTATCCTTCCATTCCCCAAGCGCCATCAGAACACCTCTTTCCGTATGCCGAATAAAAAGGCGCGCAGCGTCTGAACTAATTCCCCGTGGTCTGCCTGCTCCCGGTGTTCATACAGATAGGCGGCGGCATAGAGGACGGCAATCCGCGCCATCGGAAGATGCGCTTCCAGTTCTGCTATCTCCATCCGTGCCACATCTGCACACAGATTTTCCCCGGTCTCGATCAATCCCAAAATAAAGGAATCTTCATCACTGCTGTCAACACGGAGATACTGTTTCGTCTCCTCCAATGTCAGGACTGCCATCCATGCCGCCTCCCTTCTTATGATCCCGATGATGCAGAAGATTTCACTTTCATGGTCTTTACCGCTTCGGCAAGGATCAGCTTGCCGTCCACACGCTGTGAAGCGAGGAATCCCACCTGCCCGGTTGCCGCAAACAGTTCATTCAGACGCTTGAAGGAGCGCCCCTGCCTGTCAGCAATCCAGTAATAGGAAAAGTCTCCAAATGCCATCACCTTGCTGCCCGCCGCCACTTCCGGCACATAGGAGGAAGTGTGGTAAGGGCGGTTTAAAATCATGTCCGGCACGCCCGCCTGCACGGAAGGCTGCCAGATATAATTCCCGTTGTTATCTTTCAGTTTCCGCAGGGCCTTCACCGTGGTGTCATTCAGCAGCCACACAGCCTTTTTGCGGTAAGGCGCTTTCAGGGAATAGAATAAATCCATTACGTCATCAAAGGTGATATTCGCCGTGGCGGTGGTCACGCCATCGGAAGCGCCGCCCGTGGCATTTAAAATACCAGTCGGCTTGCCCTTGCCGTCCCCAATGAAAAAGGCTTCCTCCTCCTTGGTGCCGATCCTGCGCCCGAACTCCTTGGAGATGTAAGCCTCTAAGTTGAATACATTGTCATTCAGTAACTCATCCGATACCTTGATCATGGTCGCCACCTTGAAAGCGCCGATGGAGACCTGACCGAAGGAATCATCCGATTCCGGGTACGCCCCTTCCTCGTCAATCCATGACGCCTCGCCTTTGGATGCCACCACGGGAATCTTCCTGTCGCCGCTGGAGGTCTGGATCACTGTGGCAAGTCCCCGGAAACAGTTCTCTTCCTCCAGCGCCTCCACCAGCGTATGCTCGAATTCGTCCGGCACAAGGTAGCCGCCCTCGGAATCCGTGCCCACCTGCAGGGCGTTCTCCACATCGAAGAAATTCTTCCGGCGCATGGCGTTCCAGAACGTCCTCCTGTAATTGTCAGTCGCCCTGCCCGTTTTTTCCTCCCCATCGGGATGGTTATTGGGCTTGTTGGTGATGGGCTCGGAGGTGGGCTTATTCAGCTCCGCGTCAATGGCGGCCTGCCGCTCCAGGCGCTCGATCTCCTTCCCAAGATCGACTACCTCTTTCTCCATCTTCTCATAGGCGGCGGTGTCCTCTGCGGAAAGCAGCCCGTCCTCGCCGCGCTTGCTGTCGAGGAACTTCTTTGCCGCCTCCCATGCCTTTGCCCGTTTCTCCCTCAGTTCTAAAATCCTGCTCATAACATTTCCCTCCATAAAATTTAATGTGTTAATAGGTTCAATCTCTTTTCTAACTGCTCTATGGGTACCTTTGCCTCCGGCTTTTTCGGAATCAGTTTTGTAAGCAGGGAATTGGTCACCGCTGTCCGGGAGAACATCAGCCCTTCCAGTTCTTCCTCCCCATCCCCTTCTTCTGTATCTTCCTTCCCGTGCAGGATGCCGTCCGCAAAGCCAAGCTCCACGGCCTTCTTCGCGTTAAACCAGCTTTCCGCATCCATGAGGTGGGATATCTTCTTACGGTCCATCCCGGTCTTGATCTCATAAGCGTTCATGATGCTTTCCTTCACTTCATTTAACATCTCCCCCGCTTTCTGCATTTCTTTGGAATCCCCGATTGCTACTGTAATCGGATTGTGGATCATCATTAAACTGAGCGGGGACATCAGCACCGTGGTACCCGCCATAGCGATGACGGAGGCTGCGGATGCCGCCAGTGCGTCCACCTTCACGGTCACATCGCCTTTGTACTCCATGAGCATGTTGTAAATCTGTGCCGCGGCGTACACATCGCCGCCAGGTGAATTGATCCACACGGTGATGTTACCGCTCCCGGCATTCAGCTCCTTTGCGAACAGGGCGGGCGTCACTTCATCCCCGTACCACGTCTCATCCGAAATCTCACCGTTCAGCACGAGGGTGCGCTCTTCCTCCCCTCCCGCGTCATTTTTGATCCAGTTCCAGAACTTCCTTTTCATTCCTGCTAACCTCGCTTTCTGCATAGAAAAAACAGGCAGAACATACCCGCCTGTTTCTATATCTTTATTCCTTCTGTGACTCCCCCGGAATTCTCCCGAAAAGTCCTGCGTCCTTTAATCGGCATAGGTTCCCGTTGGTGAGAAAAAATTCCCCACCCTCTTCCACGGGTATCAAATCCATGCTTTCCAGCCGCCGTATATCATTGGGGCACATGAACCCGTTCTGGATGCCGATGGAATAACCTTTCATCCTGCTTTCATAATCACCACGGAGCAGGCCGTCCACGTTCATTTTCACAAAATATTCTTTTTTCTCCTGCGGGAGAAATAATGCCCTCTGTATGGACTGCTCCCACCGGATCACCCACGGGTCTAAAGTATATTTCACGAATTCCAAAGACTGCTGCTCAATATTGGAAAAGCTGCTCTTGTCAAGGTCGCCCACCATGTGGGGCGGGATGCGGTACAGCCTTGCAATCTCGTCTATCTGGAACTTCCGCGTCTCTAAAAACTGTGCTTCCTCCGGGGGAATCCCGATCTGCTGGTACTTCATGCCCTCCTCCAAAACGGCGACCTTCCCGGCATTCTTAGAGCCGCCGTAAACGGAATGCCAGCTCTCCCTTATCTTCGCCGGGTCTTTCAGTACCCCCGGATGCTCCAGCACCCCGCCCGGTGTCGCCCCGTTCTCGAAAAAGGACGCGCCGTATTCCTCGCACGCCAGCGTCATGCCCACCGCGTTCTTTGCCATAGCGATGGGCGAATACCCCACCAGCCCGTCAAAGCCAAGGCCGGGGATATGCAGCACATCCTCCGGCTTCAACCTCACGCGCCCGTATTCGGAAAAGTTGGGGTTCTCGTCCGTGTTCCGGGTGTAAGTGTAGAAAAGCCGCCCATGCTCATCCCGGTCAACCTCCATCTTGTCCGGGAGCAATGGGTACAAAGATAATACTCTGCCGTTCCCGTCACGGATGACCTGTGCGTAGGCATTACCCCATATCAATAAATGGCTCATCAGCGTCTCCCGGAACACGAAGGAAGTCATCTCCGGGTTCGGCTCGTCATGGAGAAGATAATATAATGGGTGGTCATACACCCGCTCCTTCCCGGTATCCGTATAGCGGTACACATGGATGGGGAGCGATGCCACCGCCTCCGCCAGTATCCGCACACAGGAATAGACCGCCGTGGTCTGCATGGCGGTACGCTCATTCACATTTTTCCCGCTGGTGCTTCTCCCAAAGAAAAAGGAATAAGCCTGACCGCCGTAGCTGTCCTTTGGCTTATCCCTTGCGCCCCTTGTTCCAAAAATGGATGGTAGTTTCATAGGCACCTCCCTGTATCTGTCAAATCGTCAGAATCCCTCTTTCATCGTACACACTTCCCGTGCTGATGCCACCGTTCCGTATCGCACGGTCAAGCCCCATAATCGTGGCTACAGCGCCGTCTATCTTCTCCGTTGACTTCTCCTTGTCCGGCTTGATGTTCCCCGCCGGGTCTGTGCGGACGAAGATGTTATCCATCATCCACCGCAGGACGGGATGCCCGCCGTGGGCGATGTTCTTCTCCAGCACCAGCTCCATCAGCCGCTTGGTGGGCGGCGACATATCCTTAAAGCCCTGCCCGAAGGGAACGACTGTAAATCCAAGCCCCTCAAGGTTCTGCACCATCTGCACCGCTCCCCACCTGTCGAAAGCTATTTCTTTAATGTGAAATTTCTTTCCGAGGTTATCAATGAAATTCTCAATAAATCCATAGTGGATCACATTGCCCTCCGTGGTCTGCAAAAATCCCTGTTTCTCCCACACGTCATAAGGCACATGGTCCCGCCGCACCCGCAGGCGCATATTTTCTTCCGGTATCCAGAAGTACGGAAGTAAAATATATTTTTCCGTATCATTTCTCGGAGGAAATACCAAAACAAAAGCGGTGATGTCAATGGAACTTGACAGGTCAAGCCCGCCGTAACACTCCCGCCCCAGCACCTCCCGCTCGTCCACGGGAAAGGCGCAGGCATCCCATTTCTCCATCTGCATCCACCTTGTGGACTGCTTCACCCACTGGTTCAGACGGAGCTGCCGGAAGATGTTTTCCTCCGCCGGATTGTCCCTCGCGCTCAGATACGCATTCCGCACTTTCTCGATGTCAATGGTATGCCCCAGCGAGGGGTTCGCTTTCCTCCACACATCCTCTGATGACCAGTCCGCATCATCGGATGCGCCGTAGATAACGGGATAGAAGGTGGGGTCTATCTTCCTGCCCTGCAGGATGTCCTCCGCCTTCTGGTGCTGCTCGAAACAGACGGAATGGCGGTCTGTTCCGGCTGTAGTTATTAAAAAGAATAACGGCTGCGTCCTGGCATCGCCGGAGCCTTTGGTCATGACATCGAACAGTTCCCGGTTCGGCTGGCTGTGCAGCTCGTCAAAAATGACTGCGTGGACGTTCAGCCCATGCTTGGTGTAGGCTTCCGCGGAAAGCACTTGATAAAAACTGTTCGTTGGCTTATACACCAGCCGCTTTACTGACATAACGGGCTTGATGCGTTTCTTTAATGCCGGACACTGCTCCACCATATCCACCGCCACGTCAAAGACGATGGATGCCTGCTGGCGGTCAGAGGCACAGCCGTAAACCTCTGCGCCCCACTCATTATCACCGCAGGTCATGTACAGAGCCACGCCCGCCGCCAGCTCCGATTTCCCGTTTTTCTTTGGGATTTCCACATAGGCAGTGTTGTACTGCCTGTAACCGTTCTCCTTCACCGTGCCGAACACGTCCCGGATGACCGTCTCCTGCCACGGGAGCAGTTCAAAGGGCTGCCCCCGCCATTTCCCTTTGGTATGTTTCAGGCAGTTGATGAAATCTACCGTCCGTTTCGCCTTTCCCTCATCAAACACTATCCCCCGCCTCCCTTAAAGAGCAAAAGCTCCATTGCATCGCTTTCCTTGTCCTCGCCGCCCTCCGCCATGATGCGGCTCCGGGAGGAAGGGGTAAGGCCGAACTGCTCGCAGAAACGGTTCATGATCTTAAGGTAGGTCTGTGCGATGGACACCTGCGGGACCTGCTGCCAGTAGCCGGAGGGCGTCTTTACGATGGTGCCGTGCTGGGTGATGAATTCCTCCGCCTCTTTCCATCTGGCGTATGCCTGGCAGTACCCGGCAAATGCCGCCATGTCTATTTCCGTGAGGATGCCCAGCTTTTCCATCTGCCCCGCCATCCGCTTCCATTCTTTTTTCGCCTCGCCCTCCAGCCATGCCGGACAGCGGGGCGCTTTCTTCTCCGGCTTCGGCTCGCCCGTGTTAAGGCTCCGCTTGCCGGGGTTGCCCTCCAGTGCCTTTACCGCCGTGGGCTTTGGCTTCCTTCCGCTCTGCACTTTTGCCGCCTCCTTCCCCTTAAATTCACACAGCAGAAAAGGGCTCCCGGAGGAACCCTTTCTGCTGCTATGTATGTGCTTTTATCTGACCATTATCTTATGGCCCATGACTGTTTTTATCTCTTTTGCGGAAAAATTCCTCGCGTCGCTGTCCGCCCTCGGCTTTACGTTTGCAATGGCTTCCTCCGCGTCCTTCCCCACCGAAAGCATCTGCCTCGGTAACAAATCTGAAAATGTGTAGTTCCATTCGTAGTAATCCACCCTGTATAGTTTCATCCTCTTTCCCTCCTCTGCCTTTATCCCTGTTCCGGGAGCGCGTCCGCCGCTGCCCTCGCCGCTGTCAGTGCGTTCTCTTCATAAAAATATGGGTCAACGCTGCGGGAAACCTCCGCGCCGTTTTTTTCATGGACGCTGAATCCAAACCCAAGCGCCTCATCATCCCATTCTGTCTGCAAATCATATCCGTTGTAAATTTCCTTCATCGTGTTTTTCCCTCCTAGTTGTATTCCATGATCAGGATCGCCAACGCCGCTTTTGTTGCGTCATCCTCCGGCTCGCAGTCCCATCCCCTGTCGTAGCAGCAGGTGGTCTTCCCGTCTATCTTTATGGCCAGCTTGGAAATCCTCCCGCCGTCAATCCCGTACCTGCTTCCTTCCTCATAATGCTTTACCGTATAGCTGCAGGCTGTCATCCTTCCGTCCTGCGGTATCCCGATTACCCCTTTTCTTACCATCCTTTTTCCCTCCGTTTTCCTTTTGTTAGACACATGTTACCTCTGAACGAAGGTATTATCCACTAAATTCAGAGGCATAAATGTGACAAAGATAATGGCAGGAAATTGTGTACATTACAGTGGGCGGCATCCCTTCCCGGAAAGCCGCCCCGCTGTGTCATTCCTTGCCCGTAAGGATGAAATCCCAATAGGACTCCCTGTTTTCCTCGATAAAAAGCACCAGTTCGTAGAAATCCTTCTCAAATGCCGCCCGCTGCACCGCAGCCGTGTCACACATGTTGGTCGCCCCGCTGTCCCTGACTGCAAATATCTGATCTTTTATCTTCTCCGTCAGCATCCCTTTCCCTCCCGAAAATTTATGGCGGATTATGAGAACTCCACCATATGTAAAGTCTTGCACATGCGCTTATAATCCCCGCGCTTTAGTGCCTGCTTACTGCCATACCGCACCTTCCGGTTCAGATACTTCTTGTTCAGGGAAATGCCCCGGCGCAGCTCGCCCCTCATGCTGTAGGAGCCATTGCCCCTCTGCCAGCAGTTCCGCTTTTGGTGTGCATTTCCCGGTGATTTTTGCTGCATCGCCATATCAGTCATCTCCTCCCATAATTCCCCTTTATTCCAGATAGTCGGTAAAGGTGATCTCCCGTTCCGCCACCTCGCGCATCAGCCCCTCTGCCCTGCGGCATTCCTCTGCAAGCGCACCGACCAGCCGCGCCGTCATCCACCTGTCCTTCCTTCCACGGACGGCGGCCTCAACCCGGAGCGCCACCTTTTTCCCGCCTTTGAGGGCATCCCTGAGACCGGCGCACTGGACGCACCTTAGATCCAGCAGGTGTTCCCTGCCCTCCCAATCGATCTTCGCAGGCACGCCCTCCATCGTCCGGTACCCGTGCTTTTCCATGATGGCCTTTACCTGCCTCTCCGCTTCTGCCCATTCCATGCCGCTCCCTCCTCAGCTTTCATCACATGATCCTCTCCGAAAACCACCGCCAGGGTGCTGCCATTCTCCCAATCCACATGGATGGAGCCGGAATCGTCCACCCCCGTCACCACCCCTTTCAGTCCGGGCGGCATCTCCCTGTAGGGGTCATCCATCCTTACCAGCTCCACCCGGCAGCCCCGCGGGTATTCCGCCCGCAGGGCCTCCAGCTCCTCCTTCCTGATGTCAAGCCTCATCCTGCACACCCCCGTTCCCCCGCAGGGAGGCAAGCGCCGCCTCACGGCTGCGGAACATCCTGCCTATGGATACGCGGTAGAAATTCTGCGCCCTGTCATAAAGTTCAAAATACCTGCCGTCATACCCCCGCACGGTGTACTGGTTTGTCAGCCCCTTTTTCTTATGGGTCAGCAGGAAGCAGGTGTCGCCTGTCCGCCAGCCGCCCGGAAGCGCCCTGTCCGGCCTGCATTCCCTGCAGGCGGTTTCCAGCGTCTCCATCGGGAACCCGAATTTCTCATAGGCGCGTTCCAGCACTCCGTAGTAAGCGCCGCCGGGTTCGCCCAGCCGCCTCCGCTCGTCCATGATGTAAACCATCGCCGTCACTTCCTGCCCGTCAAGGCGCACCGTCAGGTCCTTTTTGTAGTAAAAGGAAGGGAATCCCTCGTAGCGGTCAAGGCTTGCCTCGTCCGCCTCCCCGATCTCCCAGACCAGCGCCGGCACCCTGCCGCCCTCCTGCGGCTCTATGGTGGCGTATGCCCCCGTCAGCGAGCCTTTGAACAGCAGGCGGTAACCTTCCACCTCCGCCTGCCCCAAAAGCCGCGCTGTGGGGCACCTGTAGGCCATCTGCCCCTCGTCCATGTTGCTGCCGTAAGCAATGTACAGTTTCTTCATAATCCATCATCCTTTCGCTTTTTAGTGAGGCTGCCCTCCTACTGCCTTAAGGGCGGTTTCCCGCCCGTTATGGCCTTCAAGCCGCGTTCCGCCATGCGGAGTTGCCTTCGAGGTGTTTCAGGAAGTGGAGCCTGCAGGTCTTGAACTCGTCCCCGCTAAGCCCAAGCCGGAGCATCCAGCACCGGAATGCGTATTTTTCGTTGTCGGTCACAGTCTTTCTTGCGGAGGCTTTTTTCTGCGTCAGCGCCTGGTGGCTCACCGCAAGGCTGAACTGTATGTATGCCTTGATCTCGCCCGCGTGGGTGGTGCTGTTGAAAAGCCGGAACTCAACCGTGCCTTTGGTGAAGGTCGAGTGTAAATTCAGCCCGTGGTACCTTGTATCGTTGTAATGCTCGTCCCTGCCCCTTGTGGAGCCTGCGTACCAGATGTCCTTTAAGGCTTCCATCGTCTGCGGCTTTCTGCGGTTGATGGCCTCGATCAGCTTTTCGTTGGTCTTCTGGCACCACCGCAGCCTTGCGGGGTCGATCCGGAGGGCTTTGTAAAGGATGTCCTCCTTGCTCGCTATGATGTTCACAAGGTTCCGCAGGGTCTGCGGCGTGTAGCGGCTGGCGTCCACATGGATGTGGATGCCGCACTGGCCGTTTACAAAAGCCCCTTTGTGTCTTAGCTGCCTTACGATCTCCTGCAGATCCGGCAGGTCTTCGTAGGTAAGGATGGGGCTGACGATCTCGCATTTGTAGGTGTCGTTTGCGCCTACCGTGCGCCCGCCGCTCTTTTTCTGTGCAATGATGCTGGAGTCGTAGGTGGCTTTCCATGTCCTGCCCTGCCTGTCCTTTGCCCCGTAGGTCTTGTAGTAGGTGCCGATGTAAAAGCTCTCTGTGCCGAAATATTCTGCGATGGCCTCTGCTGCCTTTTCCCTTGTAATCCCTGTCATTTCAATCTCGATCCCGAATCTCTGTGTCCTCATGTGCGTTTCCTCCTTGCGCTTGCTTTTCTTTTGGTAGTCTATTAATCACTCTGAACGCACTATTTATCCACTTATTTCTGCTCATAATGTACACAAAGATTTCGGGGGAAAAGGCTGCAAATTTGTGTGTTTTACAGCCTTTTCTGCTGTGCTTTTCCGGGTATCTTCTATGGTATAAATACGGGCGGCGGTTTACTCCATTCCCTTTTCAAAACTCTGGTTCACCTGCTCTATAAGGACCGCGTCCGCCTCCGTCCCCGCAAGCTCCGCCTCCGGCTGCCCTGCGGCTTCCACCGCCGCCTGCAGCCTTGCCGCCTCCCGCTCGTTCCGGCGGGCTTCCTGCCACCTCTGTTTGTTTTCCTCGGTGCGGAAAGCGGAATGCCCTTTCAGGTTCTTAAGCAGGAGGTTCCTGACCTCTTTCCCCTCCGCGCCGCCGAAGCCCAGGCGCAGGAGCCATATCCTCATGTAGTATTTCTCGTTTTCCTCGATGGTCTCATCCGGCCTGATGCGTTTCTGCTCCTTTGCCTGCTGCGCCATCGCCGCTGTAAGGTGCGTGAATGCCCGTATCATGTCGGGGTCGTTGACGGCGGGGAGGGTGAATGCCGCTTTCCCGTCCGGGAAGCTGATGCCTCTGCATCCTTCCGCGTGGCTCTGGAATGTCTGCAGGAAAGTTTCCGCATCGGGAATCTCCGCGCTGCCGAGCGCCTCCACCAGTTCCGCAGGAATCCGGAAGACCTCCTCCGCAAATGCCCTGTTGATAAGGTACTGCTTGCTGTGGATGAGGTAAATAAGGTTCTTAAGCCCCTCCGCCGTCATTCCCTCCACCGGGAGGCTGACCGTTGTTTCCTCAATCTCCGTCTGCGGTGTGTCGATAAGGCCCTGCTCCAGAAGCCCCGCCCTTACCATCTCCGCTGTTTTCTCATCCCCGGTCTCCACTGCGCCGCCCCTGTCGATGGTGCAGTTCCCGATCTGGTAGCTGCAGGTCGGCACCCCAAGGTACCGGGAAGGCTGCCCTAAAATGGCGCTGACCGCCTTTACCACATCTTTCCTGTTTGCTGCATTCGTTTCAATCCTCATCCTTTTTTCCTCCGTTTTTAAGCCCTCCGGCTTTGTTTTCCCTTTCGGTACTACATTAATCACTCTGAACGGGGATAAAAGCAACTGAAATGTCGGAATAAATGTCACAATAAAAATTCCGGGAACTGTGCATAGTACACAATGCCGCAAAGCACGAAATATACATTGGGCAGGGCGCAGCCATTCCCCCACATACGGTACTCCGCCGAATCGGAATGGGGGTCTTCCAGCCATTTGCGTATCTGGCTGTCAGACTTCGGTTTACTGGAGGTGCCTATAACTTTACGGTGGGTCTCGAACACCTCCCGCCAGAATATCATTTCTTCCTTCGTGGGATTCTCCGTACCCAGCCCGTCACACCACCAGTCCGGGAACCCCTGCAGCCTCGCGCATTCCGTAGGAGTCAGCCTGCGGACGATATAGTCCGGCTCTACGATATGATAATCGCCGCTGAACGCTTCCTGGTTGCCGAGCCACTGCTTGGAGCCCATGCTTGCGGAAAGTGTGCCGAATATCTCTTTGCCGGATGCGGTCTGCACGTCATTGATGACGGGCGGGTCCTTATAATCCGTAGCCACCAGCGTGTTTGCCAGTTCCTTTTCCGCCCGCGTGAAATGGGAATTCTTGCTCGTGCAGTAGGTGGGGTATGCCACCGCATGGCGGTCTGCCCCTGTCAGGCTGAAGCACACATCCTCATTCACGCCGCTGCCCTGCGGCCCGTTCTTATCATCCCGCCCGATCATGGAGCCCTGCACCGCCACCACGGCAATGCCGCCCTGGTTGCAGGATGGATTCCCGCCGTTGGCGTCAAGCGTCCGGGATGTGTCCGCCTCATAGAATCCGCTGTGGGGATTGCCGGATTTCATGGCATTGCTCTCTTTGGAGCAGATGCCGTATGCCTGCACCACAAGTTCATTGCAGCGGCTTTCCCCGATATCAAATGTGTTGAGAGTGTTTGCCACTTTCCCGTCCTTCCAGGTCGGCGCTTCCTCTGCGGAATGCGGGCGCGTCCCTTTGCAGAAAGGCACAAAGAGGGTCTGGTCATTGCTGCAGGAAAGCGTTGCTGATTTATCATCCTGTATCAGCGCACCTTTTCCGCCGCCCTCACATCCAGAGCGGATTTTCAGCGTCTTTGGCGTTTCCACCACAAAGGGCTGGTTGTTCCCGCCCATGCCGTAGGTGGCATTGACCGTGGGCGCGGTCTCCAAAGGCCCCGTGTATCTCGTATCCTGAGAGTGGTTTTCAAATACTGCCTGCTCCAGCACACACGGGGGATGGTGCGCCTCCGCCCTTAAGGTACACGTCACGTCATCGGTCACGTCCATACGGCTCCCGCCCTGGTCGTTTAAACAGACGCTGATGCTGCCTGTTTCTCCAAAGCCTTCCGCAGCACCTCCGGCAGTTCCTTGCCACGCACGGAAGCCCTGCGGAGTATACCCTGACACGCCCTCGGACTCAAATAATATCTTTCCGGCACACCCGCCTGCAAAATCTGCGACAAGGTAGATGCGTTTCCTACGTTGGGGGACGCCCCACAGGCAGGCATCGAATACCCGCCACGCGAGGGAAAACCCGTCTGCCATGACGCATCCGGCATTCGCCCATTTTCCCTTTGGAGGTCCAGGAACATGAATGCCCCCGTCTTTGACGGAGCAGACCGCTTCAAGCACTGCCCTGAAATCCTCCCCGCCGTTTGAGGAGAATGCCCCCGGCACGTTCTCCCATACGATGAATCTTGGGTATCTCCCATCTGTCGCACACCTCATTTCCTTTATGATCCGTATTGCCTGAAAAAATAAACTGGACTGCTTTCCGTCAAGCCCCGCCCGTTTGCCTGCAATCGACAGATTCTGGCAGTTATGGACTACGATTCCGTCAGCCACATAGCTGTTATCATCCTCAACGGTCAGATTATAGACCGTCTTAACTTCCCCTGTCGGTTCGGCGCTCCTCACCCTGTACCATGCGTGGGCTGCGTCTGTCAGGTGCGGCCTGCTGGCATTCCTGGAAAACACCACCATATAGCAGGGCTTCTGTGTGACTTTCCGCCCTTCAATCATCCTGTATTCACACGGCACAGTCCTGAACACAGTAGTCGAATACCCCTGGACTTCCCCAAGTATCCGCAGCCCTTCCGCCAGCTTTTTGCTGATGGTCGTCACCCTCCATTCATTCTCCTTCGGCCTGTACCCATCGCTGTCAAAGAGCCCGTCCAGTATTGCCTGCCTGTATTCTTCCGGCAGCGTATACACCCACGGCATTATATATTTTCCGCCGGCATATTTCCCGAAATTGTCCGTGAGCCAGTTACAAAGCACCTGCCCGCAGAACCTGAACTTGATTGCGGTCCTGCACCTTTCCACGCTGTACGAGGATGTGACCTTTTCCACTATGGAGCGGAGCTCATCTTCCTTATCGTAGGAATCGCAGAGGTAAATCTGCCCGCTGCACTGCCCCTCCGGCCTGCCGGGTCTCTGCCCGTCACGGACCCACCCGTCACCAAGCCATCTTCCCACAAAATAAAAAAAGTCCCCATCCATCAGGGGCATCGGCTTCTGCTTCCTGCTCCCCGAATAATGCGGACTTATCATCTGTGTTTTCTCAATCTTTCTTGGAACGCCCCACAGCCGGCCTTTCATATCCGCCGCTGGTATCCATGATTTTTCTTCCTCGATCCTTATCTTATTTTCAATTTTCGATTCACTGCTGCAATAAATAGGGTGGTTTTTAGTACATTCAAGCCCGTAATGGTTCCCCTTCAGGACTATGGTTTCAGCCTGTCTGGAACCGGCAGCCGTTACTTTCCTCCATCTACCTTTGTGCGTAAGCACACGCATCCCAACTTCTATCTGTTCTATTTCGGTATAGCCCTTGTCGGTAAGGACCAGCGTACCCGCAGGAAAACACGGGCTGCCAAATGTTATGATGTCCACGGGTTCCACTTCATCCCCGCGGATGCTGTTCACGTCACCATAATGTTTCACAAAAGGCAGCCGTTTTGTGGTCACCCGGATAGGAAAAGGCTCCACTTCCGCAGCAAATACCGGGCGGATTCCGGCAATCAGGCCGCCAAGCTCAAAAGCGCCGGAGCCGGAGAACAGGCTGCCCAGCGTCAGTTTCCCATTTTCATCCATCAGAGCCACCCCCGTCCAGATCGTCACAGGTGATGCCCGCCAGTTCCGTCAGCACATCCTCGCAGGATGCCACCGCCGCATCCCATCCGCGGCTGAATGATTCCGATGCGTCACACCCGCCAAGACCGTGTATCCTGCGGAAAATCTCAACCAATAATCCCCTGTCACTCATTGCCTGCCGCCTCCTTTTCCAGTTCCGAATAAGGGATTTTCACCCCGTCCCTCTCCACGGACACATTCTCCGCAGAGCCGGCCTGCTCGATATAGCGGTTCACGATTACATCCGCAAACTTCTCATCCAGCTCTATGGTGTAGCAGATGCGGTTCGTCTGCTCACAGGCGACCAGCGTGGAGCCGGAGCCGCCGAAGGGGTCCAATACAATGCAGTTGCTCATGCTCGAATTCTTGATGGGATATGCAATTAATCCCACTGGCTTTTGGGTCGGATGACTGTCACTTTTCTTCGGGCGGTCAAATTCCCATATGGTGGTCTGCTTCCTGTCGGAATACCAGTTGTGCTTCCCGCCCTTCTTCCATCCGAACAGGCACGGCTCATGCTGCCACTGGTAGGGGCTCCGTCCAAGAACAAGGCTCTGCTTCTTCCAGATGCAGCACCCGGAAAGGTAAAATCCCGCCGCCTTGAACGCTTTCCTGAAATTCAGCCCTTCCGTATCAGCGTGAAATACATAGATAGAGGCATCGCTCTCCATGTGCTGCTCCATGTTTACGAATGCTGCAAAAAGGAACTGATAAAATTCCTTATCCGGCATGTTGTCATTCATGATCTTCCCAGCAGTCCCCTCATAGTTCGCATTGTACGGCGGGTCTGTGACCACAAGGTTTGCTTTCGCCCCTGCCATCAGCACATCGTATGTCTCCGGCAGGGTGGAATCCCCCACCACCAGCCTGTGCCGGCCAAGCGTCCACACGTCACCCATCTTTGCCACGGCGGGTTTTTCCAGTTCCGCATCAATGTCGAAATCATCCTCGGTCACTTTCTTATCGTGGACGGAATTGAATAGCTGCTCGATCTCCGGCGGCTCAAAGCCGGTGAAGGACACATCAAAGTCCGAATCCTGCAGGTCGGCGATCAAATCCGCCAGCAGCTCCTTGTTCCATTCACCCGTGATCTTATTGAGGGCGATGTTCAGCGCCTTCTCCTTCTGCTTGTCAATGTCAATGACGATGCAGTCAATTTCCTCATATCCCAAATCCGTGAGGACTGTGGCTCTCTGATGTCCTGCCACAATGGTCATGTCTGAGTTGACGATCACCGGCTCCACATAACCGAACTCCGTGATGGAATTTTTTATCTTCTGGTATTCCTTATCGCCGGGTTTCAGCTTTTTCCTCGGATTGTAGGATGCCGGGATAAGGTCGGCAATCCTGATCTTCTTAAACTCCATTCTCTAATCCCTCCAGAACCTTGCCTTGATGTAGCAGTCATAACTGCAATACTTCGGTTTCCTGCTCCGGTAAAAGGAAAACTCCCTGCCGCAGCATTCACATTTCTTTGTGACAATGGCTTTCCTGTTCCCCTCCTGCGGATGTGCTTTCCACCACTGCCTCCGGCATCTCTCTGAGCAGAACTTCCTCGGCCTGCCCGTCCCCGCCTGTTCGGTTTCCTTCCCGCAGCAGAGGCAGATGCCGTTCTGCACCTCCCGCTCCTTAAGGTTCTTCACGGTTGCCGCCACATAGCCGCCCATCCCTTTTGCCTTGCAGTGGTTGCGGACGATGTCGCGAGAAAGCCCCAGCGCCTCCGCAATGGCACGGTAGCCCATACCGTTTAAGCGCATTTCCTTCACCTGCGCCGCCTCAAAATCGGTCATTTTCCCTCCACCTCCATCAAAAAAGGCCCAAAAACCACCGTTTTTTGATGGTTTTTAAGCCCAAAAACATGGGTTTTTCGGTACTTTCACGCAAAACTAAAGTGCCTGAAAGCCTTGAAAAATCAATGTTTATGTAAGATTTTGGGGCGATTTCCTATCCCCCCTGTGCGAATTTGCGAAAACGCGCGTCTGAGGGGGCGGCGGTCGATATTTTTCGACAGTTGTAGAGATAACTCGACCCCCTTCCCCATGCAGATTTCCACGGGAAATGTTGTGCCTTGTCGGAATATGGAAGGAAAAGAACCATCACGGAAACCGTCAGTAATGGAACTCCTGATAGCGGTCCTCCGTCATGGTTTTATGGTCGTGGCAACTCTTACAAAGGCTCTGCCAATTGCTCTCATCCCAGAACAGTTTCGCATCCCCTCTGTGCGGGATGATGTGGTCAACAACCGTTGCTTTTACCAATCTCCCCTGCTCCATGCATTTCACGCAGAGGGGATGTGCTTTCAAGAATCGTTTCCGTGCTTTCTCCCACCGGCCATCGTATCCACGGACGGATGCGCTGGCACGGTCAGAGGCGTGCAGCTTTGCGTGGTCAGTGCAGTACATCCCATCCGTCAGCTTCGGGCATCCGGGATGCCTGCACGGTTTCATCGGTTTCCTCGGCATGGTTGTACGCCTCCTTCCTGTTTACTCCTGCGGCAGCCTGCCGCACAGCGCCCTGTAGGTCTGCGCCATCATCCTGCCCCACTTCTCCTGCTCACCAGCCACAGCCTTTAGCTGCTCCGCCAGCGTGTGCATATGGAACCGCGGCGCGTAATTGTCCAGCGTCTCGTTGATGTCCGTCAGATCGAACCGCTCATGCAGGTTCTCCGCCATCACCGCGTTCATGCATTCCAGATCCTCTGCCAGCGTCCCTAAGATCAGTTCCTCCAGCTCCGCCGCCGTATGGAATGTGTGGAACACTTCAAAATATCCGTGTTCACGGTCATACACATAAAAGAAATGTGTGCCGCTCCTGCCAAGCGCGATGTCCGCATCCCGCTCCGAGAAATAATCCCGGTACCGCTCCGCCATCTCCAGCGCTTCCTCCCAGCCTTCCGGCATCATGCTAAAACCTCCCTTCCTTTCTTGGTGTGGGCATTTTAACTCTGAATCCCGTTTATGGCAAGGTGGTTTCACGCTTATCTTCCTAAGTGGCAGTATGCTTAAAATACCGCCGCTTTCTTTGTCACTATCTGGTATTGGCTGCTGCGCCCCTCCTGTTTTAAACTGTCTCCCGAAAGGAGGTGGCGTGCCATGACGGACGGGGAATTCCTCACCCAGACCATCATAGAACGGATGGACCTTATCTTCCGGCGCAATAACAAAGAGCCGACAGAAGAAGAAAAGGCAGAGAGGCAGGAAAGGGATGCACAGTTCCGGCGCATCCTTGACAGCCTCCCGGAAGATGACCGGGAACTGTTAAAGGGGATGCAGACGGAGGCGTTCCGCAGGGCTGCCCGCGAAAACGAGCTTTATTACCGCGAGGGGCTTAAGGACGGCTTTACCGTCTGCCGGTTTGTGAACGGCGGGTAAGACGGACGGGCGGCAGTGAAGGAAAGCATCACCATTTCTTCACGCCGCCGTAATATTTATCAGCGATGGCCTCCTGCTGGTACTCCGGCAGGCTCCGTAATCTTTCACTCACCTTTTCCAGCGAGTGCGCCTGTTCTTCCCTCGTCTTATGGAAGTGGCAGGTTTCACCACGGCATTTCCCGCCAAGCGCATTACAGTATCCATTTTCACATAACGCAAAACAATCCATCAATGTCTCCTTTCCACCCTTTCTGCAAAAGAAAAGGACAGCGGTGAAAGGATAAAGCCCGCTGCCCTGTGCGGAGGCATGAAAAAAGCCCCACGGATTCATCCGCAAGGCTCCCTACACTTCTTCGCATCATAATACTACCACAGAAATTTTTATATTTCAATCCACTCTTTGTCCACCAACAGTCCACCAATAGTCCACCGCCTAACTCAGCATATAGGAGTCCGCCTGTTTTTCACGGATTTCATAAAGCACGTTCAGTTCCTTCTCTGCCATCTTCCGGTATTTCCCGACCATAGAATGCCCCACACTGTATTTTGACATCAGCTCCGTCCATGACATACGCTCCATGACCATGTCACGGATGAACTCCGGCAGACGCCCGCTCAGTTTGGTGACCGCATATTCAAAAAACTGTATTTCTTCCTGCAGATACTGGTATCTGTCCAGAAGGGAATCATACCAGTCATCATCCAGGCGCTCTTTCACACGGCGGTAACGGATGGCTGTTTTCCCCGTCCTGTCGGAAAGCCCGCTTGTCTGCACCTTTTCCTCCTGCGGATTGGAAAAAGTCATGCTCTCGATCACATCCCCATGGGAAACCCCTTCAAACTGCCGTATCTGGAATTCCAGCACAATGCACTCCTGCCTCATATCCTGATACCCTTTGAACATCTCTCCTGCTTTCATTCCACGCCTCCAATCCTCGCTTTTACCGCATCCACAAGTGCCGACTGCCCGCAGTCCTTTTTCTCCAGTGCAGCCATCACCCTCTCATCCAGTGTGCCTTTGGCGATCAGATGGTGGATCACAACCGTCTCCTCCTGCCCCTGCCGCCACAGCCTCGCATTCATCTGCTGGTACAGTTCCAAAGACCATGTCAGCCCGAACCACACCAGCGTGGAGCCGCCCGCCTGCAGGTTCAGCCCATGCCCCGCTGACGCGGGATGGATCGCCGCCACCGGGATTTCCCCGGCATTCCATCTCTGCATATCCTCCGCCGTGTCCAGCTCCATCGCCCCGGTCCGCTCCATGATCCTCTGTAAATCATGCTTATACCAGTAGGCGATTAACACAGGCTTGCCGTTTGCCGCCTCAATCAAGTCCTCCAATGCTTCCAGCTTGCGGTCATGGATGTGTTTCACGTTCCCGTTCTCATCGTAGACCGCCCCGTCCGCCATCTGTAAAAGTTTGTTGGAAAGCGCCGCCGCATTCACCGCGTCAATATCGCCGTCCGCAAAGGGAAGGAGCATATCCCGCTCCAACTGTTCATACAGTGCCATTTCCTTTTCGGTCAGAATGACCTCCACACGGTTATAAACACATTCCGGCATATCCAGATAATCCACGGCCTTCATGCTGATGCAGATATCGGAGATTAAATTATAAATCATATCCTCCGCGCCCTCCCGCGGCTTATAGGAAAATACCATCTCCCGGCTGCGCTTGTCCGGCACGAAGAACCGCTCCCGGTAGCCGCCGATGAACCGCCCAAGCCTCTGCCCCATGTCGAGGATGCCGATCTCCGCCCAAAGGTCGATCAGCCCATTGGGTGCGGGCGTCCCTGTCAGCCCCACGATGCGCCGCACCATCGGGCGCACCTTCTTTAGTGCCTTGAACCGTTTTGCCTTATGGGATTTGAAGGAGGAAAGCTCATCGATCACCACCATGTCAAAATCCCATGCATGGTTTTCCACCAGCCATTCCACGTTTTCCCTGTTGATGACATACACCTGCGCTTTCCTGCCAAGCGCGGCTGTGCGTTCTTTTTCCGAACCAAGCACCGCCGACATCCCAATCCCGGAAAGATGCTCCCATTTCTCCAGTTCGGAAGGCCATGTTAAATAGCAGACTCGCAAGGGCGCTATAATCAATATTTTTCGGATGTCAAAATAGTCATACAGCAGTTCCCATATGGCGGTCAGCGTGATCACCGTCTTGCCAAGCCCGCAGTCCAAAAATAACGCGCTCACCTTGTGGCTCACGATAAATTCTTTTGCATATTCCTGATACTCATGTGGCACATATCTCATCCAGCACACCTCCGATCTGTTCTATCCCGTCAACCACATAGACGGGGAAGCCTAAACTTTTAAGCTGCCGCATCCGCTTCACCTGCAATGGCCGCGGCTTCTTCCCCGGAGCCTTTAATTCCACGAATGCAATCTTCCTCCCAGGCAATAAAACAATCCTGTCCGGCACCCCATCCAATCCGGGTGAGGTGAATTTCACCGCCATGCCTCCCATCTTTTTCACTGCGTCTGTGAATATCTTTTCCACACGTTTTTCGGAATGAACCACAGCCATAACGTCCCACCTTCCTCTCCGTCCACATGGACTGACTTCACGCCCAGCAGGGCCTTCTGCCGCTTTACTTCCGTCTTTTTTATGCCGTTTTCCTCTGCCAGTTCATACACCTTTTTATAATTTACGAATCCGTCTTTCAGGATATCCTCCAAAAACATAGCTGCCTCCAGTCTCAGGAACAACGGAACGAACGAACAAAAAAATCCCTATATTGCTATACGCGTATATGACATACACACACATCCTCTTTCTCTTTTATTTTTATATTTCTCATATAGTAAAGGTTGTTCCGTTGTTCCTATAAATCCGCTAACGCCCATAGTTGCTGGCTTTTTTCAGAGAACAATCTGCCGGAACAATCATCTGCCTTGTTCCGTTTGTTCCCGGCAGTACGCCCTCTGCTTCCCGTAAACGGGGAAAACATACATCCCCGTCCTCGTCCCGGCGTACTTCTCCCACCCTTCGATCTTGCGCATGATGGCATTGATCTCATAGGAATCTATCTTTTTGAGCGCAGAAGACTCCCGCCCGAAGCACTCGCACCATATCTCCATGTTGCAGACGAGCGTCCGGCGCACGGTGCCTTTCCGCTGCGATTCCCCGAACTCACTGCCGTTTAAGAAATTCCTGCGGTCATATAAGCTCATTTCATCCCAATCCTCCGGGAGCAGCGTGTCAAGGTACGTCCGCACCAGCCCTTCCCGGTCATCCGTCTCCATCGCCTCCGCCTGCTCCGCAATGGCGATCTGTGCCTCCTCCCCTTCGAGGTAGAGCTTCTCCCCGGAACGGTACAGCGACACCGCCTCCGCCCATATCTGCCATATCTCTTCCCCGGTGATCTGCCAGGGCTTCTTCCGGCTCTCCCTTCCTACCCGGACAGGCCAGAAGCGGCGGTTGCCCGTCACGTCGCGCAGGAAGCCGTTTTCTGAGTTGGTGCTTCCCACAATGATGCACTGGCGCGGGTGGCTCTCCACGTTCATGCCGTAGCTTGCACGGTACTTGTCATCCACCCGGGAGAGGAAGGACTTCACGGTCTCCACATCCGTCTTGCGCATCCCGGCAAGCTCGCCCAGCTCCAGTATCCAGTACCCCTGCAGTTTCTCCGGGCCGGACTTGTCTCGCATATCCGTGAGCGTCAGGCTGTCGGAGAACCACGCGCCACCCAGCTTTGCAAAGAGCGTGGACTTGCCGATGCCCTGCGGACCGTTCAGGATAAGGACGGAATCGAACTTGATCCCCGGCTGGTATATCCTCGCCACAGCCGCCGCCATCGTCTTACGGGTGACCGCCCGCGTGTAGCTGGTATCCTCTGCGGCGAAGTAATCCACCAGCAAAGTCTCCACCCTTCCCGTGCCGTCCCATTCCGGCAGGGCATCAAGGTATTCACGCACCGGGTGGTATGCCCGCTTCGCCGCCACCGCAAGCACAGCGTCCTTCGTCCTGGTCGGGGAGTACACGCCATACACATTGCTCAGATATACTTTCAGGGATGCGAAGTCGGCATCATTCCACCCCGGCTTGATCTGCTTCCACGGAAGTCCCTCCCCGGCATCTATCCCGTCCCGGTGGAGGTTGAACGCAATGGAGCGCAGGCGCTCATCGCTTCGCATGACCAGCACAAGGTTATCCAGCGTGGGCTTTACCGCACCCTGCCTGTCAAGTTCCAACGCACCCTGCCAGTCATCGGACGGGGCGAATTCCTCCCCCGCCGCTTTCTGCCGCTCCTGCGCCAGCGTGGCTTTCACGTTCTCATCCTTCACGGCAAACTCACTCATAGCGGTAAAGGAGGGCAGCTTGGCAGGCTCCGTGTCCTCGGACGTTTTCGCATCCATCTCACCGAATCTGTGAATCCGCACCATGTCAAAGGCGTTCATCAGCCTGCCGCAGGCCGGGTCCGTGGCATGGTGGGAGTAAGCGAATTTCCCTTCATAAATGACCACGCCCGCCTGTGAGTCTGCCGGGATATAGTCATACCGCCCCGGCATGGTGCTTGGCTGATAGACGTCAGAGAGAAAGTTTGCGATGGCATCCTCGATGGAATACGTCCGGCAGAATGCGCCAATAACGCCGTCTTTGGAAAGCGGGTCTGCCTGTTTACGCATTTCCCTCTGGACGATGTTCTGCTGCCTGCTGCTCACCGGCCATTCGGAGGAATCCCGCCAGTCCTTATACCGTGATAGCACATCGTCCGGATTTAACGGCTCCCCCTCAATATCCCGGAAAATAAATTCCCCGTCAGCGGAGGTGGACGGCCAGTACATGAGGCGGCTCGGCTCGTAGGTGGTGTCATCGAACATCTCAATCCCGATGTCCTCCGCCACCTTCCTTGCGATTGCCACATATTCATCCGGCGACACCGGGCGCGACAGCGGGATTGCTAAACGATACCTCGGATTCTCCGGCGTGTGCTTATGGGTAGAATAAATAAGACAGCGGTAATTATAGAGCATTTCTATCTGCTCAATCACGCCCGGAACTGCATGGTCCATATCCTCCACAATCATGGTACGGTATTCCACGCAGTCCTTTTTCCTCCTGCCGCCTTTCAGTTTTCCTCCCACATAACCGCCCACGTCCTTGATGGCATCCTGCTTTGCTTTCGTCATCTTCATATACTGCTCCACGGTCTCCGCCGTGCGGATGGTGTGAGAGATGCGTTCTATAAATTCACCCAGCTC
This sequence comes from Acetatifactor muris, assembly GCF_024623325.1. GTDB lineage: Bacteria > Bacillota > Clostridia > Lachnospirales > Lachnospiraceae > Acetatifactor > Acetatifactor muris. The sequence goes on from NZ_JANJZD010000009.1 coordinate 195,756, forward strand.
CATCTCCACGTTATTCCAGCGTTTCTCCATCCTTGAATTGCCTATTGCTATCTGTATCCTCATTCCTTCCTGCCCTCCAATAATTTCAGATTTTTCACGCACTGGTTATAAATGATCTGTTCCTCCCTGGCTTTCCTCCGGTAGAAATGCCATTCCTCCGATTTTGCAGTAAGGGACTCCGCCTTTTCCGAAAATGCCTGTGCTTTCCCGGAATGCTCCCGTGCCTTTATCCGTAAAAACTGTTTCAGTTTCTCCCTGTCATCCTCTTTCGCAAAGCGCCGGATCAGCGGGAACACCTTCTTTGCCACCGCCGCTGTGCATGGGAAGAACTCATGGATATAAAGCTCCATCCTCCCGTTCTTATAAACCATCTTCACCGTTTCCTTTTCCGCTTTCTGCTCCGCCATACGCATCCCGCCGTAGGCTGTGGGGTCATGGTACCCTTCCGCATTCCTTCTCTCCATATATTTCTCCCTCTACATTTTCTGATAAAAACTACACTGGTAACCATCCGCCCGGAGCGGTAATCCCTCCGCCCACTTGGGCTGAATCGCCATAATTTCACACATCTCATCCACGGAGCCGCTGCCCTCCGGCACTTCCGCTATGATCTCATCATGGCAGTGCATGACGATAGGGTATCCTTTTTTCTCCACACGGAGCATCGCCTCCGCCAGCAAATCCCTGGCCGTCCCCTGCACGATGTTCTCCACCAGCTTGGGTCCGTAGGTCTCTATCCGGCTCCATTTCTTGTTTTCCGCAATGCCCTCATAGGTCAGCCCATCGCGCCCGAATCGGTTCACAGCCATCCTCGGTTTTACATAGGACAGCTTCCGCCCGGACGGGAGCGTGATAAATAAAATCCCGCTCATATACTCAAAAATGATCTTCCCGACCTTCGTTTTCTGCTTTTCGGTAACCGCCTTTATTGCGGCGGCATCCACATCCCACCAAAACTGCACCATGTGCGGATTGGCTTTCCGCCACGCAGCTACGAGCGGGGGAAGTTCCTCTTCTGTCAGCCCCATATCCAAAGCCCCCATTGAGATGAGCCCATTTGTGGAGCCCCCATATTGGCAAGATAAACTTGCAACCTTACCTTTTGCCCTCTCCGGGCTGCCTTTTCCAATCTCCGCCATCGGGATGCCGAACATCCTTGATGCCGTCATCTCATACAGTTTCCCGTCACCACGGAAAACGTCCAGCACCCATTCCTCGCCAGAGAGCCACCCCATGACACGGGCTTCAATGGCAGAAAAGTCTGCCACCACAAAACGGCATCCCAGCTTTGGAATAAAAGCGGTACGGATTAATTCTGAAAGCACATTTGGTGTGGAATCGTATAATAATTCGATATCCTCAAATCTGCCCTGCTTCACAAGGTCTCTTGCCAGTTCCAGATCGGGAATGTCGTTTTTTGGCAGATTTTGTATCTGCACGTTTTTCCCGCTCCATCGCCCGGAGCGGTTCGCTCCATAAAACATCAGCATCCCGTGTATCCTTCCATCCGAGCAGACACTTCTCTCCATAGCCTCATATTTCTTCACAGACGTTTTTGCCATCAGCAGCCTTAATCTGAGCAGTTCCTCCACTTCCCCGTCCGTTTCCGCTATCATCTCCGCCACTGCCTTTTTGGAAAGGCTCTCCGCCTCCATCCCCATGTCCCCAAGCCAGCCCTTTAGCTGCGCCACAGAATTGGGGTTCTCCAGTCCCGTCAGTTCATAGGCGCGTTTCGTCACCACTTCCTTATGGAGCCGCTCACAGGCAATGGCCTGTTCCACCAGCCCCATATCCACCAGTACGCCCCGGTCATTGATGCGCTGGTCTAAGCGGTACAGTTCCATCTCGCTTTCCGGGATGGGGAAATTGTGCAGCTTCCTGCGGATGGATTTCTCCACGTCCACATCCCTCTTGCAGTAGGTCTTGAACAGCTCCCACTTCTCCAGCGCATGGCAGGGGAGGTTCCTCGTCCTGCCGCCGTTTGCTTTCGTTGGCTTGCAGGGTACGCAGAAATACCGGATCAGTTCTTTCCCTTCCTTCATTTTCTGCTCGTCCAGACCAAGCACCCTGCCCACGTCCTCCAGCGAACGGGGCAGGGCGAGCATGGCCGCCTGTACCGCACTGCAATGCCAAGACTCCGGGGGAATGTACCTCCCGAAATATTTTGATAAACAGGTGCGTTCAAAGTTGGCATTGTATGCCGTCTTGGTCACTGACACGTCAAAGATGGCTTCCTCCACCTCTGCCGGGAGCTTCTCCCCCTGCGCTAGGTCTATGATCTGTGTTTCCCCTCCGTCAAAGGAATAGGCAAACAGTAAAATCTCAAAAGCAGGGCTGTCCGCATAGGCGTATACCCCGCATTTGATTAAATCCACATCTGAAAATGTCTCAATATCGGCGCTTAAAACCCTTTCCATTTCATGGCTCCTTCCTGCGTATTTGCTTTGGATGACGGGCGGCAGTTCCCCGCCGCCCCGATATGCCTATCCAAGAAAATCTTCCTCATCATCCACTTCCACTGCGTCAAAGTCATCCTCTGCGTTCGTCCTGCCGCCCAGCGACTCCCCGTCACGCAGCTTCTGGATGTTGCCAAGCCCCGCGGCGATGCCCTTATTGCCGTTGGTGGAAAAGCCGTAGAAATTCACGCTGATCCTGCCATAGCACCCGGAATATACCTCCGACTGGTCAAGGATGGGCTGTACATTTTTATCCACCACCTGCGGCGCCTGCTTGCTGTTGGCGTTGAAGAAGTAGCTGTCCGCATACGCCTCATCCTCCGGGCGGTCAATGTCGCCGTCACGGAGCGGGAGTTTCAGGTTCGCCGGAACTTTGCCGCCCCACTTGGAGACGGAATCCTTCTTCGCCTGCTCGATTGCCCTTTTTATTTTCTCGATGGTCTCCGTGTCCGATTTCGGTATGATGGCCGATACGGAATACTTGGGGTCGCCGTCGCTCACTGCGTTTGGCTCCCAGCAGTGCAGGTAGGAAAACCTGCACGGTACGATCACTTTTGTAAGGTTTGCGTTTTCATTACTCATGGTATTCATTCCTCCTTAAAATCCGCCTCTGCGGTTGCTGCCATTATTTCCTGCCGTTTGTCCGATTCCGGCACTAAGGTCACCTTGCCCTGGGGCTTGTAGACCAGTTTTCCAAGCACCTCTGCAAATTTCTTCTTCCCAAGCAGCCGCTCCATCTCCGTGATGCCGATGAGCGTCTTTTTGTAGATGTCCGTGTACCCGGCTTTCTGTGCCGCCTGCGCCACTTCCTCCTCATCCGTGTATTTCCGGTTGCTCCTGCCTTCGACTAACTTAAAGCCAGCCCACTTTTTCCCCTTCGTGACCGCCTCGTCCTGTGCGTAGGCGTAGACGTCCGCAGACCACTTGGCAAGCTCGTCCGCCACTTTCAGGACTTCCGCTATCTCCTCATCCGATAACAGCGGCGGTGCCTTGAACTCCATCTGCGCCAGTTTCAAATATTCCTCCGCCCTTGCCCTGCAGGTGTTCTTCGCCTTGCAGAAACGGCACCAGTCGCCGGAGTGGAACTCGCCCTCTCCCTTGATGGCAAGCACAGCCTTTGGCTTTAACTCCATCTCCACCCATTCCATCAGATCCTTTACGGTGATCTCCCATGTGCTGACAGATTCCAGCCTCGGCTGGTAAATGGCCATGCGGATGATGTCAATGTCATAAAGGGCATCGAACAGTTCCAGCGCCCCTAATCCGTATAACATCATCTGCGGGTTCCATTCCGCCTCCACCGCCACGCCTTTCCCGTACTTAAAATCAATGACGGTAAGCACATGGTCAGCAACGATCAGTAAATCCCCTGTGCCGAACCCCTCCGGCACATAGGCGGAATAGTCAAGCCGCTGTTCGATCAGGACGACAGGGTCTTTGCATTCCTGCCTCGCCAGCTCCACCTGCTCCATCGCATAGGCCACATACCCGTCCGTGCATTCCTCCATCTCGTCACAGTGGTAATCCGACACAGGGCGCTTGGAGCGCCTCTTTAATGCTTTTTTCAGCTTATGCTCCGCAAGGGCATGGGCGGCAGTGCCTTCCTCGGCATAGACGCTGCCGCCCGCCTCGTCCTTAAACTGCTCCTCCAGCCTTGCGGAAGGCGTGCAGGAGAGCCACCGCTTTGAGGCGGATGCGGAAAGTAATGCGTGTTTCCCCATCACAGCACCTGCGCCTCCTGCATCAGCGCCGGGTAGTCCTCCGGCTTCACCGCCGAGAGCTTCGCCGCGCCGAACTTCTGCAACAGTTCCTTCACTTCCTTTGACTTCCCTTCCTGCGTCTTCTGCGCCATCAGCGCACGGATGCCCTCCAGCGTGGCGGGCTGCTCCTGCTGTGCCTTTTCCGAAACTGACGGCTGTGCCTTCTGTGTTTTCCTCGTTTCTTTCTCTGCTGTCTTAGTGCCTCCCTCCGCTTTGGCAAGGCCCCGCAGACCTTCCGCAACGATGGAGAAACCTTCTGCAATCCTTAATAATTCACTTCCCATTTACACTGCCTCCTACTTGAATATGATTTCTTTTCCCTGCTCCGTGGCATAAGCGATCTCCGCCGCCATCCCTTCGGTGGCTTCCCCGAACACCCACACCTCGTCACAGCCTTTCAGCAGCTCCATCCCCATAGCGATGCCGAGCCGCCTTTCTTCCTCAATGCCCTCGTTCAAGAACTGAGGGAATAAAAGGTGCGGCGCAATGGGAAGATGCCCTTCCTCCACCGCCATGCGGCTGTAGGCCGCCGCCTTTCTCACATTCCCTTCCATGTCCCCGCGGAAGGGGCTGCAGATAAAAACCTTCTTACGCATCAGCGCCTCCATCCTTTCTTCATTTTCCTGTCATGGGCCGCTTTCGCGGCTTCATAGGCTTCCACTTCCTTCTCGATCTGCACCAGCTTGGCGGCGAGGCTCTTCGCAACGATGCTGATTGCCTGCAGGATGCCGATAAGCTCCTGTGACTGTTCCATAGGTTCCATTCCTCCTTTCCGGGGCGGATAATCTTGTACCCCTTCACTGTCGTAATGACACTTTTTTGAAAATTGGCAATGAAAAATGAAACTTTTTTGAAAACCGTTCGACAAACGTATCTTTTCCTGTCGAATAAAGGGGAATCACACATCAATTCCCTGTTCCCGGAAGAAATGGCGCAGTTTTTCCATAACCTTATTTTTGCGGAATGCCAGCGTCCGTCTGTTCTCTCCTTTCGATTTTGCAAACTCACAAATGCTCATTTCCTCCCCAAACACCTTCATGGCAAGCTCCCGCTCTTCCGGCATAAGGGAATCCATAGCGTCACGGAGGACATTCAGCAGCATCTTCCTTTCCGCCAGTTCCTCCATGCTCTCCGCAAAAAGTTCTGAACGCATATCGTTCTCTTTCCATTCCTCGTAGGATTCTTCCGTGTACCCGTTTAACTCCATCGCTTCCCTGTTCCTCTGTTCCCTTTTCTTCATCTGCCACCACGGACGGTAATATCTCTGGTATTCTTCTTCCGTAACATCCAGTGTGAATTCTTCATTTCCTGACCTGACTGTGATCTTCCTATCAGACATAAAGCGTTCCTTCCTTTACGGCTTCGTAAAGTTAGGAACGCTTTAATTTTAGATGTGGGACTGGCTTTGAAAAATGGACAGAGAATGGCCAGGGAAAGCTATCTAAAAACTACACACATTAAAACCCACTAGCTTTACTCCGGCCATTCGTGACTCGACGCAATGCGGTCCCACTCGCTCGGTACTTTTTATTCAGTTTTGCGCCCAATGGAATTACCAAAATTTTCCATTGATAGAATTATTATGCCCATAAAAGGAATGCTTTAATCCATAAAAGCAAAACAGCAGGATATCCTCCTGCCGTTCTTTTCATCTATGTATATTTATTTTTTCTCCTTTGGTTTCCAGTATATCCGTACTACCTCACCGCAGTGCTGGCATTTCAGTTCTATCACAATGACTCCGAAACGTGTCTCCCAGATATCGCAGACCCGCTTGCCGCACTGCCTGTTCGGACATTTTATTCTCCGGATACCTACCACCTCCTCTCCTGCAAAATGCAAAGGCGCCTATTGGAATCTCCCAATAAACGCCTCCCCTTCAAATCCTCATCATCATTATTTTTCTTACGCCCTCGCATCAAACCCGCCCTGCACTTCCATCCCGGCAATGCCGGAATTTATCTCCTGCCTTGCCGCATGGTACGCATCATAATAGGCAGCCTTCAAAGCGCCATGCACTTCCGTCTCCCCCTTCGACTCCTTCTCATGCCAGCCCACGCCTGCGGTGTATGTAAGGATTTCGTCACCGTTTTCATCATACACATGGACTCCGCCGCCGGACTGGAACTCGGCTTCATACGGCTCGCCAAACAGGATGCACAGCCACCTCCTGTCCACCGATTCCCTTTTATCACTTGTGCATTATTTGTTTTCATCACTTATTTGTCACGCTGTACCAACTGGAACCTATCGTGTCCTTGATCCATTCGCTGTCCTGTGCATAAACGATGGACTGCTTCGTGTCAATCAGCCTGCCCGACTGGAAGAGTATGCTGAGATTCATATCTGCCACATTGTTCCAGCCCTTCCCGGAAATCTCTGAAATCATCCCGCATATCCACTGCTTTACCTGCGCCTTGTAATCACACGGAACCGTGCCTGACTTATCCACTGCTGTCCTGACCAGTTCCTTTATGTCCTCTCCGTCCTTTGTATAATAAGTTCCGCCCCTCTCATCCAGTTCATTCAGTTTCAGCCCGATATATTCATACACCTGCTGGAATGCCTGAAACTTCAACTTGGAATCCGCAGAAACCTGCGAACTGTTGCACCCGTCCTGCGTAGAGCAGGTGAGGATATGCTTATACAGGTTCTTCCCATTGCTCCCCTGATTGAGCGCCTGTTCCATTGGCTGCTTAAGCGAATCGTCCACGCCATCGACTGAAATATAATAACTGTATGGATCAACCGTAAAAGAGCAGGTGTCCGGAATCCCTGCAGTGTCAATCCCCGCGCCCGACAGGATATTGGATATCTGCCTGTTTATAGTCTGGCGTTTAAACATGATCCTGTCATTATCCTTCACATCCCCGTATATCTCAATTCCCCTGAAAAGGGAATCCTGATAACTTACGCCGTTTATCTTTCCGTCCTTATACATCTGCATTTCATAGTTATAGGCAATCCGGCGCTCTGTTTCTGTCAGATTCGCTTCATAATACTGTGAGCCTTTGTCATAATATTTCCCGTAGATATATTCTTCTGGGTTGGAATGCGTCTTTGCCTCTGCCGCCAGTTTTGAATATTTATCCGTCAGTGCCGCCCGGAATGCTTCGGAACTGTCCGTGTATGTAACAGCATTGACATCAATCTCACTACCCGCATTTTCCAATGCCGCGCGATTGCTTTCCCTGGCATCATCTATATATTTCTGCAGGTCAATCGTGCTATCTACGCTTGTGTTCCGCGTCCTGCCCGATATGCTTTTCTTCATGGACAGTTCCTGCGCCTCGCTACTTATGGTGACGGTATCCCTCCTGCCGGACTGCATATTCTTATTAGTTTTTGTGTTCTGTACCTTTCTGCCAAACATAATGTCAAGCAGTGTCTGATTCCGCCTAATTTGATTATTAAGAAAAATATTCATTTATACTTTCTCCACTCCTTTTACTCCCCGCCATCCACCAAAGCCGCCCCTGCTCCCCGATTTGCCAATCTGCCGGAAAACAGGGATGCCTGCTTATCCTCTGTGGGGCATTGGTGTTAATCTATCATAATCCTTTATAAGCAGCCTTCCAGTTTTACCAAAAACAACTGATAAAATGCTCTCTCCTTCACCTGCTGTCTCTGCACCTCAATGCTTTTTACGCTGTCCGGGGAAAGCGGATGGTCTAAATCATAAAGTGCCTGTTCCGTTGCCCTGATTGCTGACTGCACTGTGCTTCCGAGGATATCGTTTGTCCCGCCGATGCCGTTCATCCAGTTCTCAGCGCGCTGCACCATCATCTGTGATAAATGTGTCAGCATACCGTTCCCAGACATATCCACCTTTTTCGTACTGTCAGTGTAACTTGTTACATAACTGCTGTAATTGCTTGTAATCTCCATTGCCATAATTTTGTCCTCCTAAAAATTTTTATTTTGAATGGCGGCTCCTCTGTCATTCGGAGCCGCCCATGCCCCCTTATGGTAAGTCCGGGCATAATGCCCTTTATCAGCCAAGCAGAGAAGCACTGCCCGCAACAGTTTCCATCATAACATTGGCATCATATGCATCAGCCACTTTTGCCATCTGCCTCTCACTGCTCCATGACTGCGACAGTCTGCTTTTCTCCAGTTCCATCTTTGCAATCTTTTCATTCAACATTTCCTGCTGCTGTTTTTTTGCCTGCGCCCTCTTTTCCAGATATTCCTCCAGAAGCTCCTTCTGCCTGTCTTTCTTTTCACTCGTCTTCTTATAAAAACTGTCCTGAGAACGCGCGTAAAATTCCGAATCATTATTAACTGACCATCCATCAGCCCTATAGTCTTTAGCTGTAGCTCCTACTGTAATTACCAAAGAACAATCCGGGGCCGGAGCAACAGAACCCGTCATATCACGCCTAATCACAGATAACATCTGTTCCCTGTACTTTGGATCATCTTTCATATTCTTAAATGCTTCTTCTGATATGTTAACAGCCACATTTGCTATTGTTCTATCCCTTGGTATCCTCTCAAGTTCGGCATAAAATTCTTTTTTGAATGCCGCCATTTCCTCTGCTTCCGATAATTCCCGCATACCGCTTGTTTCTTCTGTGTTGTTTACACTCTTTGAACTTTTCGTTACCGTCACATTGTTCTGATAATAATTCTGTCCTACTCCATTTATGCTCATTTCCAATATCCTCCAATTATTTTAATATCACGGCTCTTCTGTCGTTCAGAGCCGTCCATGCCCTCTCGCAATAAGTCCGGGCATTCCGCAGGGGCAAAGGTTTCTGCGCCTCTGCGGAATAGGGTGTAAAGATTATTTACGCCTTTATATCAAAACCTGCTCCCGTAGATACTGATGTACCAGAAATTGCAGCTATAAGGTTCTGCGTAACGCTTTTTACATCGGTATCTGTAGCCGTTACCGTGAACGTATCTGCTCCTCTGTCTTCTATCAACTTTTCCATCTGCTCCTTCTTCTCTGCCCTTTTTTCCGCCTGTCTCTTAGTCGCCTTTTCTTCTAAAATTTTTCTTTCCTCTCGCTTTTTCTCTAATCTTTCTTTTTGCTTCTTTTCCGTATTCAGTGTAGTTGAATTTTGTTTTGAACCACTTGTTCTTGTCATACCACCACAAGTAACGGAAGCATTCCCATCGGCATCTATTACAGTTGTAACACCATGTATCACTGCATTATCAGCTTTGGCTTGTGCAAACATTCTATTTTGTCCTGGAACTGCACCAGTTAAATTAAACTCTACTTTCTTAGCAAATTCTGGATCATTTGCCATTTTCTTTAAACATTCGCTGGAAAGATTTATTACCACTTTATTTTCATTTCCGCTCATAAGACCACTACCTGTATTAAAAGTAATGTTAGGGAACTTCTTGCACAATTTCTCGTAATATGCCTGCACCTTATCCTTGCTGTTTGTTGATGTGTTTGTCTTTACCTCCGATGCCGCCTTGCTGTCTGTCTTCTTCGTAGTGTCGGTGTAGCTTGCTACGTAACTACTGTAATTGTTTGTAATCTCCATTGCCATAATAATCATCCTCCTTAAAAAATTTTGAATGGCGACCCCTCTGTCATTCGGAGCCGCCCATGCCCCCTTATGGTAAGTCCGGGCATTCCGCAGGGGCAAGGGTTTATGCGCCTCTGCGGAATCGGATGTAAGGATTATTTACGCCTTTATATCAAAACCTGCTCCTGCGGGCGTAGACATACCCAAAGATGCTGCTATAACTTTCTGCGTAACAGCTTTTATATCCGTGCCTGTGGCGCTTACGGTATATCCGTCTGTATCTGCCGCTGCTTCATTCGCCGCTTTCCTTTCTGCCCGTCTTTCCGCGGCCTTTTCTTCCTCTGCCTTTTTCTCCTCCCGCCTTTTAGCCGCTTTTTCTTCCTGCTCTTTCTTTTCTTTTGCTTTCCTCTCAGCGTTCTCTCTGGCTATTTTCCCATCCGGATCGTTTGTACTGCCGCTCATCATGGAGATATTACCATTATCATCTATCTTATAAGTGGCATAGGTCACTACAGGACTACCCGGTGCCATTTTCACAGAGTTACAAAGCGATTTAACGCTATCGGGAATAGCCGCCAGATTTTCCTCCAAATATTTAGCTTTCTCCGGGTCATTCATACACTTCTTTAAGAATGCTCCCGATACAGATACTGTTGTCGGAACACCCTGCATTGAGGTAGTCCCCGTATTCATATAGCTGTACTTGCCCTGCAAATATTTGGAATAATCATTCACATTGCTATAACCCGTCTTGATCTGCTCCGTTTTGGTTCCGCCGGTTGGAGTTTTCAGCTCCACCGTACTTGTTTTTACACTTTCCTCTGCCTTTTTTGCGGAATTTGTGTACCCCGCATAAGTGTTTGTGTAATCCGTTACTCCTGAAATTGCCATAATAATCATCCTCCTTAAAAATTTTTGAATGGTGGCCCTTCTGTCATTCGGAGCCGCCCATGCCCCCTTATGGTAAGTCCGGGCATAATGCCCTTCATCAGCCAAGCAGGGAAGCACTGCCCGTGGCAGTTTCCGTCATAACATTGGCGTCATAAGTATTTGCCGCTTCTGCCATCTGCCTCTCACTGCTCCATGACTGCGACAGCCTGCTTCTCTCCTGCTCCGCCTTTGCAATCTTTTCATTCAATATTTCCTGCTGCTGTTTTTTCGTCTGCGCCCTCTTTTCCAGATATTCCTCCAGAATCTCCTTCTGCCTGTCTTTCTTTTCACTTGTCTTCTTAAAAAAACTGTTCCCAGAACGGGCATAAAATTCCGAATCATAACCGACAGGCCACGAATCGCCCCGATATTCTTTTATTGTTGCGCCAACTGTAAACACTCCAGAACAGTTTCTTGGCGCCAGCGAACTCCCCAAATCCCTTTTGAGCAATGAAAGGATTTTTTCCCTGTATTCCGGGTCATCTTTCATAGCCTTAAACCCTGCTTCTGAAATATTGATAGCAACATTGTTTAATGTCTTATGTATTGTTATCTTGGAAAGGTCTTCATAGAATTCCTTCTTGAATAATTCCATTTCTTCCGCTTCCGATAATTCCTTTGTCTCGCCTGTTTTCTCCAATGCAAATTTCTCCGTGCCATTCACATTTTTTGTGTTTTTCGTTGTTGCCACATTGTTCTGATAATAATTCTGTCCTACTCCGCTGATTGCCATTTTCTAATCCTCCATTTTTTGTTTTCAGTTAAAAGCATCCTGTTACTTATTCTTTTCCGCTTCCACCTCCCCCTGCTGCAGCATGACCGTCACATGGAATACATCCCCTTTCACTTTTATGTTTACACCACCAAAATACCGCTCTGCCATCTCCCTCACATTGGAAAGCCCGATTCCATGCTCCGTGATGATTCCGGGCAGGGTACTCTGTTTCGTTGTAGGCGGTGCCGAGCCGCCACGCACCTGCACAGGCACAGCCCCGTCAAAGCTGTTCTCCACATCCAGCAGTAAAAACTGTTTCTTCCGTTTCAGGACAAGGCTTATGAATCCCTTTCCCGGCTCCAGTTTCTCACAGGCTTCTATGGCATTATCCAGAAGGTTGTTCAGTATGATCCCCATGTCAAATACCGGGATTTCCCCGCCGTACCGGAAATCAGCTTCAAACCGGATGCCCGCTTTCTCCGCCCTGCGGCATTTGTCATTGATGATGACATCCGTCACCGCATTTCCCGTCACATATTTATACTCCAGCTCCTGCATGGTCTCATCCATCCGCCGGACATAATCCTCAATCTCCCCGTACTCCCCGGCTCCTGCCAGCCCCTTGATGTTCGCCATGTGGTTCTTCATCTCATGGCGCACCTTCCGGATACTGCCGTAAAAATTCTCTGCTTCCTCCAGCCGCTTTTTCATGGCTTTGACCTGCTGTTCCTCCACAAAATGCTTCTGCCTTTCATCAAGCAGAATACGGTATCTCTGCCAGAAATAGATCAGTGCGGCTTCCCCTGCAAATATGAAGACTGCTATCATGGGAACCTTCCATAGCAGATCCGGCTTTTCATCAAACAGGATAAACGCACCGCTTCCTATATTTACAATCAACAGGCCGCTTACCACACCTGCAATCAGGCTTCCCACAAAATTCAACACGGAAAGCAGGAATACGTCCTGCCATGCCATTATGCCCGTCCCTTTGATGATACTGCGCAGAATGACCGTCATCGCCACAAATAATGCCGTATAAAGGAAAACAGATAAAGCCATCCCGACTGCTATGCAATGGTACACCTGCTGTTGATAATTCCCCGATAAAGCATCCAAATCCTTCATCATCATGTCTGTTATTTTTATATAAATGCTATTTGCTATCAGAAAGCTCAGGCAGTGGAGGTTATAAAAGCCAAGTATCACGAAGACCGCTTTGCCAATCTGTTTTTTATAATTCACTGCCCCATATCCCAATATTGCCAAAGCTAAAACGGCATACCTGACCCATGATGCACATGGCAGAAACCATAATCCCATATTTGCAAGCATGAATATGACTGCCGCAATGCCATCCCTTTTCCCCTTCTTTACATTGAAAGCTGTCGCCCACAAAACAAGGAACATTATGGCTTGTATGATTATCTTCCACATATCCAATATGTTATTGGCCATTTCAAATCCTGACTGGCTCATAGGCTTTCCTCCGAAATGTAATCCATATATGCCTGCACAAAGCCGTCATACTTATACCTTGAAAGCAGGAGTTTATCCCCATTCGCCATCCTTACCTCTGTCTTATCGTAGCCTTCCACATGGAAAAGGTTGATAAGATAGCCCCGGTGGATGCGGTAAAACTGCCCCGCCAGTTCTTCCTCCAGGTCACCGATTTTTGCATAATACTCTATATTTCCGCTTTTCAGGTACAGGACGATATTATGGTTCCGGCTCTCCATGTAATAAATATCATTCAGCGGTATGGCTTTTCCCTCGCCGCCATACTGGATCACAAGTTTTTTCTTTCCCTGTTCTGCTTCGGATAAAATCTGCCCCACTGCCCGGCCAAACACCCCCGAAAACTTCTGTTCATCCACGGGCTTCACCAGATACTGGAACGCCCCTACGTCAAAGGCGTCATAGACATATTTTTCATAGCCCGTGACAAATATGATGATTGGCTGCCTGCGTGCATCCATGCCCCGGATATGCCTTGCCAGCCCCATACCGTCCAGCTCCGTGCCGGAGTCTCCCATCTCTATATCCAAGAACACCAGATCGTGTTCTTTCCCATCCGCCAGATACTCGTCAGCAGAGGCATATTCCGTAATGCTGCATTCTGTACCCTGCTTTTTGATGAGTGAAACAAGGTAGCCCCTTATATTTTTTTCATCATCACATACTGCAATTTTTACCGTGTCCGCCACCTCCAGTCTTCAACTAACTTATCGGAAAAAATAGGGGAATTTCTAACGCCTACTTCGTGAATGGTTAATCTGGCTACGTGAATCGCAGATTTTTCATTTTTTTGGTCTAATATTTTTCGCCTTTCATCCGATAAGGCCATCCGCCTATTACCTCTGACCTCCCCAACTGCCAAGTTAATAATCCAGTGTGGGGGAAAATGACAGAACGCCGCATATGGGGCGATTTCCCATAGCGGCGGTTAGCACTTTATCTGCCAAATTTCAACAGCATTTTCAGACAATTTAGCGAAACCCTTATACTATTTGGCAAAACCCTATACAATTTGGCAAAACCATACTTTTTGGCAAAAGTCCGGGGTTTCGCCAAATTGTATCCGATATTTCCTTATCGCCATATTCACAGCCCTATCCCAAAACGCAAAAAAGAGGAGCCCACCAGCCGCTCCGGTGAACCCCTCTACGCTCAAAATCCCTTGATTTCAAGCCATTTCTTTATACTTTCGCCAAATCGTACTCAAATTCCTATGGCATCAATTATTGATAGCCGCCTGTGCCGCTGTTAAATTTTGATGACTTTTACCCCGGGTTGAAAATGTTTACCCCTTTTACCCCACCCCAATTTGCGGTTCGACAAATCGACAAATTGCGCTTTTGCTACGCCAATGCTATTTTACCCGGTACTGCTCGGCCTCCTCGTCCATAAGCGGCCTGCCTAACGCTTTTACCTCATCAATCATTTTGCGCCATTCATAACGCTTTCCGTCTGACGATTCTGTCAATCTACCGTCTTTCGCATAATCCAGTATATCCTTTTCCATTCTAACACATCTGCTCCCTATAAATGTTTCTTCAATAACGGCTTAAGATAGTTCTTTTTAAAGTCTCGTACTGAACAAAAAATTCCTGTTCCGATTTTGAAAATGAATTGGGCTCTGCTTTTTCCGCAAGCAGTTCCATCGTACAAATCAGGTCAGCCGCCTGAAACAATTTATAATCTACAGGCTTAACTTTTCGGAACTCTACATTGGCATAAAGCGTATTAAAAACAGAAGTCAGAATTTTGGTAAGCTCAATCTGCCCATTGTCGTAATAGATTATAATGCGGTTAAACTGCTCCCAAAAATTTTGATGTTCCTTTAGTATTCCTGCAATCGCTTTTGATATTCTCGCTGTTAAAGTAATTACATCCGGACATTCATCTTTCCTTATTTTGGCACAAACATATCGGAAATCCAATTTACGGGCAAAATTAAATAATGCATTAAAAAGGCGTTTTCTTTCTTCCATAAGGTCATTAGCATAAACGGATTCTCTGCGAATCAGCGGTCCTGTATGGATGGCATGCTGCTTATATCCGATGTTCGCCAAATGACTCTCCAAATCATCAACATTTTTGCTAATATCCACATCCTGATTATGTAAAACCATTGCAACCAGATAAAATGGCGCATGAAAATCGTATGGCCCAAAATCGCCCGATTCATCTATAAAAACACTTAAAATCTTTTCAGCCATAGATTATTTCCTTCATCCCTCTCAGATTTCCCTAACAAAAATAGCGGGGAAATTCCCCGCCGTTCGGTGGACCAGGGTCTTTCGACCAGCCCAATCAGTGATACCACTGACTTATTTATATGTTAATATTAACGGAAATATACCTCACTGTCAATGATGTTCAGAAAAAAACCACGACAAACGCATGAATGTTTACTCCCACTCAAATCCTAAATTGCGGATTTTTAAATTTTCATCAGTTCTTCGATAAACTGTGCCGGTGCAAAGCTTATGTTAAACCGCTTCCTTCTTAGTGACAT